>NZ_JAKRNT010000010.1 GCF_022346605.1 Sporosarcina sp. ACRSL
CATGGCACCAGCTAACAATTATGCTGGCCTTGCCTGCCAAGGCTAACATGTCCGCCACTCCATGTAAAATCCGCTGAGTTGTCGGCGATTGTGCTTTACACATACTTCTTGACGGTACCCGCTTCGGGCGCGGGATGGCTCACTTCGAGCGTGGGATGGCTCGCTTCGGGCGCGGAATGGCTCGATTCGGGCGCGGGACAACTCACTTCGGGCGCGAGATGACTCGATTCGGGCGAATTGCTATATTCGGATATTCTATATGAAAAAACCGCCTGCAATGAGGCGGTTTTGATGTGTTTCTTTATTATCCGATTGAACCTTCCATCTCGAACTTGATAAGGCGGTTCATTTCGACTGCGTATTCCATTGGCAATTCTTTCGTGAATGGCTCGATGAAGCCCATGACAATCATTTCTGTCGCTTCAAGCTCAGGGATACCACGGCTCATCAAGTAGAAGAGCTGCTCCTCAGATACTTTGGAAACTTTTGCTTCGTGCTCAAGTGAAATGTTGTCGTTCAGAATTTCATTGTATGGAATTGTATCCGAAGTAGACAAGTCATCCATGATGAGTGTGTCACATTCGATGTTCGCACGTGCACCGTCTGCACGGCGGCCGAAGTGGACAATTCCACGGTATGTTACTTTACCGCCATGTTGGGAAATCGATTTAGAAACGATTGTAGAAGACGTATTTGGTGCCAAGTGCATCATTTTTGCGCCTGCATCTTGGTGTTGTCCTTTACCAGCTAAAGCGATGGACAATGTCATACCACGTGCACCCTCACCTTTCAGGATACATGCAGGGTATTTCATCGTAAGCTTCGAACCAATGTTGCCGTCGATCCATTCCATCGTTGCGTTTGCTTCACAAACTGCACGTTTTGTAACAAGGTTATAAACGTTGTTTGCCCAGTTTTGAATCGTTGTGTAACGGCAGTATGCATCTTTTTTAATGATGATTTCAACGACCGCACTGTGAAGAGAGTTCGTTGTGTAAACAGGTGCTGTACATCCTTCTACGTAGTGGACGCTTGCGCCTTCGTCTACGACGATCAATGTACGCTCGAATTGTCCCATGTTTTCTGAGTTGATACGGAAGTAGGCTTGGAGTGGAGTTTCCACTTTCACGCCAGGTGGTACGTAGATGAACGAACCTCCGGACCAAACTGCAGAGTTCAACGCTGCGAACTTGTTGTCTGTGTTTGGAATGACCGTTCCCCAATACTTTTTGAACAGTTCTTCGTTTTCACGTAGTGCTGAGTCAGTATCCTTAAAGACGATTCCTAAGTCTTCAAGCTCTTCTTTCATATTGTGGTAGACAACCTCGGATTCGTACTGCGCAGAAACACCAGCAAGGTACTTTTGCTCTGCTTCCGGAATCCCTAGTTTATCGAATGTGCGTTTAATTTCTTCCGGCACTTCGTCCCATGAACGCTCTGTCGCTTCGGAAGGTTTCACGTAATATGTGATTTCATCGAAGTTCAGGGAATTCAAATCTCCGCCCCATTGAGGCATTGGTTTGCTATAGAAGATTTCAAGGGATTTTAGACGGTAATCTAGCATCCATTGTGGCTCTTCTTTCATTTTCGAGATTTCTTCAACAATTTCACGTGTCAACCCACGTTCCGAACGGAAAACAGATACGTCCTTATCATGGAAACCATATTTGTAATCGCCAATTTCAGGCATTTTTTTTGCCATCATTATTCCTCCGTTCTTTCATTTGTCTTGCCTTGCCCGAATTGCCCGCAATTTATTCTTGCTTGCGGGCAATTTTTCGGGATCATTGTATAGATTCTGTTCCGACACCTTTTTCCAACGCTTTCCATGCGAGTGTTGCGCATTTGATGCGTGCAGGGAATTTGGCTACGCCGGAAAGGGCTTCGATATCACCGAGATCGACAGAATCATCGATTTCTTTACCGAGCATCATATCCGAAAACAGATGGGCATACTTCACAGCTGTGTCCAGGTCTTTATTTTTGACGATCTGCGTCATCATCGAGGCCGATGCCATGGAAATTGAACATCCTTCCCCTTCAAACTTCGCATCGCGTACAATGCCATCCTCCACTTTAAGCGTTAAATGGATGACATCCCCGCACGTAGGATTATTCATGTCAATTGTGACATTGTTTTCTTCCAGTACACCTTTATTCCTTGGATTCTTGTAATGATCCATGATGACTGAACGATATAGCTGGTCTAAATTATTTGTTGGCATTATTGGAAATACTCCTTTGCGATACGGAGTCCTTCTACGAGTCGGTCAACTTCTTCTTCCGTGTTGTATACATAGAAGCTTGCACGGGCTGTCGCTGAACATTCAAGCCATTTCATAAGCGGCTGCGCGCAATGGTGACCTGCCCGTACTGCGATTCCGTTCATATCTAGTACCGTGGCAAGATCATGTGGATGGACATTGTCCAAATTGAATGTCACGATGCCGGCACGCTTATCAGGATCACGCGGTCCATAAATTGCGAGGCCGTCAATCGATGACATTTTCTCCATAGCATAACCTGCAAGCTCATGTTCATGCCGTTCGATTTGATCCAAACCGATTTCTTCCAAGAAATCAATCGCAGCAGCCAAGCCGATTGCACCTGCAATGATTGGCGTGCCTCCTTCGAATTTCCACGGAAGCTCTTTCCACGTAGAATCGTACAGACCGACGAAATCAATCATTTCGCCACCGAATTCCACCGGCTCCATTTCATTCAATAAATCTTTTTTTCCATAAAGGACACCAATCCCCGTAGGGCCGCACATTTTATGACCTGAAAAAGCGAGAAAATCGCAATCCAAGTGTTGAACATCTAATTTCAAGTGAGGGGCTGCCTGCGCACCATCGACGACCATGACGGCGCCATGAGCATGAGCAATCTCTGTCACTTCTTTAATCGGATTCATCGTACCGAGTACGTTAGATACATACATCATCGAGACGATTTTTGTTCGGTCGGTAACTGCTTCACGAACTTTATCAAGGGACACAGTGCCATCTTCTTCTAAGACGATATACTTCAGGACTGCACCTTTTTCCTTCGCCAATTGCTGCCACGGAATAATGTTGGAATGGTGTTCCATATGGGTAATGACGATTTCATCGCCTTCGCCAATATTTGCGCGTCCGTAACTTTGAGCTACCGTATTGAGGGCTGTCGTCGTTCCGCGAGTGAAAATGACTTCCTGCGTCGATTTCGCGTTAATGAACTTACGAACTTTTTCACGGGCCCCTTCATAAAGATCCGTAGCCCTGTTCCCTAACGTATGAACACCACGGTGAACGTTCGAGTTATCGTGCAAGTAATAGTTACTAATTGCGTCAATGACTTGCCGCGGCTTTTGGGAAGTCGCGGCGCTATCTAAATAAACGAGCGGGTGCCCGTTAATCTCCTGGTCAAGTATCGGGAAATGGTTGCGGATCTCTTTGCTGAGCATTAGCGCACTTTCCTTTCAATAACCTCCGTCAATTGCTTCTTGACGCCTTCGATCGGCAATTTGCTAACTACCGGTGCGAGGAAACCATGGATGACAAGGCGTTCTGCTTCCTTCTTCGAAATCCCACGGCTCATCAAGTAGAACAATTGAAGCGGATCTACACGGCCTACGGATGCTGCGTGTCCCGCTGTTACATCATCTTCATCGATCAATAGGATTGGGTTTGCATCTCCGCGCGCTTTTTCACTTAGCATCAATACTCGGGATTCTTGGACTGCGTTCGATCTCGTAGCACCTTTGGCAATTCTGCCGATACCGTTAAAGATGGAAGAAGCAGACTCCTTCATAACTCCATGCTTAAGGATGAAACCATCTGTATCGAGTCCCCAATGGACGATTTCGGAAGTGAAGTTTTGCTTTTGATCGCCTCGGCCGACAACAACCGTCTTCAAATCACTTGAAGAGCCGTTTCCGACGAGGTGAGTGATGTTTTCCGAAATTGTATCGCTGTCGTTCATCAAGCCAAGCGCCCATTCGATTCGAGCGTTCACTCCAGTCACGCCTCGGCGGTTGACATACGTCGTGAATCCTTTGGCTAGGACGTCCACTGCTCCGTAGACGATTTTCGCATTATCGCTTGCAAACACTTCTGCAATGATATTCGCCTGGCCAGCAGCCTCTTCGACTGTTGACAAGTAGTTTTCTACATATGTCACAGAGCTGTTCGCATCTGCTACAACGATGACATGATTGAAAAGGGATGCCTGTGCATCATCGTGTAAAAACAACACTTGAAGCGGTTCTTCCACAACGACATCTTTTGGTACGTATACGAATACGCCGCCATTTAAAAGAGCCGCGTGAAGCGCAGTGAGTTTATGTTCATCCACTTTCACGCCGTCCGTCATGAAATACTTTTTCAATAGATCGGAATGTTCGCGTGTTGCAGTGAAAATATCAGTCAAAATAACACCTTTCGCTTTCAGATCAGCTGAAAGGGAAGTGAATGCAGGTGTATTATTATGCTGAACGTAAATGTTCTTTTGATCGTCGCCGACCAATTCCTTCGCTTCTGCAGGCAAGTCTGCTAGCGTTGAAAATGTCGTGCTTTCCACTGCATGCGCAGGGAATTCGACAAAGTTCCATTTATCGATTTTTGTTTTATCTGGTGTTGGCATAGGAAGCTGTTCCACTTTCGCTAACGCATCTGCGCGGAATTCTGCCATCCAATCGGCTTCATTCATATTTGCGGAAAAAGAGCGGACGTCCTGTTCGGTCAATGCCATTTTTGTTTCAACCGTCATTTTGAATCGTCCCCTTTCTTAAGCTTCTTGTCCAACTGTTTCGTCTTCGATTCCTAATTCTTCTTTAATCCAATCATAACCGCTCTCTTCAAGTTGTTTCGCAAGCTCCGCTCCACCTGATTTAACCACTCTGCCTTGCATCATTACGTGTACGAAGTCAGGAGTGATGTAGTTCAGTAGGCGTTGGTAGTGAGTGATGATCAAGCATCCGAAACCATCTCCGCGCATTTCATTGATCCCTTTGGAAACGATTTTCAAAGCGTCGATATCAAGTCCTGAGTCGATTTCGTCAAGTACTGCAAATTTCGGCTTCAACATCATCAATTGAAGGATTTCGTTACGTTTCTTCTCTCCGCCGGAGAAGCCTTCGTTCAAATAACGTGTTGCCATATCTTGATCCATTTCAAGGACTTCCATTTTGCTGTCCAATTCACGGATGAATTTCATAAGGGAAATTTCATCGCCTTCTTCACGGCGCGCGTTCACTGCTGAACGCATGAAGTCAGCGTTCGTTACACCAGTGATTTCACTTGGGTATTGCATCGCTAGGAATAGACCAGCTTTTGCACGCTCATCCACTTCCATTTCGAGCACGTCTTCGCCGTCAAGCGTGACAGACCCTGAAGTGACTTCATATTTCGGGTGACCCATAATTGCGGATGCAAGCGTCGATTTACCTGTTCCGTTAGGTCCCATGATCGCATGGATCTCACCTGTATTAATTGTTAGGTTGACGCCTTTTAATATTTCTTTACCTTCAATTTCGACGTGAAGGTCTTTGATTTCCAAAGTTGCCATTCCAATACCTCCAATATGATAAAGATGAACGGGGTAATCCATTCTCTAATTAGTATCATTCTAATTTTAGCGCATTCGGCACGTTGTTGCAAATCATTGGAGATGATTATCAATTTATGGGGAATATACGAGTATTTCAATGTTTTATCATATAATTTGCAAGGGTACCCATTTTCAATTATCCTGCTGTGAATGAGAATCAATTAATATAGCTTTAACAAAATACAAAAAGTAGAAGGCGGGAATTGTTCCTTTCCACCTTCTACCCTTTGATTTACTTCGTTTCTACGCCTTTTACTTTTGGAGTGAAGCGGTCGACGATCATGGCGAGTGCTCCGTCTCCGGTGACGTTTGTGGCTGTGCCAAAGCTGTCTTGAGCCATATATAGTGCAATCATCAAGGCAACCATTGACTCGTCAAACCCTAGCATAGTACTTAGAAGACCGACTGCAGCCATTACTGCTCCGCCAGGAACCCCGGGCGCAGCAATCATTGTTACGCCTAACATGAGGATGAACGGCAAATAACTGGAGAAGCTGATCGGCATGTCGTTCATGAGCATGACGCCAATTGAACAGGACACTAAAGTGATCGTGCTTCCGGATAAGTGGATTGTTGCAAAGAGCGGAATCGTGAAATCGGTCACTCGATCCGATGTCCCAGTCTTTTTCGCTTGCCGTAATGTTACAGGAATCGTAGCCGCCGAAGATTGTGTTCCGATTGCTGTCATGTATGCAGGGGCCATGGTTTTCATCAACATGAACGGATTCTTCTTCGACAAAGTCCCTGCTACCGTATATTGCAAGACCAACATAACGAAATGCAACACGATGACCATGATGAAAACGAGTGAGAAGACGGATAAGACTTTCGCCACTTGCCCGCTATAGGTCATGTTCAGAAAGATGCCGAAAATATGAAATGGCAACAGTGGAATGATGACGAATGAAATAACTTTTTCAATGAGCGTGTGCAGCTCTTCAAAAAATGAAAGCATTGTTTTGCTTTTGATGGAGGCCATTCCGATCCCGAAAATGAAAGCTAGAAGCAATGCCGCCATGACGTCCATGACCGGTATCATGTCAAGTTGAAAAAGCGTTTCGGCAGGGGATTTCCCTCCATCTTCAACAGAAGCAGAACCGATTCCGCCAATGATATTCGGTAAGAGTGTCGTTGCGGCGACATAAGCCAAAATTCCGGCTGC
Organism: Sporosarcina sp. ACRSL; assembly: GCF_022346605.1. Taxonomy (GTDB): domain Bacteria; phylum Bacillota; class Bacilli; order Bacillales_A; family Planococcaceae; genus Sporosarcina. The sequence continues at coordinate 6,752 of NZ_JAKRNT010000010.1, forward strand.
AAGCGTGGAGGCGTAAGCAAGTCCCGTCGCCAATCCTAACAGCTTTCCCGAACCACTCCCGAGTTTCGCTATTCCAGGTGCGATAAATGCAATGATGATAAACGGTACAACGAAGTTCAGAAAACCTCCGAATAGCATATTAAATGTCGCAGCCAACCGGGTGAATCCATGTGCAAAACCTTCATGTATTTGCGGGAGCAACAGACCGATTCCCACAGCTAACCCTATGGCGATAATGATTCGCCATATGAGACCTAATTTAAACTTCATGATGTGTCCTCCTCAGATGTACAAATGTCTGTAAAAATAACATTCCAACCTTACCACAGAGAAGAATAAATGGGAATACTAATATAGAAATTAAGAAAAAAAACTGCCTGCATTCAAAATAGATGCAGGCAGTTCGTATTTTTTATTATTTTACAGGAACGACTGAGCCGCTCCATTCCTTCAAGATAAATTCTTGAATTTCATCGGATGTCAGCACTTCTACAAGCGCTTTGATCGCATCGCTGTTTTCATCTCCAGAACGAACCGCTATAACGTTTACGTAAGGAGAATCACTTTCTTCGATAGCAATTGAATCTTCAAGCGGGTTCAAACCAGCATCAATCGCATAGTTAGAATTGATCAAAACAGCATCGCCTTCATTATTATTGTAAAGAGTTGGAAGCAATGCTGCTTCGTAATCCGGTTCAAATTTTAGGTTTTTCGGATTGTCCACAATATCAGAGAGTTCCGCTTTCACTTTATCAACACTTTCATCAAGTGTGATCAATCCTTCTTTTTCAAGCATTTCAAGCACACGGCCATGATCCGAAACCGAGTTGCTCATAAGGATCGTCGCACCGTCCGGCAATTCATCTAATGATTTATATTTCTTCGAATAAACACCCATCGGTTCGATATGGATTCCGCCCGCATTGACAAAATCGTAGCCAAAATCAGCCATTTGACTTTCCAAGTAAGGGATGGTTTGGAAATAGTTCGCATCCAATAGACCTGACTCCAAATCCTTGTTCGGCAGGATATAGTCCTGGTATGTTTCGATCTCCAAGTCGACACCTTTTTCCTTCAACAATGGCTTCACTTCTTCCAAAATGACGGCATGCGGTGTATTGGAAGCACCAACTACGAGTTTCGTCAGCTCCCCATTATTCCCCGTAGCATTGTTGCCTGTACCCTCATCTTTATCTTTCGTTCCACATGCTGCCAATGCAAGCACGAGAACCGTTAGTAATAATGCAGATAAAACCTTCTTCATTATATTTCTCTCCTATCTTAGTTGTTTTTTATAATTAACAGGAAATCTCCTGTAAATTAACGGAATTATCGTTTGTCCAATTTCTTCACTGCAAAATCGCCAATGATTTGTATTGCAAATACGATAATCAAGATAATAACAGTAGCGACGATCATTACATCCGAACGACTCCGCTGGAAGCCTTCGTAATAAGCGAGGTTTCCTAGCCCACCAGCACCGATAACGCCTGCCATCGCAGTATAACCGACGAGCGCGATAGCCGTTACTGTAATACCCGAAATAAGGGCGGGCATTGATTCGGGCAGTAATACTTTAAAGATGATCGTACTCGTTTTTGCCCCCATCGATCTCGCAGCTTCAATGACACCTTTGTCAATTTCCCGTAAGCCGATCATAACCATGCGAGCATAAAACGGTGCAGCACCGATGACAAGAGCCGGAATAGCTGCTTCGGGACCACGGATTGTCCCCACGAGAAGAGTTGTGAATGGGATGAGTAAAATGATTAAAATTATGAAAGGGATCGACCGGAAAATATTTACGAATGCCCCTGTGATTCCGTAGATGAATTGATTTTTCCAAAGCTGGCCTGGACTAGACAGGAAAAGGATGACACCGAGAATGATTCCGAAGATGAACGTGTAAATCGTGGAAACCCCCGTCATATACAACGTTTCGATCGTCGCCTCCCACATATTGTCCCATTTGACGTGTGGAAATAGCGTTTCACTCATTGCCAATCACCTCCGTCTGTACACCTTGTTCATGGAGATAGTCGATTGCCTTATGAATAATACTATCATCACCGACTAGCTGTAAAATGAGCGTGCCATAAGCGCCGCCTTTCGTGTGGGATATATTCCCTTGGACGATGCTTACGTCAATTTCGAATTTACGAATTAAGCTCGCCAATACAGGATGCTCTGCATGCTCCCCTACAAAGATGAGTTTGACGAGTGTGCCGCCCGGAATATGGGCAAGTACTTGTTCAGTTCCTGCCGGTTCCGTCACTTGCGAAACAAATCGCTTCGTAATCGGCTCTTGAGGCGATTGGAATACGTCAAGTACAGGACCCATTTCCACAACCTTACCGGCTTCCATGACCGCCACACGATGACAGATCTTTCGGATTACATGCATTTCATGTGTAATGAGGACAATCGTCAACCCGAGTCGTTCATTAATGCTTGTCAAAAGATCTAGGATCGAATCTGTCGTTTCCGGGTCAAGTGCGGAAGTCGCCTCATCGCACAGAAGCACTTCCGGATCGTTCGCCAACGCACGGGCAATACCGACACGTTGCTTTTGACCTCCGGAAAGCTCGGATGGATAGGCGTTTTCTCTTCCACTCAGTCCGACGAGCTCAATCAGTTCCGCCACTTTCCGTTCGCGTTCGGCTTTTTTTACACCAGCAATTTCAAGTGGAAATGCTATATTTTGTTTAACAGTTCGGGACCAGAGCAAGTTGAAGTGTTGAAAAATCATGCTTATCTTTTGTCTAGCTTCCCGTAACTCTTTGCCCGTAAATGCCGATATTTCACGGCTTCCTATTGTGATTGTTCCCGTCGTTGGAGTTTCAAGGCCATTCAATAGGCGTATCAATGTACTTTTCCCGGCACCACTATAGCCGATGATGCCGAAGATTTCTCCCTCTTCAATTGTAAGGGAAACACCATTGACCGCCAGAATTTCACCGTTCCTACGACCAAACCTTTTTTTGACGTCTTTCAATTGGATCATTCTTATCACCTCTACAACTATTCTGTCCAAAATAATAGCCTTTCTGCCGAGAAGCAGAAAGGCTAGAACGTTTTATCCAAATAAACGTCAATCCGATCTCTCATCTCTCAAAGCATCCGCTTTGTGTGACTTGGCACCATTTCACTTTCGTGACGGTTGCCGGGCTTCATAGGGCACTTCCCTCCACCTCTCTTAATAAGAGCGACATATTCAGTTAAAGTTAATAGATATACTTATATCATGGTCACGAATGACTGTCAACCTATTTTCTCAAGAAGATACGGAATGGATTGGAAGGCATAGATTTTATGAACGACTTCCCCTTCCTTCTGTATCAATAGGCAAGGGACACTTTCAATTTCATAATCGACAGCGAGATCTTCCATATAATTCAAATCCGCCTTTCCAATCGGCAGATCGGGTTTCATCGCTGCAATGACGTCCATCATTTTAGAAGCAACTGCACAAGTGCCGCATAACGGCGTATATAAATAAAATACCGATTTTGGAAAATTGTTTTTGCTCGATTCCCAGTTATCACGTGTCCAGTTTTCGATATGGGTCACTATTCATCACCTTCAAAGTAAAAATTCGGGATGTACTTCAAAATTTTCGGATAGTAGGATAGCTGCAAGCACACGGTAAGGAGTCGTTTCAACTTGGCGGTATGCCCTTTCTGTATAAAGGTGGATTGCTTCCGGAAAATACCTTTTGAATAAAGCCCGGATCTTCTCCCCGGATTTATCGGCATCGAGAAAAACGAAAATCTCGCATTCCTCATACGGCATAAGCATCTCTTCGATGTGATACGGACTGATTGTCCCATTCGTGCAAATGACCTCAACCGGTTCTGCAAGCACCTTCTGCACCCGTTTTCGGTCTGATCCACCTTCGACAATGAGGACTTTGCGACATTCCATAACGAAGCCTCCTTGATTCATTGAAAAAAGCGCCGGAGTCGATTATCCAGGCGCCACGAACAAAGTATTACTCGCCGACAGTCATTTTGTCGTAGTCTTCAGCTGACATAAGAGCATCAAGTTCTGATTCGTCTGATGCTTCTACAACGATCATCCAAGCACCTTCATATGGAGATTCATTCACCAATTCAGGGCTGTCTTCCAATTCCTCGTTCACTTCGACTACTTTACCGCTAATCGGAGCGTATAATTCAGAAACAGTTTTAACTGATTCAACACTTCCGAATGGCTCGTTTACTTTCACTTCATCTCCAACTTGTGGAAGTTCAACGAAAACGATATCGCCAAGTTCAGATTGTGCAAATTCCGTAATTCCAATACGATACTTTCCACTTTCGTCCTTTACCCACTCATGTTCTTCAGAATAACGCAAGTCTTTAGGTGTGCTCATCCCATAAACCCTCCAGTTAAGAATACATATTTTATTGATTTCACTTCAATTTTGACATAATTCAAGACCAAAGACAAGGATGATATTAGGCACCCCATACTTCTTCAAACTGCTCTTCCTTGAAGCCTACTGTCACTTTTGAGCCGTCTGTCACAATCGGTCTTTTTATGAGCATGCCATCTGTAGCAAGCAATTCAATTTTTTCTTCATCCGTCATGTCAGGTAGTTTGTCCTTCAAGTTCAATTCGCGATATTTCATTCCGCTTACATTGAAGAACTTTTTAATATCAAGCCCTGATTTTTCAATCATTTGTTGGAGCTCCTCTTTTGTCGGTGGATGCTCAACAATGTTATTGTCCTCAAATTCCAAGCCTTTGTTTTCCAACCATTTTTTTGCTTTCCTGCAAGTCCCGCATTTCGGATAACCGTAATAAGCGATTGCCAAGTTGCAACACCTCCATTTACCCAAGTATAACAGAGAAGCCGTCCAAGATAAAAATATCCCGGACGGCTCAGCCTGTTGACAAACGCTCGCATCCGTTGTTGCTTGTGTCGCTCGTCCGCTCATGAACTTAAGTTCTATTCGCGTCTTCGCTCCACTTCGCGCCTAGGCTGACAAGCGTTTTCAATCAGGCTGAAGGAAATCACTATTTATCGGTTTTTCCCTGAAATTTTAATTAGACAACGTATTTTTCTGCTTCAATCAATTTTTGCGAAGCTTCGCGTTTTTTCGCGATGATGTTATATGGATTCGAACGTGTTAGTTTGCGTAGTGCAGAAAGCATCATTCGTTGGTTATCCCCTTCGACGGATGCTAGGAGTGTCTCTTTCGCATCTTTTTCGATCGCTTCGAACGCCTCCTGGCAGAAGATTTCTGTATATAGAATCTTTTGTTGCTCTTTCTCTTCCCCGTTTTTCGCAATCGCTTTTTCCGTCCGAAGAACAGCTGACTCCATGGCAAAAATGTTATTAGCGATATCAGCGATGTTTACAAGCACTTCCTGCTCGGACTCCAGCTTCGTGCCGAATCGCTGAGCGGCCATACCTGCTACAAGCAAGCCGATTTTCTTCGCATTTTTGACAAGCACTTTTTCTTGTGCAAGCGCTTCGTCACCGATTTCTTCTGGCATCATCATGAGAAGCTCTTCCTGAAGGCCTTGCGCCTTCTCAAGCAAAGGAAGTTCACCTTTCATCGCTTTTTTCAAGAATGTGCCTGGTACGATCAAACGGTTAATTTCGTTTGTTCCTTCGAAAATACGGTTAATGCGGGAGTCACGGTAAATGCGCTCCACTTCGTACTCCTGCATGAATCCGTAGCCACCGTGCAATTGAACTGCTTCATCAGCGATGTAGTCAAGAACTTCGGAACCTACGACTTTATTGATCGAGCACTCAATCGCGTATTCCGCAATGGAAGCTGCCACCGCTTTACCGTCTTTTTGCTGTTCAGGTGTCATTTGGCTGTTGCGTTCTTCGAAATAGCCTACTGTCCGATAGATTAGACTTTCCGTTGCATAGAGTTTCGAAGCCATTGTCGCAAGCTTTTCTTTCGTCAAGTTGAAGGAAGAAATCGGCGTTTTGAATTGCTGGCGCTGATTTGCATACGTAATCGCCAATTCAAGCGTGCGTTTGGAACCGCCTATTGTGCCGACCCCTAATTTATAGCGACCGATGTTCAGAATGTTAAAGGCAATAATATGGCCTCTGCCGATCTCACCTAATAGGTTTTCAACTGGGACTTGAGCATCTTCGAGAATCAATGTACGAGTGGAAGACGATTTAATACCCATCTTCTTCTCTTCCGCTCCGACAGAGACGCCAGGGAAATCCCTTTCAACGATGAATGCTGTGAATTTATCGCCATCCACTTTTGCATAGACGACGAATACATCTGCGAATCCTGCGTTCGTGATCCATTGCTTTTCACCGTTTAACACATAGTGAGTTCCTGCTTCATTCAACTTCGCAGTAGTTTTGGCACCGAGTGCGTCGGATCCGGAGCCTGGTTCTGTCAATGCATACGCAGAAATTTTTTCGCCTGATACGGAGTTCGGCAAGTACTTTTTCTTTTGTTCTTCGTTTCCGAAGAGGACGATTGGCAATGTCCCGATTCCGACGTGTGCTCCGTGTGTAATGGAGAAGCCACCGGCAACTGACATTTTTTCTGCAATCAATGCGGATGAAATCTTATCGAGGCCGAGGCCGTCGTATTCTTCGGGTACGTCTGCGCCGAGAAGGCCAAGGTCCCCTGCTGATTTTAATAGTTTGACAGAGTGTTCGAATTCGTGGTTTTCCAATTTTTCAACGACTGGCAGGACTTCGTTTTTCACATAGTCCTCTGTCGTTTTCGCAATCATTTTTTGTTCGTTTGAAAAGTCTTCCGGTGTAAATACACGGGATGCGTCAATATCCTCGATGAGGAATGCGCCTCCGCGAATGAAATCCTTTGTTGTTGTTTCTCCCATTATAATTCCTCCCTTGAAATTAACTAATAGATTTTCCTTTATAACGGATTTTCACTACGGGCGGACGCTTTCCAATCGAACAGCGAAGGGTTCGATTTGCCGTATTTCTGCGCTTTTCGCAGAAATTAAGGCAGCCTCATTCCGCAGCCACATCCTGCTCGTAACGCTTCGCTTTTACTCGCAAACGCCGTTCTTCGTAACGGCGTTCGCAGGAGTCGCCGCCCTCCGCTTCAATCCTCAATGTCAGCTTCAAAAACTCATATTTCGCTGCAAACACGCATAAACGGTTCCAATTGCGCATAACTCTCCGGAACTACGCATAAGTTGTTTCAAAGACGCATAATCCTCGAGATATGCTCATAAATCTTCGTAGACGCGCATAATAGCCCCTAATTGCTCATAAAGCATTTCTTACAACATTTCAAACACACCAGCTGCGCCCATTCCGCCGCCTATGCACATGGTGACGACGCCGAATTGTTTGCCTTGGCGTTTTAATTCGTTCAGTAATTTTAGTGTCAGGACGGAGCCTGTTGCGCCGAGCGGGTGGCCTAATGCGATTGCGCCGCCGTTGACGTTTACTTTATCTATGTCTAGACCTAAGTGGCGGATGACTTGCAATGATTGGGAGGCGAATGCTTCATTGAGCTCCCAAAGATCAATGTCATCGATGGAAAGGCCCGCTAGTTTCAATGCTTTCGGAACGGCTTCGATCGGTCCGATTCCCATTACTTCCGGCGGTACGCCGCCTACTGCGAATGAACGGAATTTCGCAATCGGCTTCAAGCCTTGGCCTTCCGCGATTTCACGATCCATGACGAGAACGGATGCTGCGCCGTCGGATGTTTGGGACGCATTTCCTGCAGTGACGGAGCCTTTCACTGAGAAAGCTGGGCGTAGTTTTGCCAATATTTCCATTGAAGTGCCGTGGCGAACGCCTTCATCCATTTCAAAGAGGACTGTCTTTTCTTGATACTTGCCGGTTTCATCCACAAATCGCTTCACAACTTCGACTGGAACGATTTCGTCCACAAATTTCCCTTCCGCAATTGCCGCAGCTGCTTTTTCATGGGAACGTACTGCAAATGCGTCTTGGTCTTCCCGGCTGACGCCGTATTTCATTGCTACTTGCTCAGCGGTATGGCCCATTCCCATATAGTATTGGGGAGCCGTTTCAGCCAATTTGAAGTTCGGTCTGATCGTATTCCCCATCATCGGCACCATACTCATTGACTCGACGCCGCCAGCGATTACCGCTTCGGCATGACCGAGCATGATGCGCTCAGCCGCATAAGCGATCGATTGAAGACCTGATGAACAAAATCGGTTGATCGTGATGGCTGGTGTTGTGTCGGGCAATCCCGCAAGTGCCCCGATATTTCGTGCAACGTTCATGCCTTGCTCCGCTTCTGGCATCGCACATCCTATGATTAAGTCATCTATCGGTCCATCATATCCGTTTGCACGTTTCAACGTTTCTTTAATAGTTAAAGCACCCAGATCATCCGGGCGTACAGTTGCCAGACTTCCTCGGCCCGCTTTTCCGACCGGCGTCCTTGCACCTGCTACAATTACTGCTTCACGCATTCCGCTTCCTCCTTTTGCAAAATATGCAGATCAGTTTCGCAGCGGCTTCCCTTTCAGAAGCATATGCTGCATCCGTTGCTGTGATTTCGGTTCCTGAATAAGACTTATGAACGCTTCACGTTCAAGATCCAACATGTATTGTTCGTCGACTAGTGTCCCATAAGGCACTTTTCCGCCCGATAAAACATAGGCTAGCTTTTTTGCTATTTTCAAGTCATGGTCACTAATATAGCCCGACAGGTACATGCCTTCCGCTCCGAGAAGCATCGTGGCATACCCTGAGTCTCCTGTGACCGGAATCTTCTCTTTTTTCGGAGGTGTATAGCCGGCTTCGTACAATGCAAGTGCCGCCTGCTTCGCGTCGTAGATCAAGTGATCCGGGTTGACGGAAATACCATCTGCAAAGTTGAGGAAGTTGTTCTCTCTCGCCTCTTCAGCGGACGTCGACACTTTCGCCATAGCAATCGTTTCGAATACTTTATTGGCAATAAATTGATAATCAACTTGAACTCCGTTCGGCAAGCCTTTCAAATGCTTCGTATACAGGTTGACGTTACCAGCCCCTCCAGGAATTAAGCCGACACCTACTTCGACTAGACCGATATACGTTTCCATAGAGGCTTGAATATGGGCAGCTGGCAAGCATACTTCCGCTCCCCCGCCAAGCGTCATTTGGAATGGCGCCGCTACGACAGGTTTCGTGCTATATTTGATTTTCATCATCGCGTTTTGGAAAGCTCGAATTGTATAATCGAGTTCAAATATATTGTCGTCCTGGGCTTCCATTAAGATCATGCCGAGGTTTGCACCGACGCAAAAATTCTTTCCTTGGTTTCCGATGACAAGACCTTTATAATTCTTTTCTACTTCATCAATCGCGAAGTTGATCATTTGGATAATATCCAATCCGATTGCATTCGATTGAGAATGAAATTCCAATAGGGCAATGCCGTCTCCAAGATCAATCAAGCTAGCGCCGGAGTTCTTCTTAATGACACCGTGCTTCTTTTTGTAAAGCTTCAGATCGATCACTTTTTCATTACTTGTGACTGGCGTATATCCTTCTCCGTCATAGAAATAGAGATCGCCATTCTCTTCTTTGTAAAATGATTCGAACCCGTTCTCCAGCATCGTTTCCACGCAAGCAGGAATTTCCACGTTCTCCTCTTTCATCTTCTCAACAGATTTGGCAACTCCGATCGCATCCCAAACTTCAAAAGGTCCTTGCTGCCAGCCGAAGCCCCATTTCATCGCGTTGTCGATCGCATAAATATCATCCGCGATAACTCCTGTCAATTCAGCCGAATAACGTAGTGTCGGCGAGAGGATATTCCAAAGGATTTCCCCTGTCCGGTCGTTCGCGTAAACGAGTGTCTTCACTTTGTTCGCAAGGCCTTTTTGCTGCTTCGCCATTTCAATTGAAGGCGTTTTCATTTTTTTCGTCGGTACGTATTCGAACGTCTCTAAATCCAATTCAAGGATGTCTCTATCTTTCTTCAAGTAGAATCCTTGTTTCGATTTTGCACCTAACCACCCGTTATCGATCATTTTCTGCATAAACGGAGGAAGTTCGAAAACTTTCTGCTCTTCGCCTTCCGTCTTGTCATACGCGGTTTTCGCCACATGCATGAATGTGTCAAGCCCGACGACATCCAACGTACGAAAAGTAGCAGATTTCGGCCGCCCGATGAGAGTTCCTGTCACGGAGTCGACTTCACCGATCGAATAACCCCTTTTCTCCATTTCACGTAGCGTTACGAGAAGGCCGTAAGTTCCTATTCGATTGGCAATGAAGTTCGGTGTGTCTTTTGCAACGACGACACCTTTCCCTAAACGATCCTCTCCGAATTTCAGCATAAATGAAAGAACAGCTGGATCTGTCATTTTAGTTGGTATCACTTCTAGCAATTTTAAATAACGAGGTGGATTGAAGAAGTGGGTTCCAAGGAAATGCTTTTGGAAGTCTTCAGAACGCCCTTCAGCCATTGCTTCGATACTAATTCCAGACGTGTTGGAGCTAATGATTGTACCGGGTTTTCGAACTGCATCGATTTTTTCATATAAGCTTCTTTTAATGTCCAAGTTTTCGATGACAACTTCAATAATCCAATCAACATCTTTCAATCTATCTAAATCATCCTCGAAATTACCTACATCTATGAGTGATAGATTGTCTTTTGAAGTTAACGGAGCCGGTTTCTGCTTCAAAAGTTTTTCCAAAGCTGTCGACGCAAATCGATTGCGGACTTGAGGATCCGACAATGCCAGCCCTTTCGCTTCTTCCTGATCTGTCAGCTTATTCGGAACGATGTCCAGCAGAAGGACAGGTATTCCGATATTGGCGAGATGGGCTGCAATGCCAGATCCCATTACTCCCGAGCCTAATACTGCCGCTTTCTTTATTTGATATGCCACGTTTGCGAAGCCTCCCTTTTTCTTTTGAATGAACACTCATTCATTTTATGAGCAAAAAAAATAGAAACGGTATCTATATCTATCAGTTTAAATCATTCTCTTCTTTTTCGCAATATTGAAATGTATCTAATTCCTATTTTTGTTATGGGCATTTTATTATGTTCCTTCAGCAAAAGGAGGTACACTACTTAGTAAAGGAGAGTGTTAAAGATGAAATCAATTACTACAGTTGAAGAATTCAATAAGGTCATCAATAGCGACGACAAATCGCTTATCAAATTCCAAGCAGGCTGGTGCCCTGACTGCACACGAATGGATATGTTCATCGATCCGATTGTCGAAAAGTATGATACGTATACATGGTATGACGTAGATCGTGACGTATTGCCTGAAATTGCGGAGAAATATGAAGTAATGGGAATTCCAAGCCTGCTCATTTTCCAAAATGGAGAAAAGAAAGCGCACTTACATAGCGCCAATGCAAAAACTCCGGATCAAGTGACCGATTTCCTTGATACTGTTACAGAATGATCACCAAGTAGGAGGGCTCTTTAGGGCTCTCCTATTTCTATTTTAGCTAACTTTTCTCTTTTCCAATGTTTATCGTATAATGGAAGAATAGTACATACTTTGGAGGTACGACATGGATTATGAAAAGGAAATAGTTAAATATAAAGAAAGAATTGCCGAGCTCGAACAAACGATCAAAAAAACTTCAGTTCCCATCATCTCATCAATTGTTAAAGATACAATCCTCGTACCGATTGTAGGATATACGGGGGCGGAGCGGTTTGAACTGATCCGCACAATCGTATTGGAGCATATTGACAATTATCGGGAAGTGAATTCCGTTATCTTCGATTTTACAGCAGCCGATTTTCATGGAAAAGACCAAGATGATTTCAATTCGCTCGCGCTTGAACTCCAGATGCTGAACAATACGTTGAAGCTAATGGACGTACGTCCGATTTCCGTAGGCTTCAATCCACTCGTCGTTAGAAAGATTGTTGCAGCAGGTGTTCAAATGGAATTTGAGTCTTATGTCAATTTCAGGACAGCTCTCAAAGTCCTGCTGAAAGAAAAGAACGAAACATTTTAATGAAGTAGTGGAGGAATCGGCCCATGAAACAAGTCGACGGTTTTTTAGGCAAGTCACAATATGACGCCGAGATCGATAAACGTTTCCAGCCTTCCGCCTGTGGCCCGGTAACTGCCTTCACGATCCTTCGACATCATCGAAGTGATTCCGGCACGAACGTGAATAATCTTTACCGACTGCTCGGCGGAACTCGGATCGGCCTTTTTAAATGGCGCTTCATCCGTAATCTTCGCAAATTGCTTGGTCCCGGATGGACGGTTGAAAAATGTGGAGTCGAAGATGTGAAGTCCGAAATCGATGAAGGACGACCCGTTGCAGCGAAGTTTGATAAATGGTTCTCCTTTCGTTGGTTCGGTACATTCGCTTTTGATTATCATTGGGTGCCGGTTATTGGCTATAAGGAAAGCGACATCGGACTGATCTTGCTCATCCATGACAACGGTGGTCGGAACCGTGAAAGCCGAATCCTCGAAATCGCCTATGAACCAAACCGCCCCATTGTATCATTTGTTAAAATAGCAAAAACCACTGCCGAATAACTCTTGGCAGTGGTTTTTACTTATGAAATACGCATAATTACGTACAATTGCGCATAAACACGGACAGATACGCATAAAACAGTAAAATTACGCATAAACGTTTCTAGAAGCGCATAAAACCTTGAAACTACGCATAAATGTCTACAAACGCGCATAAAACTTCAAATTACGCAATCAACTCTGGGAATAAAGAATTCATCTGACGAATGACCATTGAATAGCCCTTCTCCTCCAACTGCTCCTTTAACCCATTTGAGAAATCTGGAAGACTCAGCTGATCGAGCGGCTCATTGAACTCAAGCTCGCAATGGATTTGTGCCAGTTTTTTTGATAGAAGCAACATATCCATATCCGCTTCGATTTTCTTCCTCATCCCAGGGGCTAATTCAGCCAATGACTCGATGACGTTTTCAACCGTTCCGTATTCCTTCACGAGTTTTAAAGCGGTTTTCGGGCCAATACCCTTTACACCGGGATATCCGTCACTTGTATCTCCCGTGAATGCTTTTACCTCGACAAAACGTTCCGGTGCAATCTCATATTCTTCAACAAAACGATCTTCTGTATAAATATCGTATACGTTATATCCTTTTTTCATGAAAGCGATTTGTACGCCAGGACGCAGTAATTGTAAAAGGTCCTTATCCCCTGTCACAACCGTTATATCTGCCTTGCCCTCCCATTCACAGACGAGCGAACCGATCAAATCGTCTGCTTCCATTCCAGGAATTCCGTAATTCTTCCAACCAATGAGTTCAGACAGTTCGCGCGTCATATCGAACTGCGGTACGAGTTCGGGCGCAGGTTCCGGGCGGTTCGCTTTATATCCGTCAAACAGCTCGTTCCTAAAAGTATGCGCCCCCATATCCCAACAAACAGCCATATGCGTAGGATTGAAAATCGAAGCCGCAGTCATTGCATGGCGAGCAAACCCTTGAACCCCATTTGTCGGGACTCCTTCATCATTGGGGAAGTAATGTCCCATTGCGGACGTTGCAAAAAACGATCTGAATAATAATGCCATGCCGTCAACAAGTACAATATGTGGTTTCTGAAGACCAGTCATTGCTATCATCTCCTAAATATATTAATTTACTTTTCCAAAGCTTATTGAGTGGGTATAGAAATTTAAGGGGGTCATTGTCATGGAATTACATAAAGGTTCATTGTATTGGCCTACTACTTATAAAGCGCCTCATAGAAATAAACCTGCCAAAATAGCAGATTGCTATGACGCAGTGATTGTCGGAGGAGGCATGTCAGGTGCCCTGACTGCGCTATCTCTTTTAGATCGTGGATATCAGATAGCCATTTTGGATAAAAGACGTTTTGCCTCAGGAAGTACATCTGCCAATACAGGTCTTCTGCAATACTCTAATGATATCATGCTTCATGAATTGATTGAACAAATCGGCGAGAAAGATGCTGTGAATTTTTACCGAAGCTGCAAAATATCAGTGGAAAAAATAAAGGAAGTTGCTGATCGCCTGCCTGTCGATCCACATTTCATTTTCAGAGATAGTATTTATTATGCCAGTGACGGGCAAGATGCCGAACGACTTGAAAGAGAATATCGTACATTAGTAAAGTATGATTTTCCTTGTATCTTTTGGGATAGGGAGACTTTATTGAACAAAGCAGGCATCGATCGACCTTGTGCTATTGTGACTCATAGGGACGCGGAAGTTAATCCTTATATTTTTGTAAACGGTATATTTAATCTTGCCGAAGCAATGGGTGCCCATCTGTTTGAATACACGGAAATGGTAGATGTGAATGATGCTGGAGATAAACTAACAATCTTAACTTCCTCTGGAGATATGATGACAAAAAATATCATCTTCACGACAGGATATGAAACATTGCCAATAGGCAAACGGATCGGTGCGGATATGAATCGGTCTTACGTTATAGTGACAGAGCCATTGAAGGAATTGCCCGCTTGGTATAATGATGCTCTTATTTGGGAAACAAAACGTCCTTACCTCTATATGAGAACGACCGCTGACAGGCGCATTATCATAGGCGGATTGGATGAAGATAAAGGGAAAATGGAAATTACGGATCGTTGGATTAAGATGCGTGGAAACGAATTGCGAAATAGTTTCAAAAATCTCTTCCCTGACTTGGAATTAGAAGTCGATTACGCATATTGTGCAACATTCGGGGAATCTATCGACAATTTGCCATTCATCGGAGAGCATCCAAATAGAAAGAAACATTATTATCTATTAGGTTACGGAGGAAACGGCACTGTCTACAGCATGCTTGGTGCAGAAATGCTTGCTGATAAGCTGTGCGAGATTGAAAATCCGGCATCACATATCGTTCAATTGACAAGAATGACAGAAACGGGAAAAAAGAAAATGATTTTATAATGGTAACGATGAAAGAGAAGCTTGCTTTGGGCGCAAGACGACCTACTTTGGGCGCGGAACCTCTCACTTCGGGCGCGCGACGACATGCTTCAGGCGCGGAAACTCTCACTTCGGGCGTGCGACGACATGCTTCAGGCGCGGAAACTCTCACTTCGAGCGCGCGACGACATGCTTCAGGCGCGGAAACTCTCACTTCGGGCGCGCGACGACATGCTTCAGGCGCAGAAACTCTCACTTCGGGCGCGACGACATGCTTCAGGTGCGGTCCCTCTCACTTCGGGCGCGGAACGACATGCTTCAGGCGCGGAAACTCTCACTTTATACGCGCAAACCTACTTTCATCGGAAATAAAAAGCCGCCGCAGATCCAGCAATCCTTCTACTCACCTTCTGCGGCAGTCTCCATTCATTTTTTATTTAAATAATCGGCAATCCTCTCAATATCCGGTCCGAAGATCCTGTCTTCTTCAATTGGTTTTACGATTTGCCGTAATCCTTCCAGTTGCTCTCTTGTTTTCGGTGCCATTTTTTCAGTGCCGCGGAATTTGCAGCCCGTCATCGCGCATAATGCCTCGATAGCAAGGACTTTTCTTGCATTTGCAATGATTTGCTGTGCATGCCTCGCACCGATCGTTCCCATCGATACATGGTCTTCCTGATTGCCTGAAGAAGGAATCGAATCGACCGATGCGGGATGCGCCAATGTTTTATTCTCCGAGACAAGGCTTGCTGCCGAGTATTGCAAAATCATGGCGCCGGATTGCAATCCCGGCTGTGAACTGAGGAATGGCGGTAATCCTTCATTCAATTGAGGATTCACGAGCCGTTCAATCCGTCGTTCCGATATATTGGCAAGCTCAGCGATGCCAATTTTTAAGAAGTCCATCGCAAATGCAATTGGTTGTCCGTGGAAATTCCCGCCGGACACAACAACCTCTCCATCTTCAAAAATAAGTGGGTTATCCGTTGCCGCATTCAATTCAATCTCCAATTTTTCTTTCACATAAGACAGTACTTGCCAGCTTGCCCCGTGGACCTGCGGGATACAACGAATCGAATAGGCATCCTGAACTCGCATCTCCCCTTGTTTCGTCGTCAATTGGCTATCTTCAAGCCAATTTAACATCCTGAAAGCGACATCCTCTTGCTCTTTGTAGCCACGTGCCTCATGGATGGCTGGATGAAAAGCATCTGTAATTCCATGCAATGCCTCCATTGTCATGGCAGCAATCCATTCACTGTCGTAAGCAAGTTTTTCTGCCTCTAAATAATTGACGACGCCTTGAGCAGTCATTGCTTGCGTGCCGTTAATTAAAGCTAGCCCTTCTTTCGCCTCAAGGACAATCGGTTCCAAGCCGAATTCCTCCCATACTTGCTTAGCCGGAATATGGCCGCCATCCCGCCAAACGTACCCTTCCCCTACGAGCACTAGCGCCAAATGGGAAAGTGGCGCTAAGTCTCCGGAAGCCCCAAGCGATCCTTGCTGCGGAATGACTGGGTGAATTCCGTTATTCACCATGAATGCAAAACGTTCAAGCACTTCGACACGGATTCCTGAAAAGCCTTTGAGAAGTGCGTTCAACCGTAGAACGACCATAGCTCGAGAAACTCTTTCTGTAAATGGTTCTCCGACGCCACATGCATGGGAACGGATAAGATGCAGTTGCAGCGCCTTCGTATCCTTTTCATCGATTTTCACATCGCTGAATTTACCGAAACCAGTATTGATACCATACACAGTCTTGTCGTTTTCAACAATACGATTGACAGCTTCCCTGCTTTTTTTCACACGTTCCAATGCATCCGCATTCAACACGACTTTTTTTCCCTTATATAAAATTAATTCCATCTGTTCGAGTGTAAGAGTATATCCAGTTAATTCAATCATCCAAACCACCCTTTCGGCAACATGAATTCGCTTTCCTACTTTTCATCGTACACGATGCAAATAGGATTTTGGTGATTTTTACGAAAATTTGTTCTATAGTAATGTGCTGTTGTTTTAGTGTGATAATGCAATAAAAAAACCATGGCGGTTAAACAAGCGCCATGGATCCTTTCTTATTTAATCTTAATTTTAACATTCCCTTTTATATAGGAAGGGTATGCATGCAATGGGAAATGCAATGGATTTGTAAACTCTACATTCGGTAGTTCAAGACCAAAGTTATTTATTTCGTCATCGCTCTGATAAAAGGAACCCCATTTACTTTGAAGTTCTTTCCCTTCAGCATCGTAAAAAGTTGAAAAAGGATCGTGATAATAGTCTTTTTCACCTTTTAACTTGATGTCCATAAAGAGACCGCGCATCTTCAAATCACTGAATCGTTGATCCTTTGGCTGCTCTACAATTTCTTCGGTTTCCGTATTGATGACTAAGGTAGCCTCTTCTTTATCCAATGCCATTAGCTTGTTGAATTTCAAATAAAGCTCATCCGACTCTTTGAAATAGTTGCTTTGCAAGAAATAAATCTTTCTATTTGGATCCTCTGTGTACCTTGCATATATTCCATTTTTAATTGAAGTCCATACTTCCCCTTTTGCATCTACTATACGAAGGTCCTCGAAACCAAAAATCTCCTTTGTATTTTCCGGGGCACACTCGACTTCAACTGCTGTTTTTAATGGACCGACCGTAATATTTTTTATCATGATTGATTGCCCGTCAACTGTCACTTTCTCATTTATCTCATATTGTTCCTTTTTCACAGGCTGGAGTTGAACTTGGAATGGCAGGCTAATACTTTTCTTCACCTCGTGAGTGTCAATATCATCTCCAATTTGAACTTCTAATACCAATGGTTCTCTTGGTATAGGTGCATTAAGTTCAATTTCCAATGTGTTCATGGACTCCGTTTCGGTTTCGTGGCCCCAATTGTTTGAGTATGATACTTTCTTCGACAAGTCATTCCCATCGGTATCCAATATTCGATAGTTTACGATAAAATCCGGATGGTTTTTCTCTTTGAATGTTACTGTATGGAATGCTACAAGACTCGTTTCATCTGTAATAATACCTTTCAACGTCACTTTTACATTTTCTGTCTCATCTGTGACGTCAATTGGCTGGTAATGATCATTTTCAATCGCCAGCTGAAGCCCTTTATTGTCTTGAATCATTTCGACTATCCGCTCCATCCCTGGAATGGATGCAATTGCATTTGCAAAAGCTGGGGAAACCCGTATAGACGTCACGAACGATAGGATCAAAATTGCTGCGACAACGATGGACCAGATGCCTTGTTTATAAGTACGACGCTTTTGCATTTTTATTTTTGCTTGCTCAAAGCCCTTATTTATCGCATGTTCCAACCGTTCTTCCGGCATTGTCTTACTCTCAATTTCTTCTTTCCATTTCTTCAACTTTTGTTCTTCCTCAAACATGCCCCTTCTCCCCCTTCCCTTCGAAAAATGTTCGTAATGTTTTAACCGCTTTATACAATCTCGTTTTCACAGTTCCTTCAGGCGTTGAAGTCATGTCAGCGATATCTTTAATTTTTAAATCATGTAAGTATTTCAAGTAAACCAATTGACGATCTTTTTCGGATAAATGGCGGAGGGCCTCTTCTACTTCCAAATAAGTAAAATCATCACTTATGCCTTTCCATTCACCAATACGCTCATCAAGAACGTACCGTTTCTTTTTACGTAACACGTCATAGCAATGGTTCATCATGATACGGATGAGCCACGTCTTCGCATATTCTGGCATACGTAATGTTTTTATTTTCTCATATGCACGCACGGTCACTTCCTGCATCGCCTCCAAAGCATCTTCTTCATTTTTCAAATAAGCGAGCGCTGTTCGATAGAGTGCTTCTTTGTTTTCGGACATCAGCTGTAAAAATGCCTGATCATCACCGCGTATTGCCTTTTCGACAAGTTCTATCCCTGTCAATTCCCCACCCCCCATTCCCCCACTATACATTAGACTCGCAAACGAAAAAAAAGTTTTTATACCCAAGAGTCCAACCCAATTCTTTGATTGTTACATATAGATAGGAGGAATCGCTTGAAGGGAGAGAAAAGATGACGAATATAAATCAACACACCGACGAACAGTGGTACCCACAATTGCCTGAAGGGTATACAGGAGAGGGGCAAGAATTACAAGGGTACACAGGTGAAGGGCAAGGAATGCAAGGGGGAATGGAAGGATGGATGCCTGGTGGCATGCAGAATTATGACATGATGACCGCCATGGCGATGCCTCATGATATGGATTGGCAGGGTAGCCATATGTACGGAATGCAGCCAATTGCGTCTCCAGAATTATTTCCGGGACATGGCGGGCCAGGACTTGAAGATGGATTCCTAGCGCAAGGCGGATTCCCGATGCAAGGTGGACCTCCGATGCAAGGCGGATTCCCGATGCAAGGCGGGTTCCCGATGCAAGGCGGGTTCCCGATGCAAGGCGGGTTCCCGATGCAAGGCGGGTTCCCGATGCAAGGCGGATTCCCGATGCAAGGCGGATTCCCGATGCAAGGCGGATTCCCGATGCAAGGCGGATTCCCGATGCAAGGCGGATTCCCGATGCAAGGCGCACCTGGATCCCAAGGCGGATTCCCGATGCAAGGCGCACCTGGATCCCAAGGCGGATTCCCGATGCAAGGCGCACCTGGATCTCAAGGCGGATTCCCGATGCAAGGCGCACCTGGATCCCAAGGCGGATTCCCGATGCAAGACGGGCCTGAATTTCATGGCGGATTCCCGCAAGGCACCCCTGGATTCCAAGGTGGATTCCCTAGCCAAGGCGGACCTGGATTCCCTGGGCAAGGCGGACCTGGATTCCAAGGCGGATTCCCGATGCAGGGCCGAACTGGATTCCAAGACGGATTACCTGAGCAAGACCCGCCTGAATTGCCAGACGAACTAGTTGCGCAAGGCAGACCTGGATTTCCAGGGGGCGGATTCCCTGGGCCAGGTGGACCTGGATTTCCGGGAGGAGGATTCCCTGGGCCAGGCGGGCAACAAGCACCAACTTCCCCGCCACCAAGCTTCACCCCACAGTATCCAAGCGTTCAGGCTTTTGCGGTTGATCCAGGAGCCATAAGAGGATGCCTGTTTAGAAATACGTTTATTTGGACATCGAGACGGCGGGGCTTCTGGTTCTACCCTACATTCGTAGGACGCACTTCTGTAGCGGGATACCGTTGGAGCTCAAGTGGGCGAAGATGGATGTTTACTGGAATTGACTTGAATCGGATTGAACAGTTTACTTGTTTTTAAGACAACAATGAAAAGACCGACTCCGTTGAGTCGGTCTTTAGACTGTTACTTTTAGAGTAAACCTCGTTTATTATTCATGAATATTCCTTTCAGTACATGTAATTTCTATTGTATTATTCATCGGATCCAAGATAGGAAAACTCCAGTACCCCTTCCATTCGGGCTTGCTATAATATCTTGGTACTTCTTCACTTAATACTGAATGAACAATATCAATAAAATCTTCTTTAACACATTCTAGAGACCAGCTTGCCCTTGGCTCTGTTCATGTAAAGCCTAATCGCTTTACCATTTTAGTGTTCCCCTTTATCTCTTTCCCTATTGGTAATCCACCGTATTAACTAGAATCCTTTATACAAGTTTTTGCCCCTAACTTAACTCAGTCCATCAAACCGGTTTGTTATAAAAAAAACAAGCGTTTTTAGTTTTGTTAGAATTCGTTTGTTAGTAAATGATTTGCTCGAAGTAATTCCGCTAAATTCTGCTTATTTCGATCCAAGTGTAGTCCTTTTATGCCGACCCGACGTGCTCCTTCTACGTTCTCATTTTTATCATCAATAAATAAACAGTCTTCACCTAATGTTTGTGTTTCATTTAGCGCAATCTGATAAATGGCTTCACTTGGTTTCTCTTCTCCTACAAAGGCAGAAAGTATAATCGTGTCAAAATAGTTACGAATTCCGAGTCGATCAAATATCGAGTCCATACTTGGCATTGCATTTGAAATGACGGCCAGTCTATATTCTTTACTTACGTTCATAAGTACGTCTTGCACTTCTGGAAAAAGCTCGCAATGGCCAGCATAATGAGTAGAGGTAAATAATTCGTCTGTTACGTCTTTCTGTCCAATCCCTTCAGCAATTACGCCATAATATCTTCTATAGTATCGTTCTTCCTCGTTCCAGTTTGTTATGAAGGGCAATTTAATCGATTTAACCTTCCTAAGCGCAGCGTCAATCTGTGATCTACCATATCCTTTTTCGATCAGTAGAGACCTTACTCGGTCATCACCTTTTATTGGAGTATCAAAAAGGACACCACCAGCATCAAAAAAAATCACTTTTACTCCATTTTTTTTAGGATTCATTTTTAACTCCGATTGTACATTTCTCCACCAGAATTTCTCCATTTGAAGTGTTGAGGATCACGTCAAAATTCTCACTGTACTGATGCATAAACAATTTGTATTGGATCCGCCTTTCTTCATGGGACTGTCTTAAATAATTGATATCGGTGCCTCTTTCCGTCACATCGCGGTCCAGCCTCCTTACCAATTCGGTCTCATCGTCTGTATAAAGATATATTTTCAAATCAAATAGAGCCGGGTCAATAAAAGCTACGCACATTCCTTCCACGACGGTCACTCTATTATCAGAAGAGACCAATTCACTCGCAGCAAAATGAGCATTAATCGTATACAAGTTATGACCGTCCCTCACCATCCGGACATCTCTTTCTAATGAAGGCAAATGATGTGCCGTTGGATGACAAGCAGTCATCTTGTAATGATGTACTTCATTTTGGTATGTATATTCAATCATGGTATTCTTCCGTACATGTGAACTCACAATATATGGATCCGTATTCATATAATTTACGTTGTCTAGCACATGTAGTAACTTACGGGCAAATGTAGTCTTTCCTGCAGCCCCGTGTCCTGAAATTCCAATGACGATTCTTTTTTTTGTTGAGTTAATCCAATTGGCTATTTCTCTGACTATTTTATCCATCCTTTTCCTCTCCTAACTTAGTAACTACTTATGCATTCATAATAATATAAAAATTCGTAAACCTCCATCCAATTTAATTTAGGATGGAGGTTTTTCATGTGGATGACATCTATTCATCTTCAATACTATGTCCGAGGCTTCTGCCATACTAAGGCTCTCAAAACCGTATTCACTCCTCAATTTTGACACTAACTGGAGGATCTCAGTCAAAAACTGAATGTTTTCGTCGATGTCTTTTCCGAAATTATGAGGATGCCACCAAAGATGAAACACCTCACCTTTCCGAGCGGCATGCGTTATGCTTTTTTTAATTCTTCTTAAACGCATTGGTTCCAGGATTTTCAACTTGGCCATGTAAGGCCTTAAAAATCGGCTGGAAGGCAAGTTTACGATCGGTTCTATTTCAACTTCAGAAATCGGATACGTATTATGTCCGCTAATATTCAAATAACTATCCAATAATCGAAGCGCTCTTTTCATGATCCCTTCGCTATGGAAACGACTTGCCCGATATAGCCAACTTCGTTCATTTCCTCTAAAACATTGAATCCCGTACTTTTTACAAACTTGTAAATAACTTTGATTCGTCTGGTTTCTTGGAAACGCCAGCGACTTAACGACATGACCGTTTGAATTTGCAATTCTCATTGCAGCTTGTAAATCGGCCTCAAAACTTTTTTCATTTTGTCCTTCTTCTAAACAATAATAGTGCGAAAATGTATGGGTTGCCATTTCCTGATTCGAATATGTCTCAATTATCTTTATCAAAGATTTTGCATAATGAAATGGATCATTCAATTCATTTTCTCCAATATTTTTCAGTTTTTTATAGGGGGAAAAGTTACTGTTTTCATAGTTTGGCTGGAGGGAGGGGAGGCTATCTAATAACTCTTTTTTATTTTCACAATAGAGCATTCCAACGGTTGCCCAAGTGGCATGAATATCGAAGCGGTGAAATAATTCAAGCATTCGCGGTATTGCTTCACGAACACCTAATAGATTTTCTTTATATTGTTCTACTGAAACAACATCATGTACGCCCCAATTCAACTCAAAATCAAGCGAAATGACAAATGCGCCTTGTTTGCTCATACTATTCCCTTCAATAGTTTCAGTTTCAAATCTCGAACCTTCATAATTATGTTTCCAATCATCGATTTTGATTCATATCCTGAGTAAGCTTGAACAATTTTTCCACCGAAACCTAATTTGAATTTCCGGATATTTTCATCGTCTGTTAAACCACCCATATCGTATACTAGTTGCCCCTTTTCTTTATACCACAGTAAACTCTTCCATATTAGGAGTCGATTTGCCTGGCTCATAATTCTCTTTAACTCTCGATCATCTACAATTCGGAAATGGGATGCGGAATACAAATTCAATACGACAATACCATCTGTCATGTAAATACGATAGCAGAGAATATTATTATCTTTATCTTTCATGTACGTAAGCATAAGCGCATTTTGGTCACGAAGTAGCTTCATTGTCTGCATGTGGTATGAATTAAACATATGTGTGCGTTTATCTTTTGCAAAACGATTATAAAATTCTTGAAAGTCCATCAATTCCTGATCTGTTGGATTGTCTACTATTACATGTGTAAATCCTCTTTCCAGTGCACTTTTAATTTGCCGCCGAGTCGTTTTATTCATTTCCATCAGTAATTCATTTTCATCTTTCCGTAAATCTATTTGTATAGTTTCAAAGCTCCTAAGCGAACTTTTCGGAATCAAAGAATGTGCGTAGCCAATTAGGTGGGCTTTCACATCGCCTTTTCGGATATCCTCTGTCGCTAAATAATATGTTTTGATCTTTATGTTCATTAATTTTCTATCAATCGCAATCATAAGCTACTTGCCCCCAACTCTTCACTCTGTAACATAGTATTTACTAACACCAAAATACGTTCTTTTAACGATTTGTTTGCTAAACGTAAATCCTAGTTCCTTCAATGCAGCAATATCTTTTTTAGAATTTCCCTTTATCGTTACATAGATTGTTTTCGCTTTACAGTGTTGCTGTACGAATGTGCATATGTCTCTCAAGGTAACGTTATTCCAGTTATCGATATATACACATTTTCCCCGAAAGTCCTCATGATAGGCTATATGATCGATCCGTAGCATCTTTTCGTTTATCCAAAATATATTTTCGAACGACAGAATTCCCGCTGGATAAAACCCTTTGAATCCGCCGTATATTTTTCTACAAATTTCCTTCATATGGTTATTAGCTATATCGAAACTATTTATTGCATCGTTAATCGATAATTCAATAAAGCTCTTGGAACCGGATAAATTCAAAATCTCTTTTCCATCTAATTTATATACAATGTATCGTTTTCTTTCGAATACATACTCTTTAACACTAGTCAAATATGCCATTATTTCTTCCTTTATAGCTTTTGACTCCGCCTTACGGAATAGATTCCTAAAAATAAACAGCAGTTTCCCAATCGTATTTCGAATAAACAGTACAAAACTATAATTTCTCTTCATTCTCTCAATCAATGATTCCTTCAGCGTTAAAAATCTTCGAATACCATTGGCCTTACTAGTATTCGATGAAAAAATCATTTTTCTTGTATAGTCTTCGTCTGTATTCCACTCGAATTTATAAGGTTCATAACCAATACTAAAATCAAATATATTAATATTATCTGTTTTACATTGCAGTATCTTTTCCTTTTCAAGTATTCTACCCGGGCCGAATATTTCAAAGTCAAGATCATAGGCCAACACATATACAAGCAATCTCCCTCGACATCTGAACCCGTAATGGAAAGCGATCATCGTGTCATTAATGTAAAGTGCATCGAGTTCAGTTTGCATCGGGCCATTCCGAACACCCGCAAGACTCAGGTAAAATGCTTTTTCCTTGTCTTTTGAAAATCCGCTTGTGTCCCTCTTTTTCTTCCACAGTTTATCACGGAGTTGAAAGACTAATTCCATTTCTTCTGGTCCGACCCTTAAAAATTTCACATTTCCATTCTTCCGTAACCGCTTTTCCCTTCTGTCAAGCCCATGCAGTCTCTTTCTTTTATTCATATATTCTTCAATTATTACATCTTTTAAATTAATATACGGGGTAACAACCCGATGACTTGAAAAAACAAATTTCCGTTTCTGTAAATAAAGTTCTAAACTTTTTGGGGTTTTTCCACTTTCAAGTAACCCATGCAAGTAAAAAACAACATTCCTTCTTACTTTAATCATTTCATCAAATACGAATTCGATCACATCATCTAACAAATAATTATATACAACAAAATCCATATAATTTGCGTGACCGAAAGCCATAAAAGTATACGTATGACAAAACCACCGTTTTTTGTGAATGAAAGGAATAAATCCAATTGGCCTACCATCTTGTTTGACGAGCATAATTTCCATATCGTATTCATCGCCAACATGCTTCAACCATTCATAAACCCAGACAAATTCGATAAACGGATTTGTATTATGATTTTCCTCCAATATGAGAGACCAATCATCACGGTACTGATCAAGTTGATCCAGTGATGTAATTCGTGTAAGCTCCATGATTTCCTCCTTTCAATAGTATGGATCTTCCTACTACTTTTTCATTCTATGATTTCATACTTTTCATTTCCCAAAAAAGTTCGTTTATAGATTTGTTTATAAATGGAAAATCCTACAGTTTCGAGTACACCAGCATCCTTCTCCGATTTATCTTTTACAGTTACAAATACTGTTTTCGCTTTGCTGTTCTTCTTGACAAAGTAGCATGCAGCCTCCAAGTTCCCTTCATGCCAATTCTTAAAATGAATGGCTTTTCTTCCCAGACGTTCACTATAGGAAATAGGGCCAATTCGGAGTACCTTGTCATTCATCCAAAAAATATTTTCGAATGTTAGATTTCCTGCCGGATAATACCCCTTATATCCTCGATACATTTTCTCGCAAATTTCCTTTAAATGTTTTTGAGAAATAGCTGGATGACTCATCGCATCGTTGATCGTCAATTCGATAAAGTCTTCAGCGTTATCTAATACAGGAACCTCTTTGTTCTCGATTCGATAAACAATATATCGTTCTTTTTCATATAAGAATTTTTTTAAACGAGTTAAAAGTGCTCGTATTTCTCTCCTTGCACCATTTGACTCTGTTTTGTTGAATAAATTACGGAAAACAAAAAGAATCTTGCCGATTGTAATTCGGATGAACAAGACAAATTTATAATTCTTCTTCAATCGATCGATCAATGATTCCTTCATTGATAATAAGGACCGTGTAATTTTTGCGGTCATTGCAGTAGATGAAAAAATCATTTTTCTTGTGTAATCTACATTTGTATTCAATGCAAATTTATATGGTTCATAACCGATACTAAAATCAAATGCTTCAATCGCATCAATTTTGCATTGCAAGATCTTTTCCCTTTCGAGTATTCTTCCGGGACCAAATGGTTCAAAATTATCATCAAAGCCTAATACATACGAAAGGACTCTTCCCCGACAATTGAATCCGTAATGGAAAGCAATCATCGTGTCATTAATGTAAAGTGCATCGAGTTCCGTTTGCATCGGACCTTCCTGAATTCCGACAAGACTTCGGTAAAATTCTTTATCTTTGTCATTTGTAAATCCGCTCGTGTCTCTCTTTTTCTTCCATCGTTTGTCATGGAGTTGAAAGACCGTTTCCATTTCTTCTTGTCCGCTCCGCGAAAACCTTACTTCTCCATTCTCTCGTAACCGCTTTTCTCTTTTATTTTGCTGATATAGCTTCTTCCTTTTATCCGTGTGTTTGCCAAGCTTTATATCATTTAAATTAATGTATGGGGTGACTACTCGGTGAATAGTAAAACCGTATTTTCGTTGCTGTAAATAATCTTCGATAGCTCTTGGTGTTTGACTACTTTCAAGTAATCCATATAAGTAGAACACGGCATTTCTATTCTCTTTGATCATTTCATCAAATACAAATTCGATAACTTCCTGTAACAAATGATTGTATACAACAAAATCCATATAATTTGCGTGACCGCGAGCCATAAACGTATATAGATGACTAAACCATCGTCTTTTGTAAATGAAAGGTACAAATCCAACAGGCCTATCATTCTGTTTTACGAGAATAATCTCCATATCATATTCATCGCCAAAATGCTTCCACCATTCATAAACCCAGACAAACTCTATAAACGGATTTGTATTCTGATTTTCCTCCAATATGAGCGACCAATCATCCCGGTATTGTTCAAGTTGAGCCAGTGATGTAATCCGTGTAAGATCCATAATCTCCTCCTTTAAATAGCATGAATGTCATACTAATTTTTAATTCCTTCATATCAACTTGGCCCCCTAAAATTCTTAATCCTATTTACTATTGGTAGAGCCATCTGATACAGGGTATTCAACTCTTGAACTCTTACTATCTTGCTAATAATTATATAAATGGCAATTCCTATAGTTATTTGACTAATAAGTTGCAGTAGGTGATTACCATCTATCATGTTTCCAACTAGAAATACTACAATCCCCATACAAAAAGAGATTAAAAAACTAGGTAGTAGATCTTTTATTTGTTCTATTGATGAATACTCAATTTCTCTCGCTGAAAAGTACGAATTTAATAAAAAAGAAACAAATGAATTAATAACTGCCGTCCAGATTAAACCGATAATGCCGAACCCAAGCAATATAGAAAGTATAATCATAATTGCCAACAAACTCTTTTTGATGATTTCTAATAGCAAAATTAAGTCTGATCTGCCCTTCACTTGAAGAACATTTAGATTGATAGAGTGAAGTGGATAGAGCATACCCGCGAAACATAATAATTGAAAATAGGTAACTGAAGGTATCCATTTCTCACCGAATACTACAATAAACAGCGGCTTTGCAACTGCTGCTAAACCAACCATTAAAGGAAAATTAATAAATGCCGAAATCTTAATAACGGACTTAAATCCATATTTCAGACGTTCTTTTTCTTGTTGAATGCTGCTAAGAACTGGATATGTTACACGCTGTACAGTCGAAACGATAGCAAATGAGGCAAGGTCTTTCATATTAACAGCTTTTGTATAATAACCAAGTTGATTTATATGATACATTCTTCCAATAATAACGAAGTAACTATAATAAAAAAAAGTATCAATAAGTCCTGATATTAATAACTTGTATCCAAAACTATAAAATTTTTTAAATGATTGAACTTTGAATGTCAAAGAAGGTATCCATTTATTAAAGTACCAAAGTAATCCCGTCTGAACGGATTGCAGAGCGATCATATTAATAACGAGACTCCAAACGCCAAATCCTGACATTGCCAAAAATATTGTGAGACTTCCAGAAGTAATAACAGCAATAAAACTTACCTTTGTTAATGTTTTAAAATCAACTTTCTTCACAAGCATTGCTTTTTGGATAATTGCTAATGAATTGATGATCAGGACTAAGGAAATCACTCGAATAATATTTGTCAGTTGCGGCTCTTCGAAAAATACACTAATCATATTAGCCGTACTAAATAATAGACCATACAATACCAATGAAATAAAAAGGTTGAAATAAAAAACAGTTGAATAGTCTTCTTGTGTTGTATGTTGATCTCGTATTAACGCTTGGGAAAATCCACTATCTACAATTGCGTTGGAAACGGCTATTAATACTAAAATCATCCCAATAAGTCCAAAATGCTCGGGAAGCAGTAGCCTAGCAAGAATAATCTGTACACCAAATTGTATGCCATGGTTCGCCATTAAATCCATGAAACTCCAAAAAACACCTATGATTGTTTTGCTTTTTAACGACATCGGAGTCGGCATTTTTTCACCTATTTTTTATATTGGTAATACCTTATGTGATTTTAAAATATGCTAACGTCAATAAATACTCGGGATGCTTTTTCCTGACAGCTGTTCCTGCATTACTTTGTCAGTAGGGATTCGACGGAATCGCATCCCTACTGTTTTTTTAATAGGGCATTAGTTTTGTATTTTCGTGGAAGTAGAATCCGTGGGCAGTACAAAAGCTTACTGGTACATTAGGCCAATCGTGCTGACACTCAAGCAACGAGACTGGCAACTGGGGGGGTGTGAATGGAGGACGTCAAATCTTTTTTCTAATCAATTTGACCAATACCACCATAGTCATTTCTATAATCTCCATAAATGAATCTGTTCTGGCTTACTCACCTTATCTAGCACACTCTTAATATCCATAACGATTCCTTTACCATGTTTTAATAACCGATCAAACTGGGACCATCCTGTAATCACATACTCCGCATGAGGTACCGCTAAGACGACAGCATCTGCTGGCATTAGTTTCTCGAAAGATATCAATGTGACTTGATATTCACGAAATGCCTCATTAACATCTGCATGTGGATCGGCTATTTGCACTTCCACTCCATATTCCTGCAGCTCCCGAATTACGTCTATTACTTTAGAGTTTCGAAGATCTGGGACATTCTCTTTAAACGTCAATCCAAGTACAGTTACCCTTGCTCCTTGTACAGGCAAATTGAGCTTTATCAACTTCTTTACTAATGCTCTTGCAATATAACGTCCGATCCCGTCATTTATTCGGCGACCGGCCAAGATTACTTCCGGATGGTGTCCGACAGTCTGTGCTTTATGGGTTAAGTAGTAAGGATCTACTCCGATACAATGACCACCCACTAACCCTGGCGAGAATTTAAGGAAATTCCATTTAGTACCTGCTGCTTCCAATACTTCTGCCGTATCAATCCCAAGACGATCAAAAATCAAGGCCAATTCATTCATGAGTGCAATATTGACATCCCTTTGCGTGTTTTCAATTACTTTTGCGGCTTCAGCAACACGAATTGAGCTCGCTTTGTAGACACCGGCTTCGACTACATCGCTATACACTTCCGCAATAATTTCCAAAACCTCGGGCGTTTGACCTGATACTACTTTTGTGATTTTCGTAAATGTATGTTCTTTATCACCAGGATTAATCCGTTCTGGAGAATAGCCGACGAAAAAATCGACACCTGATTTCAAGCCTGAATGTTTTTCTAATATAGGTATGCACTCTTCCTCTGTAACACCTGGGTAAACGGTAGATTCGAAAACAACAATTGCTCCCTCTTGAAGACTTTTACCGACTGTCTCGGAAGCATGTAGTAATGGTGATAAATCTGGCTGATTATGTGCATTGATCGGTGTAGGGACAGACACGATCAGAAAGTCTGATTCCTTCAATTTTTCACGATCAAACGTGAAGTCAATCTGTGCTTCCCTTAAATCATTCATCTCTACTTCATTTGTATAATCGACGCCATTCTGTAATGTGGAAATTCGATGTTCGTTAATATCAAAGCCGATTACCGGATATTTTTTCCCAAAAGCAACTGCCACAGGTAACCCTACATATCCTAAGCCGATAACAGCTATTTTTCTATTCATCACAGACCCTTTCACAACTTTATTTGATAATACTCCAAATACCAGTCGACGAATTTGTCGACACCATCTTTAATGGATGTTTTTGGTTTAAAACCGACCTCCTGAAACAAGTCATCGACATTCGCATAAGTGGCGGGAACGTCTCCCTCCTGCATTGGCATAAAGTTCTTTACCGCTACTTTTCCTAGTTTTTCTTCAATCGCAGAAATGAAGTCCATCAAATACACTGGGCTACTATTCCCGATATTGTAAACTTTGTAAGGAGCATAGCTCGTGCCAGGATCCGGATTTTCTCCAGACCAATTCGGATTAGGCTCAGCAGGTTTATCAATAAGCCGAGAAATCGATTCAACAATGTCATCGACATATGTGAAGTCTCGCATCATTTTTCCATTGTTAAAAATATCGATCGGCTGTCCTTCGATAATATTTTTCGTAAACTTGAAGAGAGCCATATCTGGACGCCCCCATGGCCCGTATACGGTAAAGAAACGAAGACCCGTCGTCGGTAAATTGTAAAGGCTGCTATACGTATGTGCCATCAGTTCGTTCGCTTTCTTCGTCGCCGCATATAAACTTAAAGGATGATCCACCGTATCGTGTACGGAGAACGGTAATGTTGTATTTGCACCGTATACCGAGCTGGACGATGCATAGATCAATTGCTTTACATGATGTTGACGACACATTTCCAACACATTGATAAAGCCGACAATATTCGAATCGATATAGACATAAGGATTCTCAAGGCTATATCTCACGCCTGCTTGTGCTGCTAAATTTACGACGATATCGATTTGATTTTCTTGAAATACTGATTCAACTTTCTTTCGGTCTACTAAATCGGCACGGTAAAATGTAAAACGCTTATAGGGTTTTAGCTTTTCTAAACGAGCTTCCTTTAACGTAGTTTCATAATAATCGTTCATGTCGTCGAAACCTATCACTTCATAACCCATTGACAATAATTTTTTTGATAAATGAAAGCCAATAAAACCTGAAGAACCTGTAATTAATACTTTCATTTTTCTCCTCCCTCAACATGTCTAAGGAAGTTTTCATACCATTTGTGCAAAACAATTAGACTCCATATAAGGTTTGCGTGATTTTTTTTACCTTTCATATGCTCTTCAATGATGATTTCAACGATATGGAAATGAACGAGGTTTGCCTGTTCTACTTTTTCTTTCGACAAAGAGGAAGCTACTAACTCTTTTAGTTCATTCTTGAACCATTCATTCAAAGGGATCTCAAATCCCCTCTTTTTGGCAGTGAGTATGTCTTTGGGGAGTAAGTCTGAAAACGTCTCTTTCAATATGATTTTCCCTTGAGTTCTACGCATTTTATATTTCAAAGGAATTTCATACGCTAATTCCACTACTTTATGATCAAGAAAAGGTGATCTTATTTCTAACCCATTTATTTTGCTCATCCGGTCGGTCTTAACTAACATGTCATTGGGTAAAGCGAATTTGAAGTCTGTATACATCATCCGATTCACAGGCTCATTCGTATTTAAATAATGGAAGTAGTGAAACAACTGTTCATCTACATTAAACCTATTTAATGATTTATTTTTGACTAATCGAGAAATCTGGTCATGGTCGTAAGATTCCATCAACTTAACATGCATTTGAAAAGTTTCAGTATTAGCACTTCTCATAAACTTTTTTGCTTTCGTAGCAAATGAGGTAAATGGATTTCTTTTGTCTTCCGGAATCAAATGTAAAGGAGCTTCAATTAGCTTCTCTTTAATCATCTTTGGTATTTTTGAGTACATTTGTTGATAATAGACACTTGTGTATTTTTTATATCCAGCAAATAATTCATCCCCTCCATCACCGCTCAAGGCGACAGAGGTATGATTTTTAGTTAATCGCGAAACATAGTAAGTTGGAATAGCGGAAGAATCGGCAAACGGCTCTTCCATTTTTCCAATGATGGTTTCGATGACTTCATGTAAATCGTCAAATTCGATAAATAGTTCATGATGAATCGTATTATGCAGTTTTGAAACTGTCTTTGCTAATACTGACTCATCATATTGTTTATGATCTTTATATCCAATCGTAAAAGTATTTACAGGATTTGTTGACTGTTCAGCCAACAGACCTACAACAATACTCGAATCAATGCCTCCGCTTAAAAAAGCACCAGCCGATTCTTCGCTACCCATACGTTCTCGGACAGAGCTTGTTAAAGTCTCTCTTAATCTTTGTTGAAGGGATGGATAGGATACATCTTTTTCGGTAACATCCTGATTTATATCCCAATACTTTTTTATTGTTAACATATCGTTTTCCAAAGAATATTTGATCATATGCCCAGGCATTAATTGATAGACATTCTCAAATATTGTCATCGGCTGCGGGATATAATAGAAACGCAAAAAATTTTCTACCGCTTCGAAATTAATTTTTTGCAACATACCGTTTTGTGCTACTATTTTTTTCAGTTCTGTTCCAAATAGTAACTGATCAAGCCCATTAGAATAATAGTATGGTTTTTTACCGACTCGATCTCTGATCATGACTAGTTCCTTGTTCGTTTCATCCCAGATTGCAATCGCGAACGTCCCATGCAAATATTGAATAAAGTCTTCAGCGTATTCTTCATATAGTTTAAGGATTATCTCTGAATCCGAATTGGTTTGAAATTGATGGTTATTTTTTTCTAATTTCTTTTTTAGCTCTTGAGTATTGTATAGTTTACCGTTATAAGCAATTTTTTTAGAATTCCCCTCAAGTGCCAGAGGACTTTGCAGATCATTGTGATGAAAATGTACTTCAGCACTTGGTTTATTTAAAATACCCGTAAAATCACACATTCTGCAACCCATCCCTCCCTATGCAAATAGAATTAGCTTTAGCCGATTTTGTTTACGATTTTAGATGGAGTCGTTTTCTGCTGATGATCAATTAATAGTAGAATGAATAGTACAAACCAAATAATCGGTTGCCTTATCACATTATGGAAATTGGAGAAAATTAGTAGTTGGAGCAATAAAATAAGACAATATATATTCTTT
Organism: Sporosarcina sp. ACRSL; assembly: GCF_022346605.1. Lineage (GTDB taxonomy): Bacteria > Bacillota > Bacilli > Bacillales_A > Planococcaceae > Sporosarcina. The sequence goes on from NZ_JAKRNT010000010.1 coordinate 40,005, forward strand.
CTGGAATTAACAATTGCCCATAAGAATAGTAATAGAATAACTAGTAATCCAAAAAGACCTAACATTGAAATTAAATCAATTAATGTATTATGTGCTTCATCTCCTTCGAAAGGAGAGGATATTCCAGATTGTGATTTTGTTCCATTTCCAATTAAAGGGGATTTTGTGAAGGCTTTTAATCCGTTTTCCCATAATACATATCGAATCGATGATTGATTACTTACTTCATCAAATGAATTTGAAACACTTTTAAAGAAATCTAGGGCTATTTTCAACATGCTTACTAGAAATGAAAGCACGAAGATATTTACAATTACCTTTACATGTTTTTCAAATTTTAGTCTTTTGAAGAAAATGACATAACTATATATAAAAAGTGAGAGAGTCCAAGTTAAAAGGAGTGCATCACTTTCTATTTTTATGCCGATCCAGACAACTGCTACTATATTGAGAATGCCTAGATATTTTGATATTCTTTTTTTGCTCATCAAATATAAAGTGATGATGGGTAGGATGAGGGTCAATAATGCTAATTGGTTGGGGTTCAGTGAAAGTCCACTAAATCTTGTGGAGTAATAAAAAAAGAAATCGATATATAAGAAGTTGTGGATCACTAATAAGTAGATTAAGCAAAAATAAATATAGGCATGTGAGAAAAAATAAAAATGATAAGCTGTTTTTTTCAATACGTTTTGATAATCGGGTAAATGTACGACGAGGAGTATTAACGCAATAGGAATTAAAAGCGCAACGGTATCCCTAAAGTTTATTATTTCAATTGTTCCATTGAATGCCCCGAACAAATTAGAAATGAAAGCCAATAATATAAAGGAGTATAAAAGAAAAACTAGTTTAACACTTTTTTCACATATATATAGTTTTTGGTTGTAGGTTAGTTGAATGATGATGAATATCGCCGTAAGGAGTAATAACAGTTCCCCTATTCCAATCGGGCCGATAAACCTTATTTTCGTAAAGGTTGTTGAGCTTAATGCGATGCCAAGAAGGATGGGAATCAATTTGTTTGAATTCATTATTATCTCCCTCGTATAATCGAATGATAATAATCTAAACTCTGTATGAGGCCTTTATGCTGACTCATTCAAGATATTTTCTTTTATGTTTCAGACGTTTTACGGTTAGCTAAGTCAATTAACGTCTTCTTCATATCATCTACTGGAATATCCAAGAGTTTTTCAAGCACTTTGTTCATTTCCTTCTTGCTAATGGGTGTTGACTTTCCTACATAAATCTTAGGGAAAATTTGTTCATTTTGAATTTCATCTTCATTCAAGAGCTCTTCAAAAAGTTTTTCGCCTGGACGAATTCCAGTATAAACAATCCCGATTTCGTCTTCACGATACCCCGATAGTTTAATTAAGTTTTTCGCTAGATCGACTATTTTAACCGGTTCGCCCATGTCGAGTACAAACACTTCCCCCTCCATCGCAAGCGTTCCAGCCTGTATAACAAGTTGAGAAGCTTCGGGTATTGTCATAAAATATCTTGTCATCTCAGGATCTGTGACTGTAATGGGGCCTCCTTGTTTAATCTGCTCTCTAAACAGTGGGACGACACTGCCGCGAGACCCTAGCACATTGCCAAAACGCACTGCAGCAAACTTTGTTTTACTTTCCTTCGCAAGGTTCTGCACAATGATCTCAGCGAACCGTTTAGATGCGCCCATGATATTCGTAGGGTTGACCGCTTTGTCGGTAGAGACCATGACAAAATAGGAGACGTTAAATGTGTCTGCAGCTTCAACGATATTTTTTGTACCAAATATGTTATTTTTGACGGCTTCTGTTGGATTTGCTTCCATTAACGGGACATGTTTGTATGCTGCTGCATGATAGATGACATCTGGCTTGAACTCACTAACTATTTCAAAAATCCTCATACGGTCTTTAATATCCGCGATAACTGGGATAATTTTTGTATGAGCTTCCACGCTATTTCTTAATTCCATATCTATGTTGTAAACCGAGTTTTCACCATGCCCGATTAGTATGATGCTTTTCGGCTTAAATTTGCTCACTTGCCGGCAGATTTCTGATCCGATTGACCCTCCCGCGCCAGTGACGAGGATTATCTTATTAGAAAGCTTTTCTTCAATTGCTTTCAAGTTAAGCTCAACTTCTTCTCTACCGAGGAGATCTTCTATTTTCACGTCACGCATGTCTGTGACGGAAACTTTCCCAGTCATCAAGTCCTCGATCCGCGGGATTGTCATTGTCTTCACACCGGTATCAATACAGAGTTTTGATAGTTCCAACATATCCTGTTTTGAGAGGGATGGAATAGCGATGACAATCTTTTCAACATCATATTCTTTTACGAGCTTTGGAATATCCATTGTACCGCTGACGACTTTCACTCCATAAATCTCTAATCCACTTTTAGAATGGTTATCGTCAACGAAGAGGACGGGCTTCATTCCTGATTTAGGATTCTGAAGGACTTGACGAGCTATCATTGTCCCTGCCTGGCCTGCTCCGACAATCATTATGCGAGTTGTCTCGATATTCTTTCTTCGGTTGATCATGTCGTGCATCATTCGAATCGATAATCTCGATCCGCCGATTAAAAGTATATGTAGCATCCATGTGAGTATGAGTGCCCTATAAGATACTTCATGCAAAAGAACAGTTTGGACAACCAAGGCAATTGTAATGGTCAATGTGACTGCCTTGAAGATCGAATTCAATTCCCCCGTCGACGCATAGGACCACGCTTTCCTATAGAGTCCATACTTCCACGCGAAGAAGTGATGCGCAATTTGAATGGTGACGACACTTATGAAGAGCATTTTGTTTGTGAATACATTGATGAATGGATATAAGATGAAGTACCCGACATAGATTGAAAATAGGACAATAAGGGAATCGACAATTGCTAGTATGCTCGTTCTCATTCTCATCCTCATTAACACGAGGGCCCCGCTCCTTCCTACCCCAATTATTGCCTCGATTATGTAATAATTTATCGACGCCCTCAAATGACATCTGTAAATTTTAGTCTCCTTTCCAGAATACTCACTAGACTTGAAAGTAACCGGGTGTTAGTTCATAGGTTTCCACCATTTTTTTGTCACTGGCATTTCCGGGTCTAGAATGATGAATGGCTCGTCTGTTAAAATACGTTTGTTGTTCTCTAACAGGATGTCAATACTGTCGTTTTTTTTCTTTTTTTCTAGAAAGCCAAGTCCTTCTCTGAACAATAATGGTCTCGTTTTAGTATCATGAACATCCGATCCATATGTATGAATTAGATTCGCTTCGACAAGTTGAATGGAAAGTCTTTGAACACTTTTCCCGAAATGACCCGAAAGGCTTCCTGCATTCACCTGTGCAAACGCACCATGTCGAATTAATTGTTCGAGTCGAGCGGGTTTTTCAGCAATGGCTCTGTTTCGTTCGGGGTGGGCTATAATTGGTATGACTCCATTTTCGAGCATCGATTGTATTGCACTTACTGTATAAAGAGGAATGGATTGGGAAGGCAGTTCGAGTAGTAGATAACGAGATCCAGCAAGTGTCATCGCTTCATTTTTTATAATTTTTTCTAGGACCTGTTCATGAAGCCGCACTTCCTGTCCGGTGTGAAGATTAATTGGATAGCCCCCTGCCTGCAAGCAATCTGTAAGCAGTCGAATTTGACCTTCAATTTCTTCTTTTGGCACATGATAATGAGGACTGAAAGCATGTGGTGTTGCAATCATGTCCTTTATTCCTTGTTTCGCTGCTTTTTCGACAATACGTATTGTATCCTCTATCGTTTTCGGTCCATCGTCCACACCAAACAGGATGTGGCTGTGCATGTCGATCATTTGTCTCCCCTTCCTAGCGATAACAGAGTAAAGATTGAAGCATACTATTCTATAGCACCTTTATAGTCGTAATAGTAATGGTCTTTTTCAAGTTTATAGTTGTTCAAAATGACTCCTAAGACATTTGCCTTAGATGTTTCTAATAACCCTTTGGCCTTTTTAACTTCGTTTTTCTCAGTTTTTCCAGAACTGACGACTAGAATGGTTCCATCACATTTATTTGAAAGAATTTGGGCGTCAGCAACTAAAAGAATTGGAGGTGCGTCGATGATGATAATGTCAAACCTGGATTTCATTTCAGTGATGATATCATCCATTACTTTTGAACCGAGGAGCTCGGCGGGGTTTATAGGCATCGTTCCACAAGTAACGAGTTCTAGCCCTTTAATTTGGGTTCTTTTAATTACCTCATCCAAACCTCTTTGTCTTGTTAATAAATGGGATAGGCCAGGCGAAATTGGCGTTCTAAACGTATAATGTGTCGTAGGTTTTCTCATATCCGCATCGACTAGAAGTACTCTCTTCCCAGTTTGTGCGAAAACGATGGCGACGTTTGCTGCCAATGTCGACTTACCTTCCCCAGCAGAAGCGGAAGTGAAAAGGAGGGTCTTTAACTTCTTATCCGGCCTCAGAAAGTTAATATTCTCTCGAATCATACGGAATTGCTCTAAAACAATCGTCTTAGGATCATCTCTCGTAACAAGTTTACGTGCCGCTATCCGACTTTTCTTCTTTGTCTTCTTAGCCATCCTTCTGTCCCTTTCTCCGTCTACGGCCTAATAACCCTTTTAATTTAATGCCATTCCCTTCTGAAATCGGACTTACAATCCCAATCACTGGAAATCCTAATATTTCTTCAATATCCTGCTCTGTTTTAACGGTCATATCTAAATAATTTAGAAGGAATGCCATTCCGACTCCAATCATCAATCCACTGACAGCCGCGATTGTCATATTAAGCAACGGATCTGGCTTTTCCGGAAATGGATTCTCGAGATAGACCGCCGGCGAAAGGATGTAAACATTATTCACGTTCATTAATAGTTGGATTTCCTCTTGGAGAACTTCTACGATCATATTGGCTATATCGACAGAACGATGATGATCCGGATCGTCAACACTTATATTAACAACTTGGGAGTCTTGTGTAGTTTCAACCTTTATCATTTTTTCAAGATCAGCCGGTGTTGTATCCAAGTCCAGATTTTCAATTACTTTCGTAAGAATTGCCGGGCTTTTGATAATGACTGTATATGTATTGATGAGTTGAATATTTGTCTGAATGGCCTGTGTACTAACTTGGAATTGTTCTGTCTGTTTCTGATTAATGAGTATTTGTGTTGACGCTTGGTAAATAGGCGTTAAGAAATAGTAGCTGACGATTCCAGTTATAATCACTGCGAATAGGGCCGTACTGATAATGAATACGAACCGCTTTCTTAATACTTTAATCAAATCATGTAGACTGATCGTTTCTTCAACAGGCATAATACTCCCCTTTACAGCGGATTGTCCCGATACCCCTGACACGCTTTGTAATTCAAGGCCGTTTTATTGCTAAAAAAGTTCTAGAGTAGCTTAATGCTTTGCCTACTTCAATAGACGTAGATGGCTCCTTATTTCAAGTCTCTGTATTTATCATATTCAGTGATTACAATATCTGCCACAGTTGTACGGATTTTATTTAGTATTACTTACCCCCTGTATAATTAAGTCATACTATTCATATTTTGAGACCGTATAATTGAAAAATCGTTACTTATGGGCGACACCGATTAATCGGTTGCCAAAACTTGTTTATTTCAGCAATCCATGTTATCGTGGGTAGACGCCAAAATACTAAAGAGTGATACAGATGTTACAACATACATATGACATATACTTTATTTCAAAAAATCCCTAACCCTCGACTGGATGCAGTCGAGGGTTTTTGTTGCTTCAGGGAAAACTTTAGGCAAGATACGCGGAGTTAATAAATATTGTCAATCGGGGAACGATGACTCATATGGAGGCTAAAACGTGGATAACGAGAAATATAATGATCTTAAATTAGGAGAGCGTGGAGCAATGATCAGTATCATTGCTTACATTCTTCTCTCTATCTTAAAATTAGTGATCGGGTATTTGAGTGACTCTGCTGCACTGAAGGCAGATGGTCTAAACAATACAACCGATATTATTGCATCGATCGCTGTTCTTGTCGGTCTGCGACTTTCCCGCAGACCACCTGACAAGGATCACGGCTATGGCCATTGGAAAAGTGAAACAATTGCTTCTATGGTAGCTTCATTCATTATGTTGGCGGTTGGGATCCAAGTGTTAAATGATGCAATTTCCTCAATGTTTGAAAGCGGAAAAGAATCCCCTCACATCGGGGCTGGGTATGTCGGCATTTTCTCGGCAATTGTGATGTATTTTGTTTATCGTTACAATAAAAAAATCGCCACTCAAATAAATAGCACAGCCGTTATGGCAGCTGCAAAAGATAATATTTCGGATGCTTGGGTCAGTATCGGGGCTGCGGTAGGAATATTCGGTTCACAACTAGGCATGCCTTGGCTTGATACGCTTACAGCACTCATCGTTGGATTATTAATTTGTAAAACAGCATGGGATATTTTCAAACAAGCTTCCCATCAGCTTTCAGATGGGTTTGATGTAGAAAAAATCAGCCTTTATCAAAACGTCATCGGAAAAGTGAAAGGCGTTAAAGGGATTAAAGCCATTAAAGGCAGGTACTACGGGAATAATGAAGTGATTGATGTCGTCATCCTCGTCAATTCGACACTCACGATTACAGAAGCCCATAATATCGCAACACAAGTCGAACAAATTATGATCCTTGACCACGGCGTCTATGACGTCCATGTCCATGTCGAGCCGAATTGATGGATTGAGGATGGATTGGAGCGCATGGAGCGGATGGCTTTGAGCGCGGAGCGGTTGACTTTGAGCGCGAGGGGGATCACTTTGAGCGCGGGGCGGCTTACTTTGAGCGCGTGGAGGCTTGCTTTGAGCGCGTGGAGGCTTGCTTTGAGCGCGGAGCACCTTACTTTGGACGCGCGGGAGCTCACTTTGGACGCGGAGTAGTTCACTTTGGACGCGCGGGAGCTCACTTTGGACGCGATTAATTACAAAAAGGAACTGTCACAAAAAGTCACCGACTTTCTGGACAGTTCCTTTTTACTTGTTATCCGAACGCTACGTCCAATATCATCATGACAGCAAAGCCTAACATTAAGCAAATGGATGCTAAATCTTTATTGCCGTTTTCATGAGACCCTGGAATTACCTCTTCCACGACGACGAAAATCATCGCACCCGCTGCAAAGCTTAGCGCAAACGGGAGGATCGGGGTCATGAACGATACAGCAAGGACACCGATTACCGCTGAAATAGGCTCCACCATTCCTGAAAACTGGCCGTAAAAGAAACTTTTCCGACGAGACATGCCGTCTCTACGCAATGGCATGGACACTGCCGTACCTTCAGGTAAATTTTGAATTCCTATCCCAACAGCCAACGCGATAGCGGCTGCCAATGAGGCGGATTCAAATCCAGCTGCTACTGCACCGAAGGCGACTCCAATTGCAAGCCCTTCGGGTATGTTATGCAACGTAATCGCAAAAACGAGAAGTGTGCTGCGTCTTTTTCTTTCAGGATTTATGCCCTCCGCATCTTTTATGGGAGAACTTGGATGTAAATGAGGAATGATCTTATCCGCCACCCATAGGAATAAGCCTCCTAATAAGAACCCAAAAGCGGCAGGAAACCACGATGGCATAGGACCACTTTCCGCCATTTCAATGGCTGGCGAAAGCAATGACCAAAAACTTGCGGCGATCATGACTCCGCCCGCAAATCCTAACATTCCGTCCATTAGTTTCTGATTCATTGTTTTTGTCGTGAATACCAATGCAGCTCCTAACGCAGTCATCCCCCACGTGAATAGAGTCGCAATAAGCGCTTGGTATACTGGACTTAGTGATAAAAAATACTCAACCATCTTATCCCCCCAACACTTTTAATTGTAATGTCATTGTATGCGAAAAGTTTCCTTTGTGCAACTTTAATTATTCGTTTGTCTATAAATGGAAACAATGCCGTTAAAACAAAAAAGTACACCCTACCAATATGGCTAGGATATACTTCGTTTTAATATATAATCATTTTAAATAGTTGTTTTATGTGAATATCATGTGGAAATAAATGTAACAATAGAGATACAGTCACTCTGACGTAATATCCAGAACAATTTTTCCCTTTGTGCGCCCTCTATCAATATGCCTGTGTGCCTCTTTAATCTGATCCAATGGGTAGCATTTTTCAATAACAGGTTTTAGTTTCCCTTCCTCCACTAATGTACATAAGAAATCCAAATCCTTATCATTCGGTCTTGCAAGATGAATCTTTGCTTTTTTGTGACGTCTCAAGGAACTTACCATTAATTGCAAAGGGTGATACATAGGGTAAAATGCATGTTCTGTTATATAAACACCTGTCTCAGTGAGAGAACGCAAGCAACTGAAAAAAGTCCGTTTCCCTACTGCATCTAGAATGACGTCGTACTTTTTTCCATTCTCTGCGAAATCTTTCTTAGTATAATCAATTATCTCATGTGCACCAAGCTCTTTCACCCACTGCAGATTTGATGTACTGCACACAGCGGTTACTTCAGCCCCGAGGTATGATGCAAGCTGAACAGCAAAATGTCCAACTCCACCTGATGCACCATAGACCAAAACTTTTTGCCCTTGCTTTACTTGGGCTATATCACGTAATGCTTGCAACGCTGTTTGAGCAGCACATGGAATAGCCGCTGCTTCCTTAAAGCTTGCATTCTTCGGCATAAAACATAAACCACTCTGGTGAGGACAAACAAATTCAGCATGTGATCCGAGACAACTCCCAAAGACCCGATCTCCAACCTTAAACCTTTGTACATTTTTGCCGACCGCTTCTACAGTACCCGCAACGTCTATACCAAGAATTAGTGTTTTGGGTTTTGTTAGACCATTCTGTAACCTAGTAGGCAAATAGCCCTTTCGAAACAGATTGTCATATTGATTGACCGACGCGTTATGCACTCTGATTAATACCCTATCGTCGTCCTTAAAGGTTGGCAATTCGACATCTGTAATCTCCAGAACTTCAGGGGCGCCATAGGATCTATAAATCGCTGCCTTCATCTGTCTAACCTCCTTTTAGTTATCCTTTCATACTGTAGTCGGAATTTCTTTCTTATAGAACTCAAAATGTTTTCCTATCTAAACTACAATTATATTTATTTTCTTGCTCAACTAACCTTGTTAATATCGGGTTAAAATTCCTCAAACCCGCAAGTAGTTTACCGAATTGAAAATAATATTCATCACAAATCATTCCGTGGTATGATAAATAAATTAATGTGTACATCGAAACACAACTACATAAGGAGTGAAGGTAGTGGATAAAAAAGAGCAACAACTCTTTGACTTCTATTACAAGAAGTTTGTAGAAAGGAATTTTGACGAAAAGGATTTCTTAAGCTTTTTATTATTTGCTAAAGAAAAGGCACAAGACCATAAAGTGATTAAAGAACTTGGCGACTTTGTCATACAGAGGGAAAATAATAGCGGGCACATTAGGGAGTTTTTTGATGAGTGCAAGCAAATTATTAATAATCTCGGTAAAGGAAAAACGAAGAAGATCGAGAATGTATTCTCTTTCAAAGAAATTCGGAACGACTTCAACGCATTGTTCATCGAGCAAGGTTATGAAAAACTGTCTCACGATGTGATCAATGATTTCATTTTATGCCTAATTTCTTTGCTGCAACATGTTAAATTACGATCAGGAAATAAGGTAGTTGGCCATTTAAGTTTCGCAGCATCCAGCAAAGAATTATTTTTAATGGGTAATATGAAAGTCTTACATAAGGGACGATTCATACCGGTGACGTTCCCGGTTTTATCAGTAAGGAATATGTATGAAACAATCAAACCACAAGATGAAAATGACACCCCTTATCTATTCGATCATGAAATTATTGAGGTAATCAATAGCAATGGGCAAATATTAATTACATTTCCTACATTAGACTGACAAGAAAAAAGCAAACTGTCTCCCCATCGAGGAAGACGTTTGCTTTTTTTGCATTTACATGATTCCTCTTATGATTTACCCGATCTAGATACTATCCATACGAGCACAAGAAACAGAAAATATCCAAAGAACGAATAATAATGACTCCATTGTTCACTAGTAGCTAACAATCCTAGACGCACCGCTACTCTCTCAGCAATTGAAGCGAGGAGACTTAGAAATATCATGAAAACAAGCCTTTCCCAACCCGACACCATTTTATTTGCCAAATATAGAAATACCCAAGTAAACAAAGGGAGGACGATAAGCGTGAAAAGAATGTTAATCGAAAATATATAAGGAAACGGACGAACGGAAAATTCATAATAACCTTTCCCGACAAAAAATAACTCTGCATACGTCCCTAGTAAGGAAGCAAAAATAACGGTAGGCACATAGGAGTTACGTGAAGATTGCCGTTTTGGCAATAGCGGCGAGCTCGAGCTTTCCAAGTGTTTCACAGTATTCATCAAAGCCCCTTTCAATAATCGGTTGTTTTATGTCAACTAAATATTCAATAACACGCCAGTGCTCAAACCAATCCCCTTCTTCCGCCTCGGAATGGGAAACATTTTTCCATGCATGCTCAAGCCGAGGACTATACAATCTCGTTGAACCTCTTCTCAACTGACAAGACTGTAACCTTCTTGTGAAAGCCCTCCCGGGTATCCCTCCGTATATATCATTAAAAATATCTGGCCAGAAGTCTTTTCTTGAACCGGTATGGGGATGGTTCACAGCCCAACGATAAATTTTCTCGAACAGCTTCCCATCATGATATAGCAAAAAATATAACCGCTTTCCAAGCATAATCCGTTCATGCAAAGAACCAAAGTGATGGAGCGTTAGTCCAGTGAGAGCTGCCTTTTCTGATGGGTGTCCATTCTCTATGTAAGGAAACAATATTTGGTTGAATGAAAGAAGATCCTGCACAACAAACTCAAATGTTTGAAGCACTTTTTTCTCATAAAAAGGATTCTGCACTATTCTTTTATCCAAATAACTTTGTTCATTAATAATGAGAGCAACCGTGAGCAGATAAGCATCCCGCTCCTCCCAAAAATGATTCCAAATGACTTCCATAAATATCGAAACATGAAAATACGGCAATAAATAAAACAGATTTTGATTTCGCTTGACACTTTCCTCATAGACTAAAAACTGCGGATAGGCATCCTGAAAGATCAGCCAGTTGCCACGTTCTAAAAATGCAAAAAAATCCTCTTTTGTTTGCTCATTCATGAGTACAGAAAGGAACTCTCCTCTTAAATCCGTCATATTCCACCCGCCATTTCTTGAAACCATATGACCGAGAAATGCCCAATGGATTTCCGGCTGAGACTGATAGAAATCAAGATACGCCTTTGTTCGTGTCACATTATTCACATTCAATTGATTTGTTTTTAACCGGATGGATTGTAGGAGCTGCTTGTCTTCTCTGGACAAATCTTCTTCTACTGGACGAGAAGCATGATCATAGTTTCGTAAACCAGCTTTTATGGAAAGTAACTGCTTCGGAATGCGCGATTTTCCGACTAGCACCCTAAAAATATTAAGCACGGTTCACCTCCGTTAAAATCCTTCTTCATATAGGATTATGAAAAGCTGTATACATATATGAAAGGAGATGACAAATCGTTGAAGTTACGTGTAGAGCATGAAATGAACCGGTTAATACAACAGTTAAGAAATGATCAGACGCCTAATGGATCATGGGAGTACCCGTTTGAAAGTGGTATTTCTACTGATGCATACATGATTATTTTATTACGGACATTGGAAATGAATGAGGAAGAAGTAATTCGGGAATTAACGACACGAATTTTGAGTAGGCAGGATCCGAATGGTGCGTGGAAACTTTTTCATGATGAAGAGAACGGGAACGTAAGCTCTACAGTGGAGGCCTATTATTCCCTTTTGTATTCCGGTTATGTCAGCAAAGATGACCCTCGATTACTTGCAGCAAAAGAGTTTATTTTAGCGAATGGCGGGATTGAGAAATCACTTCTGTTCACGAAGATTATGCTCGCGCTTACTGGGCAATATGAGTGGCCGCCCTATTTCCCATTACCTGTAGAAATGCTCCTCTTACCTCTCCAGTTTCCAATCAACTTTTATGATATATCTGTTTACGGAAGATCAAATCTCGCACCCATCATGATTGTGGCAGATAAAAAATTCGTTAAAACTACGAAACGAAGTCCATCCTTGTCCGATCTTTATTCATCCTCAAAAACGGATGGATTCTTTAACCTTCATGACATACAACAGTTGATTTCACTATTTGAGCACAGTTTTAAAAGTCTCCCAGGACTCCCCCATACGATCCATGAGTTAGCAATGAATCGGGCAAAACAATATATGCTCACTCGCATCGAGCCGGATGGAACCCTTTGCAGTTATTTTAGTTCGACATTCCTTATGATTTTCGCTTTACTCGCTCTTGGCCATTCCAACAGGGATCCGCTAATAATAAAGGCAATCCGTGGATTGCAATCGATGAAGAGCACAATTCAAGGCCATATCCATATGCAATATACAACCGCAACCGTTTGGAATACGAACTTGATAAGTTTTACGCTTCAAAAAGCTGGAGTCTTATCAACTGATCCTGTAGTACAAAAAGCAAATCGCTACTTAGCTGGACGTCAACAAACTACGTATGGGGATTGGGCGCTTCATAATCCCGGTGTGATTCCTGGAGGATGGGGATTTTCGGATATCGACACATTCATCCCGGATATAGATGATACAACCGCTTCTCTACGAGCCATTTCGCGTCTGGTCGGCACAGACCCCCATTTCCATCAAGCTTGGAACAAAGGCGTTCAATGGGTTTTGTCCATGCAAAATAGCGATGGCGGATGGGCTTCTTTCGAAAAAAATGTAAACAAAGCAATCGTGCACTTACTTCCGATTGAAGGAGGAAGATTTTTACTCACGGATTCGAGCAGTTCCGACTTAACAGGTAGAACGCTAGAATTTTTAGGTAACTACACGAACTTACCGAAACATCATCAGACAATCAAACGCGGAATTGACTGGCTTTTACATCATCAAGAAAAGGATGGCTCATGGTATGGTCGATGGGGAATTTGCTACATTTATGGAACATGGGCAGCGATTACCGGCCTTGCCGCATCGGGTGTAAGTAGCCAACATCCATCCATTCAAAAAGCGGTGAACTGGCTGCATTCGATACAAAACGCAGACGGTGGATGGGGAGAATCATGCAAAAGCGACCTTGCAAATGCGTATGTCCCACTCGGTTCAAGCAATAGTACCCAAACAGCTTGGGCGCTTGATGCACTCATTGCAGCCTCGGATCAAATAACACCAGAAATCAATAAAGGAATCGCCTATTTACTCGAAGCTTCCAAACAACCCGATTGGACCGATTCGTATCCTGTTGGCCAAGGAATGGGAGGAGGATTTTATATCCACTATCATAGCTATCAGTATATCTTCCCTTTACTTGCTCTTGCACATTACAAAAGGAAATTTGAGATGTGAATCAACTAGAAAAGTAAGTTTGTATTAAAAACCTCTAATCTATCTTCCTCCGTTTGTATCGAACATTCCCTTTGCCTAACACATATGATAATTCACAAGTTGAGAAAGGAATGAAAAGAATGTATCATGGTCCAATCATCCAACATCATCCTTATTACCCTAAATTCCCAATACATTCTTACAATGCCTACACCCCTACCGGAGTCAACCATGCAAACACTCTTGGTTATTTTCGTCCATTCAATCATGAAAAGAGCATTCCATTTGAAATAAATGCAAATCCAATTAGGTATACAAATGATCATCCAGCAAGTAATTCAAACGTTGTGAGATCCTCCTTTTCAAAAGAAGAAGCAGCTGCAATTGCTTTACTTTTAGGCATTGATTTTAGAGAGAGTAAGTTTGATTTAAACGAATTTTGGATGGGCGTAAACATTGAGCTTGAACACGGAAGACAATCAAACCAAACAAATGTCACTGATGATAACCCTCTTATTACTGGGAAAATCGCACTGGCTCACCTGAACGAATTTCCCGATTACTACAAAAGATTAAAAGTACTTGAGGAAGAAGCAAAAGCCTATTGGAACAAATAATACAATTGAAAAAAACGGGATACCCCTAATCCAATTGTCGATGAGTAACGTGTGATTAACAAAAAAGAAAAACGAGCCTAAAATTTGCATAGTTTGCTATGCCTTTTAGGCTCTTTTTCTATTTCGAAACCGGAGAAAGACCGCCCGATTTTATGAAGTATCATTACCATTTACAGTCACATACTACAGAGAAATACGAACGGTACTTATAGGATGTGAGTAATAATGGCTTTTTTCTATGGACAAGAAACATTGACAGCAATCCAATGGGTGTTGCGTGCTATTATAGGCTTTTTCTTTTTATTATTTGCAACAAAGTTGATGGGGGAACGTTCTATTTCCCAGTTACGGTTGATCGACTTAACCATTGCCCTGATTATCGGAAACACTTTAGCCCATCCCCTATCTGATGAAAAGCTGGGAATGAAAGGTGCGTTGATTTCGACAGCAGTATTAATCATTCTTTACATCACTACAGTTTATGCAACGTTAAAATGGGGAAATTTACGCAAATTGATGGAACCGTCGCCCTACCCACTCATTAAGAATGGGGAATTGATTTTACCGAACCTAAAAAAAGCGAGAATTACAATCGATCATTTATTATCAGAACTACGTAAGGAACAAATTAAAGATATTCAGAAAGTAGCATTGGCATTATGGGAACCAGACGGAACCATTTCCTTTTTCCTTTCCCCTCAGCATCTACCAGTAACGCCTAAAGATTTGCAACTCACTACAAACCCATTTTCCTTTCCAATAGTAATCGTCAAAGAAGGGAAAATTGATATGGATTCATTGAAGAGTGTAGGCAAAGATATGAAGTGGTTGCAAACTAAATTCACACATTATAATGTGCAAGCTTCAGACATTTTATTGGCAACAGTTGACGATAGCGATGATGTAAAGATTTACCGATGTAAAGGATGAGTAAGAACTGAAAATGGTAATGCCTAATTCCTCTGTCTTTTTGCGAGGAATTAGGCTGTTGGTTTTTCCACAAGCGGCATCAGTTTAGATTTAAGAAATTACGAATAGCTTTTACATATTCATCTTTTGGATATTTCTTATATAAATCGCTTGCTAATCGAATGGGGTCGCCAAAAAAGTATCGCTCATATTGGGTTTGCCTTGTTCCAAAGGAACTCATTGTTAGATCCCACGCTAAACGAAATATTTTCACTCGTTCCTCTGCGGTCTTCGTTGCTCCTTTAAGATAAGAATCTAAGTCCTTTCTAATAGAAGAATGAAAAGCTTTTTCGGTTGGCAATGTAATCATTCCACTCGCTCCGATAAGCTGGATAATTTCTGTGAAACGAGGATAGATTTTAGGGAAAATGTTACCAGCAACTAGAAGTGGATAAATTTCTGGCCGCATATATCCCCACTCATCTAACTTCGCGTTATTTTCCGCTTTTTCCAGCAAGGCTTTCATCGTTTCAAGACCAATGATGATTTCTGACAACTTTTCTTGGATATGTTGATACCCACTAATATTAATCGTTTCGATAAGAAGTTCAGCAATCCCTAAAACGAACTCTGTTTTCACAATTTGTCTAACTAATACTTGGTGCTTCGCAAAGGGAAGGAACGGGCTTTCCATTGGAAATTCTTCAGATACCTCCACATTGTTGTAATAAAACACCCTATTCCAAGGTACTAATACATTGTCAAAGACAACGATCGAATCCATTTCTTCGAACCTAGAGCTTAATGGATGATTAAAAGAAGATGGACCTCCGATGAATGTATCCCTACAAATAAACTTAATTCCTTTCGTGTTAGAAGGGATCGAAAAAGCAAAAGCTTCATCTTCATTAAATAGAAGTTTACCAACACTAAATACTAAAACTTCATCTGTTAAACCACCTTGCGTAGCAAGAAGGCGGGCACCTTTAATGATAATTCCTTCATCATTTTTACCAATGACTTTTGCAGCAATTGGCTCGACGCTGTTTTCAATGTAGACTTGAGAACGATTCACTTGCGGTGAAATAAAGGTATGCGTGAAGGACAAGTCATTTTCCCTGGCATATTCATAAAATGTTTGTAGGTTATGCGGAAAGCAATTTTCTTTATTTTTCAAATAGGTTACTGAAGATGCAAAGCTCGTCAAAACCGTATTTAAATAATCTGGGCTTCTTCCCATAATCCCCCCTGAATATCGAGCCCAATGTTCAGTCATCTTTCTTCTTCTTATTAAGTCCTCTTTTGTTTTAGGTTGTAAATAAGAAAGGCCAATCGTTTCTCCTGAAACTGGGGAAATAAAGGTCATCTCATCTTTTATTTTTGGGTCATGTTGCAAATCATAAAGGGCCGCTTTTGACTGAATGAGCCCCTTAAAGGCTGGATGTTCAGAGAGCGGCCCTACAATTTTTTCACCGTCGTACCAAATTTCGTTATTCAATTGATTTAATCGTTTAATATATTCTTTACCAGTAATAGCACCCATATTCCACTCTCCAATGTAATCGCCATTTATTAAAATCAAATTAATTAGAGTCGTTCAATCTAAATTTATTTTATGTAAATAGAGCATGGTAATATTCCTTATCGATAGCGAATGGGAGTTGCGGCTAACCCGTGTCATTAGTACCGATATCATAACTAGAATCTTTGATTTCTCATTTTCCAATGCTTATAGTTAGTTAGGGTGCACGTGTACTGAAACTGCACCCCCCTATGGGATCATGTAGAAAAGAAGGGAATCAACTTTCATGTTTACTCGAGAAAAACTGGAAAATAATCAAGTTTGGCTATATGTCATTGTTTTACTGATTGCGTCTGGATTTGGCTTACTAGCTCCTGATTTTGCAGGACGATTAGATGGATCGATTTCTATTGTGATTGCAATTTTAATGTACAGTATGTTTTCACAGATTCCATTTGTAGCTTTTAAAAAAGCATTTGCAAACCGCCGCTATATCGTTGGGTTATTGATTGTTAATTACATAGCAGTTCCAATTGTCGTATGGCTTTTAACAACCTTGCTGCAGGACCATCCACCGTTGCTACTCGGGGTGTATTTGGTTTTATTGACCCCTTGTATTGACTATGTCATTGTTTTTACAGCGCTTGGCCGTGGCAATGAAAAGATTGTCCTTTTTTCCACACCACTTCTTTTCATTTCGCAAATGCTTCTCTTGCCTCTTTATTTATGGTTGTTTATGGGCGAGAAAGCAACAGGTATAGTAGAACCAGGTCCTTTCTTTGAGGCATTTTTCGGTCTCATTGTTATACCGCTTGTCATCGCGATTGCCATACAGCTACTTGCACGAAAAGCGTCTATCGGCAACAGAATCGTAAATATCTCGGCATGGCTGCCCGTTCCATTCATGGCACTTACGCTTTTTGTTGTCGTAGCCTCTCAGATCGGCAAACTATCTGTCTTTATGGACCTAATTTTAAAAGTCATTCCAATCTATCTTGCATTTATGATCATCATGCCAATCATTTCACGTTTCATCGCTAAGTGGTTCGCTCTTGATGTCGGAGCGAGCCGTGCCCTCGTCTTTAGTGGATCGACGCGCAATTCACTTGTCGTTCTTCCACTTGCAATAGCTCTACCAGACGAGATAAGCACATTGGTAGCCGCGGTAATCGTCACACAAACGATCATTGAACTGGCATGTGAATTAGCGTACATCCGAGTAGTCCCAATTCTACTCGTTCGAGATAAATAAAAAATGAAAGCCGACATCAGCAGTCGACTTTCATTTTTCATTTTTATTAATCGCGCCCGTTTTTTTGTTTTTTACAAATTGAAGTATCAAAAAGTTTATCCAAGTGATTATTGGAATGGAAAAGGTCAATAGATATAGATCTGAGTAACCAGTTCCAAAAATTTGTGCTTCCTCATTCATACTGTAAGAAATCCACGATGCAGTAAGTAAAATCACCATGTTTACACAGAGGGCTGATAACATGCTCAATAATTTATGGTTTGTCTTTTTTAATACGAGAATAGATAGAATGGACGAAACCAATAATGAAAATAAAACAAGTGCATAACTCAAAGTCTACAGCCCCTCCATTTTTCTCAGCGTCGCTTCCCATTGAAACGCAATTTCCCGTAAAGGCTCTAATTATTCAAAGAAACTACCTGAAATGCCCCCTATTTATAAATGAAGTTATTTCTCTCTACAATTAATTTCCCTTTATTCTGGTCAGCATTCACCGTGTAGTCTTCACCGTTTTTCAATTGAAACGTAAGTATCTCTCCTTGATAGCGTTCATCAATATAGATAAATATATAGCTGCGTTTTTCAATAAAAACAAATTCTTCACGCGCTCCTTGTTGTAATTCCAATAAACCATATCCTTCATTCGAGTAACTAAATAACGCAATGGCCGGCATGTCATCAATCGTCAATGCAAATGCCGTTAGCTCACCATCAATCCATTCATCTTGTTTCGCAATTTCCACTTTTTCTTTATCTAATGTGTATCCCCCGTAAGTAAATTCGATTTCTCTCCAGAGTTCTTGCTGTTTTGGATATCCCCTGTTTTCCCAAGTAGCGGTTTGCGTCACTTGTCCTTCCTTATCAACACGAAGGATCACACCAATCATTGGTGTTTCAATATTATTCACTTGAAAAGTGCCAACCGTATAGCCTTCTTCATAATCTTTCGGTGATATTGTAAACTCTTTATCTGGATAGTTTTCCGCCAAATAATTAACGACTTGTTCATATCGCTCCGCATGCGTGTTCACTTGTAATGTAGGATAATAAAAAAAGTATCCTGCATAACCAATAACAAGCACGCTTGATAAAACAACCGCCCATTTTTTCCTTTTTCTAAGCACAAGCCAAATCACTAGAATTACAGCCAGTACTATAACTCCAATAAGAAGAAAATATATCAATTCACCTGGTTTCATAAGTTCCCTCCTTTTTTATCAATTCACTATGCCGACGTGTTTTTAATTGTAACATTTTCCAATTACTCGCCGATACATGAAAAAAAGCGCAAACTTTTTTGTTGTTTGCGCTCTGTACAGAAGATGTTATGCTACCACTATCTCTTCACTCTTTATGGATTCTGTTTTTTTCACTTCAATATACTGAATTTGTTGACCGTCTTTTAGATGGACAGAGAACTTATATCCCTGATGGTTGATTGTTTTGGACAAATCTAGTTCTGCATCCTGGGTATAATACCAACCACCTACTGTATCGATTCCGTCTATGTTGAAATCGACGGATAAGAGCTTTTCTACATCTTCAAGCAATACTTTTGTATCGATAATAAAGTGATCTTCATTGATTTTACGAATTTCTGGGATTTCTTCAGCATCGAATTCGTCACGTATTTCCCCAACAAGCTCTTCTAGAATATCTTCAACCGTGACCATACCACTTGTACCGCCATATTCATCTAATAAAATCGCAATGTGAATGCGTTCTTTTTGCATTTTTTGCAGTAAATCCTGAATGGGTACCATGTCGATCGTTTGAATGATTGGGTTTATATAATCGGACAATTTAAATGTGTCAGGCTGGACACGATTGGTCATGCCTTGTGTTAAGAAATCTTTGATGTTCAAGAAACCGATCATATTATCTCGGTCATCCTCAAAGATTGGATATCTTGTATATTGCTCTTCTGATATTGTTGTAAGTACTTCTTGAAAAGAAGCATTTACTTCAAAGCCGATAATATCGGTACGGGGTACCATGATTTCACGTGCAATTCTGTCGTCAAACTCAAAGACATTGTTTACGTATTGTAACTCGTTTCGATTGATCTCACCTGATTTAAAGCTTTCAGAAAGTAATAATCGAAGCTCTTCCTCGGTATGGGACATTTCATTTTCTGATGCTGCTTTAATACCGAATAATTTGAGCAATAAACGAGAAGAACCATTTAATGTCCAAATGAATGGATATAAAATCTTATAGAAGATTTGAAGTGGTTTTGAAAATGCCAACGTTATAGCTTCCGCCTTTTGAATGGCTACTGTCTTCGGCGCAAGTTCTCCTACAACAACATGCAAGAATGTGGCGATGATAAACGCTCCGCCGATTGTGAACCATTGGATATAGTCCGTCGGAATCCCTATCGTTTCAAACAAGGGATGTAAAATAAACTCAAAGGTAGGCTCTCCTACCATACCAATCCCTAATGCGGTTACTGTGATTCCAAGTTGGCAGGCGGATAAGTATTCATCTAAATGGGTTGTGACATGTTTAGCCGCAAGTGATCCCGCTTTTCCTTCTGCAACAAGTTGATCAATTCGAGATGAACGGACTTTCACAATAGCGAATTCCGTTGCGACGAAGAATGCTGTTAAAGCAATGAGTAAAGCAAATATAATTAAATATATGGGGGTTGACAATAGTCTGTTCTACAAAAGTAGAACACCCACCTCCTTATTGTAAGAGTAGTATTAAAGCTTGCATCAAAGTAACACTTTCCGGTGTTACTTTTTGTTTTAGACTTTGTTTTTCTTGTTCACTTAAAGTCTCCATCATTTTGGACACATCATTTTCTAGTTTTTGCATTTGCAGCCGAATTTCATGAATGTCTATTTCTTCATATGGTTTACTTTCTATCTTTTCAGTACCTATTAATTTGGCTATTTCCGATAAGGACATACCGGACCTTTTTTGCTCTTCTATCCAATGAACACGCTTAATCATATCTACAGGATATAACCGATAATTAGATGGGGAACGTTCCATTACAAGTAGACCTACATTTGTATAGTGATCGATCGTACGTTTCGTTACGCCTGCTCTAGTAGCAAGATCGCTAATTTTTAGTTTCTCAGTCCCATATTATCACCTCAAACCATCACGTTATACTCTAAGTGTAACGTGATGGTTGATGAATAGCAAGTAAAATGCCTATTTTTTTACATGAATGGATGTCAAAAAGAGCAACTCCCATTTGAAATGAGAGTTGCTCTTATCATAGCTTCATGTTAATGCGGCAAAAATGCCAATTGATAAAAGAATAGAACTGCAAACACATAGACAAGTGGATGGACAGCACGCCATTTTCCCGTAACGACCTTCAAGATCGGATACGAGATGAATCCTAGCGCTATCCCCGTTGCGATACTTGAAGTGAGCGGCATGCTTAAGATGATTAAAAATGCGGGAAAGGCTTCGTCAATTTCATCCCATTTGATTTTGGCAATGGCCCCCATCATTAAACTGCCGACGATAATCAAAGCTGGTGCAGTGATCGATGATAAGCCTGAAACCGCACTGACAAGCGGTCCGAAAAACGCTGCGACAATGAAAAGAATGGCGACCGTGACCGTCGTAAGCCCAGTTCTTCCCCCTGCTGCTACACCTGCTGATGATTCGATATATGCACTCGTCGGAGTTGTTCCGAACATCGAGCCAGCCGTAGCTGCAACTGAATCTGCGAGTAGTGCTTGGCGTGCCCGTGGCATTTTATTATCTTTCATTAAGCCGGCTTGCTGCGCAACTCCAATCATCGTTCCAGTCGTATCAAAAATCGTCACCATGAGGAATGAAAAGACAACCGGGAACAACATATGTTGCCATACATCCGTAAGGGCAGTAAACGGATTGGACACAATGAGTCCTTCCGGAAGCGATGGCATTTGAACGAAACCTTGGTCAAAGGATAGATGCCCCGTGAAAAAGGCAACGACGGCTGTGACGATCATGCCAAGGAACAATGCCCCATGCACTCGTAACGCCATTAAAATTAGCGTGACAGTAAGACCAAGCAATGCAAAAAGCACAGTTGGTGAATGAAGATCACCGAGCGCAACTAAATTCGATGGATGGGAGACGATCATGCCAGCTTGTCTCATCCCGATGAATGCGATAAATAAACCAATCCCTGCTGTAATTCCATGCTTTAAGTTATCCGGAATGGCTTCAATCAACACTTTCCGGAAAGATGTCAAAGACAAAATAACAAAAATAAGACCCGCAACGAAAACAGCCGAGAACGCTGTTTCATACGTAATTCCATTTGTTCCAACGACCGAATAAGCAAAATACGCATTCATACCCATCCCAGGAGCAATGGCAATCGGATAATTAGCGGCAAGTGCCATCCATAACGTTCCAAGCACAGTTGCAATGATCGTAGCCGTAAACACCTGATCGAACGGCACACCTGCGTCTTTTAAAATGATTGGATTGACAATGACAATATAGACCATTGTAAAAAACGTCGTGAACCCTGCAAGGACTTCCGTTTTTACAGTTGTATTGTTTTCTTTTAATTTAAACACAGAGATATCCTCCCCAAAATACGAACATTTTTTGATTACTTTTATATATTATTCGTTTTTATAGCAATTGGCAAGTACTAACATTACAATTTCTTCAATAAAAAAATCCCTTTTGAGGGATATAGTGAAGAAGTCAACTAATTACATATTCGGACACTCAGGAGATCACTGTATAGCTATAAGAAGTCTCGTTGGAAGTCTTGGGGGTTCGCTGAAGACGATAAGATAAAAGAAAGAGCAATAGATTACAGCCCACTTATTGAGGTTCAGTCACTCATTTTCTTCCTAAACCCAACAATTGCAATCAAATATAAAACAATCGTATATCCAACTACCCATAGTAAGGGAACCCAAATCTCACTGTATTCCCCCTGTAGCGCGAATCTTGTTGCATCCACAGCATGGACAAATGGAAGTACACTCGCAACTTTCTCAAAAACTCCACCAATCATGTCTACTGTAAACCAGGTTCCACTTAACCAGGTTGCGATATTAACGAACAAGGCAAATATGCCGCCTACCTGTTTGTCGGTAAAAAATGTTCCGAGCATTAATCCGAATCCGATGTACAGAAGTGCATTCACTAAAAGTACACCTATTGCTACAATCACATTCCAATCAAGTTTTAATTCAAGAAAATAAGCCGCAATAAAACAAACCACAATTTGCATAATCGCAATGAAGATCAGTGGAATCGTATAACCAATTATGTAATCGGACGGTTTTAACGGGGAAACAAATATACGCATTAAAAATGAACTTCCCTTATCTTTTCCAATTAGCATCCCTGAAAATAGGGTTAAAAATGCAAAACTAAACACAATGACGCCAGGTGTAAGATTTTCAATTTTATAAAGCTCCATTGGCATATTTTTTTGCATCATCGTGAATAACCACATAATGACAACAGGCAGCCCAACCCCAAACATGATGGTTAATGGGTCACGTACTATTTCCTTCTGGTTTCTTGAGGCAAATGCTACAAATCTCATTGGACTCCCTCCTCTGTTAATGCTAAGAAAATATCTTCAAGACTTTCCATATCATATTGTTCCTTTAATTCATTAACAGTCCCTATTGCTTGCAATCTCCCTTGGTGCATAATACCGATGCGATCCGCTAAAGCTTCTGCCTCATCCAAGTAGTGGGTTGTCAACACAACAGTAACCTTCCCTTTCAAATCCTCTAACACTTTCCACAGACTACGGCGTGCACGAACGTCTAACCCCAGTGTTGGCTCATCTAAGAATAAAATTTCTGGGTTTGAAATGAGCGCCATGGCAATGCTTAATCTGCGCTGCCAGCCACCTGACAATGTCTTTGCCTTGGTTTTGGCCTTATCCAATAAACTAAATTCCGCCATTATCTCAAGCGCCATATTTCTCGCCTGTTCTTTTCCACTTCCATAAATCCTAGCAATGAATTCTAGGTTTTCCTGCACAGTTAAGTTCGGCGCTACTGCGGTTTCCTGGGGTGACACATTAATCTTTTGCTTGACCGCTTCCCTTGCCGATACAATACTATCTTCCGATAAAAATGCATCTCCACGAGTCGGGGCTGACAAGCATGAAAACATTTTGATAGTCGTTGTTTTTCCCGCCCCATTGGAACCGAGTAAAGCAAAGAATTCACCATTTTGTATTTGCAACGATAAATCGTCCACAACCACCTTATCTTTGTATGCTTTTGTGAGATTCCTTACTTCAATTGTCATTTTAACTACCTCCTGTCTCCTTTGTTTGTAGGACTGCATTAATTTGTTCAATATCCTTTCTCGAGATTAATAGTTGAATCCAGTACGTTAGACCGTAAGCTCCTACGAAATTAGCTAGTAAAATGAAGAGGCCCATAGAGGTAACTGGCATCCAGCACAATAAAACGACAGTTAGCCACACTGCGCCTGTTGTGAAAAAGTGGGTCATATACTGTTTCAACAATCCCCAACGCCCTATTTCAAAAATGAAGGAGCCTAGGGCTAGTACAAGACCAATCAACCCTGTTAAAAAGAATTGCGTTAGTACAGCTGCCAACTTCGTTTCAAATAACTCACCGAATTGATCTGATACTGGCATAAACTCACCGTTTCCTAAAAAGAAAGAAATGATCAGCTGTGTGACTTGTCCTAAAAAGACACCAATAATAAATCCTGTACCCATTCGACCTAAAACCCTTTTCAGCATAATTACCACCTCAAATTCCCAACTGTTTTTTAATTTTTGTTACAAACCGACGCGATACGAATGTTTTAATATTGCCCTTCAGCAAAACACCGATTGTTCCAGCGAGGTTTATATCCATACTAACAATGTAATCACGGTTAATAATTTCCGATTGAGAAATCCGAATAAATTGGTTCGATGATAATTTCTCTTCCAACTCATAGAGTCGCATTCGGATGGAATACGTGTCATGATTCGTTTGCACATAGACCTTTTTACTTTCCGAATAAATTCGAATAATATCATCCACTCCAACAATGGCTGCTTCTCCCTCGGAAAACACGGTTAGTTTTTGATTTTCTGATATCCTTTTCATCATGCTTTTTACTTCATCGGTTATTTTATCGGTAATAATGATGACTTTAGGTTCTTTATAGGCCGCATCAATTTTGACTTCTATTTTCATTGCTCTCTCCTTTCTTTACTGTAAAATGCTTTTTCCAGACAGTAAATAGATGTTAGACATTCGGTCAATCTAGAGTGACAAACGGTTATTTTTATTTCAAAACACGATAATATCTCTTAACTATACAGTAAAAAAGTAAGTGTTAGAGACTTATGTCATAGTTAAAGGAACAGGTATGCACAGTTCCGTTTAAAAATTGAACACAAAAAAAAGACAGACAATCATCTGTCTTTGGAAAGTTTCAATTTGCTCCTCCGATTTTCATTTCCCAAATTGCCTTTTAGTCAGTAACGAATTCATATTATTTTTTTAAATACATAACTTACTTTGTCATATTCCATTTTATCCTCATAAAATCGATGAGCATCCGTTCGCTGTAATCCCGATGATAAGGCGACACTGTCATAGCCATTTTCCTTGGCCCACTCATGCACGTATGAAAGAAGCTTTTCCCCATATCCGTTTGATCGCTTGTTTTGATCCGTGACTAAATCACATACCCAAACAAAACGCCCATAGTACAGCGTTATCATTGGTTTAAATCCAGTCACGGCAACGATTTCACCTTGATCATACAAAGCGAATAATCGATACATGTCCTTCTCTTTCGCCTCCGTCACCAACTCGAGATAAGCTTTCTCGTCAAGATGGGTACGTAACTGTTGCATAACTGGGAAAGCTTCAAGAATTTCGTTTTGGGAGTGGAGTTCACGAATCGTTAATGTGTCCATGGCAATCTCCTTTTTAATTCTGTTTTTCGTTGCATTATCTTATTTTTTTTGTTGAATGAACTAAACGCCAACCCTGCTTCGCTTGAAACTTGTTCATATACTGAAGGAAAGGAGGGATAACTGAATGGATCGATTGATTCTTATCATGTTGGCTGGTATAGTAGCTGGATTTGCATTACTAAAGGTTCCCTTGTCACTTACTTTTTTATATGTTTTAGAGCCAATCACTGACATAATCGCTGTTGTAGCTATCTTAATTTTCTCCTTGTTCCTTATCTATAAAGGTTTCAAGGCACTACTTGGGAAATATTAATTTTTACTGTTGACTCAGATATTATTCTGAGTTTTTTTAAATCACTTCTCACTAGACAATTACATGCTCACTAGCTTTTCCTTTACAATTTCTGGTTTACCTTTCATTCTTGTGCCAAGTATGATGAGGGCAACATAGATTACGATGGCAATTGAATCTATAAGCGTATCCATAAGGCCTGATATGTCAACAAATGCCGTTATACCAAGAATAATCATCAGTCGGACGATTAGAATTGCGGCAATCAACCATGCCGCAAACCTAGTCTTTGATCGCTCGGTTTGGACTGACATTAAAATGAAAGCAATGCCGAAGACCAGATTTTCCACCGTGATGATGTGCCAGACATAAGTGAAGACTGTCCGGGTACTTACGGACATCTCCTCAATGTCGAGCATCGGCAACACAACGGTTTGCCCGTTCCAAGCGTGCGTGACGGCAAACAGTAACGCAAGAACGCCTGCAATCAGATAATAATAATTCCTAACCTTGATGTTCACCACAACCTTCCTTCGAAATTTCTGTTTCCTTCTTTTGGAGATCCATGTAAATCTCGCGGGCAATCTCTGTCAGACGTTGGTCACTTTCGTTAGTAAAGTCCCTTAGCGTTTCGACCGCGACATCGAGTAGCCGACTGACCTTTTCCAGATGAGCAATCTTTTTGCGTGTTTCTGCGTTCTTGGCATCGAGAAACGCTGCAACCTCTTCGCAGTAATCAGGGTCAATACCTTCCATCTTGTGGAATCTAAACTTCCCCCTGATTTCGTCAAGAGAAAAGTCTGCATACCGCATGATTTGAATATTCATCAAATCGATGAGGTCGTCTTTCGAATACCTGCGATACTGATTGTCTTCTCGGGACGGAGAGACGATCCCTATTCGGTCATAATAACGAAGCGTATCCTTCGTCATTCCAAGGAACTGCGAAACCTCTTGTATAGAATAAAGTTTTTCCATGAACTTAACATACCATTGAAGTTGACTCCAACCTCAAGTCATTTTTCGGTTTTTTCAAAAAAAATATTTTTGAAACGAATCCCTTCCACGGATAGTTTTGATTCGTAATTATCTCTTTGTACCATTTACTTGTTTTTTCGGCATCGCTAACCTTCAAACACACAGTGTCAAATTTTCTAATCATAAAATAGCACTCCTTATGTGTTTTGACATACGTTTTATTCCATAATTTGGTCCAATTCAGGAATAGCATTTGTTATCAATTACCACCAGTTAATGAACAAATTAAGATATATTACGATTACGTAAAAATACGCCCGATGGTAAGTATCTAGAAACGAATATATTATTTTTTCACTTGATAATCTTCTATTGTTATTTTTTCACTAATTTTAAAGACAAAAAATTATTGATTCCAATTTTCTTGGCACTGATTTCTGAAACAGGCTTTCTTTTGTACTCTTCAAATCCCAATTTGTTATATAAATTCATTGCCGAAGTATTCGTATCCGCAACCTCTTCAATGATATAATCGCTGTACGGAGTGTTTTCAATGATATGCTTTATGATTTGAGATGCAGCACCCTGTCCTCTAAACTCTAAAGCCGTTCCAACAAACTCAATCGACCCTGTATTTGGAGGGAATTCTTCAAAGGGTGCCTCAAATTCCTTCTTTAGAAAGATCCATGCCATGCTTCCCTTAAAAAATCCTAGATGCTTCCTTAATTCCTTTTTATTTAATCGAACCGATCTATCGACACCATCTGTACATGCTGTCATTCCAGCAATTTTATTGTTAACTATTGCTACATAAAATTGATTCAAAACAAACATATGAGCAAAAGCTTTTGCTATTTTATTTTTATCCTTTGAGAAAAAAACGAGCCATTGTGAGAATCCTTCCGAAAAAATCTCAGACATTTGTTTCCTCACGTCAAAATCCACTTTATCCGCTTTCACAACACTAAATTTACAATTTTCAGATTTCATGTAGTGTATTACTCCTTTTTTTAATGAATGAAGAATCATTTACACAAACAAACCTCTTCTTTTGTATTCTTCTAATTAAAAATAAAATCCATTTTTCAGCTAACTTGCCTATTACTAAATAGGCCCAGTTCCTTGACCTGAAATGATGAAAATCTTGCTCTATTCCTTGGAGGTACGGAAGTTCCATTAGTTTTCATTTACTACCTCCATAGAAAACTGTTTAGTATGGGGCACTAAATAGATATATAAATATATAGCTAACAGTAGAGCAAACAATGAAAAAATGCCTGCAACCAATTGTAATGAAAACCACTCGGCAAGGGTGCCCAAGACGAATGTCAAAGTGATTTGTGCTACGCTTTGCAGAAGATCTAGCGAGCTACCAAAGCGTCCCATCAGACTAGGAGGGATCGTTTGTTGGTACATCGTTGCGTATCCCGTATTACTAAATGCCATAAAAAACCCGAGTGTTATAAAGCTTATAATGGCAAACCATAAAACACTCGAGGCATAAAAGAGTAAATAGCTTAGCATGGTCAAAGAAAAGCCTGCTCCAATATACGTTTGTATCGATAGTTTATTAACCATTGCTGTCGCACATAATCCACCTACAATTGCACCAAGTCCAGCAACGCTTACAACGATTCCATATGTCGTATCAGTTGTATGTAACACACTTTTTAAAAAGGTCATCTCTTGAGAATCAAGTGCAAAGGCGACCATCAAAGCAATCATATACACAACAAAAAAAGTGAGTAATTTCGGCTTTTTTCGTATATAGGACCATACTTGTGAAAAATCATCACGGATAACACGGAATGTCAAACGACTACTTTTTTCCGTTACTTCATTCTCGATTTTCGGTAATGAGGCAATCGCCCATGCACAGACAAAGAACGTCAATCCGTTCACCCACATCGCAACACTTGTATTACTTATTGCAATAATTCCTCCGGCAAGTGCCGGGCCAATCATAAAAGAACCAGAGCTTAACGTACTGTTCAATGCATTAAATCTTAGTTTATCTTCGTCTTTTACGAGCTTTGTAATGACATATGTGCTACTCGGACCGAAGAAGCTCCTTGCAACATTTGTAAGGAAGATGAAACTATAGATGAGCCATATCGATGTTAAAAAAGGCATGATGCAAACAATGACTCCCCGAACAATATCGCTATACACCATCAGCCGTTTTTTATCATAGCGATCAATGATAGAACCGGCAAAAAAGTTACTAATTATACGAGCAATCGGACCTGCAATATAAATTCCCGCCACGGCTGCAGGTGAATGCGTTAAATGCCAAACTGCTAAGTTCAATGCGATTAGATAAATCCAATTTCCTAAATTGGAAAAGCCCAGACCCCCCAATAACAAACCATATTGTTTAAAAAACTTCATCCTGACTCCCCCTCATACGCTGCCCGTAGAGCAACTATTTATATAGCTGCTCTTTCAATCATTCCATGATGATGCAGGGTTTTTAGTACATCCATTGTCCAAATGCTTTTCCAAACTTTTGCCCCATCATCTTCGCAATTCCAGTTTAAAATAAAATGTCCATCTTCCGATTGCGTTTTTATTTCATTTTCTAAACTTCGTAACACGTGATTTTTAATGGGAACGCACATTAGACTGTCTGGTGATGGAGCAAAAAAATAAGGTTTAGCACAATAGATGGTTGACCATTTAGTAGAATCAGTCTCAATGATTTCTTCAATATCCCTATATAATTGTTGTAGAATAGAAGACTTAAACGGCTCATCAATTCGATTTGCTAGACGGAGTAAACAAAGTGCTTCTAAAAAGTAAAATTGGCGTGATTCTTCCGTTGTGTGAATGGTACTGAAAGAAGATGTGGCATGTTCCGTAACGATATGTAAGAAATCATCGGGAACCAATTCACGATACTCATATAAGTATCCTAATAGTTCAGAACAAGGATTATCTCTCCACCCCGTACTTTTTTGATGAGGTCTACCATGCCAACATTTTAGTTCCCAATCATAAGAGTCGATTATGTATGTAATTCCTTGTTGAACGATTTCATTGTTTGCTGAAGCCCCCACTTCACTAAGATATTGAAATGCCATACAAGTATCCATGCCGTTTGGAATAACAGCATGTCCCTCACCCATGTTGCAAAAGCCTCCATTATCCCCTTGGTATTTTTCTAATAAATCAATGACGGGTTGAGCATCTCCACCTTCGAAATAATAGCGAAACAATTCCTGCTCCAAATCCCTTCCATAATTCATTAAATATCTTTTAGCGTTTTGAAATTTTTCAACCGATAGACTAATATACATAACAGCACCTCTCCTTTACTAGAAGGTATCCTAACCATCCCATACTACACTGTAGGAAATATTAAGTTTATGCCAAACCCAAACCTCGAAAAGTCGTTCCATTTCTTTTCGCAATGCTTTTTCATCCATATTCTCATCAATTCCTAACTTTTCAAAAGTAAATGTTTCTGTCGCCTCAGTCCCTTCATACTCGGCACTGCTGAATGAAAAAGTTACTGTTTTAACCATTGCCCTATCCTCCTATTTTAGAAGTCTGCTTTTACGTTTTAATATATAGACAAGTCCGACGAGCACTATAGAGGCAATCTCAGATAGGTTAATCTACGTTATTTTAGCCGTCCAATTTACCATGAATATGCCAATGAATATACAAACACCACCAAGTGTTACATTCCACACGATCATTTCATCCAAGAGTAACCAACCAGACAGAACACCGAAAAATGGAGCTAGAAACAAGAATGCGCTTGTTTTGCCGGGCTCGCCTTTTTGTAAAAGGTAAAACCAGACTGCAAATTGCACAATGGAAGCCATTAGGGCTAACCATAATAAAATTGTGATCGATTGTTTGTTCATTTGAAACGAGGGATTTTCCAATAGAAAACTTCCAACGAACAGAATCAGACCACCAAACAACATCTGATAAGCCGTTAATACCCAAGTATTGATTTGAGCGCCCCACTTTTTAATGAGTAGTGTTCCGACAGCCCACGAAATGGCTGACAGGAAACCAAAAAGTGTTCCAATTTGTAAGTCCATCTGTGCACCAAGCGTAACAATTACGCCGACAAAACCTAAAATAACACCGACCCATTGCCGCCAACTATACGTCATTTTCATGAAAACTGTTCCAAAGATAACAACCAAAAGCGGGTTCATAAACGTTAAAATAGACGATTGTCCCGCAGTAATCGTGCGTAAACTGACGAAGATACATCCCATGACAGCTGCCGTTTGAAAAAAACCAATCAGCGCTATTTTCAGCCAGTCCGCCATCTGTTTTGGATGTGCGAATCTTAAACATTTTACAAGTATCGCCATAATAACCCCTGCGATGAGAAATCGGAGTGCTACAAGCATGATCGGTGTAGCGTAAGCCAATCCAATCTTTCCGACTGCAAAAGCAGATCCCATTAAAGATGTCGTCAATACGACTAAAAAGCCAAAAAGCCATTTGTTCATAGCGGGATTCCCCTTCGAAAATACTTTTTACAGTAAAATGCTTAAGACTTACTGCTCACCAATCGATAGATTATACGACATCTGTAAGAGTCATAATGAATTTCCAAGTAACACTTTATGTATTTTCTTTTGATATTTTTTATGATATCCAGCGTTATTTTTCATTTTTTCAACGTTTAATTTTCCTATGACATAACGAACATCTTTATCTTCCTTAATTAGTTGTTCATATTTATCATCAATAAAGTAATTTTGAAACCACTCGTATTCTTTAAGCGATTTTATATTTTTCTCTATTTCTTCTTCTGTTACATCCTTTGTAAATGAAAAAAGGATTGTACCTAGTGAGCCTAAAAGTTCAAGTAGAGTTCCCAATCATTGCACCACCTAACAAATAAAAATTTAAAAAACCTTACTAAAGAATATACAACCATGGTTAGAAGTGTTGAAGCTATTCTACTTCTTTTTCTATTTCTATTTCTTTTTTAATAGTTATTAGTTTTGACATAACAAAGTGAACCATTGCAATAGTAAAAAGCAAATCTCGATAAGCCTCATCTGTCTTTAGCCATGATGCCACAAGAATGAAAAATACGAAAGATATGACGAGTAATGCTATAATATATTGTTCAAGCTTTACTTCCATTTATTATTCCCCCTCTCCATTTTTACTCCATTCCTTATTTTAATTAAAACCTGTCATGTGTCCCGATAAGTTGCAGTAACACGACTACTTAATCACTTTTTTCAATAGTACAACCACTGAAAAATGAATGAGTCCACCGAACATATCAAACATCATCATAAAGATAATTGAAAAAAGATCATATAAAACAATGCTCCCAATAAGTCCCGCTAAGCTGCCGGAACCCGCATAAATAAGTACCTTTGCCCAATTCGGTGAGTTTTTAGTTCGGATAGAAAAATCGATGTACAATGATACAGGAAATGCTCCGAATGCAAAGAAGGGAAACGAGTAAAGACCGACTACCAAGACCGTTGGCCCAATACTCCGGGAGTCTTAAAAAAAAATAATCGAATATAGTGCCATGAAAACTCCAAAGAGTACGGGAGAAATTAGCATTGCTAAAAAATAGATAGAAACACGGTCAAATGTCTCTTTATAGTTTAATGTCATAAACGCCCCTCTCTTTCCTCCCTATAGGGCAGAAGTTATTGCAATCATTGATATCTCAACAGTTCAAGTTGCTCCAGTAAAAAACATAAATCCTCAGGATAGGCATGGGTAATGGTTATTACTTCAGATAAAGACTTCCAATCAGCTTCGGTAATGATTTCATCAGGATCATTGATACCGCTACTTTCGCCAATTTTTTCTACCCTAAAATAATATGTTTTTACCTGAATCCCTTTAATGGTTGTTTCTTTTACTCTTAATTGTTCGATGACTTTCACGTCATATCCGGTTTCTTCTTTAAATTCCCTAACGCAACATTCCTTTGGACTTTCGCCTTCTTCAATACCACCTGAAGGTACTGCCCATCCCTCTGACTCAAAACCTTTAACCATTAAAATTTCATTTTTTTCATTGATACAAACACCCGCTGAACCTGACCAGCTTTTCATTCTCATTTTCCCCTTCTCCTAAAACTTTTCTAAGTGGCCCGTTTGAATCCTATTAGGATTGCTGTAATTGTTTAAGATTTCTTTGAAATAATTCAGGAAGTGCCCACCCTTGATATGGCTCAGGTATTTTAATTTGATCATGATCCCCACCTTGAGCAATTGTTTGTTTCAAATTATTCATGTACCGAATAATAGTAAGCAGATCATTTTTTGTTCCTACTGGACCGTGTCCAGGAATAGCAACATTAATATCCCACGTTAGCAACTCTTGAAGGATATTTATCCAGTTGTCCACATCAGAGTCTTCAAAGATGGAGGGATGGGTATTAACAAAAAGCAAATCCCCCATGAAAATCACTTGATCATCCGGCATGTAAAGAAAAGCATCACACGGTGTATGTCCCCCACCTTTTGTAAATAACACTGCCGAACGCTTCGATCCCTTAAATGTGTACATATCCTGAAATGTAACTGTTGGTAAAGTTAAGCTAAGAGTAGGTAATGAACTTTCAATTTCCTTTAAGAAACTGATTTGAACTTCAAGTTTTTTATCATTTGTTTCTTGGAGGGTTGTTTCTAGTGTGCTGATATACTTTGCTAATCCTTTCATATCGTCTTTCTGACTCTCAATCCGTGTAGGCTGCAATTCTTTTATATTCGAATAAGTAGTATCACTGGAAAGAATCTG
This sequence comes from Sporosarcina sp. ACRSL, assembly GCF_022346605.1. Classification (GTDB taxonomy): domain Bacteria; phylum Bacillota; class Bacilli; order Bacillales_A; family Planococcaceae; genus Sporosarcina. The sequence goes on from NZ_JAKRNT010000010.1 coordinate 73,675, forward strand.
GCACGAGGCAAATACTTGATTGCCCCTAATATGGTCACCGTGATAGTGACTGTTTATTGCCCAGCTCACTTCATGGCCAGTTAACTCTTCTGCACACTTTTTTAAATCCGCAGCAGCCTGTTGAGTATTAAACGTATCAAATATAATAGTCTGATCTCCTAAATCTATGAAACCCGCGTTCCCTACAGCACCGCCGCCGTCCTTTGCAATAGCCGCATAAATACCGTCTTCGAGACGTTGAAGTTCAAAGTGTTTACTTTTACATTCTACTCTCATTTCAACCCTCCATTTTTTTTATTTTGGCCAATGTTTATATCTCAAATAAATAAAAGGCTAAAACAATACTAAATAACGCCAGTAAGTCTAAAATGGAACTTGTTTTATTACTAAGTTCTTTTTCAAGAAATTGCATCTTATCAATCACTCTAAAAAGCATTACAACCAGGCATCCAGCAGCTATCCCACCGACAACGGTTGGCATATCATAAACAAATTTATCTAGGAGCCGTATAATAATTACTGAACAGGAATTGAAAAGGCTTTAAAGAATCTATCGTATGTTTTTACCTTTACTTTACCAGTCCTATACAACCAATTTTTCAATTCCATAACTCCTTTTGAGTTTTAATTCCTTCTACCTGAAAATTAGTAAAGTTTGTATAACTAGTATAACATCATTGTTCTACTAACGATGTCAATAATTGTATTTCGTTATTCTAAAAGAAAGCCTAATTCCTCATTCTTATCAGTGAGGAATTAGGCTTTTGATTTTCCATGGGTAATACTATTTTTTTACATCTCCAAAAGTAATCTTCATACTAGGTGCCCAGGCTAAAGAGGAATTTATGTTAAACACTTGTGAGAATAGAAATACAGACTCATACTGTTTTTGTGCTTCTTCCAATGTAAGCCCACGTATTATCAAATCTTTTATATACGATTCTTTTCTTGCAGGTTCTTCACCTACCCCCTCTTCTTTTAATGAATTATACAGTCTTTCGTTATCCTCTATGTTGACGTAGGGATTTAGAAAGTTTACTTTGTCGCTGCCTCTGCACTCAATGTTCTTCACACCTAACTCGGAAAGATACTGAGGTATTTTAACACCAATATTTCCATCTTTCCCAGTCCGCTTTGCACCTTCTTCATATAATTTTTGAAGACTACCAAGTTGAACAAGTTGTGATTGGTCGTACCCATCAATGTAGTATGATGACATACCTGAAATCCAATGTGGTTCAAAGCAAATTATTTTTCCTCCGTCGATAACTGAGGTAACCATTTTTTGAAGCATTCTTTTGGGATCGGACACATGTAAAAGAAAGGCGTGGCTAACAGCTATATCATATTTTCTCTCTAACTCAATTTCATTCGTATCAGTGTCAGTCAAGATGAATTCCGTTTCATATGGAGTGTTATGATAAAGCTCTTTCGCCTCACTAATCAATTGTCTTCCTTTATCAACACCAGTATATTTAGAACCTGCCGGCAAAAGAGGTAATAATTTCAGTCCTAAATATCCATATCCGCAACCAAAGTCAATTATATGAACAGGTTTTGATAGTTTCCAAACATATTTAACCAAAAATTCAATATAATCATCATTGTAATATAAGTCCCTCGTTCTTTTTAGGTATTCAATCTTCGTATCCCAATAATACTTTTCCATTTGGCCCTCCTTTGCGATTCAAACCAGTGTTTATTCAAACATACCGTTTGTTCCAGACCGATATAATTGAAAATTAGTAAATATCTAATAAGGAGTATACCATATTATAATTTCAAAGACATGGAGTAGCGTTGTAACTATTATTTACATATGGGTGAGCCCACATCGCCAATGTATAATAAAACATGCACCACCTCTTTGTATGACTCGATTTGGTCGAGGGGCGGATTGCTTTCAGCGCTGGATAACTCACTTTGAGCGCGAGACGACTCGCTTTGAGCGTGGGATGACTCGCTTTGAGCGCAGGGCTATTCACTTTGAACACGGGGGATACTTGTATCAAATAATGAAGGTGCTTTTTTAGTGGATTGACTTCAACTCTCTTCAAAAAATAGAAAAGAGTGCTTGGCCTACTTATATGGCCAAGCACTCCATAGCAATTCTCAATCACCCATTATGATTCAGCAATTGCTAAGCCACTAAAGGATACAGGGCCTACAACAGCGGCTTCTGTCCCACTAGTTAAATTTTGAGCAGTTACTTGATATACATGGGTACCTTGTCCAACATTAAAATCTATTGCTTGGAATGTCTCTACATAATTTACTTCTGATTCAGGATCAGATTCTATTCCTACTTGGGTATTGAAAATTTCTCTACCGTCGCGGAAGATCCTAAACAAAATTTGGGAGACGCCTGTAACACCACGCACTCCTACTGTCGCGATTAATTCTACACGATTTCTAGGTGCACCACTGGGAATCCTTACACGAATAGTTGCCAATGAAACCCTTAATGGCGAACGAGGAATCGTAATGGGTCTACTTGGAGTAAACCTACGAATGGGTTGTACAGCTTGGTAATCAAGTATCCGAACCACTATAGTCACCTCCTTTAAACGTAATACTGTAAAGTATGCAGTTTCGAAGGAAGTGCTTGGTTAATTGAATTACTTTTAATAGATTTTATTGAAAAAAAGGCTAATATATTTAGCCCGAACAGACCTTTTATCCCTGCGGAATGAAGTATCCATTCATTGACTGTAGTCCGAAACCTAAATAACGATGTATACTTTGGGAAAGGAGAAGTGATGTTGTCATGTGTTTGATCAATTTTCATTTTCAAGACCATCCAATTTACCGATTGATCGTGGCAGCAAATCGGGACGAGTTTTATGAGCGCCCAACTGCCCCGGCTCACTTTTGGGAGGATAAACCCGGTCTGTTGGCAGGCAGGGATTTATCCCAAAAAGGGACATGGCTCGGTATTACGAAAAACGGTCGTTTTGCCGCACTGACCAATTACCGAGATGCTACCGAACAGAAAAAAGACGCGCGATCACGTGGTGAAATCGTGACCGATTTCCTTGAGTCCGAAATGACAGCCGTAGAATTTCTGACATTGTTACAACAAAAACGTTCGGATTATGCCGGTTTCAATGTAATCGCCGGTACCGCGGATGAGTTGTTCTACTACTCGAATGTCGAAAATGAAGTGAAGAAAATTTCAACGGGGACACATGGGCTGTCCAACCATTTTCTCGATACACCATGGCCGAAAGTCGAAAAAGGGAAAGCGGATGTCCGAAAACTCGTTGAACAAAACCGTGTCATCCAGCCTGACGAACTATTCAATGTACTGCTAAACGTCGAACCGTTTCCGGACGAACAACTACCGAATACAGGAGTGGGCGAACAATTGGAACGGGTACTCTCTTCTCTCTTCATTAAATCAGAAGGGTACGGCACCCGCTCCTCGACCGTCCTGCTTATCGATCAAGAAAACAACATCACTTTCGTAGAACGGACGTATCGGGACGGAGAATTTACGGAAGACCGTGCATTCACATTCCAAATGGAGTAAAATTGCTTACGGGTCCTATATTGGGGAAATACCTATAGGACGAGTTAAGGATTTTGCAATGGGAATTGTCGTTCTATTGCATGAGGAGGACATCAAATGAGTAACGAACATAATTTTTGGCTGGATCTACCGAAGCCGTTTTTTATATTAGCACCAATGGAAGACGTCACTGACGTTGTATTTCGTCACGTCATCAGTGAAGCAGCAAGACCCGACGTATTCTTTACGGAATTTACAAATACGGAAAGTTATTGCCATCCTAACGGAAGAGAAAGTGTGCGCGGCCGTTTAATGTTCACAGAAGATGAGCAACCAATTGTTGCGCATATTTGGGGCGATAAACCTGAGTATTTTAAACAAATGAGCATCGATATGAAAAAACTCGGGTTTAAAGGCATCGATCTAAACATGGGATGCCCGGTCCAAAACGTGGCGGCCAACGGAAAAGGTGCGGGATTAATACGGCGCCCTGAAGTCGCAGCTGAAATCATCCAAGCCGCAAAAGCCGGTGGATTGCCAGTCAGTGTTAAAACGAGACTAGGCTACGTCGAAGTGGACGAGTGGCGCGATTGGTTACGATATGTCTTGGAGCAAGACATTGCCAACCTGTCCATTCATCTTCGTACAAGAAAAGAAATGAGCAAAGTAGCTGCCCATTGGGAACTGATCCCCGAAATCAAAAAACTGCGGGATGAAATTGCTCCAAACACGTTGTTAACGATTAACGGCGATATTCCTGACCGCACAACGGGAATGAAATTAGTGGAACAATACGGCGTTGATGGCGTCATGATTGGCCGCGGTGTTTTCTCTAACCCGTTCGCTTTTGAGAAAGAATCGAGAGAGCATAGCGTGAAAGAGTATCTCGATTTATTACTGTTGCAATTGGATCTACATGATAAATATTCAACAGAAGAGGAACCACGTCCATTCAAACCACTTCTCCGCTTTTTCAAAATCTATATTCGCGGATTCAGAGGCGCCGCTGAATTAAGAAACGAATTGATGAATACGAAAACGACGGATGAAGTGCGCCGATTGGTGAAGGAAGTTATGGAGAAGGAATTGGATTAAGGAAGGATCAATAAAACGGGGAGCCAATCGAAGTAATATGATTGGCTCCCCTTTTGTTAAGCAACCGCTTAACGGCATACTTCGGCACATTTTCTGCAAGATTCCGCACAGCGTTGGCAATGATCCGCCTCATGTTTCGCACACTCTTCCGCACATCTTTCACAAACAGCTGCACAAAGTTCTAAAATCTGATTAGTGAATGGGCTGTTACGAGTGATCGCCTGTACAGCAAATGCACAACTGTCTGCACATTCACGGTCCAATCGTATACATTCAGCCATCATCTTAACGTCTTCTTCTTTCAAGCATGCATCGAAGCAAGTATTACATGCCTCGAGACATTCTAAAATCACCTTAAGGGTTTCTGTGTATTTTGTATTCATGGACTCACCTCCAATTTCCTTCATTCTGTATGCTTCCCCTTTAAAAATTGTATAAAACACCCCTGAATGATTCCTCGCCTATCGTCCTCGTTCAGCAACGATATTTTCATAAGAATACCTTTGTTAAGATTCCCATAATTGAGATATATAAAATAATATGATAAAATAAATTGAATTTAATTCCAAAAGAAAGTGGGCAAGAACTCCCTCAAGTATAAGAAGACCGTTAAAACACGTAAACTCATGACGCAAAAACGGATTGTTTTAAAATCTAAATAGTTTAAGAGGTGTTTGAAGTTGATAACGGAAAATATAGAGCAAACGATATTCAATCATGTCGGAAATAAAATTTTGACAGATCGAGAGATTGACATAGTTGCCAGATTCGAGGAGCCCTTAATCGTCGTTTTAGGAAATGTGTTAAGTAACGAAGAGTGCGATGAGCTGATTAGATTGTCTAAGGACAGATTAAAACGTTCAAAAATTGGAACGACACGCGAAGTACATGAACTGAGAACAAGTAGTAGTACGTTTATTGAAGACAGTGAAAACGAAATTGTTGCGAGAGTTGAAAAGAGAGTTTCCACGATTATGAATATACCGATTGAACACGGAGAAGGTCTGCAAATCCTTCAGTATACACCGGGTCAACAGTACAAAGCGCATCATGATTTCTTTAAAGTAGCAGACAATAATCGAATTAGTACGCTCGTTATGTACTTAAATGATGTCGAAGAAGGCGGAGAAACGTATTTCCCTGAATTGAATTTATCAGTATCACCTAAAAAAGGAATGGCCGTTTACTTCGAGTACTTCTATAACGATCAAGCTTTAAACGATTTAACATTACATGGCGGAGCACCTGTTATTGCTGGTGAAAAGTGGGTCGCAACGCAGTGGATGAGGAAACAAAGAGTTAGGTAAAAAAGAGGACCTCCCCCAAGGGATGGTCCTCTTTATTCTATGCAATTTGAGATATCCTTCATCACTAGCATTAATTAAGCTTTTTCATAGTAATAAAATCAAATAAATCAATTTGTTTATTTAATACTTTTTCTTCATCGAATAATTCTTCAACCAACTGTCTGCTTTTTACTCCATATGACTTTGCAAGATGTCTATTAGAAACCAACTTTTCCATGGCCATGCAGAGGTCTTCCACGTTGGCTTTTTCCACTAAAATCCCATTCTCTCCAGGGAAAACTTCTTCACGACAACCTCTTATATTGGTTGCGATTATTGCTTTCTCCATTGCCATTGCTTCGATAATGGATCTTGGTAACCCCTCCCGATGTGAAGGCAATACAAATACATTAGAAATATGGAGTAATTCTGGAATGTCAGTTCTGAAACCCAAGTGCTTTACACCGGGATATTTCAGCATTTCAATTAGTCTAATTTTTGCTTCTTGATCCCTTTCACTCTCAATTGTTTCACCGATTATAACTAATTCGGCTTCAGGATATTTCTCTTTAATATCAGTAAAAGCAGTCATCAGTTCAAATATACCTTTTTCCTCAACTAACCTTCCAACAAAGGTAAAAACAAAGCTATTATCAAGCAGGTTTAATTCTTTTTTAAGACGCAAAGACTGTTCTTCACTAATCAATTGAGGATTAAATTTCTTCCAAATCTCTACACCGTTGCTTAAATGAATGATCCTATCATTTCTTAAGAAGTTATTAGCGACTGCCAAGTTATAGTCTTCTTTACTTTGAAGTAATAAGTAATCTGTCAAAAATTTAGCAGCATTTTTTTCGATTGTATAATAAAATCTGTATTTCTTTTGTGGCATCTCCTCATGAAAATAAAACCCATGTGCTGTATATATAATAGTAGGTACACGTGCTAGTTTTGCAGCTATCCTCGCTAATAGAGAAGCTATAGGCGTATGCACATGCACAATGTCATATTTTTCTTTTCGCATTAGCTTGTACAGCTGAATGATGGACTTTACATTAGACGTCAGTTTGATTTTTCTATCAATATTAATATCAAACATTGTGAACCCCTGTGATTCTAATTCCTTAAATCCTCCGGTATCTGTACAGACTGTATGAACTTCATAATTATTCTCCATGGACTTTTTTATCAATGGAATCAATAAAGTTCTAACTGAAAAGTCCACTGCACAAACTTGCAATATTTTCGGTTTATCAGTCACTTTTATAATCTCCACAAATCAATTTTTTCAGGCTTACTCCCCCATCTATACTGATGGGGGATACATTTTCATAGTCCTTATACATCTATTAAAAATAAATTCATGTCAATTCAAGATTTTTATTATCGTTAGAAACATTATCCTTATATCTTCGAAAATGGATCGTTTATTGATATATTCTAAGTTAATCTGTAACTTATCTTGCATAACTTCCTTTATATAAGTTTCTTCAGGATTATCACTTCGGGCCAATAGTTCGTTTTCTCTTCTATATTTAATTGATGCATAATCTGTGATTCCTGGCCTAACTTTTAAGACATTCCTTTGTTCTTCATTGTAAAGCCTTGTATATTTCGGGACTTCTGGGCGCGGACCCACAAAACTCATTTCTCCTTTTAACACATTGAATAACTGAGGTAGTTCGTCTAACTTATATCTCCTCAAGAAGTCACCGCTTCTTGTTATCCGACTATCCTTTCCAACAGTAATTTGTTTTCCAATTTTTTCAGCATCAACAACCATCGTTCTGAATTTGTAGATTTCAAACAGGGTATCATTTTTTCCAACTCTGACCTGTTTAAATAGAATAGGGCCATCTGAGTCCTTCTTGATTAATACCGCTATGATAACAAAGAGCGGAAACAGAATAATTATAAAAATAAACGAAACTAGAAAATCGAACATTCTCTTTAACAAATCGTTAAATGGCTTTTCGACAAAATTCTTAACGTCTAAATTTGTTGGAGACATCTTTCACAACTTCAACAACGTATTGGACATCTTCGTTAGACATGCGAGGATATAGTGGGAGAGAAATAGCTCCATTATAAGCTTTTTCAGATTGCGGAAAATGTTTTATATCATAGCCTAGTTTTTTATAATAGGGGTGTACTGGAATCGGTATAAAATGCACACTTACCCCAACGCCACGTTTACCTAGTTCTTCGATAAATTGCGCTCTGTCGATTGTAAACTTATCCTGATCAATTCGTATTACATACAAATGCCAGGCATGTCGATGTATCTCATCAGAATACGGAATAGTAATACCCTCTATTCCTCTAAATGCTTGGTTATAAATATGAGCATACTCTGCCCTTTTCTCTTGAAATTCTTGTAACTTATTCAACTGAACAATACCGAAGGCTGCTTGAATATCAGTCATATTGTACTTATACCCAGCGTCTTCTATTTCGTAATACCAAGATCCTTTATCGCTGTAACGATTCCATGCATTTTTACTCATGCCATGAAGGCTCATCATTCGGATACGTTCCGCAATTTCACGATCATTGGTCGTTATCATACCCCCCTCACCCGTGACAAGGTTCTTTGTAGCATAGAAGCTAAAGCATGTAATATCGCCGACGTTACCAATCATGGTTTCATGATATTTCGTATATACTGCATGGGCTGCGTCTTCTATAACGTAGAGATTATACTTATCTGCAATTTCCTTTATCCCTTTCATATCACAAGGATAACCAGCAAAATGGACCGGAATGATTGCTTTTGTCTTTGTTGTAATCTTTTCTTCTATCTTAGTTGGATCTATATTCATGGTTTCATAATCAATATCCACCAAAACAGGTGTTGCTCCTGTATGTAAGATTGTATTTACAGTAGCCGCGAACGTGTATGGTGTCGTAATGACCTCATCACCTTGACCTATTCCAACGGCTAACTGAGCAAGATGAAGCCCCGCTGTACATGAGTTCACCCCTACTGCATAATTCGCACCAACATAACGAGCAAATTCTTCCTCAAACTGTACTGTTTTCGGGCCTTTACTCAACCAGTTCGACTTAATTGTATCTATGACTTCTTTAATTTCCTCATCTCCTATTAAAGGCAAAGCATATGGTATGGTTCTTTCTTTCATTGTATAATCTCCTCTCCCATTCAATAAATCTAGACGATAAAACTTTATAGTCTTGATTCCTTCATGCAAACTCACGCAATTTGTTCCCTAAACGATTTCGGACTTCCTCTGGACATAACTTATTGAGTATTCTCCTGTTCAACAGTCAATCTATAAGAGACCTCTTTAACTAAATTCAATTCCTCCTTCGGTTGCATGAAGAATAGAATTTACACAAAATAGATATTATTTCCTTTCTCATAAACAAATAAAAAAATCCACCTGGTCAAGAAAGCTCGAAATTGCTTTTTTGCGATGGCATCCAAGAAACAAATATTTCCCAAAACTTTCTTATAGAAAATCTAACTAGAGCTAGGAGAGCTTCGGAGTTGTCTTCCCATTCTTCAGAACGCATGCAAAATTACGCCTTTTCACACCCGTGCTATATCATATGTTAGGTAGCATCGAAATGACATTGCTTAATCGATAATAATCCGTTCGAACTTGGAGAAATGCTAATCATCAAGCACAGAGGGAATAGGTATAGATTTAATTGACTAAGGAGAGATTACCAAAGGAACCATTAATGGCTTAGTCACATCAAAAATCGGCTATGATAGGCTGACAAATTCACATGCACAGTGGTCTGAACTTGGGGATTTCCCCGTAAAAACATACGAGCAATAAAAAAATAATAACGTTGGAATAAAGGAAATTAGGAGAGAAACTAATGTATAAAACTGTATATCTAGTCAGGCATTGCAAAGCTGCAATCTGTTCGGGACAAGGATCTGAACATGGTAGGGGGAGAATCTAGCCGTGAAGTAGCTAAAAGAGGAATGGAAGTGCTTGAACAAGCAAGCGACGGCACCGTACTGGTTACTCATCGCAATACGATGGGGCTATTATTGGTGCAACTTGATGGCCTAAAAGGACTTAAAGAATGGACAGGATTATCTTACCCGGATGTCTACGAAGTGAAGGTAAAACAGGATCAATTTTACGTAAGGAGAATCTGGGACAAAAAAAATCGCAAAAAATAACTCTCTACTATCGGTGGTGTAATACGTTGCCAATTGTAAATTTAGAAGGGGTAGACATATATTATCACGTACAAGGTAAAGGGATACCTATCGTGTTTATCCATCCTCCCTTACTCACAAGCAAGAATTTTATTTACCAAGTGAATGAATTATCAAGACACTTCAAAACTATTGTCTTTGACATTCGGGGCCATGGAAACAGCTCTTTTTCAGAAATGGCATTGACTTATTCCCTAATTTCACATGATATCAAACAACTATTGGATCATTTAGAAATAGATAAAGCTTTCATATGCGGCTACTCAACAGGAGGTTCCATTGCCCTTGAGTTTTTGCTGACCTACCCTAAGCGCTCTTTAGGAGGCATTCTTATAGGAGCTATGTCAGAAGTAAATGATCCATCACTAAAAAATAGAATTATTTTAGGGGTAAAGCTAGCCAAATGGAAGGCACATAAAGCTCTTGCTTTATCTGTTTCCTTTACTAACTCCAATACTGGACAATTGTTTAAAGACTTATATATCAACGCAAAAAAAGGAAAAGCCCAAAATATAGAGCAATACTATCGATACAGTTTGCACTATAACTGTACAGATCGATTAGATCAAATTAAATTTCCTGTTTTGTTGATGTATGGAGAAAAAAATAAGGCGTTTCATCACTATGCCAATTTATTACACGAAAAGCTCCCGGTAAACGAGTACATCCTCATAGGAGACGTCAAACATCAGCTTCCTACAAAGGCGTCCGTGGCGGTGAACAATTTCATTAAACAGTTTGTATCGACTCATGGTAACCAGAAAGTGGGTAGTAATGCAATAGATGAGAAAACAAAAAGTTAGGTGAAAAAGGAGGACCTCCCTAATTTGGAATGGTCCTCTCTCATTTGCAACTCTCAACTCCCAGTTTTTAATGCAGCCAAGCTTTTCACTTCTAGATTCTTTTACTTATTATTCACCACTGGAATCTTCGGTATCATTCGATCTGTCAAGAAGAGCTTCATTTTGTAAAAACTCATCATACTTCATGAAGAATGTTGAAATATGACTACGTTTTAAAAGCTCGTCCACGCCGAAGTTTTCAAACGTCTTATTCGAAGCATCATATCCATTCGAGATATTTGCGTCATACATGAATTGCACAGATTCTTCTAAGCTAATCGTTGGATCATTAAAATGGAAGGAAGCTAATAGTTGCGCCATTTTTCCCCTTGTGATCGGTTGATTCGCCTTTTTCATATTTTCAAGACTTCCTTCTACAGGAAAATCATATTTTGCTGCTAATTGATAAGGGACAGAAGCCCAATGATTCGATTGTGGGGTCGTATTCGCTAGTTCATCCGGTTTTGCATATGGGAATAACATCGCCAATAAATGCGCTTCCGTTAAAGTATCCCGAGGTTTTAAATATCTTCGGTTATTGACGACATCCCCTGACATCAACCCTCTATCTACTGACCATAAAATAGGTTTTGACCAGTATTCCCCTTCTTTGTAATCGACAAAGCCTTGGACCGTATATTCCTTCGTATTGTCTTTTTTAATCCACATATTTCCTGCGGCCGTTTTAATGAGGTACCAATCAGCCTTTTCTCCAACGACCGAAACTCTTTGTGGATTCAATGTTTGATTTGCTGATTTGAGGGGTTTGGTATATAAAGGAGTCTTTTGTAATAAATCAACTCGTACATCACTTAAATAAACAAGCTTTTGCTTATTTAGCCATAGTTGATAGCTTTCCGATGCGGCGTACATTGGCACGGCTTCATTTTGCTTCCAAATTCGATCAAATGCACTTAAAGGAACGTTTGTCTGTCCTGCGAACTTACCGAGCTCTGGTGTCAGTGCAGGCTTTCCAAACTTATGTATAAACCAATCTGTTGATGCGCCAGTCGCTTTATTTTGAGCAAACATCAATGTGTATCCTGTCATGCTCGCAATTTTATTTGCGATCACTCGATCACGCTGTTTCGTTTTGTAATCGATCTTATAATCCCAATACAAAACTTCGCCTGACGAATGGTAGTCCAAGAGCATCTCCGGATTTACTTCATCCACTAATTTCATAACCGCTTTTACTTCAGCAATTTGGCCAGGTTTGGAACCTTTATGATTTCGCCAAGATGGATTTACGGAATTGTTATGGATCCTACCCCAATCGACATCATAATTTCGGTTCGGGTCGACCCCTTGGGCATTTGCTTTCCAACGCTTAAAATCCTTGCTGCCATTGTTCATTTTAATTAATTGCTTATGGGCTTCTTTCGGAAAAGCGTTTAACCCTTTTTGCTGCAACGTAACACCGTCCGGATGCACCATCGGAATGAACCAAATCGTCGTATGATCTAGAACTTCCTTCACATTGTATCCTTGTATGGATTGATTGTTTTGATAAGACGCTGCGTATTTGTACACCATATGCATTGTCAAAATCGTAGATATCCACTCTCTAGCATGGTGAGAGTTTGTAACTAATAGGGTCGAATCACCTTTACCCATTTTCATAGCCCAAATATCTCTGCCGTACGCAGTCTTGCCAAGAGATTTATATTCCACCAGCTCCGGGTAATCCTTTGCTAGCTGTTGGATATCCTTTGTCATCTTCTCATATGTATATTGCTGTTTCGGCGTACTGATATAATACTTTGATTGTGCCATTGTGATACTACTAAAATTAATAAGAAATAAAGATAAAATCAAGAAACTCGCAACTATCTTTTTTAACATGATGTCTCCCCCTGTGCAGTCAGCTAGTCACCTTTTTACTAGAATAATAGTATCAGAAGCAAATGGTAAAAGAAATGTCATTTATGTTAAGATTGAGCCTGTGAAACCTGCTATAATAGTATCTATCGGCTATTTCCTCTACTGAAGATGGGCAAAACGCTTTAGTTTTAATATTATTTGTCGATAAAAGAATGTAGAAGTAAAAATCTATTGCGAAGGAAGCTAGTAATCTATGAAACATTTACATATAGACATCCCATTCATCACAAGTGTGGTAGAAAAATGAAGAATACATCTTTATTACGAGAAGAAAAAAGAGCTACTGTTTTATTTATGTGGTTATTTTATATTGTATTTTTTTTATACGACATTTTTTATTATAAGATATTTCCTTTATTCCCATGGATAGCGGAAGCTTTACCAGATACAATATGGTATTTTTTAAGTTTCATTAAACATTTGATCATCATCTGTCTTATCCCTGTAACCATCTATTTCTTTAAAAAGGGAAATCCTGAAAAGGTAAAATATATTATCGTCATTACTTATTTAGTTACGAACCTTGTCACTGATATTTATTATTACTTTGGAAGTGCAGATTCGTATTCAAGTGGTAACCTCGTAGAGGTAGTTATTATATTGTTTGCGCCGATTTTTATTAATAAACGATTTTTCTATCTAGTTGCATGGGGATTACTCCTAAAATACATATTGGTAGGAGTATTCATACAAGATCCTGTCATATTTTTTCCAATTATTATTGTCATCATATTCGGAGGTATTTCTTATATTCTCTTACATCGAATCCTAAGTTACGTGAAGGCATTAACAATTTCCTATGACGAGCAATTAGCCGGAATGGTTAAAGGAGTTATTGCCACATTAGAGTTAAAGGACCCCTATACGCGCGGACATAGTGAGCGTGTGGCGGAATACGCGATGAGTCTTGCGAAAGCAACGGGAAAGGTAAAAGAATCCGAATTAAATTCTTTTTATTATGCATGTCTATTGCATGACATCGGTAAAGTAAATATCCCTGATTCGATTTTGGCGAAACACGGTAAACTAACAGATGAAGAATATGAAGTTATTAAAACCCATCCTGTTGTAGGAGCAAAAGCAATTGAAGATGTAGAAGAAATTGCTGATAATCTTGCCGTCGTTTATCATCACCATGAAAGATGGGATGGCAAGGGCTATCCAGATGGACTTGCAGGTGAAGAAACACCCCTTGTTGCTAGAATTACAGCTGTTGCAGATGCTTTCGATGCGATGACTTCCACAAGGTCCTATCGACCCGCGCTTCCTTTTGAAGAAGCATATAAACGAATACTAGAAGGAAAAGGCTCCCAGTTCGACCCTGAGTTGGTGGAGGTTTTTAAACAAGTGTATCCAGATTGGATTACAATCTCTAAGCAATACGCAAAAGATCATACACCAAGGGAGGTGCACAAACATGAAAATCCGTAAACTTAAAAAAGTTAAAGTAACATGCTGGTGGTGTTTCTTAGTTCCAAAAGGTTAAGGAATGCAAAAAATGGGATGCTATCACGATAGCATCCTATTTTCACTTTTAAAGGGCGGTGGCAGGATTTGAAAGTAACATTACAATCACAATTCACACTTTATCCTTTATCCATACAAAAAGATAAGAAGAATTATATCGTAGAAGAACCTGTCTCTGGTGATTTTTTTGAGATGCCCGTGATTTGTATAGATGCGATTGAAAGGATAAATAACGGCCAAACATTAGGTGAAATTGAAATAGAGCTGCGGGAAAAATATCCGAATGAAAACGTAGATATAATTGAATTTGGCGGACAACTTATCGAATTAGGGCTAGTTCAAGAGGTAGATGGAGAAAAACTGCCTCAAAAAAAGGAGAGTCAAGGTTCCGGTAGTTTTACATGGATCCCCTCTTCTGTCGGACGTTTCTTTTTCAATCGGGTTACGAATAAGATTTATCTTATTTTATTATTGATCAATATATCAATTTTCGTAATGAATCCTGGATTATTCCCCCATTACCAAGATATATTTTTATTCGATTCGATGATGCTCAATATCATCACTTACATGCTAATTTCCCTTGTACTTATCATCATTCATGAGTTCGGGCATATTTTGGCGATTAGATCTTATGATTTACCGGCCAAATTAGGGATTGGGAACAGGCTGATATTTGTCGTTTTTGAAACGGACTTAACGTCAGCTTGGAAATTGGCGCAGCGGCAAAGGAATATCCTCTATTTTGCGGGAATGTCCTTTGAACAAGCAATTGTGGTCATCGCACTTACGATTCTGCTCCTACTTCCAGAAGCGAATGCCATTTTAATAGGCATTTTAGGCATAGTCGTTTTTGATATTTTCATAAAAACGTTATACCAATGCTGTTTTTTCATGAAAACAGATATCTATTATTTCATTGAAAATAGTACAGGAGCCTATAACTTGATGGAAAGTGGGAAGCAGTATTTAAGTAAATGGCTGCCGTTTTTAAGAAGTGATATCAGTGAGGCGGAAACGTTTGATGGTGAGCAAAGAATTATTCGTATGTACAGCATATTTTATATCGTTGGGATTTTAGTAACGCTTAGTCTCTTTATCTTTTACTTTCTACCGCAAGCTTATTATGCGTATTCACAAGTTTTTAGTAATTTACTCTCGCCTACGACCTCATCTGCTTTTTGGGATGCCATCGCTTTCTTTGGACAAACCGTACTTCTAGTAGGTTTACTTGTGTACTCTAAAAGAAAGGTATAAGACGGATGGACAGGTTTCAGCAACACTTTAGGTAAATTCTCCAAACAACAAGAAGCCAATCAAACACGTACATGATTGGCTTTTCTAGTATCCATATTTACTAATCAAGCTAAAGTTGGAAGGGGCAAGATACGTTCAATTTCTGCCTAGACATCCAAGACAGATTCCGTCGGCTCGAATCTTAATGACCTCCCCACCTGGATCGACAAACTGTATAATCCAACTGGTATCTCACTAGCAACATTGCCAATCATACACTACTTTTGAAAAATCCCTATTTTTCAAAGCGTCTTTTGGAATAGAGAAAACACAATTCCCCGAATCCCCAAACATAATGCCGCATTTCTCATCGATATCCAGTTGCAATAGAAGAAATTCGTCATCACCAAAACCGATATCGTCATTCTGAACAAAATAGGGATAACCGCCAATTCTGCTATCACAACTATAGCAATCATCGCTCAGTTTCTCATATTCTACTTCTGATAGCTTATTCGCAAAAGTTTCTCGAAATAGATCTAATGAAGAAGACATAGGCATCTCCCTTGATGTAAAATACATTTTTCCGCTGTGTGAAAAAGGAAGATTCATGCTATATTCTTCATTTTCATAAGGATGTTTCTTTACTAAACGTTCTTCATTTTCTTCATAAATTTCAATGTATCTTACTAGAACAGGGTCTTCCAATCCATACAGATCATCGTTTGCAACAAAAAATTGCAGTAATCCCTTTTCCGGTAATTCAACTATATTTTCAAGGTCTGCCAGATTAATTTGCGCTAAAAACAACATAGGTTTTCCATCTTCATCGGTTGGATAATCCTTACTGTCTTCCAAATATGGACATCCCCCTAATTTACTATCCCAAGGTTTTGTTTCTTCACGCTTAAAACTGATCTCATTACTATACCTAAAAGTGCCTTTAATTAGGTTTTCATGTTCTTTTAAAAGCTTAGGAATTTCGTATTTCATCATTGTAAGTCCTCCCATTCTAATTTATCGCTTATAGTCGGGCTGTTCCAGAGTAATTGGATTCGCAGGTTTACCTCTCCAATCGGCCACTCATTTACCCCGAGGTTCGAGCATAAAAACCGGCTCTAATCATCTTCCTTAATGATTGGAACCGGTTTTTATCGTTTTCTATTGTGAATTGAATTTTGTTTACAAGACTTTATCCATTACTTTACGCATCGCTTTTGAATTTCATAAAACTGGTTATCAAATCTATTGTTTATATCTTCTTTTCTAATCCGAACTCCTAAGGATCGAAAAGCTTTTACGACATCTTCGTAACCACGTTCAATATGTTCAACGCCTGTAATGGAAGTAGTGCCTTCTGCAGCCATGCCTGCAAGAATCAATGAAATACCAGCACGAATATCTGAAGCAGAAACGATCGTACCCATTAAATTGCTTTTTCCTTTAACAAAGGCAACTCCCGACCGTACGCGAATGTCCGCTCCCATTTTTCTCAGTTGACCGACATGTTGAAAACGATTCGGATAAATCTTTTCCGCTACAATACTTTTCCCTGAAGCTTGAGTAAATAAGGTGGTCATCGGTTGCTGTAAGTCTGTTGCAAAGCCTGGATACATGCCTGTTCGAATACGGGAGGCAGCAAGCTTTCCTGTTGAACTTGCAGTAATCGAGTTATCCTGTACATCTATCTCCACTCCAATTTCTTCGAGCTTCGCAATACAGGATCCTAGATGCTCCGGGATCACATCTGTCACCGTTACACTCCCCCCGGCTACACCAGCTGCAATTAAGAATGAACCAGCTATCAACCGATCTGGAATTACACGATGCGTTCCTCCACTTAACTGATCTACTCCTGTAATACGAATCGTGTCTGTTCCAGCACCACTTATGTTTGCACCAATTGTTTTTAGAAAAATTGCTGTATCGATAACCTCAGGGTCACGCGCAGCATTCAGCAGAACCGTCTTACCCTTAGCCCTTACTGCTGCTAACATTGCATTTATCGTTGCACCAGAAGTGATCGTATCAAAATAAATAGTTGAACCATGTAATCCTTTTGTCTCTACCTCATAGTAATCTTTATGATATGTAAATGTAGCACCCATCATTTCTAACGCCTTAATGTGCTGATCCATTGGCCGACTGACAAAATCATCGCCACCAGGATACCCTACTGATACTTTTCCATATTTCGCAAGTAGTGCACCTATAAAGTAATAAGCAGTCCTAAAAGAAGAAGACTTCTTAGGATCGAAATCGGTAGAGGATATCATTCTCGGATCAATGAAAACATCCCCAGATAGTTGACGTCTAATCTTCAAACCAACTTCTTCGCCCATTTCACAAATAACGCGGAAATCTGCTATATTTGGTATTCCTTGAAAGGTTACTGTTTCATCGGAAAGACAAGCCGCCGCAAGTAGAGCCAATGAGCTATTTTTGGAGCCTGGAATTTGTACAACACCGTTAATGTTCGGTGAATATTCTACGTGAATAGCTTTCAATACTTTCACTCCCTATTTTGAATGGCCAAAGATTAAAAATAGAATTGCTGTAAAAATAGATGGCAATCTACCTATATAGAGCATAAACAAAATGTCTAATGTGTTTTATATTAATTTTCCTTCAATACCTACAATATTATCAAATAATAGCCAACAGTGCATTTAATTTACGAATTTATAATCTTATAGAAATTTCTTTATAATGTATGTAAAATTAATCTTCTTTCTCTTCTATAGCTGATTGACCAAAGGATTGCTAGGAACAAAAATATACTTGCTCCACCCCAGTAAACGTAGTTGAATCCGTTTGCTAAACCAAAAATCATGAAACTAATAAAAGGACCTATAGATGCACCAAGATCTTGCGCTATTGTATAAGTGGTAAGGAATGAAACGACATTTGTGTTTTTGGAAACGTCCAAAGCAATTGCATCAACAATGGTTGTAAGTGATGTAGCTGCAACCATCACTAAGAAAGTAATGAAAATCATAACAACGAGTGGAAGTTCATTAGAAATTATTCCAAACGTCAACCCTGCAAATAGTAATGATAGAACTAGTAGAGGCACTCTTCCTTTGGCTCCATCAGACCAAATCCCAAAACGTGCTCCTAAAAACGGTTCCCATATCCATCGTGCCGATAAAATAATTCCAGTAAGGAAAGTAACACTCATCACAGCCCCAAATAATACGACACTTTCTCCATGGTTATGCTCAATTAAAGAACTTAGTGTTGAGGTGAAAACCCCTTGAATAAGCAGAGCGATACAGAAACCAGTAAAAATGATCATTCCTCTGCCCTGTTTAAGTCTGCTAACAAATCGTTCTTTGACAATAAGAGCCTTGTTATCCTGCTCCTTATCCATCAAGGAATTTGTATTAACATACAATAAAATTATAGGTAGTCCTAACAGAGTAAGACAACCAAAAATAATCGAAACGGTACTTAATCCTATAATTGGGACGAGCAGTCCACCTACTAACATACCAACTAAGCTGCCTAATCGATATAATCCATTGTAAAGACCAATTGCTTTGCCCCTATTGGCCTTTTCTGTATCAAAGGCCACAATGGATAGACCTCCGATTCTGAAAAACGACCAAGCAATTCCCCAAGCACTGCGTAAAATGATCCAGGCAATAAACCCGTTCAACAATCCGTATCCTAATGTCGTGAGACTACCTAATATGATTGCGATCACTAACCCAGTCTTAAGGGAAATCTTATTATAAAGCCATCCGACAAGCGGGTTAAAAGGCAATCGGATAAAACGGTTAATTGATAGAAGCACACCAACCTGCCAAATGGAGTCAAGACCTGCCTCTTTCCAATATAAAGGCAATGCAATATATAGCATTGAATCTCCTAAAAGACTTATAGCAGTAACCAATGCAACAATGATACTTACAGGAAATTTACTTTCCCCTTTATTTGATTCGGACAATGCTGATCACTCCTAATTGAGGCATTGGTTTAGATGTATTGCCCTATGGAAGTAAAATTCGCGTATGGGCAATACATCAATTTTACAGATTCATATTAGTAGTTTACGATAGAAATTGCCAGGACATTTAGCATTAATTCGAAAAATTCACGATAATAGGAGGATCACTATGGGTTCAAGAATTATGCATGTAATCATTGCACATAAAATAGCGGAGAAGCTGTCGATAGAAGATAAGGTTCCCTTTCTGATTGGTGGTGTAGCTCCTGACGCCGTTTCATCCAAGGATACATCCCACTTCTTTGCGGGAGACTTGCAAGACTATTCAAGATACGTTGATTATATGGCTTTCTGGGAGAAATACCAAGAGGAAGCTGAAAATCTTTATGTATTAGGCTACTTTACACATTTAATAGCAGATAACATTTGGCTTAAGGGCTTTTACCTTCCATGGCTTAAGAACAGAATGGAGGCTGATCATGACTTATTCAAACGCTATCATAATGACTTTCAGCTGCTTAACGGAAAATTGCTGGAGTACTATGAGCTTAAGGACGAGCTGAAAAATAGTCTTTCCCATATTCCAACCGTCACAGATTTAGAAGAAGTATCCTCCAAGGAAGTAATGGAATTCCTACCTTCTGTCATTGGGGATATGGAGTATGATGAAGACCACGTTTTAAACGAGAAACTTCTTGTTTTTACCTTTGATCAAATCGTCGGATACATAGAGACGTCTGTTGATAAAGGTGTTGTAGAAATGAAGAAGTTGCGATCAATAGTACATTAACTTTTGATTGATTATAAAAATACCTGTGTGCAGGGAATATTGACAATTCATCATATGTGATAAAAATAAAAAAAGTTGGAGCTTTAGGCAGATCGAATCTGACCTAATCTCCAACTTTTTAACTTTTATATATTCCTAATATCCTCAATCAGTTTTTCAACATGTTCCTTTTTTGTAGCCCAGCTCGTACAAAATCTCACTACACTTTGCGTATCATCAACTTTTTCCCAAAAGGAAAAAGAATAGTTCTTGCTCAATTTACTCAACACATCATTCGGTAAAATGGGTAACCGTTGATTTGTTTTGGAATCATATCTTAATGAATACTTTTTTCAACAAACGCCTCTTTGCAAGTGATACTTAGTTTGTGATAAAATACTCTTTAAAATTAATTTTCCACAAACAAGGAGTGCTTTCCATTGAAGATCGAACCTTCGTTAAAAATGTCCATTTTTGAACCCGCTATTTTTGCAGACTTGAAAGCAGCAGCCGCGGCTAAAAAAGCGACTGGCACTGAACTGATCGATTTAAGTCTTGGGAGCCCGGATCTTCCGCCGGACGAAAAAGTGAGACGTGTACTATCGGAACAAAGCGCTCAAGCAAATACATACGGCTATACACTTGGCGGCACAAAACGGTTCCATGAAGCTGTCGCCAATTATTATAAAAGACGCTCCGGCATCAAGCTAGATCCGGTAACGGAAGTCCTACAAACAATGGGTTCCCAGGAAGGACTCGTTCATCTTCCGTTAGCCTTTTGCAATGAAGGGGATATCGTGCTGACAACGAATCCCGCCTATGTCGCATACGAAGCGGGCATCAAACTGGCGGGTGCGGTGCCGTACGAAATGCCATTGCGTGCAGAAAACGGCTTCTTGCCCAATTTGGATGAAATTCCAGAAGATGTTGCACAACAGGCAAAGATGATCATTTTGAATTTGCCGGGAAATCCGGTTCCAGCTTTGCCAGACGTACAGTTTTTTGATAAAGTTGTTGCGTTTGCCAAGAAATATAATGTTATTGTTCTCCATGACGCGGCGTATTCGGAGTATTATTTCACTGGCGATTCTCCGACAAGTTTCCTGTCGACGCCAGGGGCAATGGAAGTCGGAGTGGAAATCAATTCCCTATCCAAAAGTTTCAGCCTTGCAGGTGCACGAATTGCTTATCTAGTCGGTAACGCCGAGATTATTCGTATCTTTAAAGAGTTAAAATCGAATTTGGATTATGGGACGTTTGGACCGATACAAGAAGCGGCTGCAACAGCGCTCGATCATGCAGAGGAGATTACGGATCGTCTGCGGAACGTTTTTTCGGAACGCCATCATGTGTTAATGAATGGTTTAGCCGAGATTGGTTGGACTGCAACGCCTTCAAAGGGCGGCATGTTCGTTTGGGCAAAATATCCGTTTGACATGGATGATAAGGAATTTGTCTTCAAAGCAATCGATCAATGCGGTGTCGTCATGGTGCCAGGGAGTATCTTCGGTTCTGAAGGTGCAGGTTATGTCCGATTGGCACTTATCCAAAATGCGGAAGCACTTCAAAAAGCAGTTGAGCAATTAAGCACACTAAAAGGTATTGTAGACGCTAAATAACGAATGTGAAAAAGGTTAGAAAGGACATGTACTTCTGTGGCTTTTCTAACCTTTTCTGCTTGAAGAGCGACGCATGAACGGCCAATACAATCATGAAGCGCAACCTGGTTTAATGGTCGCTTTTGCGGGACCGAGTGGCCGTGGATAGACGACGATGTTCGGGTTGCTTGATAGGTTTTATAACCGACGGCAGGTGAAGTTCAGTTGTTTTAGGAGAAGGAAAGGCATTGTTTACTGACATTAAAAAACAGCTTGATTTAGAATTGATTGCCACAAGATCTTTCTCTTCAGGTGTTGTTCAACTAATTTATCATACCAAACGGGATTAAACAGAAACGTAACTGCCCGTACATGATGCATGTACTTCTACTTCCAGTTCAAGAAAAAGCCGTCTCCAATCATCTTGCTTTAATGATTGGAAACGGTTTTGTATTTTTCACCTAGAAATCTAAAATAAAAAAAGACGCCACTTGGCGTCTTTTTTAAACAATGGCTATTGATTTCTTTTTTGCTTGCCAGTAGTTAACTCCGAAGATACCGAGAACAATTATCGTCCCCGTGATATCAGTAATCGGCTCAGGAATAATAAGCAAAATCGCTCCAATTCCTAAAACAATTCGAGTAAGGATATTAAGCTCTGATGAGAAGTACCCTTCAACAGCAGCACCAAGCCCAATCACTCCGAGGGTTGAAGAGAAGGCAACTGCTAAAATGGCTCCTACCGATGCAAATGGGAAGCTTGTGGCATTCATTGGAAGTCCACTAGGGTCAATCATCATCAATGCTGGTTCATAGACGAATATAAACGGTACAATGAACCCTGCTAAAGCAAGTCTTACCGACATCATCGATGTTACCATCGGACTTCCGCCTGAAAGTCCTGACGCGGCAAAAGAAGCAAGTGCCACAGGCGGCGTAATGTTTGCAAAAATACCAAAATAGAAGACAAACATATGTGCAATCAAAATATGAATTCCAAACTCAGCCAAAGCTGGTGCAACCATTGTTGCTGTGATGATGTAAGCAGGGATGGACGGTAAACCCATTCCAAGCACAATGGACGCAAACATCGTTAGTATAAGTGTTAATGCCAAACTTCCTGCACCCAATGTCATAATAGCAGATGTAAGCGTTGAACCGAAACTTGTTAAGTTTACAACGCCAATGATGATCCCGACGAGTCCACAAGCGATAACTGTTGAGATGGATTGTCTTGTACCGTCTTCAAGTGCAAACAAAATGTCTTTAATCGACATGCGTGTGTTTTTTCGAAGACCTGCAACGACAACCGTCATGACAATGGTCCAAAACGCAGCATGTGCAACAGGCATCCCTGAACCAAGCAAGTAAACAAGGCCTACAAGCGGAATCATCAAGTGCCCGCCTTCTTTTAACACTTCTTTCACACGCGGAAGGTCTGGTTTTGGAATTCCTTTCAAATTAGAACGACCTGCTCTAAAATGAACTTGCATTAATACGCCTAAGAAGAATAAAAGAGCTGGAATGGCTGCAGCAATCGCAATCGTTGTATAACTGATCCCCGTTGTCTCAGCCATAATGAAGGCAGCAGCTCCCATGACTGGAGGCAGAATTTGTCCACCGATAGAAGAACTCGCTTCAACGGCTCCAGCAAAGTTTTTATCATAGCCAATTCTTTTCATGAGCGGAATGGTAAATGCACCTGTTCCAACCACGTTTGCAACTGCTGAACCATTAATACTTCCCATAAATGCACTGGAGATAACGGCTACTTTTGCGGGTCCACCCTGTTTATGTCCTGCAAGCGCTAATGCTAAATCATTAAAGAATTGTCCCATACCTGACTTTGATAAGAATGCTCCGAACAAAATAAATAAGAAAATAAATTGAACAGACGCTCCGATAGCAGTTGAGAAAAGACCTTCCGTTTTTAAGTACATTTGTCCAAAAATATCGCCCAAATCAAACTGGCGTGTCATCATAATTCTCGGAAGCCAACTTTGGTGACTAAAGAATGGATAAGATAAGAAAACAAGTGCCAATAACGGCAAAATCCATCCTGTTACACGTCTTGCTGTTTCTAGAACTAATAAAACAGTTAGAATCGACATAAAGATATCCATCGTATTCGGAATTCCGCCTCTTTCGGTCATTAGGGCTTGGTATTCCACGAATAAATATCCACATGAAACGATACATAAGAAAAATAAAATCCAGTCATAAAACGGAATCCGGTCTCTTTTTTGTTTTTTATACGCCGGATACAGAAGAAACACAAAACCCATTGCAAAGAGCAAGTGAACCGAACGTTGCAGGAGCGTCGGGAGCGGATTGAAGGTTGTGTATAAATGGAATAACGAATACATGATTCCTAAAACCGCAATCATGATCACCAATTTTTTTGCTTTTGGTTTTCGAACGGTTGAATCTGTATCATATTTTTCTAAAACAGCTTGAATTTCTTGTTCAGATATCTCCTCTACAACTAGAGGTTTTTTTTGTTTTTCTGTCATAGGTGTTCCCCCTTTGTTAGTAATTCCCAGACGGAATATGGTTCAATTGATATGATGACTGTCTCATAATCATCCACAAGCTCATAAAGCGGAATACTTCGATCATTCAAGACGAGCGTACTTTTCACATTTTCAGAAACAGCTAAATGAAGAATTGGATAAACCATGTCAATCTCCATCCCAACATATCCGTTTTTATGTTCCACAAGTTTACCTGAGCTTGGAACACCTGCTCCAAATGTTTTGAAATACGTTGTGGAAAGAAGAAGATTACCTTCTTTTATTTCATAGTTTTCTATCCACTCTTCTTTTTCAACTGAGTGAATCCACTTCAATTGAAATTCATCCTCAAATGTCCAATATAAATCTCCATTCATATCAAAAGAAATAACTGAAAAACGGACTAAAGTTGATAAGAAAAGGAGGGCGAGGACTCCCCCTCCCCCCATTATTATTCTCTTATTTCTTTTGCTCATCATAGTAACGTTTTGCACCCGGATGAAGCGGCGCAATTAGACTTTCTTGTGCCAATTCCAAGGTAATTTCTTTCGCAGCCTGATGAGAGTTTTGCAAAGTAGGCAGATTTTCAAAGAATGCTTTCGTTAAGTTATAGACGTCATCGTCACTCATATCCGTACGTACAATGAGTGCATTTGGCACAGCAGCTGTCATGAGAGCTTCTTCGTTTCCGTATGTTCCTGCTGGAATTTCATATGAAATAAAGTACGGATGATCTTTAGCAATTTCTTCTACATTTTCAGGGGTAATTGTAACAAGGTCAACGCCAACTGTTTCAGATAATTCCAGTACAGAAGCGTTTGGAAGACCACTTGTTAGAAACGCTGCATCAATCGTTCCTGCTGAAAGTCCGTCCGAGGCTTCTGCATACCCTAAGTAATCCACCTTCAAGTCATCATATGTAATGCCATGACCATTCAGGAGGTTTCGTGCATTGATTTCAACACCTGAGTTTTGGTCCCCGACAGCAACGCGTTTACCTTTCAAATCCTCGATCGTTTCAATGCCTGAACCTTTCTTTGCAATGATCTGTACAACGTTCGGATACAAAGTCGCTATTTGAGATACATTTTTGGCAGGTGCAGAGAAGCTCACTTCTCCATTAATCGCTTGTGACAAAGCATCACTCATCACAAAAGCCATTTCAACTTTACCTTGTTCCATTAAGTTAATGTTTTCAACAGAAGCACCTGTTGTTTGGGTTCTTGAATTGACATCATACAAACTTGTATATTTGTCTGCGAGCGTCGTTGCAATGATATTATAAGGACCACTTGCGCCCCCAGTTGCAATTGTGACAATGTTTGTATCCAATCCTGTAGCGTCTGTTTCTTTTGATGTCTCAGTTTTCCCATCCGAATTACATGCTGCAAGCATCAAGGCAAGAGCAATACCTGAGACCAATGTTAGTTTTTTCTTCATGTTATTCCTCCTATGATTTAAAAAATAAAAATGGCATAATGCTAGTCTATCATTTGAACAGAAAAAATGTAATCCCTTACATTACTTAATATTCTACATAATTTGATATAAAACACAACTTGGATGAAGTAAATATCGTATCAAGAAAGAAGATCATCATGAGTTTGAGGAGTTTGCGTATCGCGCATTGATGATCACAGTTATGGCAACAAAGAAGAAGGTCGTTCGTAATTTACCAGGGTACTACAAGGGAGTGTTGGACAAGCTGGTTGATTAGATGTATTTCAAGGACATTTTCATGCTGCCAGTGGAAGGGTTTTATTGTCCTTAACGTACAAGAATCGCTTGGGCTAAAGAATATAATGATGAAACATGATATGATTAAATAGAGAACAATCAAACAATTATACTTAAATTAATAAAGGGGGCTGGAATTTCAGATGTTCACAAAAGATCAAACGGTTTTTGTATTAGTGGATGTTCAAGGGAAACTGGCTAGGATTGTACATGACAGTGAGGGGTTAATCGATAATTTGAGGAAGCTGATCAGCTGCTTGCGGATTTTGGATGTTCCGATTATTTGGCTCGAACAGTATCCAGAAGGATTGGGACCGACTGTAGAAGAAGTTGCGGATCAATTAGAAGGACTTGCGCCGATACCTAAAATGACATTTAGCGCATGTAAAACAGAGGCATTCATGAACGCGCTCCGATCAACACAAAGACAGCAAATCCTAATTGCGGGCATCGAAACGCATATATGCGTCTACCAAACGGCTGCCGATCTAAAAGAATCGAACTTTGAGGTGCAAGTTGTTGAAGACGCCGTATCTTCCCGCACGCTGGCAAATAAACAACTTGGATTTGAGAAGATGAAAGGACTTGGCATTCTAGGCACAAGCGTTGAAATGGCGATATATGAATTGTTGGAAACGGCTGATGCGAAGGAATTTAAAAAAGTCTTGAAAATAATAAAGTAGCACTTATTTCTTTCTGATATAGTGTATTAATTTGAACTCGCTCCGGCGCTAAGGGAGGTATTCCCAATGCCGGAGCGTTTTGGAGAAGCATTTATTAGATTTAATTCTGAAACTGTCCCATTCGAATATCCCTTTCCTTCTTACTGAGAAAGAACAGTATTCCTCTTTCGCGTATACCTCAAATAATAATACAAATAACACAACCCGATAAAACCGAACCCTAAAGCCAGTGACACCCGCTGCGTCGGATCGACTGCGGCGATAACGAATAACGATGCACAAATGGCGATACAAAGGATCGGTACGAATGGAAACAGACGAACCCGGAACTTCAGATCTTCAGGCTTTCCTCCATCTTACACATACTGCTTCCGGAAACGATATTGGGAGATCGCGATAGCCATCTACGTGATCGTCCCCCCGATTCCACTGACTGATAGAAGAACGACAAAGAGTGTGGTCTCCGCAATGAAACTAGTAAGCAAGGAAAGAAGTGCAAATCCGAGAGTAACAAGTAGCGCATTTATCGGAACGTCGCGTTTATTCAGCTTCCCGAACAGCGGATGCCCCATCCCGTCATTGGACAATGAATAATTAAGGGATGGTTCTTTCTAATCACTTCTACAACTGGTTTAGTTATAATTGCTGATTCTAAAGCAACCAATATATTGTTCTAGTCAATATCAATATTTAATTCTAATTTAAAATTCAAATCCGAATCTAATTCATCGTTTAAATATAACAGATAGCTCGCTTCAATAATTTTTAACCTATTTTCTAAAGATTCTTTGCTTGTAGTTCCTTGTTGATTGAGTCTATCATACTCAAGCAGAACTTCATTTTTCGCAGAATCTTCTTTCTCAATCCGATTTATCTTTCGCAATTCTTCAAATTTATACAAAAAATCTTTTGCTTTCCCTAAGGAAACATTTGTATTATTGAAGAAAAAAAGATAATAAATTGGTATATTTGTCTTTGTATTTAGAAGTCCTTTTGTACCTTCAAGTAAATTACTGAACTCTTTCAATTTTAAATCATACAATTCAACTAAATTCGCTAGGTCACTCGTCTGCTCTTTAAAATCATTCACTAAATTATCCAAATTACTTTTATTCAAAGCAATCGGCTCGAATTTATTTTCGAATATTAGAAATAATTTAAGAGCTAAATCATAATAATCAAACCTCTTATCCCTAAATTCAAGTTTGTCGAAAAACTCATTTTTCCCTATAATTTGTTTAATTTCGTTATTCAAAAATCCATTAATAGCATATCTTTTTTCTGCGTTAGTTAGATGCTTTCCTTCGTTTAAACGTAAAAAAAGTTCTTCTATTCTATCTTTCTCATCTGTTTCTACTAAGACGATATCTAGCATATAATTCTCAAAAAAACTTTTAAGTTCAGGATATTCGAAAGTTATTTGAGAATATTTTTTATTACTTACGTTGAAATCTGGATAATCGTATAAAACAAACTCCTTACTCGTTGGAAAAGCATCATCTAAAAATTCAAATATAGCATGAAACCTTTGTTTTCCATCAATTATTGCGTATAAGTATTCTTTATTGTTAAGCACATTACCTTTAGAGAAAAAATAAGCAATATAGAATTTAGGAAGGTCATACATATTAAAAATACTATCAATCAAGAGTTGTTTACTTTGTTCTGACCAGAGACCACTTACTCTTTGATATGACGGGTTAAAATCTATCTGTTGCTGTTTATCCTTTACATACCATTCGTAAATAGATGTACTTACTTTTTTTGTGTAAAACATTAACAACCCCTCCTTATCCCAAATCTCGATTAATTTCTAAAGCTATTGAATCCATACTTGGATAAAGACTATTTTCAGTAATTCCAAATCTAATTAGTTCTTGCTTTATAATATCTATATGTTCTTTTTTTATAACAATCTTATATAAAAATTCTTCGTTATTCTTACTTTCTTCAAGTGATGTTACATTGTTAAAAGGCTGAGGAAATAAAGTAAAAACACCCTTTTGAGCTATTATTCTATCGCTATTCATTGAACCTATAACAGCTATAGGATGTTCTAATCTATGCATCGGCCTTCCAATAGTCATCTCCCTTGCAGGTAACATTTTAAAATTATCGACTATCAATTGTTCTTCAATATTTGGTATAAATTGATAATCTTCAAATGCATTAAACTGTTGATTTAATTTAAATGGATTCAAAATCCAGACACATGCATCCTCCTCATTCGCGTCTTCGGTTTTACGTTTTTCTACAGCAAAAGCTAAAGCAATTAAAGCATCTTCAGTCCAATCAAGTAAGCGTGTTGGTACCCCATAATGTTGCATTAAAAATAACCAATCCCACTCAGTTGCCGGCTTGTATTTTAAAAATGGAACTGCCTTGGCTTTAAATCTTTGAAATAAATCATACTCTACATTATTAGTCGTTGAACTCCTATAAATTGATGGTAGTAATTTATAACGAACATTTAATTTTCCCTGTCCTCTATACCATAACTTTTCTATACTTTCTGTTTCAAATAATGTATTTATATAAGTTAAATATTCCGATACACTCTTTGCTTCCAAACATAGCCCTCCCAGCCTAAAATAGTGTTCAGTAAAATTATATCAATAAACCTAAATATTACTACAAGTATTTACATTTATCCCAAAATTAAATTCTTATGAATAGAATAATATAATTAAAAGGCTTCACTAAATAAGAGTTTTGTTACCATAGAAGTTCCCCAACTATATTGAAATGTAGATAAATGACTACAAATAAAACTAGATAATAAAGACAAAAAGAAAAAAACCCTTGATATACAAGGGTTTTGACGCCATATGAAATCTTGTTTATTTTTCCAGTTATTGTTAACTGCCGTTTTTGACGGAGCCAAGCCCCTCCCACGAAATAAAAATCTCTTAACTAAACTCCCTCAATTTACTTTCAAACAAAATATTGAACACATCATTTTCAATAAACTTGTCAAGTAATCTAATATTTTTAAATATCTCAACAGACTCAAGATATTTTTCTTTCAGCTTGGAGTTTTCTATAATTATTTTATCCTTTTCACTTAGTTTTTCATAAATACCAGAAAAGTTTTTTTCGATCACTTGCCTAAGTTCATCGTTTGTTAATTGAGTGAATTTAATTTTAGTATCAATTCTTGAGAATATAGGAAATCCTACTACTCCGGCAACATGTTTTTCATCAATAAAATTTGACGTCAGAATAAAAACACAATTCGAAACATCAACTTTATAATTGATATCTTCAAATTCTCCCTCATCAAACATTTGATAAAATACATTATATAAGGCTGGTGTAGCCTTATCGAATTCATCCACTAAAATAATATTAGTCTCCCTAGAAAGAAGATCTCTTGCTAACGATGGTTTACCATGTTCATCCCCAAAGATATATTTATACGCTTCATCAGTCTGCATCATAGAAAATTGAATACGTGTTAACTTTCCATGATAAAACTCACTAATATTTTTTGCTAGTGCCGTTTTACCAACTCCAGATGGACCATAGTAAAGAAGTACAAGAGGTCTCTTCTCCCTCAATACCATTGATTTATACAAGCCAACACAAGTCTGTTTTTTAGCATCATCTTGTCCTATAACCTCTCCGGCATTCAAAATTTCATATAGCTTTACGATTTCCTCTGCTGAAGCCTCATAATAATTAGATGATTTATCTTCAATAACATGTTCAAATTCAACCCGAAGTGAATACTCTACTCTTTTCGGGGCATTTTGGATATAAAGATTTTCAATATCATGTCCTAATATTATAATGTTAGGAAAATTAGTGATAACATGACTAGTTACAGAAGAGAAATCATCAGCATAAATAACCACGTTCTCAATCTTTTCCTTATTATATTGTCCTACCTCTTTTGTAGCTGCCCAATCATTAGCACGAATCTTTTCATTATATTGTCTTACGAGTTCCATAAAAGGTGTATATTCTTCAACCATCTCATTAGAAAGTAAATCATTAAAGTCTTTCTTTGACCCTTTAAAAAGAACATTTTTCTCCATTTATTTCACCCCTGCTAAGATAACATCAAACACAGGTATAACTTTATCAGAATCCTCTTGTTTTGGCTCCTTACCACGAAACCCATTAAACTCAATTTCATTCTTTTGCGCATTAAGCTCAAATTCAGTTTCGAATTTTAAATCTGTTAGCTTTGTTTCCCCAACATGGATTGAGTAAAGTGTTAGATTCATTCTCCTTAAATCTTGTATACGATAGTTGTTTTTAAACGAATCAATATTAAATCGAAAAACTCTAGTATCATCTGTTTTTTCACCAATTAATTCATAATAACCTTTGGTGCCTCTAATTCCTTCATTCATTTTTGAAACAGTCATTGTTATATTGGAGACCTCATCGATTCGTTGATGACCATCCATCATTTGAGTAATCGGTGCTATCATAGCGTAATAGGTCATTGACTCTTTATCTACTGATAATTTATATCCATCTACAATATCCAATAATGGCTTTCTTTTTCTAAATTCAACGCTGTCTAAAAAATCGTACAGTAGGGTGTTTTCTATGATTGTTTTAGCGATTCTTTCCCCATGAAATCCTCCAGATGCTCCTAAGCTTGCTTGAACATTACCAGTTAGTCCTGTCGCTTTTTCAACAAGTAATTTAAGAGCGCTTTGTTTTCCTGCCTCAGCTGAAGCTTTAGCATCAGCATTTGCCCCACCACTGACTTCATTAACCAGTTCAATTGTTCTTTTAAAGTTACCTTTTCTCTCAATTTGAAGCAAATCCACTGCAGAAGTCTCGTCAAAGTAGACTATTTTCTTTAAATTCTCACTCAATATCTACACACTCCCTTACTAATTGGATTGGCATATTCTTTTTCGTATGTCTCTATATAACACTCGTCCACACCAAGTAGATCCTACAGGCATTTAAAGGGGAAGCACCATGCCATCCACACATTCGCTACATGTAGCTACTTCCTCTATTCTATCATTCAAGAGCAGAAATGCGAACGTAATTTCCCAATATGATTTAACAAAAAAGAAGCACAAATCCCCCTTCCGGTGAATTCATGCTTCTTTTCATTACTGTTCTCTATAATTTCTACTATGGAGACGGCGGGAGTCGAACCCACTACTCATAAAAATGCTATAATACCAATGCTTGTAAGCATTTATATCTTGCGTTGATAATAAATAACTACGTTTTTGACTATGTTTGAATAAAAAACAGCTTGCGGGGGCAAATTTTCAACGTTATTGCCATAAGCTCATTTAACCATCCGTTGTTATTCACCAGTTTTAGCGAAGTGTTCAATCCGAGCACCTATTTCATCACGTACCCTCTGGAAAAAAGCCCACTTTTCTTCATACGTTTCTTCTGCTTTAGCAGGGTCATCAAATCCCCAATGAGCGCGTTTAACATGTGAGGGTGTCGTCGGACACTTATCAGCTGCATCTCCACAAAGCGTAACAACAAAATCTGCATTATTTAGGATTTCCGAATCAATAGTATCCGATATTTGATTTGAAATATCGATGCCCGCCTCTTTCATCGCTTTTATCGCATTCGGATTTACCCCCGTGTGCTTCAATTCCTGCACTGAGAACTTGCCATCCTCCTTTGTATTTTTGGCTTTCTATATGAAAAGCTCCTCGGCGGCGGCGAGCAGACCGCAGAGGGGCTTGGAATATTCATGTGGAAACATCTGGGTTTCTATACTATACTGGTGTCGTTAAGGCACGGAGGACGGGGAACG
This sequence comes from Sporosarcina sp. ACRSL, assembly GCF_022346605.1. GTDB lineage: Bacteria > Bacillota > Bacilli > Bacillales_A > Planococcaceae > Sporosarcina. The sequence goes on from NZ_JAKRNT010000010.1 coordinate 106,213, forward strand.
GCGTTACGGGCAGATGCGACGAATTTATATTTTCGGAAGTAGGGAAGAAAAATGATTGAATTAAGAAAAATTACCCACGATAATTTTGAGGCAGTGTTGAAGTTAAGCATAACAGACGAGCAGAAAGGAAATGTGGATTCCAGCATATATTGTTTGGCTAAAGCCTATGTAAAGATACTCAACGACGAAAAACCTCCTATGATCTTCGCTATATGCAACAATGATGAAGTCATAGGATATGTCGATATTGGATTTTTCGAACTGGCGGAAAGTGCATTTTTATGTGAAAAATATGGAGATAAATCTACTTATGGACTTAATCGCTTTATGATTGATAAAAAGCATCAAGGCAAAGGATTTGGCAAACAAGCAATGATGAAAGTTATTGATTACATAAAGTCGTTTCCACAAGGAAAAGCCGATGCAGTTGCTACATCATATTGGATGGTAAACGATACCGCCCGGAAGTTGTTTGCGTCTGTCGGTTTCGTTGAAACAGGAGCGATATGGGACGGACAAACAGGGGGTAATTGGAATGCAGAAAGAAAAGATATAGAGTATGCAGAAGTAGGTGCCAGACTCGGATTATAAAGCTAACAATTTGAATAGTGCATCGTACAATATAAGACCAACTTTGAAAAATGACTCCGGCTCAATACCGAAGTCATCCAATTGCAGCTTAAACTGCAAAGTCACTTTTATTAAACTATCCGTGATTACTATAACCCGCTGTCACAGCAATTAATTGTTTCTAGTTTCCGCTATTTTCGTCACATACTGGCGCGCCAAGTCAGTAAGCTTATCCCATTCATTATTGGCAATGAAGTCTTTATTAAGGAGAGAACCGCCAACGCCGGCAGCGACTGCTCCTGCCTTAATATACTCACTGACATTGTCAAGATTGATTCCACCGGTTGGCATCATTGGGATATGGCCAAGTGGCCCTCTTACATCTTTAAAGAATTGGCTGCCTAATACGCTGGCTGGGAATACTTTTACAACGTCAGCACCCCATTCATATGCTTGTAAAATTTCTGTTGGGGTGAATACTCCTGGGATAGCGATTTTTCCATAACGGTTGGCAACCGCGATTGTATCGTGATTTAACGTAGGTGCGAAGATAAAATCTGCTCCATGTTGAATGGCTATATTGGCTGCATTTCCATCCAATACTGTTCCGGCACCGATCACAGTTTTGTCTCCAAATAACTGCTTAGCCTCTTTGATTGTCTCAAGTGCGTTCGGGGAATCCATGGTAACCTCGATCCCAGTAATACCGCCTTCCACAAGTGCCGAGATGACATGGATGACTTTTTCTTCTTCAATTTTACGGACAACAGCGACGACACCGGATTCCAATGTTTTCGTAAGCAACTCTTGTTTCACGATCATCATCTCCTATCTTAGGACATCTAGTTCTTTCTTTTGGAAGTTTTCCAGCTCGGTTCTTTCAGGTAATCCTTCAATATCTCCTTTTACGGTAACGACCATTGCCCCGACCTTTGCGCCGATTTCAACAGACTCCCGTAATGATTTATTTTCCAGTAAACCTGTTAGTACACCTGCTGCAAAACCATCCCCTGCACCAATGGGATCGACCACATGCTCTACTTTGAAGCTGGGAACAGTACCGCTCTCTCCGCTTTTCGATGCATAATAAGTCTCTTTTTCTCCATTTTTAATAATAATTTGGGAAACGCCTTCGGTTAAGAAATACTCCGCAATTTCTTCATAGTTGTCTGTACCAATTAGAAATGCTGCCTCATCAATACCTGGCATAAATAGATCCGATTGCTTGGCCAGTTGTAATAGGATTTCTTTAGCGTTATCTAGATCAGACATTAATTTGAAACGGAGATTCGGATCAAATGAAAGAAAAATATTATTTTCTTTAGCGAAAGCTACTACTGCTTGTGTAACTTTAAGACAGCTATCACTTAGGAAAGGTGTAATTCCTGAGAGATGGATTATTTTAGCTTCCTTTAAATAATTCCAATCGATATCTTCTTTTGTCAATTGACTGGCAGCTGAATTACTACGATAGTAATACACTTGCGTTTTTTCGGGATTGACTCTTTCTTTTATATAAAGTCCTGTCGGGTATTCCTGATCATACAGAACCCGAGAGGTATCGACTCCCTCTCCGCGAATAGAAGAAACTAGGTACTTGCCAAACTCGTCATCTCCTACTTTACTAATCCAACCAGAAGTATGACCGAGTCGTGCTACACCAATCGCAACATTTGATTCTGCTCCCCCTTGCTTTTTATTAAACCGAGGAACATATCTCAAGGGGCCCTCTTCTGCTGCTTCTAATACAACCATCGTTTCTCCAATTGTCACAAGTTCAGGAAACATGACGAATGACCTCCAAATATTTACTCGTTTATTGCTTTTGCTTTTTTAGATTTAATTTGACCCATAATTAATGGTACTACTAGTGAAACGATAGCCAGAATAATAAATGTTAAAGCAATCGGTCTTTCCAAGAAAATCATAAAGCTTCCTTCTGACATAACAAGTGCCCGTCTCATTTCACTTTCTGCCATTGGACCAAGGATGAGTGCAAGGACAATTGGTGACGCAGGGAAACCAAACTTTTTCATGAAGTAACCGATAATACCAGCACCAAGCATAGTAAATACATCAAAGTAATTGTTGGAAATTGCAAACGCACCAACGACTGACAATACAATGATGACAGGCGCAATGATATTTTTAGGCACCTTTAAGATTGTTGTAAAAAGGCGAATCCCCACTAATCCAAAGATTAACATTAAAACGTTGGCTACTAGCATACCACTAAAAAGTGTATAAACTAATTCGCTACTCGTTTCGAATAATTGCGGTCCTGGTTGAATTCCTTGTACAACTAAAGCTCCTAACATGATCGCGGTAACGGCATCCCCTGGAATACCAAGCGTTAATAACGGTACAAATGCACCACCTGTTAACGCGTTACCTGCTGCTTCAGGAGCTGCAATCCCTTTCGGATTCCCTTTTCCAAATGTCTCTTTTTCTTCTTTTTTCGCAAAGCGCTTTGCTTCATTATAAGCAACGAAAGCTGCTATATCGGCTCCGGCACCAGGAACAATACCGATGAACGTTCCGATACCACTTGAACGAAGAATCGTTCCCCAAAGCTTCTTTAACTCATTCCACGTTGGAAGTGCGTAGCTTGCAATGATTTTTCCGAATCCCTTTCCACCCGTTAACTGCTCTTCCATAATGACAAGTGCTTCTGAAATTGCAAATAGCCCAATCATCACTGGAATGAAATTCAATCCATTTAATAATGAAATGTTATCATATGTAAAACGCGGGTAGCTTGTCATTGGGTCCATACCGACTGTACAAATGACAAGGCCGAAGACCCCGGAAATTAACCCTTTTAGTACAGATCCTCCTGAAATACTGGAGATAATACTTAAACCGAATATAGCCAATCCAAACATTTCAGGTGCACTAAAATCTAACGCGATTTGTGCAAGCTGTGGAGAGATAAAGATCAACATAAACACACTAAACAATCCACCAGTACTTGCCGCAATAACAGCAATTCCGAGTGCCTTACCGGCTTTTCCTTGTTTTGTAAATGGATATCCGTCAAGAGCTGTTGCAGCTGAGGCTGGTGTTCCAGGTGTGTTCAGCAATATCGATGCAATGGAACCACCATATACACCTCCGAAGTAAACGCCGACTAAAAGCAATAGACCAGCGACCGGATCCATACCAAATGTTATCGGTAAGAAGAGGGCTACACCCATTGTTGCTGTCAAACCGGGTAAGGCACCAATGACGATACCCGCGATCACTCCAGCAATTATTAAGATGAAAATACTAGGATGAAATACTTGGGCAAAACCATTCAGGAGTAAATCCATTTTCTATCCCTCCTTAATATAAAACTCCGTGTGGAATTGGAACGTTCATGACATATTCAAAAAGAATCACAACGACTACACTAAGTAAGATTGACACGGAAACTAAGACAACCCATCTACGGATCCCCATTAAAAGCATCCAGAATAATGATACAAGTACCGTTGAGATAAAAAATCCTATAATAGGAACTAAAATAACGTAAATGATTAATGAAATGAACCCACCAATAAAATGAGGAATGGACCCGCGTTGTAAGGTGAAAATATCACCAGCATTCTCTTCTTTTTTAAAAACTAGTAAAACTGATAGAATGCCAAGAATAGTCGCTGTTACCTTTGGGAAAAAGTCAGCTCCGGGGCCGATAGAATTTGACGGTGGGAATGCGTTTGCAGTTAACCAAACGTAAATGGAAAATAGAAGTAAACCTATACCAATAATCCGATTCGCCAGAGTCATGATGACACCTCCAATAAAAAAGTTTGTGGTGTGAGAGCATCCCACGTAAATTAGAAATCTATTGAACATTTATGTAACGTTAACGATAAATGAGGTAAAAGGCTAAACATCGTTAGCCTTTTATCAACTTTTATTTATTTTTGTGGGGATAAGCCGATTGCAGGAATTAATTCTGCAAATAATGCATCTTGTTCTTTAACTAAATTCAAGAAACCTTCTCCGTTTTCATAACGATGGCCTAAGTTTAATTTCTCAAGGGTAGCCTTGAATTCTTCGCTCTGAATCGTTGTAGCAAAGGAATCTTCCAACACTTTTACAACATCGTCAGGAGTATCTTTCGGTACAGCTATACCTCTCCATGTACCAATTGATAAATCAACACCTTGTTCTTTAAGGGTTGGAACGTCAGACAACTTTTCTACTCTCTCGTCTGCCATTACAGCAAGAACCTTAAAATCACCAGACTCAACATGTGTGAGCACTTCAGCAGGACTTACAGAAACCGCATCAATATGCCCACCTAAAAGAGCAGTTACTGCTGGAGCAGCTCCCTCAAATGGCACGTGATTTAACGTAGTACCCGTTTCTTTTTCAAAAGCAGCTCCAGCGAGGTGCCAGATCGCTCCAGTTCCCGAGTTACCAACTTTTAATTTCTGTGTTTTTGCGGCTTCAATAAATTCTTCAATTGTATTCCACGGAGCATCTGCACGAACTGTGATTGCAGCTGGATCCTCGTTCAAAAGAGAAACTAATCTGAAGTCTTCATATGTAAATTGCGCTAAGCCGGTATGGGGTAATGTAAGTAATTCAACTGTTACAACTGATAAAGAATACCCATCAGCCTTTGCATTCGCACCATTTTGCATACCAACGGCACCACCACCGCCTTCACGGTTAACGACTCCGATTGGTTGGCCAATTTCATCTTTAGCTAAATCCGCAAAAGAACGGGCAACTGTATCCGTACCGCCACCTGCTGAGTAAGGAACTATTAACTCAAACTTCTTTTTAGGAAAGTCAGCAGCATTTGACGCTCCTTTATCTCCGTCTTTATTGCCTCCACCACATGCAGCTAATAATAAAACTAAAACAGTTAAAATGGAAAATATCTTGAAATTCTTCACGAAAAATCCTCCTTATTTATACATATTTTTTGAAAATCCTATTTTGGTAGAAATCTCTTCAACAGTTTCCCTAAGTTTAGGAATTGTGTTTTTCAATATATCATCAGACATTCTATAGAGGGGACCCGTAACGCTGACTGCGTATTGAACCTCCCCTTTATAGTCAAAAATAGGCGCCGCAACGCAACGGATTCCTAATTCATGCTCCTCATTATCATAAGAGTACCCTCTTGTTCTAATCGCATGAAGCTCCTCAACTAGTTCCTCTCCATTAGCGAGAGTGTGTTCAGTAAACCTTTTGAATTGAACTTGATTTATATAGCTATAAAGCTCTTCTTCGTCTCTGTGAGCTAAAATGCATTTACCAACTGCCGTGCAATACAGTGGCGCCCTTCTGCCAACTTGTGAATAAATTCGAATAGCTGATAGGTTGTCCACTTTGTCGATATAAACAACTTGTTGGTTATCTAGCATGACTAAGTGAACAATTTCACCAGTTTCCTTACTAAGTTTTTCAATAAGCGGTTTGGCGATCTCAACAATATTTAAATGCTTCACAACAAAATAATTCATTTCAATAAATTTCAAGCCCAAGCGATAAGTACTTTCTCTACCTACTTTCTGAACATATCCGTGCCTTTCTAGTGAGAGCAGGAGCCGGTGGGCAGTACTTTTTGCGACCTGCAAGAAATTTGCGACCTCAGTCACTCCCTGGCCATTTGGATGTTCCTTTAGCAGTTCGAGTATGCGTAAAGCACGATCAACGGACTGAACCAACTATATTATCCCTCCCTCTCACTGTTCCTCATTACGGAACGGCGTTCTTTATTATAATTTAACTTTAATCCCCGATGAAAGCGTTGTCAATATATTATTTATGAATTTATCGATTTACCTGTTTATTCGGCAATATAAGTACATATAAAAAAGCCCAATTTCCCAGTGTAATTGGACTTTAATCGTTAGTAAAATCTGTGCAGTATGAATTATTCACCAAAAATACGTTAGTGTTCCAGATAAAACTGTGAGCCTAACAAAATCACAATAATAAAAATTTGGCGCATTAGAAAAGGAAAAGAATATTTCTTGCTCAATTTACTCAACACATCATTCGGTAAAATGGGAAACTGTTGATTTGTCTTGGGATCATATCTTAATGAATATCCTTCTTCAACAAACGCCTCTCTAATCATCATCGCCAAGTACAGCATGCTTAGAAATTTCATCGTATAAGCTATCTTTAAACAAGGTTTCAAATGCGTCGTTACTCTGTCAAATATGGGGCTGCTCATTTGAAACACGGACATCGAAGAGGCAATTGGGAAATCCAACGTTACAGTTACGGGTAGCTGGTACACTATTCTGAGTTCATTCGTATTCATCTTACAATGAAACCGCCAACCAAGTTCAAGGAGCACATATAAAATAATCACGCGGAGTTCCCTTCCCATAGAGCTTACAGCTCAGAAGTATTTTGAATTGCTTCGATGCCTGGTATCAAACATTAAGTGGGAGTAATATGAGATAAAATACAAACACCATCTGTAGAAGTGACATTCTGCTACAGATGGTGTTTGCTTCATTGCGATAATTCATAAAAGCTTTTAAAAAAGATCAACCAGACTGGTACGGTTCCACTTAAATTCCGGATTATTTTTATACAATTATAGTATTTGTAGGTAATGATTTTAAAATAAAAGTAGCAATGAAACAAGTTTTCAAAGCTTGAATTGTTGAACTAAATGATTAAGTCGTTCTGCTAATTTTGCAAGTTCAATAGAACTTGAAGAGACATTTTCCATGGATGCACTTGTTTGTTCGGTAGATGCGGATGTCTCTTCGATTCCAGCTGCTGATTGTTGAGAGATGGCGGCAATATCCTGTATGGAATCACCCATCCGATAACTATTTTCTGCTATTTCTGAAAGGGTCATTGACACTTCCGTAATATTTTTTACCATCCCCTCCACAGCATTGCTAATTTTTTCGAAGGTCTTGTCTGTAGCTTGGATTTTACTAGTACCTTCTTGTACCTCTGTATAACTATCTCTTAACGACATAGCTACGGCGCGGGATTCATTTTGAATACCTTGGACGATTTCTGTAATAGTAGTTACAGACACAGAAGATTGCTCAGCGAGTTTTCTTACTTCATCTGCAACTACAGCAAAACCTTTACCTTGTTCCCCAGCTCGAGCTGCTTCTATTGCTGCATTTAGCGCTAATAAATTTGTCTGTTCAGCAATGCCCTTGATTACGACAACCAATTCGGATATTCTTTGGGATTGTCGATCAAGTCCATCTACTTTTTGTACTGCTTCACTAACAATGTCAGCGATTATTCCCATTTGCTTTGTAGAAGATTCAATTAAGAGCGAGCCTTCGCTTGTCATATCTATAACGGATTTCGTCGATCGTTGGATAGCTTGTCCTTCGGAGTTTGCACCATCTATCTTCGTTATAAATGTATTCATGGCAGAAGAAAGTTCACTTGTATGATGGGCTTGAGTTTCTGCTCCGCTTGCCAATTCCTGCATAGTAGCAGAAACTTGCTCAGTCCCTTGACCGACTTCAATTGCAGACCGTGCAAGTTCATCGCTATGGCTTCCTAAATTTTTTGATACTTCCGTTACATCAAATATTAATTCTCTCAAGTTTTTTCTCATACTATTAAAATTAGACGCTAATAAGCCTATTTCATCTCTTCCACGCACATGTACCGAACCTGTAAAGTCTCCTGCCCCGGCCTTTTCTAATGTAGCTCCGATGTCACTTAATTGGTTTTTAATTCTATTGGTGAATAAGATGACAATCAGGACTGATACAATAATCCCAATTGCTAATACTGCAAGCAAGAGATTGCGGATAGAAGCAATCGTTTCGTCAATAAAAGCTGTCGATTCACCGAGATACCACATGCCGATGATTGTACCGTCATTTGCTTTAATAGGCTGATAGGCAGTTTGCGTTAATTGACCTGCAACATCCGCCTCGCCGTAGAAGTTTCTACCATCTTGTAGTACAGACTTAACAACGGCGGCAGAAGCTTGGGTGTTTACAGCCCGTTCACCGTTTGGTAGTTTGACGTTTGTTGTAACCCGTGTATCTCCTTGAAATATCGTTGACGTTCCTTTAGTAATGGATGCGATTTCATCTACTATTGCATAATTATTATTAACGAGTGTATCTCCTTTATATAGCAAACCCTCTTTGATTTCCCAATCACCGGGATATTTCTTATCTAATGTATGGTAACCTAACTCTAAGTCTTTAGTAACCGTCTTAATGGCAATCTCTTTAATCACATCTGTTACAAAAAGGTTGATAGTAACCATGATTGTCGTTGAAAATACTAGTAAGATTGCTATTACAATCATGCTTATTTTTGTCGCGATTTTCATATCCCTAATCCATTTCAATTTATACATCCCCATTTCTTCAATTTAAATAGAAGATTTTTTTGAAATCCTATTCAAGCTATTTTTTACCGAAAATGAACTATGTACATCCGACAATCATCAATACAGCTATGATATCCCCATTTTTATAGCCGCATGCTTTAAATGCATTCGCAAGACGATTTGCCATTTCATTTAGCTGCTTGTATCAAAAAGTCTTCTCTTGGAAAATTACTGCTGTTTTCTTTTTTTAATTCAATACGTTTTACCTAATCATATTTCCCACGTCAACCAATCTCTCCCTTTTCTTTTTAAGATGATCCATTCCATATTATCAAACTATTAATTTAATTAGAAGAATTTAATTTAATAACCACTTTTAGCTCTAATAGATAGTTTAAGGAAGGCAATGCATTTGGGAATCCGGATAGAGTAAAATTGCTTATAGAAGATGGGAGTATACGGAACAAATTGAAGTACTAGGTAAGTATTTGTATTAGTAAATGTGCAAGGGAAACTGGCGAGAATGGTGACATTGAGACGTTAATCGATAATTAGGAAGCTGATCAGCTGCTTGCGGTTTTGGATGTGAGGTACAAGTCGTTAAAGATGCCATATCTTCCGGCACTCTGGCAAATAAACAACTTGGACTAGAGAAGATGAAGGCACTTGGTATTCTCGGCACAAGCGTTGACGGTTTATGAATTGTTGGAAACGGCTGATGCGAAAGAGTTTAAACAGATCTTAAAATTATTATGTAGCAGAAGTTACATTTTCAATACTCCTAAAGACAATGAATATGTAATGATTACCATTGAATTATGAATAATATTCTACTATAATTTACACATTAATTTAATACTCCCATTCACCGATGGGATAGAGGCTGCAGCTTATAAGAGTAGGACGGACGAGATTCTCTGAAATTGTTGACTCCGTTTGAAAGGATGAGTTGCCGAAGTGTGGATAGATCATTGGATATCCATGCTGGTGATGTTTTCGAATAGGAGCATCACTGTCACGTTTTTCGACGTGGAGAACTATCTTCGGAAGGATTAACGCACTTATCCAACAGCCGTCGATTTTCTTCGATGGCTGTTTTTTATGTGCCCTTCCGTGACAAAAAGGAGTGGACAACTTGGAGAACAATTTAACATCTACGAATACACCCCAATTGAAAAGAACATTGAAAGCTCGCCATCTGATGATGATTTCCCTTGGAGGTTCGATTGGAACTGGGATTTTCTTGGCAAGTGGCGGGGCGATTCATACTGCAGGACCAGGAGGGGCATTGGTCGCCTATGTTGCTGTCGGAATCATGGTTTACTTCCTAATGACAAGTCTTGCGGAGATGGCCGCTTATATGCCGGTAGCAGGTTCCTTCAAAGAATATGCTACTCGCTTCGTCGATCCGGCATTCGGGTTTGCGATTGGCTGGAATTATTGGTACAACTGGGCGATCACGATTGCCGCGGAACTGGCGGCGGTTGTGCTGATCATGAAATTCTGGTTTCCGGAAAGTCCTTCGTTCTTATGGAGCGGACTTGCGCTTCTGATCATGTTCGGCTTCAACTATATGTCCGTTAAAGGTTTTGGCGAAGCGGAATTTTGGTTTTCACTTATTAAAGTTGTTACGGTCATCATTTTCATCATTACAGGGTTTATGATGATCTTTGGCATCATGGGCGGCGAAGCAGTCGGCTTTACGAACTTCACGATTGGCGATGCACCGTTCAACGGAGGATTCTTTGCCATCCTGGGCATTTTCATGGCAGCGGGCTTTTCATTCCAAGGTACGGAATTGCTTGGAGTCGCCGCTGGGGAAAGTGAAAATCCGGAAAAGACGATTCCAAAAGCGGTGAACTCCGTATTTTGGCGCATCCTCCTTTTCTACGTCTTTTCGATTTTCGTCATCGCGATGATTATTCCGTATACGGATGCACGATTATTGAGTGAGTCGGTTTCTGTCAGTCCATTCACACTCGTCTTTGAACGGGCTGGATTTGCTTTTGCCGCTTCTGTCATGAACGCCATCATTTTGACTGCCGTATTATCTGCGGGTAATTCAGGGATGTATGCTTCAACGCGTATGCTTTGGGATTTGGCACGTAGTGGGAATGCACCGAAGTTTTTAGGAAAATTGGATAAGAGAGGCGTGCCGGTCAATGCGTTGATCGCCACGACATTAGTTGGCTCCCTTGCCTTCCTATCCACTTTCTTCGGGGATGGTACGGTATACGTCTGGTTGTTGAACGCTTCGGGGATGGCTGGATTTGTTACATGGCTTGGGATTGCCATCAGCCATTATCGTTTCAGAAGGGCCTATATTGCGCAAGGCGGTAATCTGTCGGATCTTCCTTATCGCGCAAAATGGTTCCCATTCGGCCCTTTATTGGCCCTGGTCCTATGTATCTTCATCATTGCCGGCCAAAACTTCCAAGCCTTTACGGGCGGCGAAATCGATTGGAATGGCGCGCTCGTTTCCTATATCGGCCTCCCCCTCTTCTTGATCGTTTGGCTGATTTATAAAGTTAAGCACAAAACAAAGTTGATTCCATTGAAGGACTGTGACTTTGAAAGTAAATAATCGTATGAAAAACAGCCGGATGAGAGAGGTTCACCTCCTCCATTCGGCTGTATTTTAATATATCTTACTGATATCGCGAATTCTTCTAGAACCCGTCCCGGGAGAACTGTAGAGAAGAGTATTGATTTATTGCTGAAACTCACTCATTCGAATATCCTTCTCTTCTTACTGAGAAAGAACAGTATTCCTTTTTCGCGTATACCTCAAATAATAATACAAATAACACGCCCCGATAAAACCGAACCCTAAAGCGAGTGATAACCGCTGCGTCGGATCGACTGCGGCGAAAACGAATAACGATGCGCAAATTGCAATACAAAGGATCGGTACGAATGGAAACAGGCGAACCCGGAACTTCAGATCTTCAAGCTTTCCTCCCTCTTTCACATACTGCTTCCGGAAACGATATTGGGAAATTGCGATGGCCATCCACGTAATTGTCCCCCCGATTCCACTGACCGATAGAAGGACGACAAAGAGTGTGGTCTCCGCAATGACACTGGTCAGCAAGGAAAGAAGTGCAAATCCGAGAGTAACTAGTAGCGCATTTATCGGAACGCCGTTTTTATTCAACTTTCCGAACATCGGATGCGCCATCCCGTCGTTGGACAATGAATAAAGGATCCGAGTACAAGCGAATAGTCCCGTGTTCCCGACGGAAAGGATGGCCGTTAAGATGACAAAGTTCATGATATCCGCGGCGTAAGGAATCCCGACGATATCAAAAACAGTGACGAATGGGCTTTCCAGAACACTCGCTTCTTTCCATGGGACGATTGCCGACAGGACAAAAATCGCCAATACGTAGAACACTAGGATACGCACAACGATGTTGCGGATGGCCTTCGGGATGTTTTTCTCCGGTTCCTCTGTTTCCCCCGCTGCCACCCCCATGATTTCAGAGCCTTGGAATGCGTAAATGACAGTCATCATGACGATGAAAACCCCGGTCAGCCCTGTAGGGAAAACACCATCTCCGATGATATTTGATAGATAAGGAGCCGACGTCCCATCCATTGTGATCAAACCGAACATCGCACACAAGCCGATACCGATAAACAGAATAACTGCCAATACTTTTATACCCGCAAACCAATATTCCGTTTCGGCGAATTTTTTTGTACTAAGCGAATTGATGGTGAACAGGAGAACGACGAATACTGCACACCAAATCCATATGGGGACATCCGGAAACCATCTGCCCATCAACAAGCCCGCCGCGATAAATTCAAGACCGACGTAAAGCGCCCAACTCAGCCAATACACCCATCCGATGACGAATCCTGATGCAGGACCAATAAACTTCGTCGCATGCGCCTGAAAAGAACCTGAAACCGGCATGACGACGGATAACTCCCCTAGACATACCATGGCCAGATACATGAGGAGTCCACCTACCAGATAAGCTAAAATTGTACCGATCGGCCCGGCCTCCCCGATGGCATACCCCGAACCGATAAACAGGCCGGTTCCAATGACACCCCCGAGGGAAATCATGAATAGGTGTCTGCTCTTCATCTCCCGCCTAAGCTTTTGCGGACTCTCTTGTATCGTCTTCATCTCCACCACCATCCTCCTCCTAGACTTTGATCGCCTGCAAATGAAAGCGTTTACAAAAATTCAGACCTCAACTTTCTTCAATGGCAAAATCGGTTCTAATCTTTTTTGCATAAGCAGATGAAAATGGTGGACACAGTTTTCAGTGAGCGAAAACCTGCCTTGTTTGTACACACCCGTTTCGATCCCCTTTTGGACAACCTCACAGATCTCCTTGTCTTCCCGGCGCACGTCTTGATCGACGGCCATTAGCTCTTCTTCCTCTTCCGTGATCGTATCGTTCATGAAAAAAGTCGTATAGACGTACTTCGTAGTTTTATGATCAATTGGAATCGACTGGTGAATGGATACATTAGGTGGGCCAGGGTCAAACGAAAACCACATATTCGGATAAAGCCAGTAGTATCTCCCCCCCTGTCCCATTTCGAAATCAGCGGTTTGTCCTTTTAGAGGTGTCGCTTGATAAACGTAATTGTCGTAAAGCTTTGATTCATATTGCTTCATATCCACTTTGGAGACGAGTGATTTATGGACACCCGGACAATGATCGCATTCCAGATAATTATCGATACCGATTTTCCAATTCGAATGACAGACTGTTTCTTTCACCCGCGTTTTCTTGAATTGATCCAAATTGTCTTTTTTCACATGTTCAAATAATCCGTCGAACATCTTTGCCATCGGTTCTGCATCCGGATCGAGATTCACAAAGATGAACGACTCGAAAATCTCCAATCTGACGTCATGCAAGCAAAAGGCGGATGGATCAAAGTTCTCGACACCTTTCATATTTGGAGCGTTGTTGAGCGACCCATCCAGCCGGTAAGACCAAGCATGGTACGGGCAAGTGATGATGCGCTTATTCCCTTCCCCTTCGAGCAGCTTCGCAGCACGGTGGCTGCAGACATTATAAAAGGCACGAATCTCCCCATCGTTGCCCAATGTCACAAAAATCGGCTTGCCTACGATTTCAGTTGTAATATAATCGCCCGTCTTTTTGAATTCGCTAACATGTCCAACGTACTGCCAGGTTTTACTGAAGATTTCCCTCAATTCGAAGTCCAACACTTCCGGATCCGTATACAGCCAAGATGGCAATGTGTGCGCTTCACTCAATTTTTCGCTGACGCTTACTTCATTTTTCATTGATGAACTCCCCCTTTTAATTAATGAACGTCATTCAATCATCTTCCCTACCACTTTATGAGCGATATTGCGTTTAATGAATCGATTCTATGACCTTGTCCCCCCTCTTTAAGAAACAATGGTTGAAAATTAATATTATTCTTTCAATTGATATCATATTATCACAAAGTTTATCTTATAGCCTTTAATTTTTGCTGTTTCATAATAAAGTTGTGCAGATGCAAGCGTCATATAGAATACTTATTATTTTCTTCCACTATTAGCAATGATTTTTCCGAGTTGATTACGTCATTTAATTTTTTTGACATAAAAGAAGCACAAATTCCCCATACAGAGAATTTGTGCTTCTTATCTTTGCTGTTTCCAATATAAACTATGGAGACGGCGGGAGTCGAACCCGCGTCCAAAGGCTCCAATACTTCAGCGTCTACGCGTGTAGATTGACTACTTGGATTCGCGCGCACGTTTGCCGTCAATCAAGGCTATCCGTGTGCGCTATCCTGTTAGTCTCTTGTAACGGCCTCAGGCGGCGACCGTCACCGTATCCCTTAATAGGTGAGCCTAACAATGCCACATGGGCGATGGAACTGTCAGGCAGATTCACAAGCTTAAGCTGCGAATGCTATGTTGTTGTTTGTTTTGCCAGTTATTATTAACTGCCGTTTCTGACGGAGACGAGCCCTCCGACGCGCAGCTCAAGCTCAGTCAAGTGTTTAGAACCTGGTACCCAACACTAGCAGTGATTACTATTTCAAATATATGATACTACTGCTATAGTTTCTTTCATCTAGTTCTGTAACGGCAATTTTTTTACCGGAAGGGCTCCATCTGATGTTAGCATTTCCGACATTCGCTGCAACTTGTACGGATTTATCAGTTAATACATCATACAGATAGAGTCCGCTATTCTCTACGCCATTGATGACAGATTTGAGTTGGTATGCGATCATCAGCTGGTTGGGAGACCAGGAAGCACCTGTCACCTCAGAACCCTCAGTGATTGTCTTTAAGATATTTCCCTTTGCATCAACAAGAAGAAGCCTTCTCGTAGATTCCGTTCCTTGAGAAATCAACATTAGCTTCCCATCGGGCGAGGGAATGATTCCATCCGCATTATCGACCTTCAGATTCTTTTTCTCTTTGGTCACCAGATCCAGCATATATAACTGGAAAGACGGGCTGTCGGTGGTTATATAGTAGATTTTATCCTGCATTTTTTGCACCGTGAGCAATTGATCCTCCTGCAGCTCGGCAATCTGAGTAAGATTCCTACTCGAATCAGCCAAATATGCGCCACCGTGATAGGAAGCACCGATTACATGTTGATCGTCAGTCCACTCGGCCGTATAGGCGACACCGAGATTGTCCTCCGGCACGGTAGATTGTTCCAGGGCGTCCATACTCATCAGAAAATAGGCGACATCTCCAATAGAGTATTCATTGTACAATAGGTATTTTTTGTCAGGAGACAATGTCGCCCCGCCGAGAAACATATTCTTTTGGGCTTTTACTGTTTTGTATTCTTTGGTATCCAGATTATACAAGTATATGCTTCTGGGGTAGAATTCGGAATTCTCTAAGAGGCTCATTTTTTCAAGCTCTTCGTTTTCCTTTGAAAGGACAACAGTCTGTTCATTTAACCAATCAGTAATTTCCATTCCCTCATATTTATCGATTTTTTCAATGGAAATTGAGGGTGAGTCGGTTTCGGTGTTTTTGTTTTCAATATCGGTACTGCTATCAACCGGCTCTTGAATCTCTGTCCTACTTTCCACCTGCTGCATGCTGCAAGCAGTAAGAATAGATAAGACAAATAGGAGCGCAGCAAATACTGAAATTTTTAACTTTTTCATGTTGACCATCCCCTTGTCTTTTATCTCATGTAAAAACATCAGTTTGCTGACTGACTCAAAGTTAATTCCTTTTTCCAAGTCAACTCATTGCCTTGAGCATCTTTAAATAGAAATACAACCTGGCCTTCCTCGCCTCTCATATAATCCAGATACATGAAGCCGGAGAATTGCCCGTCCCCACTAATGTAAAATCCATGTTCCCCATTAGCTCCGTGTTCAATGGCATCTTGAACCGAATCTGCAATAATGGTATGCGGGGTAATCCACTGCATTTCGGCTAGAGCGAACCCTTCTGGGACCTGTTTCACTACGAAATCAAAACTATTTCCCTCTATCGGTTTGGGGGTCTGATCTATAATAATTAATATTTCATCGTCGGTACTTGCTGAATCATCATCTAATGTGGTGCTGTCGTCTTGAGTGGTTTCAGCTGGCTGTGCGTTAACGGTATCTGATGTGCCAAATTGTGATTTTCCGGCACAACCGCTTATCATAAGCAGCGTGCATAGAGCTGAAATGATATAGATAAATTTCTTGTTATTCATGTAGTTCTCCTCCGCTTTCATTTAAGGTAAAAGAAAATGCAACGCCTTGGTAGGTATTCTCCACACCAAACTCGCTATCATGAAGCTCCAGTATATGTTTGACGATCGCGAGTCCTAGACCGGTTCCTCCAGATCTACGCCCCAGGGAATGCTCAACCCAGTAGAATTGGTCCCATAACCTTCTCAAATCGCCCTCTGCAATAGGAGGTCCTGTGTTCTCGATTACTATGACTACCTTTTTGGCATATTTCTGCTCGATGCTAATGGTTATAACACTGTTTTCCTCTGCGTGTCGAATGGCGTTCTTCTAGCATCTATGTTTACGAAAAGTTCTTCCTCTTTGTTTAATTTGTAATAAAGGCTCTTGCTCTCCAACTAGGAAGACCGCTCTTAACAGCTCATTTAGTCTCTTTTCATCTGTTAAGAAAAGAAGTTCTACCTAATCTACTGTAATTGTTTTGTTCTCAGAATCTACAACATTGCCTACTGTTTCTTTGAGGCTTTCCTAATAAGCTCAAAATATGTGCCTCCACCGGATATAATTAATGTATTATCATCTTTTATGAAGAATGTAGAAACAGGGCCATTTGAACCTGAAACATTAATTTCTGTAATAGTAGGTCCTTTAATTCCTAAAATATCAAAAGGGATACGATTATTTTCTACGAAATCACTTTCTGAAATAATCGTTTCGGTGTAAATAGGATTGGTAGCCACCTTTTCTATAGCTGAGGGTCGATCTCCAAAATAACTTGCTTTGTCAGCCGTAAAGATTAATGTTTTCCCTAATAAACTTTCTGCATCTTCACGACTATATGTGCCTACTCCATAAGCTTGAACTTGATTTATAATCCACTCACCATAGTACGACTCTGGAGCAACTTGATTAGGCTTAGTTACAACACCAGTATTAACTTGCTCTTTAGTACCAGTATCATTATTTGCTTCATCGTTTGTCACAAAACTGCATCCAGTTAAACTGATTAAACTAATAAAAACTATTACTACTATTGACAATAATGTAATACTCTTGTTATTTTTCTTATTCATAATAATCTTCTCCTAAAATTGGAATCTTTGAGTAAAATGTAAGTCGCTAATTGGAAATAATATATAATCTTTTGTTCCTTCCACCATATTGGACTCTATGGTTAAAAAAGCCGCCAACGTTGTGGCGGCTTAAGGGCTGAAATTTATTTGAACAATGCACGAAAATGTCTCACTGCAAATCCAACCCCCTCAGAGTGGGTGCTTCGTTTTCTTTGGCAGGGAGAGCTGACTTCTCAAGCTCTTCGGCTCTTTACTGCCCCTACTTAATGAACTTTTCATTGAATTCACGATTAAAATTGATCTGGACCAATGCCCCATCATCTCGAGAGAAAATCATCAAAGCAACTTCACCATTTTCGCCTGTGATTTCAACGTCAATCTGAGGTGCATAGCTGCCTTGACCATTGGTCGCGTAACCCTGGCCGTCGTATGCAACCGACTTAACTGTGCTGTGAACGACGTTATATTTCTCCGCTAGTTTCTTTGCTAGCGCAACATATTCCTGTGGATTTTTTTCAAGCGCCGCATCAACGGCTGGGATAGCCTTTCTATCCAGCGTTTGGAATCGGCCAATGCTAATTAATTCTCCGGTTACAGAGTCCACAGTGAAGAAATAACTGCGCTCGTCGTTGATCATCACTTCGGCGGTCCAGATCGAACGGGAATAACCTTCGCTTGGCTGTTGATAGCCCATTTCAATCACCTGACCTTCTAGGTTCAGGTCAAATATCTCCCAAAGGGCCTGTGCGCCTATTTCAGATGCATCTTCTTTTGTCATGTCTTTACTTGTTGGTATTTGGGTGTGGTACCATTCATTGTTATGTGCACCCACCGTATAATTTGCTTTGGTATAGCCTTCCGGCAAGCTGTTTGGTGCCGCTTGAGGTAAACTGGCTGTAACATTCGCATAGCTTGTAGGGATCGTATTTGTTTTTTTGAATTCCGCCTCCGTCATCCCCAATGTAACTCCCTGAAACAGAATTGCGCTTGCCCCAATGGCTACTACAGCCGTTAATACGGTTTTCTTTAATCCTTTTCCTTCCAATCTGTTTACTTTCATCTGAATCTCTCCTTCATCGTTTTGTGTGTGATCACAATACGTAGTATAAGATGGCCGGATTATAGAACCATCATCAAGTTATTATGAAGTTGTAAAGATTACTTTTGCTGTCGTTCCTTCGCCGGGAAGGCTCATAAATTCTAGCTCCGCCCCGTGATGCAAGACAATCTGTTGACAGATGGCAAGGCCTAATCCGGCACCGCCGTCCCTGCGGTTTCGTGATCTCTCTTCGCGATAAAAGGGTTCTGTAATATGCCGGATTATATCAGGAGGCATCCCTTTACCGTTATCCTTGATGCTGATAATACTCTTTCCTGCTTCCATGACAGCATTTACGATGATGTGTCCTCCCGATCCACACGCCTTGATTGCATTGTCCATTAGGTTGACAAACAGACTTTTCAACAAGTATCCATCGCCCCAAATGACCTCAATTTCACTATAAAATTCGATTTGGATTTCTTTTTCCATCGCCTTTTTATGTAGGGTCTGTTTGACAGACTGAAAGAGATCGGTTATGTTTTGTTCTCCCCAAGCGAGTTGATCATTTCTATAGTTTGCCAGATCGAGCAATTGATTAGCCAATGCTTGCATACGCCGGCTTTCCGACATAATATAACTGATTGCAGACATCCTGTCGTCTTCAGTCATGACTGCCTTTTGCAAGTATTCCGCGTACCCGTAAATAGCAGTTAGGGGTGTATGGAGCTCATGGGCAAAATTATCTATGAACTGCTGCTTTTTCTCTGCTGCGGTAGTTAACTCCGCCATCTGATGTTGGACTTCCACCGCCATATAGTTGAAGCTTTGCGCCATTTCAGACAGCTCGTCATTTCCTAATACCGGAAGTCTAGTTTCGTAAGCGCCAGCAGCAATATTGCGGGATGTTTGCGAAATTTGTGCCAAAGGCTTGAATATACGGTTAAGCAGTAAAACAAGGCCTAAAGCAAGCAAAATGGAAAGAATGAGCCCCACTAAAAACAACATGTTTTTCATCTTTTCCCATGCTGTGATAGCATCTGTCGCGTCATATTGATAAACCATTGTATAAGTGTCATATGGTGCAGGTAGCATTCCAGAAACATTGACATAAGTACGTTGGTCTGATTTTTGAAACGAAACTATCCGATTACCATCATCCAGCGGCTTCTGTAATTCGCTCATCCATGCATTTTCCTGTCGATTTGAATAGACAAACTGATCATTCTGATATAGAGCCAATCCAACCTTTTGATCTCCTGAAAAATTATTATATTGCCGGAGGAGAGAATCAATAGCTTCCTCTATATGGATTCCGCGGCTTTCAACAGCATTAAAATCTTTTACAACCGAAGATGTGATAATATAATGATCTGCCAGGCTTCTTTCCTCAGCATGTTTAACCATATCTTTGAACATAGCAAAGGATATAATAAGTATTCCAAGATTAAGGGTAATGAGGAAAAGAAGTAACGTTGTAAAAAAAGTTCGGTATTTCATAGTTTGACCTCTAGACGGTAACCTACCTTGTAGACCGTCTTTATCATATTTTCCCAACCTAATTTTTTTCGCAACTTTTGGATGTGAACATCAATTGTTCGGGTATCGCCCTCATAATCATACCCCCATACAAGTTCCAGAAGTCTATCTCTGGACAATGCAATATTACGATTGTTGACCAACACCTCTAATAATTCAAATTCTTTCGGGGTACATTCCACATGCTGGCCCTTATAAAATACCTGATAGCTGTCAAAATCAATCCTCACTGCTCCAACTTCAAAACATCTGTTATTTTTTTTGGTCCGCCTTAAAACGGCTTCGACGCGAGCCAGCAACTCAAGCATTTCAAAAGGCTTAGTCAAATAATCGTCTGCACCCATAGATAATCCTTTTACGCGATCTAACAAGCTATTACGTGCCGTTAAGAAAATCGTTGGAGTTTCTTTCACTTTTCCAAACACTTCAAAGCCATCTAACTCAGGCAGCATTATATCTAAAATGATTAGGTCATATATATGGGATTGTATTTCCAAAATAGCTGTTTTCCCATCAAAGACCGATGTGCATTGATGTCCCACAAGTTGCAAATTCTTTTTAATCAAATCATTTATTGATATTTCATCCTCAACAATTAAAATGACCGCCAAAATATTTTTACCTCCCCTTTTTATGCTAAGATTACTATCAATTTGTTATAGAGTTGTAAAATTACAATCAATCGTTGTTGTGAAGAATAATTTTCTGCACCATCCAAATAACATCCGATAAATTGTCATCAAAAGAATATTTTGTCATAGAAAAACTGCACCTCCAATTGTCAGAAGGGTGTCCAACAATCGGGGTGCAGCTCACATCTCTAAGCGTTTTTTACTAAAGCTTGAATACAAAATGCCTTATTCTTTTTTACGCCTAAAATAAAATTAAGTATATCCTTGCCAAAACGGCAAAAATATACTTAAAGTTACATTCTTATCTGTGCTATTTTCCATAAAAATTATGGAGACGGCGGGAGTCGAACCCGCGTCCAAAGGCTCCAATACTTCAGCGTCTACGCGTGTAGATTGACTACTTGCGATTCGCACTGCATTATGCCGTCAATCAAGGCGTCTTGAGTGCTATCCTGTTAGTCTCTTGCAACGGCCTCAGGAGGCGACCGTCACCGTATCCCACTAATAGGTGAGCCTAACAATGCCACATGGGCGATGGAACTGTCAGGCAGATTCATCAGCTATTAAGCTGCGAATGCTAGGTTGTTGTTTGTTTTGCCAGTTATTATTAACTGCCGTTTCTGACGGAGTCGAGCCCTCCGACGCGCAGCTCAAGCTCAGACCACCCCTGTCGAATCCGTAACGTCCCCGTTTAGAAAAGGTTGTTAGACCTTTAAAGGGATGTCAGGAATGCCTATTGAAAGGCTTCTGAACTATATCACTACTAGTATCATACAACATTTTGACGTAAAAATCAATACTGCTGTTTCGCCTTGAAGGCACGTTCCATCTCGCGTTTCGCTTCCTTCTTCTTCAGATCGTCACGTTTATCATAGAGCTTCTTCCCTTTACCGACGCCGATCAACACTTTCGCGAAACCGTCCTTCAAGTACATCTTAAGTGGCACAATCGAATAGCCTTCCTGCTTTACTTGCCCGACTAACGTAGCAATCTGTTTCTTATGAAGCAACAACTTTCTTGAACGTAATGGATCATGGTTAAATCGGTTTCCTTGCTCGTATGGACTTATGTGCATATTTGAGATCCATGCCTCATTGTTTCGGATGAGCACGAAAGCATCTCTTAGTTGTACTTTTCCGTTCCGTACAGACTTGATCTCCGTTCCTTGCAAGACGATTCCCGCTTCAATCGTTTCTTCTATTGCGTAATCATGATTCGCCTTTTTATTGAGCGCGATCACTTTCCCTTGTCCTTTTGCCATGACTATCCCCCCAGTTTCTATGTGGCATACAGTAATAAAATCCACGGCACTCGTCAATGACGAATGCCGTTCGTTTTATTATTTTCTCTTTCTTGGAGCTCTTTTCTTCTTCTTTTTCGCTACATCTTCATAAAACTTTTTCTTCGAGCCTGGCCCGGCACTTTTTTTCTTTTCCGCAGCTTTAGGCTTCCCGGAATCACCTCGGCCGCCACTCGCCTTCTTCGCATGGATGACTTTCGGCTTTTCCTTCCGTGTTCGATGGAATGATTGCTTCATCCCCGCAATTTCAAAGTCGATTGCGGATTCCTCTGGTTTGACTGACACGACGCGGATCGTCACTTCATCCCCGATTCTGAACTGCTTGCCGGTATGTTCACCGAGCATCATCATTTGACGGTCATCGAAACGGTAATAATCGTCAGTCATATAGCTAACATGGACGAGTCCTTCTACGGTATTTTCGAGCTCCACGAACATACCAAAGTTCGTTACGGACGAAATGACACCGTCGAATTCCTCTCCGATCTTATCGAGCATGTACTGAGCCTTCTTCAATGCGTCTGTATCGCGTTCTGCGTCAACGGCTCGTCTCTCACGCTCCGACGTGTGCTGCGCG
This sequence comes from Sporosarcina sp. ACRSL, assembly GCF_022346605.1. Lineage (GTDB taxonomy): Bacteria > Bacillota > Bacilli > Bacillales_A > Planococcaceae > Sporosarcina. The sequence continues at coordinate 128,901 of NZ_JAKRNT010000010.1, forward strand.
ATTTCAGACATATTGGCGTTCCAATGCGCGATTGTCTCTGAAGACACGTCTTTATTAATTAAATACGTCCGAATGAGCCTGTGAACGATCAAGTCAGGATAACGTCTAATTGGTGACGTGAAATGTGTATAAAAATCAGTCGACAACCCGAAGTGGCCGAGACTTTCTTCGAAATACTTCGCCTGTTGCATGGAACGAAGAAGCATTGTCGAAATGACTGTCTCTTCCGGCATGCCGTCGATCGACTCGACGATTTCCTGCAAGGCACGAGGATGCACTTTATTCCCTGTCCCTTTGACGACGATTCCGAAGTTTGTTAGGAACTCAAAGAATCGTTGGAGCTTTTCCGCCTTCGGGTCTTCGTGGATACGGTAAAGGAACGGTACTTGCAGCCAATGGAAATGCTCAGCGACCGTTTCGTTAGCAGCGAGCATGAATTCCTCGATAAGGCGTTCCGCCGCTGTACGTTCCCGTAACACGATATCAGTCGGCCAACCTTGTTCGTCGACAATGACTTTTGATTCTTTGAAATCGAAGTCGATGGCACCACGGTCGATCCGTTTCTGTCTCAAGATCGAAGCGAGCTCCGCCATATCATTCAGCATCGGAACGATATGCTCATATTTCTTCAAGAGCTCTTCATCTTTTTCTTCCCCGATGATCTTATAGACGTCCGTATACGTCATTCGTTCCTTTGAGAGTATTACGCTCTCAAAAATTTCATGATCGATGACTTTTCCGTTGCCGTCAATTGTCATTTCGCATGAAATCGTCAGACGATCGACATGAGGATTTAACGAACAAATACCGTTCGACAGCTTATGCGGAAGCATCGGGATAACTCTGTCCGTCAAATAGACGCTTGTCGCCCGATCATACGCTTCGTCATCGAGCGGTGTGTTCTGCTCGACATAATAACTGACATCGGCGATATGGACGGATAATGTATAAGTTCCATTGTCATGTTTCACGAGGGAAATCGCATCATCCAAATCTTTCGCGTCAGCCCCGTCAATCGTAATGACGAGGTCTTCTCTTAGGTCACGGCGTTTAAACAGATCCTGTTCCCGTACGACATCTGGCGTCCGATTCGCCTGCTCCATCACTTCTGGAGGAAACTCGACTTCAATGCCATGCTTATGGATGATCGATAAAATATCGACCCCCGGATCATTTTTATGTCCAAGGATTTGAACGACCATCCCGGTTGCCGATTTCAACTCGCTTGGCCACTCTGTAATTTCTACGACGACTTTATGTCCTTCGACAGCGTCAAGCGAATTCCCTTTTCCTATAAAAATATCCATTGGCAGCTTTTTGTCGTCTGGGATGACAAAGCCGAATCCACGATTATCTTGGTATGTCCCTACAACCTTCGTCGTTTTCCGTTCAGCGATACGAATGATCGCCCCCTCGCGCCGGTCGCCATAATCACCTTTCGACACACGTACGAGAACTATATCCCCATTCATCGCGCCGTTCACATCTGGTGGCGGAATGAAAATATCATCCATTCCATCCGTTTCCGGCGTCACGAATCCAAACCCTTTCGCATGTCCTATGAATTTACCTCTCACCAAGTTCATGCGCTCTGGGACGCCGTATCGATTTGTACGGGAGCGGACAATTTCACCTTTTTGCTCAAGATGGACGAGCATTTTAACTAGCTCTTTGAATTCCGCAGCCCCTTCGATCCCTAACGACTCCTGGATCTCTTGAACCGTCAACGGTTTATACGATTCTTCTCTCATAAAAGACAACAGTCTTGTTTGTAACTCTTCGTCAATAAAATCCACTATCATCCCTCCATTCTTCACTATCGTCAACTGTTTTCATTTTCACACGTTCCAGTCAAGTGATTCAAGAAATTGAAATATCTCTTCATGAAGCTGTTCTTTTTCTGGACCGAGCGTAATGACATGTCCGGATTTTTCAAACCACTTGAGTTGCTTCTTACTTGATGTGGCATTTTCGTAAATGACGTTCGCGGAATCCGGATCGATGACGCCGTCTTTCCGTGATTGAACGACAAGAAGCGGTGCATCGATATCCGGAAGCTGCCCCCTTACATTGTCGACAAGTGGTGTCAACTCGGCGAGGGACGGCATCGTTTTCCCTCGAAGCGCATCTACTTCCTCTTCGATTTCGGTTGCCTTTTTTCCTTCATATCGTTTATAGTCCGAAGCATATTTCAATACGCCTTCATATAGTTTATCCGGTGTTTTCATTATCATCGGCGTGCACATTGTTACAATACCCTTTACTGGCATTTTAACCCCTAGTTTCAATGAAAATACACCGCCCAAAGATAATCCAGCGACGGCGATTTCTTCGTAGCCTGCTTGTTTCAATTGTTCATAGCCCGCAACGACGTCTTCCCACCATTCGTCCGGTCCTGTTTCGATAAGTTGTTCGGGTGGTACGCCATGTCCTTTATAATGTGGTGCTAATGATGTATAGCCTTTCTTTTCTAGAAAACGGCCGAGCATTCGGACGTCTGCAGATGTTCCTGTGAATCCGTGCAGTAGCAAGACGGCCCGTTTGCCAGCCTCAAAAAAGAACGGCTTCGGTTGTGAAATTCTCATGCCCCTCATCCTTTCGTTACATTCCCATCATTACAAAAATGTATGTAGATTTAAATAAAAATAGCTTATGTATCCTATCTTTCCCTTTTTCATTGTGAAAAAACGCCCGACCATACGGGTGGCCAGGCGTTTGTCATGTATGCAATTAGTTAGTTACGATTAGAATTTTACGATGGCGATTGCCAAAATGAAAAATAAAATCGAAAGTACAATTGTCACTCGTTGTAGCACTAAGTCCAATCCACGTGCTTTCTGTTTACCAAAAAGTTGTTCGGCACCACCGGAGATGGCTCCAGATAGACCAGCACTTTTTCCGGATTGCAATAATACAACTACGATCAACGCCAATGATACGATTAATAGTAACGTCATTAACAAAGCATGCACTTTGTTCCACCTCCTGAATCGAGCATCACAACATTTATATTCTATCAAACATTTTTCACTGTTACAACAAAATTCGAGTTATAAAACATCAGCCGGCTAGCGCCGGCTGATCTTTGAGATTATTTTTTTAGGTTATAAAACGATTTTACCCCTAGGTACACTGCTGTTTCATCCAATTGGTCCTCGATGCGGAGCAATTGGTTGTATTTAGCGACGCGGTCTGTACGGGAAGGAGCTCCTGTCTTAATTTGACCCGCATTTGTCGCTACAGCGATGTCCGCAATTGTCGTATCTTCAGATTCGCCGGAACGGTGGGAGATGACTGCTGTGTAGCCCGCGCGTTTCGCCATTTCGATCGCATCGAATGTTTCTGTCAATGTACCGATTTGGTTCACTTTAATGAGGATCGAGTTGCCGACGCCTTCTTCAATACCGCGCTCCAATTTTTCTGTGTTCGTGACGAATAGATCGTCCCCAACCAATTGGACTTTTGAGCCTAGACGCTCTGTCAACAGTTTGTGCCCTGCCCAGTCGTTCTCGTCAAGTCCGTCTTCGATTGAGACGATCGGATATTTTGAGCAAAGCTCTTCATACCAAGCGACCATTTCTTCAGACGTTTTCGTAATGCCTTCTCCCGCTAAACGGTATGTTTTCGCTTCTTTGTCGTAAAACTCGGAAGACGCAACGTCCATTGCGAGCAATACTTCTTCACCTGGTTTGTAACCTGCTTTTTCGATTGCTTCCATAATCGTTGCAAGCGCTTCTTCGTTTGATGATAAGTTCGGTGCGAATCCGCCTTCATCACCTACTGCAGTGTTCAGGCCTTTTGATTTCAATACAGATTTCAAGCTATGGAAGATTTCAGTTCCCATGCGAAGGCCGTGTCGGAATGATTCTGCACCTACTGGCATGACCATGAACTCCTGGATATCGACGTTGTTGTCCGCATGTTCCCCGCCATTCAAAATGTTCATCATCGGAACTGGCAATTGCTTCGCATTGACGCCGCCAAGGTATTGGTACAGTGGAACGTCCAAGTAATCCGCTGCAGCGTGTGCGACTGCCATCGAAACGCCAAGGATTGCGTTTGCGCCGAGCTTGCCTTTGTTTTTCGTGCCGTCCAAGTCAATCAACGCATTGTCGATGACGACTTGATCGAGCACTGAATAATTGTCTACGATTTCATCTGCAATGATTTCATTGACATGATCGACCGCTTTCAAAACACCTTTTCCAAGATAGCGGGAATCGTCTCCGTCGCGCAGTTCGACTGCTTCGTATTCACCTGTGGAAGCGCCTGAAGGAACGATAGCGCGGCCAAATGCTCCGCTTTCAGTGAACACTTCAACTTCAACAGTAGGGTTACCACGTGAATCAAGAACTTCTCTTGCTTGGATATGAGTAATGATTGGCATTTCAATCTCTCCCTTTATTAGAATAATGGTGTTCCGGACATTTCTTCCGGCTGTTCGATTTCAAGCAGTTTCAACATCGTCGGCGCAAGGTCTGAAAGTATTCCGCCTTCCCGCAACTCGATATCAGGTTTTGTAATGATGACCGGCACAGGGTTTGTCGTATGCGCAGTCATCGGCTTTCCTTCAAGGGTCACGACTTCGTCCGAATTCCCGTGATCCGCCGTAACGATTGCCGTTCCGCCTTTGAGCATCAATGCGTCAATGATCCGTCCAAGGCAAGTATCGACCGTTTCGATCGCTTTAATCGTCGGTTCGAGCATTCCGCTATGCCCGACCATGTCAGGATTCGCAAAATTGAGGATGATGGCATCTTGGCTATCAGCTTCAATCTCTTTGAGCAATGCCTCCGTCACTTCGACCGCACTCATTTCTGGCTTCAAGTCATATGTCGCGACTTTCGGGCTTGCGATGAGAATCCTTTTCTCGCCTTCAAATTCGTCTTCTTTGCCGCCACTCATGAAAAATGTCACATGTGGATATTTCTCTGTTTCTGCGATTCGTAGCTGCCGGAGTCCGTTTTTCGAAATCACTTCGCCGAGCGTGTTCTCCAAGTTTTCATTTCCGAAAACAATGTTTGCACGTACTTCATCACTATAATGTGTAAATGTCACAAACTTCAAGTTTTCGAACGTTTCAGGACCTGTATGGAAGCCGTCAAACGTTGGATCTGTAAATGCTTTCGACAATTGAATCGCACGATCAGGACGGAAATTGAAGAACACTACTGCATCTCCGTCTTTCACTTTTGCGACGGGCTCTTTCCCCTCTGCGATGATGAAGGGTTCCACGAATTCGTCATGGACGCCTTTCTCATACGACGCGAGGATGCCCTCCGTAGCGCTTTTGAACTTCTCTCCCGTGCCATCGACAATCGCCCGGTAGGAACGCTCCACCCGCTCCCATCTTTTATCACGGTCCATTGCGTAGAATCGTCCAGAAACCGTAGCGATCTTACCAACTTCAAGCCCTTCCATTACCTTTTCGATCTGTTCGACGAAACCTGTGGCCGTTTGTGGACCTACGTCCCTTCCGTCCAGGAATGCATGAACAAAAACCTTTGTAATTCCATTCATTTTGGCGAGGCGCAAGAGGGCGAAAAGATGCTCATAATGGCTATGTACGCCGCCATCTGAAAGCAACCCCATCAGATGAAGGGATGAATCTTGCTGTTTGACGTGTTCAATCGCCCCAAGCAATGCAGGGTTCGTCATGAAGTCTCCGTCTTTAATTGATTTATTAATTCGTGTCAGGCTTTGATAGACAATCCGCCCAGCACCGATATTCAGATGGCCGACTTCCGAATTCCCCATCTGCCCTTCTGGAAGGCCGACAGCTTCCCCGCACGCAGTCAATGTCGAATGCGGATATTCATTCCAAAGAATATCGAAATTCGGTGTTTTTGCTTGGGCGACCGCATTGCCGAATCGCTCTTCGCGCCATCCAAAGCCGTCCAAGATAATTAATGCGACAGGCCCTTTATTCATTCGCCGCCACTCCGATCATTTCGAGGAATGAATCCGGCTCAAGGCTCGCTCCTCCAACAAGTGCACCGTCGATATGTTCCATCGACAACAACTCGCCAATATTGCCAGGTTTCACGCTGCCGCCATACTGGATGCGAATCGCTGCAGCCGTCTGCTCATCATATAGCTTGCCGATTTCAGTACGAATCTCTCCGCATACTTCATTCGCATCTTGAGCAGTCGCCGTTTTGCCTGTTCCGATTGCCCAAATTGGCTCATACGCGATAATCGCTTCCTTCGCCTGTTCCGCGTTGACACCTTCAAACGCCTTTTTCACTTGGGTTGCAACCGTTTCGACTGTTTTCCCGGCTTCACGTTCTTCAAGACTTTCCCCAACACAGACGATTGGCGTCAATCCTTTTGAAAAAGCCGCCACTACTTTACGATTGACCGATTCGTCCGTTTCATTGAAATATTGACGACGTTCAGAATGGCCGAGGATGACAAACGGCACTTGTAAATCCGCCAGCATTTTCGGACTAATTTCACCCGTGAATGCACCTTCATCGACGTCATGCATCGTTTGTGCTCCGATTTTCAATGGAGTACCTTCCGTTAATTTTACAAGCTCAGACAAATAAAGAGAAGGTGGACAAATGACTGCTTCTAACTTGTCTGTCTCCGGTAAGCGATCTTTCACTTCTGTTGCAAAGTTCTTCGCTTCACCGATTGTCTTGTACATCTTCCAGTTTCCTGCAATGATTCGTTTCCGCATGTTCCTACCTCCCGTTACTTATCATTCAACGCGGTTACGCCAGGCAATTCTTTCCCTTCCATGAATTCCAATGACGCTCCGCCGCCCGTTGAGACATGATCCATTTTGTCAGCTACGTCGAATTTCTCGACTGCCGCAGCGGAATCTCCTCCGCCGATCACGGTATACGCTTCCGTTTCAGCCATTGCAAGCGCAACTTCTCTCGTGCCTGCTGCGAACAGCTCCATTTCGAAAACACCCATCGGTCCGTTCCAAATGATAAGCTTTGAATTCTTGATGATATCTGCGTACAACTTAGCCGTTTCTGGTCCGATATCGAGTCCCATCCATCCGTCCGGGATTTCGTCGATCTTCACTGTTTTCACATTCGCAGTGTCGGAAAATGAATCCGCAACGACCGCGTCAATCGGCAAATGGAGTTTAACGTTTTTCTCTTTCGCTTTTTGAATGAATGATTGAGCAAGTTCAATTTTATCTTCTTCGACTAGAGAGTTGCCTGTTTCATATCCTTGCGCTTTCGTAAACGTATAGGAAAGGCCGCCTCCAATTAATAAATGGTCCACATTGTCCAACAAATTATCAATGACACCAATCTTATCTTTCACTTTCGCACCGCCGATAATCGCTGTGAACGGCCGCTCTGGATTTGACAACGCCTTCCCGAGGACTTCCAGTTCCTTTTCTAGCAAGAATCCGCTGACAGCTGGAATGTACTCCGCGATACTCGCAGTGGAAGCGTGTGCACGGTGAGCAGCTCCGAAAGCGTCATTGACGAAGACATCCGCAAGTGCCGCGAACTTTTTCGCTAGCTCCGGATCGTTCTTTTCTTCCCCCGCATGGAATCTGACGTTTTCCAGAAGGATGATATCTCCATTTTTCATATCGGAGACTGCTTGTTCAACTTCTTCCCCAATGGAAGAATCAAGCTTCTTCACGTTTTTCCCGAGGAGTTCCGCTAATCTTGCACCGGCTGCCGTGAGTCTCATCTCTTCATTCACTTCGCCTTTGGGACGTCCCAGATGACTTGCAAGAATCACTTTCGCTCCTTGTTCCACCATGAATTCAATCGTCGGAATCGCAGCACGGATTCTCGTATCATCCGCAACTTCGCCGTTTTCCATCGGCACATTGAAATCGACACGGCAAAATACGCGTTTCCCGTTCAATTCAATATCTTTGATCGTTTGTTTGGCTATCATGTTGACTGCACCCCTCTACGAAAATTAGACCGCCAGAAAAGGCGAGGTAAATCAATTACGCCTCGGCGTAATTGCGTCGGGATTTTGAATTGCGCTTGCGCAATTAACTCCCTACAAAATCCCTGACATCCGCCGGAGGCTATATCTAGATTCAGCGTTCTTTGCTGAATCTAGATAAAAAAAGAAGGAACGGGTATCACCGTTCCTCCTACCCATCTATCTATTATAGTGGGTCGCCATAAGAATGGCTATGTTTTAAACAAAAGCCGAGGGTGATGCGCTTATATGCCCTTTTTATTCATGTAAAGAGCCAAGTCGATGCAGCGGGCGGAATAGCCTGTCTCATTGTCATACCAAGAGATGACTTTCACCATGTTGTCACCCAATACCATTGTCGACAGCCCGTCTACTGTAGAGGAAGCAGTATTTCCGTTGTAATCCGTTGATACGAGCGGAATGTCGTTATAGAAAAGAATATCTTTCAATTCATTTTCGGAAGCTTTTTTCAAAGCGGCATTCACGTCTTCTACTGTCACTTCTTTTGAAAGCTCTGCTACGAAGTCAACGAGTGATACGTTCGGTGTCGGTACGCGGACTGCCATGCCGTCCAGCTTTCCTTTTAACTCTGGGATTACTTTTGTTACTGCAGAAGCGGCTCCTGTTGTTGTTGGGATGATCGACTCCGCAGCTGCACGAGCACGTCGATAGTCAGAATGCGGCAAATCCAAAATCCGTTGGTCATTCGTGTATGAATGGACTGTTGTCATCATTCCTTTATTAATGCCGAATTGGTTATGCAACACTTTGACGACAGGCGCAAGGCAGTTTGTCGTACAAGATGCATTGGAAAGGACTTTATCAGTTTCCGGATTATACGAATCTTCATTGACGCCCATGACAATCGTTTTAACGTCGCCTTTAGCCGGTGAAGAAAGAATGACTCTCTTCGCGCCCGCTTCAATATGTTTCATAAGCCCTTTTTCATCTCTGAATACACCAGTTGATTCGATGACGACATCGATGTCTAGATCGCCCCAAGGCAATTGAGAAGGATCTTTTTCTGCGTATACTTTGATCTTCTTGCCATCCACAACGAGATGATCTTCCTCAGAACCGACTTCACCATCAAAAATTCCGTGCACTGAATCGTATTTCAGAAGATGTGCCAACATTTGTGCATCCGTCAAATCATTTACTGCTACGATTTCGATTTCCTCATGTTGTCTTGCTAACCTAAAGACCACTCTACCAATTCGTCCAAATCCATTGATTGCCATTTTAATCGCCATTTTTATGACCTCCTATAGTTCACTTCAAGTATTTACGTAATTCGTTCATGTTATCCTTCCATTTCCGCGAGCATCGCACGCGCCGCTCCTTCATCGGTAACAAGGATCGTTTGGCGGGGAGCGCTTGCCATATACGATCGTATTGCACTTGCTTTGCTTTTCCCTCCAGCAACTGCAAGGATCAGCGGCACTTTCTTCAACTGGTCCGTTTGAATACCGACTGTTCGGATCCGATGGACGACATTTCCTTTTCCGTCGAAGTAATAGCCGAACGCTTCACCTTTTGCGCCTTTTTCCTGCAGTAGAAGGCGTTCATGCTCAGGCGTATTGCGCAAGCTTGCCATATGATGGGCATCTCCGATTCCGTGCAGGACGCAATCTGTCTTCTCATAGAGCTCCATCATTTGGATGGCAGTCGGTTCTCGCTGGAAGATTTCATGCGCTTCGGCGCTAAGGGATTCGGGGTAATGGAAAGTGCTGTATGTCCCCCCACTCGCTTTAGCAAATGAGGCTGCGATGACATTCGCCTGCAATCCGATATCCTCCCCTACTCCACCCCTCGCGGCAATGAAATGCATCTGCTCCGCGTTTTCAAATGGATGGATGTGCAGTGGAATAGCAGCTACCGAGCTCCCGCCTGTAACGGCAATGATTCGCCCATCACCGATCTGTTTCATAAATTCAACGGCGGCTTCTTTTCCGATAAGACTTTTCACTACCGGATTCTCATCGCAATCCCCCGGGACGATATGCACGCTTTGGATCCCTAAAAGGTCTCCCAGTTTTTTAGCTTGCACTCCGTGTCCCGTCCACATATCGATGCTCGGTCCAAGTGTGTCAATGATTGCTGCCCCTTCGGACGTAATAGTGGCTCCTTCTTTCGCAATTCGAATAAGTCCTTCCGTCCGTAATGCTTCCATCACGTTTCGACATTCCCTCTCCGAAATAGATGCCATCTGGCTCAGAGGTCTTCTGCCGATCGGTCCGGCAATTTCGATGAACTTTAAAACTTTGTACCGTTGTTGTAATAACTCAATCATTTCCGGGACAAGCTTACGTTGGGCTTCAATTATTTTCGGGATCACGGAAAGCACCTCTTTTCATGAAGGGGCATTTATTGCCCACCTGCTATATTTCTGTCCCACCTAGTGCAAAAAAATATAACTCTCGTTTTTAGTATATACCCTGACGTTTCTAAATTCAAACTTTGACGCCCTTATTCAAATAAATTAATCAAGTCGATATAGCCGATGGACCCGTATAATAACACTTCGCCATCTTTCTCAACGACCGGAATCATTAGCATATATTTTTCATGGCTTTCATCATCCGTTTCGATATCAATTGTCGACCACGTCAACGGATAATCCTCCTGCACGAGTTTCATCATTGCTTCTGCCTCGTCGCATAAATGACAGCCCTTTTTCGTATAAAATTGAACATGCATTTGGAACACCTCAATCTTGTGTTTTCTTTAAGTATAGATGTAAAACGGCGTTTCGCAAAAGTTTCTGCGAAACACCGCTAGGGTCACCAACTTCTTCCTGCACCGCCTCCGCCACCGGATCCACCTCCGCCAGAGAAGCCGCCACCGCCTCCGCCAAAGCCGCCTCCACGGAAACCTCCACCGCCTCCAAATGAGCCAGGGAAGAAAACCATACCACCTCTACGTCTTCTTCTACCTCCCGGACCGCCGCCACCTCCGCGGCCGCCACCCATGAAACGGAAGAGAAGATAGATGATAATAAATATGATAATCGGTGCAGGAATGCCGATCCCTGAACTACCACCTTGGCTAGCGAGTGTGTTCACTTCGGCAAATTCCCCGTTCCATCCGTATTCTTTTGCAATTTCATTGTAATACGACTTGTATGCGTTCATGATCGCCATATCCGGTTGTCCATTTGATAAATACGGAACAGCGACTTCATCCATGATCCGGCCTACTTTTCCGTCCGGCAGTGCACCTTCCAGTCCGTACCCAGTCGACAGATAGAAATGTCTCTTTCTATCCGAATTCGGAGTTGTCGTCACGATGAGCAATGCACCGTTGTCTTCTTCCTTTTTCCCGAGTTGGTATTCCCTGAGAGCCTTTACAGCAAATTCTTCAATCGGTTCATCTCCGATACTTGGCAACGTGAGTACCGCTAGTTCAGCGCCTGTCGCCTTATCCAACTCTCCACCTAATCGATTTAACTCAGCTTTCTGTTCCGCTGACAGGATATTTGCATGATCTTGTATATAGTAATCCGCTCCATTCCATGCCGGGACGTCAGCTGCGAACGCCATTACCGGCATGATCATCATGAAGCTGAGGCAAAATAAGATCATGCATCGAAACGTGTTGCGGATCACTTGCCGTCATCCCCGAAATCGACTTCAGGTGCTTTTTCTGCAGCTGGATCTGCCTCGAAATATTCCTTTTCGTCAAACCCGAAAATCGTAGCGACGATTCTGCCCGGGAACCGTTTGATTTGCCTATTATATTCGGAGACGACATTGTTATAGTCTCTTCTTGCTACGCCGATCCGGTTTTCCGTCCCGGCAAGCTCATCCATCAATTGAGTGAAGTTCTGATTCGCTTTCAATTCAGGGTAATTTTCCACAACGACGAGCAATCGGCCGAGCGCACCCGATAGCGCTGTATCCGCAGCCGCCTGCTCCTCTGGTCCTCTTGCCCCCGCAAGATTTGCACGCGCCTCTGATATTTCCGCAATTACTTCCTTCTCGTGACTTGCATATCCTTTGACGGTGTTCACCAAGTTTGGAATTAAGTCAAGCCTGCGCTGTAATTGATTCTGAACTTGTGCATACGATTGATCGACATTTTCTTCTAGATTGACAAATTTGTTATAGCTGGGCACTAACATAATGCCAAGTATTACAAGAATAACAACAATAATAGCTATGGGTCCTAACATTCTTTTCATCTCTTCACACTCCATTCAATATATTTTGCAATACCCCACCAGCATTGCATCCCAAACTACTGGGTAGTTATACTATTTATCGTATGTCTTGCGAAAAGGTTTCAAACTAAACGAAATATTTCCAGTTGAATTGAGCCCTTGAACGATTAATTGAGCCTTTAATCAAATTAAGGAGCCCTTGTCGCAATAAAGGAGCCCCCAATCAAAAAAGCATAAAAAACCGACTCCATTATTAGAGTCGGCTCATACTGTTATTATTTTTTTAAGTCTTTCATGTCGCTGCGTGTAATGATATGGTCGATTAGTCCATATTCCTTTGCACGTTCAGCTGTCATGAAGTTATCGCGGTCTGTGTCTCTCGCGATGACGTCAATCGGTTGGCCTGTGCGTTCGGACAGGATTGTGTTCAATTTTTCACGTAGGAAGAGAATGCGTTTTGCTGCGATTTCAATTTCAGTCGCCTGGCCTTGAGCTCCTCCAAGCGGTTGGTGAATCATCACTTCAGCGTTCGGAAGTGCATACCGTTTCCCTTCGGTTCCTGCTGTCAAAAGGAAAGCTCCCATTGAAGCTGCCATACCGATACAGATTGTTTGGATGTCAGGCTTGATGAATTGCATCGTATCGTAAATCGCCATACCAGCTGTAATGCTGCCTCCCGGGCTATTGATGTAAATGGAAACGTCTTTTTCTGGATCTTCCGCTTCAAGGAAGAGTAATTGTGCAACAATGGAGTTTGCGACATTGTCGTCGATTGCGCTTCCTAGCATGATGATCCGGTCTTTCAATAAACGGGAGTAAATATCATACGCGCGTTCTCCCCGGTTTGTTTGCTCGATGACTGTAGGTATTAAATTCATGTTATTTCCTCCTTATGAATGGTCAGGATTTCGTTCTGCTGAAACCAGTTGGTTCAACTGTACTCCTATCATACATACTATGGTCAATTAAGGTCAAATATAACGCATTAAAATTAGGTATTGCATTAATCCAAGTTTTTTAGTATACTAAATCTTGTCTGTTACTACTGACAGTAATAGTTTGCCCTCGTGGTGCAATGGATAGCACGCAAGATTCCGGTTCTTGAAATGTGGGTTCGACTCCTGCCGAGGGCGTAATAGAATTTAGTAAGAAGCCTGTAAACATCTTCATGTTTACGGCTTTTTTATTTTCAGCCGTTTCCTATCTTCATAGTGAAACGGCTGATTTCATTCATTAATTTTCATTTTCAACAAGTGTGGAGAGGGTTTCGATTGCTTGGTCTTCGTCGACGCCTTCCGCAATCAATGTCACTTGCGAGCCTCTTGCAACTGCCAAACTCATCACACCCATGATACTTTTCGCATTCACTTGACGGTCATCCCTTTTCAAAAATACATCCGCCATGAATCGATTTGCTTCTTGCACAAATAATGCAGCTTGTCGTGCCTGTAAACCGGTCTTCATTTTTACCTCAACTGTTCTTTCCGCCATCTCACTCGACTCCTTCCTGCCAATTCTCCTATTTATCTGCTTGCAATTCCTCCATTGCGGAGATTTTCCGCAATTTCTTCGATTTTACGTAGACGATGATTCACGCCAGATTTACTTACCGCACCTCCGCTCACCATTTCACCGAGTTCTTTTAACGTGACGTCCTGGTGTTCGATGCGCAGTTGAGCAATTTCCTGTAGTCGATCCGGCAATTGATCTAACCCGATTGTACTCTGGATGAATTTAATATTTTCAACTTGCCGTTGTGCCGCCCCGATTGTTTTATTCAAGTTGGCGGTTTCACAGTTGACAAGGCGATTGACGCTGTTCCGCATATCCCTTAGAATCCGGACGTCTTCGAATTTCATCAAGGAAACATGGGCTCCAATTAAACTTAGGAAATCCGATATTTTTTCCGCTTCTTTCAAATAAGCGATATATCCTTTTTTCCGTTCAATGGACTTCGCATTCAATTGGTATTTATTCATCAATCCGACTAATGCTTCACTATGCTCTTTGTAAAAAGAGAAGATTTCCAAATGATAAGAGGACGTTTCGGGATTGTTGACCGAACCGCCTGCGAGGAATGCTCCACGCAAATACGATCTTTGGCAACATTTCTTTTTCACTAATTTCTCTACAATCTCATTTTTAAATTGAAAGGTTCCCGTCAGAATATATAAGTCCTCCAATAATTGCTTCGCTCCGTCGCGAATTCGGCATATGTAGACATTGTTTTTCTTCAGGCGCATTTTTTTGCGTACGAGCAGTTCGACTTTATATGGATATAACTTCTTGATATTCGAATATAGTCTCCTTGCAATTGCCGCATTTTCTGTTTGCACGTCCAAGCTTAATTGTTTATTGGAAAATGAAAGTGCGCCGTTCATTCGGATGAAGGCGGCGATTTCTGCTTTCACACAGCATTCTTTGGAATCGATTTGTGTCAGTTCCTTCTTCACTTCAGATGCAAAAGACATGATTTTCCCCCTCTCTCTCGGTGATGATCAGGTCTCCTCGCTAACGATTGTACCTTCCATATAACCCATAATCCACGATGCGACTTTGCCGGCATCATGTATAATTCTTCCTTCCGAAATCGTTGAAAAGTCTCCTAAGACGATTGTCGGTACGAGCAGTTGCAACACATCTACGTCATTTTCCACAGGTAGCTGCGTAATCGTCGGCTCTTCTCCGTTGAATAGATTTTGAAAATCCGTCTTATTCAACAATACCGTGTCAATGAATTGACTGCCCGCATGATCATATAACGCTTTTACATGCTCAGACGCAGTGTACTGGTACGTCTCGCCTTCCTGCGTCGTCAAGTTATTGATGTACACCTTTTTCGCTCGACACGCTAGAACGGCATCACGAATGCCCCTTACAAGTATCGTCGGCAAAATGCTCGTATATAAGCTTCCAGGCCCAAAAATGATCAAGTCAGCTTGTTGAATCGCCTCCACCGTTTCAGGTAACGGATCGACCTCTTGCGGAGACAGATAGACTTTCTGAATTTTACGCCCGTAAACCGGTATTTTTGACTCACCGGTTACAATTGTGCCATCATCGAGCTCGGCATGCAAGGTGATCTTTTGATTTGCGGCAGGAAGCACTTTCCCTTTAATATTTAAAACCATGCCCATTTTTTCTATTGCGCGGGCAAAGTCACCCGTTATGTCCGTCAGTGCGGCAAGCATAAGGTTTCCGAGCGAGTGCCCTTTCAAGTCGTCTGAAGTGGAAAAACGATACTGGAACATTTTCTCAATCAATGGCTCGACATCTGAAAGCGCTGCCATCACTTGACGGATATCTCCGGGTGGTGGGATATTATATTGATCCAACAGCCTTCCGGAACTGCCTCCGTCATCCGCGACCGTTACAATCGCAGTAAGATCGACCGGATAGGCTTTTAATCCCCGAAGTAACGTGGACAATCCGGTCCCGCCGCCAAAGACGACAATTTTTTTCTTTTCCCCGGATTGCGACATACTGTCAACCCTTTCTCTTCTCAACATCTCGATGTGTAATGACTGTCTTATATTCTTCTTTGAACCGATTCCCGAAGTATTCCGCAAGCGACACGGAACGATGTTGTCCTCCCGTACATCCAAAGGCGATGACTACTTGGGATTTCCCTTCGTTTTTATACTGGGGAATGATGAATTTGAACAGGTCTGTCAACTTGTCAATCAACATTTGTGTATCGTTCCATTTTAACACATATTCATAAACTTCTTTGTCTAAACCGGTCATCGGTCTCAATTCTTCGATGTAATAGGGGTTCGGTAGAAAACGCACGTCAAAGACAACGTCCGCGTCGATGGGCATACCGTGTTTAAAACCGAAGGAGATGAAATTGAGGGTGAATCCAATGTCTCCTGCTGTGGAGAACGTTGACATGATCTTTTCCCGTAATTCCCTTGGCTTTAATTCTGAAGTGTTGAAAATGAAACGGGCCCGGCCTCTCAATTCGGTTAGGAGATTGCGTTCTTTCCGTATGCCTGTAAGTGGCAATCCCCCTACTGCTAGTGGATGGGACCTTCTCGTTTCCTTGTACCTTCTGACAAGGGTCGCATCATCCGCATCTAAGAACAAGAGCTTCGTCGAAACACCGTCCATGTTCAGCAAGTTATCCAAGGCACCGACTAAGGCGTCAAACAGGTCGCCTCCCCTTGTATCCATGACCGCGACAATCCGTCTCATTTTGTTTTCCGATTTCATCATCAAATCGAGAAAAGTGACGAGCAACTCTGGAGGCAAATTATCGATACAGTAAAACCCCAGGTCTTCGAAACTTTGCATGGCAACTGTTTTTCCCGCCCCTGACATACCCGTAATGATGACTAATTCGACATCGCTGTTCGGCAATTCATTCTCCATTAATTCTGGTCACCTTCCGTAGATTGTTGTATGTGTTCCTCTAAGAGTTCAAACTCTTCTGTATAGTAAAATGTACCATATTGCACACCAATTTGGGAGGCTGCAAATAATAAATTCGTTCGATCGCCTTCCGCCATCGGCAAGGTCTTCAAGCTTTCAACAGGATGCCATTCAAGCAGACCTTCCCTGTTCGATTCGTAAGGCGTCCCAATCAAGTCTTGCGCAACGAAAGTGAAGAGCATCCATTCGTTTAGCAGTTCCTTTGATTCCTTGTCGACGATCATCATTGTGTAGATGCCTTTTACATGCGGTTCGACAGGTGTGGCGCCGGTTTCTTCTTGAAACTCCCGGATGGCGGCGGTGTAAATTGATTCGCCTGGATCCATCTTGCCACCGGGGGCCACGTACCAGTCTCTTCTAGGTTTCTTCAATAAAAGAACGTGGTTGTCTTTGAGTACAAGTAAATTCGCAATTCGTTGCATGACTTTTTTCCTCACTTCTCTTAATGCGCATATTACCATTATACAATGTTTTGAAAGCAAACGACAAAAAAAGAAGACCACCTGCCGGCAAAGGCAGATCGTCTTAAAATGTTTCTATATTAAAAGGGGGGTCAATTGATACTCTTACTATAACCCTTTTGTATTGCAGGACGGTTACAGGAAGATTAAGGATTGATTAATATTTTCCAGCGGAACCGGATTTCCGCTACAGGCGGACGCTTTCCGTGGGCACGGCTTCAATCTCCTCGTCACTGCGTTCCTGCGGGGCTTTCAGCTCGTGCTGTTCCCACTGGAGTCGCCGCCTTTCGCTACAATCCTACAATACCTGTTAATAAAAGGAGACCCCTTTACAGGATCTCCTTGATAATCAAACCTCTGCAGCCATTTTTTCTTCGAGTTCTTCGAGGTATTTTTGGCATGCTTGGGCTGCGATGCTGCCGTCGCCTGTTGCTGTTACGACTTGGCGTAGTGTTTTTTGGCGGACGTCGCCGGCTGCATAGATGCCAGGAACTTTCGTTTCCATTTCTTCGTTCGTGACGATATAGCCTTGTTCGTCCAGAATTCC
This sequence comes from Sporosarcina sp. ACRSL, assembly GCF_022346605.1. GTDB lineage: Bacteria > Bacillota > Bacilli > Bacillales_A > Planococcaceae > Sporosarcina. The sequence continues at coordinate 146,425 of NZ_JAKRNT010000010.1, forward strand.
TAAATGTTTAAATGGCGCCGTCAACGGAACCATGCCGATATAGACGAACATTCCTTCTGTATCCAACACTGTTTCCGTGCCGTCCTTTGTAGAGACGAGCGTGATGGAGCCGATTTTACCATCTTTTTCATTCACTTGTTTGACCGTTGAATTCCAGATGAAATTGATTTTGTCGTTTGCAAAGGCGCGGTCTTGTAGAATTTTTTGCGCTCGGAGTTCATCGCGTCGGTGAATGATCGTCACTTTATCTGCAAAGCGCGTCAAATAGACACCTTCTTCGACTGCGGAATCTCCGCCTCCGATGACAACGATTTCTTTCTTTTTGAAGAACGCCCCGTCACAAACCGCACAATAACTGACGCCGCGGCCGGCGAGTTCCTGTTCTCCCGGAACGCCCATTTTTTTGTATTCGGCACCCGTTGAAATAATGATCGCACGTGCTTTATATTCTTTATTTCCCGATTTGATTGTTTTGATATTTCCTTCGTCGATGACTTCGGTTACGTCGCCATAAGCGTATTCCGCACCGAACGCTTTCGCGTGTTCAAACATTTTTGTCGAAAGTTCCGGACCTAAAATCGTCTCAAATCCAGGATAGTTTTCGATTTCCTCTGTGTTCGCCATTTGTCCCCCAGGAATTCCGCGCTCTAGCATAAGAGTCGATAAGTTCGCTCTTGATGTATAAACTGCAGCTGTCATTCCCGCTGGTCCAGCCCCAACGATAATGACGTCGTATATTTTCTCGGTTGTCATTTGATACCCTCCTCCAGTATATCTACCTCTGTTTAAATCGTATAAGATTCCATGGGGTCAATCAATTTATATGCTTACGTGCTCTCGGTATCCGTTACGCATTGAATTGAGGTAAAAACTCGATCAGGTCATTGACGTATTTCGTCAAGGTTGCGACTGCAATGCCATAATTACGGGCGATTGCCGTTTTCGTCACCCCTTTATACCTGGATGATTGGAACATATAATCTGCGGCAGCCGCCAATGCGCTCGGATTCCTAAAATGGTAAGACCGGATGAGCCCCACTTCACAAAGGGTGAACCACATTTGAAAAAGATGGGTTCCTTGGCGTTCCAACGGTTTATATTTATCATATAACAATTCCGTCGTCTCCAACGCTCGCATGAATGAATGGTCAAATTCATTTTCCATCGTGAATTCATAGTCGAGACTATGTGCCAAAAATAATTGTTCGATGACACTCAACTTTTCGAGGTCAATGTAAGTAGGATGTGAAACAATTTCTTGTTTATGTGCTGATTTTCCTAACAAATAAAACCCTAACAATCTTTCACTTCTATATTTATTCGTAATTTTACTTAATAAAAATTCCCGATCTTGTTCATAAGACTCCGGTTTTGTCTCTGAATGTACATCTTTCCACGGTTCAAATCCCGCTTTGGAAGGATCGAGTTCCACTAGTTTTTCGTATGATTCCTTAGCAGCCTGTTCACGGCCAGAGAAATACGCGGAATGTGCCAGCCAGAAATAATAGCCCGCATCCCCTTCAAAGCCACGTTTTTGCAAGCTTCTGAGCCATCCGTACGCCTCTTCATGCTTACCGACCAACGCAAAGGTGGCACCTAATTTATAACGGTGCACAAATTGATACGGTTTGATTTTCATGAGGAGCTCGAGCATTGAGTCCAATTCCTCTTTATCTTTTTCGTAATAATAAAAGACGGCGAGATTACATAAGGCATGAAGGTTCCCTTTATTCTTATCGAGTACTTCAAATAGCAGTTCCTTCGCTAAGTCGATTTTCCCGACATAAAAGTAAGCAAGCGCTAAATTATTATAAGCCGCCCAAAAGTCGGGATAATCGGTAATGATAGCCTCTAGTATTTCAATGGCTTCATCGAATGTGCCTGCTTCCATATATCGCCTTGCTTTTTCTTGCAAGAAATAGACTTCACCATCCGGCATTTCCTCATCAACGAAAAAGGCTTCCTCTTGCTCGGCAAAATCAATGATTTCCATGGAATCGTCAGCTAACGGTCCGTCCGGTGCCAACGCTATATATTTTTCCGCATAAATTTTCGCATCACGAAGCAGGCCCAAATGAGCATGGACTTCTGCTAAATAAAAGATGATATCCTCCTCTTCCGGGTCGAGGCCATGAGCGGTCGCCAGAATTTCATAAGCTTCCTCAAACAAGCCCTCTTCCATAATGAGAATACCGTATTGCATCAATATGAGTGGATCATTCGGGCTAAGTTCGACCGCCCTCTGCAAATATTTATGGGCATCGTCAAAGCGTTCACGTTGCATCGCTTTAATGCCCTTTTGATAGTAGAATTCACCGTCAGGGATAAAAGAAATGACTTTCTTATCTATGTTCCTATGCTTTTTATCCAATCAAATTCCTCCGAAAAAAATTAGAAGGAACGTTTCCACGTCCCTCCATCAACTCGTTTCATTATATCATAACTTCTATTCCCGTCATTCATTTTCTTGAAACGCTTCTTTCGGAGCCGTCTTCCGTCGCTCCTCCATCTGCTCTTTCGTGTAAATGATCCGAACGGGATTCCCTCCCGCCATCGCGCCTGCAGGAATGTCACGATTGACAAGACTTGCTGCCGACACGATGGCTTCGTCCCCGATTGTTACACCGGGAAGGATTGTTGTATTGGCGCCGATCATTACTTGATCCCCAATCACTACGTCACCGATCCGGTATTCTTCTATTAAATATTCATGGGCAAGAATTGTCGTATTGAATCCAATAATTGAATTCTCCCCAACCGTAATGCGTTCAGGGAACATCGTATCCGGCATGACCATTAAGGCGAATGATGTTTTCTTCCCGATCTTCATCCCTAAAAACGTCCGATAGATGAAATTTTTCAAAGGCATGAATGGTGTATAACGACCGAGTTGTATGAACACGAAGTTCTTCACTACTTTTAAAAAAGGAACAGTCTTATAAATATGCCAAAGGGAGTTCGCATTTCCTTTAGCAGGATAACGCTCCGTCCGTCTCAAGCTTCCACTCCTGCTGTAATCGACAGCAAATCTGAAATATGTTGAAGGACAAAATCAGGTTCCAACTCTTGGATGAACTTCTCGCCTTTTGCCGACCAAGCGACGCCTGCCGTGCGAACTCCAGCGTTTTTCCCTCCGACAATATCATGTAAATTATCGCCGATCATGAGCGTTTCCTCCGGGGTCGATTTCAAACGTTCCATCGCAAGAAGCAACGGTTCCGGATGGGGCTTTGCGTGCGTCACGTCATCTAAACCGACGATTGTATCGAAAAGGTTTCCCACCGGCATTAGCTGCAAGCCTTTCATAATCATCTCATTACGTTTTGTTGAGACGATGGCCATCTTGAAGCCGGCATTTTTTAACTGTTGTAACGTTTCAGAGACGCCATCAAATTCCGTAGCGAAGGCGTCGTGATTCGCAAAATTCCACGTCCGATATTCATCGATCAATTCATCTGCTTTATCTGGATCGATACTTTCAAACGTTTCCCTTAATGTTGGTCCAAGAAAAGGCAGAATGTCTTCCCTCTCGTATTTCCCCGGATAATGCGCGTTCAATACCGTTTGGAATGTTTGGATGATCAGTTCATTCGTATCAAGCAATGTTCCGTCGAAGTCAAATAATAGTGTTGTTATTTTAGCCATTCAGTGCTGTAACCTCCTTCTCTCGTTTCAGATCTGCCTGTTTCCAGAAGTAAGCGACAACAATCGTCAATACGAACGCTGTGACGACCCGGATGATAAGCAGCGGCACTATTGGAATGCCTAATGGTACGAAAATGAGCGTATCCTCAACGACTGCGTGGCAGGCAACGAGAAAAATCATGACAAGCGTTGCGTCTTTTTTGCTGACGCCATCTTCCTGAACTGCTTGAATCATGACGCCTGCACCGTAGGCAAGGCCGATGACGAGGCCCGCAACCAAAGTCATCGATGCATTCGGTTGGACACCGATAACTTTTGTAATTGGCGTCATCTTTTCTGAAAACTTCTGTAAGTAATTACGGTCTTTCAAAAATTGGACGAAGATCATAAGCGGAATGACGATGAGTGCAAGTTGCAATACACCAAAAGAAGCTTTTTGCAAACCGAGCAATCCGATTTCGAGCCATCCTTCGGGAACAGCTGTCACTTCGGGTGCCATGCCATACTTTGCGATTTCCCCGCCGCCCTTCCAAAACAAATTAATAATAATGGCGGAAAATGCTGCTAAACCGAATCGTACAACGAGGATGACCCACAATTTCACCCCGACCTTTAAAGCGACACCTGACTCGATGAACATATTATGTGCAAAACTTAGCATTACAGCCAAGATGAATACTTCTTTCACTGTCAATTCGAGTGATAGAATTCCGGCAATCCCCGCGTATAAATTCAATGCATTGCCGAGCACTAACGGAATCGCGGCTTCTCCGCTTAGCCCAAATAGTCCCATGAACGGAGCAATGAGGTCCACGACCCACGGCAATATCGGTGTATGTTGTAAAATCACGACAAGGATCGTGATCGGGAAAATGACTTTCCCTAACGTCCATGTCGTCTTCAGTCCAGCTTTCAATCCATTACGAAGCGTCTGCATTTCCCATCCCTCTTTTATTTATCTTGATAGACAACCTTTATTTTTTTTATATACCTTCTATAAATGAACATCGTAACTGAAAATAGTATGGCGATGATCGAGACGACTTGAGCAGCCCTAATGTCTCCTCCGTATAAACTGTCCGTCCTCATCCCTTCGATAAAGAATCTTCCGATTGAATACCATGTCAAATAGAAGAAGAACATCTCTCCTCGTTTTAATCGAACTCTCCGAAGCAGAAGAACAATGATTAGACCGACAAAGTTCCATAATGATTCATAGAGGAACGTTGGATGATAGGTCACGCCATTGATCGTCATTTGATTCATAATCCAATCGGGAATCCATGTGTTGTTCAGAAAGCTTTGCGAAACAGGACCGCCATGTGCCTCTTGGTTAATGAAATTCCCCCAACGACCAATGATTTGGCCGATCAATAGGCCCGGCACCGCTATGTCCACCACTTTCCAGAAGGAAATGCCGCGCATTTTCGTATACACATACGTCGTTAAAAATGCCCCGATCAACGCACCGTGGATCGCTATGCCGCCTTCCCAAATTTTAAAAATATCGGCAGGGTTATCTTTATAAGAATCCCATGAAAAAGCAACGTAATAAATCCTTGCACTCGCGATGGAAATCGGCACTGCCCATATGAGCAGGTCCGTTAAGAAATCCGGGTGCATCCCCCGCTTCACCATCTCTTTTTGAACGACAAGGAATGCAAGAATAATACCGGTAATGATTAATATTCCGTACCAACGGACATCGATTGGCCCTAAACTGAAGGCTATTGGGTTTATTGACAGTAAATCAAACATTCGTTTACTCTTTCCCCTCTTCATCAGATTTCGTTGCATCTTGGCTAATCGCCATATTCAGCTTATTTGAAAATGTTTCTGCTGCATTGATGCCTAATCTTTTCATCCGATAATCCATAGCAGCAACTTCAATGATGACCGATAAGTTCCGCCCCGGTCTAACAGGGACAGTGAGCTTTGTCACTTCTGAATCCATGATTTTCATCTTTTTTTCATCAAGGCCCAATCGATCATACACTTTATCCGGATTCCATGCTTCCAAATTAATGACCATTAAAATCCGTTTATCATCTTTTACAGCACTCGCGCCAAATAGCATCATCATATCGATGATGCCTACGCCTCTAATTTCGAGCATATGCCTTAGAAGTTTCGGCGAATTTCCGATTAACACGTTTTTTGCCACTTGCCTTATTTCAACGGCATCATCCGCAACTAGACGATGACCTCGTTTAACGAGTTCCAATGCCGTTTCACTTTTACCCACACCGCTTTTCCCGGTAATTAATACACCGATTCCATACACATCTACGAGCACGCCGTGAACGATTGTCATAGGAGCTAACTGACCTTCGAGGTAATTTGTCAGCATCCCCGAGAATCTTGTCGTCGGAAGGTCCGTCTGTAAGACCGGGATTCCCCGCTCTTCCGCAATTTGCTTAAGCTCAATCGGGCATTGCATATTATGTGCAATGATGAAAGCCGGTGTGTCCTTGGAACAGAGCCGATCCATTCGATCTTGACGATCAGCGTCACCTAATTTGTTGAAAAAGGAAAGTTCTGTTTTTCCAAGAATTTGAATTCGAGTTGCCAAGTAAAAATCAAAATATCCGGCCATTTCAAGTCCAGGCCGAGATATGTCACTTGTAAGGATATTTCGTTCAATTCCTTTCTCACCTGCAAGAATGACAAGTCCAAAACGATTTTGAACGTCTTCCACTGTTACATCAGACATTTCCTCGCCGCCTTTCTACGTTGAACGTGCATCCCCACTACAGGAGCGGTAGATGTTTCATTTGCAAAGTCACCTTATCCACCATTTTACCATGAACAATTACAATTGAAATGTTTTCGTCCAAATTTGTCCACTCCCGATTCGAAATAGACTATATAGTTTGCGAGGAGGAGATCCAATGGCAACGATGATAATTGATGCGGGTCATGGCCCGAAGACGCCGGGAAAACGATCACCGGATGGAGCGTTATTGGAGTTCCAGTTCAATTGTGCAGTGGCGGAACTGCTGAAGCTTTATTTACAACAGGAAGGAATTGACGTCTTCTTCAGCCACGAGTATGGCCGGGATGTGCCTTTATGGGAACGAACGGCCATCGCCAACAGGCTGAATGCGGATGCATTCGTCTCCATTCATGCAAATGCCTACGGGAACAATTGGAATGAGGCACACGGAATCGAAACGTTTACGTACCCGCAAGTGGGCAAACAGACTTCTCGGTTGGCTGAACAGATTCATCACTCGTTAGTTGCTGCATGCGGACGGAGAGACCGGGGGATCAAAACAGCAAACTTTGCCGTGTTGCGGGAAACTAAAATGCCGGCTGTCTTAGTGGAATGCGGCTTCATGACGAATCGTGAAGAGGCGAATCTGTTGCTATCCAACACGTACCGCGTCCAATGTGCAAGAGCCATTAGCTTTGGTGTATTGAATTGGCTTTACTTTACATGACTTCTATAGGGATGCCCAGAAATGTCAGACTGACTTATTTACGGCGGCTTTTTATAAGAGCGTAGTGAACCAAAAGTCACAATATGAGCATAACTAGTCAAAAATCGCGCATAACTACTTGGAATTCGCGCAAAACGAACGTAAACTCGCGCATATCACGCACAAACTCGCGCAAAACTCACAGGAACTCGCGCATAACTTTTCACCGCAAACAGGAACCGCCTGATAACTCGCCAAACCGCCTGAAGCAACCACATATTCGCCTAATAACAACGTCTGAGATTACCGCAAAACAAAAAAGATGAAGGAAAATGCAGCATTTTCCTTCATCTTTATTACTCCCAGGCAGATCAATTATGTTTCACATTATAGCAAACGATGACCGAGCCTGTTTTCGCTTCTCCGTTAATATAGAAAGGCTTTGACTCGCCTTCCATATCTTTAATGAAGATAATTTTTCGCTGTAGGATCTGTTCTTGCTCCGTCGTTTTCGTCACATCAGCAAGCTGAAGGTCCAGACGGCCCATATTCGTCGAAATTTCTCCCCGTAGAGGAATATCGGATGGAATATACAACTCCACGGAACCACTCACTGTTGTCGCATCGATTTTTTGTGCATTTGCATCAGTCGTTGTAACAACGACGTGGCCATTGAGCGATTTTGCATCGACATCTTTCAAATTCCCCGACACGTACACACGGCCGTTCATCGTTTCGGCTTCCAGTTTTCCACCGTTGCTATCGTTCAAACGGATGGATCCGTTACCCGTTTCAAGCTCAGCTTCTTTGAACTCAATCCGATCGAGGTCAATTTTTCCGTTTCCTGTTTTCGAATAAAGTCGATCGACCGTAATGTCTTTCGTCGTAAAATTCCCGTTCAGGAGTCTTACTGCGATTTTACGGTAGTCTTGTTTCGGGATAAACAGGTCGACAGAGACTTGGCTGAATTTCAAATCGCTTAAATAACTTAGCTTGCCTTCGTCCTTCACGAAAATCAATTTGTCTAGAAATTCCTTCTTCGCGTCTTCTTCCGATTTACCGTTAAACGTTTTAACGGTAAACTCCGCGCGGATTTCCGGATTTTCGGTTACGTGGAGCGACACGCTTCCGTTATCGACGTCGACAAGAATTTCATCGAAGTCATTAGCTTCTTTCACAATCGTATGGTGGAATGTGGAGCTGTTTCCAAATGGCGCATCAAAGTTGAACCCTTTCATTCTTTCCACGGCAGTTTGCATGAACTGCATGAAACGATCTCCGACAGTTACGAAATCTTTCCGGATATCTTCAATGAATTCATCCATTGACTGATCTTTACCTTTCGAATACTCGCGCTTTGGATGTTCTCTTTCCTCCGTTTGCGCAGCGCCACTATTACTAGAAGTCTGAGTTTTTTCCATTGCTTCCAACAGGGTCAAGGCTTCGTCCATTGAGATTGTTCCGTTTTCCAACATTGTCAATATTCGTTTACGCTCTTCTTGCATCTTCCCGCCTCCTAGAAATACTTATGATCTTCGTTACGCATTAGAGATTCCCCGTATTAATGTAACGTGGAGACTCCTCAATACTAACTATATATACGAATCATCTGTCAGAAGGTTTCATTTTTTTACCGATGCAGCATTTTCAATTAGATCTTTCATTCGTTGTTGATCACGTTCCAATATCGGCTTCAAATAACGACCTGTATAGGACGTCTCGTTTTCAGCCACTTGCTCTGGAGTACCCATCGCAATGATTTGGCCGCCTTTATCCCCGCCTTCCGGTCCGAGATCGATAATATGGTCAACCGTTTTGATGACGTCCAAATTATGTTCGATCACAAGAACCGTATTTCCTGAATCAACGAGCCTTTGCAATACGACAAGAAGCTTCTCGATATCATGGACGTGGAGACCTGTCGTCGGTTCGTCCAAAATATAAAAAGATTTCCCGTTCGAACGTTTATGCAGTTCTGATGCAAGCTTTACCCTTTGCGCTTCCCCGCCAGATAGCGTCGTTGCTGGTTGTCCGAGTTTCACATATCCGAGACCTACATCAACAATCGTTTGAAGCTTCCTGCTGATTTTAGGGATGTTTTCAAAGAAAACGAGAGCATCTTCAACGGTCATGGATAGAACATCCGCAATGTTTTTCCCTTTGTATGTCACTTCAAGCGTTTCGCGGTTATACCTTTTTCCGTGACACACTTCACAAGGGACGTACACATCCGGAAGGAAATGCATTTCAATTTTGATGATGCCGTCTCCGCGGCAAGCTTCACAACGCCCGCCTTTCACATTGAAGCTGAAACGGCCTTTTTTATACCCTCTCACTTTCGCCTCGTTCGTCATGGCGAAAACGTCCCGGACATCGTCAAATACACCTGTATATGTCGCAGGGTTCGACCTCGGCGTCCGTCCGATCGGTGATTGATCGATATCGATAACTTTTTCCAATTCCTCGAGACCTGTAACGGATGTAAATTTCCCAGGCTTCTGCTTCGATCGGTTCAACTTTTGTGCTAGCACTTTGTAAAGAACTTCATTGACGAGCGTACTCTTTCCTGAACCGGATACGCCTGTTACTGCAATGAATTGGCCTAACGGGAAATCTGCATCGACATTTTTCAAGTTGTTCTCAGAAGCGCCTTTAATGGAGACGACCCTACCGTCTGACGGACGGCGTTCAATCGGTAGTGGGATGAACTTCTTACCGCTTAAATATTGACCGGTTAATGAATTCGGATCGGCCATCACTTCCTCTGGCGTTCCAGCTGAAACAATTTGTCCTCCGGCAGCACCTGCCCCTGGTCCGATATCAATCAAATAGTCCGCAGCAACCATCGTATCTTCGTCATGTTCTACGACAATAAGCGTATTCCCGATATCTCGCATGCTTTCCAACGTTCCGATAAGTCGGTCATTGTCACGCTGATGGAGTCCGATCGAAGGTTCGTCCAAAATATAGAGGACGCCTGTCAATCTTGACCCGATTTGCGTCGCAAGCCGAATTCGCTGTGCTTCTCCACCTGACAACGTGCCCGCGGCTCTTGATAACGTCAAATAATCGAGTCCGACATTGACGAGGAATCCTAGTCTTTCGCTGATTTCCCGCAAAATGAGCTTTGCGATTTCCGCATCTTTTTCAGAAAGGACGAGACTTTTGAAATAGCGATCCGCTTCCGTAATGGATAATGAAGTCACTTCTCCGATATGCGTGCTGTTAACTTTAACAGCGAGCGTTTCTTCTTTCAAACGGTAACCATCACAAGTCGGACAAGCTCGGCTCGCCATATATTTTTCCATCTGTTCGCGAATATAATCGGAAGATGTCTCTTTGAACCGGCGCTCAACGTTTGCAAGTACACCTTCAAAATAGATGTTGTTCGAACGTGTATTTCCAAACTCATTCGTATATTTGAAAAGGATTTTTTCTTCTTTTGAACCGTAAAGGATAATATGAAGATCCTCATCCGACAAATCGCTCACCGGCACATCCATCGGTATTTTGAAATGCTTGCAAATCGTTTTCAATAGCTCCGGATAGTATTGAGAGCTCGTCGGGATCCATGGTGCAATCGCGTCTTCATTTAATGAAAGAGATTTGTCCGGAATGACTAGATCCGGGTCGACCTCAAGTTTGGTACCAAGACCATCACAATCGGGACAAGCCCCGAAAGGACTGTTGAACGAGAACATACGCGGTTCCAGCTCACCGATGGAAAATCCACATGCCGGACAGGCGTGATGCTCACTGAACAATAACTCTTCGACATCGATTACATCGACAATCACATTTCCTTCTGCCAATCGAAGTGCCGACTCCAGGGAATCGCTCAGCCGAGCTTCAATCCCCTCTTTCACAACGATCCGGTCAATCACAACTTCTATCGTGTGTTTCTTGTTTTTATTCAACTCAATATTATCATCGAGATCGATCACGTCCCCATTGACACGGATCCGGACATACCCTTGCTTTTTAATGTCCTCGATCAGCTTCGCATGCGTCCCTTTCCTGCCGGAGATGACAGGTGCTAGTATTTGAATTCGGGAGCGTTCCGGTAGCTGCATGATCCGATCAACCATCTGCTCGATCGTCTGAGATGAAATTTCAATACCGTGATTCGGACATATCGGCTTTCCGACCCGTGCAAATAGCAACCGTAAGTAATCATAGATTTCCGTTACCGTTCCGACCGTGGAACGCGGATTGCGGCTTGTCGTCTTCTGATCGATGGAAATCGCGGGCGACAGTCCTTCAATCACATCCACATCCGGCTTGTCCATCTGGCCTAAAAACTGCCTCGCATAAGCGGAAAGTGATTCGACATAGCGCCTTTGCCCTTCCGCATAAATCGTATCGAACGCGAGGGACGATTTCCCCGATCCCGACAAACCCGTCATAACGACGAGCTTGTCACGAGGAATGCGGATATTGACATCTTTCAAATTATGAACCCTTGCCCCTTGAATGACGATTTCCTTGTTTTTCATCGCATGTTCACCCTTCAGCTTTCAATTCTAATATCGTATCACGCAATTCGGCCGCTCTTTCGAAATCAAGCGCTTTGGCCGCCTCTTTCATTTCCTTTTCGAGAGTCGCGAGCAATTTCACTTTATCAGCTTGCGACAACTTCTTGCCCTTCGTCACTTTTTCAACTGCAGATCTTTCATCCTCGGCAACTTGAGTTGCCCTGATGACATCGCGTACTTCTTTTTTGATCGTCGTCGGCGTGATGCCATGCTTTTCATTGTAGGCAATCTGGATTTCCCGGCGTCTTGCAGTTTCATCGATCGCCTTTTTCATCGAATCCGTATAACGGTCTGCATACATGATCACTTTTCCTTCTGAGTTACGAGCCGCCCGGCCAATCGTTTGGATAAGCGATCGTTCAGAACGGAGGAATCCTTCTTTATCCGCATCTAATATGGCAACGAGCGATACTTCAGGAATATCGAGCCCTTCCCTTAACAAGTTGATGCCGACAAGAACATCATAAGTACCTAAACGGAGTTCCCGGATGATTTCAATCCGCTCTAGTGTTTTTACTTCAGAATGCAAATATTGAACTTTGACGCCGATGTCCTTCAAATAGTCCGTCAAGTCTTCGGACATCTTTTTCGTCAACGTAGTAATCAATACCCGTTCATTCCGTTTCGTACGCTCATTGATTTCCTCGATTAAATCATCGATTTGCCCTTCAATTGGCCTTACCTCGATAATTGGATCAAGCAACCCAGTCGGTCTAATAATCTGTTCCACCATCTCAGGTGTATGCTCAATTTCATACGGACCTGGAGTTGCGGAGACGTAGATTGCTTGGTTTGCATATCTCTCAAACTCCTCGAACATCAGTGGCCTATTATCCAAAGCGGATGGCAGACGGAAACCATGGTCGACTAACACTTGTTTCCGTGCTTGGTCACCGTTGTACATCCCGCGGATTTGCGGCAATGTAACGTGGCTTTCATCAATGACGATGAGAAAATCATCCGGGAAATAGTCTAGCAATGTGTATGGAGTTGCTCCTGCTGGCCGTAATGTCAAATGCCTTGAATAGTTTTCGATTCCGGAACAGAAGCCCATTTCCCGCATCATCTCCAAATCGTACCGGGTGCGTTGCTCCAACCGTTGTGCTTCCAAAAGTTTATCTTCCTTACGCAATACGGCTAACCGTTCTTCCAATTCCGCTTCGATGTTGGCAATTGCCTTCACCATTTTCTCTTCTCCTGTGACGAAGTGGGATGCCGGGAAGATTGCGACATGTTCACGTTCACCTAAAATTTCTCCTGTCAGTGCATCCACTTCCCGGATTCGGTCGATTTCATCGCCAAAAAATTCAATACGGATGCAATGCTCGTCTTGTGAAGCCGGGAATATTTCGACGACATCCCCTCTCACCCGGAAAGTACCCCGAATGAAATTGATATCGTTTCTTGAGTATTGGACGTCGACGAATCGGCGGAGAAGTTCATTCCTGCCAATTTCCATCCCAGTCCGAAGAGAGACGACGTGCTTGCCGTACTCCTCAGGCGAACCGAGGCCGTAAATGCAAGAGACGGACGCTACGATGAGCACATCGTTCCTTTCAAATAAAGCTGACGTTGCCGAGTGACGCAGCTTATCGATCTCATCGTTGATCGTCGCGTCCTTTTCTATATAAGTGTCCGTGTGCGGAACATATGCTTCCGGTTGATAGTAATCGTAGAAACTGACGAAATACTCGACCGCATTATTTGGGAAAAACTCTTTAAACTCGCTATACAATTGGCCAGCGAGTGTTTTGTTATGTGCAATGACGAGTGTCGGTTTATTAATTTCCTTAACGACGTTCGATACAGTGAACGTCTTCCCTGTTCCTGTCGCACCTAAAAGTGTCTGATGCTTTTTGCCTTCTTTGATGCCTTCTACAAGTTTTGAAATGGCTGTAGGCTGGTCGCCTAACGGAACGTAGGGAGCACGTAAATCGAATTTCTGAACCATAAGAGCCCCTCCCCTAATGAATTATCTTTATTTTAACATAGACAGTGCAAAGACCAAAGAAATAAGAGAACGTATGTTTTAAAAAGTTTTTCATATAATAAAAACCGTTGATTTACGCTACAGTCGGACGCTTTCCGCGGGCGTCGCTTCAGCCAATTGAACCACGAAGAGTTCGATTTGCCGTATTTCTGCGTTCTTTGCAGAAATTAAGGCATCCTGCCATAGCCTGCTCGCAACGCTGCGCTTGTGCTCGCAAACGCCGTTCTTCGTGACGGCTTTTTTCAATCAACTAAGTCCATACAACTCAGCAACGAATAAAAAATAAAAATAAAAAGCGGGTCTACACAGCTAATCGTAGGAACGACTAGCGGGCAGCCCGCTTGCATTTGATCAATTTTCTTCTAGCTTCATTAATTCATCCGTCAACTCATTGAAGGCGTACTCGTCCTTTTCATCAAGTGCGAGATCGATTAGCTTCAAGAGACGTTTTTTCGTTTGCTCTCGATGAATATGGTTCAGGAATAGATCCATATAAATATCATTTAATAATCTCTCCGCTTGAAGCGAAGTACTATTTTTTCCCACGGCTTTTAAAAACTCGGCATATGAATAATTGTTTTCCATCTCCCTCACCCCTGATGCCTTTTTTCCATTATACATAAATTCCAGGAGCAGTTGCAAGGTTTTTGAGAATATTCTATTTTTATTTTTTCAGTTCATTGTTCAAGCTTCTTCTGTTTTTCCATTCGAAACACGTAATGTCACTTCAGAAACGATGAGTACAATAACCGACAAAATGACAGGTGTTATTGCAATTCCGATCGTGAGAAGACCTGTCGCCAAGACAAAAATTGCCTGAAGCAATTGAACGCCGCTGACCGTTTTGCGGATGGCAGGCACTCTCGTATTGTCCATTTCCGGGAAAAGCATATCCATTCGGAAATCATCGCCCGCCCGTAATGCATGGACCAATTGGATTGATGAAGCGAACGCTAACGCTCCGATAAAAATATAAACGACAATCGGGAACGGAATGAGGGCGACCCCAATAACTGACAAACCTGTCAATCTGACCCAAAGCCAAAAAATATCATCCGTCCTGACAAGCGTTCTTCGCAATAAATAGCGCTGCGGTGACGTTTGTCCGAATTGTGCAGAACGCATCAGGAATCCGAGCCATGCACGGCGGCTCACCGATCCTTTCAAATGAGGAACGTCGGTGAAATAATTGGCAAACCGGTAGAAACGCATCATCCGATTTTGTTCGACTGTAATGAAATGCTCGTATGGAAATGGATTTGCTGCACTTCTTTTCTTCCAATATAAATAGTAGACAGCCATTAATAAGCCGATAAGCGGAACGAAATAAGGGCTGCCCGCTAGCATTACATATAAAAGTAATGCCGCTAACACGAACCGGACAATCCAATCTTTCCATATCCCTTTCCCTTCATTGGCACGACGGTAATGGAATTCGGATTCGACATACAACCATTTTACAAGAA
This sequence comes from Sporosarcina sp. ACRSL, assembly GCF_022346605.1. Classification (GTDB taxonomy): domain Bacteria; phylum Bacillota; class Bacilli; order Bacillales_A; family Planococcaceae; genus Sporosarcina. The sequence continues at coordinate 161,483 of NZ_JAKRNT010000010.1, forward strand.
AAATGACGACGGCAGTCAAAATGAGTTGTTGTTTGCCTCCTGCTCCCGTAGCCGATAATAAAGGAAGGAACACAATATATAATAATAACGGTACTGGTAACTGCGAGAAGAAAGTATAGCGTAAAGAACGCCTCATATAGTCATCGAGCTTTTTCTCAAGCGGAAGGAAAAAGACGATATCCGCAGGTTTCATTAACGTCACGGGTGTCCCTATACATAACGCAGCACCGATGACAACAGCCGCAATGATAGCAGAAGGAAAATCTGATGGAACTTCTTTCAACCATTCACTATATGCATAACCACCCGCACCGATCGTGAAGAGGAGAACGATTGCCAAATGGCCGGTAAAGACGAATTTCATGTACTTTTGCAGTTCCGTCATGTAATGAACAAACCGATTTCCCCATATTTCACGCAAGCTGTTCATGATCATTATCCTCGGTCATCGAAATATAGAGTTCGTCCAATGAGGCGTTTGGCATGTTGAACGCTTTCCTCAAGTCATCCATCGTGCCTTGCGCCCTCACACGTCCCTCATGTAGCACAATAATCCGGTCACAATATTTTTCAGCAGTGGAAAGGACATGGGTGGACATCAAAATAGAAGCACCATCCGCTTTCCTTTCGGATATTTGATCGAGTAACGATCGGATGCCGATTGGGTCAAGACCGACAAACGGTTCATCGATAATATATAAGGAAGGTTCCACTAAAAATGCGCATAAGATCATGACCTTTTGCCGCATCCCTTTTGAAAAATGCGACGGAAACCAATTCAAACGCTTCTCCATCATGAATTCTTTTAATAGTATTTCAGCACGCGCTTCATACGCATCACGGTCTAGTCCATACGCCATCGCTGTGAGCTCAAGATGCTCTTTCAATGTGAGTTCTTCATATAAAATCGGTGTTTCCGGAATATATGTGAACGCTTTACGATACACTTCAGGGTTTTCACGAAATGTAACGCCATTCACGACAATTTCGCCTTGATGTGGATTCATGAGGCCGATAATATGTTTAATCGTTGTACTTTTCCCGGCTCCGTTCAAGCCAATTAAACCGACTAACTCACCTTTGCCGATTTCAAATGAGAGCTCATGTAGAACGGGTCTACGTGTATATCCACCTGTCACTTCTTTTACTTCAAGAATTGCCATAACCATCCTCCATTCTTGCTTTCATTTTACCAAATTGTGAACGTAAATGCTTTGTCCATCTTTCACGTGTTACAAGAAATTATGCTACACTTGTGTCATTAATGAGTAGTTCTCCCATTTACACAATAAGAAGAAGCGGAAAGGATGAACGCAAATGACATCATGTGTGTATTGTAGAATTATTGAAGGAACCCTTCCTAGCGAGAAAATCTATGAGGATGAGCACGTCATCGCCCTTATGGACATCATGCCTGTGACGAAAGGGCATCTATTGCTTATTCCAAAAAAACATTTGGAAAACCTTTATGAATTTACCGAAGAAGAGGCTTCCCACCTATTTTCGGTCGCTCCGAAAATTGCGAACGTCTTAAAAGAGGAATTTAAGCCTGCGGGGATGAATTTGCTGCAAAACAACGGAGCACCTGCCGGCCAAGCCGTCTTCCATTTCCATATGCATTTCATTCCAAGATATGATGAAACGGATGGATATCATTCGAATTGGAATCCAAAGGTTGAAGAATTTACTCAAGATCGGATCAAAGAAATCGCACAACAGATTCGAAAACGATTCGGAAATGAATAACCCCTTGCCAGTTCATACTATTAGCTGTATACTTTTCATAAGTTTTCGCTGACGATCACGAGGATACGTCAGGAGAGCCAAAATAGAGCCTAGTTGAGGAGAGATGAGAATTGAATACAAGAAATCTTATGTTGATGGCGCTTTTAGTAGCTGTCGGCGCAGCATTATACTTAGTTATCCCTGGTTATGGGGAAGGTATGAAGCCTGACTTCATGCTGACGATGATGTTCATCGGAATCTTTTTATTCCCAGATGTTAAGAGCGTCTTTTTGCTCGGCGCGACGACGGGAGTCATTTCAGGGATCTTCACAAGCTTCCCCGGAGGATTCATCCCGAATATTATCGATAAATTCATTACGGCGTTTGCCATCTATGCGGTTATCGTCCTGCTTCAAAAAGCCGCGAATCATTTGATCACTTCAACAATTATTGCTTGCTGTGGAACTCTGTTATCCGGAACAATCTTTCTATCTGTCGCCATTTTCGTCATGGGCGCGAAAGTCCCATTTGGCTTGTTGTTCGTAACAGTCGTCCTTCCTGCAGTTGCGATGAACGGGATTGCATTTTTCATCATCTACCCGATCATCAAGACAATGTTGAAGCGTACCTCATTCAAAACAGCATTATCCAACTAATAACAAAAGCTTTTCCCTTAGGGGGGAAAGCTTTTTTCATTTGCCCAGAACTGTTTGCCATGTTTTAATTAATATATGAAAAGGAATACTATTCAAAATGAAAGGAGTGCATTTCATGAAAGCATCTACGTTTCTAGCAGGACTCATTGCAGGATCAGTGACGGCCGCTGTCACTGTGTTATTCTCCACTCCACAAACAGGCAGCGAAATCCGCTCGTCCGTTAAAAGCGCTTCAACCGACATGAAGCATAAATTGAATGACGTTAAAGGAAAAATTTCCGAGTTGAAAAATTCAATTACACATATGACGAAGGAAGCGAAAGAATTGGTTCCGGAAGCCGTTAATGGAATTAAAGGATCGATTGAACAATGGCAAATCTCTACGGAAAGTAACAGACTCAAACTCGAAAAGGAACTTTCCGCGATCCAAAACTCGCTCGCTGAACTCGAACAAACCATTGCGGCACAGCAGAAATAAAGAATATGTCTATAGACAAACTCAAAATATGTTGAGTTTGTCTTTTTCCTGTAATAAAAACATTGCTTTCCGTTCTGGCGCTCGCTTTCCGCGGGCATGGCTTGAGCCTCCTCGTCCGCTTCGCTACCTGCGGGGTCTCAAGGCTCATGCTATTCCCGCAGGAGTCGGCGCCTGCACTCCAAGCAACTTAGCTTCTATATATAATGTTTTCTTTATAATATTACCAATCAAAAACCCCCGGGTAAGCACTGTTTAAGTGTTAACTCGAAGGTTTAATAAAAAGTAAGCAGCTTTTATCACCTTTGCTGAATCGTCATTTCCTCCCACGAATAATTTGGTATAGTTGCAATCCATAACGTATCTCCCATGATATCCACATCCATAACGATGGAATCAACTGCATCAAACACTTTTTCAGGTTTTCTTTCATCTTTCGTGTTGACGGAATAAATAGACTCCCCTCTATGTGTGTATCCGAATAAATTCTCACTTTTTTTAATAAACTTCACTATCCTTTCATCAACTTGAATTTTTCTCCAATTTTCCTCTTGAAGATTTCGGATCCAAATTCCACTTTGTGTGGTAATGAATAGCCTATTATGAATCACTTTCATATCATCAGGTAGATCATTATGATTTGGCAGGGCCATCTCATTCCAATCATCATTTATCTTTTGAATGATCTTCCTATCTTCCGTGAGCGCTACCAAATCACCATTATCCGAAATTTGAATCTCATAAAATGGTTTAGGAACAGTTGCTTGTTCCCAGCTCTTCCCTTGATTTGTTGAATAATAAATTTTTCCGCTTGATAGGACAGCTATATGATTGTTGATAGAATAATCGACGCGCTCAATCGTATGTTCTAACGAAAGGATATTCCTTCCTTTTCTTTTTGATGTAATACCTGTCCATAATTCTTTTTCTGTTGCTACATATAACTGCTCATTCATATCAAACCACGCATGTGTTACATAATTATTAGCTTTCAGTTCTGTCCATGACTCCCCATTGTTATTGCTCATTTCAATAAAAGGTTGCTTGGTTGTACTAAATTGTGTTGGCTTTTTGTCTCCCAAAACGACTAATTTGTTTTTACCAGCGACAACTCCCGTAATCGCCATCCCTTTTTTGGTCAGGTTATCGGTTCCTTTACGTTTGGATAGTAATCCACCGCCGTATGGTAATTTATGAATAGCACTGACCACATCTCCAGTTTTGGCATTGAATGAAATTCGAGCAAAACGGTTATCTCGATCATTTCCAACTACGGTTAGCAAGGGGATACCATCGATATTATCAAGTGTAAAATGATACCCTGTAGCCCAATCCTTTCCTTGCTGTAGTCCGTATTTCTCCTTTGCTAATTGGAGAACATCAGAGCTATCCAACTTGATATCATCGTAGGGTATTGTTGGACCCGGAGATTGCTTACTCGGTCTAAACACTGTAATTTTCTTTTCTGAGATACCGATTAGTACATAATCATCTGTCCCTGGAACTATAAAGATCATAAACCAGCTAAAACGTTTCCCTGTTTTTCCTCTCGAGCCTCCCATCTTTTCATCCACACTGTTTACACTAGTAAGTGCTACGTTTACATTCCATTCTTTTGCTCGCTGGAATCCGATATCAATCGCTTCTTTTAGCGTAATTTCACCATCTGAAGCAATTACTCCACGATCAATAAAATTCAAAAGAATAATAAAAACAATTAACATACAAGAGACTTTTTTAAGAAACACTAAATTACCTCCATCCCATAACGAAGTAGGCATATTAATTCATTGATTAATGTGCCTACTTAGAATGGAGTAAACACTTCGATATATACCATCTTAGATCCTTTCTTCTAATGAAACACTCACATGATTGTCTACTCTGATCTTTTCCAATCCTCGAATGTTTTTATTCTTATAAAATACTAGTTGATTGGAGTGTAAGGCGGCGACTCCTGGGGGATTAGCGGGACAGGTGAGACCCCGCAGGTAGCGATAGCGCAGCGTCGCGGACGAGGAGGCTCACCGCCCGCCCCCCGGAAAGCGTCCGCCTGAAACGGAAATCAACGTTTATAGAACAATTAACTTTGTTATAACAAGCACTAGATTGGAATATCTAACCATTTAATCATACTCTTTTTCTCTTCTGATATGTTTAATATTATTGTTTTCTGAAACAATAATATGCAAGATTCCCTCTGGATAAAATGGTCTTTCTCTTAATTGAGAAATTGTACGCCAAATAAGTTTTATTTTTGAATTCTCTTTATGTACATAGGTTTTCTTATTCTTTTCATCGATTGAACACCAATGGATTAAAGTACAGTCATGTCTTTTCTTCCCATCATACTGAATAATACTTTCACTCACGCAAGCAAGTTTTCCAATATCCAACGATAAATCATATTCCTCAATCAACTCCCTTTTAATCGCATCCACGGCTGTTTCACCGAATTCAATACTTCCACCTGGAAGACGGTAAAAACTTTCATCTACATCACATTGCACAAGAACTTCTGTTTTGTCTTTAGTAACGATAATTCCTTCGGCTCTTAGCAAAGGTATATTCACATAACCAACTCCTTAATTGTTGTCCATACATCTTCTACCTTTCTGTTCAATACTCCTGCTTCAACTTAACTGCCCTCTATTTCCGAATCGGTTAGGAAATTCAACGTTTATTGAACAATTAACTTTCTTATTGCAAATATTGGATTGGAATATCTACCCATTTATGCAATAATAAATGACACCAGGTTATGAATATATAGTATTTTTGGAATTTCAACTTTTTTATTTGAAGCTTTCCTGCTATAATGAAAAAAGATAACTATTTGAAGTTGGAGGTATTTCATGGCTGAGCTAAAGTTTTCCCAAAAAGAAGCAATGATTTATAGTCAACGCGTTGCCCAGATGTCAAAAGCTCTTTGGAAAGCAGTTGAAAAAGATTGGCAGATGTGGATAAAACCTTATGACTTAAATATTAATGAACACCACATTCTTTGGATTGCCTATCACCTGCAAGGAGCAACGATATCGGATGTCGCAAAATTCGGTGTTATGCATGTATCAACAGCTTTCAATTTCTCAAAGAAACTGGAAGAGCGAGGCTACTTGCAATTCTTCAAGAAAGACGACGACCGTCGCAATACATACGTATCAGTCACCGAAGAAGGGATCGAACTCCTTCACGACATGAATGAAAACTACTATGACACCGAGCACGGCATCCTTGAAGGCTCGCTTCCAATGAAAAGCATCTACGGAAAGTTTCCGGAATTCTTGGAAGTCATGTCAGTCATACGGAATATTTACGGAGAAGACTTCATGGAAATTTTCGAGCTCGGTTTCAAGAGGATCGATGAATCTTTTGATAGCGATTTAGCATCCTTAAGACTTGCTCAGGAAGAATCAGAAGAGATGCCCGAATTGCAAGCAGTTGAAGATAAATAATGTCATTTTCCCCTTAAGTCTGTTATGATGGAGTAAGGTTAAAAGGGGAGGAATTAATTTGATCCTTATTGTTACAGTCATGTTCTCATTGTTTTATTTATTCCAAATCAATAAAATGACATATGCATTATGTCAATCACGGGAAATTCCAGAAGAAAAGCAACCCAAAATATATCGTACGGTCAATATATTGATCACCATCCTTATTCTTTCGTTCTATCTTGAAGTGCTATTGAACGTGTAAATAAAGGAAAAAAGTCCAACCCCCTGCAATAGGGAGTTGGACTTTTGCTGCTTTTTTCGGTTTAGTACAAGAATGCAGCTCCGACGATGATCAACAAGATGAATAACACAACAATCAAGGCGAATCCAGAAGCGCCTGCAAATCCACCATATCCACTCATTGGAGCACCTCCTCTCTCTTTGTATCGTATGCTGGCCTTCTTTAACGTTTTAGGCACTTGGTAAGGAACCTTTTTGTTTTCTCATCGTTTTTATGGTATAGTATCAACTGTTGTACAGAAAAGTTAGGAGAGAAAACGCTCATGAAAAAAACAATTCTTGCATTGACGATCGCGGCCTCCGTATTAGCGCTCGCAGCTTGTAACAATGATCAAAAAGCGGCTGACGAAGAAATCATCGCTACTACAAAAGCCGGAAATATTACTAAAGAAGACCTATATGAAGAAATGAAGGATGCCATTGGCGTACAAGTTGTCGAAAACATGCTTCTTCAACGTGCGTTAGAAACGGAATACAAGGTTTCAGATAAGGAATTAGAAGAGGAAATCAAAGCTCGGAAAGAGCCTTTTGGAGAAAGTTTCCCACTCTACCTCCAACAACAAGGAATTACTGAAAGATTCTTTGAAAAGAATGTGAAAGCCGAATTGCTTCAGAAGAAAATGATCGAGTCACTGAAAGTATCTGAAGAGGATGTCGCAAAAGGTGTGGAACGTGCAAAAACGGAAGTCCATGCTCGTCATATCGTCGTTAAAGAAGAGGATACTGCACAAGAAGTCTTGACAAAATTGAATGAAGGTGGAGATTTCGCTGAATTGGCGAAGGAATATTCCACTGAGCCTGTTGCACAGCAAACAGGCGGCGACCTTGGATGGTTCGGGCCAGGTAAGATGGTGCAAGAATTTGAAGATGCAACGTACTCCCTTAAAAAAGGTGAAATTAGCGAACCTGTGAAGACAAGCTTCGGTTACCACGTTATCGAATTGCTCGATACACGCCCTGCTGAAACAGATAAAACCGAAGAGGAAATAAAAGCGGAAATTGAAGATAATTTGACACGTATTCAGTTCGGTGAGAAGCTCCAAGAACTGATTAAAGCTGCTGACGTCGACATCAAAGTGGAAGAGTTTAAAACTGCTTTGGACGTATATTTACCAGCAGAAGCTGATAAAGAAGAAAAATAATAGTAAAAGGGCTGCTTGCAAATCGATGGATCGTCGATTTGCGGCAGCCCTTTTCGTTATTCAATATTTGGTTTGTAGAATGATCGATTATCAAGAGGGAAAATCCTCTCCGTGAATTCACCATTTGCCGTTTTGGACAATGCCCGGTCGAGCATATTCATTTTAGCATCGATATTATCGATGTAATGAAGAACTTCCGCCTCCATGAGCATTGGCCGTTTCGGGCTTCCCCACTCTTCTTTTCCATGGTGGGACAGGACCATATGCTGAAGAAGCATCACTTCCTCCCCATGGATATCAAGTTCGTCTGCGGCTTTCGATATTTCATTCACCATGATCGTAATATGGCCAAGTAAGTTCCCCTCTATCGTATATTGCGTACCGATAGGACCGGATAGTTCTACGACCTTTCCGACATCATGCAATATGATGCCTGCATAGAGCAAATCCTTGTTCAATGAAGGATATAATTCGGCAATGGCCTTGCCAAGCTTCAGCATGGAAACGACATGATCGAGCAACCCGGACACATAATCATGATGATTCCGAGTGGCTGCCGGGTATACGAGGATATCTGATTGATGTTTCTTTAGAAGATGTCTTGTAATTCGCTGGATACTTGGATTCTTCATTTCAAACAGATATTGCAGCAACTCTTCAAAGAGCACTTCTTTGCTTTTCGCGGAAGATGGGACGAGATCGGAAATTGTCACGCCTTCCTCTTCTTTCGCCGGACGGATGCTCTTAATGCGCAGCTGGTTTTTCCCTCTGTATTCGTGTACTTCACCGCCAACTTTGACTATAGTTGAAGCCGCATACAGGCGCTCCTGTTCTTCTCCCGTATCCCAAAGCTTCGCCTCAATGTCACCGCTTTTATCTTGCAAAATAAGTGTCATGAAAGGGCTGCCCTGTTGGGTAATGCCCTTCGTCGATTGTTTAATGAGTAAGTAAAGATCAACCGGCTCCCCGACTTGATGTTCCATTATTTTTTTCACCTTGTCATGGCCCCCTTGGCGCTTCCAATGTTGGAAACGTTTAGTATCGTTGCATTTGCCCAGTATTCTACTATATTATCATGGCATGTGAAATAGATGAACTGATGATTTTCGCTGAGCCGTTCCACGATTGCCAACATACGTGAATATCTCGTTTCGTCAAAGTGGACAAAAGGATCGTCCAATAATAGAGGAAATGGAGCCGACTTTTGTTTTGCGATCGCCAACGACAGGCGCAATGCAATGTATGCCTGCTCTTTCGTGGCCTGGCTCAATTCAATAATCGGATAACGCTTGCCGTTTCGAGCGATCGCCTGGAATAAACCATTCTCCGAGATGGCAAGTGACACATAAGCGCCCCCGGTCAATTCACTGAACAGTTTTTCCGCATTCGTCAGCACTTCTGGCAGCTTTTTCTCCTTCAGCTCCTCCATCATGTTTTTAATCGCTTCTACAATCGCTTGGCGGATCGACCATTGTTTCGCAAGCTCCGCAAACTCAGCTTTCTTCATTTCGAATATCTGCTGCTTTCGTTGGTAGGAATCATCCGTCATCAGCTTCTCCGTTTCGATAACCAAGGTTGTTTTTTCTTTGACAAGCGAATTCATCTTGTTTTCGATTTCGGATAGATTGCTCTCCGATAAACGGATTTCTTCCCGAAGCTCCTCTTCTGAACGATCGGAATCATACTCGACACGACCATGCACAGCTAACTGGGAGTCGATATCATCGATTTGACTCGACAGTCGCTGCGTTTCCTGAAAGTTCTTGTATGCTTCGTAATACTGCTCTTCTGTTTCCACTCCGGCTTCCGTAAACAACTCATTTCGTTGGTCTTGCAATGAAGAGACGACCTGTTCCGCTTCCTGTTTCTGCATTTGGAATTCCTCTATCCGAGCGGTCAACGTTGTCACCGATCGCAACTTTTCTTTCCTAGAAAGATATTCTTCTCGTAATGCCTCGTAGATCGATTGTTCAGGAACATTCGCTTCGATAAGCTGTTGCACCTCTTCGTATCTAACGCGGATTTTTTCCTGTATCAATTCGGATTGCCGATCCATCTCTTCCAACTCGCGCTCCATTTCCTGTAACGAGCGTGCCATGCCAAAAAACTCATGCAGAATACCGGAGTTCGGGATTTTACGTAAGCCATATTGGAAAAAGAATGTTGTCAATGACTTGTCTAAACGTTCCTTCTCTTGTGCCATTGTCCCATACTCTTCTTCCCTCTCCCCCATTTGCCGTTGGACCGTTAAAGCTGCATCCGCCAATCGGCTTTCCTTCTGGTCATAGTCATGTACTTTATTCATGAGCGCTTCCATCATCGCTTCCTGTCCGGCATACGTTTCGACGAATCGCTCCATTTCCGCGTCATGAAATGGTTGACCTTTGTCCTTCTGACCTTTGGAAGTGACAATTGCAATGATTGCAACAAATACACCAATTCCAGATACGATCCATTGGTTCACGACTACCCCCGCAATGATAGCAACTGCTGCCACAATGAGGAGTATCATAAACAATTGCGAGTTTCCTTTATTCTGATTTGACTTGCTTAAGCGGAGGTACGCTTTCGCTTCGGCTAATTGGCTGCGGATTGCTGGCCATTCATCCGCTTGTTTCCTTTCCTCTACACTTGGACCATTCTTTTGCAATGAAATTTGTTCATTCCGGATATTCCGGAGCTCATATTCCAATTGGGAAAGTTGCCGATCCAAATAACTAATCTGCTGCTCCATTTCAGCTAATTCTTTTAATTGACTATATAAATATTCTTCCTGATGAATGGAGACGTCCGATTGTAAAATCGCATCACTCTCATCCAGCCCTAAACGGTCTAGCAGGCGTAACTTCTTCATATTTAATTGAGTCCGATTTTCACGAATCGAGCTCACTGTCGACCGCCAGTCATGCCATTCTAGCTCGAGTGCCAACATCCGTTCAATGTCGGCAATTTTTTCCGGGACGGGATGACTTGGCATCTTTTCGATCATCATCGTTATTTCGGCTTCCAGACTTCGTGCCTTTGCTTCTAGTTCAATAAGTCTTCCAGTTACAGTTTCATAACGACGAATACCGTCTGACGGAAAAGCGGTTGTCCGTACCTCTTCTAGTTTGCTGAAGAGCTTCTGTTTCCTCTCTTTCAAAGGAAATAATTGAAGCGCCAATTCCAATGTCCGATGTTGTTCACGCAATGAGTCGTGCACTGTTTTAGCATCCGTGTACTCTTTTTCGATTTCACGGATCCTGTCCATTTTCGGGGAATACGCCGAAATCCGTTCCTGTTCGTTTTTCAGCTCTTTCTCCATTTCCTTCAATTCTATAACTCTGACGTTCATTTCCGGATTGCGGCCCGTCTTTTTGAAGAGCTCCCCCATTTCCTTCTCCAACTTTTTTTCGACACGCATTAATGTGTCGACACCCGTTGTCCCGGAAGATAGGAGCGTGCGACTCAATTCGGTTTCATCCATTTTCTCAAATCCTTGCAATTGAAGAAGTGAAAAAGAGAAAACCGCCTCGAAGGAAGACCGGTCGTATTGTCTCATTAACGTTTTGACTGCCTCTTCCCCGCCTTGTGTTCCATCAAAATAGACAGTGACATCGCCTGACGATTTTCCTTGCACCCGTTCAATGATGCAATTTCCGTACAGCTCATCAAATAAATGAACTTGTCCGCCAAATTTTCCACCTGATTTTGGTTCATATCGCAGCAGCGAACTATTCTTTTGCGGGAATCCGAAAATCGTATGCAATATGAATTGCTGAATCGTCGTCTTCCCCGCCTCGTTGTGCCCGTAAATGACATTGATGCCATCATCAAAATCAAATGTCCTGTTTTCATGCTTTCCAAATCCGTAAATGACGAGCTTTCGTATTTTCATGAATTCACCTCCATTGCAGTCGGTAATTCATTCAACAGAAGCCTTTCCACATCGTCCCGCAAGTCTGAGATATCTTCTTCGGTCAACGGCTCTAAGTAACGTGCTGTTCGTACATGTTGATAGACGCCTCCCAGCACTCGTTTCCATTCATCGGTCGACCAACTATCGACTTGTTCGAGCACTGACTCCACCAGTGCATTATTCTCCCTGTTTTGGTACATATCTTTCCGAGTCAGACGTTGCACCCATATGAACGGTTCTTGACCATCCATTACTTCGCGTAGTGCATCCAACCAGATTTCTTCAACAGTTTGCGAAAAAAAAGCGGCGGTTTCATCGTCAAGATTCAAGACTTCTACATCGATGACAGAAGGTCCATATTTCGAAGCGTATGAAAGGAGCGCCTCTTCACAGACGGCAAGCCATTCATTCGCATGATGAATACGAGTGCATGGAATCTGAAGCCGTCCGAAATGAACAGCTGATGTAGGTATGAATGTAAGGATACTATCCGATTTACTGAGCTCCACTTCGTAAAACCCTTTTTCACCCGCTTCATTCCTGTGACGTCCTTGGAGATTCCCAGGATAAACAACCGGCGGTTCATTCGACAATTGTTGACGTTGATGAATATGACCCAAAGCCCAATAATCATAACGCTTCGACTGCAGGTCTCCAATCGTGAAAGGCGAATAGACCGCATGTGTTTCATTTCCTGCAAGGCTTCCATGCAGCAGTCCGATATGGAAGGAATGATGATCGGAAGCGACGGGATATTTGCTGATCGTTTCTTCCCGGACATGTCTGTTCGGATAACTGAATCCATGTAGCACGACGTCCTTCCCTCTGACGGATAATGACACTTCTGCCACTTCCGCAGGAAATTCGTAGACATTCGGCGGCAGCTCAAAACGGGTCCAGTTTCCACTCAGGTGATCATGGTTTCCATACGAGATGTAGACAGGAATTCCTGCTTCATGCAATGCGAGCATCCCTTCTTGGAACTTTCGCTGTGCACGTAAGCTCCGATCTTCACCATCATAAAGATCCCCCACAATTAATAGGAAGTCCGGGGACGTTTCGAGCGCATATTCAATCAAACGATTAAATGCGGTAAATGTACTTTCCCTTAATTCATTCAACGTTTCTGGCGGCATTCCTGTCATCCCTTTAAAGGGGCTATCGAGATGTAAATCTGCTGTATGTATAAACCGAATTGTAGACAATAGAGCCTCCTCCCTTCCTGTCGAATATTTGTTCTAATTTTACCATATATAAACGGGGAATAGAAATAACTAAAAGCCGCTATCCGCCTAACTTTCCGACGAATAACAGCTTTCTATCATTCTTTCCCTAATTGGATTGCTTTCTTAATGTCTTTCAATGAACGGGACGGGCCGTACATGAGGACGCCGCCACGGTACACACGTGCTCCGAACCATCCTAGGATGATAATTGTCAACAGCGTAATGGCGATTGACAACAACGGTTCCCACATCGGCAAATCGAGCATGCCTACCCGCAAAAACATGACGAGCGGTGTGAAGAACGGGAAGAACGATGCATAGGTCACGTAACCAAGTTCAGGATTGCTTAAGCCCGTAGCAGAGATAATGAAAGCAATAACGATCAGCATGGACATCGGCATGATCATTTGCTGGACGTCTTCCGCCCTGCTGACAAGTGAACCTAGTAATGCAGCAAGAGTCGCATATAAGAAATAACCGAGCAGGAAGAACACAGCTGCGTATACCAATGTGCTAATACTAACATCTTTCATGCTGAAGAAATCTGACATACCGCCAGGCACTTCCGTCGCAGACGTTTTCAAGGCGATATAGCCCGCAACTCCGTAAATGATAATTTGGACGATCCCTAATAATCCGATCCCTAGCACCTTTGCAAACATATGCTTTACAGGCGATACGCTCGAAATGAGGATTTCCATGACCCTCGAAGATTTTTCATTCGCCACATCCATCGCAATCATGCTTGAATACATGATGACTGCTAGATAAATGACAAACATGAGGATATAGACGAGGACCCTCGCCTGACCGAGCTCCTCTTCTGATTTTGCAGAAGGGGATACATTTTTCTGTTCAAACTGAATCGGTGTAAATAATGTTTGCAATTGCGTACCCGTTAAGGAAAGCTCTTCCGCTTTCATTTCCGTCTGAATTGACTGCAATGCATCCTGTATGCGCATTGGCAAGAAAAAGTCCATCATGCTCATCGTCGTATAATTCGCATGGATGATTCCTTGTTCATCAATCGAAAGGGTTAGAAATGAATCAATTTCTCCAGTCGACACTTTCTCGTGTAGAATGGTCTCCGTTTCATCCGCCGGTTCGAGAACGATATCCTCGTCTCCTGTTGCAAACTCGGCTTGCAGTCTGTCAATAAGTATGCCGCTCGTATCGACGACTTGAAGGAGGTTTTCCGATTTCCCCGTACCGGTCACATCTTGAACAGTATCAATAATTTTCGATATGTTCGCCAGTAAGAAGATGGCAGCAACCATAATGACAGTTGTAATCGTGAAAGATTTCGCTTTCGCCTTCGACGTAAACGCCTGTTTAAAGATAATCCAAAACTCACGCATACTCTTTCCCCACCTTTGCGATGAAAATGTCTTGCAAGGAAGGCTCTTCGATCTCAAAGTGGCGGATCGGTCCCGCTTGCAATGCAGCTGCCAATAAATCGTTCGCGACTTTTTCCTCTTCGATTTGGAAGATTGCCCCTTCGACGGAATGCGAGACGGAAAGGACGCCGTGAATATTGTCGAGCGCATGTAAATCATGATCGGAACGAATCCGTACATTTTGCCTGCCGAAGGATCGTTTCACATCCCGCAGAGACCCGCTCACGATTTGCTTGCCGTGATGGATGATGCTGAGCTGTTCACATAATTCTTCGACATGATCCATCCGATGGCTTGAGAAGAGGATCGTTGCGCCGTTATTCCTGAAATCGATGATCGCTTTTTTCAACATTTCCACATTCACCGGATCGAGGCCTGAGAACGGTTCGTCGAGAATAAGCAACTTCGGGTCATGCATGAGTGCTGCGATGACTTGAATCTTCTGCTGATTCCCTTTCGACAGCTCCTCCACTTTTTTGTTCTTGTTTTGAGACACTTCGAAACGGTCCAGCCAATAATCGATTGCCTTCTTTGCTTCAGCTTTATTCATCCCTCTTAATTCACCAAGAAAAACGAGTTGTTCGTCTACTTTCATCTTCGGATAAAGGCCCCGTTCTTCCGGCAAGTAGCCGATTTCGGGGCTTGTTGCGTACGATATCGTTTTATCATTCCAAGTGATATGTCCTTCATTTGCATTTAATAATCCTAAAATCATTCGAAACGTAGTCGTCTTCCCCGCACCGTTCGCACCGAGGAATCCGTACATGGAGCCTTTTTCTACCGTCAGATTCAATTGATTGACTGCGGTGAAAGTTCCGAACCGCTTCGTTACGTTTTCAAGTTGCAATGACATTGTTTTTCTCCTTCCCTTTTCAAGCTTTTTTCTATTACGTGTTTACTAGGAGGATAGTTTCATCAGAGACGTTTATTTAAAAATAGAACAGCAATACCATATGAAACGAGCATCACTCCATATGCAGAGGCCAATAGTATAAATGCGAGCTTCGGTCCTTCAACAATCAAAGACCCTAACCACATAATCAATAGAACAATAAGTGTTAGTGTCCAAGACAATGTTCTCGCTTTCGTATGGATCTCTTGGTATCTTTCATCAAAGCGTCGTTCCTTGCGTCCTTTCCTAAAATAGAGGAATGCTATAAATAATACGAGACCGGCTCCCGTAATAAAACCCGCTAAGCCTTCTACCGATAAATCCATCGTCTTCCCCCCTTTCTACTTAATAATCCTTGTTAGCAATCGCCGTACCTATTGCCCAAGAAAGCATATGAATGACCCACAGCGCGGTCATAATAAAGAATGCTAATTTCGGTCCTTCAATAATTATGACAATGGCCCAAGCAACTAAAATGGCAACCGTCATTACCATCCAGGAAATCGAGCGGGCATGCCGGTGAATGGCTGTATAGCGTTCGTCATAAATACGCTCTTTCTTCGCTTTTCTATGAACAAAGAAATAAACGACACCCGCGATTGCAAGCCCTAAAGGCAAACCTGCCATGAAAGTCCATATATTAAATCCTTCGTACATTCTCACTCCTCCTCCGGTATAAAAATATCCTCAATACGACAATTGAATAATTTTGCGATTTTAAATGCTAAGATAAGCGAGGGATTATACCTTCCCTTTTCAAGGGAGATGATTGTTTGCCGGGATACTTCCAACTTTTCCGCAAGATCATCTTGTGTCAGCCCCATTTCTGTACGCTTTTCCTTGATCAAGTTATTCAGTTACATGCTCCCCCTTTCATTTGTAAAGGTTGCTTTACGTAAAGCTTACTTTACTATATGCAGGATGTCAAGTAACCTTTACAAATAATTTTTCGGCCATTTAATGAATGGCTATTCATTATTCTGAATTCGTAGTATAATGAAGAAAAGCACGGAAGGATGAGCAGCTTGAAAACTTATAAATTGACTGCATATGAACAGACAGGCAAGTTGATAACTGAAGAAACGTTTACAGCCGAATCGGATGAAATGGCGAAAGAAAAAGGCCATGCGTTGCTCGAAGAAAAAAATCTTCTGGAGCAAACACATCGCCTTGCTTCGCCTACAGGGAAACTATTGTTGTTTCATGTTTGATAATTTGGCTTCCATCATGAGGCTATGATATCGTAAGATGACAGCTACTGTATGGAGGTGCCTCACTTGAATATTGCACTCATTGCCCATGATCAGAAAAAAGAAGAAATGGTGAATTTCACAATTGCGTACAAACATGTTTTGTCAGAATCCGAACTATATGCAACGGGGACGACCGGAACACGGATTATGAACGAGACAGGACTACACGTTAACCGTATGATGTCCGGACCTTTAGGAGGGGACCAGCAGATCGGTGCGATGGTCGCAACTGGACAGTTGGATTTAATCATATTTTTTCGCGACCCATTGACCGCCCAGCCCCACGAACCTGACGTCAGTGCATTATTGCGACTTTGTGATGTATATGGAATACCGCTAGCGACAAATATCGCAACTGCAGAGTTGTTGATCAAATCGATCGAAAAAGGCTTTTTCTCATGGCGGGATACGGCCGAAAAGTACAAATCAAAAGAACTTAATCCATAAAGGATTAAGTTCTTTAATTTTTAAAATAAATACTCAATGCTTGTTGGAGTGTTCCGACCATTTGCGTATCTTTATCGAATTCTACGCCGAAGCGTACCATGCTCCGGACGACATCCGGTCGTAACCCTGAAATGGCAGTCGTGCATCCCATTAAGGCAACACCGTCAATGATCTTCTTTAACTGATCGATCACTTCCGCCTCCATGACCGCTATTCCTGAGAGGTCCATGATCAATGTTTCTGTATGCAATCTTCCAACTTCCATCAGCACCTTCTCTTCCATCACTTTCGACCTGAAATAATCGATGGAACCGATTACAGGAAGAATACAAACAGTAGACGTAATCGGGATGATCGGAACAGATAGATTTTCAACCAATTGCCTTTGAGCCTTCAACAGTTCATCCTTGTAAGCGGAGTAACTAATGAAAAAAGCGTTCAGAAACTGATCGAGCGAACTATTAATCTGTCTTTCTAACTGAAAAAAGTCGATTTCCATCTTATTTTCGTCGATAAATCGTTGAACGAACGTCCAAACTGTCCTCCGGATCGCTTGCACCCACTCTAATTTAAACGATAGTGTCAATGAATGAGTTGCCCAAGCAATTCCTTCTCCTTTGGCGAATTGCTGAAGTTCTTCCAATTTAGATTCCATCGTATACCCGACAAGTTTATGTGCATTGTTAATTAAGTCAATATTTCCGACTTCAAGGATTGTATTGATTTTCTCCCTTACAGTAGCAGCTTCTTGCAATAATTCATTTTCGAAACTCTCCCCGTTTTCTTCAATGAATCGAATCACTTCGCTATTGAAAGTCATAAGTTTCCTCCGTTGAAATCCCATTTAAAAACAGCTAGACTTGTAATTATTCTCCTATAAATACAGGTTTTCGTTTTTCTACGAATGCTTTAATTCCTTCTAAATGATCTTTTGTTTTGCGCATGGCGACTTGCTGCTCGCTCTCCATATGAAGCACGTTCTCCAATTCAGCCAACTTTTGCTCATGCAAGATCTTCTTGGAGGCAAGCATGGCTGCGATTGGAGCCGACAAAAACTGTTGAGCAAGTGCTTCGGATGCTTGACGAACACTTCCATCTGGAACAACTTGGTCGACGAGCCCCTTCTCTTTAGCGACTTCTGCTTTCATCAATTCTCCAGACCAAATAAGCTGCTTCGCTTGCGGCACGCCGATTCGTTCTTTTAGGAAGAAATGGCCGGCACCATCAGGCACAAGCCCGATTCCGA
Organism: Sporosarcina sp. ACRSL; assembly: GCF_022346605.1. GTDB lineage: Bacteria > Bacillota > Bacilli > Bacillales_A > Planococcaceae > Sporosarcina. The sequence goes on from NZ_JAKRNT010000010.1 coordinate 179,577, forward strand.
TGAAATTCATTGCAAGTTTACTATTCTCTTCAGCAATAATAACATCGCAGCCAAGCGCCATACTGAAGCCAAGCCCTGCTGCTGCGCCGTGGATTGCCGCTATCGTAATTTGAGGCAGTCCATATAATGCTTTTGCTAAACGTGATACATCGACCATCACTTTCCCGATATCCATCGGTGAGTCAGGATCGATCATCTTCTTAATGTCGCCTCCAGCTGAAAATGCTTTTCCTTCCCCTTGAATAATTAACACTTGGACATCTTGATTGGATTTCAATGATTCGAAAGCATCTCCCAGTTCCTTCATCATCGTATCGTCCATTGCGTTCATGGATTGCGGCCTATGTAACGTCAACCGGGCAAGCCGGCCTTCCAATGATAGTTTAATAGTTGTGTACATACTATCCACCCCTTCATTATTGAATTGCCATTCACCCCTCCCTATTCGATAACCATCTCCATATACCCTTTTTATTCAAAAAAATAACCTTAACACTAGAAAATGTGCTAAGGTCGAACTTGCATTATTCTACTACGACCGCATCTGGAAAAATTCTTTCAAGATGCTCGATCTTCTTGTCTATATACTCCTCGAATGTAAGGATGTAAGCGGCGGGATCTTTCGGATTCTGGAATTGCGTGATTTTGCCTGTCGTGGGATCCATGAATTTACTTGAAGCGCCGCAACCGATTCCAATGATCGTTTGCACTTCCTCCATGATAATAATATTGTATAAGCTCTCTTCACCTGGCTTCGCATATCCAACATTCTCCAAGTTGCCTAGAATATTTTTTTGGCGATATAAGTAATACGGAACATAACCATTTTCCTTCGTCCATTGCTCACCCATCTGCATCATCTGCTCTACAGTTTCCCTATCAGCCACTTTATACTTCTCTTTGTTCCTCGTCATTTCGGAGGCACGCTTGAACGATAGTGTATGGACTGTCAACGACTCCGGCTGCATCTTCTCTGTTTCGTCGAGAGAATGGCGGAATTCATCCAGCCCTTCATTCGGCAAACCGATGATGAGATCCATATTGATGTTTTTCATCCCCATGTTTCGGGATAGCCAGAACTTATCAATCGTTTCTTGAACGGAATGATGCCTACCGATCGCTTTTAACGTTTCATCCGTATACGACTGAGGGTTCACGCTAATCCGGTCAATTCCCCATTTTTTCAGGACATCGATTTTGGCAGGTGTGATCGTATCGGGACGTCCTGCTTCGACGGTCACTTCCCTCACTTCTTTCATATGTGGGAATGAATCATACATCGTCTTATACAGCGCATCCATTTCATCCGCTTCGATGGACGTCGGGGTCCCTCCGCCAAAATAGATTGTTGTAATTTTGATGTTCCGTTCGGTCAACCACTTTCCAATCTCACGAATTTCTTCATGCAACCCGTCTAGAAATGATTCAACTCGGCCGTTTTTACGATGGATGGCGTAAGCCGGGAATGTGCAGTACGCACATTTTGTCGGACAGAACGGAATGCCGATATAGATGCTGACATCGTTTTGAAGCTGATGCAGATCCGGGATTGCCTTTAACTGGACTTCTTCAATCGTCGCTAACAGCTCGCTCTTTTCTTCGAAAATCCGATGTTTTTCCATTAATAAACGCTTTGCCTCTTCAACGCTATGTCCTTGCTGACGGTATTTATGGAAGAGTTTCATTGGGCGGATACCGGTAAGGATTCCCCAGGATTGTTTCATTCCAGTGAGTTGCTCTAGCACTTCGAGGAATACGTGGGAGTAAATCCGTTTCAGTTGACGGGTTTCTGTTTCTGAACTGTCAGTTGTCACTTGTTCAGAAAAAGTGGCACTGTATTCTTTGCCGTTATACGTCAAATGGGCGTAGCCAGCAATTGTTGAATCGTTTTGATTTATGGATAGGTCGACAAGGATACCTTCTTCTTCGGTGTCAGTTATGACTTTCGATTGTTCGAAGAAAAGGTTGGCCAAATGGGTGAACATTCGTATCCAATCTTGTTCGAACGTTTTCGTCAGAATTATTTTTTGCATGTGATTCCTCAACTTTCATTAACAACTATCTGACATAATAACATAAAAAAACCGGCTGAGCCGGTTTTATTGCATTGTTTCGTATAAATCTTGAACAGGTTTCATCAAGACGCGGTTCACTTCTTCAATGAGGCCGCTCAGCTGCATTTCTGCTTGGAGCATTTGCATGATTTTTACATTTTGTTGTGCGAGTTGTGCTGTTTTTTGTGCATACTCTAACTCTTCATGTGCAATTTCTTCACCTTGCATTTGCTTTTGCTGAAGCGTCATCTGGATTTTACGGAAGCTTTTAAACAGCTCTACTGCCTGCGCATCTTTCTTTACTTCCTCAATCGCGTTTTTCACTTGGGCAAATTCGTTAGTCTTCCGTAGTGTCGACTCCAATTTGTTCAAGTCATCATAAATATTCACAGTCATCATTTATTCCCCCTAGTAGTTTGTAAAATAGACAATGATCCCTTGCACAATCCCAATAAAGCCGCCGATGATTGCGCCAAGGGCCGTAATCATTTTGAATTCTCGCTTGGAAATGCCAATAACGAGATCTTCCAGGACAGAAACCGGAAAAGAATCTACTTGCTCTTTCACAATTTCATCAAGTTTTAACTTTTTTAACGAGAGCTCTAGCTGTTTTTGCGCAAGCTCAAAAGCGAATTCCGTGACTTTTGGCGTCAGATTTTCTGAAGTCCATCGGGAACCTGCCGGCCAGTATTCCTGGATTGTTTTATCAAGACGGGTGTCAAGTGCAAGTTCCTTATTAGCATATGCTTTGACGGAAGAGAACAGTCCATCCCAATTGAAACTTGCAAGCAGTTCTGCCATCGGCCGTTTTTGCAGCTTCGTAAATTCCGACACGATCAATGAATTCAATAGATTGTATGTGCCTGGTGCATGAATGAATTTTAACGCTTCCCGTTGAACCTTCTCGACGAGCGAGTGGGAATCGCCAAATAACATATTCAACATGCCGCCAAACGTCCCTTTCGACTCGAGGAAATCATTGATCAGTTTCTGGAACATCACTTTCCCCTCATCGGAATCCACGTATTGCTCGGCTCTCTGTAAAACATAATTTATTATTTCAGGTATATGTGCTTTTGCCCGCTCTTGCCACTCAATCGGAACAATTTCTTCAATGGTGCCCGAAGTCAATTTCATGCGGGCGTTCATGAGCTGGGTATCGATCAGAGAATCAATGGACAGTTCGACTTTTTCTACAAGGCCTTCAGCACCGGCCATGTGGAGCCAATCATGCAATGTTTTGTCCGACTGAAGCACATACTCCTCCAACTTGCTTTGAAGGAATTCCTCCACTTTCCTTTCCATTTCCGGCGTAAACAATTTATTGCGCAAAACATCAGGCGTCAATAAATAGTTTGTGACCGTCCTCCCCAATTGTATGGCAAGGTCATCACGCCGTTTTGGAATCAACCCTGGTGTGAAAGGAAGACGCCAACTGCCGATATATTTTGCTTCATAAGGCCTGAACAACATTTTAATCGCCAGATGATTAGTAGCTCCTCCGACCACTGCCCCCACTACAGCCATAAACAAGATCGTCCATATGAGATTCATCGCTTCACCTTATTTCCAATTCGTTCGGTTTTCATTATAACAGAAGGAGTTCAATTGGAAAAAGCATACGGTGTGTAGAGGTGGTTTTCCGTAGTAGAATTCTCAAACTTTAGAAGGTCGAAAGTACCAAAATGATCATAACTTAGCCAAACTCGCTCATAACTACTTCCAACTCGAGCATAACTGAGCTAAACTCGCGCATATCATCATCGAACTCAAGCATAACCTAGCTTAACTCGCGCAAAACTCATCAAACTAGGGGCGTAACAAAAATAAAAGCCGATTGCTAGAATTAGCAATCGGCTTACGCTTTTAGGCTAACGAAAGTTTGCCTTCTTCATCCAACTGTATACGCGTGTCGTTCCAAGTGAGTTCGAGCGGGTAGGTTTCCGATATTTTTTTCGAAAAGTACCATCGGCGGCTTGGGGGGACAAGGACGAGGAACGTGTCCCCCCGGCCTAGGAAATTCAATTCATCCGGATTCACTTTGGTACCGTTCCGTAATGGAATTCCGAGATCTTGCAGCTCGTCTCCCACTTCTGCCACATGCGGTGTCGTGATGCTCATCTCGCTAATATTCAAAAACGATTCTTTTGATAAATCTCCGAAAAGATCACGTTTTCTACGGCCAATCAGTTCAACGATATTTCCGGCCGGATCTTCGAAATACATGGCATCAGCGTCAAAAAATTGGAAGTATACTTCATCCTGCCCTTCCTCGCGATTGAGTGTCACTCTCTCCTGTATCCAATATTTCATCATGGAAAATTGATTGCCAGGAATGTTGATGGCGAAATGATAAAAAGCCGGTTGCTCACTATGTTTAAATGTGAGCAGCGATTCGCCGATCTTGACTGTAAACTGCTCATCCGTCGTTTCCGTCATATCGAGTTCCAACACATTTCCGTAGAAACGTCGTAATGCTTTTATGTTATCTGTATATAATGTTGCGGACTTGATCATCTCTCGTTCTCCCCTACCTCTGATTCTTTATTTAATCTGTTCAGACCTTTGTACATCACTAATAGTACTACATAAATAAGTAATGCCCCGAAAAGAAGATTCCATAGGTCGAAAAATAAATCTCCGAAATGGGTTGGTTGAAATAGTTCCGATGCTAACGTAATTGAAGACTCTCCAGTATACTCCAACCATGCGAGTGGCCACCCAAATCCATATTCAGTTCCCGGAAGGATAAAGGCGGAAGCCACTGCTAGTACGACACTTAGTGCAAACATCTTTTTATATTTCAACAAACCGACTTCCCCTCCTTAAATTGTTCGGGACAATTTCAAGAATACTTGTTAAACTACTCTATAACAATCTTACCATATATTATGAAAGAAAATGGAGTGATTCTGATGATCCGCTATCCGGAACCATTGCGACAAGGAGGTACAATCGGTGTGACCGCCCCGTCTTCAGGTGTTGATGAAAGTCTTCACCAATTAGTTCATCGGGCAAAACACCAGTTTGAAAAAAGAGGGTATCCTGTAAATGTCGGTAACACCGTCTGGACGCAAAACAAGGCCGCTTCAGCGGCGAAAGAAATTCGTGCTGCAGAGCTCATGGAAATGTTCAAGAATTCAGAAATTAACGCAATCATTCCTCCATGGGGCGGCGAAATCCTCATGGAGATCTTGCACCTCATTGATTGGGATGAAATAAAGCCAAAATGGATTTTAGGCTATTCGGATCTGAGCACGTTCCTCTTTGCATTGACAGTTAAAACTGGAATTGCCACAGCGCACGGACCAAATCTCGTTGAATTGCGGAGTGATGAATGGGAGCCTGTTGCCAGTCAGTTCATGAATGTATTGCAAGCTCCTGCAGGCTCAAGCATTGAACAGCTTTCATCTAAAAAGTTCCAATCCAAGTGGCAGCATGATGCACCGGATGACCCGTATGTATATAAACTGGATTCACCAACTGAATGGAAGGTGCTTGGCGAAGATACGATCGAATTGGAAGGTCGTTTCTTAGGCGGTTGCATCGATACAATCCGCCACCTCGTCGGGACTCCTTATGGCGATATCGCATCTTTCCAGAATAACTTCCTGAACGATGAGCCGATTTTATGGTATTTCGAGAACTGTGAAATGAACGCTACCGATTTTCATCGGACAATGCTCCAATTTGTCTATGCGGGTTGGTTCGAGAATGCGGCGGGCATCATTTTCGGTCGCTCCCCTGCTGGGCAGGAAGTGAAAGGATTCACTGTCTTGGATTCAATGGAAAGAATCAAAGACTTAACTGGATTGCCGATTATTTACGATGCCGATCTAGGCCATGTCCCTCCTCAAATTACTTTTGTGAATGGGGCGAGCGGAAAAGTATTTGTCGAAAACGGGAAAGGACACGTAACAACTTCACTTCGCTAAAGACAACTCTGGCTGACTTTTCTGTCAGTTGACGATAGAATGGGAGAAAGAACTTTTTAAGGGGGAGTATGACATTGCCAATAGAATTTCGCAAACACGATGAATTTTTCACATTTCATGATCCTATGCAAGACGGGAAATTGATTGATCGGAAGACTGAAATAAGATTCGATCCGTTGACCAGGGAAACGTCCCGGATCATTTTCGATCCGGGTGCACCTTTCGTTCCGAAGGATTATTCGGAGCTTGCCAAGGCAACGGAAGGGAGTAAATGTCCTTTTTGCGCTGAAAATATATCAAAAATCACACCGCGGTTCCCCGATGAACTCGTGGAAGGTGGACGGTTCGTCGGCAAGGAAGCGGTCGTTTTCCCGAATTTGTTCCCTTATAGTAAGCATAATGCCGTCGTTCGCATGTCAGAGAAGCATTATGTGAAGCTTGAAGAATTTACGGAAACGCTAATCTCAGATGCATTTAAAGCTGCACATCAGTATAGTAAGAATGTGTTAGAGTTCGACCCGAAAACTGAATATATTTCGATCAATTGGAACTACTTGCCTCCATCTGGGGGGAGCATCCTTCATCCACATATTCATGTATTGGCTTCTGAACAACCGACGAATTACCAAGCGACGATCACATCGAATAGTCATGATTTCCATGAAAAAGAAGGACACAATTACTTTACTTCACTTGTCGCTGAAGAAAGCACGCTTCGTGAACGTTGGATCGGAAAAAAAGGCTCCATTAACTGGATACATGCCTTTGCACCAAAAGGTCATTGTGACTTTATCGGTGTTTTTGAAGCTTCTTCTTTCCCTGAACTGGCGAGTAGCGGCTATGATGACCTTGCAAACAGTCTCCTCCGCTTCTTCCGTTATTTCAAGGAAATTGGAATCGAAAGCTTCAATGCATCGTTGTTCATCCCAGTGAAAAAGCATTCTGCAGAGCAGGTTCATTTCCGGTTGATTCCCCGCATGACGATCGGGATGCTCGACACCAGTGATATGAACGTTTTCAATTATTTGCATGGCGAGCCTCTATCGTTGAAAGTACCTGAGGAAGTCGCAAAGGAAGCGGCAAAATTCTTTTCTTGAAAGGATGCAGCTTAGTTTTGAATAAGACAGTCGTTGACAAAGTCGGACGCAAAGTTACATTTTCATACCCACCGAAACGAATTGTCTCTTTGTGCCCCGGCATTACAGATACATTGCTGGCGCTTGACCTGGACAATGAAATTGTCGGCAGAACCCGCTTTTGCATCCATCCGAAAGATAAGGTCAACAATATAGTAACGGTCGCAGGCACAAAAGATATTAAGATGGAATCAATCCAACATGTACAACCCGACCTCATCATCGCGGAAAAAGAAGAAAACACGAAAGAAATCGTGGAAGAGCTGGAGAAACACTTCCCCGTCTACGTCGCCGAAGTCCAATCGGTCGATGATGCATTCCGGATGATAGAGGATATGGGAAACTTGACAGATCGAAGCGAAGCAGCCGGAATCTTACTGAACTCGATCCGACAACAATTCGAGGGATTGCCGACATACCCTGGGAAGCGTATCGGCTATGTCATTTGGAGAAAACCGTATATGGTTGTTGGAAAAAATACTTATATTAATTCACTGTTAGAAAAAATGGGGTTCATCAATCCATTCATTGAAACTGACAGCAGGTATCCAGTCGTTACAGCTAACGAATTTCGCAAAGCAAAATTAGATTACGTATTATTGGCATCGGAGCCCTTCCCGTTTAAAGAAAAACATTTCAATGAATTTCTGGGCATGATGCCTAACGCCCAACCAATCCTAGTTGACGGCGAAATGTTCTGGTATGGACCGAGGATGCTGGAGGCGGCGGATTATTTTCAACAGCATCTAGATTTATAACAATTCAATTCAACAATTATGAAAAAGCCATCATCGACTTTGATGTTGGCTTTTGAAATTTGTTACAACTCGGAGAGGTCTTTCTGCACTTTTAGACGATATTCTTTACTACCAAGTAATTTAGATTTGAACGAATTCAAATTGTTTCGGAGGAGTATTCCCTGCCATAAACTTAGGTCATCTGTTAAGATTACCATTTCAATCTTATTGCCATTATGATCTTCTGCGTACATTGCGTCGTTTAGTACGAATGCAGTCGATCCACCTTTTGCACCAAGATGAACAAAACGCTTATGGTTGCCTTCGTATAGTTGCATTGGCCACTCAAGTAAATCCCTTGCTGTTTCAGCAGCTTTCATTGGAAGTTGATCTTTCGTAATTACCTCTAATAACTTTCCATAGTCATTGGCTGATGCACCAATTAGACGATCCGACCATACTCTTTGTACCTTTAAAGGCAATTCATACGTATAGTCTCCACTTTTGATCGTCCCTTCTTTCATTTGCTTACTTAATTTCACTGCTATCTCTCGATATTCATCAATCGGCATTGATTCGATCTCACTAATTATTTCGTTGTTGTTCATTGATTCACTTGATTCACTTTTTAAGTACTCTGGAATTAAGAGCGCACTTACTATCGGATAGACTTCCTCATGCTCGGTAAGTCCAAGAGATTTTGCCCGCTCATTGATTGAAGCTGCGCCTAGCAAATCAATTAGATAATCTGTATTGACGTTAGAACTGTAGGTCACCATTCCTTTTGCAACATCATGCAGCGTTACTTTATTTTCTACAACTTTCCCTTCGCTTTCCATCGCCTTCAGCCACTCTACATGTGCATTGCCATCTGTATCTTTTACATAATACCGGGATAACTCATCCAATGATACTGTGCTATCTTTATCCAACAAGCCTGCATCAATTTGCATCGCATATTCAACAGCGATCAACATCTTTACTGTACTCGCCAATGGTCGAACAACATCCGATTGATAAGCAATTAATTCAACACCATTTTCCGCCAAGTAGAAAGATGTTGTTTGCGGATTTTCTTTCAAATGGTTAAGAACATAATCAGGATTGTCTCGAAAGACAGAGTAGCCTGCAATTCCTACGACAAGAATAATTGCCCCATAAGTTATTAATCTCTTCTTTGTATATGTTTTTTTATTGAATAGAATCAATGCAATAAAACCGACAACTAATGCAAGTAAATAATTCACACTAAAGAATAGGACTGCGATAATAATCGCTAGTGCAATTACTTCTGTCACAATAACTTTTCTAATTTCCTCTTTCGTCCTATTCTCTTTTATAAGCAAAGGCAAAGGTGTAAGAATAATAATTGTTAACATCCCAATCCACGCCAACATGTTCATACAGTCACTTCCTTTCTTATAGGAAACTTAATATATCCTCTTTAACACCGATATGATGATTCCATGAAGAATCATTAAACCTGAAATTAAAAACCAAATAACTAATTTGTATGTGTCGTAATCTAGGGGACGAATGAAATGATCATACAATTCGATTAAAAACCATCCAAATGGAATTAAAGGAAATACAATTCCATAGGCTTTATTTGAAATGCTCTTTCCACGCTCATCCTTATTCTCTTCACCCATTTCGAATTTAAGTGAAATAAAGACGGCGATAAAGAAAATGAGGACATAAACAATACGTAGAACGGATTGAAAAACATCCATTTTTACTCCTCCTCTACTTCATATTGAAAAACTTCGTGTAAATCTACACCAAACATTAGTGATATATCAAAGGCTAACTTTAATGATGGATTATACCTGTTCTTTTCAAGTGAAATAATCGTTTGTCTGCTCACGCCCAGCTTGTCAGCAACCTCTTTTTGTGACAAGCCTCTTTCAGCTCTTAATACAACAATTCTATTACGAATCTTTCTTTCATTATTTAACGACATCTAAGCTCACCTCTTATAAGATAAGAGTAATATATTTCATACTCGAAGTAAAGTATTTTTTACATATAGTATGAAATATTTTACTCGGATTTCCGGATATCGTCCGCTTGACTTGTAATTCTTAGATGCAACAAAAAAAACACGGGATCATCGTAATGATGGTCTCGTGTTTGCATTCATCTCAAGGAATTATATATCATCGACATCCGGATGGCATGCTCCATTTCATCATGCATGGCGATGAACAAAGGATTATAAGCTTGCTGAAAAGGAATCGTCAACAGCATTTCCTTATATGTCTCTACTCCATCCAATTCACCGACAAGGGCCTGTTTGACGCCTTGCTTTAAGTTATAGCACGGAATGGGTTTCTTCGGATTTTGTACAAACGTCCCGGTCATCATATAATAGAGTTGTTGAAACATTTCATAATGGCTTTTTTCATCCTCAAATGCATGCTGGATGAAGTCCCGCCAAAGTGGGTCTTCCGCTATCTCATACATCGACCTGTAAAAGTAATAGTCCCTGTACTCACCCTCAATGGCTTGCTTCAATTTATCGATAAACACGTAAGCACCCTTTCGCATCTTTTGTACACTTTATGCGGATGGACGCTTGTCTATGAAAGGAGCGATTCGATGCTTCAGCATTTCAGCTACAAACCGATTTACGCCGGCGGCAGCTTGCCCGGTTGGACGTTTTCATTTTTTTATAAACAAGAACGGTTCACAGGAGACTATCAACCGGACGGCACGATCATCTGGACAGGCGAAACACCTCCGGAAGAAGAAAACGTCAAAAAAATGATCCACGAACTGATGACGTTCCACGTATATGAATGATGGAACGATTCCTGTCCATACTATCCCTTAATAAGGAGGCGATGGAAATGGATAAGGAAAAGACCCCCGAACAATTGGAAAAAGAAAAAGAACAGCTAAAAATACAAGATCAGAAAACCGAAAACGTCTTTGAGGATAAAAGCCGGGTACCCAACGAGCAAAACGCTTGGAGAGAAACCCAGTATCAAAGAGGAGAATAAAAAGAGCGGAGGGGTGCGCCCTCCGCTTTTGTATTTATTCTCCTGCCAACTTCCTTCTTCCAAAAATAAAATAATAATAGACCGACGATATAATGTATAACCCAGCAGTAATTGTGAAGGCATATGCATACCCCCAGTAGGAGCCATTTGTGACGACAAGCCCTGTCGCAATCGGCCCCATTGTGGCCCAACCTAAGCTGAACACCATCTGATTCATAGAGTTGGCAAGTCCTTTATACTTATCCGATACAACTTCCATCGCGACAGCACTTTGAATCGGGTTGCCCGCGTTCATGAGCGCTTGCCGCAAGAGGAAGCCGAGCGACGCCAACAATAACGACGTTGTGTATGCTGTCAATAGAAGGAATGGAATCGACAATGCTTGGAATAAAATAATTGCCTTTACCTTGCCAACTTTCCTCGACAATGCAGGGCCGATCATAGCCGCCACTGCAGTCATTGCAGAGCCTAACGATAATACAAGTCCGATATAGGAATTGGAAGCATCAAAACGGTTCGCGAAATACAAATTTAAATACGGAATGACCAAGCCTGATCCGAAACCAATCAGAAGGCTCGCAAATGAAAAATGGAAAATGACAATCAAATTCCGCTTTAAACTATGATCCACAGTTAAAGTTTCTTCAGTATGCTTCTTTTTCTCCTTCAAGGACTCGGAAGGTCTCTCTTGTAATTGGAATAAAGGAATCAAGCCAATTGTGAATATGGTCGCGCCTGTTAGAAGTGCATACCGGATCGCTTCGGCTGTGCCGATTTTGAAAACAGCTTCCAATACATCCGCAATAATTCCTCCAGATAAACTGCCAATGACATTCGCAATCGTAATGATTGCAAAGTTAAGACTGAAAAGCTTCACTCTTTCAGAGGGGGATGAGTTCTCCGCAAGAAACGGAATGCCTGACACTTGAACGAACGCCATAAATAACCCCGTTAAAAACGCCGCTGCAATCATCGGAGTTTCCGAAACGGCGATGCCCCGATAGAACAACGTCGTTACCGCGAGTACCGCACCGCCGACAATCATCCATTTTCGTCCAAATTTATCACTTAACAAGCCTGCAGGTACAAGCATGATCGCAGAAGCCATTGCAGTCATGGAGATCACTTTACCATTTACCGTTTCCGGCATCCCTAACTCACGTATATATAAATTGTACATGACCATGAAAACACCCATCCCGATTTGGATGAGCGCATTCCCGATAATAAAGAGCCTCACGTTCCGATTAAAAGAGGAAAATTTACGTATCCATTCACTAAACCGTTTCATCTATAATTCCAACTTTCCACAGCAAATACTTCGACACTCTAAATATACGTGTTTCTGAAGCATTTCGCAACGGAATTTTCATTATAATCAAACCTCTGGACGTGGGATGGATTGCTTTGAGCGCGGGACAACCTTCTTTGAGCGAAGAATAGACTTCTTTGAGCGCGAGACGGCCCCCTTTAAGCGCAGGACAACCAACTTTGTGCGCTGGAGGAATCGTTATGGACGCTAGCAATCTTAATTACAAAAAAGCCGTCACAGAAAGTCTTTTTCCCGACTTTCCGTGACAGCCTCGACCTATCCTTTAACTAACTCTTGAACCATTGTTGCCCGCCTGTAATTTATACATCTGTGCATACTGTCCGCCAAGCGCAAGCAATTCTTCATGATTGCCTTGTTCGACGATTTTCCCGCGATCCAACACTAAAATACGGTCTGCATTCTTGATTGTTGATAGACGGTGGGCGATGATGAACGTCGTCCGGCCTTTCTTCAATACGTCCATCGCATGTTGAATGATTTCTTCCGTTTCGGTATCGATATTCGACGTCGCTTCGTCCAATATGAGAATGGCTGGGTCAAAGGCCAATGCACGTGCGAATGAAATGAGCTGCCGTTGACCGGATGATAGCGTGCTCCCTTTCTCCACGACCGGCTCGTCAATTCCGCCCGGCAAATGCTTCAATACCCGCTCGCCGCCGACCGCGTCAAGTGCTTGCTGAACTTTTTCGCGTGAAATGCGTGCATCTCCTAGGCTAATATTCGACTCAACCGTTCCGCTGAATAAATACGGATCCTGCAAGACGATTCCCATATGGTCGCGAATCGTTTGCCGTGACATTTTTCCGATGTCCTTCCCATCGATGGTGATCTTCCCTTTCGACACGTCGTAGAACCGGAATAGCAAGTTCATTATCGAGCTTTTCCCAGAACCGGTATGTCCGACAAGCGCTACGGTCTCCCCTTGCTTCGCCTCGAAGGAAATATCCTTTAACACGTACTCCTCATCTTTATAAGCGAACCATACGTTCTCGAACCTGACGTTCCCGCGGTAACGGGCAATTTTTTCGTCACTCACCGGCTCCCCTTGGCGATCCATCAGACTAAACACTCGCTCCGCTGCAACGAGGGAATGCTCGAGTCGGGCGAACTGGTTGACGACGCCCGTAATCGGATTGAAAAGTCGTGTAATATAATCGACGAATGCATATAGCATCCCGACTGAAACTACACTTTCCGCTGTAAGAGAAGCACCGCCGAAATACCAAATGAGAAAGACGAATGCTAATGAACGGATAATGTCGACGAGATTGTGGGACGTCGCCGCTTCGACTTTCAATAATTTGCTTTGATATTTATAATGCTCATCATTCAGTTCATTGAATTCCCCATCCATCTGCTTTTCACGGCGGAAAGCCTGGATGATTGTCATCCCGTTAATCGATTCATTAATCATCGCGTTCATCTCGCTGTTTTTGCTCCGGATAATATGATTCACTTTGGAAGCGAACCTTCGATACAATTTCATCCAGACATACAGGACTGGCAGGACGAATAACGTGATAGCCCCCATTTTCGGATCTAAATAGAAAAGGGCGATGAAAATTCCGAGCATATACATGCCGCTGATCGCAAACTGTGAAACGACTGTCACATACAAGTTCCGAATTGCTTCCGTATCATTCGTAATCCGAGCGACGACCTTGCCCGCCGGCAAATTATCGAAATAACGGATCGGCAATGTTTGGATATGTCCGTACAATTCGTTTCTCATCTTTTGGATGATTCGGTTTGCCGCTTTTTGCAGTAATAAATATTGGAAATACCTCAGGATCGCCGTAACGACCGCAAGACCGAAAAATACAGCCAATAGTTTGGCAATCGGTTCAAAATTAATCGTCTGATCAACCGACGTTGCAATATGGTCGTCGATGATTTTCTTTGCGATCATCGGACCCATCAAGTCTGCTCCAACTGCGAATCCGAGAAGGACGATTCCTGTAATTAATAGCTTCTTATAAGCAAGTGCATATTGCACTAAACGTTTTCCGGTATTCATATTATTCAACCTCCCCGATCTGCTGGCGGTCGAATTGCTCTTTATACCATCCGTTGTTCGCAAGCAAGTCTTCATGTGTTCCTTCTTCAATTACACGTCCGTCATCGAGCACGATGATCCAATCCGCATGTTGAATAGCGGATAAGCGGTGCGTCGTAATGATCGTTGTTTTTCCGGAACGTTCCGATTGGATGTTTTCAATAATTTTCGCTTCCGTCTTCGCGTCCACCGCGGAGAGCGAGTCATCCAATATGAGGATTTCAGGATTCTTCACGAGAGCCCGAGCAATCGAAATCCGCTGCTTTTGCCCTCCTGATAATGCAACGCCTTTTTCGCCGACCAATGTATCCAGTCCCGCCGGCAGCATCTCCAAATCCTTTTCAAAATAAGATAAGCGAATGGATTCTGCGATATCTTCCTCAGTTGCATCCGGACGTCCGAACAAAATGTTATCCCGGACGGAACGTGAGAAGAGCACATGATCTTGTGGCACGTAGCCGATCCAATCACGGACTTGATCCTTTTTCAACGATTGAAGGGCAACATCCGAGAAGACGATTTCACCATCTCCAGCAGGATACTCACGCAATAATTGCTTGACGAACGTCGTTTTTCCGCTTCCCGTCTTTCCGACGATGCCGAGCGTCTGTCCCCGATCCAACTTCAGTTCGATATGATCCAAGTTGACCGCATGCGACATTGGATACGTGAAGCTGACGTCGTTGAAGCCGACGCTTTCAGGCTGATCGATGTCAACCGGCTTATCAGGGTCTTTCACATCCTCCTCATAATTAAGTGTCTCCATGACACGATCCAAGGAAGCATTCCCACGTTGCAACACGTTGATCAATTCTCCAATCGCAAACATCGGCCAAACGATCATACCTAAGTACACGTTGAATGTGACAAGATTACCTAACGTCATTTCACCTGCAGACACTAAATGTGCTCCGTACCCAAGCCCAATCATATATGTCAACGCCGTCAGTACTTTCGAAAACGGCATGAAGAGAGCATCAATCTTTTCAACATGCATATTCTTCTTGTACACATCTTCCGTCATATCCGCAAATCGTTGTTCAGAAGCACGTTCTTGCACATAAGCACGGACAACCCGTACTCCCGCTACAGCCTCTAGCACATTATCGTTTAAATTCCCGAAAGCCTCTTGTGCAACCATATACCGTTCATGAATTTTCTTTCCGAGTACTTGGAGAATGAACGCCAAGATTGGTAATGGCAAAATAGCAGCAAGCGTCAGCTTCCACGAGACGACGAATCCCATCGTAATAATCAACGTCCCTAAATAGAGAGTCGAATCGATGAGCGTCATGATCCCAAAACCTGCCGTTTCTGAAATTGCGCGGAGGTCATTCGTTGAACGGGCCATTAAGTCTCCCGTTTTATTCTTTTCATAGAACGTTGGGGTCATTTTAAGGAAATGGCGCATCAGTCGCGTTCGCAACTGTCGTTCAATGACATAGGCCCCGCCGAATAGCTGGTATTGCCAGACGAAATTTCCGATATACGAGACAAGCATGATCAAAAACATCGCCCCGATGAAGAGAGCTAGCAAGTTCGTCGTCATCGTCTGCGTATAAATCGTGTCAATCGCAGTACCGATCAGCCATGGAGGTAAAATGACAAGCACATTCGTCATCATTAATAAAACGAGTGCAATCGTATACCTTTTGCGGTTTTCTTTGAAAAACCATTTTAATTTAAATAATACCGAAAACATAATGTCGACCTTCTTCCTTCATTCTTTAAACTATCCACTTTCTAGAGATTCCTTTTTTACTAGTTTCCATTGCTGATTAATAATTTGCATCATCAGCGCTCCTTTCATACATTTTTTTATATTTCACACGTTAAACGTGGAAACACCGCTAATCTTTCAAAGACAAAAAAGCACACGCCTCCTTACATAAGCGTGTGCTCAAAAAAAGGGACGACTAAGTCATGCCATCCTGATAAGTTTCATACAATAGAAAAAGAGCAGGTCAGCACGGAATTCGTATTTAGTTGTTGTGAGATAAATAGCACTCTTTTCATTTTCCGCACCTTCCTTACTATTCCGATTTTCGAATAATTCAACAGTACCATTGACAATTTCCATTTGTCAATACATTTAATACAATTCACATTAATTGTTTTAACCCGTGCGAATTGGGTAATGAATAAATATACCACTCGATTAAATTATTGATGTGGTCTTCTGCTCGTTCCAACGATAATTCGTTTTATAAAAGAAACCCCACGGCAAATTTCTATATAGCGGGCGTGCCAGGATCATTCCTGGCATTTTTTATTGTATGCAAGGAATGCCTGCAATATGACTATTAAAATAAAAAATAAGAGAGTGCCCCGAATGCTGCGGTTATTAACACGACGAGCCAAGGAGCCATTTTATAAAAATGAAGTAAACCAAAAGCGATTAGAGCAATTCCAAAGTCGATTGGGTGACCGATTGAGCTTGTGAATACTGGATCATACAGTGCAGCAAGTAAAATTCCGACAACCCCGGCATTTACTCCTTTCAATGCTGCTTGAATTCCAGGCTTGGAACGGATTGCCGACCAAAATGGCAATGTGCCAATGACTAAAAGGAATGAAGGAAGGAACATGGCAATTACGGCGACTGCAGCTCCCGAAGGTCCATTCATCAACTGCCCCAAATAACCGGACAATGTGAAAAGCGGTCCCGGTACAGCTTGAGCCGCTCCATAACCTGCGATGAACGTCTCTGCATCCATCCAACCCGCTGGAACGACTTCCCTTTCAAGCATCGGCAATACGACATGTCCCCCGCCAAAAACGATTGAACCAACCCGATAGAAAATATCAAAAATCGTAATAAACGTATTTTGAAAGAATGCGCGAATGACTGGAATACCTAAAAGTAGAAGGAAAAAAATCGACCATGCCGCCACTCCTGTTTTCCTTCCAAATGATAGGTTGATTGATGCAGGCTTCGGCGCTTTTTCTTTCCGGTACAACGCATAACCGATTAAACCTGTACCAACGATGATTGCAATTTGGCCAAGAGCTGTAGGGATCAATAATGTCAGCACAGCTGCAAGGAGCGCGATTGTTATTCTAGCCCGATCAGGAGTGAGCGACTTGCTCATGCCGACCAATGCATGCGCCACGACAGCGACAGCAACAATTTTCAATCCTTTGATCCATCCGATATCAAAAGAAGCTGTCGATGAAATAAGCCAGGCAAATGCCATTAAAATCAATACGGAAGGCAGCGTAAACCCAATCCAAGAAAGAATCCCTCCAAGTAATCCTCCGCGCATCAACCCGATCGCAATCCCGACTTGCGAGCTTGCCGGGCCAGGAAGGAACTGGCATAACGCTACGATATCCGCATACAGTTTATCGTCGAGCCATTTCTTTTTCTTCACGTACTCATCCCTAAAATAACCGATATGGGCTGCGGGTCCGCCGAACGAAGTCAGCCCTAATAGCAAAGATGTACGGAATATTTCGAGCGCATTTTTTTGCCTTTTCACAAACGCCACCTCCGAATATATACCATCCATTATACAAAACTTAGGTAAAACCATTTGTTTTTTTCTTGTAAATAAATTATTATAATCTTAACTAACTATTTTAACCTTACAGGAGGTGTGCACTTTGTTCTACCCCTCATTCGGGCGCGGAACAAAGTAAACTTATTTGGAAATTGCCATACGATTGGCAGCCTTTGCTGCCTTGATCGCACTCACCGCATTTTTTGTTGCGAGTGAATTTGCAATAGTGAAAGTACGAACAACACGGATCAACCAGCTTGTCGCGGAAGGGAACCGACGGGCAATAACAGCAAAAAAAGTCGTCAGCAATCTTGACGAGTATTTATCTGCTTGCCAATTGGGTATAACGATAACGGCATTAGGGCTGGGGATGCTAGGTGAACCGACCGTCAAACTACTTATGCAACCGGTTTTCGCCCAACTTGAAATTACCCCGAGTGCTGCGACAATCCTTTCTTTCATCATCGCATATATCGTCGTAACATTTTTACATGTCGTAGTAGGTGAGTTGGCTCCTAAAACGATCGCTATCCAAAAAGCGGAAGCCATTACGCTGGCAGCTGCGAAACCGCTCATATTCTTTTACGTAATCATGTACCCCGTTATTAAAGGGATGAATGGATCAGCACGTTTCATCATCCGCCTTTTCGGTTTCAAATCGGTTTCCGAGTCGGAAGTTGCTCATTCCGAGGATGAATTGAGATTGATTTTGACTGATAGTTTGAAGGGCGGAGAAATTAACCAAGCAGAATATAAATTTGTCAATAAGATTTTCGAATTCGATGATCGCCTCGCCAAAGAGATCATGGTGCCGCGTACCGAAATGATGACAATTGAGAAGGACGTCACATTACGGGAGATGTTTGAACTGATGGGCGTCGAACAATTTACGAGATATCCCGTCACAGATGGCGATAAAGATCATGTCATCGGCTTGGTGAACATGAAAAATCTTTTGACTGCATTCATTAAAGATCCGACAACAGGCGATCAGCCTGTTAGTGAATATATGCAACCCATCATCCGGGTCATCGAAACGATGCCAATCGGCGATTTATTATTGAAAATCCAACGTGAACGAATCCATATGGCTGTGTTAATGGATGAATACGGAGGAACTGCCGGACTCGTAACAATCGAAGATATTTTAGAAGAGATCGTCGGAGAAATTCAGGATGAGTTTGATATAGACGAAGTGCCAGAAGTACAAAAAATTAATGAAAACCATTATATATTGGACGCAAAAATGTTAATTGAGAGCGTTAACGAAGTACTCGATATTGATATTGACGAAGAGGACATCGATACAATCGGCGGATGGTTCATGTCCGAACGTTTCGAAGCGGTTCCTGGTGAAAAGATTATTGAACAAGGCTACGAATTCACCGTGAAGGATGTCGAAGGGCATCACATCCTCTTCTTGGAAGTTATAAAAAATGAACAAACAAGCGAAGCGACTGATTTGCAGCTTGAATCATAATAAAAACGATTTTACGGCATCCCCATTGGAGATGCCGTCTTTTATTTCTTCAAATACTCCACTCGATAAATATCGTGGCGGCGGTCTTTCAGTTGTTTTACCGTTCCGTCCTGGCGCTGGCGGCGCAATATTTCGAGGTCGACATCTCCAATAAGAACCATTTCCAAATTCGGATTCGTTTCTCCGACAATTCCATCCCTTGCAAACTCAAAGTCAGATGGAGAGAAGATGGCCGATTGGGCATATTGGATATCCATGTTTTCGGTTTGCGGCAAATTTCCAACCGTTCCCGAAATGACGGTGTAAATCTGATTTTCAATCGCGCGCGCTTGGGCACAATACCGGACGCGCAAATACCCTTGACGATCTTCCGTACAGAAAGGCGTGAAGATAATATTGGCCCCTTTGTCCGTCGCAATTCTTGCAAGCTCGGGGAATTCGATATCATAACAGATTTGAATGGCTATTTTTCCACAATCGGTATCAAAGACCTCAACTTCATCCCCTTGGCTGATCCCCCACCATTTCCGTTCATTCGGAGTAATATGGATCTTGTATTGCTTCTCGATAGAGCCGTCCCTTCTAAACAGATAGGCGATATTGTAAATTTCTTGGTCCTCTTCCTCGACAAAATGAGATCCGCCGATTATATTGACATTGTAACGAACTGCGAGATTTGTGAACATTTCAATGTATTGCTGCGTATACTCCGTCATCTTCCGTACCGCCCTGCTCGGAGAAGGCTCGTCTAAGAACGACATGAGCTGCGTCGTAAATATTTCCGGGAAGACGACAAAATCCGAATTTGCATCTGACGCAACGTCCACAAAGTATTCGCATTGATTGGCCAATTCTTCGAACGTTGAAATTTTCCGCATCATATACTGGACGACACAAATTCGCACCGGGTAACTCGTCTTATAATGCCGTTTCGTAGTTGACTTATAATCGACATTATTCCATTCCATCAATGTCGCATATTTTTTTGAGGCCTTGTCATCAGGCAAGTAATTCGGATTAATTCGCATTAGCGTGAAATCGTTCAATAGCTGGAAAGTGAGGACAGGATCATAGATTTTATGCCGGGTCACTGCCTCCACGTATTCACGTGCTGACATTTCAGAAGCATACTTGTGATAGTTTGGTATCCTGCCCCCAATGATGATTGACTTTAGATTCAACCGTTGAACAAGTTCTTTTCTGGCATCGTACAGCCGTTGCCCTACTTTCATTCTCCGATACTCGGGATGGACCATCACTTCGATGCCGTATAAATTGTATCCTTCCGGGTTATGGTTCGTAATATAGCCGTTATCGGAAATATCGTCCCATGAATGCTTGTCATCATATTCATCGAAATTAATGATCAAGCTTGAACAGGAACCGATGATTTTCCCGTCGAGTTCAGCAACGAATTGCCCTTCCGGAAATATGGACAGATGGCTTTTCAAATGTTCCTCTTCCCATGGCTCCATGCCAGGGAAACAATCTCCTTGCATATTTAGTATTTTGGGGATGTCATCCTCTTTCATTTCCCTGATGACCATTTTCATTTCAAATGATGATAAATCAATTTCTTCACTCATCTAAACTTCACCCTTTCTACATAATCTGTACCCATAATTGGTGATGTAAAGTCATGTAGTTCCGATTATTTTACACGGTTACGTCCTCGCCGTATAATCTAAGAGGAGCATTAGTAACAGGAGTTGACATTATGCATAAACGATTGGAGAACGGCCTTGTTTTCATTTTCACCATTTCCCTTATAGCCACCTTAGGGTCATTGTACTTTTCCGAAATACGTGGCTATGAACCTTGCACTCTTTGCTGGTATCAACGCATCCTTATGTACCCGATCGTTTTAATAACGGGGGTCGCTTTATTCCAGAAAAACGCAAAGATCGCATTGACGACTGCTGTCTTTTCAGTAGTCGGGGGTTCCATTTCACTTTACCATTACGGAATCCAAAAGCTTAGCTTTTTGCAAGATAGCGCACCGGCTTGTGGAAATGTTTCGTGTATAGGCCAATATGTGAACTATCTAGGATTCATCACAATTCCGTTTATGGCTTTAACGGCATTCGTGCTCATCCTCATTACAAGCCTACTATTACTAAAATGGCAAAAGGAGTCTAACTAAATTGAAGAAATTACTAATCATCGGCGGTGTCATCGTCGCCATTTTTGCTTTAATCATCGTATTGAATAATCAATCGAACAAAGAGAAACTGAAAGACAATCCATACGGTACGAACGACTTGAGTCAGGCAACAATCGACCTGCTTGGGAATGAAAATTACAGCAACATCGTTCTCCCGGATGAGCTATATGAAAAAGTCACTTCTGGAGAAGATGTGACAGCATACTTCTTCCACCCAGAGTGCCAATATTGCCAGCAAATGACGCCGATTCTCATGCCGATTGCAAAAGAAAAAGGAATTCACGTATACCAATACAATATGATGGAGTTCCCGAATGAATCGCAGCCATACGGGATCACATCATGGCCGGCGCTAATCCATTATAAAGACGGAAAAGAGGTAGCACGTTCCGTCGGCTTGCCGCAAAACCCAGAGGAAGATATCCGCACATTCTTTGATGCGTACAACGAGCAATGATGGAAAAAGCAAATACATCCTTCCATTATCGAATAGATCGTGAAGGGCTGACGGTTGAAGAACTTCTACGAGATGAATGGAAAGCTGGTAAGAAGACGATCCATCAAATGAGGATGGAAAAGGCGGTTACGGATACAGCCGGAAATCCTGTCGATTGGCGAACACCACTCGAAGTAGGTATGAAACTGGTCTTTCATTTCAAGGATGCCGTATCATCGTATAAGCCCGATAAGGACATCACAGTTTCCATCCTTTTCGAAGATGAACATATCATTGCCGCTCTGAAGCCGGCAGGCATGGCGATACATCCTGACGAAACAGATGACGGCGGGACGTTCATGAATGCAATCATGGCGCATATGGTAACGACTGGAGGAGCTTACGCAGAGCATATTCACCGGCTCGACAAAGGGACGGAAGGAATTGTCCTCGTAGCGAAGCACCCTATCGCAAAAGCGCTTTTGGACCGGATGATCGAGGAGCGTGCCATCACACGTATTTATCATGCGGAAGTTGATGGACTCGTTAAACGAATGAGAGGGACGCTTCAATACCCGATTGGACGGGATCGTCATCATCCAACGAGACGCCGGGTATCCCCAGGTGGGCAGGATGCGATCACTCGTTACCGTGTCATGAAACGGGGCGAAGAGACGACATATATAGAGGCTAGCTTAGAAACCGGTAGAACTCATCAGATCCGGGTCCACTTCTCCCATATAGGACATCCCGTAACAGGCGATACATTGTATGGCGGTAGTGAAACTGCCGATGGAAACTACCGATTGACGGCAAAGAAAGTGTCCTTCAACCACCCGTTCACGACTGCTCAGACAACAATCGAAGTTAAATAAAAAAACCGTGGAATCTTTTCCACGGTTTTTCTCATTTTGATAATTGGTAGATACCTTTTTCGAGACGTATATCCAGTTCTTTCGCGTTTTCAATATGATCGATAATCAGTGCTTGCGCTTCAGCGAATAAAGTCGTTGCATCGGATAATTCGCGTTTTACCGCTTCGGAAAGCTTCTTCTGCTCCTCGATCATTTCCTGGATGGAAGTGATGTCTAGTTTACTTTCCTCAACTGTCCCAAGAATCCGTTCGATTTTATCTGCAGTTTCCATACTGACGGAAATGCCTTTTTCAACGAGAGCTGCGCTTTTCCTTGTAGCTTCTAATGCCTGCTCGATTTCCTCACGCAGTGCATTCGTCAACGTCTGGATATTGGCCGTGCTGTCTGATGTGCTTTCCGCTAATTTTCGTACTTCTTGCGCCACAACAGCAAACCCTTTACCGGATTCTCCCGCACGTGCGGCTTCGATCGAGGCGTTGAGCGCCAATAAATTCGTTTGGGCAGCAATATCCTCGATAACCCCTACGATTGACTGGATTTCAACAGACCTTTCGCTCAAGTTCGTCATATTTTTCTCGGAAGCTTGAATCTGCACGCCTAGTTCCTTAATGACTTCAGCAGTTCCTTGCACTTCCTTTGTTCCATCGGATGCTTCCTGAACCATCTGCTGAGCATTTTTCTCCAATGATCGACCTTTCTCAAAAAGATCATTTGATTTATCTGATGTCTTTTCACTTAATTCCCCAACGTTATCGAATCTCTTTTCGATTTGACGAACGGCTTCACCTAGTACATTATGCTGCGAATTCACTTTCTCATGTTGTCGGACCGCTGCCTGCAACTCTTCACGTAATTCTTGCAACCGTTGCTGTTCCTCTGCTTCTTTATCTGCAAATTCCAATTGCATTCTTTCCATTTCCAATTGGAATCGATTGTCGGTTTCTACTTTTCTTTTACGGTTAAACAAGGCCATTCCTCCCCGCTATCTATCTTCTTATTATAACATATTTTCTCAATATATAAGACAAACGTCACCGGGGTCCAAAGCCTTATTCACGCCTCATCAAATTTTTCTGGGTTTGTTCCAGTCCGCTCATCACGATTCAAACCATCAATTTTTAACATATCCTCCGGAGTCAACTCGAAGTCTTTCACGTCAATGTTCGATTGGATACGGCTTGGCGTAACTGACTTAGGAATGACGACCAATCCATGTTGCAAATGCCATCTAATGATGACTTGCGCTGGCGTTTTTCCATATTTTAACCCGATTTGCTGTAATATCGGCTCTTCCATGAGTCTGCCTCTAGCCAACGGAGACCACGATGTGACGGTGATGCCATGGTCATTACAGAAGTTCCGTAAAGGCTCTTGGGTAAGTCTCGGGTGCAATTCGATTTGATTTACCATCGGTTTTACATTTGTGACATTGAACACCTTCTCTAAATGATGGATATGATGATTGGATACACCTGTAGCTCTGATCAGCTTTTCATCATAAAGCCTTTCAATTGCGCGATAGGTATCAACGAATGAACCCGCTACAGGCCAGTGCGTCAAGTAAAGATCCAAATAATCCATCCCTAGCCTTTCCAAAGAAGCCTCGAACGCTCTCAATGTTTCATCATACCCTTGATCGGTGTTCCACACTTTCGAGGTGATGAACAGTTCTTCCCTTGGAATTCCTGATTGCCGGATGGCTTCGCCCGTCTCTTTTTCATTCTCATAGATAGCTGCCGTGTCGATTGCTCGGTAGCCAACTTCCAAAGCGTATGTAATGGCCTGTATCGTTTCTTCGGAATCGGTCATTTTGTAAACGCCAAGACCGAGCTGGGGCATTTTCACTCCATTCGATAGAGTCACTGTGTCGTCAAAATATTTCATTCCGTTCCCCTCCTATTTCATTTGTATCTTTATTGTACCTATAATCGAATTAATTGACGACTGAAGTTGTCTGATTGTTAATCAGAATGACACAATTTTTTAGTTCAGACATTTCAATCGCCAATGTTTTAAGGTATACTATACGAAGGACTACTGATTTTACGGGAGGTACATCTGATGAATCTTTTGCTTATTATGGGTGTTTGCTTCGCATTTCTTTCTGCAATCCTTACAGGCGGGTACGAAGATAAGCCAGGTAAAGTGAAAAAATAAGTAGTAAAAAACGGGACATGCCATAATCGGCTGTCCCGTTTTTATTTCAAATCTAAAAATGATTGTTGCCGCAACGCTTCATAGATGAGTATCGCTGCAGTATTGGATAGGTTCAGTGATCGTATATGATCATTCATCGGTATACGCAAACATTTCTCTTTGTTCTGCTCAATCACTTCATCCGGCAAACCTGTCGTCTCTTTCCCGAATACGAAAAACACATCCTTTGACGAGTCCGAAAAATCAAAGTCTGAGTAGGCTTTTTCTCCGAATTTCGTAATGAAGAAAAACTCCGCATCCGGATAGGCATCGAAAAATTGTTGTATGCCCTCATGATACGTAATATCGACGTATTGCCAATAATCGAGCCCTGCACGCTTGAGCATTTTATCGTCAGTGGAAAAGCCAAGCGGTTTAATTAGATGTAATTTCGTCCCTGTCCCGGCGCATGTACGAGCGATATTCCCGGTGTTCGCTGGAATCAATGGTTCAAATAATGCAACGTGTATCGCCATATGAGCACTTCCTTCATGTAGTCTCCAATACTTTTTCCATTTCGATCCGTACATCCGGATCTTCTTCATTCGGTAACGCCTTTTCAACCGCTTCAATGCCTTCGTTCGTTCCAATCTGACCGAGTGCCCATGCAGCTGTGCCGCGAATGACAGGGCGTGGATCCTGCACAATTATTTCAGCCAAAACTGGCACCGCTGTTTTATCCTTGAAATGAGCAAGCGCAAGGATGGCATTCCGCTGTATCGGATTCTTACCTCTCCATGAACCCGACATATGCCCATAAGTCTCTTTAAATTGTCGATTTGATAAACTCAACATCGGAACGAGGAGTGGCTTTGCCAACTCAGGCTCAGGTTGAAATGCGGACTGATGAAGATTATATTTCCCTTTATTTTTTGGACATACAGTTTGGCATGTATCGCAGCCGTATACCCTATTTCCGATTTTCGCACGGAATTCCTCAGGAAGCGACTTTTTCGTCTGCGTCAAAAAGGCGATGCACCGTTGCGCATTAAGCTGCCCTCCTTGAATCAAAGCCCCTGTAGGACATGCATCCAGACAAAGCCTACAATCGCCGCATTGGTCCTCCATCGGGACGTCTGGCTCAAACGGGATATTCGTAATCATTTCCCCTAAATAAACGTACGAGCCGAATTCAGGTGTGATCACTGAACAGTTTTTACCAGACCAGCCAATCCCCGCACGAACCGCTACAGCCCGGTCGACAAGTTCCCCGGTGTCCACCATGGACCGCATTTTAGCATTCGGCATTTTTTCCAAAATAAACGTTTCAAGAAGTTGCAACTTTTCACGAAGAACATGGTGATAATCCATCCCCCAAGATGCCCTCGCGAAAATGCCGCGCCGTTCTCCCTTCTTCCCTTTTGGCGCATCTGTCATTTTAGATGGGTAAGCAATCGCTATGGAAATAATGCTTTCGGCGCGATCGAGCAACATAAGCGGTTCTGTCCGTTTTTCAACATCACTTTCTTCGAAGCCCGATTGATAGCCTAATTCCTGTTGACGACGCAAACGGTTTTTTAATTCAAGAAAAGGGGCGGCAGTCGTAAAACCGATTTTATCGATGCCGATCGTAGCTGCATATTCTTTTATGGTCGACTGTAGTTGAGCGACATTCACAACATTCCGCCTCCTCTATGGTAGGATTGATAAAAAGATGACAAAGGTGATGAGAATGAAAATAAAGATAGACGAGAATCTATTTCAGCAGTTGCCCGACTTGAAATTGGGCATTATCCATTATAGCAAAATTACAGTGTCGGAATCTCCTCAAATGTTAAAAGGAAGGTTGCAATTATTCCAAGAACAGCTATTTTTCGAATTGGACACCAAACCCGTAACAGACTTTCCTGGCATCCAAGAATGGAGAGAGACATGGAAAGCCTTAGGCGGCGACCCGAACCGATACAGACCATCTGTAGAAGCACTATTTCGTAGAATTAAAAAGCAGAATTACTTGCGAACCATTCACACAGCGGTTGACCTGAATACGTTCTTCTCACTCCAGTATGAAATTCCTGCAGGTATTTATGACGTAGCTAAGCTTGTAGGAGATATCCAATTGACCGTTGGCGGAGAAGAAGACGGTTATGAAGGATTGAATGGCCGTTTTAATTCATTGCACCGCATTCTTCAATTAAAAGACGATTACAGTCCTTTCGGCAGCCCTTATGTAGATTCCATCCGAACAGCCGTTACAGAAGAAACAACGGATGCGCTCCACGTTTTATTCCTCCGTCCTTCTATGGACAACGAGGAAGCTCTGAAATTGACGACGGCATGTGGCAATATGTTTACGTCCATTAGCGGCGGAGAGGCTTCTTGCTATGTGATTCATGAAGAGCGTCCATCTGTTATGGTAAATGACAAAGAATCCTTCAATTTGTAAAAGCTCAACACGATCCACATCCGATAGACGACTCAGTCCCATGGAAAACGCCCCTATCCACGTACATGTGGTAGGAGCGTTTTTTTAATGTTGAACTGGATACCCAAGGCCGGACTTGAACCGGCACGCCTTGCGGCATCGCATTTTGAGTGCGACGTGTCTGCCATTCCACCACTTGGGCATAAAAAAGGAAATGTAGAAAGAGAAAAGATGCAACCAGGGTTGCATCTTTTCAAAGTGGATACCCGAGGCCGGACTTGAACCGGCACGCCTCGCGGCATCGCATTTTGAGTGCGACGTGTCTGCCATTCCACCACTCGGGCATAACAACAATTGACTTACAGCATACATGAAAATTGGAGGCGGCAACCGGAATCGAACCGGTGGTAAGGGTGTTGCAGACCCGTGCCTTACCGCTTGGCTATGCCGCCGTAAGAAAGTTGGAGCGGAAGACGGGATTCGAACCCGCGACCCCGACCTTGGCAAGGTCGTATTCTACCACTGAACTACTTCCGCGAAAACTGGGGTAGCTGGATTCGAACCAACGAATGACGGAGTCAAAGTCCGTTGCCTTACCGCTTGGCTATACCCCAAAAACTAAATGGGGCGACTGAAGGGAATCGAACCCTCGAGTGTCGGAACCACAATCCGATGCGTTAACCACTTCGCCACAATCGCCATAATAAAAGATTTATTAAAATACAAAACATCATGGATGGGGCGGCTGAAGGGAATCGAACCCTCGAATGTCGGAACCACAATCCGATGCGTTAACCACTTCGCCACAACCGCCATAATATTATATTGAAACAGAAATGGCAGGGGCAGTAGGAATCGAACCCACACCAAAGGTTTTGGAGACCTCTATTCTACCGTTAAACTATGCCCCTGTAAAATAAATGGTGGTGGGGGACGGATTCGAACCGCCGAACCCGGAGGGAGCGGATTTACAGTCCGCCGCGTTTAGCCACTTCGCTACCCCACCAAGAGAAGCATGCCGGCGATAGGAGTCGAACCCACGACCTACTGATTACAAGTCAGTTGCTCTACCAACTGAGCTACACCGGCATAATATTATAATGGTGGCTCAGGACGGAATCGAACCGCCGACACAAGGATTTTCAGTCCTTTGCTCTACCGACTGAGCTACTGAGCCACAAATAATGGCGGTCCCGACCGGGATCGAACCGGCGATCTCCTGCGTGACAGGCAGGCATGTTAACCGCTACACCACGGGACCTTTTGGTTGCGGGGGCAGGATTTGAACCTGCGACCTTCGGGTTATGAGCCCGACGAGCTACCACTGCTCCACCCCGCGATAATATTAGTTGTAGGAAATTTAAAACCTACGCATTTAGTTAGCTTTGGGACTTTGTTGTAATTTCCTTTCAGGAAATTACACAAATCACATTCTGCGTGATGTGATTTGCTCCACCCCGCGATAATGTTAGTTGTAGGAAGTTTAAAACCTACACATTTAGTTAGCTTTGGAACTTCATAAGAAATTATGGTGGAGGATGACGGGTTCGAACCGCCGACCCCCTGCTTGTAAGGCAGGTGCTCTCCCAGCTGAGCTAATCCTCCGTGTTAAAATGATGACCCCTACGGGATTCGAACCCGTGTTACCGCCGTGAAAGGGCGGTGTCTTAACCGCTTGACCAAGGGGCCATATGTAATTTATAAAACTGGCGGAGAGCAAGGGATTTGAACCCTTGATACGCGGTTAGCGTATACACGATTTCCAATCGTGCTCCTTCGGCCACTCGGACAGCTCTCCAATTGGCTCCGCAGGTAGGACTCGAACCTACGACCGATCGGTTAACAGCCGATTGCTCTACCACTGAGCTACTGCGGAATAATAATGTAATAATAAACTAACTTTACATTACAGTCATTTTAGAAATGACAGCCCAGCGACGTCTTACTCTCACAGGGGGAAGCCCCCTACTACCATCAGCGCTGAAGAGCTTAACTTCCGTGTTCGGTATGGGAACGGGTGTGACCTCTTCGCCATCATCACTGGACTATTTTTCACAAGACAAGATTTATTATATCATATCTGGTGAATAAATCAAGCGTTTTTTTTTCAAAATAAATTATTTTGTTCGCTCAAAACCGGATAAAACCAACATTGTTGCTGAACTTCAAGTTCAACCGTACTAAATCAACTTATAAGGTTAAGTCCTCGATCGATTAGTATCCGTCAGCTGCACGTGTCGCCACGCTTCCACCCCGGACCTATCCACCTCATCTTCTTTGAGGGATCTTACTTACAAATGTAATGG
>NZ_JAKRNT010000011.1 GCF_022346605.1 Sporosarcina sp. ACRSL
TTCCCATTACATTTGTAAGTAAGATCCCTCAAAGAAGATGAGGTGGATAGGTCCGGGGTGGAAGCGTGGCGACACGTGCAGCTGACGGATACTAATCGATCGAGGACTTAACCTTAAGTTACTTAAGTACGGTTGAACTTGAAGTTCAGCGACAATGTTTGTTTTATCCGGTTTTGAACGAACAAGTATCGTTCAATTGTCTGGTGACGATGGCGAAGAGGTCACACCCGTTCCCATACCGAACACGGAAGTTAAGCTCTTCAGCGCCGATGGTAGTAGGGGGCTTCCCCCTGTGAGAGTAGGACGTCGCCGGGCAAATGCCATCTCCTTTGGGAGATGGTTTTTTTGTGTTTCAAAAACTCCATACCCCGCGTCCAAACCAAGTCTTCCCACGTCCAAAGTGAGCCACCCCGCGTCTAAAGCGAGCCCTCCAACGTCCAAAGCAATCCATCCCACGTCCAAACCAAATCCTCCCGTGCTCAAAGCCAGCCGCTTCGCGCCCAAAGAGCTCTATCCCGCACTCAAAGCAAGCCGCCTCACGCTCAAAGTTCCCCATCCCGCGCCCAAAGAGCTCCCTCCCACGCCCAAAGCAAGTCACCACGAACTCATAACTCCCCCCAACTTCACCACCTACACACCATTTCATAAGATCTTCCATTGTTCCACAATAACAAATTCTTGTAATCCATTACTCAGCACGATACGATGGAAGTCAACCTAGACATGGGGAGGTCTGATGGAAATGCAGATGTTATTGATCATTTTTGTTATTAATATTGTGTATGTTACCTTCTTTACGATCCGTATGATACTAACGTTGAAAGGGTATCGGTATTTTGCTGCAGGGGTAAGTGTCGTAGAGGTTGTCATCTATGTTGTAGGACTCGGTTTAGTATTGGAAAACCTTAATGAAATACAAAATATTATTGCGTATGCACTCGGGTATGGAATCGGTGTTATCATCGGAACGAAGATTGAGGAGAAAATGGCGCTTGGGTATATTACAGTGAATGTCATTACTGCAAGTGTTGATTATGAGATGCCAAGGATCTTACGGGAAAAAGGATATGGTGTAACGGACTGGGCGGCACACGGATTGGAAGGCAATCGATCTGCCATGCAAATATTGACACCACGCAAAGATGAATTGAAGCTTTATGACACAATCAAACAGATCGATCCAAAAGCGTTTATTATTGCGTATGAGGCTAGGACAATCCATGGCGGATTTTGGGTCAAGACTGTAAGGAGAGGAAATTTATTTAAATGAGTACGAAGAAAAAAACGGTTTGGTTTGAAGTACAGGAAGACGAATCGATTGAAGATTGCTTGAACCGATTGTCAGACGCAGGTTATCGAGTAGCTGGAAGGATGGAAGAGCCGGTATTCATGGAGAAGGATGGCGAGTATGTCCCAATTCGGCAAGTAATAAAGTTTAAAGGTATTTTGGATGAATAAATCACCTGTTTTACGAACGATGGACATATGTTATTGATTATTGTTCGTATTTTTTATTGACGTATTCGACTTCAGTTGTTACACTGATTGTAGTCAGATATCCCACATATATGCTGAAGGATTGGCTTCAGTGTTTCTACCAGGACACCGTAAATGTCCGGACTATGCGGGAAAGCGTTTATAGGATTAGCGAAGGGTGTGCCATGCCTAATGGATATGTTCATCTTACCGCTTATTAACTATCCTTGAATGAACTGCTTTCCATGCACTTGGAAAGTAGCTTTTTCAAGGATTTTTTTATTCCTTCATACAAGTGAAGATGTGAAATGTTTTTATTTGTAAATATTTTTCTAAAGGAGCAGATTGTTTATGGGACCGAAAGTCGGCGTAATCATGGGAAGTAAAAGTGATTGGGAAACGATGAAGCATGCCTGCGACATATTGGATGAGTTAGGCGTAGCCTATGAAAAGAAAGTCGTTTCAGCGCACCGGACTCCGGATTTCATGTTTGAATATGCGGAACAGGCGCAAGGACGGGGGATTGAAGTGATCGTTGCAGGTGCTGGCGGTGCTGCCCATCTTCCTGGAATGGTCGCTGCCAAAACGTTGTTGCCGGTCATTGGTGTTCCAGTTCAATCGAAAGCGTTGAACGGGATGGACTCGTTGCTTTCCATCGTTCAAATGCCAGGAGGTGTTCCTGTCGCAACAGTTTCGATCGGCAAAGCAGGCGC
The DNA here is from genome assembly GCF_022346605.1 of Sporosarcina sp. ACRSL. Classification (GTDB taxonomy): domain Bacteria; phylum Bacillota; class Bacilli; order Bacillales_A; family Planococcaceae; genus Sporosarcina. Next base: position 2,190 of record NZ_JAKRNT010000011.1, read on the forward strand.
AACGAATGCAGGATTGCTGGCAACCCAATTTTTAGCGGTCCATGACGTTGAGCTGCGCAGCCGTCTCGAAGAGCGGCGCGAAAAAATGCGGGATGCCGCTTTAGAAAGCAGTGGTGAGTTGGAATGAAAACTATTTTACCTGGACAGACGATCGGGATTATCGGAGGCGGTCAGCTAGGTCGCATGATGGGGCTTGCCGCAAAGGAAGCCGGTTTCAAAATTGCTGTCCTCGACCCGACAATGGATTCACCGTGTGGACAGATTGCCGATATACGCATCGTTGCTCCTTACAACGATGAGGCGGCACTCGAAGAGCTTGCCGAAGTAAGTGATGTCATTACGTATGAATTTGAAAACATTGATTATGAAGGGTTGAAACGTCTTACGGAAATCGCCTACGTCCCGCAAGGAGCGGAGCTTGTTCGGATTACGCAAAACCGGATCGCTGAGAAGGGAGAAATCAGAGCTTCAGGTGCTCCGGTCGCAAACTATGTGGCAGCAAAGTCTTTCGATGAATTGAAAAAGGAAATTGAGAAAGTTGGGTTTCCGTGTATCGTGAAAACGGCATTTGGCGGATACGATGGCAAAGGCCAAGTGAAACTGGATTCTATTGACGATCTTGAAAATGCTGAACCGCTATTTGCCCATTCGGATTGCATCGCGGAAGCGTTCGTTCCTTTTAAAACAGAAATCTCCGCGATCATTCAGCGTAATCCTGCAGGGGATTCTTATTGTCTCCCAATCGCTGAAAATATTCATAAGCATCATATATTGCATGAGTCAATCGTTCCTGCAAGAGTTGCCCCGGCAGTTATCGAAAAGGCGGAGGAAGCTGCGAAAAAAATCGCAGATCATCTCAATCTCGTCGGAACACTCGCGGTGGAAATGTTCGTACTCGAGAACGATGAAATTGTCATCAATGAGCTTGCCCCGCGCCCTCATAACTCGGGTCATTACTCTATCGAGGCGTGCAGTGTATCCCAGTTCCACCAACACGTACGCGCAGTGTGCGGATGGCCGCTTCGAAAGCCGAAGCTATGGGCACCATCCATCATGGTGAATGTGCTTGGAGAGCATGTCGTGCCGCTGAAGAAAATCATTACAAACTATCCGGATTGGTCAGTCCATTTATACGGGAAGGCCGAGGCGAAAGAAAAGCGGAAAATGGGCCATGTTACCATCATGACGGATGATATTGAAAAGACGTTAGAAGAAATCGATTCTACTAGCATTTGGGCATAACAGCTATACATCAATTCGATTACAAACTTATTCCATTTGGGAGGAAATTAACATGACAAAAGTAAACATTTACGTAACATTACGCGAAAGTGTTGTTGATCCACAAGGAATTGCGGTTCAGGATGCGCTTCAAGCACTTGGTTTTAATGAAGTTGAAAGTGTTCGTATCGGAAAATTGATCGAGCTTGAGCTAGCTGGAACGAACAATGAAATCGAAGCGCGTGTAAAGGAAATGTGCGATAAACTACTTGTCAATAAGGTGATCGAGAATTATAGATATGAAATCGGGGAGGTCGCGGGCAAATGAGGTTCGCTATTTTAAGTTTCCCGGGGTCCAGCTGTGATGTGGACATGTATCATGCCTTAGTGGATATCGTTGGCGTCGGTGCAGAAATCATCAGCCATCAGGATGCTAATTTGGAACATTTTGATGCGGTCGTCATTCCTACAGGCGCTTCCTACGGGGACTACTTACGTCCGGGCGCACTAGCCCAAAGCTCCAAGTCAATTGAAAGCCTCAAGGCGTTCGTTGCTTCCGGCAAGCCGGTACTTGGTATCGGAAACGGATTCCAAATTCTTGTGGAAGCAGGAATCCTTCCAGGAGCATTTTTGAAAAATAAAGGACTGAAGTTCAGAAGCGGAAATGCAAAGCTGGCTGTTCTAAATGCATCTTCGATCTTCACAAGCAATTACGAACAAGGACAGCCGCTTACGATTCCATTCGCCCATGAGTACGGCAATTATTATGTAGACGCGGACACAGCACAACAATTGAAACAGCAAGATCGAATCGTGTTTACGTACGAAGACGGCAATGTTGACGGCAGTGTCGAGAAAATCGCGGGTGTTTTGAATGAACAAGGAAATGTCCTCGGCATGATGCCGCTGCCTGAACGGGCAGTCGAAGAAATCATCGGCGGAACGGACGGTTTGCCTTTATTCCGATCAATTTTGAAGAACTGGAGTGAGAAGAATGTCCACAATGCATGAACCAACAGCTCAGCAAATTAAAGATGAAAAACTATATCGTCAAATGGGAATGACCGATGAAGAGTTCGATCGTGCAGTCGAAATGATTGGACGCCTTCCAAACTACACAGAAACAGGATTGTTTTCTGCAATGTGGTCAGAACATTGTTCTTATAAAAGCTCGAAACCGGTATTGCGCAAATTCCCTACCGAAGGGGCACGTGTTTTACAAGGTCCTGGGGAAGGTGCTGGAATTATAGATATCGGTGACAATCAAGCGGCTGTTTTCAAAATGGAATCGCATAACTCTCCTTCCGCAATCGAGCCGTTCATCGGTGCAGCAACAGGAGCGGGCGGTATTATCCGTGACGTCTTCTCGATGGGTGCTCGCCCTGTAGCACTTGTCAACTCAATGCGTTTCGGCGATTTGTCGGATGAGCGCGATCGTTATTTATTTGAACAAGCGGTTGCAGGTATTGCAAGCTACGGAAATACGATCGGGATACCGACAGTTGCCGGTGAAGTTCAGTTCGATAATAGCTATTCGAAGCGTCCGCTCGTTAACGCAATGGCTGTCGGATTGCTGAATCATGAAGATATCCAGAAAGGTCTTGCATCTGGAGTCGGCAATACAGTGTTGTACGTCGGTGCACAAACAGGACGTGACGGAATCCATGGAGCGACGATGTCTTCTTCAGAAGTCGCGGTCGAGAAAGAGGAAGAGTTGCCAGTTATGCAAGCGGGCGATCCGTATCTTGAGAAACTTCTCATGGAAGCATGCCTTGAGCTTGTGAAATCGGATGCTTTGATCGGTATTCAAGATATGGGTGCTGCAGGCCTTACTTCATCTTCTGCTGAAATGGCTTCAAAAGCAGGCTACGGTGTCGAATTGAACTTGGATCTCGTTCCGCAGCGTGAAGAGGGTATGACTGCGTATGAAATGATGCTTTCCGAGTCGCAAGAACGGATGCTTGTCGTTGTCAAGCAAGGTCGTGAACAAGAAATCATCGACTTATGCAAAAAGTACGGACTTGAAGCTGTAGCAATCGGGAAAGTTACGGATGATAAAATGCTACGTCTTACTCATAAAGGTGAAGTTGTCGCGGAAATCTTAGCGGATATACTTGCCGAAGATGCACCGGTCTATTATAAGAAATCGGAAGAACCTGCTTACTTCAGGGAATTCCAAGCGATGGATAATGAAGAGCCGGTAGTCTCCGATTTGAAGGAGACATTGACCGCATTATTGCAACGCCCGACAATCGCGTCAAAAGAGTGGGTATACAGCCAATTCGATTCGCAGGCACGTACGAATACGGTCGTAGCACCAGGTTCTTCTGCAGGTGTCATCCGCGTTCGCGGTACGAATAAAGGGCTTGCGATGACCGCAGATTGCAACTCTCGTTATATTTACTTAGATCCAGAAACGGGTGGGAAAATTGCAGTTGCAGAAGCAGCGCGTAATCTTATCTGTTCAGGCGCTGAGCCGATTGCAGCAACGGACTGCTTGAACTTCGGAAGTCCGGATAAACCGGAAGTGTTTTGGCAAATCGAGAAATCGGCAGATGGCATTTCCGAAGCTTGCCGTACGTTGAATGCGCCAATTATCGGCGGGAATGTTTCGATGTCGAATGAGGTGAACGGGGTTCCAGTCTACCCGACACCGACGATGGGCTTGGTTGGCCTGGTGCATGATTTGTCGCAAGTGACGACAACGTCATTCAAACAAGCGGGTGACGTAATTTACTTGATTGGCGAAGCGACAACAGAATTTGGCGGCAGTGAACTTCAACAGATGATCCATGGGAAGATTTTCGGAAAAGCACCTGCGATCGATTTGGAAGTGGAAGCATCCCGTCAACAAGCTCTTCTAAAAGCAATCCAAAGCAAACTCGTCCAATCGGCGACGGATTTATCAGAAGGCGGATTCGCTGTTGCACTTTGCGAGAAGGTATTCGATGCGGAAGGCCTTGGGGCAGATGTTACTGTGAAGGGATCAGCAGTAACGGCATTATTCAGTGAAACGCAATCACGCTTCATCGTAACGGTGAAAGAAGAGCTGACGACTGCTTTTGAGGCGCTTGTACAAGATGCAGTGAAAATCGGTACAGTTACAAATGAAGATAAAATCGTCATTAAAGGCGACAACGATACAGTTTTAATTGACGGGACGGTGGAAGAATTCCGTTCCGCTTGGAAAGGGGCAATTCCATGCTTGCTGAACTCAGAGGCCTGAACGAAGAATGCGGCGTGTTCGGCATTTGGGGTCACGAAGATGCAGCGCAGATCAGCTATTACGGCTTGCATGCGCTACAACACCGCGGTCAGGAAGGCGCAGGAATCGTAACAAGGAATGGCAAAGGGCTTCACGTCGTAAAAGGCGAAGGACTTGTGAATGATGTGTTTTCCGGTGATGCGTTGAAAAACTTGACGGGTCATGCGGCAATTGGCCAAGTCCGTTACACGACAGAAGAGGGGCGGGGCGCAGAAAATGTGCAGCCGCTCGTCTTCCGTTCAATGACAGGCAGTTTGGCGATTGCGCATAACGGCAACTTAGTTAATGCAAAGGATTTGAAGGAAAGTCTTGAAAAGCAGGGCAGCATTTTTCAAACGACGTCCGATACGGAAGTATTGGCCCATTTGATTAAACGAAGCAGCAGTGGTTCATTGACACAGCGGGACCGGGTTAAAAAAGCATTGTCGATGTTGAAAGGTGCTTTTGCATTCGTCATCTTGACGGAGGAAGGCTTGCTCGTTGCACAGGATCCGAATGGTTTACGCCCTTTGTCTCTCGGGAAATTGGGTGATGCATGGGTTGTCGCATCTGAAACGGTTGCTTTCGACTTAATCGGAGCGGAACCGATCCGTTCAGTTGAACCTGGAGAATTGATCGTCATCAATGACAAAGGGTTGCACTCCGACCAATTTGCGGAACCAGCGGAACGGGCCATCTGCTCGATGGAATATGTCTATTTTTCAAGACCTGACTCGGATATCGACGGCATTAATATTCATATGGCTCGGAAACGATGCGGCAAGCAGCTTGCGAGGGAAGTCCAAATCGAGGGGGATGTCGTGACAGGTGTCCCTGACTCGAGCATTTCTGCTGCGATCGGATTTTCGGAAGAAAGCGGCATCCCGTACGAACTCGGTTTAATTAAAAACCGGTATGTCGGCAGGACGTTCATCCAACCGACACAGGCGATGCGTGAAAGAGGCGTAAAGCTAAAGCTTTCTCCGGTGCGTCAAGTGATTGAAGGCAAGCGGGTTGTCATGGTGGATGATTCAATTGTCCGCGGGACGACGTCGAGAAGGATTGTCAAAATGCTGAAGGAAGCCGGCGCGAAAGAGGTCCACGTCGTCATTGCGTCGCCTCCATTAGTGAGCCCTTGCTTCTATGGTGTTGATATAAGTACGGATTCGGAATTAATCGCAACAAATCGATCGGTTGATGAAGTGCGTGAATTAATCGGTGCGGATTCTCTGACATTCCTTTCAGCAGAAGGAATGCTGAATGCAATCGGTAGACCGTCTGACATGAAGAATTGCGGACAATGTCTTGCTTGCTTCACAGGTAATTATCCGACAGACATCTATGCGGATACAGTACTGCCACATGAAAAAGAAATCGGGCGATAAGGAGGATCTTCCATGTCAAAGGCGTATGAAAAAGCGGGAGTGAATATCGAGGCTGGCTATGAATCGGTCGAACGGATGAAGTCGCACGTAGCGCGTACTGTTCGCAAAGGAGTTGCGGGTACATTCGGAGGATTCGGAGGGATGTTCGATCTTTCTGAGCTGAACTATAAAGAGCCAGTGCTCATTTCTGGTACGGACGGTGTCGGCACGAAATTGAAATTGGCGTTCCTAGCCGATAAACATGATACGATCGGCATCGATTGTGTTGCCATGTGTGTGAATGATATCGTCGCACAAGGTGCGGAGCCACTTTATTTCTTGGATTATATTGCGCTTGGAAAAGCGGTCCCTGAAAAAGTCGAGGCGATTGTCAAAGGTATTGCGGACGGCTGCGTGCAATCAGGAGCAGCATTGATTGGCGGAGAGACGGCTGAAATGCCTGGACTTTATGATGTCGAGGAATATGACCTCGCTGGATTTGCGGTCGGAGCATGTGAAAAGAGCAAAGTCGTTACTGGCGAAAAGGTTTCTGAAGGAGACGTACTCGTCGGAATCGCTTCTAGCGGCATCCATTCGAACGGATTTTCACTAGTCCGTCAAATCGTACTTGAAGAGCAAGGATATAAAGTAGATGAGTATATTGCGGGCTATGAAGAACTCGGTAAAGTGGGTACAGCGTTGCTTGAACCGACGAAAATCTATGCGAAGCCTGTCATGCAAATTCATGAAGAACTTGACGTCCACTCCATGGGGCATATTACGGGCGGAGGTTTTTACGAAAACCTTCCACGGATGTTCAAAGAAGGGTTCAGCGTTGAAGTCGATCTTGGCTCTTGGCCTGTACTACCAGTCTTTAAAATGTTGAAAGAGAAAGGCGAACTTCTCGACAAAGATCTTTACAGTGTCTTTAATATGGGGATTGGATTCGTTGTGGCTCTTCCAGCGGAACAAGCGAAACGCGCCATTCAAATTGCTGCGGAGCACGGCGAGGATGCATATGAAATCGGCCGCGTTGTACGCGGTTCAGGCGTCATTTTCAATGGTACCCATGACGGGAGCTTGGCAGAATGAAGGTAAAAACGAAAATCGCAGTATTCGCTTCCGGAAGCGGCAGCAATTACGAAGCGCTTGAGCAAGCATGTCGCAACGGTGAATTAGATGCTGAAATCGTCCTCGTCATGACGGATAAACCTGCATCATTCGTTGTGGAACGTGCTCGTAAGACAAACACTCGGGTCGTCGCTTTGGAGCCGAAAGCTTTTCCATCGAAACAGGCATTCGAGGAAGCTTTGATTGACATTTTACGAGAAGCGGAAGTCGAATGGATTGCGCTAGCGGGGTATATGCGGCTGATCGGACCAACGTTATTAGCCGCCTATCCATCGCGCATCGTCAATATCCATCCTTCGCTGCTTCCTTCATTTCCTGGCAAGGATGCAATCGGTCAGGCAATCGCTCATGGCGTCAAATTGACAGGTGTTACCGTTCACCTTGTCGATGAAGGAATGGACACGGGCCCGATTCTAGCGCAAGCAGCGGTTCCCGTCGTTGAAGGCGATATAGCGAAGACAGCAGAAGCAATCCACAAGGTCGAGCATGTACTTTATAAAGAAACTTTACAGAAGCTTTTTACAGATAAATTGATATTCGGAGGCGTTCAATCGTGAAAAAACGAGCATTGCTCAGTGTCTCGGACAAAAACGGAATTTTGGAGTTTGCACAAGCTCTTGTTGCATTGGACTATGAAATTCTATCAACTGGCGGGACGATGAAACATTTAAAGGAAAACGGCGTTGCGGTGACAGCTGTCGATGAAGTGACGGGCTTCCCTGAAATTATGGAAGGCAGGGTCAAGACATTGAATCCGATGATCCATGGCGGATTGCTTGCGAAGCAAGACGACGCGCAGCATATAGCGCAAATGGAAGAGCACGGAATTGAGCCGATCCATATCGTCTGTGTGAATCTGTATCCATTTAAAGAAACGATTTCAAAAGCGGACGTTTCCGTCGATGACGCGATTGAAAATATTGACATCGGCGGCCCTGCGATGCTCCGTGCATCTGCGAAAAACCATGCCTATGTAACGGTTATCGTCGATTCCACAGATTATGAGCAAGTGCTTGATGAGTTGAAAGCGGATGGGCAAACGACTCTTCAGACTCGCCGCCGTCTTGCTGCGAAAGTATTCCGTCATACAGCTGCTTACGATGCGCTCATTTCCGGTTACTTAACAGACCTTGCTGGCGAAGAATTCCCTGAGCAAGTGACGTTTACATATGAGCTGAAACAACCGCTTCGTTACGGTGAAAACCCACATCAGAAAGCGGCGTTCTATAGCCGTCCACTCGGTTCAGATTTCTCCATCGCCAATGCGGAGCAATTGCACGGCAAAGAGCTATCCTATAACAATATCCAGGATGCCAATGCGGCTATCCAAATCGTGAAGGAATTCCAGCAACCTGCGGCAGTGGCCGTGAAGCATATGAATCCTTGCGGTGTTGGAGTCGGTGCAACAATCGCTGATGCGTTCAATAAAGCATATGAAGCCGACCCGATTTCCATCTTCGGGGGCATCATCGCATTGAATCGTGAAGTCAATGCGGAAACAGCTGAAAAGCTCTCAGGAATTTTCCTTGAAATCATTATCGCACCGTCATTCACGGATGAAGCGATCGCTTTATTAACGAAGAAGAAAAACATTCGACTACTGACGATTCCGTTCGGACAACAGAAAAAGGATGCATGGAATACGGTATCAGTTGAAGGCGGTCTTCTCATGCAGGAGCCAGATACATTCGGATTTGAAAATGCCGATATCCGCGTTGCAACGGATCGTGAACCGACAGAAGCGGAATGGGAAGCGCTCAAACTCGGTTGGGCAGTCGTCAAGCATGTGAAATCGAATGCAATTGTCGTATCGGATTCACAAAGAACGCTTGGCGTAGGTGCGGGGCAAATGAACCGCGTAGGTGCAGCAGGCATTGCATTGACACAAGCTGGGGAGCTTGCAAAAGGTGCAGCGCTTGCATCAGACGCATTCTTCCCGATGGATGATACTGTAGAAGCTGCCGCGAAAGCGGGAATTACAGCTATTATCCAGCCTGGAGGCTCCGTAAAAGACGAAGATTCTATCAAAAAAGCGAATGAATACGGCATTGCTATGGTATTCACTGGAGTACGTCATTTTAAACATTGATCGAAGGAGTGGATACTGATGAAAGTACTCGTCATCGGCAGTGGCGGCCGGGAGCACGCAATTGCGCGGCAGTTCAATAACTCTGCCTCCGTGGCGAAAGTGTTCGTTGCCCCTGGAAACGACGGCATGAAAAATGATGCGGAGTGCGTGGCAATCAATACAACTGATTTCGATGCACTAGCTTCATTTGCAATTGAACAAAAGATCGACTTGACGTTTGTCGGTCCTGAGCAACCATTGGCGGAAGGGATTGTTGATACCTTCACAGACCGGGGGCTACGGATTTTTGGTCCTACGAAAGCTGCTGCTCAAATCGAAGGGAGCAAGTCTTTCGCGAAGGAGCTGATGAAGAAATACTCAATTCCTACAGCTGCATACGGGACGTTTACGGACGCCGATGAAGCGAAAGCATTTATTCATCAGCAAGGCGCCCCGATTGTCGTGAAAGCAGACGGACTTGCTGCGGGAAAAGGAGTCATTGTCGCGATGACTGTCGAAGAGGCGATCGAAGCGGTTGACGATATGATTGGCAATCAACGGTTTGGTGAATCTTCATCCCGCGTCGTTATCGAGGAATTTCTGGACGGGGAAGAATTCTCCTACATGTCATTTGTGCATGACGGTCAGATTTATCCGATGGTCATCGCGCAAGATCATAAGCGCGCGTATGATGGCGATAAAGGGCCCAATACTGGAGGAATGGGGGCATATTCCCCGGTACCTCATATTCCAGAAGCGGTCGTGGAAGAGGCGCTTCAGACCGTCGTCATTCCAACAGTCCGTGCGATGGAGGAAGAAGGTACGCCGTTTACGGGAATCCTCTATGCGGGTCTCATCCTTACAGATGAAGGGCCAAAAGTAATTGAGTTCAACGCCCGTTTTGGCGACCCTGAGACACAAGTCGTGTTGCCTCGGATGAAATCCGATTTTGGACAATTCATGATGGCGCTCATGGATAAAAAACCGTTTGATCTAGAGTGGCATGAAGAAGCGATGCTCGGAGTTGTAATTGCATCGGACGGCTATCCGGGAGATGTAGTGAAAGGTGCAAAATTACCGGATCTTACACAATTGAACGGACTCGAAACCTTCCACGCTGGTACAAAAGAGAGTGACGGTCATTTTGTTGGTAACGGCGGCCGTGTTATCCTCGTAGCAGCCAAGGCTGATACATTGAAAGAAGCGCAACGTCAAGTGTACGAAGGTTTGAACCAATTGGAATGGAACGGATTTTTCTACCGCACGGATATCGGCTGGCGGATATTCAGCTAATAATCAAAACAGACCACACGTGAAAATATGTGGTCTGTTTTTTGTTTAGATTTTATTCAACCGCTCCTGTGCCCTTTAGTTTGACGTTTACAGTTACATTGAATTTGATTTCTGGATAAATACGCTCCCATTCCTCCATAATGCCTTTGCGGGATAATCTTGTGGCATGATACCGTAAGCCGAAACCGAATGGATCGAGATTTTTTTCTTGCAGCTTTGTCAATAAATCCATTACTTCTGCTTTCGTGTCTTTAGCTGCTAATTTATTGTACTTATCTAATTTACTTGGATCCAAACGATGCTTGGATTCGCCAATGTAGCCTACTTTTGTAACTTTTATATCTATTCGAGGCTCACCCTCGTTCAGGATTATTTCATATTTGAATCTCACTTCATAGATGTTTAACACTACGGAATGGTCTTTATCTTGAAATTTATAACTGAATCCGGAAGCTCTATTCGCGAGCGAATTGAAATATTTTGTTTCTTCGGGTGTCAATTCTAATGGTTCCTTATCCAATCTAAAAACAATTGATTTATTGACTTTGTATTCTTGATTTTCCTCGTCAATATCGATGATTGGCAAAACTGTATCTTTCCCTTTTTCTAACAGTTCCCGTCTGAATTCAAATAGAAATGTCGTCACGATGTACGGGCTTTCCGTTCCCGTATTATCAAAATAATTATATAAGGCAATTGATGCAGGTGTTTCAATTGTCGGTTCAAAGGAAATCGCTTCTTCGGACGTAGTACCAGCAATAGCGATATAACATACCATCTGAATATCCCCGCGCCTTGTAAAAAAATCCATGACAGTATGCAAATCCTTCGTAAGCAATTCTTTGTTTATAATAATGATCCGGTTATGTGTTAAGTCCAATAGTTTGTCGACACGGGTTTCCATTTCTGCTACGGCTACCGCAACTGAATCGGCATCATGCGATAAATAGGCGTATGTGGGAGTTTGTGCCTGTCTAACATTTCCGTATGGTTTTGCCAACTTCAATGTCACTCTGAAACCGTCTTTTACCTTTTCAGAAGGATCAACTCCAATTCCGACAACGAAAATTCTTTTGTCGATGTCTTTGAATGCACATCCCGCTTGTAGAAGCATCATAAGGAAAAGGCCTGTTGCTATGCACCCTTTTATTATTTTTTGCTTTTCCGCCATTTGGAAGCCGCTCCTTTCCGTGCCAAAAGAAGACAAAAGACTAACAAAACTAGCAAGGTTGGGGTGAAGTAGTCATCATACATCTCGACAGCTCTGAATAGGCCTTCGGTCGAGATCTTTGCTATAACGAACATGGCAACGACCCAAAACATGACGATCAATAAAGGGAAAGTCAAATTGAACGATTTCCACTTGAAACGTTTAAAATCGAACACACTCGCAAGCAACTGAATCGAAACATGCCAATGCATAACGATGCTAACGACGCCAAGAGCCAAAAAGGCGCCAGTGAAAATAAAGACAATCCTTTCGATAATCCCGAATTTCATCCTTATCGAATCACTCGTCATAATCCATGGAAAAATAGTAGTTTTCAGGGGTTCGTACCCTCCAAAGCCGATGGGAAGGAAATAAGTCGACGCAAGAACATAGGCTAAAAGGAAAGTGAGAAGGGCCATTCCTTTGCCTGTCGGCTTTTTCAGTTGCGTGAAAACCCGATTAAAAATGACTAAGTTTGCAGTCCCTATGACGATAAATAGGGAAGATGTAAAAGCTCCGTAATCCGGCAAATGATTGATTTCCATAAGAGCGATCCGTACATAATCCCAGTTTAAATCGCGATTAATATACCCTTTTAATTGAATGAAGACGATAAGAGGAACGACGACGATAAAAATGATTTCACTCATATATAAGATGTTGCGCGCTTTCATGAATACCCCATATGTGACAACGATGACAAACGTCAACACGATCGTATAAATCGACATATTAGGAGTCAGAAAACGGATAATGATAATTGTATAAGCAATAAGCGTAAATAGACCCGCAGTATACCAGGCAAGTCCGAAAAAAAGGAGGATAGGTTTTGCAAACCATTTGGGAGCGTATGCTTTCAAAATTTCGGGCAAGCCAAGTCCAGGGAAGTGGCTGAAAAGACGTACAAGGATATACGTCATTACTATTCCAACAAACAGTGCGATTATTAATGAAACAACTGTCCCGCTGCCACTTCCGGCAATCAGAATTCTTGGTGTTAAGGAAACCATACTCGTCATCATATTTATCAAAATCAAATAGAATAGGAACCGACTCATTTATTGTCCGCCTTCAATTCATCGTTTTTACCGATCCAAGGAATCCGCAAATAAGGTATTCCTAAACTTTCTTTATTTACCATTAAAAATATGATTCCCATGAAGCCGATTAGCAGGCCGACCATTCCGAATAATGAACTATAAATAAGTAATAAAACACGTACGACCCGCATCGTAAAACTCATTTCATTGATGGGAATGACGAATGTGGAAATGGCCATCGCTGCAATGATGATGATCATAATTGTCGATGTGAGTGATGCTTCTGTTGCCGCTGTCCCTAAAATAAGTCCCCCAACAGTCGTTGCAGTTCCACTCACGGCTTTCGGCAGCCGCATGCTCGCCTCCGTCAACAATTCCATGAATAAGAGCATGAATAAGACTTCGAAGAATGATGGGTACGGCACTCCAATCCTACTGCCTGCAACTGTTAGGGCAAGTTCAATTCGAAGGATATTCGGGTTATAAGATGTCATTGCCACATATAAACCGGGAAGTAATATACATATGAACAGACCTATATATCTTAATAGTATCGTCATTCCTGATAAGACAGAGACACGGTAATTGTCTTCCATCGATGACATGAAATCGAAAAAAATGACGGGTGCAATGATGACGTTCGGACTGCCATCAATCGCAATGACGACTTTGCCGCCGACAAGGTTAAATATGATTCGATCGGGGCGTTCCGTTATTATCGTCGTAGGGAAGAGCGTCCATCTGCTTTTGTTCAGGAAATGTTGGAGTTCTCCGGCGGATTGGAATAACGGAGTCTGGAGATTCTCAAGTTCTGCTTTTATCTTTTTCAAGACTTCCGGTTCGACAAGGTCATTATCATAGAGGAGAGCGACGGTGCGATTGGTCTCATCATCTGTTACAATCTCTTCAACGATTAAGGAGGGTTTATGATACCGTTGCCTAATCAAATTGATTGTCGTTCCAATGTCCTCACTTAATCCTTTTTGCGGTCCGTGGACTGTCGGCTCAATCGTCGTATCCTGCACTTCATTGTTCTTGACGAGACGGACATCAAGTAAAAAAGTTCGGTCACGTATAGCAATCAAAACAGAACCAGCACTTATTTTCACGAACAATTGCTCTTTAGCGGGGACTTCCGATTGATTCGGCAAGGATTGGATATAAGATGTGAAGCTTTCTTCAGATGCCATTTCAAAAAAAGGCCGGATGACCGTCTGATGGATCTTATCGCCATCTGTCACGGATTTTAAATAAAAGAGGAAAGCACATTCGCCTTTTATTTGCAAAGGCGTTTGAACGACGTCATTCGATGGTTTGAACTCCTTCGACAATGTGTTCAATAAAGGAGGTGCTTCGGGTGCACCAGAGGTTCCTTGTTGCTCATTCATTTCCAACTCTCCCTTCACGTGGAGCAAGAAAAAAAGTTTGTCCTTAGAATTCCCGCAATAAAGGAAATGATACGCACCACATAAGGAGATTGAAATGTCATGAAAATAATGGAAACCCACTATATTTCAAGTGAATGCTATGCTACGATTAAATCTATAGAATACTCTTCAAAAGGGGTTTGTCGAAATGTGGGACCAACGTGAAATTCAGCAGCAGATCGGGATTATTAACGGTAAACTAGCACCGGATCTCATCATTCAAAATGCGACGTATCTCCATTCCATCTTCAAAAAATGGGTGACAGGCAATATTTGGGTCAAAGGAGATCGGATCGTCTATACAGGCAGCAAAATGCCTGCCATGACGGAAGGTGCGGAAATCGTCGATGCAAGCGGGAAAAAAATCGTACCAGGATATATCGAGCCGCATGTCCATCCGTTCCAGCTATACAATCCAGAAACATTTGCAGAGTACGCGGGAAGGCTTGGCACGACAACGTTCTTATCGGATAACTTGACGTTCTTTTTGCTTCTCGGTAATGAAAAGGCATTCAAGTTGATTGACCAATTAAACGAGCTGCCGTTTTCGTTTTATTGGTGGGCGAGATTTGATTCCCAAACGGTTTTGGAAAAAGAAAAAGACGTTTTCAACCTAGCGGCGATTTCCGAATGGCTAAAACGGGATGATGTGCTAATGGGTGGCGAATTGACGGGCTGGCCGCGCCTTTTGACCGGCGATCCGGATATGACCGCGTCTGTCCTGGCTGCTAAAAAAGCTGGAAAGAGAATCGAAGGGCATTTCCCTGGGGCTTCCGAGCGTACGCTAGCGCGGATGAAGCTGCTCGGGACTGACGGGGATCATGAAGCGATGACGGCAGAAGAAGTGGAGGCGCGCCTTTTACAAGGGTATGCGGTGACGCTTCGTCATTCATCGATACGCCCTGATTTACCGCAACTTTTGAAAGGAGTCCTCGATAAGGGGTTGGACGTATTCGACCATCTCATGATGACGACGGATGGATCGACTCCTTCCTTCCATGTCGACGGGGTCATGGACAAATGTATCCAAGTCGCGCTCGACGCCGGTGTGAAACCGATCGATGGGTATTTAATGGCTTCTTATAACGTTGCGCGCTATTACGGCATCGATAGCGTGCATGGTGTTATTGCGACGGGAAGATATGCAACGTTCAATTTCCTTGAAGATGAAACAAATCCGGTGCCGACGGATGTCTTGTCGAAAGGAAAGTGGTTGAAACGCGATAATGAGGCGACGGAGGAGTTCAAGAAGGTCGACTGGTCAATCGTCCCTGTATTCAACCCGGATTTTGATTTGGATGAAAACGATTTTATATTCGATGAAACAGTCGGCATTGAAATGGTGAATGACGTCATTACAAAACCATATGAAGTCGAGCTGGATCTATCTCTGGACAAGCTTTCATCGGAGCATGAAGAAAGCTTTCTCATGCTCATCGATAGAGACGGGAAGTGGCGAGTGAACACGGTCATTAAGGGTTTCGCAAACGACGTACAAGGGCTCGCCTCCTCATATTCGAATACAGGCGATATTATAATAATCGGGAAAGACAAGAAGGAAATGCTGCTTGCCTTCAATGAAATGAAACGGTTGAAGGGCGGCATGGTGCTCGTTGAAGACGGGGAATTGATCGCATCCATCCCGCTTGCTATCGGCGGGGGGCTATCAGCTTCGCGCATGGAAGTTTTGATTGAACAGGAAATTGCATTTAAACAGGCGTTGGCTGAACGGGGATACAAACATGGCGATGCCGTCTATACATTCCTGTTCCTCCAATCGACCCATTTGCCGTACATACGGGCGACACAAGTTGGGCTTTATCAAGTTATGAAAAATGAAGTACTCGTTCCGGCAACGGAAAGATAGGAGGCACGGATGAAAGGGAAAAAGAGAGGATGGCTGCTCGGATTAGCTATCATGTTGCTGTTGTTGTCAGCGTGTTCAAAAAAAGAGAAAGCCGGCGCGGAAGAGATTCCGGAGCCGGAAGAGGTTGAAGAAGAAGTTGTCATTGAAGAAGAACCTGAGGAAGAGCCGGAGGAAGAAGGATTACTCCGTTATCGCGCACCGTTTACGGGAGAATTGATTGAGGAAGAGAATTGGACGAGACCCGTGCTAGCGACAATCAACAATCATCCGCATGCGAGGCCGCAATCAGGGATTAGTGAGGCGGATATCATTTATGAATTCCTCGCAGAAGGGAATGTCACGAGGTTTTTAGCGTTATTCCAAAGCGAGCTCCCGGATACGGTCGGCCCGATCAGAAGTGCGCGTGACTATTTCATTCATTTGGCGAAAGGCATGGATGCATTTTACGTTGCTCATGGCTATAGCCCGGATGCACAGAAGCTTCTCGCAAATAGGTATGTCGATAATATCAACGGCATGCAATACGACGGGACACTATTCAAAAGATCGAGTGACCGCAGGGCTCCGCATAATTCATATATTAGCGGTGAAAACATTGTAGCCGCAATGGATAAAGTCGGTGCAGCAGATGAAATTACGAAGGTTCCTTCATTTGCTTTCCATGAGTCGGTTGAGGATGCTAAAATAGGGGATAGTGCTTCGATGATCATCGTCCGGTTCAGCTCGAGTCAAGATTTCATTAACACATTCTCTTACGATACGGAAACGGAAACGTACAACCGGATGGTGAATGGTGTCTTGACGATCGATAAAGGGAACGGACAACAAGTCGGACTGTCCAACATCATAGTGATGGAAGCGGATCATCATACAATTGATAGTGTCGGGAGGCAATCTGTCGATATTGAAAGTGGCGGCAAAGCAATCCTATTCCAGGGCGGTATCGCCAAAGAGCTGGAATGGAGAAATGTTGAAGGTTTCCTCATGCCGATGGAAAACGGAGTTCCAGCAAAGTTGCTTCCTGGAAAGACATGGATCCACATTATCCCGACCTATTCCGGAATTTCAAAATCTGTAACATACACTCCTTAAACAATAGTGAAAGAAAGAGGGGGGAGGATGCGTAATGCAAATCGATAAAATACGAAGTGAACAAACGGATCAACTGTTCAAAGCGATATTGGCATTGAAGGACATTGAAGAGTGCTATATGTTCTTCGATGATCTCGCGACGATGAGCGAGTTGCAATCATTGGCTCAACGCTTGGAAGTCGCACACGCCTTAAGGCAGAAAAAGACGTATGAGCGGATTCAAAACGAAACCGGCGCAAGCACAGCGACAATTTCACGAGTGAGACGCTGCGTCGATTACGGGTCTGGCGGCTACAATACCGTGCTGGATCGACTCTACCCGGAGCTTGCGGAGAATAATGATAAGAAGTGATCGGGCGGAGAAGCTTTCCGTCCGGTTTTTTTGGTATACTGTTAAGAGCAAAAACGAATCGTATTTAACAAATTAGGTGGTTGACAAAATGGATTATAAAAATTGGCGCCACGCTTTTAAAGTGGACCCAGCTAAACAATTAGCTGAGGAAGATCTCGAACTTCTTGCAGAATCCGGAACAGACGGAATCATTATCGGAGGATCAGATGGCGTTACACTCGAAAATGTCCTCGATCTGTTAGCCCGCATCCGACGATTCTCGGTACCTGTGGCGCTAGAAGTATCGACTGTCGAATCGGTCACAATGGGATTCGATAATTATTTCATCCCAACGGTTCTTAATTCGCCCGAGACGAAGTGGGTGAACGGCATCCATCATGAAGCCTTGAAAGAATACGGCCATATGATGAACTGGGACGAAGTGATAGCGGAAGGTTATGTCATTGTGAACACCGATTGCAAAGCGGCACGGTTGACCGGTGTGAAGGAAGCTCCTGACGTTGAGGATGTCATTGCATATGCCCGGATGGCGGAGCATCTCTTCAAGCTGCCGGTCTTCTATTTGGAATATAGCGGAACGCTTGGAGACCCGGCGATCGTGAAAGCGGCAGCCCGAGTCCTCGAGCATACACGTTTGTTTTACGGAGGTGGAATCCGCAACGCAAAGGATGCCAAAATGATGGCGGAGCTTGCGGATACAGTCATTGTCGGCAATATCATCTATGAGGACCTGAAGGCAGCCCTTTCAACGGTGGAAGCAGTGAAATCAGTGTCCCATTGACAGGATGTTTACGATATAATGAAGAACAAACGTTCTTTGAAAGGCGGGATTACGAATGAAAGAAATCGCGGATAATCTGCTTGCAGGCATGAACCCTGAACAAGCCCGCGCAGTGAAAAAGACGGAAGGGCCCCTTCTGATCATGGCTGGTGCAGGCTCTGGAAAAACAAGAGTGCTAACACATAGAATTGCCTATTTGATCGTGGAAAAAGGCGTGTATCCTTCCAATATATTGGCCATCACATTTACGAACAAGGCCGCACGGGAAATGCGCGAAAGGATTGACGGCCTTCTTGGACCTGGTACAGGAGAACGGATGTGGGTATCGACGTTCCACTCAATGTGTGTCCGTATTTTACGCAGAGATATCGACCGTATCGGTATTTCAAAAAACTTTACGATCCTTGACTCCTCCGACCAGTTAACGGTCGTCAAAAATGTGCTGAAGGAGCAAAATATCGATCCGAAGCAATACGATCCGCGGTCGATGCTCGGTGCAATCAGCTCAGCGAAAAACGAATGCATTGATGCGGAAACGTACAAAGGACAAATCAATCCGCATAATCCTTATGAAAAAACGATTGCAAATGTTTACGAAGGCTATACAAAAAAACTGCGACAAAACCAATCACTCGATTTTGACGACCTCATCATGATGACGCTCAAACTATTCGAACGCGTCCCGGAAGTCCTCGAATTTTATCAAAATAAATTCCAATACATCCACGTCGACGAATATCAGGATACGAACAACGCCCAATATCGCCTCGTCAACATGCTTGCTGCGAAATTCCGGAACCTATGTGTCGTCGGTGACTCGGACCAATCAATCTATAGATGGCGCGGAGCCGACATCGGCAATATCCTTTCATTTGAAAAGGATTATAAAGATGCAACTGTCATCTTACTCGAGCAAAATTACCGTTCGACGAAAACGATTTTGCAGGCGGCGAACGATGTCATCCAAAATAACAGGAGCCGCTACGACAAAAAGCTCCGCACGGACAATGACGAAGGGGAATCGATCACGATCTACAAGGCATCGGATGAAAAGGACGAATCCCAGTTCATTGTTCAACAGATCATCGAGCTCAAGGAACGTGAAAACTTGCGGCTTGACCAATTTGCCATCCTGTACCGGACGAATGCCCAATCCCGTGTGATCGAGGAATATCTTGTGAAGTCCAATCTCGATTATACGATCGTTGGCGGCACGAAGTTCTATGACCGGAAAGAGATCAAGGACTTGCTCGCTTATTTGCGTTTGATTGCCAATAACGATGATGATTTAGCATTGGCAAGAATTATCAACGAACCAAAACGGAGTATCGGGGCAACTTCATTCGAAAGGATGGCGCAATTTGCGATTGAGAATGAACGGTCCGTTTTCGACGCATTGCATGAAGTACATTTCATGGGGTTGACGGCAAGAGCCGCAAACGAAGCTGTGAAATTCAGAGATATGATTAAAGGATTTACGCAAATGCAAGAATACTTATCGGTCACAGAACTTGTCGAGCAAGTGTTGGAAAAAACGGGCTACCGCGACATGCTCATTCGGGAGAAAACAATCGAGTCAGAAAGCCGTCTGGAAAATATCGAAGAATTCCTCTCCGTTACGGAAGCATTCGAAAAGCGGGCGGCCGAAGAGGAGGGCGATCGCTCACTCGTCGCTTTCCTTACAGATCTTGCATTGATTGCCGATATTGATTCATTGGATAAAGAAGAGAACCAATCATCGGAAAAAATCGTCCTGATGACGATGCATGCTGCAAAGGGACTTGAATTTCCGGTCGTCTTCGTTATCGGAATGGAAGAAAATATTTTTCCGCACGCTCGATCGATTGGTGATGACGAGGAAATGGAAGAGGAACGAAGACTTGCCTATGTCGCCATTACCCGTGCTGAACGGAGACTGTTCTTGACTTGTGCATCGTACAGAACGTTGTTCGGACGTTCTAGTTTCAATAATCCATCTCGTTTTTTGAACGAGATTTCAGAAGAAATCATTGAAGTGACTTCCAACAACAATCAAGGCTTTTCATATGGTGGGTTTTCACGATCGGAAGCACCTGTACGACCTGCTGTCAAAAGACCGGTCTATAAATCAAGCGGTGGTGAGAAGATGGGCTGGAAGGCTGGCGACAAAGCGCAACATAAAGCATGGGGAACTGGCATGGTCGTCAGTGTAAAAGGGAAGGAAGACGATCTTGAGCTCGATATTGCATTCCCGGAACCAGTCGGCATCAAGCGGCTCCTAGCCAAATTCGCTCCGATAGAAAAAGCATAGGGAGAGGAAAGAATGGATCGAAACATAGATCGAAATGAAATCGAAAAACGTGTGCAGGAACTTAATGAGCTGCTCAAAGAGTATGGACATGCCTATTATGTGCTAGACCAGCCGCTCGTGCCCGATTCCGTCTATGATAGCCTCCTGCAGGAGTTGCTCTCTATTGAAGCGGAAAATCCAGATTTGATTTATCCCGATTCACCGACGCAACGCGTTGGCGGGGAAATCCTTGAAGGATTCAACAAAGTCGTTCATGAATATCCGATGCTGAGCTTGTCGAACGCGTTCAACGAAGAAGATATCCGCGATTTCGATAGGCGTGTGCGAGCAGGTGCGGGACAAGCCACATATATTTGTGAATTGAAGATCGATGGGCTTGCCGTTTCATTGAAATATGAAAACGGGATGTTCGTCCAAGGATCAACACGTGGCGATGGTACGGAAGGAGAGGATATTACCGCGAATTTAAAAACGATCCGGACAGTTCCGTTGAAGCTCTCCGAACCGGTTTCCATTGAAGTGCGCGGTGAAGCGTATATGCCGAAGAAATCATTTATGAGATTAAATGAGTCAAGAGATGAAAATGGGGAAGAGCCATTTGCGAATCCTCGGAATGCAGCCGCAGGTTCAATTCGGCAATTGGATCCGAAAATAGCCGCGAGCCGCAACCTTGCCGTCTTCATTTACGGAATCGGCGGTGATGGCAGTGCATACGGGCAGGACAGCCATTCCGACTCGCTCGATTATCTCGCATCAATCGGCTTTGAGACAAACAAGAATAGCAAACGGTGCAAAACAATTGAAGAGGTTCTTGAATATATCGAGTCATGGCAGGAACGTAGGCAGGACCTTGATTATGAAATCGACGGGATCGTCATTAAAGTAGACAGCTACGAAGATCAGGAGCAATTGGGCTTCACAGCGAAAAGTCCGAGATGGGCGACTGCCTATAAATTTCCTGCGGAAGAAGTCCATACGAAGCTGCTCGATATCGAGCTGAGTGTAGGTCGGACGGGAGTTGTCACGCCTACCGCCATTTTGGAGCCGGTGCGTGTTGCCGGAACGACAGTAGCAAGGGCTTCCCTCCATAACGAGGATCTCATCCGTGAAAAGGATATCCGGATCGGCGACACGGTCGTCATCCGTAAAGCGGGGGATATCATACCTGAAGTTGTCAGTGTGTTGATTGAACAGCGGCAAGGGCATGAAGAGCCATACCATATGCCTGACAATTGCCCTGTCTGCGACTCTGAACTCGTTAGGATCGAAGGTGAAGTGGCTTTACGATGCGTCAATCCGCAATGCCCTGCCCAAATGAAGGAAGCACTCATCCATTTCGTTTCGCGTAATGCAATGAATATCGAAGGGATCGGAGAGCGGGTCGTCGATCAATTGTATACGTCGGGTCTCGTCCAGGACGTTTCAGATTTGTACGGTTTAACGATGGAGCAGCTCTTGAGATTAGAGCGGATGGGAGAGAAGTCCGCAACGAATTTATTGACCGCGATCGAAACATCAAAATCCAATTCGTTGGAGAAGCTTCTTTTCGGACTTGGCATCCGCCATGTCGGGGAAAAGGCAGCCCGCATTTTGTCCGAGGAATTCGGCACGATGGACGAAATCGCAAAAGCGGATACGGAACGGCTTACATCAATTCATGAAATCGGCGACAAAGTAGCAGACGCTGTTGTGACATTTTTCGATAATGAAGATGTGTTGGAACTGCTAAGCAAGTTGAAATCGTATGGCGTCAATATGGACTATAAAGGCAGATCGCGCCAAGAGCTGCCGTCCGAGGGCATTTTCGTCGGAAAAACGGTCGTATTGACGGGGAAACTTTCAGTGTTAACGCGCAATGAAGCGAAAGAGCGAATCGAAGCGCTTGGCGGAAAAGTGAGCGGGAGTGTCAGTAAAAAGACGGATCTCGTCATTGCCGGTGAAGAAGCAGGATCGAAGCTTGCAAAGGCGGAGGAACTCGGAATTACCGTTTGGAACGAAACAGAGTTAGTCGACGCGCTCGGCGAAAAGGAGTAATTTTTACATGAAAAGGCTATTTGTACTACCTGGATTGGCGGCCGTCCTGCTCCTTAGCGGCTGCCTGCCGTCTATCGGACCCGAAAAAGAGGAAGTTATCCAAGAGAACGAGGAGCAGATCGAAGAAACCGTTATGATTCCAAATGTCCAATTGAAGGATGAATATTACAGGACGCTCATTCCGATAAAGAAGAGCGCTAGCCGTGGTCTCGTTGTAAACAATATTTATACGAAATACGATATCCAGGAAGCTGAACAAGGGCTTATGCGTTTATCCGCCCAGCATTTCGACACGAAAAACCATTTCTTCCAGGAAGGTCAATATATTGATAGGAAGACTGCGAGTGCTTGGCTCGCAAGAAGTTCAACGAATGAAGCGGGCTTGAATCCCCCAGAAGCGAAAGGGGAGGATGCAGAAGAGAAGCCTATCTACTTGGCTCATATTATCGAACAAAATTATTTAACATTGACAGATGAGAAAAAAGTGCGTCTATCAGGAATTTCCATTGGACTCGCTTTGAATTCCGTCTATTATAGCAACGGGAAGGAAACGGAAATACCAGACGCGGAACTTGAAAAGCAAGGCATCGCCATGGCGGACAAAATCGTCAGCAGGCTGCGTGCGAAAGAAGGGTTTCAAGATATTCCGATCGTCATTGGTCTATTTAAACAGGAAAGAAGAAATGCGATCGTCCCGGGCACGTATTTCGCAACTGCTTTTGCAGATAAAGGAAAATCATCCGCTTCCGGATGGAAACAAGTGAATGAGCGGTACGTACTGTTTCCCGCCCCAGCGGACATCGACAATTACCGTGATATCAATACGACTTTCAGTCACTTTAAGCAAGATATCGATAATTATTTCCCGAGCTTCGTCAATGTAATCGGAAAAGGTTTCTTCAAAGAGAACCGGCTGCAATCCATTTCAATTGAAATTCCAATTCAATTTTTCGGGAAGAGTGAGATCATTGGGTTTACACAATTTTTAACAGACCACGTCATTAAGTACTTCCCGAATATAGATGTCGAAGTGAGCATCACTTCAGTAAATGGTCCTGAGGCATTGATCGTCAAAGAAGCTGGGGACGATGAACCGTTCGTCCATATTTATAGATATTAATTGTCAGAAGGGGTTTAAGCGCGTCCGTATCAAGGTACAATGGATGCGCAGTTACTTTTCAACATACCGGTAAGGTGGTATGATTAGTCGTACAATTGCAATTGGGGAGGAAATCAAATGACGAAATTTACGGCAGAAGATGTACAATACTTCGCGAATTTTGCAAGAATCGCCTTTTCGAATGAGGAAGCGGAGGAGTTTTCCGAACTCATTTCCGAACTGGTCGAATTTGCTGATCAATTAAAAGAAGTCGATACAGATCAAGTTGAGCCGATGACTCATCCGTTGCAGCTATTCAACGTGCTTCGGGAAGATATACCACAAGACGTACTCGACCGTGACGAAATGTTGTCGAGTGTAAAAGAGCATGAAGACGGGATGATCAAAGTTCCGAATATCCTATGAGACTGATTTTTAGGAGGATGTAACATGACGTTAATGAAAAAGACGGCAGCAGAACTTCAAGCACTTTTACATAACCGGGAAGTCTCTGTCAAAGAAGTGACCGAAGATTCATTCAAACAGATCGCTGCATTGGATGGACAAGTGAAAGCATTCCTTACGCTAACGGAAGAAGAAGCATTGGCGAGAGCGGAGGAATTGGACAACGGACCAAAGGAAGACCGTGGTCCGCTTTTCGGATTGCCAATCGGCATTAAAGACAATATTGTCACGAAAGGCACTGCAACAACATGCGCAAGCAAAATGCTCGAAAACTTCGTACCTGTCTATAACGCGACAGCCGTTGAAAAAGTGAATGAAGCCGGCATGATCAGCGTCGGTAAGTTGAACATGGACGAGTTTGCAATGGGCTCTACAACTGAACGTTCTGCGTTCCAGACAACGCATAATCCGTGGAACCTAGACTGTGTACCTGGAGGTTCTTCAGGCGGATCCGCAGCTGCTGTTGCAGCAGGAGAAGTGCCGTTCTCACTCGGTACGGATACGGGTGGATCGGTTCGCCAGCCGGCAGCATTTTGCGGAGTCGTCGGGATGAAGCCGACTTACGGCAGAGTGTCCCGCAGCGGACTTGTTGCGTTCGCCTCATCTTTGGATCAAATCGGCCCGATCACGCGCACTGTCGAGGACAATGCACTGTTATTGAATGCCATTTCGGGACTAGATCATCGGGATTCCTCCTCTTCACCGCAGCAAGTGCCGGATTTCAGAGCAGCGTTGACAGGTGATATAAAAGGTCTGCGAATCGCGGTTCCAAAGGAATATTTGGGCGAAGGCATCGAGGAAGACGTGAAAGACAAAGTCCGTGCGTCCTTAAAAGTACTAGAGTCACTTGGTGCAACGATCGGTGAAGTATCGCTTCCACATTCTAAATATGCTTCTCCAACCTATTACACGATTGCAACTGCAGAAGCCTCTTCAAATCTTGCGAGATTTGACGGAATCCGTTATGGATATCGTTCGGAAGGCGCAAAAAACCTTGATGAGATTTATACGCGTTCACGTGCGGAAGGGTTCGGTACAGAAGTTAAAAAACGGATTTTGTACGGGACATATGCATTAAGCGCAGATCATCACGAAGAGTTATATGTGAAGGCGATGAAAGTACGTACGCTTATTGCACAAGACTTCGCCTCCGTATTTGACAACTATGATGTCATCGTTGGCCCGACTAGCGCGACAACAGCATACGAAATCGGCGGAGCCATGAAGGATCAAGTGACGTTATATGCAAATGATATTTTGACCGTATCCGTCAACTTGGCTGGTATTCCAGCAATTTCGATTCCGTGCGGTTTTTCAAATGGATTGCCTGTCGGTCTTCAAATCATCGGGAAACATTTTGATGAAGCGACCCTTTACAGAGTGGCACATGCGTTTGAACAAGCGACCGATTTCCATAAGCGCACTCCATCAATCGGGGAGGGGAATGAATAATGAACTTTGAAACGATTGTCGGACTCGAAGTCCACGTTGAATTGAAAACCGATACTAAAATCTTTTCACCGGCGCCTTCCCATTACGGGGCAGAGCCGAATATGAACATCCATGTGAAGGACTTGGCATACCCGGGAGCATTGCCGGTGTTGAACAAACGCGCGGTCGACTTCGGAATGAAAGCTTCCATGGCCCTTAATTGCGAAGTGGCGAAAGTCATGAACTTCGACAGAAAGCATTATTTTTATCCGGATAACCCGGCAGCCTATCAAATTTCACAAGATAAGCGTCCCGTCGGTCAAAACGGCTGGATTGAAATCGAAGTGGATGGGAAAAAGAAAAAAATCCGCATCGAACGCGTTCATCTTGAAGAGGACGCTGGTAAACTGACGCACTCTGATAACGGCTATTCACTCGTCGACTTGAACCGACAAGGTACGCCGCTTATCGAAATCGTCACAGAAGCGGATATCCGCTCCCCGGAAGAGGCATATGCATTCCTTGAGAAGCTGAAAGCGATCATCCAATATACAGGCGTTTCCGACGTCCGTATGGAAGAGGGTTCACTTCGTTGTGACGCCAACATTTCATTGCGTCCGTTCGGACAAGAGGAATTCGGAACGAAAACAGAATTGAAAAACTTGAACTCCTTCAACTTTGTTCGTAGAGGGATTGCCAATGAAGTCGAGCGCCAGGAAAAAATCCTTCTTTCGGGTGGTACGATCCAACAGGAAACACGCCGCTATGACGAATCGACTGGACAAACTGTCCTCATGCGTGTAAAAGGCAGCGCGAATGATTACCGTTTCATCAATGATCCGGACTTGCCGGAAATTCATATCGACCAAGAGTGGATGGATCGTGTCCGCGCAGAGATTCCGGAACTTCCGGATGCGCGTAAGGCAAGGTATGTCAATGAGCTTGATCTGCCGGAATATGACGCGCATGTCTTGACGTTGACAAAAGAGATGTCCGACTTCTTCGATGCAACCGTTGCAACAGGCGCCGATGCGAAACTCGCTTCCAACTGGTTGATGGGAGAAGTGTCTGCATACTTGAATGCCGAACAGAAAGAGCTTCATGAGACGGCACTCACACCAGAAGGCCTCTCAAGCATGATCAAACTGATTTCAGATGGCACAATTTCATCCAAAATCGCGAAAAAAGTCTTCAAGGAATTGATTGAAAAAGGCGGTAACGCCGCTGACATCGTCAAGGAGAAAGGCCTCGTCCAAATTTCCGACGAAGATACGCTCCGCAAATTCGTCACGGAAGTGCTCGACGCAAACGAACAATCAATCGAGGACTTCAAAAACGGCAAGGACCGAGCAGTCGGCTTCCTCGTCGGACAAGTGATGAAAGCGACTAAAGGACAAGCAAACCCGCCAATGGTCAATAAAATCCTCCTCGAGGAAATTAAAAAACGATAAGTTCGAAACAAACTGTCCTATACGGGGTCTTGTAAAAGTCTCCGTATAGGGCGTTTTAAATTATGCCTCGTCTAGACT
Source organism: Sporosarcina sp. ACRSL (assembly GCF_022346605.1). Taxonomy (GTDB): domain Bacteria; phylum Bacillota; class Bacilli; order Bacillales_A; family Planococcaceae; genus Sporosarcina. The sequence goes on from NZ_JAKRNT010000011.1 coordinate 29,128, forward strand.
CCGGGTGGCAGAAGGCTGCCTTAATTTCTGCTTAGACCGCAGAAATACGGCAAACCGAACCCTACGCTGTTCGGTTTTCTCGGGTCATAAGTCAGCTCTGCTGCACGGCAAAAAGCGCCGTTTCGCAGATCCGCCTTATGCCTGTCGAAGTTAACCGCCACCCTCCGCTTTTGTGCAGAAATGGCATCCTATTTGATTCGGGAAACGAATAGCCTTACACTTAAGAAAAAGGAGTGTGTGTGGGAATGAAAACTGAAAAACAATATTTTGATGAAGCAATCTCACTAGCGGACTATATGGACCGTATGGAAACGCATAAGGAAAACAGCTTCAGCATTTATGAGAAATTCGATGTGCCCCAAGATGATGCATTCATCGAAATAGCAAAACAAGAAAAGCCCAATATACTAGTCATAACGGAAGATTGGTGTGGGGACGCGATGATGAACAATCCGATCCTACGCCGAATTGCAGAAGCAGCTGACTTGGATGTACGTGCGGTTTATCGTGATGAAGATACAGATTTGATCGACAGGCATTTGACAAATGGCGGCCGCTCCATCCCGATTTACTTGCTGCTCGACAATGAAGGCGAAGTGTTAGCAAAGTGGGGGCCTCGCGCAGCATCCATACAGGAAGACGTCATGGAGCGCCGCAAAGCACTTCCGGCAAAAGAAGCACCTGATTTCGATGAAAAGCAGCGGGCATTCATTTCAGAATTGATGAAAGAATATACGACACAACCCGAATTGTGGCTCACTGTTTACGAAGACATCCGAAAGACATTCATGCCTGCGTTGCAACAGACAAAGTAATTGTGTCATGGGAACTTTTTAGCAGGACAGATAGTCCAATTAAGTGTCCGATGTTAGAGCATTGGACGTATGTAAGCGTTGCAATTAGTATGAATTGAGAGGGAACATGTGTATGAAGCGTGCACGAATTATTTATAATCCGACAGCTGGACGTGAAATATTCCGTAGGCATCTGGCTGAAGTTCTGGAGAAGCTGGAGATTGCCGGCTATGAAACATCAGTACATGCGACTACAGGAGAAGGTGATGCAACCGAAGCTGCGAAGCTAGCTGTGGAACGGGGCTTTGACGTCATCATTGCTTCAGGCGGAGATGGTACGTTAAACGAAGTCGTCGCCGGAGTCTCCCCATTTGAGAAAAGGCCGAAAATCGGGCTCATTCCGACTGGGACGACGAACGACTTTTCCCGAGCATTGCGGATTCCAAGGGATATTGACGAAGCTGTCGATATCATCGTCCGTGGAGAAACCATTCCCGTTGACGTCGGTATGATGAACGACCGCTACTTCATTAACATTGCGGGTGGCGGACAAATGACGGAGCTGACGTATGATGTTCCAATCAAGCTCAAAACGATGCTCGGTCAGCTTGCCTACTACTTGAAAGGGATTGAAATGCTCCCTAACTTCCATTCAAGTCAAATGAAAATTGAGTACGACGATGAAGTGTTCGAAGGGGAAGCGATGCTCTTCCTCGTTGGCTTGACAAACTCCGTCGGCGGCTTCGAAAAATTAGCACCGCACTCAAGTATTAACGATGGCAAATTTACGTTATTAATTTTGAAAAAATGTAATATGGCGGAATTTATTAGAGTTGTCACATTGGCGTTGCGTGGAGAGCATTTGGATGACCCACTCGTCATTTCCGCACAGCCGTCTAAAGTGAAGGTCACTTCGTCTGAAGAAGTGCTGCTGAACCTGGACGGAGAATACGGCGGCACCTTGCCAGCTACTTTTGAAAACCGGTATCGCCATATCGAAATGTTTGCCCCGTTCGATCAATTGCGAGAGCAGGACAGAATTGATAGAGAATCTGAAAATGAAGAAGCTGCTTTGGATTAATTCCAAGCAGCTTTTTAAGGTTCAAATAATTAATGCTATCGCCTCATCTTGTTTTGCAGCTAGCGCAGGCAAATCATTTAGCGGAATCCAACGACAACAGAAAATCATGCCGTTGTCTACACCCGTACCGCTGACACAAATTTCCCATTCATTGTTATCCTCGCCGATGTACGTAAGATGAAAGATATTCCGCTCATGCATGACATTTTTGCGGTGCGCGGGAAAGTAATTCATCTTGTTCAATTTACCATTTAACCGAAGCTGTTCCCGACGAATGCCGGTTTCTTCTTCAATTTCCCGGTAGAGTGCTTCGATGAGCGGTTCATCTTCTTCAATCGTTCCGCCCGGTACTTGCAATCCTGCCTCTGGATGATCTTTGTGCTCGAACACAAGGATTTTCCGTTCATCATGATCATCCTTTGTAATGTACGCTAATACCTTTCGTTTAATTTCCATTGTGTCCCCCCTTTGTAATCCTTCTATTATACATAACATTCAAAATACTCTCAAGAGACTTAACATCTATAAAAAACTTTTTGTGATCAATCAATATCTTGTTAATTCACTGGAAAAAGGGGAAAAGTATAGACAGATAAGGTAAGTAAGGAATGAGGGCGAAGGAGGGGCACCCGTGTATAAGAAACAAGAAAAATGGCTCATGTGGCTCGTCTTTGTCGTGGCGGGAATCATGTTTCTTTCTATTGTCGGAAGAATTTTTGGAAGTTGAGGGAGGGGAAATAGATGGGGAATGAAGAAGCGGTTTTTTATTCGCGTGTCTTAACGGAAACGACTTTATCCTTCCATATCATTTACGCGACAATCGGTGTCGGTGTCCCGCTTATGATTATGATTGCGCAATGGGTCGGAATTCGGAAAAACGACGAGCATTATATATTGCTTGCTAGACGATGGGCACGGGGATTCGTCATTACTGTCGCCGTCGGTGTCGTGACAGGGACGGCAATCGGCTTACAATTATCGTTGCTTTGGCCGAATTTCATGGAGTTTGCAGGACATGTCATTGCGCTTCCGCTCTTCATGGAAACGTTCGCTTTCTTTTTTGAAGCCATTTTCCTCGGGATATATTTATATACATGGGATCGGTTCGAAAATCAAAAAAAGCATTTACTGCTACTAGTACCGGTTGCAATCGGTGCTTCTTTTTCTGCTGTCTTCATTACGATGGTCAATTCCTTCATGAACGCGCCCCAAGGCTTCGACATCGTAAATGGGCAACTCGTGAACATTAACCCGATCATCGCGATGTTCAATCCGGCAATGCCGACCAAAGTAGCGCATGTCGTCGTCACGGCATATATGACCGCGGCTTTTGTGCTGGCGGCAATTGCTGCGTTCCGATTATTGAGAGGCTCTGATCATATTTATCATAAGAAAGCTCTTCACTTGACGATGAAACTAGGACTGGTTTTTTCGATTGCAACTGCCATTATAGGGGATTTCTCCGGTAAATATTTGGCCGAGTATCAGCCTGAAAAACTGGCGGCAGCAGAATGGCATTTTGAAACGCAGGAAAATGCACCGCTTGTCTTGCTTGGTATTATGAATGATGGAGAAGTGAAGTACGCGATCAGAGTTCCGAGTGGTCTATCCTTACTGGCGTATAGCAACCCAAACGCAGAAGTAATCGGGTTGGATCAATTCCCGGAAGATGAAATCCCACCTCTGTATATCCATTATTTATTCAACATTATGGTATTGATCGGCATGTGGATGGTCTTCCTTGCAGCATGGTACTGGATCGGTATGAGACGTCGTTGGCGAAGTGTGACGACAAGGTGGTTCCGCTGGCTCATTGTCCTCGGCGCACCGCTAACATTCATTGCGATTGAATCGGGATGGTGGCTTGCGGAAGTCGGACGGCAACCGTGGATTCTTCGAAAAATCATGCGGGTTGAGGATGCTGCCACGACGAGCGGGCAAGTGGACCTGATGCTTATGTTATTTTCAGCGCTCTATGTGATCCTTGGCATCGGAACGATCGTCGTTTTAAGAAGGATGTTCCTCAAGAATCCAGTCGAACGTGAACTAGCAGATCGGCAAATGGAAAAGGGCGGTGATGTACAATGAACTTGGAAATCGTAGGAATATCGGTTCTTTGGACGTTCCTATTCGGTTACATTGTCGTCGGGGCCATAGATTTCGGAGCAGGTTTTTTTAACGCGTACAGCTTGCTGACTGGGAAACAGAGAATTTTAACGAAGGTTATTCAACGATATTTATCTCCTGTCTGGGAAGTGACAAACGTATTTCTCGTCTTCTTCTTTGTCGGGATTATCGGGTTCTTTCCAAAAACGGCGTTTTATTATGGGACGACGTTACTTGTTCCGGTCAGCATCGGTGTCATCTTGCTGGCGATCCGCGGATCGTATTACGCGTTCGAAACATATGGCGCAAGGGGACATAAAGGCTATTCCTTCATGTATGGACTTTCGGGATTGTTGCTACCTGCTTCGCTATCGATTGTCCTGACAATTTCCGAAGGCGGCTTCATCGATATGGTGGATGGACGTCCGGTGCTCGATTACTGGGCTTTATTCACAAGTCCATTGACTTGGTCAATCGTCGTTCTTAGTATTTCTGCGACACTTTACATCTCGGCGGTCTTTCTCACGTGGTATGCGAATAAAGCCGAAGACCGAGAAGCGACAGACCTGCTTCGGAAATATGCACTCACCTGGTCGTTGCCGACAATTATTACAGCAGGTGGCATCATTTTCGAGCTCCGCAGACATAATTTAGCGCGTTATCATAATATTCTAACGTTTTGGCCAATGTTCCTTATCTCGTTCCTTTTATTTGCCGGGACAGTTTGGCTCCTATGGAAACGTCGCAGCTACGGCTTGGCTGTCGGCCTGCTTTTAGGTCAATTTGTTTTCGCGTTTTTTGGATACGGGGTATCGCATTATCCGTATTTGCTGTATCCTCATTTGACGTTGTATGACAGTTTCACAAACCCGGTGATGGCAATTTCACTCATTGTAGCTTTCATTCTTGGACTTTGCCTATTGATCCCGTCGCTCGTCCTGCTCATGCGACTGTTCCTATTCAATAAAAACTACGTCCGTGGAAAAGAGGATTATCATGCGTAAAGGGGGATTGCGGCATGCATAGTTTCATTGTTTTTTATGCACCTTTCATTATTCTCATTGCGTCGATTGTCATCGCGTTTCTCGTAGCGGATCGAGATGGTTCGGTGAGGAAGGAAGATGAGTAACGGAAAGCAGACGTCATGACGGCGTCTGTTTTTTCGTCTCCCCGTCCAGCTACGGGTGGCAGCCTCTCGGGTCGTTTCGGGCTTGAAAGAAAAGGCAAAGAACGCCTTTTTTTCAGGCCCTCCAACGCCTGTCGAGGCTAAGCCACCGCCCTCCGCTTTTGATTGAAAACGTGCTAAGATGAGAACATACGAAATTTGGAGGAAACAGCATGTCTTATATTGTAAATCAAAATGATCGTCTCTCTGTCTATGTGGAGGATTTGACGCATGACGGATCAGGCGTTGCCAAAGTGGAAGGCTATCCGCTATTCATTCCAGGCGCATTGCCTGGCGAGGAAGTCGATGTGCAGGTCGGGAAAACGTTGAAGAACTACGGGTTCGCCCGTCTGCTCAAAGTGACGAAGCCATCCCCGGATCGCATTGAACCGCCGTGCCATGTGTTTTGGGAATGTGGCGGCTGCCAATTGCAGCATTTATCATACGAGGCCCAGCTCATCCAAAAGCAAAAGCAGGTTCGGGATGTCATCGACCGCATCGCGAAATTGCCGGACGTGCCTGTCCATCCGGTGAAAGGGATGGAAGACCCGTGGCGCTATCGCAATAAATCCCAGATCCCTTTCAGTGAAAGGGACGGCAAAGTCGTGTCAGGCTTTTATAAGTCTCGCACCCATCACATCGTTGACACGGACGTATGCATTATACAAAGCGAAGAAGCGGATGAACTGATGTCTACGTTGAAACACGAAATGCACGCACTTGGTCTTGAAGCATACAACGAAAAGTCTCATCGCGGCATGCTTCGGCATTTGATTGTCCGAAAAGGGAAGGCGACAGGAGAAATTATGGTTGTCCTCGTGACACTCAAAAAGAAATTTCCCCAGAAAGAAGCGGTAGTTGAACTCATTAAACGGGTGGTACCGGAAGTGACGTCGATCATGCAAAACGTCAACAGCGAGAGGACGAACGTCATCTTCGGGAATGAAACAATTCCTCTTTACGGAAAATCGTTCATCATCGACACGATCGGTGACATTCGCTTTGAAATATCTGCGCGCTCCTTTTACCAAGTGAATCCGGAACAAACCGAAGTCCTCTATGGACAAGCTCTCGAGTATGCACAGCTGACAGGTGACGAAAGGGTCATCGATGCATATTGCGGAATCGGCACGATTTCTCTGTTCCTTGCGCAAAAGGCGAAGGAAGTATACGGCGTCGAAATCGTCCCCCAAGCGATCGAGGACGCCAAACGGAACGCGGAATTGAACGGTATTACCAATGCCTATTTTGAAGCGGGCGCTGCAGAAGACGTCATCCCAAGATGGTACTCGGAAGGAAAACGGTTCGATGTCCTAGTCGTTGACCCACCACGTAAAGGCTGCGACGAAAAACTATTGCAGACAATCTTGGAATACAAACCGAAGCGTGTTGTATATGTATCATGCAACCCAGGAACACTAGCGCGCGACTTGCGAATCTTGGAAGACGGCGGCTACCGCACGAAGGAAGTACAGCCCGTTGACATGTTCCCACAGTCGAGCCATGTGGAATGCGTTGCTTGGTTGGAAATCTAACTGTAGCCCGCAATAAAGCAATAAACCCTTGCATTTTATAAAAAAATCAATCATCCATTTTCAACTGTTTAAAAAAAGCCGATGTCCAATATATAAAAGAACATCGGCATTTACTATCTAAACATACCCATAACAGATCCTAATTGTCTCATCAAATTATATCCATTGTATATGGTATTGGCGTGACCCATAAATGTGTTGATATGGTTCGGCAGGTTTCCTAAAATACTACCTGGAGATGAATTGTTAGGGCTGAAAGATGGGCCCCATCTATTGTCGTGAATTTGGCCAAACTGTCGTCCTTGATAAAGGGCTCCAAATTGTCGTCCTTGAAAGGGAGAGCCAAACTGTCGTCCTTGATAAGGGGCTCCAAATTGTAGTCCTTGAAAAGGAGAGCCAAACTGTCGTCCTTGGTAAGGGGCTCTAAATTGTCGTCCTTGAAAAGGAGAGCCAAACTGTTGTCCCTGATAAGGGGCTCCAAATTGTAGTCCTTGAAAAGGAGAGACCAACTGTCGTCCTTGGTAAGGGGCTCTAAATTGTCGTCCTTGAAAAGGAGAGCCAAACTGTTGTCCCTGATACTGAGGGCCAAATACCTGTCTATTTCTTGGGGGAAAGGATCTTCCTGGACCTGGTGAAAAATGTAGCATTTACTCACCTCCTAACAGACTAACCTATCTATAATATATGGCAGTATGCTGTTTGGAATTAGACTTTAATGAAACTATTATTTAAGTAATCATTTGAACCTGCTCGTCCTACATTCCTCGAACCTATTCCTCTATATTCATTATTATAAACAGAGAAAAACGTGAACAAAAAGCGTGAAGAAGCGCGCAAAACGTGAAGAAAAAGCGGGGGAAAATGAGGGTTCTTGCCAAAACTTTATTGTAAACGTGACGAAGGAACGGGGGTTGGCGTGGGGTAAAAAGGTAGGGAATATATTATAAGGGGACATTAAATTGTCTAACTAAAATAAACACATGATATTAAAACTAAACATTACTGATCCAAGCCCAGATCTCGTGAAATGAATATTTCCGATTTCTGGGTATTTTTATGCTACCCTTTTTTATCAATTTTTTTAGCCGTGTTCTTCTCTTGGTGGTAATTATCTCAAAATACTCCATGCCTAGACGATAGAAATGGGCGTTTTAATCGGTAGCAATACCCACCCAACCTTCATAAATTGGTAAGGAGTGTATATGAACTATTGGTTGACTCAACTAGTACCTAGTTGATTTTAACTTATTTTTATTGTGCTTCCCCTTGCACGTTCATATCACATCTTGTTAATTAAAAAAATCAGGAGGTGTCAAGAATGTATGAATTCCAGAATGATCTCCAGATGTTGAATGTTGGAGATTTCAATGCGGGTGAGGCAGTTGCTTTTGACCAAAGCGGAGGTTTAACAAATCAAACTGCGCAGCTCGGTGGCATTGGCGGTTGCTTTGGCGGAGGCTTTGGGATTGGCGGTTGCTTTGGCGGTGGCTTTTTCCGTTGCGGCTTTAACTGCTTTAGCTGCTTTGGTTGCTTTAGTTGTTTCCGTTGCTCTAGTTGTTTCCGTTGCGGTTTTCATCGCTGCGGCCGTTGCCACGGCTTCTAAGAAAAACATGATTGCCATAGTCCCTGCATTTGTTGCAGGGACTTTTCTATAGAAGGGTAAACATATGATACAAGTTACGGTACATATGATTATAGTGTTGGTCATAATTTCGATTTAAAAGGAGGAACGAAATGTCAAACTTGACCCCTATGATGCGACTCAAAGTGAAAAGAGACACATTTTTTCTCCCCGATTCAAATAGTGGTGTGTATTTTAGAAATAATAAAAGTTCTTTTCGTATGGAAGGAGATGGTATTGGTCAGTGGATTGAAAAACTGCTGCCGATGTTCAACGGGAAGTTCACGCTAGGGGATTTGACAGATGGGTTGCCTGTTCCATACCGCAATCGTGTATATGAAATTGCGGAAGTGCTGTACCGAAATGAGTATGTTCGGGATGTGAGCCAAGATCTTCCCCATGAATTGTCTAACCAGGTTCTTACTAAGTATGCCTCCCAAATCGAGTTTTTGGACAGTTTTGGCGATTCGAGTGCGTACCGATTTCAAACCTATCGTCAGGCAAAAGTGTTGGCAGTAGGTGCTGGCCCTTTTTTTGTTTCGTTAGTTTCTTCATTACTTGAATCCGGATTGCCCAAGTTCCAAATGCTAATAACGGACTCAGTGCCGACCAATAGACAGCGGTTGATGGAACTTGTGGAGCATGCCCGTAATACAGATGCCGAGATTGCGGTGGAAGAGGTCAGTTTACAGAAGGATTGGCGGGAAATTATTAAACCGTTTGATTCGATTTTGTATGTGTCTCAGGAGGGCGATATAGAGGAAATCCGAGCTCTTCAAAAGATTTGTAAGGAAGAGAAGAAGGTGTTTCTTCCTGCTCTTTGTCATGAGGACGTGGGTCTTGCGGGTCCGCTAGTCCATCCAGACTCTAATACGTGTTGGGATTCTGCGTGGAGGCGTATGCATCGAGCTGCACTTTCGAAAGAGCAGCAGTTCACCGCTTTCTCTACGACAGCAGGGGCAATGTTAGCCAATGTCATCACATTTGAATTGTTTAAAGAAATTACAGAAGTGACCGAAGCGGAACAGAGGAATCTATTCTATCTGCTTGATCTAGATACGTTGGAAGGGAACTGGCATTTATTTTTGCCCCATCCCTTAGTGGATGGACATTTGTCTACTGAATGGGTAACAGATTTGGATGTACGTCTCAATAGAAGCTTAAACGAAAATGAAACAAATAATCAATTGTTACTTTACTTCAGCCAGTTGACATCGGAAGTATCAGGGATTTTTCATAAATGGGAGGAAGAAGATCTAAAGCAGCTGCCTTTATCTCAGTGTCGCGTTCAGGCAGTTGATCTATTGTCGGAGGGGCCCGCTGAGCTTTTACCAGACATTGTTTGTGCAGGTCTGACGCATGAGGAAGCACGGAGGAATGCGGGACTTGCCGGGATAGAATCGTATGTATCACAAGCGGTTGAACGACTCGTAGCGACCCTGCCTTCCTATAAGGAAACTAGGAAGAATGAAGTAGAAATAAAGGAATTCATCGGAGTTGGAGCGGGGGAAACAGTTGCGGAAGGTATTTGTCGGGGGCTGCAAAAGTGTTTGGACAGAGAACTAAGCTTTCAGCTAACAAATAAAAAAATCCAGGTTGCTCCGTTGCAAGTTGATACGGTGGAAGATGAACGCTGCCGGTTTTATTTGGAGGCACTAACTACGATACATGGCTCACCGACGATCGGCTTAGGAGAGGAAGTGAACGGTTTCCCTGTCATCTGGGTCGGAACGAATGACCGCTGGTATGGTGGTGTAGATTTGAATAGTACATTAGCGTTGCGAAAAGCGCTACAACAGGCCCTTATGAACAGTGCACAAGCGCTGGAAGTTTCGTCCGTTCTACTGGAAGAAAAGGTACCACTCCGCCTTGCGATCTCCGCTTATGATGAGAAAAGACACTCCGAGATTTTGCATTCCGCTATACAAATCCTAGAACAAAATCACAAATGGCTATCAGTAATTGATTTAGCATTTGAACCGTTTTTGAAAGAGGGGCTCGCAGGGGTGTTTGGCGTGTTGTTAGGTGAGGAGGGAGGATTCCGGTGAGTTCCGTCGTGATGGTTGTTGGAGAAGGATTCTTAGCTGACCGTGTGAGCGAGGATTTATCCACTCAATACGAAGTCATACGCTGTTACGATTTCGAAGAGGGCGTACCAGAAACAACTGATCTGGTTCTAGTATTGCACGATGCCTTGAATCCCAATCAAAAAAGAACTGAAGAGGTATTGCAGCCAACCGGTATCCCTTGGCTGCGGGGTTTTGTTTCATATGGAGAAGGAGTGATTGGGCCACTAGTACGTCCGGAAATACCAGGCTGCTCCCAGTGTGCAGACAAGCGACGTCTCATGGCGGGAAGAGACCGTAAAGAGACTTGGGAGATGGGACAGAGACTTGAGGAACATGGTGAAATTTCGAGTGATGCTTGGGCATCGCGTACGGGATTATTGCAAATGGCGCATCTTCTCGAGTCGGAGGTACAGAGCATACTAAATGGAGATCAGGCTCATTCGGAAGGTCGTGTATGTTTCATCAATCTGAAATCGCTAAAGAGTTCATGGCATTCGTTTCTTCCTGACTCATTGTGTCCAGTCTGCAGTCAATTACCCGATGATTCACCGGCCACGGCCCGAATTACACTGCAATCTAGTCCGAAAAACAATCCTGACAGTTACCGTTGTCGTTCCATGGATGAACTGCAAAAGTTTCTAAGCAAGGATTATCTAGATAATCGGACTGGTTTGTTAAATGGTAAAATGTATGACCTTGGGCTTCCGTTTGCCGATGTAAATGTTAATCTGCCGTTGTTTGGCGGAGACGAGGGTGTAGCAGGCCGAACCCATTCATACAAGATTAGTGAGTCTACGGCTATTTTGGAAGGGTTGGAGCGGTACTGTGGTCTGTCCCCAAGTGGAAAACGAACAGTAGTTCATGACAGCTACCGCAATCTGGCAGACCGAGCGCTTAATCCTCTTAAAGTAGGTGTGCATTCAAAAGAGCAGTATGAGCTGCCTAACTTTCCGTTCAAAGCGTTTAACCCTGATCGTTCCATCGATTGGGTTTGGGGTTATTCGTTTTTGGAAGAGCGTCCGATTCTGATTCCGGAGTTGCTTGCTTATTATAGTGTGAGTTCTGGTGAAGGATTCATTTATGAAACTTCCAATGGTTGTGCGGTAGGCGGTAGTTTAGAAGAGGCCATTTTCTACGGTATTATGGAAGTTGTGGAGCGTGATTCGTTCCTGATGACTTGGTACGCAGAGCTGGCACTTCCACGTCTTGACCCTTATTCTACCAATGACCAAGAATTAATACTGATGATTGACCGTGTACGGGCGGTTTGTGGGTATGATCTTCATTTTTATAACTCGACGATGGAGAACGGGATTCCAAGTGTTATGGTACTGGCGAAAAACAGGAAAAAAACGGGAATGAATATCATTGCTGCGGCAGGTGCTCATCTGGATCCGATACGTGCGGCGAAAAGCTCGATTCATGAGTTGGCTGGTATGATGCTAATACTTGACGGGAATTTAGAAGCAAACCGGGAGGAGTATTTGCAAATGTTGAAAGACTCTTCCTTGGTACGTAAGATGGATCATCATGGGATGTTGTATGGGTTGCCGGAAGCAGAAGAACGCCTACAGTTTTTGTTAGATGAAAATCGGCCATTGCGAACGTTTGACGAGGAATTCAAATGGGAGGCAGTGCATGTAGACCTTACGGAAGATCTACGGGATATTCTCCAGGCGTTCAGGAGGTTGAACCTCGATGTAATCGTAGTGGACCAAACGACACCGGAACTCAAACAAAACGGACTATTTTGCGTTAAAGTCCTGATCCCGGGGATGCTGCCGATGACATTCGGTCAACACCTTATCCGACTAACAGGGCTTGAGAGAGTGCTGCATGTGCCAATGGAACTTGGATATAAGGAACAACCGCTAACCCTTGAACAGCTCAATCCATATCCGCATCCGTTCCCATAACCAGTCGTTAGGAGGTAGGAGGATGAATCTTGAGGCATTTCTGCACAATCTCCATTTTGACATTGACAAAGTAACCCCGCCAGACTGGGAAGTGGATTGGGGCGATGCACCGCTACCGTATAAGCTCTACCGCGGTTTACCGGTGATTCCGCTTTCTTCGGAAGTACCATTGATGCTTAAAAGGACGGAGGTACCTACAAAGCCTGATCAGAGCAAATTCGGTCATTTACTCTGGTATGTATTTGGTCTTACTCAATTTAGCGAGTCAATCATGAACTTGGAATTCAGCGATCCAGCCATGAACATAATGCAATCGAAACGACGGTTTGTTCCTTCAGGTGGAGCGCTGTATCCCAACGAATTGTACGTGTATTTGAAGATAGAGGATTTGCCTGCCGGTGTATACCATTATGATGTTGCACATCACCGCTTAGTGTTGCTGCGCGAAGGAAATTTCGATTCATATATATCCCGGGCACTTGGTAATCGCTGTGACCTATCCAATTGTTTTGGAACTGTTTTTGTATCGACAATGTTTTGGAAGAATTTCTTTAAATATAATAACTTTTCCTACCGTCTTCAAGGATTGGATGCTGGTGTTCTAATTGGACAATTACTGGAAGTTACAAAATGTTTTGGTTTCGGCTCTTCGGTATACTTCCAGTACCTTGATCGGGCCATCAACCATCTCCTTGGGCTTTCCGAACAAGAGGAAAGTGTGTATGCAGTCATTCCGCTATCTGTGGAATTAACAAGCTGCTTCAACAGAAGTAACATAGATGGGGAGGATACTGCAACTGAATTATGCCAAGAGTTGCCGGCGATTCAGTCTACTCATTACGTTCACTCACGAAGGGTTCTGGAGTTTCCGATGTTAACAAAGATGAATGAAGCATCTATGTTGGAATCAACGAAATCGTTTCGTCAGATTAAAGAGGAGCACATAAATGACGAGGAACAAATAATGAATTTGCCTTATGTGGAGCAATTATCGTATGATTTGGCATCGGTCTCCCGAAAGCGATTTTCACCGGACGTAGATTTTGTGTTGGGGAATGTTCGTCAACTTCAGCTTGCCACACTACTTAAGGGAGCGATGGATTCCTTCTCGTATCAAAATGATTTGGATGGAGTTCAAAAGAATCAGAAGTCCCGCGTCTCCATTTATGGATCTCTGTATAATGTCGAGGGTATTCCGGACGGTGCCTATCACTATGATAGCGATAGCCATGCGTTACGCCAAGTACAACTCGGAGATCAGCGATTACGGTTACAGCAAGGATTGTCCGGAAGCAATGTAAATCTGTTTCAAGTACCGCTTTGTTTACAAGTGGTTGGGGACAAAAATTATTACAATACGGAATTGGGATACCGAGGGTACCGAATTCAACAAATGGAAGCGGGAATGCTGGTGCAAAGGTTGCTGCTTATCGCGTCATCCCTCGGATTCGGAGGGCACCCACTTCTCGGGTTTGATGTGAACAGTAGTGATGCTATTTACAAGCTAAATACACAAGGAAAAACAAGCCTTATCCAAATCCCGACAGGTTCATATCGACACCGTCCTTCGTTAAGTGGAGGTCTGCATAGCTAAGTAAGTGGAAACGCCATCATATGAAAAGTGCCAAATACCCAAGGTCTCTAACTCATTGGGTACTGGCACTTCTCATTGTGTTATATCTAATTCAAATCGTCCGGTTTTTCATCAGATTTATTAACCCTAATCTGCTCGATTAAATAATTGACAAAAGCATCATCGCGTACAAGCCATGCTTCGTAGTTTCTTTTGAGGAAACGCTCCGCTTCCTCGAAACTTGTAAAGGTTTGTTCTAACTTACTGTTGTTTTGTTCGATTGCCCATACTTGATCAGTTTCCGGATAGACGAAAAAGCTCTCTTCCGTTCGGTTTTTATACAAGGAACCGAACGAAGACTGTTTTACATTATAGCGGTTTCGCCGCGCATCTTCCCGTAATGGCTCTAAATGGAACGTGTCCAGTACAAACTGTTGAAAAGCCTCTTGAGTCAACGAGCATCCAGAAGCTTTCGCATGCCCGCCACCGCCAAAATGCCCGGCAACTTCCGATACGTCTACATGATCATGGATTGTACGAAAACCGACTCGTTTCCCTCCAATATTCAGGATGGCGATGTAATCGAGATGCGGGTATTCTTTGCCGAGTTCATTGCCAAGTTCCGAATGGTAAGATTCCGCATAAACAATTCCTGCGAAAAGGTCTCCGTTTTGCGACTGGACAAGTTCCCGTCTTTTCCTTCGAATATACCGTTCGATTTTATCCTCTTCCATATCAAGTATTTTCTTCTCAAATTCATCAAAGTGGAAATGGTCATCTGGAAGTAGTCGTTCGATCATTTTTTCCTCGAATTCATCAATCGTAATTAGGAAAAAGAGAGCATTGAGTCGCTGTGCAGACTGATTATTATTTTTCTCCCATTCCCATGTATCATACTGTCTGACGAGCTCGACAAATTCGGCTATCGCGTCAGAAGGCTCTAATAACTGATGTGTCACCAGATAGTCATAGAATAGAGAAGTTGCCGACGTTAGTTTTCCTTCGTTATCCTCAACGACAACATGACCCCATTCATACTCATTAAAGTGCAGCGCCGTTTTGTGGTGATCAATCAATTGAATCTTTCCGCCATCTTGATAAAACGTCTCTAGTCTTTCTTCATTTTCTTCATTGACCGACAAATCCGTAATAAACAGAAATGTTTCCTGATCATCATTTCCCAAAAACCACTCCACTTCTCGGTCAAGACCGGAAACGGAATTATAGCGAACTTTCACTTGCTTCCCAAAGGCAAGCTTCGCTAAAATCCCACAACCTACACCATCCAAGTCATTATGAGACAACAATTTATACATGTCATTCACTCCTTGAAAGACAGTATAGTCAAATTGTGTTGGTGACAATCATCAAAAAAACCCTCGATTAACGAGGGTTTGGAATTTCTGCAGTAACACCGAGCCTATCCAAAATGAATGCATAGCATTCCGCAGCTTCCTTCAAATGATTGAAACGGCCCGATTTGCCGAAATGGCCGGCGCCCATATTTGTTTTCATGACAAGCGTGTTCTCATCGGTTTTTAAAGCTCTCAGACGAGCAACCCATTTCGCTGGTTCCCAATAGCCGACACGTGGATCGTTTATTCCGGTCGTAATATACATATGCGGGTAGTCTTTCGCTTCCACGTTGTCGTAAGGGCTATAGGACTTCATATAGAAATAGTCCTCTTTCGTCCGTGGATCGCCCCATTCATCCCATTCCAGTGTGGTGAGGGGAATCGTCGTGTCGAGCATTGTCGTGACGACATCGACAAAGGGCACTGCCGGAACGATGACCTTAAACAGTTCTCCTGCCATGTTGGCGACTGCGCCTACGAGCAATCCTCCTGCACTGCCTCCGCGAGCTGCTAGTAGGCTAGGGGTTGTGTAACCCTCGTCAATAAGATGTTTCGCTGCAGCGATAAAATCGGTAAACGTGTTTCGCTTGTTTTGCATTTTTCCGTCTTCATACCAATGCCGTCCCATTTCAGAACCGCCGCGCACTTGCGCTGTCACAAATACAATTCCTTTTTCCAAGAGCGGAAGACGATACGGATCAAAATGCGGATTGCTGTTTGCTCCATACGATCCATACCCATACAATATCAACGGCGCAGGCCCAGCATCGAGCGCCCCTTCTCGGTAAACGATTGTCATCGGTACGTTGACGCCATCCTCGGCTTTAGCCCATAACTGCTCTTGACGGAAGCGGGAAGAGTCATATTCACCACTGACAGGAGCAACTTGCAAAAGTTGCTTCTCCCCGGTGAGCAGACCGAGCCCGTACGTAGTTTTTGGTGTGAGCAAAGACTCGTATTGGATCAATACCTCTTCTGTCTCGTAGGCTTGGTCATCCAAAATTGACACTGTATAGAGGGATTCGTCCCATTCAATCTGCTGTAACTCACCATCTTGCAATACCCAGATTTGCGTCAAACCATTTTCCCGGCCAGCGACAAGTAATTTGTCACGGAATGGGTATACACCTTGAAGATAGCGGTTCTCATTATATGCCACTACGTTTGTCCGCGCATGAAAATCATCGAGAGGACAACGAAGCAGCTGGAAGTTCAGTGCATCTTCGTTTGTCAGGATGAGCAATTCATCTTCCCAATGCTCGACATCATATTTGATCCCATCACGCCGGGCATCAAACAACTGTAAAGGCGCTAACGGCGAATCTGCATCTAATAGGCGAATTTCACTCGTTGTTTTCGAGGAGGAATGCACAAAGATAAATTTCCCGCTTTGCGATTTTGAAATGAATAGTGTAAACGTATCGTCCTTTTCTTCATAGATCAGCTCATCTCTTTCCGTGTCACTCCCTAAACGATGCCTCCATAGCCTGCAAGGCCGCTGATTGTCATCAACAGTAATATAAAAAATATAGTCAGCGGTCCGGCTCCACTCTACACTGCCATACAAAAACACATCCGGTATCCGATCAGGTAAAAGCTCACCTGTTCCAATATCTTTCACGTAGATCGTATACCGATCCGTGCCGTCACGATTTTCCAAATAAGCGAGGCGGTTATGATCGTTGGTCAATCGCGACACCGTGACGCTTAAGTAATCGTCTTCCTCCGCTAATTCATTCAGGTCGAGCACCACTTCCTCCGGCACATTGTGCAAGGACTCGCGGCTTGCTGCTTTCTTCCGTGCAAATATCGGATATTGTTTGTTTTTATCCAAACGAGAATAGTAGAAGAATTGTCCATGCTGCACAGGCACTTTCACTTCCGTATCGGGAACACGTTCAACCATGCTTTCATAAATCTGTTCGGTTTGTTCCTCGAGGGGACGCATAATTTCATCGTAATACCGATTTTCTTCCTCTAAATACTGGATGACTTCCGGATTGGTGCGATCCTTCAGCCAATAATAGTCGTCTTCCCGCGCATCGCCATGCAATTTATGGGGATGGGGAATGCGTTTTGCTACAGGTGGCTTCATATTTGAGCCCCTCCTTTCCTTTATACATATGACTTTCGTGACATTCCTTGGAAAGTCCTCTTTTATTTCGAAAGTGGAAATATTTTTTATTATAAGTAAACGATTGCGAAATTAGATTAGTTTGATTGAAAAAGGGAAGGAATAAATAAAGAAATCAAACGATCAAGAAGGAATTCCAAAAAGATCTATATATCGTAGAATTCAGAAAGTGTAAATAGAATTTACAAAACCTTTACAATAACACCTATTAAAATTTACAAATGGGCATTATTATTTACATTGGGTCAACAATTCATGCCGGAGGGACAACTATGAAATTAATTAGGCAAGTAACGAAAGGATTATTGGTTATTTCTTTAGCCGTTGTATTAGCTGCTTGCGGCAACAATGACGAGGGAGGTACCAAAGCTTCAAAAGAAGGTGTACCGACAATTGCTATTTCCGGATCTACATCTGTAGGACCGTTAGCTGAAAAATTAGCATATAAATATGAAGAGACCAAGGATGTTAAAATAGAAATTAATCAGATCGGATCTTCAGCGGGGATCACAAATGCAATCAATGGGGTTTCTGAAATCGGTATGGCCTCCCGCGATTTAAAACAGGAAGAGATCGAAAGCGGATTGAAAGAAACAATTATTGCTTTCGATGGCATTGTAGTAGTCACCCATCCGACGAACAAAGTGAAAGATCTCACGTTGGAAGAAGTGAAGAAAATATTCACTGGTGAGGTGACGAACTGGAAAGAGCTTGGCGGAGATGATATGGAAATTGTCGTTGTTTCTCGCGAAGATGGCTCAGGTTCACGTGATGCATTCCAGGAAATCGTAGACTACTCGTCAGGGGAGTTAGTTAGAAGTGCCATTATCGCAAGTGGAAACGGAAATATTAAAACGACTGTTGCAACAAATAAACATGCAGTTGGTTTTGTTTCCTTCGAATATGTGGATGAGTCTATTTCAACGTTGGACATTAATGGCGTGGAAGCAACACCGGATCATGTTCTGAACCAAACATATCAACTAGCACGTCCATTCTTGTTTGTTCACAAGGAAGAAAATTTAACAGAGGCAGGACAACAATTTATTGATTTCATTTTAAGTTCAGATGGACAAGCCATTGTTGCTGAAACTGGTGCGATTCCAGTTAAGTAATTTGTTATTTACACTTACATCTGCCATGAATAGTTATCTTGGAGGAATGCAATCATGACAAGCCCACCTATTGAAAACCAAAATATAGGTAACGGTAAATCAAATAGAAGTAAATATATATTGGAAAGCTTATCATCAAAGCTTTTCTTATTCTGTGCGCTATTATCAGTGTTCAGTTTGTTGTTAATCGTCGGCTTTGTATTTTATAGAGGTTCTCATCCGTTCATAGCAGAGGGCTACAGCTTCTTGGATTTCATCTTTGGCGTAGATTGGGTGCCGAGTGAAGATAAATTCGGTATCTTCCCAATGATTGTCGCTTCCATTTATGCAACAATTGGTGCATTGATCATAGGCGTGCCCATTGGATTGTTCACAGCAATCTTCCTATCGGAAATCGCGCCAAAGCGGTTTGCGAAAATCATTTCGCCAGCAGTACAGTTGCTAGCAGGAATTCCATCTGTTTTATATGGTGTTTTTGGACTAGCGATCATCGTGCCGTTTTTGCAAAATAACTTAGGTTTAGCGAAAGGGCAAAGCTTGATAGCAGTCATTATCGTATTAGCGATCATGATGCTTCCGACAATTGTGACGGTAGCTGAAACGGCGATCCGTGCTGTTCCAAGAACATATCGTGAAGGTTCTTTGGCACTTGGTGCTTCCGAAATCGGCACCATTTTTAAAGTAGTCGTACCAGCAGCGAAGTCCGGAATTATGGCAGCCGTTGTTTTAGGTTTAGGACGAGCGATCGGTGAGACGATGGCAGTTATTTTAATAGCAGGAAACAGTTTGATCATTCCTACAAGCTTGACAGACAGTGTCCGCCCGTTGACAACAAATATTGCATTGGAAATGGGTTATGCTGCAGGTGTCCATCAAGAAATGTTGTTCGCAACAGGGATTGTATTGTTCTCCTTCATCTTGATTTTGAATTTCGTTTTGGCAAAAATCAGTGCAAGGGGTGCTAACTAAGATGAGAACGTTTAAAGATAACTTATTGCGCGGACTTCTATGGTTTTCAGCTTTCGTCACAGTTGCGATTTTATTGCTCATTGTTGGATACATTTTTTATAAAGGGTACCGTCTTATCAATTTTGAATTTATCTTCGGAGATTATTCACCAACGGGTGGCGGTGGAATTTGGCCGATGATCGTCACGACCGTATACACAATCGTTATTTCACTTGTTATTGCAACGCCTATCGGAATTTTGGCAGCGGTGTACCTTCAAGAGTATGCAAAGCAAGGCCGGCTCGTAAAAACAATCCGTTTTGCGACAGAAAGCTTAACGGGGATTCCTTCGATCATCTATGGATTGTTCGGGGCAGTATTCTTTGTGACGACGTTAAAACTTGGCATGTCGATCATTTCTGCTTCCTTGACGTTGACAATTATCGTATTGCCGGTCGTGATTCGTACAACTGAAGAAGCACTGAAAACGGTGCCTCAAGCATATCGTGAAGGTTCTTTAGCTTTAGGAACAACGAAGCTTCAAACACTTGCAAAAGTCATCTTACCAAGTTCAATGCCTGGAATACTGGCAGGTATTATTCTTTCCATGGGACGGATTATTGGTGAGTCCGCTGCGATCTTTTTAACAGCTGGAACTGTGGCAGCGATGCCTTCCGGTATTTTCTCCTCTGCAAGGACATTAACGGTCCATTCCTTCTTAGTTACTCAGGAGGCGGGAGATATAGAACTTGCAGCTGCAATTGGAATCGTGTTAATCGTCCTTATACTAGCTTTGAACTTCTTGGCTACGTTCATTTCCAAGAAGTTAAACAAAGCAGATTTTTAATAGTACAATAGCGTGCAAATCAAGTTTTTGAGCGGGATATAGAAGTTGAAGGAGGAAAAATGAGCGCTTATGAAGCAATCAGAGGGAACAGCCAAGATCAGTGTAAAAGATTTGAATCTATTTTACGGAGAGAAGCAGGCACTATTTGATGTGTCGTTAGATATTGAAGAGAAGAAAGTAACCGCGTTAATCGGGCCTTCGGGTTGCGGGAAGTCAACGTTTCTCCGAACGTTGAATAGGATGAACGATCTTATCGATGGCGTTAAAATCAGCGGGGACATCGTTATCGACAAAGAAGATATTTATAAATCAGCGGATGTCATTAAACTGCGTACAAAAGTCGGCATGGTATTCCAGAAGCCGAATTTATTCCCGATGAGCATTTACGATAATGTTGCGTACGGTCCGCGGGCTCAAGGCATTAAAAACAAGAAAGAATTGAACAAAATCGTTGAGGAAAGTTTGCGCGGAGCTGCAATTTGGGATGAAGTGAAAGACAGACTGAAATCCTCCGCACTTGGCCTTTCAGGTGGTCAGCAACAAAGGGTTTGTATTGCCCGTGCCATTGCGATGAAGCCAGATGTCATTCTTATGGACGAGCCTACTTCCGCACTTGACCCGATTTCTACGTTAAAAGTTGAAGAATTGATTGCACAATTGAAAAAAGCATATACAATTGTAATTGTGACACATAATATGCAGCAGGCTGCCCGGGTATCGGACAAAACTGCATTTTTCCTAAATGGAGAAGTTATTGAATATGACGTCACGAATTCCGTCTTTTCCAATCCGAAAGACCAAAGAACAGAAGATTATGTAACAGGTCGTTTCGGTTAATTGCGCAAAGGCCAAAATGATGACATGAGAGGTGACTGTGATGATGAACGTACGAAAAAACTTTGACAAGAACTTGCAACAGTTACAAAACAAAATGATGGAGATGAACGCGCTAACCGTATCTGCATTCGAAAAAGCGTTCACTGCTTTCAAAACACAAGATGTTGAATTAGCGTTACGAGTCATTGATGAAGACACAGTAATTGATAATCTTGACCATGAAATCAATCAATTTGCAGTGTGGCTCATTGCAAAAGAGACACCATTTGCAACGGATTTGCGAAGAATTATTGCGTCATTAAAAATCACTTCTGATATTGAACGAATTGCCGATTTCGCCGTAAACATCGCGAAAGCGACAGCTAAAATCGGAAATACTGAATCACTGATCAACATTACAAGTCTTGAGAAAATGAATGAAGTATCCCTTGACATGCTTAAAAAGGCAGTTACAGCCTTCATCGATGGAAATATGGAGTACGCGAAGGAAGTCGCCGCTTTGGACGATATCGTCGACAATGCTTATGCAGAAACATACAAAAGCATCACGGAATACTTGCGTACACATCCTGAGCAAACAACACAGCTCGTCCAATTACTATTCATCAACCGTTATCTTGAACGCACTGCCGACCACATTACAAACATCGCGGAAAGTGCTGCGTACTTAATTAAAGGTCAGATTTACGATTTAAATCAATAACCAATCACTTGAGGTGAGATCCTTTCGTTTCGGAAGGCTCTCACCTCTTTTGTCTTTCACAATCGGGGACTACCAAAATTATTCTATTTGCACTATATTTACTATTCTGAGAAGATATTCACATTAGAGAATATGAGGGAGGGGTATTATGAATGCGGTGACGGATCGATTAACGGAGTCAGTCTTATTGGAGATCCTGGAGAATGCTTTTCAATGGTTTGTTGTCGTTGATAAAGAGACGAACATTCTATATATCAATGAAGAATACTGTAAATTCCTCGAAACGACTCGTGAAGAAGCAATCGGAAAGCCTGTAAATGAAGTCATTGAAAACACTCGTATGCATGAAGTGGTAGAGTCAGGTGAAGTGCATATAGCCTCACCGCACTTTATTAAAGGAACCTATATGTTAGCGAACCGGGTACCATTACGAGTTGACGGGGAAATTGTAGGGGCTTTCGGAAGTGTCATTTTCCGAGACTTAAACGATTGGCATAATTTGAGCTCTCATGTGAAAACGACAATGGAGAAAATAAAAATTGGACAGGAAACAGAGAAAACGATTTTTCAGCTTCAGGATATACTTGGGTCCTCTGATGCGATTAAATCGGTCAAAGAGACGATTCAAATGATTGCTCCGAGTGATTTACCTATATTGATTCAGGGAGAAAGCGGGACAGGAAAGGAAATGTTTGCGCAAAGTATTCATTATCGATCGAATCGCTCTGAGAAGCCTTTTGTGAAAGTGAACTGTGCATTAATTCCAGTGGAGTTTCTTGAACTTGAGCTTTTTGGAAGTGTTGGACCTACCGGGCAAATCCAAAGAAAAGGGAGATTCCATCAAGCCGAAGGCGGTACATTGTTCTTTGAGGATTTAGGGGACATGCCACTAGCAATGCAAGTTAAATTATTGCGTGCGCTCCAGGAAGGTACGATTGAACCGATTGGATCACACAAAGCAAGTAAAGTAAACGTCCGAATTATCGCTGCTGTAAATCAACCGCTGAAAACCTTAATGGAATCGGGGAAGTTGCGTGAGGATCTGTATTATCGGGTTCATGCAATTACCCTGCACATTCCTCCACTTCGTCAGCGAATGGATGATTTCGAGGAAATCGCGAATCACTTTTTTTACGATACGATTGCAAAAGTGGGAAAGCGCAATCTTTCCATTGCACCGGAGACGATGCAATATTTGAAAGAATATAGTTGGCCGGGGAATGTAAGGGAATTGCAAAATGTCATTCAAGCGGCAGTCTATTTAACAAATGGAGACGTAATCCTCCCTAGTGTCTTGCCTCAAGAAGTTCGAATCAAGTCCCGGTACTATTCGAACCATGCCCAAACGTTACAGGAAGCAGTTGAACAATTGGAGAGGAACTTAATTTCTGAAACCCTTCAGATCTACCCGAATCGAAGAGAAGCGGCAAAGGTTTTAGGGCTAAGCAGAAGTACGTTTTATGAAAAGTTGAAAAAATATGGCTTTTGACCTATTTTCCGAATTTCAGGACAGTAATCCGGAAATTCGGACTTCCTACAATGCGTTGTTTATATGCTGGAAAAAAACAGTCCGGATTATCGGACTGTTTTTTCTATGTCCCTCGTAAAACGTCTTAAAATAAGGGTTTGCAAGTTTTCATAAGCTTTGATTAAATGAATGAAAGCGTTTACTTTTGTTGGAGGTGGTCCAAGGAAGACAAGCTGTAGCATCGGTAATTGCATGAGGATTGAAGATTGGATGGGGAACTTTGGGTTTATTAAAAAGGGGAGGAATTATTTTGAGAAAATCAAGTTCAATCTTTCTAGTAGCGTTTCTGGTATTATTTACAATTTTAGCAGGATGTAGTCCACAGGTAAAAGAAACAAATGCATCAAATACTAGTAATTCTAGTAAATCTTCAGGACAAGAGACCTTTAACCTAGGGTTAGCTATTTCTATGTCAGGTGGAACAGCTCTATTTGGTGAAGGAGTAAAAAGGGGTGTGGACCTAGCTATTAAGGACTTTAACGACGCTGGCGGTTTTGAAGGGAAAATGGCAAATTTAGTCCTCTATGATGATGAAGCGAAACCGGAAAAGTCGATCGAGATTGTTCAAAAGTTAATTAATCAAGATAAAATTGTGGCCCTCGTTGGACCTGCTAACTCCGGGAATGCCATGGCTCATATTCCATTTGTTCAAGAGGCAAAAATCCCTGAAGTTGTACCAGTAGCTACAGGGACAAAAATTACACAAGAGTATAAAGATGCCGATAAAAACTATATTTTCCGTGTAGCTCCTCTTGATGGGGTTCAAGTGTCCGCTATTTTAAAAGAACTTATCGAAAAACAAGGACTGACAAAACTTGGTGTCATCCATGATACGGAAGGGTACGGCCAAGGTGGTAGGGATGATATTGTAAAGCAAATGAAGGAAGTCTACAATATGGAACCGACTGCTATTTCAGCCTTTGATCCAAAGGAATTGAATCTTGAGCCTTCTATTCGAGAAATGAATAATGCAGGGGTGGAGGCAGTCATCTTCTACGGACTTGCACCACAGTCAGCCAAGTTACTTGAAGCTCGTTTCAATGAAGGGTTGAATGCTCCTATTTACGCGACTTGGGCTACGGGTGACCCTACTGTTTTAAATTTAGTTGGGGATCTTGTATTGGGTGATCTATTCTTCGTACAGTCATATACGATTGACCAAAATGATAAAGCAAAAGCATTCCATAAAAGAGTAGTGGATACGTACGGTGAGGATGTATTCCCTATTGCCACAGCACAAGGATATGACAGTGCAAAACTTATCTTAGATGCAATAAAAAAGGTTGGTTTGGATAGTGAAAAAATTCGGGATCAAATTGAGTCCTTCACGGACTTCGATGGTGTAACAGCAATTAAATCAACACCTTTCACTAAAGATAACCATGAAGCATTTGGTATTGACGAAGTATTCATCGCCACCTATAACGAAGATTTACAAATTGTTTCAGCAGAATAAAAGAGTCAACATGTTGACGTTTAACGTTATTTAGTCCTGTTTTAGTCGCGAGGGAAAGGTGCATATAATTAGGTGCAAAAGGGTAATCTATGAAGATTTCCCTTTTCACCGCTGCTGAATTTTGTAGCATTTTACAAGGGGGCGTTTGCTTTGGATTTACTAACAGATATCATCAAAGCCATTGTTAATGGGCTCGTGTATGGAAGCATTTACGCAATCATTGCCCAAGGCTACTATATTACCTTTATTACCACTAGAACGATGAACTTTGGTCAAGGTGACTTTGTCATGCTTGGTTCACTTATTGGATTATCCACATTCACGGCAGTAACTACTTCAGGTGGGGGAGTATGGATTGCCTTTTTAGCATCATTACTTGTGGTAATCGTTATATTGGCAATTTCTGGTTGGGGATTGCAACAAGTCGCTATCCGTCCATTAAAAAGTTGGCATTCTATTGGGTGGATTTTAAGTACTGTAGCCGTTGCGATGATTGTAAGAAACGTAGCAATGCTTATTTGGGGAAGAGATGTATTAATGGCCCCCTCACCTTTTGGACGCGCCATTTTAGATTTAGGTATATTGAAAATCCGCTATCATGAAATATTTGTACTCGTTAGTGCTGCCGTTATTATGTTCCTACTATACATCTTCTTAAAGAAATCCTTATTTGGAAAGGCGCTTGAAGCAGTTGCCTTCAATAGAGATGCTGCTTCATTAATGGGCATTAATCCTCGATTAATGGCTTCCATAGCATTTATCATTGCAGGGATTCTGGCAGGAGTAGGTGGAGTTTTAGTCGGGCCGATGGTTCATCCAGGTGCATTTATTGGTCTTTTTCTAGGATTAAAAGCATTTGCGGTTGCAATTATTGGCGGTATCGAGAATCCACGAGGCATATTTATCGGAGGACTACTGCTTGGGGTGTTAGAAAATCTCTTTACTTTATACAGTACATCCATGAAAGAAGCTGCTGCATTCTTCTTAATTCTTGTCATTTTAGCAGTCCTTCCTCAGGGGTTATTTGGAAAACGAGTAAAGGAGAAGTTCTAAAATGATAAAAGCAAAATGGTGGATTTATCAAATTGTGATCCCGCTCGTCCTCTTGTATGCATTTCCGTGGGTTTTTAATAATGCTCATACCATTCATGTAGTCCAGTCATTTTTAATTACCTACATTGTCATCGTAGGGTTAAATCTACTCGTGGGACTCTCCAATCAGATTTCCTTGGGACATGTCGGATTTTATGCAATCGGAGCCTATTTATCTGTCATCCTTACCATGAAAGTAGGATTGAATTTCTTCGTTAGTATTGTGATCTCTGCCTTAATTGCTGCAGTATTTGGGGCAGTCGTAGCACTTCTTTCTTTAAGAGCGAAAGGTCCATATTTGGCAATGGTAACAATCGCCTTTGGGGAATTAATTAGTATTATCGCCAACCGCTGGGTAGATGTCACGGGTGGTCCTGCAGGACTTAGAACTTCGCAACCATCCCTATTCGGTTTTGAGCTTGGACCGATTGAATATATGTGGTTTATCGGTCTATTGGCAATTATATTCACAGCAGGCGCGACGAATATATTTAGAGGCCGTTATGGAAGAACCTTTATTGCTTTTGGAAATAGTGAAGTTGCATCAGAGGTGCTAGGGATTAATGTTCGAAATTGGAAAATACTAGCCTTTTCTATCTCCGCTTTTTTAGCAGGAATAGGAGGCGGACTGTTCGCTTTTCAAAACCAGTTTGTCAGTAGTACAACCTTTGATTTGCATTTATCGATTATGTTCCTCATTGCGGTTATAATCGGTGGATCAGGAACAAAAATAGGTCCTATTATAGGTACAGCGATTATTGTTGGGTTACCTCAATTCCTCCACAACTATGTAGATTATCACTTAATGATCTTTGGTGGAATATTATTAATCGCCCTAGTTCTATTACCTGATGGTATTGTAGGTGCCTTATCTAAGCTTTCTTTCTTTAAAAAGTTTTCGAGTAAAAAAGTGAATACTGAATTAGGAATCTTACACGATCATCAGGAGGCAACAATCGATTTACCCGATGGGATTGACGGGAAGCTGTTAGAGTTAAAAAATATTTCGATGCATTTTGGTGGACTCAAAGCAGTCGACAATGTTGACATTGAAGTTTTAGGTGGGACTGTTCACGGAATTATTGGTCCAAATGGATCAGGAAAAAGTACGACGGTGAACGTTCTAAGTGGGGTCTATATGCCGACTGGCGGAAGCCTCCTTTGGAGAGGTAAGAACATTACAAAATATGCTCCTCATGGTATTGCAGAAGAAGGAATTACGAGAACGTTCCAAAATCTACAGTTGTTTGAAGACATTAGCGTTTTACAAAACGTCATGGTTGGTTTTCATCGTCACTTTAAAACAGGTTTCCTGAAGAACCTATTGTATCTAGGTCAGGTATCTGCCGAAGAGCGACACTATGCACAAAAAGCCTATGATCTACTACGGATTGTTGGCTTAGAAGACAGAGCCCATGAAAAGGCATCTGACTTATCATATGGTGAACAACGATTAGTTGAAATAGCTAGGGGGTTAGCATTGAAACCCTCATTGCTTATTCTAGATGAACCAGCAGCAGGAGCGAGTCCAGTAGAAATTGAAAAAATCATGGATGTAATCCAACGTTTAAAGAATGCAGGATTGTCTATTATTTTGGTTGAACATCATATGGATATCGTTATGAATATTTGTGATTATATTACAGTTTTAGATTTCGGTAAGAAAATTTGTGAGGGAACTCCTGAAACTGTTCAAAACGATCCAAGGGTAATTGAGGCCTATCTTGGTGGGGAAGAGGTGAACGAGCTTGTTGCAGGTACAAAATCTATCGGTTAGTTATGGGCAAGCATCTGCTTTACACAAAGTATCAATGGAAGTAAATGAAGGCGAAATTGTTGCTGTTATTGGTCCGAATGGGGCTGGCAAAACTACACTGTTAAACACGATTACCGGGTTGCTGAAGGCAAAGGAGGGGACGATTCTCTATAAGGATAATGTGATTTCAGGTACTCCTGCACATAAAATTTTAGGGTTTGGTATCTCCCATGTCCCTCAAGGTCGTCAAGTCTTTGGTGATCAATCGGTAGAGGATAATCTAATTTTAGGTGCATTTTCGATTAAAAAAGAAAAACAAAAAATCCAAGAGCTTATCGAAAGAGAATACGAAAGATTTCCAAGACTCAAGGAGAGAAGATGGCAGCAAGCAGGTACATTAAGCGGTGGGGAGCAACAGATGCTAGCTGTATCCAGAGCGCTTATGTCTGATCCTGATTTTGTTATTCTGGATGAGCCATCGATGGGCTTATCACCTATATTTGTAAAACAGATATTTGACACGCTAATAGAGTTGAAGAAGGCTGGCAAGACCGTTATGGTTGTCGAGCAGTTAGCCATGGCTGCTTTAGCCATATCTGACCGAGCCTATGTTTTACAAGTAGGTGAGGTGAAGTTACATGGACAATCACGAGATTTGTTAAGGGATAATAGTCTGGTGAAAACGTATTTAGGTTCAGCTACAGCGAACTAATATAGATTTAAAATACGTTGTTATCCATAAGGTATATCACGTAGGCGCTCTGTATTTATGTTTCAGGAGGAGTTCATATGGTGGAAGGAAAAGTTTTATTTATAACAGGAGCTGCACAAGGGATCGGTTTTGAAATTGCTCAAGAATTTTCCAAAGCCGGTGCGAAGGTTGTTTTATCGGATATTCATGAGGAGAAAGTGAAGGCAGCTGCCGACAATCTAAGCGGAGACGCAATTGGTATCAAATGCGATGTTACATCCGAAGTTGACTTACAAAAGGCAATCGATGAAGCAATCGATCATTTTGGGAAAATTGATATCCTCATTAATAATGCAGGGATGCAGCATGTAGCGATGCTCGAGGATTTTCCGACGGACCGATTCGAGTTCCTTGTTAAACTTATGCTGACAGCGCCATTTATAGCAACAAAGCTCGTATTGCCGCATATGCGGAAAAACGGTTTTGGACGAATCCTAAATATGGCGTCCATCAATGGACTCGTCGGGTTCGCAGGGAAAGCCGCCTATAACTCGGCGAAGCATGGTGTCATCGGTTTAACAAAAGTAGCTGCTCTTGAAACGGCGGCAGACGGAATTACGGTAAATGCGATTTGTCCAGGATATGTTGACACGCCGTTGGTGCGCAATCAGCTACAAGACTTAGCTATAACACGCAATGTTCAACTTGAGTCTGTATTGGAGGAAGTCATTTATCCGTTGGTACCACAGAAGAGGCTTTTAGATGTTAAGGAGATCGCTGATTTAGCATTATTCCTTTCAAGCAATGAAGCAAAAGGAATGACCGGGCAAGCAGTAGTATTAGATGGCGGATATACAGTGCAGTAACGAAGTGACCTCTCTATTTGGAGAGGTTATTTTTTTGGTTCCCCTCATAACCAAAGGGTTCTCCAAGGAGAATACATTCGTCACAGAGAACATATATAAAATAAGAATCTATAAAAGCAATGTCTCAGGAGGGCAGAAACCTAATGAATAAGTCGGTACATGACAATTTGGATGAAACGAGAAGTGACCTCATAAAAGAAATTGCTACCTTAACTGATGTTCAATTCAATAGTAAGCCTGACATGAATGGTTGGAGTATCGCACAAGTTTGCCACCATTTAGTGTTAGTGGAACAGTCAACGATAAAAGCGATTGATTGGGGATTAAAAAGGGGGGATAATGCCCCGATAGAACGGAAGAGGATTGATCAAAAATTATCGGACAGAACGCACAAATGGAAAGCACCACAAATTGTTGAACCTAGCGTAGAACCATTTGAAGTTCAGCAAATCATTGAACTGTTAAACGAATCTAGAAGTAAACTACTGACTTTTTTGAATGGAATTGATGATCTATCCACCTTAACGGAGAAATCGGTCAAACATCCCGCTTTAGGTGATTTGCCTCTTGATCAATGGATTGAACAGGTCTATTTGCATGAACAGCGACATATCGAACAAATAAAAGAACTGAAGTACCATTTAAATGTGAACTGACATACCTTCGTGGATATTCAGTTCATTTTTGATTGTGATAACACCGTAGAGGGGGGAGTGTATGACGCAGGATAGAAAGAATGGATTGATAATAGGCATTTTATATATTGTAGCTGCGGTCACTTCCGTCATAGCTGTTGTCTTTTATCAGTCAGTACTGTCAGAGCAATGGTATATGTCCGCGGCAAATGGATTAGATGCGAAGGTGTTAATAGGAGTTCTAAACGATGTTTGTCTAGTAGGTGCGGCTATTGGGACAGCAGTCATGCTGTTTCCATATCTCCGGAGGTGGAACGAACATATTGCTCTAGGATATCTATGTTTTCGATATATGGAAGCTGTTTTCATTGCAATCGGTTTGGTAAGTATATTAGGTCTATTGCACCTTAGTGTACATTACGAAGAAGGCAACTTAGCCAGTGAGTATCTTCACGCTGCAGGTTTACTGTTGCAATCATTTCATCGGTGGACATTTATGTTGGGTCCCAATTTAATGTTAGGCTTAAATACACTCATGTACAGTTACTTACTATATAAGACTGGATTAGTGCCAAGAAAACTAGCGCTATTTGGTATGGTTACAGCCGTTATGGTATTCATAGGTGGTTTACTAGACATGTTTGGTATTGTGGACCCTATTTCTACAGCAAAGGGAATCATTGCTTTACCTGTAGGTGTTTATGAAATGAGTTTGGCTATCTGGTTAATTGGGAAGGGATTTCATAAGCAAAATCTCGAAAAACTAAAAAGAGGTAAACGCAAAGGTTGAATTATGGGCAAAAGCAGGTCATATTAAAGTTAGTTGAGTTTGGTGTGCTGCAGAGGCGCCCGATATAAAGGAGAGACTAATATGACACATGAAGAACTGATTATTACACTGAAAGAACGTTTTGCAAACAATATGGAACGCCATACTGGCCTTGAATGGACTCAAGTTCAAGAAAAGTTAGAGGCCAATCCAGAAAAACTACGGTCGCTCTTAGAGATGGAACAAACCGGTGGTGAGCCGGATGTTGTTGCTTATGATACAGATACGGGCGAATTCATTTTTTACGATTGTTCAGCGGAAAGTCCTAAAGGACGTAGAAGTGTTTGTTATGATCGGGAAGCCTTAGAAGCAAGAAAAAAACATAAGCCGGAAACTAGCGCTATGGATATGGCTGAGGCTATGGGCATTGACATGTTAACAGAAGAACAATATCGTTGGTTGCAGACGCTTGGTAAATTCGATCTGAAAACATCGAGCTGGGTGGAGACGCCAACTCGCATTCGAAAACTTGGGGGAGCGCTCTTTTGTGATCGTCGATACGATACGGTCTTTCTCTATCACAACGGAGCCGATTCCTACTACGCTGCCAGAAGCTTCCGCGGCTCGCTCCGAGTGTAATGAACAACAATATTTTACTTGTGAGCACTGGTTACGATGCCAGTGCTTTTTTGGGGGAGGAAGGAAAATGATTACATACAAAGAAATCGATTCATCCTACTTTGATCAATATGACCAAATTCCGATGATTGTCCGTGTAAAAAGTATTTATCGACTTGAAAAGATCGAATGTGGATTAGGAGGAATTTTGTTTATCGAGTCCCCGGTCGAGGAATACATAAAAGATTTAGGAGTATATGAAAAAGCAAGCCAATATGCCGATGAATTTGATATTACAAATTGGGTTTTTTTCATGGCATTCGATAACGACATTCCAATTGGTGCTGTAACAGTGGCCTCTAAAACAGAAGGTGTTCAAATGCTCGACGGCAGGGACGACATGACTGTGTTATGGGATATACGAATAGATGATCAATACAAGCAACAGGGCATTGGGACAAAGCTTTTTTCGATGGCTGTTGAATGGTCTAGATTGAATGGGTTTAGGCAGATGAAGATTGAATGTCAAAATAACAATGTTCCGGCTTGTAAATTTTATCAAAAACAAGGTGCGACTTTAGGTAAGATAGATGAATATGCGTATTACAATGAGGCTCCGGTGAAGGATGAAGTACAACTCATTTGGTATGTAGATTTATAACTTTCAATCAATTGTTCCGGTGTATTGTTCAAAGTGTACAAGTGACTGTACGCCGAAGCTGTTGTTGTTAGTTTTGTTATGCAGAGTATATAGCGGAGCTTTGTTAACTTTGTTAAATAGACATAAAGACCAGCCTCATAAAGCTATGTATAATAACTATTGTAAACAACGGAAACGTTCTCTAAGGATATGAAAAGGCTGATTTAACCTTATTTGTTTGCAACTAAAAACAAATTATAACCGGCCGTTTATTATATGAGGATAATTTCGAACTACAACATACAATGCAAAGGAGCATGGCATATGTCTACAGTTAACGAAAGTTACGATACAAAAATTGAACATGCCACTGGATTGGATGAATCACTACATCCGAAGACCGATAAGGATCGAACGGTTAAACCGAAAGATTATATCTTTATGTGGATTGGCGACGGCGTCAACTTAGGTAATATGACGTTAGGGGCCAGTGTAATTGTAGCAGGTGTCGCAACACTAAACATCTTCCAAACAATTTTAGCAGCTTTAGCCGCAATCGCGATCATTTCAACTGTCTTTGCTTTGAATGACCGACTAGGCTACAAAAAAGGAATCCCTTACGTTATACAGCTTCGAATGTCCTTTGGTATAAAAGGAACAGTGATCTCATCACTCTTACGAGGTATACCTGCCATCGTTTGGTACGGTATTCAAAGCTGGATCGGTGGAACTGCCTTAAACGAAATTATGAAGATTGCTACAGACGGGTCCTTCGATAACATCTTTATTTGTTTCGTAGCGCTTCAATTATTCCAAATTGTACTTTCATTATTCGGCTTCCATGCAGTTAAATGGGTAGAAACAATTGCATCAATTGTCTTCTCAGTCGGGCTTATTTATGTATTTACTCTTCTTGTGTCAAACTACAGCACTGAAATCTCACAAAACTGGATCCAAGCAGAAGGCTCATGGGGCTTGCCGTTCTTCGGACTCATTATGGTCTTCCTAGGGAACTATGCTGGTATTTTTGTAAGTGCAGCTGACTACTCAAGAGAACTGAAAACTGGCCTAAGTGATAAGAAACGTGGTGCATTATACTTTGTGCCAATCACTCTTTCATACGGTTTCGTTATTATCATCGGTGCAATGCTTGCCGCTGCAACGGGTATCACGAATCCTGCCCAAGCACTTCCGGTAGTCCTGAATAATGATATTCTTTCTGTTGCTGTCTCTGCATTTATCGTTGTTACGGTAATTGCGACAAATATGGTGGCGAACATTATCCCGCCAGTTTATGTTATTACAATGTTAACGAAACTAAAATACAAACCATCAGCAATTATTACAGGATTGCTTGCGTTAGGCGCATTCCCTTGGTTGCTTATTCAAGAATCATCAGCTACAGGTTTGAACATGTTCATTCTGATATATTCCGCGTTCTTAGGACCGGTCATTTCAATCCTGTTAGTCGACTATTATATTCTCAGAAAACAAAAAGTCAATGTTACTGATTTGTACAATGAAGAAGGTCCTTATGCAGGATTTAATAAAGCAGGTTTGTTTGCAATGCTGATCGGTGCTGCCGCTGCGTTCCTAGTGGTTGATATCGCATGGATCATCGGTGTAGTTGTCGCAGGAACAGCATATTATCTTCTATCGAAGTATGCCTTTAAAGATTCAAGCTTCAAAAAAGGAACAATCTTCGAAAAGTAAATTTATAAACACGAAATGCCTCACGGAGAATCGTTCTCCCTGGGGCATTTTTGTATTGCACATAATAAAGGAAAAGAAGTACATAATACTATTTATTAATATGTTGTCCTTGAATGAAATAAATTTACACTTTCGGGATCCTCTGTAAGTACTTCACACAATACAAAGGAGTATGGTTTATGTCTACAAATAATGCAAGTCCGGACTCGCAGATCGAACATGCTACGGGGTTGGATGAATCACTACATCCAAAAACTGATAAAGATCGGACGGTTAAACCGAAAGACTATATATTTATGTGGATTGGCGACGGCGTCAACTTAGGGAATATGACGTTAGGGGCCAGTGTAATTGTAGCAGGTGTGGCAACACTAAACATCTTCCAAACAATTTTGGCTGCTCTTGTCGCAATTGCAATCATTTCCACTGTCTTTGCTTTAAATGATCGACTGGGCTACAGAAAAGGCATTCCATATGTTGTTCAGCTTAGAATGTCGTTCGGGGTAAAAGGAACGGTTATATCGTCACTATTACGTGGTATACCTGCCATCGTTTGGTACGGTATTCAAAGCTGGATTGGCGGAACTGCCTTAAACGAGATTGCCAAGATTATTACAGGTGGATCCTTTAATAATATTTTTATTTGTTTTGTCGCGCTACAATTATTCCAAATTGTACTTTCGTTATTCGGCTTCCATGCAGTTAAATGGGTAGAAACAATTGCATCTGTCGTTTTCATTGTGGGATTGATTTATGTATTTGTAATTCTTTTGTCGAACTACAGTGCTGAAATTACACAAAATTGGGTACAAGCAAAAGGCTCATGGGGATTGCCGTTCTTCGGTCTCATCATGGTCTTCCTAGGGAATTATGCCGGTATTTTTGTAAGTGCGGCAGACTATTCCAGAGAGCTGAAAACTGGTATGAGTGATAAGAAACGTGCATCCTTATACTTTTTCCCGATTACCCTTTCATATGGTTTTGTTATTGTCATCGGTGCAATGCTTGCCGCAGCAACAGGTATAACAAATCCTGCACTAGCACTCCCGGTCGTACTAAATAACGACATTCTTGCTGTTGCGGTATCTGCATTTATCGTATTTACGGTAATTGCGACAAATATGGTCGCAAATATTATCCCGCCGGTTTATGTTATTACAATGTTGACGAAACTGAAATACAAAACATCCGCCATTATTACAGGACTGCTTGCGCTAGGCGCATTCCCTTGGTTGCTTATTAAAGAGTCGTCGGCTACAGGTCTGGATATGTTCATTCTTATTTATTCCGCGTTTTTAGGGCCAGTTATTTCAATTCTGTTAGTCGACTATTATATTTTAAGAAAACAGAGGGTCAATGTTACTGATTTATACAAGGAAGATGGTCCTTTTGCCGGATTTAATAAAGCAGGTTTGCTTGCGATGCTGATCGGTGCAGCCGCTGCGTTTATAGTGGTTAAGCTTGCATGGATTATTGGTGTAGTCGTGGCTGGAATAGCGTATTATCTTTTATCGAAGTTTGCTTTTACAGGGTCAAGTTTTAAAAAAGGGACGATTTTTGAGAAATAATATACCTTTAGAATCGCCTCATGGAGATGGACTCTTCACGAGGTTTTTCTGTTGTTTCTTTTGAACAAATCGTTGTCTATAGTGAACATATTGATTACCCTCCTTATTAACATTAGATAATAAAAGTTGAA
This sequence comes from Sporosarcina sp. ACRSL, assembly GCF_022346605.1. Taxonomy (GTDB): domain Bacteria; phylum Bacillota; class Bacilli; order Bacillales_A; family Planococcaceae; genus Sporosarcina. The sequence continues at coordinate 64,390 of NZ_JAKRNT010000011.1, forward strand.
TCTTTTGGTTAACTAAACTAAAGAATTATTGCTTTTATTGTCTTATAATAATGCTGTTAACTATTATTGTACAAAAACATTCAGTTAACTCATGTATTAATTAATAATATCATTCATTACGAATAGACAAAGTGTGTCGATAGATAGTGAATCATTTTAGGAGGAGTTTTTTTGAGTCAATTGAATAGACAGGATGCGTTAGCAGCTGGATATAGCAAAGACGTTTTGCCAACTCAAGAAAAAAATCGGAATTGGGGCATAGGGAATTTCTTCTCTGTATGGATGGGCTCCGTCCACAACATTCCAAACTATATTGCCATCGGCGGTCTTTTTGCTTTAGGAATGTCGGTTGGTCAAGTATTTGCAGCTATTTTGGTTGCTTCCGTTATCATAGCGGCGATGTTAGTTCTTAACGGTCATGCGGGTTCAAAATATGGCTTGCCATTTGCGATGTTGTTGCGTTTATCGTATGGACCGAAAGGAGCAATGATTCCCGGCGTTTTAAGGGGAGTTATTTCGGCAATTATGTGGTTTGGATTTCAGACATACGCAGGAAGTCAAGCGTTGTCAATCTTAATCGGCAAGCTTTGGCCGACATATTTAACATTAGGCGGAGATTGGAACTTACTAGGTTTGACTTTGCCAGCGATGATTTCGTTTGTACTGTTTTGGTTGTTTAATGTTGCTTTAATTTATGGAGGCATGGGGTTCTTAGGGAAATTCACGAACATCCTCTCACCGCTTGTTTACATCGTATTTGGTGGTATGGCAATTTGGGCCATAAATTTAGCGGGTGGAATTGGACCTATTTTAGAATACACAGGCTCAGGAGTTGCTGGTAATAAAATCATCATCTTCTTTGCAGCGGTAACAGCAGTGATCGCAGCATGGGCAGCGCCGATTGTAAACGTATCAGATTTCACGAAGCTAGCGAAATCTACGAAAGCACAGGCAGTTGGACAAACCGCTGGACTTGTAGTGGCATACCTGTTATTTGCGATTGCGAGCATCTCGATTATTGTTGGCTCTGAAATCGCTTTCGGGACACCAATATGGAACGTACTTGATGTTGTAGCTAGATTTGACAGTACGTTTGCAATCGCTATTTCTGTCCTTACTCTATGTTTAACAACATTGTCGGTTAACGTTACAGGAAATATTGTACCTGCGGGATACCAACTAGCATCCTTATTCCCGAAAAAACTGACTTTCAAATCTGGTGCCATTCTTGCAGCCATTATCGGGATTCTCACGATGCCGTGGAAATTGATGGAGAGTGCAACAGGAGTATTTACTTTCCTGAACATTGTTGGCGGTATTTTAGCTCCGGTTACCGGTATTATGTTAGCCCACTATTTCATCATCGCTAAAAAGCATATCGACTTGAATGCGTTATATGATGCGAAGAAGGGAAGGTACCATTATAAAAACGGTTTCAATGTAAATGCGATTGTCACAACAGTTATTGCAGGTGTCGTTTGTTTGATCGGTAATGTTGTTCCCTTATTTAAACCGCTTTACGATATGTCTTGGTTTGTCGGGATCATTGTAGCCTTTATTCTTTACACAGTGCTTCAATCAGCGTCGGCAAAAAGATCGGTGTTAGACAAAACTCCGGAATTAACGAAGGAGAATAGTTAACATTAGAAATGCCGAAACTGATATTTAGCATAAAAATGTTGATGTATGTAAAATTCATTGATAGTTGAAAGGGGAATTTTAAATGGCATATGATTTAGTTATTAAAGGTGGAAACGTAGTATTACGTGATGGTGTTTACAAAGTTGATATCGGGATTAAAGATGAAAAAATCTCTTGTATTGCGGAACAAATCACGGAAGAGGCAAAAGAAGTGATCGATGCAACTGGCCAATACGTTATGCCAGGAATGATTGATACACATGTACACATTAGCGAACCTGGACGTACAGAGTGGGAAGGTTTCGAAACAGGATCGAAATCGTTAGCTGCTGGCGGAACGACAAGCTATGTTGAAATGCCACTGAATGCCCTGCCGGCTACAACTAACAAAGCTGCATTAGACTTGAAACTAGAAGCTGCTGTTGACCAAAACTACGTCGACTATGCATTTTATGGCGGACTCGTCCCTGGGAATGTAGATAAGCTAAAGGAAATGTCTGACGCTGGCGTTCTCGCTTTCAAATGTTTCTTATCTGATATAACAAGTGATATTCCAGATGATTTTATAAATGTGGATGATTTCACATTGTACAAAGGCATGCAAAAGCTGGCTGAATTGGATCAAATCCTATGCATCCACGCAGAAAACGGAGCAGTTCCATCTGGCCTTGCAAAGGAATTTGCAAGAGAAGGCAAAAATTCCGGAGTGGAATATGCGGAATCACGTCCGGTATTTACAGAAGTGGAAGCCGTTCAACGTGCAATTTTATTTGCTAAAGAAACTGGCTGTAAATTGCACCTTGTCCATATTAGTACGTCAGAGGCAATCCAGACGATTTTGAAAGCGCGTGAAGAAGGTGTAGATGTAACGGTTGAATCATGCCCTCACTATTTTGCATTTACTGCCGATCAAGTCGATGAAATTGGCCCTCGTGCAAAATGTCAGCCTCCAATCAGAAAAGCGGAAGATCAAGCGAAATTATGGGACGAGCTTCTTGCTGGGAACATCGACTGGTTAACATCTGACCATTCCCCTTGTACGGAGGACTTGAAGCAAGGGACGCTATGGGAAGCATGGGGCGGAATTAGCGGTGCGCAAAACAACGTCGACCTTATGTTTGACTTGGCTGTGAAACAACGCGGTCTACCTGTTCATAAATTCGTTGATTTAATTGCAACGAATCCAGCTGAACGTTTCAATATTGCACATAAAGGTGAAATCGCCGTTTCAAAAGATGCGGATATCATTTTAGTGGACCCTAACCAGTCTTATACGGTGAAAAGGGAAGACCTTTACTACAAAAACAAACATAGTGCATATGAAGGCAGAAAAATTGATTGCCGCGTAACCAAAACAATCGTTCGCGGAAATGTCGTATTCGACTTGGAAAAAGGCATTGTCGGAGAGCCGATCGGCAAATTGATTTCTGCAAGCAAATAATTCAGTCAACCTCTTTGCTATTGTCCTATCGTCAATAGCAAAGGGGACTACATACGTGGAGGAATGAAAGATGACTACATACGATTTACTTATTAAAAACGGCAAGATTGTCACAGCTGAATTCATTGTCCAAGGAGATATTGCCATTAAAGACGGCAAAATTAAAGAAGTAGGTCAATCACTTCAAGGCTCAGCAGATCGAGTAATCGATGCAGAAGGGCTTCATGTATTACCTGGATTAATTGATACACACGTCCACTTCAATGAGCCAGGAAGAACGGAATGGGAAGGGCTAGAGACAGGAAGTCGAAGCTTAGCAGCTGGTGGAGTAACTTCTTTCTTTGATATGCCTTTAAATAGTACTCCTCCAACGATCAATAAAGAAAACTTAGACTTGAAAAAGGCATGCGCCGAGGAAAAATCAATCGTGAATCCTTATTACTGGGGCGGCCTTGTTCCTGAAAATATTGAAGATCTAAAAGAACTCCATGAAAATGGCGTTATCGGATTCAAAGCGTTTATGTCACCGAGCGGTATCGCTGATTTCAATCATGTTGATGATGAAACGATTTTCAAAGGGATGAAAGAAATCGCTTCCCTTGGCTCCCTTCTTGCAGTTCACGCGGAAAGCACAGTCATTTGTGATCAACTTGCTGATGAAAAGCAAAAACAAGGGAAGACAACTGCAAGAGATTTTGTTGAATCAAGACCGATCATCTCTGAAATTGAAGCTGTCAGAAGAATCATTTCATATGCCGAAGCGACTGGCTGTAAAGTGCATGTTGTCCATGCAAGCAGCAGAAAAGTCGTTGAAGTCATTCAGGCAGCGAAAGATCGTGGCGTAGATATAACTGTTGAAACATGCCCGCATTATTTATCGTTAACTGTCAAAGACCTTGAAGAAAAAGGCGGATTGGCGAAGTGCTGCCCTCCGTTGCGCGATGAAGACGAAGTCGAAGATCTATGGGCGGCAGTCGTGAATGGGGAAATCAACGTCATCGCTTCTGACCATTCACCAGCTCCAGCATCTATGAAAACAATTACAGATAACTATTTTGAAGGTTGGGGCGGAATTTCCGGTGCTCAATCAACATTGAACATCATGTTAACGGAAGGGTATTTCAAACGTAACCTTCCATTAGAGAAAATCGTTGCCCTAACAGCTACAAACCCAGCAAAATTGTTCGGACTTGATAATAAGGGAACTATTGCTGCAGGCTATGATGCCGACCTAGCACTTGTAAACTTGGAAGAAAGTTTCGAGCTGACGAACGAAGACTTATTCTATCGTCACCAACACTCTCCTTACGTCGGCATGACGTTCAAAGGAAAAGTTAAATCAACAATTGTCAACGGTGAAGTCGTGTTTGAAAACGGAGAAATCACCGCTGCACAAAAAGTGAACGCTTAAAAATAAAAAAAGACTGTAGATAAACACCAGAATATTGGCGTTTGTCTACAGTTTTTCTTTTACTATAGTAATCCTATAAAAAGTTGCTTTCCGTTCCGGCGCTCGCTTTCCGCGGGCATGGCTTGAGCCAATCGAACCACGAAGAGTTCGATTTGCCTTAATTTCTGCGATCTTTGCAGAAATTAAGGCATCCTCATTCTGCTCACAACGCTACGCTTATGCTCGCAAACGCCGTTCTTCGTAACCGCGTTCGCAGGAGTCGAGCGCCTGCACTCCAAGCAATAGGTGACACTAAATAAATGATTATCCCAAATAGACATGGCGAAATTTGTTCATATGTAACACCACAATCTTATGGGGCTTACTTTGTGTTCTTTTTTAATTGATCATCAAAATCCGCTTCCGTTGATTGAAGCGGAAGGTGGCGACTCCTGCGGGAAAGCGAGACAGCTGAGACCCTGCAGGAGTGAAGCCGAGCGTAACGACGAAGCGGCTCAGCGCTCGCCCGCGGAAAGCGTCCGCCTGGAGCGGAAATCAACAGTACAGTTTTATTAGTTAAAAAGAGGTTGTCCAGAAAGTCGGTTTTTTGATTTTCTGGACAACCCCTATTTGCTCTCTAGTTTAAGCAGGTGTTTTGCGCTTTTCACGCTTCATCGTCTTCTTTTAGTATGGCACCAATAACGAGGGCTACGCGGATGCGTAACGAGTCGGCTGGGTCGCGGAGGGAGCAGTTTAATACTTCCTCTGCTTTTTCGATTCGATATTTCACCGTATTCCGATGAACGAATAGTTTTCTCGACGTTTCCGAAAACTCGCATTGCGCATCTAAATAGACTTGAATCGTCTTGATTAATTCTTGCTCTTCCTTTGTTTTTGGATACGCTAATGATTTCAACGTGTTCTCATAAAGGGCCTTTAAGTCTTTGCGAGGAAGGGTCTTCAACAACTCCTCCAAATCCCTTGTTTTGTAATATTTGATAAACCCTTTTAGATTTTGTTCGTATCCCGTCATGATCGCTTCCACGGCTTCATAATAAGCCGTCGGTATTTCTTTGAGTGACGGAACCGAATGGCTGACCCCAAAGGAAAGAGTGAAATCTCCATTAAAGCTGGCTTGAACATTTTCGATGAAGTGTGTAATCTTATCAATTTCTTCATCACTATATTTCGAAAACTGTAAGATCATCGCGAAGTACTTTCCTTTTGTGAATAAAGTAGCTTCTAACCCTTCATTAATAATTTCATCCTCGAGCTGGTCGTACACGCTATTATGCAGTTCTCCAACCTTTTTTTCGTAAAGCTGTAAGGTCTCATAGATTTCCCCTTGGGCATCAATTGTACAGACGACACAAACGTTCTCCATGCCTTTTTGGAGTCCATAATAGTTTGAACGGCTAAATATTTCTTCATCGGACTGGATTTTCATTTCAATCAAATCAGCAAAGAAGTTGTTTTTTAGCAATCTGGAGTTTTCTTCAATGGCTTGCTCTTTCACGATTGTAAATGAAATGACATTGCCTGCCTGTTCAATTGCCATTTGTGAAGAAGGGTAGGGTAACGTAAGTGAATCGAAAATAACGAGCATGCTTGGATATTGACGCTTCGTATGAACTGGAAACGTCGACACGGATTGATGTTCCCTTGACGGGATTGAAAAGGTTGTCCCTTCACGTGCAGCATGTATGTTTTCTTTTACCTTCAGAAGGATCTCCTCTTTAACGTCCTTCATTGATTCTTTTACAAAGTCATGGCTTTGGGCGATCATTTCTCCCCTGTGATTCAATAAAAGGGAAGGACGAGCCAAAAGATAGCCTAACTGTTCTAGCAGAGCACTTAGACTGTATCCTTTAATGAGCATATTGGAAAATTCTTTTTGAACATGCAAGGCATAATACAGCTGCTCAGCTTCAGCGTCATTCAAATAATTTAAAATATGGCGAGACACTTCACCTAATGTGTGAGTTGTTGGTAAATCAATAATCGGAAACGCTAAATCATCGGCGAGTAATTTTACTTCAGGCGGCAGTTGATGGAAGAACCTGCTTATCTTAATGACCAGACCTGAACAATTTAAGTCATGCATTTGTCTGATTAACTGGCAGAATTTCTCCGTATCATCCTTGAATGCATATCCGGTTGAAAGGAGAAGATGATTTTCAGCCAAAAAATTAATGACATCGGGCGTATCGGAAATATTTACAAATTGTACGTTTCTCGTCAGACCGCGGTGACCAGCGAGTACAATCGCTTCTTTCATACCTTCCAAAATAAATAGATCATTTATCGTCTTCATGTATAAACCCCTCTAGCTCTAAATTTCAATCAGAAACCTCGCTGTTTTCTCTATATAATATATTTTACGTTAAAAATAAACAAAAATCAAAGCATAAATTGGTCATAGTAAACAATGACATTTTCAATCTGTAGCTGTAGAATGTAATAGATAAAGGTTAAAAATAGGGGAATACTATACATTGGATTTAAATGTAGGTCTGGGGTGAACATATTGTTTAATTCAAAGAATTTAAATCCCGATCATGATGGCAGAGCTTTTGTATTGACTGCCTTCGTAGCGAGTGATGATATTACCCGGATTTTTGATAAACAGTCGAAAGGCCATATCCATAGTGTTTTTAATACGAGCTTCAACTTAGCGTTTGGCGACCATCTTGTTCATGTTGGCGCGGTTGGGAATGGTGTTGCTCCGTTTGGAATTGGCATGGAGCAAGGACAGGCAACATTGCTTACGAAGCTGCTTGCTGTGAACTCGGACGTTTATTGGGATGAACGATCCGTTTCACTCATTTTTCCTAAAGGGATTATACTGTCGCTCGACCGGGTGAATTGGACAAACCATAAAGTACAACAAGCTCACTATGAATTGATGAGATTGGAAGAAAATTTTACAATACTCGCAAATACATTGATGCAAGCTGATTGGCAAATCGGCCTGGCCCAATCAGAGGAAGAAAAAAAGCGTTTCATTCAGTATGTGTTGAATCCTTCATCGTCTACTACCAAGGATTTCCCCGTTATAGATGAATTGGAGAGGTTGCAAAATCTCGCATTCAATGAAGAAAGTACCGATGCTGAAAAGGTCTTCGATTACTGGATCGGCAGAGGTCTTGGGCTCACTCCTAGCGGCGATGATTGTATAACTGGGATTTGTGCGGTCTTTTCAGCACTTGAAGGGACAAACCAAGCGTTTATACACCAGCTCCAATCCTATTTGGTCGAACGGGGCCGGAAAAGAACGACACATATTGCACTTGAGTATCTTCTTTACGCGACTGAAAATAAGTTTCATTCACATCTTCTAAACGTGTGCAATGCTTTGGGCAAACGACCAGTAACCGAATTTTCAAAAGCGATTGAAGAGATGAAGGGGATTGGTCATACATCCGGTGCAGATACATTAGTCGGCATTCTCATAGGCATTAAAGCTGTTGTTATGCATAAAAAGAAAGGTGATTATTATTAACGAGTTATTAAAATCAAGTAACTGGATTTCGGGCTTACAGTGGCTCTTTTTTATTTTTACGAACATCGTTGTCATCCCAATTACCGTTGGAGCGGCTTTTGAACTTTCGCCAGGGACAATAGTCAATATGCTTCAGCTATCCTTTATCGTGACAGGGTTGGCATGTATAATCCAAGCATTTTTCGGCCATAAGCGAGCTATTATGGAAGGGCAATCAGGCCTTTGGTGGGGAGTCATTTTAACGCTCGTTTCTACGGCTGTGGCACAAGGGATGCCTTTAGATATCTTGGGCGGCAGTTTGACAGTCGGAATTATTATCGTCGCGATTTTGACGTTTTTAATTGGTGTAACGGGGATAGGTCCTCGCATCGCTAAGTTATTCACCCCTGCTGTCATGGGCGTGTTTATGTTTTTATTCGGTTGTCAATTGATAGGCATCTTTTTAAAGGGGATGCTAGGCATTCCATTTGGTAACCAGGCTGCGGACGCGTCTATCGATGTAGGTGTATCGTTATTATCGATCGTTATCGCAATTATTGTGATCGTGATCAGCGTAAAGGCACCATCAAGCATTCGTCGATACGGTTTACTTATTGGAATCATCGGCGGGTGGATCATTTATGCGATTATTTTCAAACCGGAAAGTGCAGTTAGCGAAGCAACATCGTTTGGCCTCGAACTATTTCCGTTAGGGAAGCCAGCATGGGACATGGGAATTATTATTACGACAGTCATTGCGGGATTATTAAATGCGGCGAATACGTTTGGTGCGTTAAAAGGTACGGAAGATATGTATAACGTGAAAACGACTAAATCCGAATATCGAGCATCCTTTACGATTACAGGTGTTTTCACATTAATCGCAGGTATTTTTGGACTTGTTCCGAATTCACCTTACGTTTCATCAATTGGTTTCTTGAGCCAAACAGGAATTATAAAAAGAATTCCATTTGTTCTTGGCGGCTTTATGTTCCTCGTTATGGGACTTATTCCGCCAGTCGGCCACTTTTTCTCACAGCTTCCGTTAAGCATTGGTAGCGCGGCGTTGTTCGTCTCTTACTTACTTCTGTTGAACTCTTCCTTGAATTTCTTCAAAGAGGTCAAATTCAATACGGTCAATGTTTATCGTTCAGCTGTTCCATTGTTTGTAGGTGTTGTCATTATGACTCTTCCTGCTACTTATTTTGTTACAATCCCAAGTATCGTTCGTCCAGTTCTTAGCAGCGGTTTATTGGTAGGGATCATTTTAGCACTCCTATTGGAGAACCTATTTGATTGGGACGAATACGGTAATGAAGTACAAGGCAAGCAAACGGAAACAGTGAGCACGACGGTTACCGATACAAACGATATAAACTAAATGTGGATAAAGAAAAAGGGCGGTGAGGTATACTCTACTCTCATGCCCTTTTGTCTTACAAACTTAAATCAGCAGTTCCACTGCTAATTTAAGTTTTTCCTCCGGATGATGTCACGGATTTTGAGGGGAGTGAATTGCGCAAGCGCAATTCAAAATCCTGACGCAATCACTTCGAGGCGTGATTGATTTTATAAGTTGTTATTTAAGAAGGTAACGACTTCTTCGAAAGCATTTTGAACGACTGGGCTTTGCCAATCTTCATCGAATTGGTGCTTGCCATCTGGAATTGTGATGAGTTTACTTTCGACCCCGATTTCTTGTAGTTTTTCCACCATTAAGACGGATTGTTCGTAGGGGACGTCTTCATCATTCGTGCCGTGTAAAAGCAGAGTTGGTGGATAATCAGCTTCAACGTGGTACAGAGGACAGTACTTTGACAGCTCTTCTTTCTCAATCATTGGAATAAGTCCACTTATCTCCTCTATCCAAACACCATGCTGCCTTGCATGCATATAGATCGCATACCGCTTTTCAATCGGGCCGACTGATATAATATCGTTCTTCACAAGCATCTTGGCTAGCTCTCTTGGCACGTTTGTCATAGCTGAATAATGAGGGCTCGGTTTTACTGCCCAATCGCCAATAATTTCACCGTAACCATAAAAGGATATAATCGCTTTCGGTTTATTCTTGAAGGTTCCTGTTAGAAGGGCAAGGAAGCCACCCGCGGAGCTTCCAATGACCGCAATCTTAGTTGGATCGTAGTCAAACTGCTGAGTACCTTCATTTTCAACCCAATAGAGGGCGTCTTCTATATCCTCTTTAATCGCGGGAAGTTTGGTTTCTGGAGCTAATCGATAATCGATTGAAAAGATATTAAAACCGGCTCGTTGATAAAAATCAATCTGTTCGGGCTTCATATCTTCACGGGAACCCCAAACAAGACCACCGCCGTGTATATAGACAATTATCGGTCGAGATTTATCGGAAGCCGGGTAGAAGTCGGCTTTAAGCTCGTAATTTTCTCTTTGTTTATAAATAACCGTTGTTTTTGACATGATGCCACTCTCTTTTCTGAAGTAAGATATGCTTTGTGTAAGTATTGTATAATAGGATGAATTATATTTCATGCTATGGAATTTTTTTATATAGGCTTTGTTACATTACATTGTTAATTTAAGGGAGCTACGTTGATTGCAGCGAACGCCGTTACGAAGAACGGCGTTTGCGAGCAAAAGCGAAGCGTTGCGAGCAGAATTTGTTGAGGATGCCTTAATTTCTGCAAAAGGCGCAGAAATACGGCAAATCGAACCCTTCGCAGTTCGATTGGCTGAGGCGACGCCCGCGGAAAGCGTCCGCCTGTAGCGGAAATCAACACTGTTATTTAACATGGCCTTTATATAAGTAGAAAGGACTGTCGCAATTGGAGTTGCAGGTTAAAGATTTATTAGCGATGGAACCTATGAAGAACGCTGAAGTTTTAGGCGGGCATCATTATATTCATAATGTAATAGCAGGTGTGACAATCATGGAAGGGCCCGATATCGCAAAATGGATTAAGGGCGGAGAAGTGATCTTAACGAGCCTCTATTCAATTCGTAATTTTAATGAAAAAGAGCTAGGAGATTTTATTGCGAACTTAGGGGAAAAGAGAGTAAGTGCTCTTGTCATCAAAAAACAAAGTGAAGAAATCGTTCGTCCGTTGATTGAAGCGGCCGAACAAAATAAATTGCCAATCATTCAGCTTCCAATGGAAATTCCATTTGTCGATATCATGTATCCAATCATGGGGGAGCTATTCAATAGACAGGTTACAAAACTACAATATTTTAAAGAGATTCATGACCGGTTTACCGCTTTAGCACTTGCTGATAAAGGTCTTGAAAAAATTATTCATACACTTGAGAAACTCATCGGAAATCCCGTCGCGCTGTTTGATCGGAATTTCAGCTGTATTGTTTCTACGAATCCTGAGCTTGAAAAGTTTGAGATGGTGGAGAAAGTCCATTTCTACGATCAACCCGATGGAATAAAGTTTCCTCATTACCGGCAAATCGTAAAATACCCCGAAATGGATAATATTAAAGGCCATCAAATGGTCGTTCCGATTGAAACGCTTAACCATAACAAAATGTATTTAATGATTGGTGAGTTCAATAAATCACTAGGGGAACTTGATTTAATTGCTGTTGAAAATGCGGCAACTTCCTTATCTCTTGAATTAGTAAAACAATTTGCAGTTGCAGAGGTAGAAAACAAATATAAAAACGATTTGATTGAGGAACTCATTAGTGGAAGAATCCAATCAATGGACAGTGTGTTTGAAAAGGCGAATGTCATCGGCTGGGACTTCACAGGCGCATTTACTACGGTATTATTCAAAATCAATCGTCATCCGGAAAGCTCTTCAAACCAAAAGAGTGGCTTATCCGATCGAAGCCAATACCTTTTACGTGAAGCGATTCATCATTATTTACCGAATGGCATCGTTTCTACGAAAAGTAATTTATTTATTGTTCTATGGAAAGTTGACAAGACTGGTAAAAATGATACGTCCTGGATGAAAGAAATTAAAAAAACATCAGAAGCAATCCAATCACTGTTAGCTAAGCAAGTGAAGGATATTGATGTCCAAGTCGGGATCGGGAATGTAGTAGATCAAATTTCCGAAATACCTAAAAGTTATAGGGAAGCTCACGATGCACTCGATTTAGGTGCGACGTTGAACGGTTTAGCATCCATCACCGCATTTTCGGAATTGGGGATTTTTAGATTGCTGCGCCATATTAACGATTCCTCTGCGTTGCTTCAATTTATTCCACAATCGCTAAAGGAATTGCTAGATTATCAACAAGCGAATCAATCAGACTTGCTGGAAACGTTACAAACGTTTTTGGATTGCAATCAAAACGCCGCTCAAACAGCCAAACTCCTTTTTGTACACTATAAGACCGTTGTGTATCGGTTAGAGAGGATTAAAGAAATAACAGGAATGGATTTTGATGATTCGGAAGAAATGTTATCCGTTCGAGTGGGGCTGAAGATTTACGAACTGATTCAGAGGGAAAAGATAGAATAGGATGAGGCAGCTGGTTATGCTGCCTCTTTTTTCATGCGAACTATCCAAAGTGGGTAAATAAAATATAAAACTTTATCTACAGTTGCCAAAGACTATTTTGATAGCAACATTTACAATTAAGGGTGGAGATAGACCGTACTCAAATGAAAGACATTTCAGTGCATACTATCCACATGTATTACAAACAATAAATAGTGTTACCCAAATAATTTTACTTACATAGCGTGGAAAAGGGTGGTGAAATAGGTGAACGATGTGAAAGACATTATACAACAGCTAGATCAACTAGCTGAAGAAACAGCTGGAAAGCTTAGATGGTTAGCCGAATATGGAAAAGACCCTGAAGGCGGCGTTTCTCGTTTACTCTATACAAAAGAGTGGGTGGATGGTCAACACGCACTGAAAGAATGGATTGAGAACGAAGGCTTGGAAGCCCGGTTTGATGAAATCGGGAACTTATATGGGACGTTAAAAGGTACAAATACAAACGAAACGGTTTTGACTGGCTCCCATGTGGATACTGTGAAGAATGGTGGCCGTTTTGACGGTGCATACGGAATTGTCGCGGGAATTCTTGCATTGAAATACTTGAAAAAGCATTTTGGTCAACCGGTCAGGAATATCGAAGTCGTTTCGATGGCGGAAGAGGAAGGAAGCCGTTTTCCTTACTCGTTCTGGGGATCTAAAAACATCGTTGGCTTAGCTAAACGAGAAGATGTTGAAGAGATCAAGGATTTTGACGGTATTCCGTTTGTCGAGGCAATGAAGAATGCAGGCTTCGGCTTCAGAGATGAGTCAAAGGGTCCGCGTAAGGACTTAAAGGCTTTCGTAGAAGTTCATGTTGAGCAAGGAAGCGTGCTAGAAACAGAAAAAATCCCAGTAGGTGTAGTAAACAACATTGTCGGGCAAAGACGGTATACGGTAGAAATAACAGGTGAAGCTAACCATGCGGGTACAACGCCGATGGGTTATCGGAAAGATGCTGTATATGCAGCTAGCCATATGATTCATGAAATCATTTCGATGGCAAGAGAAATCGGTGATCCACTTGTTACGACAGTCGGTAAAATCGAAGCTTCTCCGAATATCGTTAATGTCGTTCCGGGTAAAGCCATTTTTACAATCGACGTTCGTCATACTGACAAAGAAGCCATTGTTTCTTTTACAGAACAAATAACAGTGAGAATGCAGGATATCTCAAAAGAACATGAAGTGGAAATGAATATTGATCTTTGGATGGATGAAGATCCAGTTCCAATGGATCAAAAGGTCGTTGAACTTATCGAGAAACAATGTAAAGACAACGGACTCAATTACAAATTGATGCACAGTGGTGCAGGGCATGATTCCCAAATCTTTGCTCCAGTTGTACCGACAGCGATGCTGTTTGTTCCAAGTCTTAAAGGAATTAGCCATAATCCGGCTGAATTTACAGAGCCAGAAGACTTGGCAGAGGGCGTAAAAGCACTTATTGGTGCACTTTACGAATTAGGGTATAAAGAGTAACACAAAGAAAAAATAGACAAACAGAGGAGAATGTAACGATGGGTTATCCAAAAGATATTCTTACAAGCAGATCTATTATTAAACCTGGACAATATGCACTAATCGCTCCAGAAGGGTTAGTAAATAATGTAATCCCTGGATTTGAAAATTGCAGAATCTCTATCTTAGCTTCACCGAAACTTGGTGCAGACTTTGTAGACTATATGGTCACACTGCATGAAGGTGGAAAAAACACTGAAGGATACTGCGGTGAAGAAGATGTACAATGCTTCGTTTACGTTATTAGCGGTAAAGTGAAAGCAAAAGCAGATGACCAAGAATTCATTCTAGAAGAGAGCGGCTATCTATATTGCCCACCAGGCGTGAAAATGTATTTGGAAAACATGGAGTCAGGTGATTCCCGTCTATTCCTTTACAAACGTAAACACCAGCCACTTGCTGACGGACGTAAGCCATGGGTTGTATCTGGCCATGCGAACGACATCGAGTATATGGACTATGATGAAATGCACAACGTTCACTTAAAAGACTTGTTGCCATTGGATGTTGAGTTCGATATGAACTTCCATATTCTTTCATTCGACCCGGCTGCAAGCCACCCATTTGTCGAAACACATTATCAAGGCCACGGTGCGTACCTATTGTCTGGTGAGGGTATGTATAACCTTGACAATGAATGGATTCCGGTTAAAAAAGGCGATTATATCTTCATGGCGCCATATGTACACCAAGCAGCGTATGCAGTTGGTAGAGAGCCATTGACATATGTTTATTCCAAAGATTGCAATCGGGATGCATCGCTATAAAAATCCCCAATGAAGAGGTGTCATGATGAGAGTAAGTAGAGATGAATTAAAAAATCTTATAAAAACGAAGCTTCACAAAGCTGGTCTGAATGAAGAGCATGCTGATGTCGCGGCAGACGTCCTTACGTTTGCCGACGAACGAGGCATTCACTCCCACGGGGCAATCCGTGTGGAATATTATGCAGAACGCATTGCCAAAGGCGGAATGAATACAAACCCGGATTTTAGATTTGAAAAAACGGGTCCTGCTTCTGGTATATTTCATGGCGATGGCGGAAATGGCCACACAGCAGCGAAATTAGCTATGGATGAAGCAATTAAAATGGCGAAAGAAAGTGGAGTCGCGATTATCGGCGTACGAGACATCTCTCATAGCGGAGCGATTTCATACTTCACGAACCAAGCAGCAAGTGAAGATTTAATCGGCTTCTCGGTATGTCAATCAGATCCGATGGTCGTTCCATTTGGCGGTGCTGAGCCATATTACGGAACAAATCCGATTGCTTTCGCTGCACCAAGCAGTGACGGCAGAATGATTACATTGGATATGGCTACGACGGTACAAGCTTGGGGTAAAATTCTTCATGCTCGTTCAAAAAATGAATCCATTCCTGACACATGGGCTGTTGACAGCAACGGCGAACCAACAACAGATCCGATGAAAGTAAATGCATTATTGCCGATTTCAGGTCCAAAAGGCTATGGTCTTGCAATGATGGTAGACGTACTATCTGGAATCCTTCTTGGCCTTCCGTTCGGTAACAAAGTTTCTTCCATGTATGAAGATTTATCTCAGTACCGGAAATTAGGACAGCTTCATATTGTCATCAATCCGGCATTCTTTACAGGTCTGAATGATTTCAAAAATAGTATCACTGAAACAATGAGCGATCTAAATCAAATCAAACCTGCACCGGGCTTCTCAAAAGTCCTTTATCCTGGACAAAACAACGATGTTGTCATCGAGGATTATAAGGAAAATGGAATTGAGATTGTCGATGACATTTATGAGTATTTAAAATCGGATGTCATCCATAATAACCAATATGACCATAAGAACCCGTTTGCTGAGTAATATTCATTATTCGAATATATCTATCGGTTGAAAAACTTAATAGGGGTGTGTGGAATGAGATTAAGTAGTGAGCAATTGAATGAGTTGATTACGAAAAAGCTGCATAAGGCTGGATTAACTGAAGAACATGCACGTGGCGTTGCAGATGTACTTGTTCATGCAGATGCCAGAGGAGTTCATTCTCACGGGGCAATGAGAGTTGAGTATTATGCAGAACGAATTGCAAAAGGCGGCTTGAATGCAAATCCGGAATTCAAATTTGAAAAAACCGGTCCTGCCACAGCTATTTTTGATGGCGACAATGCGGTAGGGCATGTAGCAGCTAAGTTGGCAATGGACGAAGCAATTCAAATGGCAAAAGAAAATGGAGTAGCTGTTGTAGGCGTAAGAAGAATCGGACATAGTGGTGCACTTTCTTACTTCGTTCAACAAGCAGCAAATGAGAATTTGATTGGTATTTCGGTTTGCCAATCGGATCCGATGGTCGTTCCTTTCGGCGGAGCAGAGCCTTATTACGGAACAAATCCGATTGCTTTTGCAGCTCCGGGCAAAAACGGAGAGAATATTACATTTGATATGGCTACTACCGTTCAAGCATGGGGGAAAGTTCTTCACGCTCGTTCGAAAAACGAATCCATTCCAGATACATGGGCAGTTGATAGCGATGGAAACCCGACGACTGATCCATTTAAAGTAAATGCGTTAGTACCGATTGCTGGTCCAAAGGGATACGGCCTAATGATGATGGTGGACGTTTTATCTGGAATCTTACTTGGCCTTCCATTTGGAAACAAAGTATCTTCCATGTACCATGATCTAACTGAATATCGAAATCTTGGACAGCTTCACATTGTTATTAATCCGGAATACTTTACAACGTTAAACGCATTCCAAGAAAGCATTGCGACAACTATGCAAGATTTGAACAACATTAAACCGGCTCCTGGTTTCGACCAAGTTTCTTACCCTGGACAAAGAAGTGCTGAAAGGGAAAAGAACTACGAAGAAAACGGAATCGAAATTGTAGATCATATTTATGAATATTTGATTTCAGATGTTGTACACAACAACTCGTATGATCATAAAAGCCCTTTTGCTAAGTAAAACTTTATAAAGGGTGGTCAATTTGCGGCCACCCGCTTTTCTGTGCCGATTTTACGTTGGCGTCTTTGATTTTAAGTAGTGAATGTAGAAAAAATAACAATAAGAGGTGCGTGAAAACATGCTTTACACGATAGTCAAACAGAATTCATACCAGGATTCAGTAAACCTAATGCTTCTAACAAATAAAATTTCAACAATGGAAGGCATTACTAAAGTTCAAATCATGATGGGGACGCCTGCTAACAAGGATATCCTCAAAGCTGCAGGTCTTTACACTGAGGAACTTGAAAGTGCTGCTTCCAATGATATGTGTATCGTTGTCGACACGGAACAGGAAGAGAAAATCCAAGAAGTACTCGACGAAGTGGATAACTATTTAAGCAACCAAGCAATTAGCGCTGGTAAAGAAGCTTTCGAAACTGTTAACTCATGGGATAAAGCTGTAAATGCACTACCTGATGCAAATATTGCAGTTATCTCTACACCGGGTCAATATGCTGCTGAAGAAGCAGAAAAAGCACTTGACCGTGATATGCACGTTATGATCTTCAGTGACAATGTAACGACTGAAGATGAGCGCCGCATTAAAGAAAAAGCACATGAAAAAGGCCTTCTCGTTATGGGTCCTGATGCTGGTACAGTCATCGTTTCCGGTGTTCCTCTTGCATTCGCGAACGTTGTGAAAACTGGAAAAATTGGTGTAATCGGAGCTTCCGGAACTGGTATCCAGGAAGTTACTACTGAAATCGACCGTCTAGGCGCAGGTGTAAGCCATGCAATCGGTACTGGCGGACGCGACCTATCAGACAAGATCGGTGCAATCACAATGTTGGACGGCCTTAAAGCATTGGCGCAACATAACCAAACAGAGGTGATTACACTTGTTTCGAAGCCACCTGCGAAAGAAGTTCGTGACGAAGTTGTACAATTGCTACACAGCATTTCTAAACCGGTTGTTGCAATTTTCCTTGGAGAAGAGCCACATAACCATGAAGGAAATGTGTACTATGCAAACACTCTTGAAGAAACAGCAGCAATCGCTGTAGATCTTGTAAAAGGCAACCCAATTAAACCAAATTACAACACGCTACATTCAGACGTACCTGCGGTTGACTTGAAGCTAGAACAAAAAACAATCAAAGGTCTATATTCCGGCGGTACGCTTGGGTATGAAGCAGCTACTTTGATTAGCAGAGGCTTGAACCTTGGAGAAACTGATCATGACCAAGCTGGCTACCTTCTAAATGCGAACGGTTTTGAAATCATCGACCTTGGTGATGATATTTACACGCAAGGTAAACCGCATCCGATGATCGATCCGGATACGAGAATTCAATTCTTCCAAAAAGCTGCACAAGATGAATCAACAGCAGTCATCCTATTTGACCTTGTTCTTGGATATGGTGCACACGAAGATATGGCTGGCGCATTGCTACCAGGCATCGAAAAAATCCAACAAGAAACAAAAGCAAATGGCAAAAACATCTACTTCGTTGCAACGGTTTGTGGTACGGACCAAGACCCACAAGGCATCGATGAGCAAAAAGCGAAACTAGAAAAAGCTGGGGTTATCATCCGTGATAGCAACAACCAAGCTACTCTTACTGCTTTAGCAATGCTCGGCCATCAAGTTGAAGAAGTAACAAAAGAAGTAGTTCCTGCGAAAGTAGAAACTGCAAATGTAGACTTTACAGTTTCAGAAGCAATCGAGAAGCTATTGAATGAAAAACCGAGTGTTGTTAACGTTGGTTTGAAGAGCTTCACTAAATCGGTTACTGCAAACGGTGGCAGAGTTGTTCAATATGACTGGCGTCCAGTTGCTGGCGGAAACCCAAGACTTCGCAAAATCTTGAGCCTTCTTAAATAAGCTTAAGAGTAGGTCGAAGCTCAAAGTAGATAATCTTTTTAGAAATATTGATTTTTCAGGAGGAAACCACAATGTACGGACAATTTAAAACAATTGATGAAGCAAACCGAGCGGTTATCGATAAAGTTGTATCAGGGACACCTTTCTTATTGGATGTAGCTCCAGCTAAATCTGTTATTGAAGAACTTAACGGGAAAGTATTACTTCACGCTGGCCCGCCAATTAAATGGGAAAACATGACAAGCCCGATGCAAGGATCTTGTGTGGGTGCTACACTATTTGAAGGTTGGGCTACGAATGCGGACGAGGCACGTGCCATGCTTGAAAACGGAGAAATCGAATTCATTCCATGTCACCACGTAAACGCAGTTGGTCCAATGGGCGGTATCACTTCCGGAAATATGCCTGTTCTTGTCGTTGAAAATATGGACGGCGGAAACCGCGCATATTGCACAATGAACGAAGGAATCGGTGCAGTACTTCGTTTCGGCGCATACTCAGAAGAAGTTATTAACCGTCTTAACTGGTTTAGAGATATCCTGGGCCCGACATTATCCAAAGCTCTTAAAATTAAAGGTGACGGTCTAAACGTTAACGTTATGATGGCTAGAGCAATTACAATGGGTGACGAATTCCACCAACGTAATATTGCTGGATCACTTATCTTCTTAAAAGAGATCGTTCCTTACATCCTACAAACAGATGTAAATGAAAAAGACAAGCAAGACGTTATCCAATTCCTTGCTGACACAGATCAATACTTCTTGAACATTGCAATGGCTTCCACAAAAGCAGTAATGGATTCAGCAAGACAAATCCAACATGGTACAGTTGTTACAGCAATGTGCCGTAACGGATACGAGTTCGGAATCCGTATCGCAGGTATGGGCGACCAATGGTTCACAGCACCGGTTAACACGCCACAAGGTCTATTCTTCACAGGATACGATCAAGACATGGCTTGTAAAGACATGGGTGACAGTGCAATCACTGAAACATTCGGTGTTGGTGGATTTGCAATGATCGCTGCTCCGGGTGTTACACGTTTCGTAGGTGCAGGCGGAATGGACGATGCTGTTACGACAAGTAACGATATGATGGATATTTGTATCGACCACAACCCGAACTTCTCAATCCCTACTTGGGACTTCAAAGGTTCTTGCCTAGGAATTGACGCTCGTAAAGTCGTTGAAACTGGAATCGAACCGATTATCAACACGGGTATCGCTCACAAAGAAGCTGGCGTTGGGCAAATCGGTGCAGGTACTGTTCGTGCTCCTTTGGCTGCTTTCGAAAAAGCGATCGATGCATATGCAGTGAAACTTGGTTTAATCGAAGCGGAATAAGGAATGAAAGTGGAGAGGGATGGTTGTAGGCTCGTTCCTCTCCTCTTTTCTCTTGAAAATGAAGTTTATTTTTCTTAATTAAAGGAGAGTTATCGATGAGTAAAAAAATCGTTCTAGCCATCGGCGGAAACGCGATCATTAAAGAAGGTCAAAAAGGTACGCTTGAAGAGCAAATCCAAAACATCGGTGAAAGTAGCGGTCCAGTCCTTGATTTGATTGAACAAGGTAACACAGTTGTGATCACTCATGGAAATGGTCCGCAAGTGGGGAATACGTTAATTAAAAACCAAATGGCGGAATCTGTTGTTCCTTCTTATCCACTAGATGTATTGGATGCTGAAACACAAGGTAACCTTGGTTATTTGATCCAGCAAGTATTTAAGAACAAAATGGTTGAACGTAATATTAACAGACCTATTGCAACAGTTGTTACACAATCCGTTGTTTCTAAAGAGGATCCAGCTTTCGATAATCCGACAAAGCCAATTGGTCCATTCTACACTCAAGAAGAATTAGACAAAATCCTTGAGACAGAGAAAATTTCATACATTGAAGATAGCGGTAGAGGATATAGACGCGTTGTCGCTTCTCCAAAACCGGTTAAGATCGTTGAGAAAGAAGCGATTGAAGCACTTCTTGACAAGGAAATCACTGTTATTACAGCTGGCGGCGGCGGAATCCCTGTCACTGAAGAAAACGGTATTCTAAAAGGTACAGATGCCGTTATCGATAAAGACTTCGCAAGTGCATTACTTGCAGCGGAAGTAAAAGCAGATTACCTCTTCATCCTAACAGGTGTTGAACAAGTGGCGATCCACTTCGGAACTCCACAACAACAAAATTTGCTTGAAATGACAGTTGAGGAAGCACTTCGTTATATGGAAGAAGGCCACTTCCCGAAAGGAAGCATGGGTCCAAAAATCGAAGCAGCGATTATGTTCCTAGAAAAAGGCGGCAAGAACGTTGTCATCACTTCAATCGACAAACTAAAAGATGCACTTGAAGGCAAAACAGGTACGCGTGTAACTCTATAATAGAAACAAAAAGGCGGCTTTTGAAGCTGTCTTTTTGTGCATTTTTATATGACATGGACCTTCAAAGAAGGGGGTGTTTCGATGTCAGGTAATATTGATGATTACATTCAAAAAGGGATTTATGGTCCTAAAGAAACGAAGCCAGACGAGCGCCGGAAATTTCTTGGGACAACTCGTGAACAGATCGTTATAGTCCTTACTCAAGAACAAGTGAGAGAAAAAGGAATTTATAGTCAAGTCGAGGATGCCATAAAGGAAAACAGAAAAGCTCTTCTACTTTTGAATGGAAATATCCACTATAAAGTGCTTCTAAAATACACGAAGATTGCTTCTAAATACAACGTACCTTATCGATATGTTACAAATAAAAATCATACTACTGAAATTGGCCTCGTCTTAAAACATGACTATGCTGTTAATAAAGACGAGATTTTTGTGAAAAAGGAGGTTGTGGCTGAAGAGCCACAGCAGAGTAATAATAAAGGTCTGTTATCCAAATTGGCAAGGCTGTTTAAGACAGATAGTTAGTAAACCCCAAAGGTAGCGATTAGCTGCCTTTTTTGATTTCGTTAGATCCTTCTAGAAACAGAATGCTATCTTGTTCGAGTTTACTTACGTTACCCTTACATATATAGATGATGAAAGGAAGGACGGAATACCATGAAACTAAGCGTATTGGACCAAGCACCGATAACGAAGGGAAATCCTGCACCCGATGCATTAAAAAAAGCGGAAGAATTAGCGATTTTGGCGGATGAACTAGGCTACACGCGTATGTGGATGGCTGAACACCATGGAACAAACAGTTTAGCCAGTTCTGCGCCTGAAGTGACGGCGGCCCATTTGGCAGCCAAAACTAAACATATCCGGATCGGTACAGGCGGGGTCATGATGATGCATTATTCCCCCTTAAAGTTAGCCGAGGTATTTAAAACATTGAGCGCCTTCTCTCCTGGGCGTATCGATTTCGGAGTAGGCCGTGCACCTGGAGGAGACAATCATGCCATTTACGCACTGTCAGAAGGCCGTCAACCAATGACGAATAATATGTATGAAAAACTGGAAACTACATTGCAATTGCTGAACGATGAAGTACCTGCCGATGACTTGTATAGCCGAACGATTGCGACCCCTTCCAACGTCGTCTTACCGGAAGCATGGTTGCTCGGTTCAACAGGGAATAGCGCGATACAAGCCGGTTTGATGGGCATTGGGTACTCCTTTGCACAGTTTTTCATGGGCGGTATGACAACGGAGATATTGGACGCCTACCGGAAGAATTTTAAACCGACACCGTTCATGGAAAAGCCGAACATTAAAGTGACTTATTTAGTAACGACTGCAGAAACGAAGGAAGAGGCTGAATTTGAAGCACTTCCTCAGGACATTGCGAGGCTATGGTTAATGAGAGGGAAGATTGGTCAAGTGCTCACACCTGAAGAAGCACAAAATTACCCGTTAACTGAAATGGATCGGATGACCATTCAGGAAAACCGTAAAATTCATATCGTAGGAGATGTGAAGGAGGTTGCAGCTTTTCTACAAGAAGAGCAAGATTATTATGGGTTTGACGAAGCGATGATCTGCAGCATTACCCACTCACAAGAAAAGAGGTTGGAAGTGTACCGATTACTAGCACGCGAGTTATTGTAAGTATTTTGAAATGTTCTAGGATAGGCATGTATATTACAAAAAGGCGAATACTAATGGCATGAAAACTTTGCTAAGGGGTGTTGTTGTGAAAAAAGTTTTAATGCCGTTACTAGCCGTCATGCTCCTCTTTTCGGTGTTGGATACAACACACGCAGACAGGGGAAGACAGTATTATGAAGAAGCGGGTCACATTATTTGGGAAATCAATACTGAAGCAAAAGTGATTGCTCTAACATTTGATGATGGTCCTCATCGAAAGTATACCCCTCAAATATTAGATCTATTGAAAAAACATAATGCTAAAGCTACTTTTTTTATTGTTGGAGCACATGCCGAGAAGAATCCAGATATCGTTTTGCGAATGGCGGAAGAAGGCCACGAATTAGCGAATCACACGTATACGCATTCGAGAAATCGGAGCGTCCCTTATGTAATGGAGGAAATAAAAAAAACAAATGAAGTGCTATTTTCAATTAGTGGTCAATCAACTACATTATTTCGCCCAGTGGAAGGGATTTATACAGACGAGCTGGTAGAGGCAGTTGTCAAGGAAGGGTATAAAATAGTCATGTGGTCATGGCATTTGGATACTTTAGATTGGAAGAATCCGGGGGTTGGAAGGATTGTAAGGTTTGTTTTGGAAGGAGTGAGTGAAGGGAACGTTGTTCTGTTCCATGATGGTGGCGGTAACCGCCATCAAACAGTCGAAGCATTAGAAAAAATCCTTCCCGATCTTGAAGAGAAAGGGTATACGTTTGTGACGATATCCGAGCTTATGAAGATAAGGGAAGAAAACCAAAACGAGCAACAAGTTGATAAAAATTAATCAACTACCCCCACTTAAAGAAGTGGGGGATATTCAACTATCTTGTCGAAAGTATATAGTTACTTCCGGGTAATTGCTTGCATTGCTTTTTTACTTCACTGCCTTCTTTCGCTAACTCATATGTAGATTGAAAAGGATGATTGGCTATGATGGCGATTGAAATTGTCAGTAATGGGAACAATTCATCTTTCCCATGTCTGTTTTTTGAAGCGATCCAGCCAGCCTTTACATCTTCTTCGGTATAAAATTGAGTGATCGTTGCATCGAATTGTTCAATAATTTGTTCACTATACGCGACACTTAGAGCTGAAGGCGCAACAACAATAAAATCATCGCCCCCAATATGTCCTATGAAATCATTTGGAGACACGACTTCTTTCAAAATATGAGCAAGATGCATAAGCACTTGATCGCCTTTTTCAAATCCGTATACATCATTGTACGGCTTGAAATTATCTAGATCTAAATAGAGAATGCCATAACTGTCAGTTGAGTCAATACAGTGCTGCAACTGCTGTTCGATTAATACATTCCCGGGTAGCTCGGTTAACGGATTCATATGTTTTGCAACATTGATTTCGATTTCCATCGACTTCTCCAATAATTCCTTGACCGTGACAATTCCATAATACTGTCTATCTTTCGTAATCGTTATAAAATCATATAAGCGGTTTGAATCCCTCATCATAGCAAGTTTTGCAACTACATGAATGGGTGTATCCACATCGACTTGTAAGAAATTCGTATCCATAATTTCTTGTATTTTTCGTTTGCTATATAAACTGTACCCGTAAGGCCCACTAATTTTAAAATGCAATTGATTTCGAGTGATAACGCCAACTAATCGATTTTGTTCAACTATACAGCGGCCCGGTATGGAGTTATCTTGATCCATCATAGATTTCACTTCGCCAATTAACGTTGCCACATCAATAGTAGGTAAGGGGGTCGAGATGTCCCCGATGATTGTATCCATTTTTCGACTCAATGAATTCTTACGTTTGCGCTCATTTTCATTCACAATGATGTCAATGATATGATCAGCAATTGGCAACAAGTTAGACTTAGGTTTTTGAATGAAATAACCTTGTCCATATCGAACTCCTAAATCAATTAATTTACATAATTCCTCTTTCGTTTCAATTCCTTCAGCAATGATACTTATTTGTGATTGAGCCGCAAATTCATTTAAACTCTTCACAAGTGATTGCTTTGTTGCGTCGCTGTCAATATCTCTTATTAACTTCATATCGAGCTTCATGAAGTGGGGATGGATATCTGTAACGATGTTCAAGCCGGAATATCCGGAACCTACATCATCGATTGCAATTTGATAAAGCTGCTCTTTGTAATGGTCAACGGTCTTTTTAAAATGTGATAACTTTGAAATCGCTTCTTTCTCTGTAATCTCAAAAACGATTTTATCAGATTCAAATTTATACCGACTTAAATATTCTTTTGTAAACCCATGCTTGAACTTCGGATCGTTCATTATATTAGGATTTACGTTTAAAAACAGTTTACCTTCAGATTGAAGTGTATAAGCCGATTCTAATGCTTTTGTACGACATAAATATTCCAAATCCCAAAGCAAATCATGTTCCATCGCGTAATAGAATAGTTTCTCGGGATTTTGCAATGGAGTATTCGATGGCCCTCGACTAAGCGCTTCATACCCAAGAAGTTCTCCATCTTTCAAAGAAATAATCGGTTGGAAAACCGTTTGAATATCTTCGTTTTGAATTGTGCGGAAAAGTAATTCTTTCAAATGGTCTTCCTTCAACCTGATCAAGGCTCTCTCTCCATTCGGTAGGTCATTACTATCATTATAATGAAAAAAATGGGACTATTATCGTTGGAAGGTAAATTTTGTGTAAAGAGTTTGTAAATTAATTGGGGAATAGATGAATACTACTAGGCAACAAGGATTGCAATGGGAGGGGTAAATATGTACGTTAGCGTCGAATGGACATACAAAGCTCGTAAGGGACCTGAAACGGTCTTCCGTTCCGAAGAAATGGACGCAGCACAAGCAGTCATCATTGCAGAGGATTTGGAAAAGACAGGCCTTACGAAACAAATTGTATTTATCGATCGGTTTGATAGTTCGTGGACAGTTAAGGAAATGAAGGGCTACTTGAAAGGGATTGAAACGGAACCGCATAATATAACAGTCTATTTTGACGGGGGATTCGACGTAACAACGAAAGTGGCGGGATTAGGTTGTGTCATTTATTACAACCAAAATGGAAAATCGTACAGACTTAGGAGAAATGCTTCCATCAATGAAGTTATTTCGAATAATGAGGCGGAATACGCAGCACTTTATTTTTCATTGCAAGAGCTGGAACTGTTGAATGTCCATAACTTGGACGTGCGATTTATCGGCGATTCCCGTGTCGTGATCAACCATTTGAGTGAGGAATGGCCGGTCATTGAACAGAACTTATTCAGTTGGGCGGACCGAATCGAAGCGAAAATGAAAGAACTGGGCATTCGTCCGGAGTATGAGCTCGTATCCCGTAAAGCAAATACGGAGGCAGACCGGCTTGCAGGCCAGGCAATGAACGGTATTGAAATAACGGCGACGAGTGAATTAAGTAAGGAATAAAAAAGTCCCCAATTGGGAACCAAGGATTTTAACTTATAGTTTTTAACAGCGAATAAGTATGTGTAACTTTATTTTTTACAAGTCTTGCATTCCGACTTACCACATTTTTTGCATTTTGCCACACGCTCACTCCTTTACGAGGCTATATCCAACTTTATTCAAATGGAATCACAGATATGCACTACCAAAGCTTGGACAATAAAATTATGAAGAAGCGCTCAAAACAGTTGTTGCATGCAAGTTGGTATACAATAAATGCAAAAGTGTTTATTCAATGGGGAGGAAATTGTAATGGAAATTGGTGTAACAACTTTCGTAGAAACGACTCCGGATGTCGAAACGGGTCAAGTCATAAGTCATGCGGAGCGTATCCGCGAAGTCGTGGAAGAAATCGTATTGGCAGATCAGGTCGGATTGGATGTCTTCGGCGTGGGGGAACACCACCGCGCGGATTATGCCTGTTCAGCGCCTACCGTATTACTCGCTGCAGTTGCTGCACGGACGAGTAGGATTAAATTGACGAGCGCGGTCTCCGTCCTATCATCTGATGACCCTGT
Source organism: Sporosarcina sp. ACRSL (assembly GCF_022346605.1). GTDB lineage: Bacteria > Bacillota > Bacilli > Bacillales_A > Planococcaceae > Sporosarcina. Next base: position 91,188 of record NZ_JAKRNT010000011.1, read on the forward strand.
ACGACTTTATCAGCAATTCGCGACAGTCGATGCCATTTCAAACGGACGGGCGGAAATCATGGCAGGCCGTGGATCATTCATCGAATCATTCCCTCTATTCGGCTATGATCTTCAGGATTATAATGAATTATTCGATGAGAAACTGGAGTTATTATTGAAAATAAATGAATCGGAAAAGGTCACATGGAATGGAAAGCATCGTCCATCCATTCCCAATCTAGGTGTGTATCCACGCCCTGAACAAGACCGATTGCCGATTTGGATTGCAAGTGGCGGTACCCCGCAATCTGCAGTTCGGGCAGGAGTCCTTGGATTGCCTTTAGTCCTTGCCATCATCGGAGGAAGCCCGTTGCACTTTGCCCGAATCGTCGACTTATATAAGCGAGCGGCAGAACAGGCAGGGCATGACGTATCGAAGCTCAAAATCGCTTCCCATTCCCATGGATTTGTCGGAGAGACAACCGCGGAAGCGAAGGACAAGTTCTTCCCGTCCACTGCACAGGCAATGAATGTGTTAGGGAAAGAGCGTGGTTGGGGACCGTACACACGGGATACATTCGAGGCAGCGAGTAGTTTGGAAGGAGCCTTGTACGTAGGGGACGCAGCGACCGTGGCGGAAAAAATCATCTTCCTTCGTAAAAATGTGGGGGTAGAACGGTTCATGCTCCACGTACCTGTCGGTTCCATGCCGCAAGAAGAAGTCATGAAGGCGATTGAGCTGCTCGGAACTAAGGTAGCGCCAATTGTGAAAGCTGAAATCGAACGTTGGGAAAATGAACAATAAAAGTGATAGCTATATGTTAGGAGTACAAATATGCAAAAACTAGTAAAGGTGACTGATCGCCTCTATTATTTACCGTCTGTCCAAGAAACGGACCGTCCAATTTTAGGAGCAATTATTGGAGAAGAAAAGACGCTGCTCATTGACGCGGGGAACTCCTCGCAACATACAAACCTATTTTTACAACAACTAAAGGAAATTGGGGTTGAACCCGATCTGCTCGCCCTTACTCACTGGCATTGGGATCATGTCTTCGGTTTGAGTGAAGTGGATATGCCTAGCATTGCCTTTCAAGAGTCATACGAGAATATGAAAGAAATGCAATCCCTCTCCTGGGAGGACGAAGACCTGGATCAACGTGTTCGGGAAGGGACAGAAATCGAATTTTGTGCAGATGCGATCAAGTTGGAATTTGGGAATGAGCGAAACATTGAAGTCAAGCTTCCAACGATGACATTTAAAGAACGCATGACGATCCATTTAGGCGACTTGACGTGTGAAATTGAACATGTAGGCGGCGACCATTCAAGCGATTCCTGTGTCATTTTCGTCCCAGAAGAAAAGGCTTTGTTTGTAGGAGATTGTCTATACGCAAACATGTACGCCGAAAAATGGAATTATACAGTAGAAAAAACGCTCAAACTTGTACAGAAACTGGAGACCTATGATGCGGATATCTTTTTCCTTTCCCATCATCCAGGTCCATTGACGAAAGAGGCCTTCAACTCGTTAGTGTACTTATTAAAAAGCGTCGCCGAGCTCACTCAGAAACACGCCGGCAACGAAGAAGCCATTCGTCAAGAATTGTCCGTCCACTTACAACGAAATCTCAACGAAGACGAACTTGAAACAATCACCTTCTTCGTAAACGGCCACTAAATTGTGCCGGTGCCTGTGCAAGACACATTTATGACTATTCATCATCATATATATTAATTCATTTATATTGTGGTGAAAGTCTATTATATAGGGGACTTGATTATCTGTTTATACAACTGTATTGAATAAACAGAATTGTTCGCTGCACAGGCACCGCTTTTTTACTTGGATGTTTCTTGGAAATTGATTTTCAGGAATTTGCCGGTTTCGGTATTGAATGTGATGTTGACGAATACGCCGAATTCGTGGCGGTCTTCTTTTAGCCATAACTTAAATTTTTCAATCGTTGTATCGCCATTTGTTTCGCTCCCGACATGCAAATAGTCAATAATATTTGCGTCGGGATATTTTTGTTTTGTTTCTTTGATCGCAAGCATTCCCCACTTAGCGTATGCTGGGTTTTCTTGCTGTGCGGGAGTGAGGTTTGGGATGTATATGAGTGAGGGATAAGCAGCCATCAAAAGCCCAAGGGCCATAATTAAATTTCTCATCAGACACCAACTCCATTCTACATTAAGTAGTTGTAGGATGAGTCAATTGTGTAGATTCATTCCGTTCGTGCACGAGTAAGAAGGGAAAGTCGTAAACAGTTTCAGAGAATGAAAGATAAGGAGCTGTGGTAATGAAAAGGTTAGTCGTCATTACAGTTGGCAAGACGCATAGTGGGAAAACTACATTTGCGCGGAAGTTGGAGCAAGAGCTTAAAAATTCTATTGTGATGGATCAAGATAATCATGGGGCATTCATCAATAAGTATTACAAGAACTTACAACCGAAAACAGGGCCAAATACGCTTAAGCATGCCATTTCTCAACTAATCGTCGATTATGCAAAAGAACATAATGACTGTCATTTAATCATTTGCAATTCGAATCGAAGTCGGAGCGGTCGAACATATTTGCTTGAACAGTTATTTCCGGAGCATGAATTCATCCGCATCCTTGTCCATTTCGATTTACCAGATCACGTACTTCATGCTCGTGTACTAAACAGCCAACGCAGCACGGATATATTCAGAAGTGCTTCTAATTTTGAACAAGTGCTTGATCGACAAAATGCTGATTCTCTCAAGGAAGATGTTGTGGATCCTGTCGAAGGTGAAGCGGATCATTTATTTGTAATTAAAAACAGTGAAGAAGTGGAACATGTTATCGATAGAATACTAATGATTGACGAACTGGAGATTGGTAACGATACGCGAAGTATAGTTCCGAAGTGAACGGGAATCGTAAAGCCAACATCATCAAAATGGAGGACTTACGATGACAAACGATAACTTGGTGAAAATGTCATGAAATACGGACTGCTCATTAGCACACTAATTTTTGCATTTTGCTGCTTTGCAATTCCAAGTAATGCTATTTTTTTAGATTCAAACATACAAAAAACTTTGCGAAATGAAGCTCTTTTTCAGAAAATCAAAACCTACAGCGAACAGCATGAAATTAAGCCCATCGATGCAAAAGTGGACAGGGTTTGGAAAGCGATACCGGGGTATAACGGATTGCGTATTAACGTTGAAGCGAGTTATGAAAAAATGAAGGCAAAAGGGAAGTTCGATGAAACGTTGCTCGTATTTGAACAAGTGCCACCGAATGTCCATTTGGACGATCTCGATCCTCAACCGATTTTTCGCGGAAATCCGGAAAAGCCGATGGTATCTTTGAATATTAATGTTGCATGGGGAAATGAATACATTCCAACCATTCTTAACGTCTTGAATGAGCATCAAGTGAAAGCGACGTTTTTCTTCGATGGCAGTTGGACGAAAAAGAATCCAGATTTAGCGTTAATGATCTACAATGAAGGCCATGAAATCGGAAATCATGCCTACAGCCATCCTGATCTTCAGAAACGTTCAAGGACTGAGACGATGGAGGAAATTTCAAAAACGAATGATGTCATCGAAAAGACGATCGGGTTCAAGCCGAAATGGTTTGCACCACCAAGCGGAAGTTTTAATCAACAAACTGTCGATGTCGCCCACGAGCTTCAAATGAAAACGATTTTATGGACGGTCGATACGGTGGATTGGAAAAAGCCTTCACCAACCGAAATGGTCAATCGTGTCGTCTCAAAAGTGGAAAACGGTGCAATGATTCTCATGCATCCTACAGAGCCCGTTGCACAAGGATTAAGCGCAATGATAGCCGACATCAAGGCAAAAGGATATCAGCTCGGGACAGTCAGTGAGTTAATGAGTGAGGAACGGATTAATTGAAAGGTCAATCAACATTCAAAGGCCATCACTTTCTAATGAAGATGCATACTATGTAGCGAACGTTCCAATCGTGATGGAGGTATGTTATTGACGAACTTTCTTTCTTTTACAGGCAGGGTGATGGGAATCGATAACTTTCCAATTGTACAAAATGATCCCCAATTAGGCTGTTATAAGTTATTTTCACTGACGGATCGAGACGGTAAGACTGTTAATTTTGTTGTCGAACCTTCCACTTATTTTGTGGATCATGTACAAGTGAAGGTAGGGGATATTGTAACGGGGTTTTTCGATGTGGACGCGCCAGTGCCATTAATTTACCCTCCGCAATATCGGGCAATTGTAATGGCGAAGGAAAATCCAAATTACTTTGTGGAAGTGAGTTTCTTTAATAGCCAATTCATAAGCAGCGACGGTAATTTGAAATTGAATTTATCGAGGCAAACAGAAATCGTTCTCCAAAACGAGCAAGCCTTTACTGGGAATCCTGCAAACCGAAATCTGGTTGTCATCTATGGTGCTTCGACGAGAAGCATTCCAGCGCAAACGACACCATTTAAAATCATTGTGCTTTGTTAAACTTAACTTATACGAAAGAGCCGACCGCCCAGCCGATTGGCTCTTTTCATTCTTTTCCGTAATCCGTCTTTTTATCCATTAACCGTAAAACAGTTTTGGTATTATCAATGACATATTGAATTTCACTAATGTCACGTTCCATAAGCATGGACCGATGGATTTCTATCAGTAGCTTTTTGTCTGTAATATCCTTTGTATCTGAAAGGTTTTGGAAGTTGAATATCTCCATTGGCGTTATTTCAAGAGCATCGATGACTTTTTCCAAAGTTGCTAATGTCGCATTGCCTCTTCCGTTTTCGATTTCAGAAATTCGTGCTCGGGCAATCCCTGCTTTTTCCGCCAATTCTTCTTGATTCATTCCCTTTGCTTCTCTAATCATCTGTAAATGTTCTCCAACAAGACGTATGAAGTTTGAAGACGCAACCATGACCTATCACCTCTACTTATGAGCGTAGAGTAAAAATTGGAAGTTGATTATCCTTATAAATGCTACAAATATCATTCTTTGTACTATATAACGTACATAGGATAAATCTCGACAATTTTATTGTAAAATCAATCACTAAAAGCCTAAAGGACCAGTTGCCAAAGCAAAACAAGAAGTTGGAACCGTTTCGAATACGCCATAAAAATGGTAAACTGGAAGAGTTGTAAATTTGGTAAGGGAAGTGTTTTAAATGATTGGACGTAATGATCCTTGCCCTTGTGGCAGCGGAAAGAAATATAAGAAATGTTGTCAATCTAAAGAGGCCATCTCCGTTGAGACGGTCCATACGGAAGAACTGGAGCGAATTTTACAGACGTTTTATGATGAATATCCTGAGCGGAAAGATATCCCGGAATATTTGAAGCTAGCGAATGAATGGAAGCAGTCGCTGGGCACTTATTTGCCTGAAGAAGAGATGATTGAAGCGATTGTGTTGGATGAATTCTTCTTCCATCATCGACCGGATATTTGGATTGGCTATTTGGACAAACAGAGGAAAAAGCAATTGCGTCCTTCTGTATTACGAATACTTGACACTTGGCAGCAGCCCCGTGCATTTATTGGAGAAGTTATCGATGTTGACGATGCATACATAACTGTGAAGTTGATCTTTAACGAAGAAGTGGTTCGGTTACGGCGGGAAAATGAAAAGCCGATTCCTGTCGGTGTTCACCTATTCTGTTTCATTCTCCCTGACGAGACAGGGGAGGAAAATCAATATTTGGCCGTCTCCAGCCTACTCTTCTTCCCGACAGATCATGCAGAAGTGTTCGAGGAATTTGCAAAGCAATTTGAATCGCAAGAACAGAAGGTTAACGAATTCATAAAGGAAAATACAATTAAATTCTGGCTGTTGCTTGGGAAAAACGGCTATCAAGGCGGAGAGTTTACCGAATTTGAAGCTGGTGTATTACTAGACGCCATGGATTTTCTAGAAAAACATGATCGCAATCCAAATAAGCTATTGGAGATTGTGGAAGATTTCTTAGTCGAGCAACAACCGAATGCGCGTAAAGAGACAGCCATTGCAGCGGGTGCTATTCGTTTCGGCCAAGAACACTCCTTTTACGAACCGCTTTCCATGACGATGAAAGAAATAGCAGAATGGTTCGGGGTTTCACCTTCATCGATGAATAAATATTATAAAGAATTGGATGCATATTATCGTTCTAAAATTACTAATTAACTTACACGAGTGTGTAATACACCTACAATTCATTTCATTTCATACATACCCTATAGATGAATGAGAAATGAAGGAGGTATAGATGTGAGAAACCCTGAACAACATCACATGGGGGAAAGGCGCCATCATGATCACCGGCATGAGCATCATCACCATCACCATCACCATTTTCACACGGGACAAATGAGCCATCATGGTATGCATCATACAGGTGTCCATCATACAGGCGTCCATCATACAGGTGTCCATCCTACAGGTGTCCATCATACGGGTGTCCATCATACAGGTGTCCACCATATGGGTCACCACCATAGTCACCACCATACACACCACCATACGCACCACCATATGCACCAACACGGAATGCATGGAATGCACGGAGGCTTTAGTAATTTTTAATAAAGTAGCAAGCATCGAGGCAATTCATTCATCAAACCCTTTGACTGTATTGGTCAAAGGGTTTTGTTTAGCAAGTAAGATCAATCATCTCGAAGAAGAGCTTTAATTAATAGGAAAAGATTGTTATTATGAATAGAATAAGTATTCAAAGAATAGGGGATGGGGAAAATGGCCTGGCCGACGCATATTATAGCCTGTGGAGGGCTCGTTGAGGATGAAAGAGGGAATTTATTAATCGTGAAAACGCATCATGGTGGATGGGTGTTTCCGGGTGGACAAGTTGAAGTGGGGGAAAATCTCATCGATGGAGTAATCCGTGAAGTGAAAGAGGAAAGTGGCATCGATGTGGAAGTGAGCCACTTAATTGGGATGTATACAAACTCAGCCATCTATAAATGGTATGACGGAGTGACGGACGTCCCAACGAAAGTGATGTTCGATTTTGCATGCAAGCCGGTTGGTGGGGAGCTTTGCACATCAGATGAGACAACGGATTGCAAGTGGGTTCCAAAAGAAGAAGTATTGGATTATATTACACAACCTGCGATCCGGACCCGAATTGAAGAATATCTTGCGTTTGACGGCCAAGTGGAATATCAAGAATATGTCACGCATCCGGAGTTTAAAGTTAAATTGAGCAGAAAGGTGTAAGCGAAGCAGTTGAGATAGAAATGCTTGTTCATTTATGCGTGAATAAATTACTTTATACGTCGTTTTAGCGCTTTATGCGCGTTTCTATGGAATTATGCGTAAGTATTTGGGTTTATGCGTGAATGCATGAATTTAAGCTTGAAAATCTAGTTTTATGCGTAGTTGTGAGAAATTAGTGGAAAGATATGGACGAAAGTACGAGTTTGCCAGATTTCATTTACAATTAAAAATTCATCGTCTATACTAGTGGCAACATAAAAGACAACTACATACCGTTTCTGCACTAGGGGTGCCCAATATTGGCTGAGATGCGAGCAAGAGCTCCGATCCCTTATAACCCGATCAGGATAATACCTGCGTGGGGAAGTGTAGTGGCTTTCCATTGTTTTCATATTGGAGAAGTGCTACATCTTCCGGGATGTAGTTTTTTTTATGAAAATTTTCGGGAGGTCGAAGGAAATGGAATGTGGATTAAGCCCAATCGTCGGATTTCGTTTTTCATTACATCCGATGGCAGATGATTTTGTAAGTGTGATTAAAGGAGCGCTTGAACAAACGGATACGTCGAATGTTTGGATGCATACAGATGATGTGTCGACTGTTATTCGAGGCAAACAGGTACATGTGTTTAACGTGGCGAAGGCAATTACGCTCCATGCGGCGAAAACAGGCAAGCATATCGCGTTATCGGGAACTTTTTCAGCAGGATGCCCTGGTGATACAGCGGGGGATGTGTATTTAGATAAAGGTGATGAAGCGGCGAATACGGATGATACGAAACAGTATGTCTCCTCTCAATTTGCGCTCTATCCGATGAATAATCCAAATTATATGGATGTCATTTATCGCGAGGTGGAGAGGGCGAAAGAGTGGGGCGTCTATAACGAATCGATGCATTATGCGAGTGGTATTCACGGAGATATCCATGAAGTATTTGCATTTTACGAGGAGACATTCAGTCATGCACGCTCAGAAGAACATAAACATTTGGTCATGACTGTTTCGATGAGCATTAACAGTCCGTCTCATGGAGTGCAGTGACATGTTGAAGTCATGGAAGTTGAAAGAAGTTGTCCTGATGTCATTGTTTTCGGTCGTGTTCGGGATCGTCTATTTGCTCTTTTTGCATGTCGGGAATATTTGGGCGGGGTTTATTGGGCCAATCGCTTATGAATGGATCTTCGGCATCTGGTTTATCGTCTCGATCATTTGTATGTATATTATCCGGAAACCTGGAGCTGCTGTTATTTCGGAAACGATTGCCGCAGCTATTGAGGTCTTGCTTGGAAATGCGGTAGGTCCTCGTTTGATCCTGGCAGGTGTCATCCAAGGGTTAGGGGCCGAGGCGGCTTTTGCGGCAACACGCTATAAGCGATTTGATTTATGGGTGCTGATGTTGGCGGGTGTTGGCGCCTCGATATTCAGCTTCACCTATGGCTATCTATTAGGTGGATTTACGGTGTTCAGTACAGGTTATGTGCTACTTATGCTAGGCATCCGGATTGTGAGTGGAGCGGTGCTCGCGGGAATTGGTGGCAAGGTAGTCGTCGATGGCTTACTAGCGACGGGTTCGCTCCGCGGATATGCGATTACACGTACGAAGAAGGGTGAGGCCAGTGCCTGAAGTCATCCGGTTCGATGAAGTAAGTTTCTGCTTTCCCGATGAGGAGAAATGGATTTTTGAAAACCTTTCATTTTCCGTGGAAAGCGGGGAAAGGGTTGTCATCACAGGGTCGAGCGGAAGCGGCAAATCGACGATGCTCTATTTATGCAACCGGTTGTACCCGGAAAATTGCGATGGCATTGTGAGAGGTTCTGTCAAATTATTCGATAGGGAAAGCGACTCCTATAAGCCTGGTGAAGTGAATCATCGAATAGCGACAGTTTTCCAAGATCCTGATTCACAATTTTGCATGCAAACTGTAGAAGAAGAGCTTGCCTTCACGCTTGAAAACTTGAACGTGGATCGAGCTGAAATGGATGCGAGAATCGAAGATGTTTTGGAGTTAACGGATTTGACCGATTTCCGTCATTCCGTCATTCAACAGCTGTCGGGCGGGGAAAAGCAACGGATTGCTACAGCCTGTGCATTGATTATGGAGCCCGAAGTTCTTCTGCTTGATGAACCAATCTCTCATTTGGATCCTTATACAGCGAAAAAGTTTATTAGCTGGTTGGATGAGCTTCAAAGGAAACGGTCCTTGACGATTTTGGCCATTGAGCATCGGTTGGATGTCTGGGGTGATTTCTTCGACCGGGAAATTCAGTTGGAGAAAAAAGCTATCGCTTCTCCAATGCATAAAAGGATGAGCAGCAAACAAAACCAGCGATCACTTGATGTTAGTCAAGTTCATACGGATTCATTCCTGAAAGAGGTTTCATTCACTTTAGACCGAGGGGAAGTGGCAGTCCTTGCGGGTCCGAATGGAAGTGGCAAATCTACCTTGTTGAAAGCGTTATGCGGATTGATTCCTGCGAATGGAACAGTGCATCCTTCTAACCTAGGATATGTCCCTCAATCACCTGAATTTTTATTCGTGACGAAAACAGTTCGTAACGAAATTGCGTTCGGTGGCGGCACTCGCGTGGACGAATTGCTTGATCGTTTGCATTTGTTGACAGTTGATGATGCCCACCCTTTTGCCGTCAGCCATGGGCAAAAGAGGAGAGTGGCCATCGCTTCGATGTTGTGCGACGGCAGAGAAATCATATTGATGGATGAGCCGACGTCCGGGCAAGATGCCGCTTCCATGGCGGAGTTGTTTCGGTTGATCGATGAGCGGGCAAGGGAAGGGACTACCTTCTTACTTGTCACTCATGATATGGAATTTGCTTACCATGTGGCGGATTCGATTTTGTTAATGAAAAATGGTACTCTGACTGGGAAGTTTGACGCTGAGCAAGTTTGGGAAGACGAGGAAATGCTTGCTAAGCATCATTTATTGCAGCCGAAAGGATGGGTGCAGCGTGAATACAGCTTTGCATAATATGAACCCTTCTGTAAAGTTCATTGCCGTAACAGTTTGCATGTTCACGCTCGCCTTCTATTTCAATCCTTGGACACCGCTGTTTGTCTGGATCGGTGTACTGGCATTGCAACTACTCTTCAGCCGGATCGATTGGAAACTATGGATTCTATTCATGATTCCGTTCTTCATCATGGCGTTCGGTTATTTTTGGACGACGCTCGTTTTTGCTGAAGATAAGTCAGGGCCAGTCGTCCTTTCAATTTGGTCGTTCCATATTACAGAAGTCCAGCTGAATCATGCTCTATCTCTAAGCTTTCGTGTCTTGGCGTTTTCCGGATTATCACTGCTTTTCGCATTGACGACCAATCCTGTTTCGTTCATCTTAAGTTTAATGCAGCAAATGAAACTATCACCGAAAATTGCATATAGCATACTCGTAGGGTATCAGTTTCTGCCTGTCTTGAAAGATGAATTCGTCCAAATCCAGCAAGCCCATCGTCTTAGAGGAGCGGCACAGGAGAAAAATGTGTTTCGCCGGCTGATGCATATGCGAAAAATTCTTCTGCCGATGCTCGCGGGTGCTGTCCGAAAAGCGGAAAGGGCTGCATTCGCAATGGAGGCAAGGGGATTTACGGGAGAGAAAAGGAACAGCTTTTACAAGGTCATTCGCGTTGGCAAAGTAGACGGGTATATGGTGGGCCTTTTCATGATCCTGCTTGTCGTAAGCTGTACGAGTGTATTTTATATAAATTAAGTTTCGAGGGTCCCACCTGTCTGTTTCAGTGGGACCCTTTAACTTCCATATGGTATAGTCATTCTTAGAGAATATAGATGATTCTGCTAAAGGGGATATAGAGATGATCGATGTAAGAGAATTGAAATTAGATAAAAACAGAAGAGTCATTGTCACTTCAGATATTCATGCCAATCTCCCGTTGTTTCAAGAGTTACTTGAGAAAGTGAACTATACGACAGAAGATTATTTATTCATCAACGGAGACCTTTGCGAAAAAGGGCCGGACAGCTTGTCGACAGTAGCATTTGCAAGAAGGCTAAGCGCCGAGTCAGATCGGGTTTTTATTACAAAAGGGAATTGCGATGTCGTTCACGATTACGTATTCAATCATGTGGAAGGCATTAAAAACTACATGCGTCAAAGGAAGAACTCTATTTTGAATGAAATGCTTGACCGCCACGGGAAAACGCTTGACGAGTTTGAAACGCTCCAGCAACTTGGAGACTTTTATCGGAGTGAGTTCGGTGATGTGCTTGACTGGCTGGATCAACTGCCAATTGCCTTTGAGACAGACGATTTCATCATCATTCATGCAGGCGTTGAGGACATTCTGGATTGGAAGGAGACGAGCCGAGAAGTTGCTCTTTATACTCCTGCATTTTACGAGAAAGGGCATCAGGCGGATAAGACGGTCATCGTTGGGCATTGGCCGGTCGTCAACTATCGGGCAAATTCAGTTAGCTCGAACAGCCCGCTGATTGATCTGGAAAAGAGGATTATTTCCATAGATGGCGGGAATCAAATCAAAAGCGATGGGCAGCTAAATGCACTATTGATGACGGGTGAAGACATCAGTTATACATATGTGGACGGTTTGAATGAAAAAACGATTTTACGGAGTCATACAGAGGATATGGGACGGGTCGGAACAGTAACATACCCGAATTATGAAGTACGCATTGTTCAGGAAGACGAGTTTTTTACATTATGCGAGAATACAAATCTAGGCATAGAGCAGTGGATCAAAAATGAATTTATCCAAGATAACCAATGTAAAAATGACTTGAGCACAAGTTTTTTATCTGTTGAAAAAGGGGAAACCGTCTCAATCATTGATGAGCGACAAGCGGGATATACATTAGTGAAATTGCGGACTGGCGAAGTCGGTTGGATTCCGAAGAATTGCTTGGTTTGATGATAAAAGCTTCGAAGGCTAGGGGCCTGTCGAAGCTTTTCATTATAGGTTAAAGGTCATAGAATGACGATAAAGTTGTGAAGATGACCGATAACTCGTCTAGAATGATCGATAAAATTTGAGAATTGACCGATAAAGTCCCGGAAATGACCGATAACTTCCGGGAAATGATTGATAACTAGTAGCAGGTGGTAAACATTCAAGAATAGTTGATTGGAACATCTCTCAACATGGACACGTCAAGCTCTATGAGAAGTAAACGGAGTCAAGAGGAGGAGCCATGGGATTAATTGCTACATACTTCGTGAATATGTTTGGATATATGATTGTTGCCTTGCCGATATATCTCATCGCACGACTAATTTTCGTTAAAATAAGGAAACGGCCGGTCAGTAAATCGCGAGAAATATTGCTCGCACTATTTGTCTTGTACTTAGTTGGGCTAGCTTCTCAAACGATTATTCCAGAGTGGAATATACGCGTGGAGGGAGGCAGATTTTATTTCGACGTTTACCTTTACAATAATCTTACGACTGTCAACTTCATCCCATTTCGAACAATCTTCAGTTACTCTCAATATGTGAGCGATTGGGATAGTGTTTCGCTCGTGAACCTGCTCGGAAATGTGTTCGTTTTTTCACCAATTGGATTCTTCATTCCGCTGTTATGGAGAAGGTTTGATTCATTCACATCCATCTTCTTTATCGGCTTGGGCGTCACATGTTTTATTGAAAGCATACAATACTTCATCGGTCGTAGCACCGATATTGACGATATTATTTTGAATACGGTTGGGGTTCTTATTGGGTATTTCGTAAATATAGGCTATCGAAAAGTTTGGAAACCAACGGGGGAGTGAGGGATGAACTCAAAAAACGTCATTAAGATATTGGTCGCCATGCTTTTGTTATTGGGGTATGCGAGTTTAAACTTATTTAAAGAAAATCGTGAATTAAAACAAGAAGCAGGATGGGAAAACAAAAGGGCTGTAAACGAAACGATTGAGAAACTGAAAAACGTTTATGACAAGGATCATTCCTATTGGGAAGTAAAGATTAAACAAGAAAATGGGGAGATTTTATTAGAGCAGTATATCTCGGAGCTCCGTAAGTCTGAGTGGTATTTTCTTTTCTTAGACAGTTCCATTTCGAGGGTCGCTGTACCACTTAAGTCTATTGGAGATCATTTAGAGGAATTAAAGGAAGAGGGTACTCTCAGTGAAGAAAAGAAAACTCGGATGCATGAGGATGTCTTGCTTGTGAGGACGGTACTTGGGCAAGTCATTACAATAGCTGAGGGCAAAAGGAATGGTTGGTACAAAGAGTTCCGTGACGGGGATTCGGATATCGCAAACTACGTGAAAAAGGAAATTGATGTGGAGTAGAAAGAATAGAGATTTTATCCAATTGGGTCATTGACAATTCTACGTAGTTCAGTTATAGTTAGCTTAACTTTTCAGAAAGTAGGTGATGTTTTATGGTTAAAATCAATACGGCTATTGCAAATTTGATCGGCACCATAATTTCACCTGCCATGCCTTCGTAATAGGCATGTTTCTTCTGTTATGCGCGTGAAAGCATGGTGTCCGATCCGGAACCATGCTTTTTTATATGCCCATAATAGGAGGAAGTAATTTGATTAATTTAAACGAATACGGTTGGAATCAATTCCATCAAGAAAATATGGATACGATAGTTGAAGAATTGAAAGCGGAAAATTGCGGTGCGGGACGCGTCACGCTTGAACATAAAAGGATGTACCGAGTCATGACTGCGGAAGGGGAATGGCTATCCGTCTGTTCGGGGGCATTTCAACATGCCGCGTATGAACGAAGGGATTATCCGGCAGTCGGGGATTGGGTAGTCGTTGAAAGAATGCCCGGCGAGGAGCGCGGCATTATCCATGCGATTCTGCCTAGGACATCGCTCTTTTCAAGAAAATCGGCAGGTTCGACGATTTCCGAACAGATCATTGCAGTGAACGTCGACATCGTTTTTCTCGTCATGTCGATGAACGATGATTTCAATGCAAGACGATTGGAACGTTATCTTGTCGCAGCCTATGATTCTGGAGCGACGCCAGTTGTCGTCCTCACAAAAAAGGATCTTACCGATGATCCCGATCATTATTTGGAATTGGCGAAAGCCATTGCATTCGGTACGGATGTTTTCTCGGTTAGCAATACGACCGGAGAAGGCGTCGAACAGATTACGGATTTGCTGAAAAACGGCAAAACGGCAGCATTACTAGGATCTTCCGGTGTCGGAAAATCATCTCTCGTCAACTCGATTTGCGGGGAAGGGAAGATGGCGGTGCAAGGCATTCGCGAAGATGACGCAAAAGGAAGGCATACAACGACCCACCGAGAGCTCATTAAAATTCCAACAGGAGGAGTGCTCATCGATACACCGGGGATGAGGGAATTCCAGTTGTGGAATGAAAGTGAGAGCCTCGACTCCGGCTTTAAAGATATCGAGGAATTGGCAGCATCCTGCAAATTCGGAGATTGCCGCCACGAAAGCGAACCGGGTTGCGCGATTCAACAAGCACTCGATTCTGGCGAATTGTCGAGAGAACGTTACGGGAACTATGTAAAACTCCAGAAAGAACTCGCATTTCTCGACCGGAAAATGGATCGTCAAGCGCAAGCCGCCGAACGGGATAAATGGAAGAAGATAACGAAAGGCATGCGAAAGCATCCATCGAATAAGAAATAAGCAATTACAAAAGCGGAGGGTTGTCAAAAGGTCAGTAGAAACTGACTTTCTGTGACACCCCTTCTTTTTCTTTTATGCGGACTTCATATTATTTCAGGCGGTTTGTCCATGTTATCAGGCGTTCTTCATGTTGTTTCAGGCTGTTTGTCGATGTTATCAGGCGGTCTTCATATTATTTCAGGCGGTTCGTCCATGTTATCAGGCGGTCTTCATATTATTTCAGGCGGTTTGTCGATGTTATCAGGCGGTCTTCGTATTATTTCAGGCGGTTTGTCGATGTTATCAGGCGGTCTTCATATTATTTCAGGCGGTTTGTCGATGTTATCAGGGTCTTCATATTATTTCAGGCGGTTTGTCGATGTTATCAGGCGGTCCTCATGTTATTTCAGGCGGTCACCGTTTTATTTGCTGGACGACTCTCCGCTTTTTCATGACAAATGTCATCTCAAATCGTGACAGAGCATACTGAAAAAAACTTCTCTTATCCTTTATAGTTTGGATAAGGGAGTGTGAACGTATGGAAACTATAGTTGAATGTAAAAATCTAACAAAGGAATTCAAAGGCAAAAAGGCAGTGGACGATGTCTCGTTCTCTATTCAATCCGGAGAAGTCGTAGCGATTCTCGGACCAAATGGAGCGGGGAAAAGTACGACAATCCTTATGATGCTCGGTTTGCTGCATCCGACATCGGGTGAAGTATCGCTTTTCAATCAAAGCCCCCACCATCAAAAGGTACGCGAACGGATCGGTGTCATGCTTCAGCAAGTGAGTCTCATGGACGCACTGAAAGTGAAAGAAGTGCTCGCCGTGTTCAGAAGCTATTACCCAAATCCGTTATCAATGGAAGAAATGATCCGGCTGACAGGCCTGCAAGAACATGAATTAAAAAAACGGACAGAAAAATTATCGGGCGGGCAAAAGCGTCGGGTCAGCTTCGCACTTGCGATGGCAGGAAATCCGGATCTTGTCTTTTTTGATGAACCGACCGTAGGGATGGACAGTACTGCCCGCAAGCAGTTTTGGACAAAAGTTCAACAGCTTTCAAAAGCCGGGAAAACGGTTCTCTTTTCCACTCATTATTTGCAAGAGGCGGATGATGTAGCGACACGTATCCTGTTATTCGATGAAGGGAAACTCATCGCGGATGGCAGCCCCGTTACAATTAAACAGCGGTTATTAAAGAAGACAGTGTCGTTCAAGGCAGAAGGGATCTTCCCGTTCGAAAGATTCCTGTCAATGGAGTGTGTATCCGACATTCAATCGGAAAATGGAAAGATTGTCATCCAAACAGACGATACCGACCATGTACTGTTATCGCTCTTCTCCGAAGGCATTCCCATTTCGGACATTTCCATCGACAAAGGAAGACTTGAAGATGCGTTTGAGCAACTGACAGTAGAACAGGGGGTATCTTAAATGAAAATGCTATTGAATGAATGCAAGATTGAAATGATTCGTATTTTCCGCAATCCCTATTTCGTATTCTGGTCGTTATTCATGCCGATTGTGTTCTATTTCATTTTCACGAAAGTCGTCGATACAGGGGCAGATGACCAGGCTTTGTGGAATAGGCATTTCCTTATGTCCATTGCGGTGTTCAGTGTGATGGGGAGCGCTATTATGACGCTTGGCATCCGGATGGTGCAGGAGAGGAGCGAAGGATGGACAACGTGGATTAAAGTAACACCACTGCCGAGTTCTAGTTATTTCATTGCAAAGATGGTTGGCCAATCGGCAGTCCATGTATTTTCGATCGCCGTCATTTTCTTATCAGGTATCATTTTAAACGGAGTTTCGATGCCATTTGTACAATGGTTGGCAAGTGCCGCGTGGATATTGGCAGCGTCCTTCCCGTTCCTTGCACTAGGAGTTCTAGTCGGTACGATGAAACGGGTCGATACAGCTTCCGGTGTCAGTAATATTATTTATTTAGCCTTGGCCATCACAGGAGGGCTGTGGATGCCAATGGAAATCATGCCGAAGACCATTCAACTGATCGGTTCTTGGCTGCCGGCATATCATTATGGCAGTGGTGCATGGGGAATCGTCCGTGGTCAAATACCTGAACTGAAAAGTATTGCAATATTGGCAATCTACTTGCTTGTATTCATGGTATTATCAATATATATCAGAAGGAAACAGGAAGCGGTGTAAACATGAAAAACTTTAGGTTGTTTCCAAAAAGATTTGGCTACATTCCTTATATTTTTTTAGTTTATCTAATAATGCCGCTCTATCAAGTGAACAGTGAAGTAGGAGTGAAAGCGGTAATCGGCTATGGGCTGATAATGCTTTTTTTCATCACCTACAGGCAGTGCTATCAGCCGATCCGTATAGAGAAATTTTACGCTTGGCTGGTAGTTCAAGTGGCTGTCACTGTTGTCTTCGTAGTGTTTTATGATCCATACATGATCTTTTTAAGTTTTTATACCTCTCACTTTGTCGGCTGGATAGACGATAAGAAGAAATTCCTGATTACACTGAAAATATATACTAGTATCGTTTTATCTTGCGCTGGTTGGATATTGTTCCAATATGGATTATCTAGTTTTATGAACCTCTTACCTTTTTTGGTTGTCATCATCCTCTCCCCATACGGTATCAGGCATATGAATGAACGAATGGAATTGAAAAACCAGTTGAATGAGGCGAATGAACAGATCAAAACGTTGATCAAGCAAGAGGAAAGAGTGCGGATTGCCCGCGATTTGCATGATACATTGGGGCATACATTGTCGCTTATCACATTGCAGAGCCAAGTTATCCAAAGAGTTGCAAATGATCCCGATAAAGTGAGGGCAGAAGCTAAGGGAATTGAGAAAACATCCCGTTCTGCCCTTCAACAAGTCAGAGAACTTGTGTCAGATATGAGGGTGAGTACCATCGAGGAAGAGCTCGTCCATTTGGAACAGCTCCTTGTAGCGGGTAATATTGAATTTCAGTGTACGGTAGACGGGGCAATCAATGAGCTGTCACCACTTCAGCAAAATATTGCAGGGATGTGCTTGCGGGAAACTTCGACAAATATTGTGAAACATAGTAAAGCGACTCAAAGCTCGGTGACGATACTGTATAATTCGCATGAACTTGAGATGCAGATCCGAGACAATGGAATTGGTATGCCGGACCGAACGTGGGGCAATGGATTGAAGGGAATGGCAGAGCGCCTTTCGTTGATCGAAGGAGACATGAAGGTCGAGTCTGGGAAAGGGACTGCTATTCTGATTTCAATCCCGGTTGTCGTCAAGACGAAGGAAGAGGTGGTTGCTTTATGATACGGATTGTGATCGCTGAAGATCAGCGCATATTAAGAGGGGCTTTAGGGACTCTTCTTGACTTTGAAGAAGATATGAAAGTAGTTGGCCAAGCAGAAAATGGGGAACAGGCAGTGAGTCTTGTTCGGGATTTGCGGCCAGATGTCTGTATTTTGGATATTGAAATGCCGTTGAAAAGCGGTCTTGAAGTAGCTGATGAATTACAGGAATGCGGTTCACCTTGTAAAGTGATCATACTGACGACGTTTGCGAGGCCAGGTTTTTTCGAAAGAGCGATCAAAGCTAAAGTCCATGGCTATTTGTTGAAGGACGGGTCGATTGATGATTTGGCGGCGGCAATCCGGAACGTCATGCGAGGGAAGAGGGAATTCGCTCCTGAGTTGATCATGAATTCCTATCACGATGATAATCCTTTGACGGAACGGGAGCAGGAAGTATTGAAGCTGTCAGCAGATGGGAAGACATCGAAGGAGATTGCGGCAGAACTATATTTATCTCCAGGAACCGTGCGAAATTATATGTCAGAGGTCTTGCAGAAAGTGGAAGCGAAAAACAAAGTAGAAGCCATTTCAATTTGTCGGGAGAAAGGATGGATTTGAGTTTACATTAGAATTTATTTTAGGTAGAAGGTCATGAAATGGTGATAACTTACGGGATTCGATAGATAACTTTCTTCATTGAATAGATAACCCGCAATAATCAATAGATATTTATAGTCATTCAATAGATAAAACATCATATTCAATAGATAAGTAAAACTGCGGTCATCATCGATATTCCGATGAGACCGCAGCCTTTTAGTTATTCAATAGCGTCAGCTGTTTCTTCTGCACTATCGTTTTCCACAGTACCTTCTTCACTTTCTTCAACCGTTCCTTCTTTAGCCTCGTCCACTTCGTTCACTTGACCGAGATTAATGAACAGTTTTCCGTCCGCAAGCTTCCTTCTTTCATTTCCAAAAGCATCTACGACTTTCACTTCGACGCGTGCTCCGTCAGCTATGACGCCTAATGGAACAGTCCAGTAGCCGACGTAATGTCCTGGTGATAATTCTTGCATCGGTAATTCGGTCGCATTCGTTATCTCTTTGTCTCCGAGATTCGTAAGAGGCATATGGATAACGTAAGTTGCTGTCAAACCTGGTTCACTGTCGAATTCGAATTTAATGGATTTTCCAGTTACTAAATGGACATCTTGTTTCGGTGTCAAATTCGAAATCTCAGGTGCAGTATATTTCGCAGTGATGGAAATAGTTTTACTCTCTACATTACCGGCTGCATCCGTTGCAATGACAGTGATTTCATTCACGCCATCGTCCAGAAGGATCCGTTTAGAGTATGTGCCATTTTCCGAAACAGCAGCTTTTTGGCCATTTACGGTTACAGATTCGAGATTAGCATCCGCTACTGTACCTTCTACTGTGACAGTTTCACGGTTGGTTCTATCACCGTTTTTCGGGTTCGTAATCGTCAATTCCGGTTTCATCGTATCTAGCACGACTGTCACAGGGTCTGATGTTCCTGTCACACGTCCATCCAGTAAACCGACAGCGGTAAATTCATTATCGCCTTCTGTCAGGACAGTTTGGAATGAGAATCTTCCATCATTCCCGATAACTACGGAGTCGACTTCTTCGCCGTTATTACGAAGAGAGATTGTCGTTGTCGGTGATGCTGTACCTTCGATGACGATGTTTTCTTCATTCGTAACAGTACCCGTTTGAGGGGAAGTGATCATTGGTTTGGACACTTCGAAGCTAACGCGTGCTCGAATCATATAGTTCCCTTCAGATGTAGGGGCAGGTGACCAAGAGCCGCCGACGAACTGGTAACTTCTTTTCGCGTTCGTTCCATTCTCATCTGTTGCGAGACCAGGGGCATACGGATTCGCTGCCGTTTGAATGTACACCATATAGAAGTCACCGTTCACGACGATATTGTGCTCTGTCAAATCAACGACAGTCCAGTCACCGTTCCGTTTCGCTTGTGCATCAATCGGTCCTGCAATTTTTTGTCCCGGAGCTCCGTTAGCACCCGTTGCATCCCAAACTTCAACAGCGAACGCAGTTCCGCCTGGTACAGGCCATTCAGTAGTCCAGAAACGGAATACACCTTCTGTGACAATTCCTGTATCATTGCCTTCCGGAAGAGACATTTTTACGGCCCAACCGTTGCCCGCATCGTAAAACGCCCGTGCGTTTTCGGCAGTTCCATCATCGTAGCCGATTTCTCCACCCGGATACGTGAAGAACGGTTCAAGTACGAAATCAAAAGTTGTTTGTCCGCCAATGTTGACGGTTGCCTCTTGGCCATGATAACCGCGTGCCACGACTTTCAACGTGTAGTCGCCTTCATATGCAGTAATTGCAAATTGTCCCGCTGCGTCCGTTTGGACAGGTGTGATGTTCGCATCTTCCATGAGAAGCAATGTCGCTCCTGCAATCGGATGACCTGTAGACTGGTCTGTCACAGTTCCACTGATTGTTGCCTGAGGCATTTCTTCTAATGTGAAGTTGGCGCGAGTTGTTTGATCTGCATTGATTGTTACGGATTGTGCTTGTGATTGGTATCCATATGCCTCTGCTTTTGCAGTAAATGTTCCCGCGCCGTGTATTAACGTATACGATCCATCAGCTGGATTTGTATAGACGGAGCGATTCGTCTCAAGGACATTCACTTGTGCACCCAATGGCAGAAGGAGAGGTGAGGCATTTCCTTCTTCAACAGGAGGTGCCGGCTCAACTTTCGGCATTACAGGCTTGATTGTTTTAGGATCGATCGGTGTTTCAAGTGCATCTTTTCCTTTTTCAATAATGAGATCTGGATTTTTCCCTTTGCCAGGTTTTAAGGCTTGAGGGCCATTTTGCTTTTCATTTTTCATTTTGTTATTTCCTGGAGTGATTGAGTTTGTGGCGGTTTGAGATTGATCGCTTAAAGCGACATCGTCAATATACCAGCCTTCCCTTACTACGCTTCCATCGGAGAATGCATTAAATCCGATGTAGACACGCTGACCGCTATAGGCAGATAAATCGACTTCCGCATCGATCCAACCATTCGAAGCTCCTTGGATCATGAGTAGCTGCGTCCACTCTTGCCTATCCGTGGAAATGAAGACATGTCCATAATCCCAAGCTCTTCCTGTAGAGGACTGCTCGAAATTATGCCATTGTTTAAACTGCAAGTAAGCAGCACCTTCCGGAAGATCGACTGGAGGCATAACGAGAGTTGCATTCATATTGTTCTCATACATTCCGGACAAATTCGTGGCATACACATTTTCGCCGGAAGCCGCGTTGCCAGGACCGGAAGTCGGTTTACCCCATTCCCAGCTGTTTTTATTTCCAAACGAAGTCCATCCTACCGGCAGTTGTTCAAAATCCTCGAAATAGCCGACGGTGATTCCTGGCTTGACAAGCACCGTGTATTCTTCGCTCGATACTTCATTGTTTCCGAAGTCATTGATCACCCATTTATAAGTGAATGTTTCTCCGGAAATTTTATCGCCTGGAACAGTGACGCCAAACTCTCCGGATAGATAATCCCCGGACTTCCTCTCGGCGCTAATAGAGTTCCATTGACCATCGGAATTTACGTATTGGAATGTCACAGAGGAAATGCTGATATTATCCGTTACGTGAATTCGTAAATCCAAATCCATGCCAGCGTAAGTTTCTCTTGGGGCTGAATGTTCGAAAGTAGGCGGTTGATTGTCATCGCCTTGCTTCGTCACTTGGCCTTCAAGCTTTCCAAGTCCGCTCGCGATGGAGGAAACAGCTGCGTATGCATCTACAAGGCCATACCCATATCCGTGGTTAGGAGATGTAGGGTATGCACTGTCCGTCAACGGCGTTGCCGTATTCAATAGGACTTGTTCCATTTCATCGACAGAAATATTTGCATTCACTTGTCGTAGCAATGCTGCCACTGCTGCAACATGAGGACCTGCCATAGACGTTCCATTCCAGCCGCCTTCATAGCCGCCGCCCGGTACGGATGAACGGATATTGACACCCGGTGCAGAAATATCAGGTTTTATTTCCTCGTAAGGTGAAGGTCCTCGAAGTGAGAAGCTTGCGACCCTATTGTTGATGTCTGTTGCACCCGTTGCAAAGGATTCCGGATAGTTCGCAGGTGCTGCGACCGATCCAGCGCCTCCCGGATTCGATAAAGTTGTGTTACCAGCAGAAAACTCAGGGAAGATTTCAGCGGCACGCCAGTTTCTGACGACATCGCGATACCATTCATTCAGACCTGCGCCACCGCCCCAAGAGTTATTGACAACATCCGGAGCCAAATCGACCCGAGCATTTCCGTTTGCGTCCGTAGGAGCTAGAATCCATTGGGCCGCAGCCAATAAATGACTATCTCTTCCTCCGCTAGCCGTGAATGCCTTAACGGCAATCCATTTCGCGCCTGGAGCGACTCCGATTTTGTTAGTCCCGTTCATGTCGCTTCCGACCATTGTACCCGTTACATGTGTTCCGTGCCCATTATCATCGTAAGGGGTTGTCCGACCAGCTGTTGCATCGAACCAGTTATAGTCGTGGTTCACTTCGCCTGTCACCGAGTTGTATCCCCGGTACTTTTCTTTCAATGCAGGATGATCCCATTGAACGCCGGTATCGATGCTTGCAACGACAGTACCAGACCCATCGATTCCCATATCCCAAGCTTGAGGGGCGTTGACGCGCTCAATATTCCATTCGACGCTCGCTAGCTGCGAGTTCGGAACAACCGAATTTTCGATGATTGTCGTTTCGTTCAGTTGACGAATTTCATCCGGAAGGACTTTTTCAACTTCCTGGAAAGTAGCAATCACTTCTGCCACTTCCTTTGTCGCCGTCACGGCCATGCCGTTGACGATGAAGTAGGAAGTAATGTCTTTCGCATTGCCGGCTGCCACTTGTTGTTCAAGATACTCCATGACATTTTGCTGAGTTTCAAGGGATGTCAATCGTAGTTCCGAAACGACAGCCGATCTTGTTAACATAACCGATTGTTTTCCGGAAAGATTTGCTTGGCTTGCCTGCTGCTTTGCCTGAGCAGCGACTTTTTCCGTATCAGCCTGTTCTTTGAACTTGACCAGAAAAGTGACCATGTCTTCTTCTTTGAAATTATCAAGCAATCGTTGGCTGACTTTTTCCTGAGAGAGTTCGTTCGAGCCTCGTAACGATTGATGCAGCTTGTTGTTTATCTCTGTACTTGCTGCCATCGCTGGTGTCGTCAATGAGACAACCATTAGGAGTGACGCTGCAACGCTGAATAACTTCATCTGCTTACGTTTCCTCAATTCCATTCCTCCTTTTGTTTTTAACCGCTCCCTTTGTATAAGCCAAAGAAAAAAACACCCGATGCCCCCTTCCTCTTAATCGTTCAGGTTCTCTTGGTGTCGGAAACTCCGTATCTGGCTGTCTATCAATATTATACATTCATAAAATGTTGATAAAAAGCTAAATCGTCCGACTAGTTAAAAAATAATAGTAAGTAACTAACTAGGAGATGACTGGAATGAGAATTTATTCGTGTTTCATAAATGGTTGTGAATTGTCAAGTTTAAAATAGAAATGCTGTTGTTATAAGGTTTATATTGCTGTTTAGTATGAGAGAGGTTTGCTATGAAGAAAAAAGGAGGGAAGGGGATAATGATAAGGTCCTATTTTGAGAAGTAATTGGATATTATTTATTTATAAAGTATTGTATTTTAGGTATTATTCAATAGAATTGATTATGTTGAAAAAATAGGGAAAATGATTCTATAAATTTTCCCAAGTCGCCCATAAAAAAGAAGCCGATAACTTCTCCCGGCTTCTTTCTCTGTGCTTTTGTATTCGTCTAGACTCCGGGCGCTAGCCACTCGGGTCATAAGTCAAAGCTACTGCGTGGCAAAGAAATTGCTAATTCCATTCTTGCTCGCAACGCTGCGCTTGTGCTCGCAAAAGCCGTTCTCCGTAACGGCTTTCGCTTTTGTAGGTTATCTCGGATTCTTATGGATCCTTTCTTTCCGTAAATCCTCTTTCATGTCATCCAAGTTTATTGTATCTACTGTTTGCATATCTTCATGCATGTCGAATAGGCTAATGCGATTCGCTGAAGGGATCCCTTCAGGATGATCTACATAAAGGAACTTGCTTGTTTCGTCATCATCCGGAGTGGAGCGCTTTTCATTGTCCATCATATACCTCCCTATACGTTTCCTTTTAGGATTCGCAAGATCATTGAATATATGCGCAAAAGGGTTATTGCAATAAGGGTTTTTAGCGTCTTCTGATTGGGGCTTTAGTCTTTTCTTTATTCGCCAACATCTTTCGGACTATAGGATAAACGACTGGCGCCCATTTAATAGCTGTTTTGATTAATCTTCTAAAATTCATGTCATTCGCCCCTTATTCACTGTTTTCTTTAATTTGCCCTTTCTTGACATGAAGTAAACAAAATTCATCTCTTCTATGATTGTCTTATTATGCGAATCAAGTTCTTGTTTGCCATCTTCTCTTCTCTTTTTTTAAAAAAATGTTTGAATTTAAAAGTTTTTGGACAAGACTGTTTGAAATTGGCAAGAAGAGAGGAGCAATATTACTTGATGAAGTTGAAAATGATTGTGCTGACCACAATTATGACACTCTCATTTAGTGTTGTGATTGAAGCATCTACATTAGGTCTAATAGAGAATGAAGAGATAGCGTTTACTACTGAAGCGGAGATAACTTATGATACTATTCCTTTCTTTGATATTTGGGAAAATGTATTTCCGTTATTTTATCCGCCACTCGATTTATTAAAGAAAGAAACGACTATGTACACAGTTGAGGAAGGTGATAACCTATTCCGAATCGCCTTAAATCACGGTATGACATTGGATGAATTAATGAGTTTAAATAATTTAGATGATCATGTAATCTATCCGGGTGATGTGTTGACAATTAGCGGAGAGAATGATGAAAAAATCGCTCTGTCAAAGACCGTTAAAGTTGCTGCAGTCACGGAGGAATCGATTCCGAAAGAGCCTGCATACAACTCGTCGGTCACAAGTCCGCCAGCAAGTGAAGGAAAGGAGTTTACTGTGACGGCAACTGCGTATACGGCATATTGTACAGGTTGTTCGGGGACAACTGCGTATGGATTAGATTTACGGTCTAACCCAGATCAGAAAGTGATTGCGGTAGATCCAAAACTCATCCCCCTTGGAACGAAAGTTTGGGTAGAAGGTTATGGGGAAGCCATAGCAGGAGATGTTGGAAGTGCCATTAAAGGACATAAAATAGACGTGTTCATCCCGACGTATGAAAGTGCAATGGAGTGGGGCGTAAAAAAAGTGAAAATCAAAATAATCGAGTAGTGAATATAAAAGATGAACGGTAAGGGGAAAATCCTTTACCGTTCATCTTTTTTATATGTTGATTCCGAATGAGTCCAACAGAACGGCTTTTTTTTCTTCTGCAGAAAGGAATCTTGAACGTGCGATTCCATGATTGACAATCGTCAACTCCATGTCTTTTAACGTAATTCTTCCTGTAGGTGTCGCTTTTGTAACAATATCAACATGCGTGAATGTCGATTCTGGAGAGACTTGATTGAATACGCAACCTTCATGGAAATCAACTAGCTGCTTTGGAGTGATTGAAAACTTGTATAATGGGCGTGACTCGCCATTCCGGTTTCTAATCAGTTCAAATTCGTCCTCCCCGGATTGCTGTATGGAATATGTGCCGTTAATATCTGTTTGTGGGGAGCCGTTTAAAGGAATCGGGACAATAGTAGAATCCCCAAATCCGACATCGACGAGATAAGGTTCATCCATATGGACGATGATGGCCGCATGCGTTTCCGGCTTTGCCCAATGCCCATTCGGCCGATAGACAGTGGCGGCGATGAGGGTGGCATCGTAACCTAACGATTCCAAAAGCCAATGGAATAAACCGTTCAATTCATAACAATAGCCGCCTCGATTGCGCACGACGATTTTTTCGTATATCGAATGTAGATTCAAATAGATCGGAACCCGGCGAATGACATCGAGGTTTTCAAAAGGGATTTCGGTCATATGCAGGCTTTGCAAGTCCTTCAATTGCTGTAGGGAAGGTTGCTCGCGAACCGCATGGAAACGGTCAAGGTATTTTTCAATATCCATCGTATCAGCCTCCTAACAATTAGAAATAGTATAACATTGTTATCACGTTGACTGAAAATAAGCCACTGCGAAGTTTGCAGTGGCTTTCATTATGCTGTTAAGTCTTTTTCTATTTTTCCGCCTTTGATAACGACTTGGATGTTATCGTTATTTGCAAGGGAATGGATATCTTTAAGTGGATCACCTTTCACAATGATAATATCCGCTAACTTTCCAGCTTCCACGGTTCCGACTTGGTTCTCCCAGCCTAAACATTCGGCGGCTGTTTTTGTCGAGGCGACAATCGCATCCATTGGGCTCATGCCTGCATCCACCATCAATCCCAATTCGCGAAGATTCGTCCCGTGCTTCATGACACCCGCGTCAGTCCCCATTGCGATTTTAACGCCTGCCTTGTAAGCCTTTTGGAAGCTTTCAGTATGTTGTTGAATGACTTCCTTCGATTTTTGGACAGCTGTTTCGGGCATTCCCGTATCCGCGGCAGTTTCCAAAACAGCGACAGGAGCAAGGAGCGTCGGAACAAGGTATGTCCCGTTTTCAAGCATCAGTTCAATTGCTTCGTCGTCAATGAAGATGCCGTGTTCAATAGAATGGACTCCAGCGCGGACCGCGTTTTTAATCCCTTCCGCACCCTGCGCATGGGCCATGACCTTAACACCTTTACGGAAACGCCCTTCTTCTACGATAACTTTCAATTCTTCGAAGGAAAACTGAGTGAATTCAGGATGGTCGGTTGCGCTCAATACACCGCCAGTCGCATGCACCTTTATAACTTCAGCGCCAGCGCGAAGCATTTCACGTGTTTTTTTGCGCACCTCTTCCACTCCATCGCATACCCCGTTCGGCATGCCCGGGTAAGGGGAAGGCAACAAGTCGATTACATTGCCGGAAACCGTATAGCCATCGCCATGACCGCCGGTAATTGTCAAAGCGTTAATGCTGAGCTGAAGACGTGGTCCAGGAATAAGGCCTTCTTCGACTGCTTTTTTTACGCCTAAATCTGTGCCGAGGGCATCCCGCACAGAAGTGACCCCCGCATCCAACGTCGCTTTCAAGTATTGTGCCGCCTTATAATACATAAATGAAAAAGGAGTTGCCAATCGTTCATGCACCGGTGAGTATTCCAACATCATATGGACGTGTGTATCAATGAAGCCTGGAAGGATCGATCCGCCCGCTGCATCGATGACTTGTTCATCGCCTGTTGCTGCATAATTACTTTCATCGCCGACATACACGATTTTATCTCCTTCAATGACGACGATCTCGCCATTCTTCGGTTCTCCTCCGTTTCCATCAATCAGTGATCCATTTCGAATAATCGTTTTTGTCATCATGTACCCCTCCGAATTATAATGTTTGAACGAGAATTCCTGCGATAATAACGGATGCGATCGTGACAGTCGTAAACCCGCCGATCAGCATCGGTGCCAATAGCTCATCGAAAATAGCTTTTTCTTCTTTTTTATTTCTAGCGACGCTTCGGCTCACTTCTTCGCAAAGGATATAGTCTGCTGGGAAACCGAACAATGCTGTCAATGCGACTGGCATGCCTTTATACGGATGCCATTTCACAATCTTCGACATAATGAATCCGCCAAGGGCAATGCCGAATGTACCGATAACGAGAATGAGGACGACGCTCGGTAAATTATCGAGCACTTGTGTAGGTGTGACGCCAGCCATCGTTCCAATTACAACGAACATGATAGCAATCATCGTCAATGTAAACGAGTTCGATTTTTCAAGTGTTTTCGGTTCGAAGATTCCAATCTTTAGGCCGATGATTCCAATTGCGAGACACCATAAGGTAGCGTGGATTGGTGTAATTTCTCCAAGCGCTGTACCGATCGCAGCACCGACAAACACATAGAACAATTTGAGTGTCGCGCTAGATTTAAACGGGCTTTGTTTTTTGCCTTTTTCCTCATCTTTCAATAGATCCGTTTCCTGCGACATTGGGATGAAAGTTCCGTTATCCATGTCGTTTTGTAGTTTCATTGCATATTTTCTCATGAAATTCATCGCCAGCGGCATTCCCATTACTCCTTGGAAAGCCACGATAAGTGCTGGAATGATAACTAAGCTTGTAAGACCGATTTCAGCTAATTTTTCGGAAGTAATGATAAGAGCGATGACGCCGCCGCTGATCGGGCCAACTCCTGCAACCGCTGTTGGATAATCAAAAATTAACGGGATAATCGTCAATATGAGAATGCCGGATATAGTAATGCCACCAAGTGCGATGAGAACGGCTTTGAATTGGCTCTTTAGCAATGAAAAAGGGATCATCGTACCCATATGCAAAATTGCCGGGCCAATTAAAATGGCTCCTAGAGCAGGTAATTGAGATTTTTCCAAGATATCTTCCGGGAAGATGCCTGTCCATACGAGGAGAAGAAATCCTACCATCGCAGTGAGAAGCATCGGGATTCTTGCCCGTGACACAATGGATAGCCACTCGCCCAATGCGAGAAGAGCGAAAATTAACGTGGTGGCGATAACAGGATTACTTAACATGATGTCTCCTCCTAGATGCAAAAAAAATATTCTTAGAACTAGAAAAAATATTTCGTAGTTTTAAGTGATATCCAATATATCAGTGCATAAACTATTTGTAAATAGTATTTTGATGATTACTAAAATTGGTTGTCTTTGAAAACGCATACATTTATTTTATGACTTTCTCAAAAACTGTAATACTTTTCACCTACAATGAATATAAAGGTATTCAAGACTAATGATTTATGATATTCTAATAGAAAGATAATTCGGAAATTGTAAATCCGATGAGAGAATGTGGGGAATTCATATGAGAAAACATAGTCTGTTTTGCTTGGCGATTGTAGGGGCTTGCCTTTTTCTTCTAGTCGGTTACAATGATCAGTCGAAAAAGGTTCATCATTCAAAAATGATTAGTGTAGCCCACCGAGGTGCTTCCAGTTTGGCTCCAGAAAATACTCTTGCTGCTTTTCATAAAGCAGTTGAACTTCGTGCAGACTATTTGGAGACGGATGTTCACCTTTCCAAAGACGGGGAACTGATTATCATGCATGACGACAAAATCGATCGTACCACAAATGGAAGCGGTTACATTAAAGAGATGACGTTAGCGGAGTTAAAAGAATTGGATGCCGGCGGAACGTTCGGTAGGGAGTTCGAAGGCGAATCGATCATCACACTTAACGAATTACTGGAAGAATTTTACGACCAGGTCGGATTTTTGATAGAGTTGAAAAACCCTAAAAACTATCCGGGAATTGAAGAGAAAGTCGTTGAATTAGTAAAGGATTATTACGAATTCAGTTCAATTATTATCCAATCATTCGATGCCGATTCTATGATGAAAGTACATACTCTCTTGCCTGAAATTGAAGTGGCGGTTCTTATTCATCCTTCCGAATCTCTTCTATCCGCAAAAAGATTGGATGAACTGACATCCTTTGCATCTTATATAAACTTTAACGTTTCTTTTGTGAGCAAGAGGACGGTCGACAATGTGCATAAACGTGGCAGCAAAGTGCTCGTTTGGTCAAAGAAAGATAAAAGGCTAGTCTCAAAGGCACAGAAGTTTGGAGTGGACGGAATCATCTCTGACTTTTCAGCATGGCCAACAGATGAGCCGATTTACTTAGTACAAGAATAAGGATACCGAAGCAAAAAGCCGAATGAATCAGTTCGGCTTTTTCTTTTGGTAAAAATATTTAAGCAAAATGTTTGTAGATGGAATGTAAGAGCTTACCTTTCAGCACATACCATTGATTTCCGTTTCGATTGGACGCTTTCCGCGGGCACGGCTTCAGCCTCCTCGTCACTCCGTTCCTGCGGGGTCTTCAGCTCGCGCTGTTCCCGCCGGAGTCGCCAATCTCCACTCCAATCAATTGGAGGATACATGGAATCCTAAACCACTATCGAAATTTGAAAGGACTTCAAGTATTTTATTTTACTTGAATGATGTTTAAAGTAATAGAAGCAAGTTATTGGTACAAATAAATTTGCGTTTCCAATTTGGAGCAGAAGGCGCCGACTCCTGTGGGATTAGCGAACGCCGTTACAAAGAACGGCGTTTGCGAGCATAAGCGTAGCGTTGCGAGCAGAATATTGTAGGATGCCTTAATTTCTGCAAAGGACGCAGAAATACGGCAAATCGAACCCTTCGCTGTTCGATTGGCTCACCGCCCGCCCCACGGAAAGCGTGCGCCTGGAGCGGAAATCAACACGTTCTAGTTTCTATTTAGAAAAGTAATACCAAACTTATATCAATACCCACAAAAACTAGATTGGCAAAAATGCCTGGCGGATAAAGTGGGCGAACTATAGTATGATAGACGGAATGGAGGTGAACCGGAATGAAGAATGAATACTTGAATAGAGAAATTTGTCCGGCAATATTATTGAAAGGAACTGTGAAAGTTGAACATACGCATTATATATGAAGATAATCATTTGTTAGTAGTGGAGAAGCCCGTCAATATACCGGTGCAAGGGGATGAGAGTGGGGATGCTGATTTGCTCTCATTGTTGAAAGCAGATTTGAAGAAGCGCTATCAGAAACCGGGAAATGTCTATCTAGGCCTCGTCCATCGGCTGGACCGTCCTGTCGGGGGTGTGCTCGTTTTTGCGAAAACATCAAAAGCGGCATCCCGTCTATCCGACGTCTTACGAAAAAGGGAAATGAAGCGGACGTACCTCGCAGTCGTTCGAGGTGCTTTGGATGAGAAAGGTATCCTTACGCATCATCTATGGAAGGATGTAAAGAAAAATATAGTGCACGCAGTCAAGGTGTCCCATCCCGGGGGAAAGAAGGCAGTTCTTGACTATGAAACATTGGAAAAGAAGGACGGGATGAGCTTGCTCGCCATCCGGCTACATACAGGAAGATCACATCAAATCCGTGTGCAAATGGCAACATCCGGTGCTCCACTTTACGGAGACCAGAAATATGGCCAGCAAGTGAACCGGCCAGGTCAGCAAATTGCATTATGGGCACATACATTGTCCTTCCCGCATCCAACGACAAAAGAAATTCTCACTTTCGAGTCCACTCCGCCATCCGAGCATCCTTGGAATGTTTGGAAGCGGATAGGTGCAACATTGTTACCAACGTGAATATGTAAGATAAGGACTCCTGCTTTATTGACATCGAAATTCTGGAACTCTACACTAAGATAGAGAAAAGCATGTTGGAGGAAATTATGACAAATCATCCATTCATCCCGATTATAGTAGGGACTGATATTAACGCATACAATATGGCCATTTCATTTCATGAGGCTTACGGAATCCACCCGATCCTCGTTGGTAAAGAACCTTTATCTTTTACGAGTCTGAGTACAATTCCTGGCGCGATTGAGTTGAACCCGAAATTAGGGGAAAGGGACGAGTTCGTTCGCTTCCTGAAACAAGTTGCAACAAAATATAAGGCGCAAGGGAAAAAACTGCTTCTGATTGGAACGAATGACTTATACGTCCGCTTGATTATCGAAAACCGTGAAGTACTAGCGGAAGATTTCGTTTTCAATTATATTGACGAGGAGTTAATGAATAATCTTCTTGTAAAGAAGAATTTCTACCGGCTTTGTGAGGAG
Source organism: Sporosarcina sp. ACRSL (assembly GCF_022346605.1). GTDB lineage: Bacteria > Bacillota > Bacilli > Bacillales_A > Planococcaceae > Sporosarcina. The sequence goes on from NZ_JAKRNT010000011.1 coordinate 122,982, forward strand.
CATGGCATTGATACGCCATCGACCTATTTCTACTCATGTGAAACCGACGATCGTTTCGACGACGAAGTTATGTTCCCGGTCATCATTAAACCGAGCAATGGAGTGCAATATTACAAGCACCCATTTGAAGGAATGCAAAAAGTATATAAAGTCGATTCATATGAAGAAATCCAGAAAGTCATCGACACAATCAAGAAAAGTGGCTATCGTGACGATTTGATTATCCAAGACTTCATTCCGGGTGATGATACATATATGTGGGACTCCGTGTTCTACATTAATTGCAAAGGGAACTCCGAGCTGATCACGTTTGGACAAGTCGTTCTTCAAGAGCATACTTTGACGGCTATCGGCAATTATACCGCGGTCATCACCCGGTATAATGAAGAAATGATGCTGAAGCTGAAAGGGTTCTTAGAAGCTCTCAATTACGTCGGGTACGCAAATTTCGATTTGAAATTCGATCATCGTGACGGCAAGTTCAAAGTGTTTGAAGTAAATATTCGACAAGGCCGTTCTAGTTATTACATCACATCTTGCGGGCATAACTTGGCGAAGAACTTTGTGGATGACCTCATTTACGACGTCGAAAAGCCGTTGACATTATTAGATGAAAAATTCCTTTTTACAGTTGTTCCGAAAATCGTCCTACGGAAATTTGTCGACAACCCGAAAATCCGTAAAGAGGTCAATCAGCTACTGCGAGCAGGAAAATATGCGAATCCGCTATTTTATAAAAGAGATAAGAGCTTCAAAAGAAAACTTTACCTTTTCATGAGGCAAATTAATTATTACCGTAAGTATAAAAATAATAAATGGTCATGAAATCACCCTGCTGCATTGATCGCAGCGGGGTTTTTTTGGTTAATTCTTCATTGTTTACGGATTTCATTAAAGTGGAATAGATAGTTGTCAACTTTGTAGGAGGAATTAGGAACGTGAAAAAACAAGAAAATCCAGTACTTGACAACAAGAGAGATATCATTATTGAAAGGCTGGTCGATGAAGGTATTTATAAAGTAAACGGTAAACAATTATATGAACTATCTTTATATGAATTGATGAAACAGTATACAATGAGAATAGAGTAAAGCTCATCTAGGGGGGATTTGCTTGACTAAGAAATTGGATGAACTACGATTGGAATGGCTGGAGGAAGCAACCATCCGGCAAATGCAGGAAAGAATGTCTGTCGGGAAGCTGACGTCAGAACAATTGACCGTCATGTATTTGCAGACGATCGGACAAAGAGACCGAAATGTGAATGCTGTTTTAGAGGTGAACCCGCAGGCAGTCCAAATAGCCCGGGCACTTGATGAGGAACGTCGCGCAGGAATCGTGCGGTCGTTCTTGCACGGCATCCCGGTATTGTTGAAAGATAATATGGATACAGGGGATGGTATGCATACGAGCTGTGGATCTTTGGCCATGCAAAACCATTTCGCTGAGGATGATGCTTTTTTAGTAAAAAAACTCCGTGAAGCGGGTGCAGTCATTTTAGGTAAGACGAATATGACCGAATGGGCGAATTTTATGTCAGATCGCATGCGAAATGGGTGGAGTTCACGCGGAGGACAAGTGAAAAATCCGTATGGGCTCTTTGATGTCGGCGGATCGAGTTCCGGCGCGGCTGCCGCGGTTGCAGCTAATATGGCAGCCGTTTCTATCGGAACTGAAACGAGCGGCTCCATCATTAATCCATCCGCCCAAAATGCGCTCGTCGGCATTAAACCGACTGTCGGAGCAATCAGTAGAAGCGGTATTATCCCGCTGTCCTTCACCCAAGACACCCCAGGTCCACTAGCACGTACGGTGGAAGACGCCGCAATAACATTTGGGCTCATGGTCGGCTATGATGAAACCGATCCAGTTACGAAGGGAGCTGATCGTTTCAAGGGGGTTGATTGGCTATCGTTACTCGATGAAACATCGCTCTCTGGAAAAAGAATCGGCATCGCCCGATCAATATTCGCAGGGGAGATCTCGACGGAACGAAAAAGTCAGTTCGAAGACGCTCTTCGCCACCTGGAATCATTAGGCGCGGAACTTATTGATGAGATTGATTTGGGGACGATGGAAGATGATTTAGGCTATGACGTCCTCCTGTATGAATTCAAAGCGGCACTAAATGAATATCTCGGGAAAACCCCGGCGACAAATCCAATCCGCACATTATCCGATATTATCCAATACAATAAGGAACATGCAGAAGAAACGTTGAAATATGGGCAAGTGATGTTAGAAAAAGTCGACCGGACGAGTGGGACGTTGACCGAGCCGGAATATATTAAGGCTTTGTTGCGCAACCGACACTTGGCAGGCGAATTGGCTCTCGATCGGGCTTTTGATGAGCATAGGATTGATTGTCTCGTATTCCCTCAAGATCATGGATGTAGTTTTAGCGCGGCAGCAGGGTATCCCGCAATTACGGTACCCGCTTCGTTTACGGAAGAAGGCGAACCTTTTTGCATTACGCTTTGCGGCAAGGCGTATTCCGAGCCAGAACTAATCGGCTATGCTTATGCATTTGAACAGGCGACAAAAGCAAGAAGAAAACCAAACTGACTTGAAAGAAATGCGAATCCGGTTCATTATAAGATAAGGAACAGTGAAAGCGGGGATGAGAATGTCCTTCTTGGAAAAAATGGACGATAGTATTAGAAGTAAGTGGAAGTTTGAAAGGGAAACACCGATTCAAAACCAAATGATTCCAGAACTCTTGAATGGCCGTGATGTCGTAGCAGAATCGCCGACTGGAACTGGGAAAACACTTGCTTATGTGTTGCCGATCCTTCAACAAGTTGATGGGAAAAAAATGCAGACGCAAGCGCTGATCATGGCTCCTTCCCAAGAGCTATCGATACAAATCGTAAATGTCATTCGTGAGTGGGTAGAAGGAACGGATATCACGGTGACCCAATTAATTGGCGGTGCCAATATGCAGCGGCAAATCGAACGTTTGAAGAAAAAGCCGACAATCGTAGTCGGGACTCCGGGACGCCTCGTCGAACTCGTAAAAGCGAAACGGTTAAAGATGCATGATATCCGTTATATCGTATTGGACGAAGGAGATCAGCTCCTATCACGCGATTATCGTGTCATCGTAAAAAATCTGATCGAAGCGGCGAATCCTGAACGCCAAGTCGCTGTCGTTTCCGCAACAATTACCGATGAAATCGAAATCGTCGCCAAAAAGCTGATGAATGACCCGATCCGATTGAAAGTTTCCGTCGAAGACATGCAATTGACAGGAAAAGTCGTCCATTCATTCGTAAAAACGGAGGCAAGGAACAAGACGGATCTGTTGCGCGGGCTATCCCATTTGCCGTCAATCAGAGCACTTGCCTTTATGAATAATGTGGACCAGCTACGGATGAAGGAATTAAAGTTGCAATATAACGAAGCTCCGATAGCTGTCCTGTATTCATCGATGACGAAGTTCGAAAGGCAGGACACATTGGAAAAGTTCCGAAAGGGTGCTATTCGAATTTTAATCGCGACAGATTTGGCTGCAAGAGGATTAGATATCCAAGGATTGACGCATGTCATCCATGTCGACGTTCCGCATACGATCGAGCAATATTTACACCGCTCGGGTCGGACAGGACGTGCAGGAGAGGATGGGGAAGTGCTGACTTTGCTCTCGTATCCTGAGGAGCGGACGTACAGAAAGCTTACGAAAGGCTTTAAGCCTGTTCAGAAAGTATGGTATAAAGGTCAGTTGACCGAAGGTAATTCGAAAACGACAGGCAGTCAAAAAGCGACAAAAAATCCGAAGAGATGAAAAAGGGCAATGCCGAGAAATTTCGGCAAGCCCTTTTTATTATATCAATCAAGTTTCGTTAAAATAATCGGTTCGTCTTTTGTCACGATAATCGTATGTTCAATTTGAGCGACGAGGGATTTATCCGGCGTGACAAATGTCCATCCGTCTCCAAGCTCGATAATATGCTCAGCTTTTTCAGAGATGAACGGTTCAACTGCCAACACCATACCTTCTTTCATCAATGTTTTATCCCAAGCGTCATAATAGTTAAGAATATGTTGCGGCTCCTCGTGCAAAGAAGTTCCGATTCCGTGACCCGTCAAGTTTTTGATGACTTTTAAGCCATTATCTCTCGCTTCCCGCTCAACTGCTTTTCCGATTTGGTTCAATCTAGAGCCGGCTTTCACTTTCGTCATGGCGCGGTCAAATGCGCTCTTCGCCACGTCACAAAGCAGTTGTTTTTTCTCGTCACTTGTACCGACTACAAATGAAATGCCTGTATCTGCAAAATACCCGCCAAGAGAAGCGGATACATCGATATTGACAAGGTCGCCGTCTTGGATGACTCTTGAACCAGGAATGCCGTGGGCAACTTCATGATTGACACTGATGCATGTATAGCCCGGGAACTCATATTGGTCGATCGGTGCTGAAACGGCTCCACGCTCTGCCAATAGCTTTCCTCCGAGTTCATCGATCTCTTTTGTCGTAACACCAGGCACAGTTGCTGCCTTCATCGCTTCCCGAACCTCCGCTACGATACGGCCGATTTTCTTTAACGCTTCAATTTCTTCGTTATTTTTAACAATCATTATTTACAGGTCCTTTCTTCAAAAACGTAATTTTCATCTGATTATAACATAGTTATTCTACGCAAAAAGCGAGTGTGCTTATTTCAACACTTTCACGCCTTGATACACATTCCAGATGACGACGATCAAAAATAGTAGTCCATAAATGAGCATGAACAGAAAAGGAGCGAGTCCCCAAAAGTCGAATTGTCCTGTTAACATTGTATGCATTCTCGCTTCATATGAAATCATTGAATATGAAAATAATATGAAACCGGCAATTAATAAAACGACAGGCGCCAAATGTGATATGAGCGAACGCTTCGCATGCCCCTTTACTTCATAGTCATCCGTGACAAAATAGACGATTGCGGGTAAAAGAAGCGGCGAAAAGAAGATGCTGAAATAACAAAGAGCGGATAATAGTTTATGATTGGTCAAAGGGAACCCCCCATTCTTATTAGTAGTTTCAATACAATACCATCTTGCTTAAAAATACTGTAACATATACAATGGAGTTGACAATTGAATTACAAGACCACAAGGGGTGCCTTCATTGGCTGAGATTGGACAGATGTCCTGACCCTTCGAACCTGTAAGTTCATGCTTGCGTAGGGATGTGGATAGGAAACTGACAACGATATCGATGTCTCGGTTCTATCCGGGATGTCGTTTTTTGTTGCAAAGGAATAAATCTGTTTTTATAACCGTAGCCATGTCAGGCTTTATTCAAACATGATTGGATTAATGCCTTTCTCTTTCCGTATCCCTCCGACAAAAAAAGAGGAGGAGTTTCAATTGGATCGTAAACGTCTTCAGTTGTTGTTAGAGGTCGCTATTTTAGGAGCATTATCGTTTGTATTGGATAACTTAACGTTATTCAAAATGCCTCAAGGGGGATCCATCACATTATCCATGTTGCCGGTTATTTTGATGGCCTATCGTTGGGGAATTGCGGGTGGTTTATTAACGGGATTAATCTCGGGGCTTCTCCAAGCGGTAATAGGGGGTTATATCATCCACCCGGTGCAAGGCGCATTGGACTATTTTGTAGCTTACACGGTTGTTGGATTGGCGGCTACAACAATTACTTGGGTACTTAAAAGCAAATCGGAGGGACGTAAAGGCTCGATGGCGGCAGCGATTGTTGTCGGGACCGTCTTGGGAGGTCTTCTTCGATATTTGACTCACTTCATTGGTGGAATGGTGTTTTTCGCTGATGCGGCCGGAGATCAGCCAGTTTGGCTATACTCTTTGGTATACAATGGCTCCTATATGATTCCATCCATCATTTTATGTGCGATAGTTGCCGCAATATTATTTACAAGCGCACCGAGACTTATTCAAAGAACATAAAAAAGCAGGGGCATGGTAAACATGTTCCTCACAGGCTATAGACAATCACCTGGAATATTGGTGTTTGTCTATAGTCTTTTCTTTTAAAAATAAGTAAAACTAGAAATGTTGATTTCCGCTATAGGCGGACGCTTTCCGCGGGCACGGCTTCAGCCGCTTCCCTCGCTATGCTCAGTCCAGGGTCTTCAGCTCGTGCTGTTCCCGCAGGAGTCGCCGCCCTCCGCTCCAATCAACAATGTTTCCTGTAACCGAAGAATAATATGAATGAAAGCGAACAGGAGCAAATGCTGACCCTAGAGCAGTTGGTCATTCAAGATTACTGGGTTCAGATAAAGGTTGTGTCCATTAATCACCTTAGAACTATCCATTAGTGAAGGTCTTTACTCAACCACAGGGAGACTAAGCCTAGATTCTGTTGTCCTCATCAAGAGTTGCAATAGCATGCGGGTCTATTTAGCATATTCGTTAATATTTATATTGGGGCACTTGTTGCTTGTAGTGCAGGCGCTCGACTCCTGCGGGAATAGCATGAGTCTTGAGACCCCGCAGGGAAAGCCGTTACGAAGAACGGCTTTTGCGACCAAAAGCGAAGCGTTGGGAGCACCACCCGAGGAGGCTCAAGCCATGCCCGCGGAAAGCGAGCGCCGGAACGGAAAGCAACGGATTTGAGGAGTTTTTCATTTCAAATGACAATAAAAGGGCTGTCACTCAAAGTCAGTTTTCATTGACTTTCAGTGACAGCCCTTATAATTTTTAATGCTCTGTGCGTCTGTTCGAAAACAGGAAGATACATGCGATGATGACGGCTGATAGGAAGATGGCGGCAGCGGAGATGAACAGCTCCTCCGTCCCGTTCATGACTGCAATGCCGACAAAAGCCCATACGAAAACGAGATTCATTACATAATCCTTGTGATGATACATAAAATGTAAAGCGAACGCTGTGGATACCGTTAGATAAATGACGGCCCATAAAGGATCGCTTAATCCAAACCCTGTCCAGCCATGGATCATAAGCAAATAACTGGAGTTTGAAAGAACTGTGATGAAAACCCAGCCTGTCAGCAAACTGATTGGCGCTCTTCCAAGCAATTGGTTTTCCCGCTTCGGGTACGACAAGTAAAGGAGCAACAACACAAGTAGATGAACAATTCTTGTAAAGACCGTACCCGTAAACAATTCGAAATGCCATTGGAAAATCCAAACAAATTGCAGAAGGCAGTTTAATACGAAAAGGAAAGTGATGCGGTTTTGTTGCGTAGTGCTCATCTTGTGGCGAGTCTTATGGAAGTTAAAGATCCAGAAAAAGAATAAAATGTAGAGTCCCCAACTGCTAATAAGGACATAGTTCGCCGGGATGAAGAGCAGCGGCAGCCGTTTTGTAATTTCTGCCGTTGTCAGCCCGTTCAATGAGAAAAAACTTGCGATTATATTCAATATGATGACTGTACAAAGTGACAGGTTCATTAGAAGTATTCTAGACATAAGTACATCCTCCCTCTGAACAGTATACATAGGAATGGGGATTTGTGCGAAAGAAAGTATGAAGTTTCCGTCACAAATCTAATATTTCGAACCCCGAAGATTCATGGTATAATCAAAACAGGCTTTTTTAAAATTTTCTAAATGATTAGGGGGATATTCATTGACTACAACAAAAGTATATTCACAAGTATGGGATTTGGATGTGTTCTTTAAAGGCGGGAGCGGTTCTGAGGAACTTCGTTCGCATCTAGATTCAGTAAAAGAGCAAATTGGGGAATTGGAAAATCTCGCATCAGCTGCTCAAACGCCTACAACGAAAGAAGAGGCAGATCGTATTCTTCATATCATTGAAGAGATTACAAATACAGGAAAAAACCTACGGCAAGCAGGAGCTGTCATCGGTTGTTTCCTCGCTGCAAATACGAAAGATAAAAAGGCGTTGATTCTCCAAGCGGAAGTCGGTTCTCTCGGGGCACGCTACCAGACGGCCATCTTAAAAATTAAGCAAGTAGTTGCAAAGACGGATGAAACGGTTTGGACAGAATTGCTTGCTACAGAGCAACTATCACAATTCGATTTTGTTCTACAGGAGTGGCGCGAAGAAGTTCAACTGAAACTATCTGAGGCAGAAGAAGCTCTTATCACGGCGTTGAGCGTCGATGGTTATCAAGGCTGGGGACAACTTTACGACCAACTTGTCGGTGATATTACAATTGAAATGGCAGTCGACGGGGAAGAGAAGAAGCTATCTGTCGGTCAGGCGAATAATTTAAGCTCACATGCGGACGTGAACGTACGTAAGGAAGCTTTTGAAAAACTTGAAGAAGCGTGGGAGTCGAAAGAGGATTTCTTTGCATCTGCATTAAACCATCTGGCAGGCTTCCGTTTGGCGGTCTATAAAAAGCGCGGCTGGGACTCCGTTTTAAAGGAGCCACTCATGCGAAATCGGATGAGCCAAGAGACGCTTGATGCAATGTGGGGGGCAATCAGTGCCAATAAAGCTCCTTTTGTGGACTATTTGAAGAAGAAAGCTGAACTATTAGGAAATGAAAATATGAATTGGTATGATTTAGATGCGCCTGTCACATCGTCCACTAAAAAAATGTCTTTCCAGGAAGGTGCAGAGTTCATCCTAGAGCATTTCGGTAAATTCGGTCCGGAATTGGAATCCTTCTCACGGAAAGCATTTGAAGATAGCTGGATAGAAGCGGAAGACCGTGCTGATAAACGTCCGGGAGGATTCTGTACAGGGATGCCGGTTTCAGAGCAATCTCGTATTTTCATGACGTACAGCGGCTCAATGTCCAATGTCGCGACGTTGGCTCATGAGTTAGGCCATGCATTCCACTCATACGCATTGCGTCCAGTACACTACATGAATCGACAATATGCAATGGGCGTTGCGGAAACAGCATCGACATTCGCAGAAATGATCGTCGCAGACGCTTCTGTCAAGTCTGCTGAAACGGAAGAAGAAAAACTTGCACTACTTGAGGATAAAGTTCAGCGAAGTGTGGCATTCTTCATGAATATACACGCACGCTTCTTATTCGAAACACGTTTTTATGAGGAGCGGAAAAACGGTATCGTCCCAGCCGCAAGACTGAATCAATTAATGAAAGAAGCACAAAAAGAGGCATATGCAGGTGCGCTTGATACCGTCCATCCGCATTTCTGGGCTTCGAAGCTGCATTTCTATATTACAGGGGTGCCATTTTACAACTTCCCATATACATTCGGATACTTGTTCTCATTGAGCATTTATGCGAAGGCTCTTGCGGAAGGGGAGTCGTTTGAACAGAAATATCTCGCACTATTACGCGATACAGCGGTCATGTCTGTCGAAGATCTTGCGATGAAGCATCTTGGAGAAGACATTACAAAAGAGGAATTCTGGGCCAAAGGTGTGGCATTATGTGTGAAAGATGTCGAAGAGTTTTTGAAAATAGCTTCCGAAGAAAGGTGAAGGGGCATTGATTCTGCTTGAAGGACGAACTTGTTATTTGCGTATATTAACAGAAGATGACGCGGCCATTTTCACCGAGCTGCTGAAGGCCAATCGAGAGTATTGGACAGTATTTGAGCCTCGTCACGACTCAAGTTATTATACGGTTTCTGTCCAACGGGATAAAATAAGGGAATCCATTTATCAAATGAGAGATCGACGCGAATACAATTTTGGTATTTTTGACGCCGAAACAAGCAGGTTGATTGGTCACATATCGTTATACAGTATAAAAAGGCTTCCGTTTTCAAGCGGGTTCGTCGGTTATTCGATCGACGAACGTGAAACGGGAAGGGGACTCGCAACGGAAGCGGTGAAAATCGTTACGAAATTCGCATTCGAAACTCTTTCATTACATCGGGTGGAGGCGTTTGTTTCACCGCGAAATATCGGTTCTGTGAAAGTGTTGGAGAATGCAGGTTTTGTCCGTGAAGGGTTACTGAGGAAGCTGTTGTACATTAACGGTTTTTGGGAAGATCATTATATGTACGCGAGCTTGGCGGACGATTATTGAAAGGGTAAGACCGCCTGGCGGAAACTGGTGTCCAAAATAAAAAGCAGATTCTTCACATGAAGAATCTGCTTTTATGTTTTTTATAACTGTAGCGAACGTCCTCCGAATTTGTATATTTCCTAGGAAATACGATGTCAGTTTTCGTCGATTGAGTCGTATCCGTTCACAATGATATCGAGACGACCGGTGTCGGGGTGGGCCACAAGTCCGTGCACAGGTACTTTCCGATCCATGAGGGGATGATTACGTACTTGGTCGACACTGCTTTTCACACTTTCCGTAACGTCATTGAAGCCACGGAGCCAATCTTTCATATTGACACCGGAATAACGCAATGTTTTGAAGAGGCTTCGATCCACTCCACGCTCAACCATCTTTCCGATAATTTGTTCCGTGTCAATGGAACTCATGCCACAATCATGATGACCAATTATATATACTTCATCTGCCCCCAATTCATAAAGGGCAATCAGAATGCTCCTCATAACACTCCCAAAAGGATGGGTGACAATAGCACCGGCACTTTTAATTATTTTCGCATCGCCATTCTTTAAATTCATCGCTTTTGGAAGTAGTTCCGTAAGTCTTGTGTCCATACAAGTTAAAATGACGATCTTCTTATCTGGAAATTTCGTAGTGGCGTATTCCTCGAACTTCCTTTCGTTGACAAATTCTTTATTATATTCAATTATTTCTGACAGTATAGTCATGCAATGGCCTCCCTTTTCGAAACTAGATTTTCATGATAATAGATTACTTTCAACTGTCTTGCTAATGGTTTCCTTAATTTTATTAGTGTACAGAAAAAGAAAAGAGCTGCCAAGTGGCAACTCTTTGTTTATTTTACGTCTGGCTTCGGATCCACTTTCGACGCATCGGAAGAATCCAGAGCCTTTGCGAGATAATGCATTGTAAATAATGCCGCTATACCAAGCATAACTGCGTATCCAATAACTGTAGTATACATCAAGCCCATGATAAGACCCCTCTCTACAATGAATATTTATTATACATTCATTATACTATAAACCTGCGATAATTAAAGAGATGATTCAAATGTTTTAACGAATTGTGTCCAAATTCAGAAGGCCCAGTTTCCATTACGGAATACAGGTTCAATTGTACCATCCTCTAAAATGCCGTCAATATCCATTTCTGCGGAACCAATCATGAAGTCGACATGTGTGATGCTTTGGTTGAGTCCATGTTGTTCCAACTCTTCCGTCGACATCGTTTTACCTCCTTCGATGCAGAAGGAATACGCACTGCCGATTGCCAGGTGGTTGGACGCATTTTCATCGAATAATGTGTTGTAGAACAATAGTCCAGATTCAGAAATTGGCGAAGCATGCGGAACTAATGCAACTTCCCCTAGATGCTTAGCCCCTTCATCTGTATCGATCAGACGCTTAAGCACTTCTTCTCCTTGGCCGGCTTTCACTTCAGTAATTCTTCCATTTTCGAATGTAATTGTGAAATCGTCGATGATATTACCACCGTAGCTTAACGGTTTCGTGTTTTTTACGTAGCCGTTTACGCCATCTTTATGCGGGACTGTGAATACTTCCTCAGTCGGCATATTTGCCATGAATGCATTTCCGTCGACGTTCACACTGCCGCCGCCAGCCCAAATATGTCCTTTCGGCAATTCGATTGTCAAGTCTGTGCCCGGTGCTTTGTAATGCAATTTGGCATAAGCTTTTTCATTCAAATAATCAGCTTTTTCATTCAAATTGCGGTCAAGTTCCTTCCATGCGCTGACAGCATCATCCTGGTCAGCCCGAACGGCTTTGAAAATTGCCTCCCAAAGTGCAGGAACTTGTTCAGATTCATCCAACTCCGGGAACATCTTTGCAGCCCATGCTTTGGAAGGAGCTGCTACTACGGACCAACTAAAACGGTCGGCCTGCAACATTTTGCGATAATTGCTAAGCGCCTTCCCACTAGCTTTTTGTGCATCCGCAATTCGGGAAGGTTCAACCCCTTTCAGCAAATCAGGGCTTTGTGAAACGACACTGACGAATGCAGCTCCGTTTTCTGCTAATTTTTCGCGCTCCATCACTTTCCATTCCGGAAAATCGGAAAATGATTCAGCAGGTGCCTTTTCAAAACGAAGTCTCGTCAGTGCATCATCAACCCAGTCGACGATGACGTGTCTCGCGCCGGCAGTATAAGCTTTGTCTGCCACCTTTCTAATAAGTTCTGCAGTCTCGATGGAAGCGCTTATATAGAGAACTTGATCCTTTTGGATGTTGGCCCCGACTTCCACAATTAACTTAGCGTAGTTTTCCAATTTTTGTTCAAATGTCGACAACAAAAAAACCTCCTTAGTCCGTATGTATTCATAGTACTCTACTGTCAGAAAACAGGCAAAGGGAAAAAGCAACAAACCGCGCGGATGCATCTTGACAAATATATGACAGGATCTCAGGATTTATCTTGGAAGATCGATATTTATTATTTATTATCCCTAAAGAAAAATGGAATTATGTCGAAATAAGAAGAAGTAGACTGTAGGACATGGAGGTACTTATATGGATTTATCAACCGTTGTTGGACTTATCCTTGGCATTGTGGCACTTTTTGTCGGTATGGCGATGAAGGGTGTAACGCCGGATAACCTGTTAAATATAGCTGCGATCCTCATCATTATCGTCGGAACGATGGCAGCGGTCGTAATCGCTTTCCCGATGAAGGAGATCAAACGGGTGCCAAAGCTGTTCGGTATCATTTTCAAGGAACAGCAATTGACAGCTGACTCTGATTTAATCAAGATGTTTTCGGGTTGGGCGGATATTGCAAGAAGGGAAGGCTTATTATCATTAGAAGCGAAAGCTGATGATATTACCGATCCGTTTTTGAAAAACGGTCTAGGGCTTGCAATCGATGGTCAAAATGCAGATTACATCCGTGATGTCCTTACCGAAGAAGTGGAGGCCATGGAAGAGAGGCATAAGTCGGGTGCACTTATCTTTTCACAAGCTGGGACGTATGCTCCGACTCTTGGGGTTTTGGGTGCGGTCGTCGGTTTAATCGCTGCACTGAAAAACATGAATGATGTCGAAGCGCTTGGGGCAGCCATTGCTGCAGCATTCGTAGCGACATTGTTAGGGATCTTCACTGGATATGTACTTTGGCATCCTTTCGCGAATAAGCTGCAACGCAAGTCGAAGGAAGAGGTACGCCAAAAAATGATGATGATCGAAGGTATCCTGTCCGTCCTTGAAGGGGAAGCGCCGAGAGTGATTGAACAGAAATTGGCGTCATATTTATCGATGGAAGAACGTCGAAAGCTCGCAGCGAAAAATACGAGCGACAAGGGGGCGGGACAGGTTGTCGAGGAAACGTAAGAAAAAGAGTGGGGATGAAGGTCATATTAATGAATCTTGGCTATTGCCATATGCTGACCTTATGACTTTACTGTTGGCTGTGTTCATTGTCTTATTCGCTTCAAGTGCATTAGATGAAGCTAAATTCAGTCAGATATCTTCCGTATTCAATCAGATTTTCGACGGGGGGACAGGCGTGATGGATAACGCCTCTCCGACTCCCGTGCCGGTACCTAAAGACAGTGCAGGAGAGGAAAATGAAAACTCTTCCTACTTAGAGGACCAACAGTCCCTTGAGGAAATTCAGGATAAGCTGGACGAATACATTGCCGTTCACGAGCTCGAAAATCAGTTCCAGACGAAATTAATTGAAGAGGGATTGCTCATCACGATTCGGGACAGTATCCTATTCGAGTCAGGAAAGGCGACGATCAAGCCGGAATATGATTCTTTGGCAAAAGATATATCCAATCTACTCGTCTTTGAAAAGCCACGTCAAATTGTCATAACGGGACATACAGATAACGTGCCGATCAATAACGCGGAATTTCCGTCCAACTGGGAACTGAGCATGATGCGTGCGATTAACTTCCTAAAGACGATCGTCAGTAATGATCAATTGGATCCACAGCTGTTTAGTGTGAAAGGGTATGGTGAAAATCAACCCGTCGCTTCGAACGACACGGCTGAAGGGAGAAGCAAGAACAGAAGGGTTGAAGTGCTTATTCAGCCCCTCGTTTTAAAAGACGGTACATCAGTTGAATGAACGATTTAAAACAGGTGAAGTCATCACCTGTTTTTTTTTTTATGGAAAAACCGGTATGCCAGAAAGTTTCTGACATACCGGTAGTGTGGTCGTTATTTACGCAATGCTCCTAGTTCAGCAGCGATGGCTTGCATTTCATTAGGACTAATATTGTCCCTTTTCATAACCATTTCGTACATGTAAACTAAGTCCTCGTATTGGGATGTGCTGAAGTTTTCAGCTTTCATTGCATCTACGTTGACCATGCGTAGTTTCTCTTTAATTCTTTCAATCATATACGTTACATTTTCAGGTGTAGGTTGAGATAGATCCATTATGTCGTCCACCCTTCATTAGCTTCGGACATAATCATCACATTAATCGACCGAGCTGTCAACCGATGCTGTTTTCCCCGTAAAATCTGTTCTTCTTATAAATTTACTTTATCTCTTTCCTGTACCCCTTCTCGATTAACAAGACCGTTTCCACCGGAATTCGAATTATTTTTTCTATTCTTTCTCTCTTCTGGACTGATATAACCATCTTTCCAGAAGTCCGCATTTTTGATTCCATATTTGGATGAATTAAAGACCGGATCTTTTCCTTGTTTCAATTGTTCTTCATAGTCTTTAAGCGCAATATTTGCCGGCTTGAATAACAAGAGAATGGCAATCAAGTTTAGCCATACCATTATTCCGAGTCCGATATCGCCCAATGCCCATGCTGTTGATGCTGTTCTTATGGATCCATAGAAAATGGAAACCAAAAGGACGAGCTTCAGGAGGGTAAACGCAATGCCTCTAAATTTACCCCGGACTAAATAGGCCAAGTTGGTCTCTGCGATGTAGTAATAGGCATAAATAGTTGTAAACGCAAAGAAGAACAAGGCGATGGCGACAAACCCTGCACCGAAACCTGGGAGGACGGTATCAACTGCCGCTTGCGTATAACCGGCTCCCGGTTCAACGCCTGGGACGTTTTCAACGATTGTTTGTCCTGTATTTTCGTCTATTACATTATATTGTTGTGTAAATAAAATCATCATTGCAGTAGCTGTAACAATTAAGAATACATCGAGATAAATGGAAAACGCTTGTACAAGACCTTGCTTCGTTGGATGGGAGACCTCAGCCGCAGCCGCAGGGTGAGCGCCTGTACCTTGACCGGCTTCATTCGCATAGAGTCCGCGTTTTACTCCCCACATGATTGCAGAACCAAGGATTCCGCCAAATAGTTGTTCAGCTCCGAAAGCGCTTTTGAAAATTAATGCAAAGACTGCAGGAATCTCGACAAAATTAACCACTATTACAACAATTGCAATTAACACATACGCTGCTGCCATGAAAGGAACGACAAGCTCCGCAGTTTTAGCAATTCGTTTGACACCACCAAAAATAGTAAAACCGACAAGTGCAACAACGATGATTCCAGTAAGTGTTTTGTCAAGACCAAAAGCATTGTGAATACTATCTGCGATTGCATTCGACTGTATCCCAGGCATCAAGAAAGCCATTGCAGTAAGTGTAGCGATTGCAAAAATGATTGCGAACCATTTCCATCCGAGTCCTTTTTCAATATAGAACGCAGGACCCCCACGATATTCTCCGTCTTGCTCTTCTTTGTACATTTGAGCAAGTGTCGACTCTACATAAGCTGACGTTGCACCGATGAAGGTGATGACCCACATCCAAAAGACGGCACCAGGTCCTCCAAAAGCGATCCCTGTTGCGGTACCTGCAATGTTCCCTACACCGATACGGCCTGATAATGACATCGCTAACGCCTGGAACGGAGATACCCCAGCATCCGAACCCTTACCTGAAGTTACGAGTTTAACCATTTCCTTGATGTGACGGATCTGTAAAAACCTTGTCCGAATACTGAAATAAAGACCACAAAAAACAATAAAGCCGATTAAGATAGGACTCCAAAGAATATCAACAATTGTGTTTACGATTTGTTCGAACAAATCGACTCCCCCTTTTGTTCTAAGTGTGTTAAATCTAGCTGAAATGAAAAAACCATTTCAATTGAAAACTCCCCCAATGATAGTTCCCCCACTATCGACTCCCTTTCTTAGTATTCTTAGTTAATAACTAATACATTAGACTATTAGGAATATTGATAGTCTTGAGCTATATATTCCGAAACTTCTTCGAATTAGTCAAGCTATTTTTTGTAAAAGCATGTCGATTGTTTGTTTTTTCAATCGAAGGGTATAATAAGATATGCAAATTAGAATGTTACTGGAGGGTTTTACGTGGGAAACAGCAAATTTGGGAAATTTATCATGTTGGGAGCAATTTTAGGAGGAGCTGTCAGCATGTTCGATAGAAGTACCCGTTATCAGGTGAAGAGGAAAACAAGCGCGATGATTGAACAAGTAGGGTATTATTCGAAAAATCCGGATGTCCTTAAAGAAAAGCTTCAACAACAGAAAGACAAATACGTATCGCTTTATGAACAAATTTCTGGCGACGCTGCATATATTAAAAGTCAGGTCGATGAATTGAAGACGTTAACTCCACAAGTAAAAGAGCTTGTTGTCGAAACGAAGGAAGCGTTCGTTGATTCTAAAGAGGAATACAAGGAAATTGTAAATGAATCGAAAGAGGCGAGTGAAGTAAAAAAGAGGTAAGCACCGGAAGGAGTGAGTCAAATGTGAAAAACAAAGACCCGTTTACTCCCAAAAAAGAAAACTCGCCTTCCAAAAAAGAAAAAAACGGTTTCATGGCAAATTCACAAATTATGAAATTCTTCGCGGACGTGAAGGATGGAGATTTGGAAAAATTCGATGTGACAACGACAAAAGGATTTTGGAAGGAGCTCCTAGTGAGAATCAGGATAGTGGATATTACAGGCTTAGGCTCTCAGTTAGCCTTCTTCTTTCTATTATCCCTATTCCCTCTATTAATCTTCTTGATTACACTGTTGCCCTTCTTAAATATCGATGAATCTCAGGTATTCTTATTCATAAGGGATTACGCACCTGAAAGTGTGTATACGCTCGTTCATACTACCATTGAAGAAATCTTGGAAAGCCGAAATGGGGGATTACTATCAATCGGAGCATTGGCCACAATATGGTCGGCCTCTAAAGGTATGAATGCTCTTACCAAAGCATTGAATCGTTCTTACCATGTTGAAGAATCGAGATCTTTCATCGTAGCAAGAGCGATGTCAGTCGTCTTCACCATCGCTTTGATTGTCGTATTGGTCATAGCCTTGGTGTTGCCGGTCTTCGGTCAACAGATTGGAACGCTAGCATTCTCTTATTTCGGTATGGAAGCAGGCTTCCTGAAGTTTTGGGGGAGTATGCGATGGGTTATACCACCAATCCTAATCTTTTTAGTTTTTTCCGCACTTTACTGGGCCGTCCCAAATCTGAAGATCCGATTAAAAAGCGCAATACCCGGCGCGCTTTTCGCAACAGCTGGATGGATACTGACTTCCTATGCATTCTCCTTTTATGTTGGGAATTTCGGAAACTACTCAAAGACCTACGGGAGCATTGGTGGAATTATCGTCCTGATGATGTGGCTTTATTTTTCAGCAATTATCCTAATGCTTGGTGGGCAATTGAACGCGGTCATGACAGAACGGAAGCAAGCGAAGCTCGCAAAAGAAAAGAGCAATGCAGTAAGTTAAATGCATTGCTCTTTTTATTATTCAACTTTATTCAACATGCGGAGTCCGTTCAAAATTACAAGGATTGTACTTCCTTCATGACCGATGACGCCTAATGGCAAATCGACGACTTGCATGAAGTTCGAGATGATGAGAACCGCAATGACAGCAATGGAGAAGAAGATATTCTGTTTAACGATCCGTTGCATCTTCTTCGAAACTTTTACAGCGTACGAGATACGTGTCAGATCATTTTGCATAAGGACGACATCAGCTGTTTCGAGGGCAACGTCAGTGCCTTCGCCCATTGCGATCCCCGACGTGGCGGTCGCAAGCGCAGGCGCGTCATTGATCCCGTCTCCGACCATTCCGACTTCTCCATATTCCTTCAGAAGACGTTTCATTTCTTCCACTTTCGTCTCCGGTAAGCACTCTGCTACGTAGTGATCCAATCCTGCTTCGGTCGCAATTGCGTTCGCTGTTCTTTCATTGTCGCCCGTCAGCATGATTGACTGGATTCCCAATTTCTTCAAGTCTTTAATTGCCTGAACTGCTTCAGGTCGCAACGTATCCTTTAAGGCAATAACGGCGAGAATACCGTCTGCGTCTCTCATAGAGACAACTGTTTTTCCTGCGTTAGAAAGCTTCTCAACAATTCCTTCCTTGAAATGGCCAACCAATTCTTTCCCGACAAATTTAGGGTTTCCAACTAGAACTTCACCGGAATCGGTAAACGCACGGATCCCATATCCCGGAACATCCTCGATTTGTGGATTGTACTTCTTGAAGACACCTTGCTCTTCTGCGTAATTAACGATAGCGACAGCAAGTGGGTGGTTTGATTGAGCTTCAATTCCTGAAAGTAGCGCTAATGTTTGGTCGGTGTCTACATTGTCGCGGACGATAAAATCGGTAACGACTGGCTTTCCTGAAGTTAATGTACCTGTTTTATCAAAAGCAATCGCCTTCAATGTACCGAGGTGCTCAAGGTGAACGCCGCCTTTAAAAAGAATGCCTCTCTTCGCTCCGTTCGAAACTGCCGCAAGTGTAGCGGGCATGATCGATGCGACGAGCGCACAAGGGGAAGCGACAACTAATAGAACAATAGCGCGATAAAATGTCGTCGTCCAATCCCAACCGAACAAAAAATGCGGTAAAAACATCATGACAATGACAGTCAAAATGACAATTTTTACGTATGTGCCTTCGAATTTTTCAATGAATTGCTGGGATGGTGATTTTTCACTTTGTGCACTTTGGACGAGAGTAATAATTTTTTGAAACAGTGTTTCTGAACTCGGCTTTGTCATTTCCATCTGGATTGCACCACTTATATTGACTGTTCCCGCAAATAGCTCATCGGCTTCGGCCTTTGTGACAGGAACCGATTCGCCATTGATGGCTGACATATCAACGGAAGTCGTCCCTTGAATGACGATACCATCGACAGGTACCCGTTCTCCCGGTTTCACGAGAATACGCGAACCTACAGTGAGGGAAGACGTTGCTACGCTAACTGTGGAACCGTCCTCTTGGATGAGCCAAGCTTCTTCGGGCTGCATCTCCATAAGCGCAGATATTTCTTTATGGCTTTTATTTAACGTATACGTTTCAAGGGCTCCACTGATCGCAAAAATGAAAATGAGGATGGCACCTTCCGCCCAGTAGCCGATAACTGCGGCGCCGATTGCTGCAAACACCATAAGCATCTCAACGTTCAGTTGCTTATCGGCAATTGTGTCCTCGATGCCTTCTTTTGCTTTGGCAAAACCACCGATCAGAAAAGCGACAATATACAAAGTAATTGAGAGTGTCGTTGATCCTTCTTTTCCGATCAGCCAAGCAGCTAAAATCAGAATTCCCGCTAAGATTGCAGCGATAAGTTCCAAATGCGCTGTCCAATGCGTAGTGCTTTGTGGCGTTTCCTTCGTTTGGGTTGTCATGTAACTACCTCCTGTTTGAGAATGAGTATCAAAATCAACTAATGATAATTATTACGATGTAATAATGATTCTAATTAACAGTATATCAAATTCAAACGGAAAAGCAACTCATGAAAGTTAAGGAAAAAAAGTGGACATGAAAAAGCCCCGACATATCGAAATGATATTGTCAGAGCTTAATTGATTAAGTTAAATTAATTTAGCTAAACACTTTTTCTTTAAATTGGGATAGTTTTTCAAGCGAAGATTGGTCGACATCTGCATGGAGGCTATTTCCGTGCGAGTCCATCGTGACGACTGCAGTAAAATCTTCAACACGTAAATGCCACATCGCTTCAGGAATACCGAATTGGAGAAGATCGACACCTTCCACTGCTTTAATGCAGTCCGCGTAATATTGTGCTGCTCCGCCGATTGCATTCAAGTAGACCCCGCCGTGTTCCTGTAGCGCAGCAAGCGTTTTAGGCCCCATGCCGCCTTTTCCGATAACGGCGCGGATGCCGAATTTCTTCATAATGTCCCCTTGGTACGGTTCCTCTCGAATCGACGTTGTTGGGCCAGCAGCTACGATTTCGTATCCGCCGTCATCATTTTTCAATACGACAGGACCGCAGTGGTAAATGATCTGGCCATCTAAATCGACAGGGGAGTCATTTTCCGAGAGGTGCTTATGGATTGCATCGCGTCCTGTATACATACGACCGCTAATTTTAACAACATCCCCGACTTTTAGGTCACGAATCTGTTCCTCGCTGATCGGGGCAGTCAGTTCGACAACGCGTGATGTTTGCTTTGTTTCGGCTTGTCCTTCTTCTTGATCGAAGGAAAGCTTTTCTCCTTCGTTGTAATGCCAATTCGTCACTTCTCCGGTCGTTGGATCGAGGTCTACAGCCATTCTGCGGTATGCCCAGCAGTTGTATGCGACGGAAACGTAGAAGCTAGCCGGGATACGGTGCATGACACCTATTTTACAACCTAATAATGTCGCCTCTCCACCGAATCCCATCGTGCCGATGCCAAGTTGATTTGCTGATTCCATAATATAGGATTCAAGTTTAGCAAGCTGAGCATTCGGGTTTACGTCATCTACAGCTCTAAAAAGCTGGTCTTTCGCAAGCTCGTAGCCAGATGTACGATCACCGCCAATGCCGACACCGATGAAGCCTGCAGAACAACCTTGTCCCTGTGCCTGATAAACAGAGTGCAGGATACATTTGCGGATGCCATCAAGATCGCGGCCAGCACGACCTAAACCTTCCAATTCAGTAGGGAGGCTGTATTGGATGTTTTTGTTCTCACAGCCGCCGCCTTTTAGGATTAACTTCACTTCAATATGGTCTTTTTCCCATTGTTCGAATTTCATGACCGGAAGCCCTTCGCCTAGATTGTCACCGCTATTTTCTCCGGTGAGTGAGTCGACGGCATTCGGTCTTAGCTTGCCATCCTTTGTCGCTTGAACGAGCGCCTTTTTGATGGCAGCCTTAATTTCCAATTGGTTGACCCCGATTGGTGTTTTGATTTTGAACGTTGGCAATCCGGTATCTTGGCAAATAGGTGAAAGCTTATCGTCTGCCATATTGATGTTCTTTGCAATCGTATCCAAACTCATAGCTGCCCGAGTGCCCGCATTTTCTTTTTCTCGTGCAGCTCTTACAGCACGGCGGACATCTTTCGGTAAATTTGTTGATGTTTCACAAATAAGGTCATACATGCTTTTCTCAAGTTGTTCTATGTACATTCTTATTTCCCCCTAGTGAATCATTGATCTTTTTTTATCTTATTCATTTGGTTTTCCAATTCATCGACCAAGCTAATCAGCTGATCGATTTCATTGAGGTCGGTTGTTTCAGGCTCAATCGATTCGAGCTTCTCCAAAAATTGATGGAGACGTTTTTTCAAATCATCCACATGACGATTGCTTTGCTCTTTATCCAAAAAGTACACCTCTTTTCATCAATGTAATCGTATACGATTCGCAATTTTATTTCAATGCAGGGTGAGATTACAGAAAAATAACGGAAATTAAACTTAACAAAATGTTTACAATAGATAATTATCGTGCTATACTACAAATAATCAAAATGAAAAGGAGGCCGTAGTCGTAGTGTAGAGACGAATCAATTCCTTTAGAAAAGGAGGGGATCCGTGAACGTTTAACGGCCGTGCCGTTTCACGCCTACGAATTATATGCTGAATGAAAGTGAAGGTTCTATTCATAAGTAAAGGCCCAGCCGTATTCTGATTTCAGATATGGACTGGGCCTATTCATATTCACTCAGTTAATTTACGAATTCGTATGTTTCGATGATTTCGATGGAATCGATGACGGATTGATGCATCGAACAGTTCTTTTTTGTTAACTCCAGTATTTTGTCCATTTGGACATCCTCAATCTTTTCCCTCTTAATAAGGAAGTGAAGATGAATCTTTTCTACACGGTTCGCTATTTCTTCATTCCGATAAACTTCCTTCACTTCAATGCTAATATGGTCCGCGGGCAGCCTTTTTCTTTCAAGGATCTTCCGGAGAACACCACCACTGCATACGGCAAGGGAAGAAACTAAGAGTTGGTACGGTCGGAAGCCGCAATCATCATTCGCGGAGATTTGCAATTTGCCGAATGATGTCTCTGTTTCAAAACCGTTTTCAGTCATTTCGAATTTCATTCCAATCAATCCTCCTTGTGCTACTATTATAAGGTGAAACTTCCCTAAGTGGGAATAACTTTCACAATAGGTGTTAGTTATAGCGGAATAAGGCGATTCCGTAGAAATAAGGAGCGTATTGTTTATGGTTCTTTCAACAACGGCCGAACAGCGTCGGTTTTGGATTTTAGTGATCATCGTTTCAATTTCAGGTTTTTCTCAAGGGATGTTACTGCCGCTCATTTCGGCCATTTTCGAGCAAGATGGGATTTCGAGTGCATTGAATGGCTTAAATGCAACAGGCTTATACATAGGTACACTTCTAGTGTCTCCGTTCATGGAAGCGCCGTTACGTAAATACGGCTATAAACCAGTCATCGTCTTAGGCGGCATTCTCGTTTTCACGTCATTGCTTCTATTCCCGTTTTGGAAAAATGTGATCTTCTGGTTTATCTTACGTCTCTTAATCGGTATTGGAGATCATGCGATCCATTTCTCGACACAAACGTGGATAACAAGTACATCCAAGCAACATCGATTAGGCAGGAATATTGCAATTTACGGCTTGTCTTTCAGCTTGGGCTTCGCTGCAGGTCCACTATTTGTACCGCTTGTCAATATCTTTGAAGGGCTTCCATTCATCGTCTCTGGCTTATTATGCATGTCTGCATGGATGCTCGTATTCAAGTTGAAGAACGGTTACCCTGATGTGTTGAAAGGTAATGTGGAGACGGGAAGTTTCATGAGACGGTCGAAAAGCACAATTGCGATTGCATGGATCGCTTTTTTAGGTCCGTTCGGCTATGGATTCCTGGAATCTTCATTAAATGCAATGTATCCGGTGTATGCATTGCGAAATGGGATGGAACTTACGTCTGTCTCAATGATCCTCGCTATTTTTTCAATAGGGGGCATCACGTCCCAGCTACCGCTTGGCATGCTTTCAGATAAAATGGGCAGACATGTGATTCTCCCCATAACCTATGGGGGAGGCGCCATCGCTTTTTGGGCAGCGAGCTTAATGGGGAATTCAGTCCCCCTCGTCATGCTGACTGTTTTCATCGCTGGGCTATTTGTTGGGTCGGTATTCTCGCTCGGCATTTCGTTCATGTCCGATTTGACGCCGAAGGATCTATTGCCGACAGGTAATTTATTATGTGGTATCTTTTTCAGTATCGGAAGCCTAACAGGACCATTTGCTGGCGGCCTTTTCCTTGAATTCATTGAAAACGTCAGCTATTTTCTCCTCATTTCGATTTTGTTTGGTCTGTTGTTTATCATTTCCCTTTTCGGCATAAGAAAAAGAAAAAGCATCCTTTGGTAAGGGATGCTTTCAGTTTTAACGCAAAATTGAATCAACATTCTCATATTCAAGAACGAGGTCGTCCAACGATCGAAACTCATAGCCCGCTTTTTTCGCGTCACGAATGAAATCAGGCAGGGCTGCAGCATTATCAGGCGATACCGTATGCATAAGGATGACGGCTCCAGGGTGAAGTTGATTCATTAGCTCGTTATAAGCATAGTCCCGACCGCGTGGTTTATTGGCATGCCAATCAATGAAAGCGACGGACCAAAAAATATGACGATACCCTAACTCATTGCCTTTCCGTAAAACGGAATCGTTGAAAATTCCTTCGGGCGGTCTCGTATAAATAGTTCGTTCAACGCCTACTGTCTTATAGAGCAGCTGATCGAACTTTTTCCATTCCTCTTCCATTCTTTCTTCCGATAGATTCGCCAAATTCGGATGTCCATAGGAATGATTTCCGATGATATGTCCGTCTTTCACCATTCGTTGGACAAGAGGGGCTGCGCTTTTCAAATAATGGCCGGTTAGAAAAAATGTTGCAGGAGCTTCTTCTTTTTTCAACGTGTCTAAAATCTTTTCGGTATAGCCGTTTTCATATCCATTGTCGAAAGTCAAATAGGCTATTTTTTCATCAGGTTTGCCTTTATAGATGGCACCGTGTTTCTCAAGCATCGATTCCAATGCGGGCCCGGCGTTTGGGGGGACACCATTGGTAGCTTTTTTGAAACCCCAATGAAATTCCTCAGCTTTCGCTGAAAACGGATTGAACAAAATGCCAACAACAATAATGAAGGCAGCCATGAGTATCCCAGGGCCATGTTGGTCAACCATAGAGAGCACTCTCCTTTTTGAGAAGGATGTGCGGATAGTTAGGAAATATACGTCATTTACAGAAGGTTATCCAGTGCTAAGGATAAAACCGGATAGTCGAATTCAAAGCCGCTTGCCAATAACTTTTCAGGCGTCACGTACTGTCCTTCCAGTACGAGAGAACTCTTTTTGCCAAGAGCAAGCTTCATAATTGGAGAAGGGACGGGAAACCAATGCGGCCGATGCAAAGTAGCACTGATCATCTTCCCGAAATCATCCATCCTGACAGGAAACGGAGCGGTGACATTAACAGCGCCTTCCATTTGAGGATCTTGAATAATGTGTAAAACAGCCCTAGCAACATCCAACACATGTACCCATGAAACCCATTGCCGTCCCGAGCCGACTCTACCACCGACAAACATCCTATACGGCAAGACCATTAGCGACAAAGCTCCCTCATCTTTCCCGAGAACGAGTCCGAACCGGGTAAATACAGTTCGTATACCATCGTCTTTCAGCTTAGCCGCTTTTTTCTCCCAATCACTTACTGTCCTGCCAAGCAAGTCCGTCGCAATTTCAGCAGATTCCTCCGTGTAAATTGCCGTTTCCGAGGCAGGATATATTCCAATGGCGCTTGCGTTGATGAAAACAGAAGGCTTTTTATGAAGCTTTCCAATGATCCGTATTAATTCATCAGTCGCTTCCATTCTACTATCGTAAATCCGTCGCTGATGAGCCGCCGTCCAACGACCGTCGTTAATGGAAACGCCCGCAAGATTAATAAACACATCCGCTTCGCCAATCTCATCCTCCGGCAACGTACCCTCCTGTAACCAAAGTACATATTTTATATTTTCCCTGTCAGTCTTTTTACTTCGTGAAAGAATGATAATGTCATGACCGTTCTTTTCTAGTAAATCTGTGATGGATTGGCCAATGAAACCTGTACCACCAGCTATTACAACTTTCATATCCGATTCACCTCCATTTTAATATATGGTTGTATACTCTTTGGATTGAAGCGGAAGGCGGCGACTCCTGCGGGAACAGCACGAGCTGAAGACCCCGCAACGAAGCAAAGCGTAGTGAGGAGGCTGAAGCCGTGCCCGCGGAAAGCGTCCGCCTGTAGCGGAAATCCATTTAGAACCACATCAGCTGACCTCCAACATCAGAACATGTATACTTATAGATAGCAAGGGAGGTCGAAAGATTGCCTGTTATAACGAAAATAACACAACAAAAACGTGATAGCGAACGTTATAATATATTCCTAGATGAAACATATGCTTTCAGCGTCCATGAATCTGTCCTCGTCAAGTTTGGGCTCACGAAAGGAATGCAACTTGACGAATGGTCGATGGACGAAATCACCTACGAAGACGAAATCGAAAAAGCATTCAACCGCGCACTTCATTACTTATCCTTCCGAATGCGCAGCGAATTCGAAGTGAAAAAGAAACTACTGGACTTAGAATTCGGAGAGGCGGTCGTCCTCGAAGCGATCGTCAAATTGAGAAGGCTTGGATTCCTTGACGACGAGGCATTTTCAGAAGCACTCCTCCGAACCCAGAAAAACGCATCGAATAAAGGCCCAAAGGCGATTCAACAAGAGCTGCAGAAAAAAGGGGTCGAGAAGGAGTTGCAACAGCAAGTGCTTGAAAACTATTCAGAAGAAGAACAATTCGCAGTCGCAAAAAAACTAGCTGAAAAGGCGGCAAGGTCTAATCGTTCTGTCGCCCCGGCACAATTGAAGCAAAAAATCCAGAATGCGCTTGCCCGTAAAGGATTCTCCTTTGAATTAATTGGAAGAGTTATGGACGAAATAGATTTTGACAGAGATGAAGATGAATGGGAGTCAATCGTCGGCACGGTTGGCGAGAAGGCATGGCGTCGGTATCAGTCAAAGTATTCCGGATATGAATTAAGGAAACGCGTGAAGCAGGCGATGTACCAAAAAGGGATTCCAATTGACCAGATCGACCGATTCATTGAAAAAAAGGAGAACGAAGAAGATGGATACTAAAAAATATAGCGAAATGAATGAACATGAACTACGGGCGGAAATTGGCAGGCTGATGGAAAAAGCGCGAAAGGCGGAGCAACTGGGCATCATCAATGAGTTTGCGGTCTATCAGCGGAAGGCACTAATGGCGAAATCTTACATGATCGACCCGGCAACAATCATTCCTGGAGAAATCTATAGAATCGAAGGGGATGAAGGCGTCTTCTTCCATGTGGATTACTTGAAAGGCCGTTTCGCTTGGGGATATCGGTTAGGCGGGGAGCGGGCAGAAGAAGCACTGCCCATTGCAATGCTGCAATCCGTAAAGACTGGAAAATAATAAGTGATTCCAATGAGAAAGCTTGCCCATTCGCGTTAAGCAGAAAAGGCAAGCTTTTGCATGAGCAGGGCGCCCTGCTCTTTTGCTTATGAGTTGGGAATGAAATTCAGTTTTTTTCGGAGTTTGTCCTCCGAAAAAATCCATCCCGTATACGAATTGATCACTTCCATGTCTTCATTAATATGCGCAACGGCCACGAATGGATAGTAGCTTTTGCTCCGGTAGCGCAAATCGATGAGACGGACTTCGTACAAATGCCCGACATAGGAGACGGACCAGCGATAGATTGGTGAAAAAGAGACGAAAGCCTGGATATTCTTATCCTCCATCGCAGCGTCGATATAAGGCGATTTGGGCATGGGTTCTCGTTTGAACTTATCGTATATATTGACGGAACGGCCGTATGCCCGCCCCACGTAATGACATTCCGAATTGGATGCGGCTACTCTCCACTGGAAGAAATGCATCGTCGGAGCGATGAAAATATCATCAGCATCTGGAATTGTATGGCGCACAGCATTCTTCACCGCCGCTTTTACGGCAAATCGCAACAAGTAATAGAAGAAAATCACAATGTACAAAAGTGTGAATGTCAGGACAGGCTCCGCACCGAACATCCATGCAGCAATTGCGATAATATGCAAAGCGAAAATGATTGGATCGAACGTATTAATAACACCGATGGCGACCCACCGATCCGAAAATGGCCGTAGTGCCTGTGTGCCATACGCATTGAAGATATCGACGAATACATGAATAAACACCGCCAAAAAAGTCCATGCCCATACATGATAGAACGCCGAGGTTGGGAAGATGAACGACAGCAATATCGCGATGACAAGTGGCCAAAGCAGGACCGCAGGCACCGAATGGGTAATTCCACGATGGTTTCGTATATAAACCGCATTATTCCTCAATTTAAGGACAGTATCCACGTCCGGTACCAATGAACCGGTGACGACACCGATAAATACTGCTGTCATTGTGACTGAATCCGAGGCAACGACTGGATCCGCCAATGTCAAACCGCAAATGGCGGCGCCCATGACAATATGTGTTCCAGTATCCAAATAATCACTCCTTTACAACGCCTTTAAAAACGGCGAGGAAACGTCAACAGGACGCAATCATTAATCTTTTACTTAGTATATACCCTATTTTCATTAACGAAAAGCATATGCAAAACGGAGGACTTCATGCAGCTCTTTGATCAGAAACTTGAAAATGCTTTCAGAAAAGCATTGATCACATGGTATTTGGAAGAAAAGCGGGATTTGCCGTGGAGAAAGACGTCAAATCCTTATCATATTTGGGTGTCTGAAGTGATGCTTCAACAGACACGAGTCGAAACGGTCATTCCTTATTATGAACGTTTTATCGAAAAATTTCCGACACTTGCCGATCTGGCGGGTGCAAAGGAAGAAGATGTTCTGAAATTGTGGGAAGGACTTGGTTATTATTCGCGTGCACGGAACTTGCAAGCAGGCGTAAAAGAAGTTGTAACGGAATATGAAAGCCGGATTCCTGCGAATCGCAAGGACATTTCCAAGTTGAAAGGCGTCGGGCCATACACCGCAGGCGCCGTACTTAGCATCGCTTTCGGTGTTCCCGAGCATGCTGTCGACGGGAATGTGATGCGAGTGCTATCGCGTATTTTATTAATCGAAGAAGATATTGCGATTCCGCGAACACGGAAAATATTCGAGGAAGTCGTTATGAAGTTGATTGACAAAGAAGATCCTTCCTCGTTTAATCAAGGCTTAATGGAACTCGGGGCGACGATTTGCACACCTCGACCGAGATGTCTGTTATGCCCGGTTCGTGATTTCTGCACAGCTTTTCACGAAGGCAGACAAGAGGAACTGCCCGTAAAATCCAAAAAAATGAAGATGAAAACAGTTCCGCTTCTTTCGATTGCTATTCGAAATACTGAAGGAAAATGGTTATTGGCACAACGACCTTCCAAAGGACTTTTAGCAAATATGTGGGAATTTCCGAATGTAGAAAATGATGGGGGAGACATTCAAGAAATTGTAAAAGCCAACGTTGGAATCACAATCGGATCTTTGACGTCATTGATCGATTTCAAACATGTCTTTTCTCATTTGACATGGGATATCACAGGATATATGGCCGTAACCGATCAGGAAGCACCCGAAGGCTTTCGCTTCTTTACACCAGAAGAAGTGGAAGCATTGCCGAAGGCAGTACCTGTACAGAAAATATGGGACGAAGCGAAAAAATCAGTCGTTTTTTGAAAAAAAATAGAGAATAATTCACCCTCGATTGAACATCATATTGGTTACGGAGGTGAAAATCCATGACAAAAAAGCAAATCCCCCAAGCTTCGTTAACAAATGCAAACCAGGTTCGTAAACAAAACCAGAACCCAATGCAAGAGGAGTTTGGATCTGAAACGGACGTAAACGAGGTTCGCCAGCAAAACCAGCAAGCTGAGATGAACAAAGCTCAAGCTTCTGGTAGAGCAGGAAGTTTCGGAAAACAGTCTCAGTAATGGATGACATCACCGGCCGGCAGCATAATGCTGCCGGTTTTTTATGTGGAAATTTTTGAGGGTAAACGTTTCAATTTTGTATGCCAAATTGGTATAATGTACGAATATTGAGGTTTTCGAAATTTAAAGGTGGTTTTACACATGTCAATACCGAGAGAAGGAGACACGATACAAGTACATAGCTATAAACACGATGGCAATATCCACCGTGTCTGGCAGGAAACAACTGTATTGAAAGGGACGCGCAATATTGTGATCGGTGCAAATGAACGGACACTTGTCACCGAAGCGGACGGTAGGACATGGCTGACGAGAGAACCGTCCATATGTTATTTCCACGCCGAGCATTGGTTCAATATCATTTGCATGCTTCGGGAAGATGGGGTGTACTATTATGTCAATATGAGTTCCCCGTTCGTCTATGACAACCAATCATTGAAATACATCGATTATGATCTAGATGTGAAAGTGTTTCCAGATATGACGTATATGATCTTGGATGAAGACGAATATGATGATCATAAAAAGAAGATGAATTATCCTGAAGTGATCGATCAAATATTGAAGCGTAATCTGGATAAGTTGCTCATGTGGATCAAACAGCGCAAAGGCCCATTTGCACCAGACTTCATTGAAGTGTGGACTTCCAGGTATCAGTTCCACAAACAGGTAAAGAAAAAGGATCAGTAAGAGCCTGCCTGCGTATATGCAGTTGGGCTTTTTATTTGTGCAAGGAGGATGGAAATGGGAGAGAGTATTAAGAGATATTTACAGTTTGTAAAACCGTATAATTGGCAGATCTTCTTGACAATTGTCATTGGTGTTATCAAGTTTGCAATTCCGTTGTTCATTCCGTACCTTATTAAAATTGTCATCGACGATATAATCCTAGCCGATACACTCACCGATGCCGAAAAAACAAAGCAGCTATTCCTATGGCTTGGGGGAACCGTTTTACTGTTTTTCATTATTAGGCCGCCTGTTGAATATTATCGACAATATTTTGCACAATACGTAAGTAATAAAATATTGTATGATATTCGTGAAAATTTGTATGCTCATTTGCAAAAGCTTGGGCTGCGCTATTATTCAAATACACGGGCGGGTGAGGTGATCTCACGTGTCATCAATGATGTTGAACAAACGAAAAACTTCGTAACGATCGGTTTGATGAATGTGTGGCTCGACTTGGCGACAATCATCATTGCGACGTGTATTATGCTTACGATGGACGTTCCGTTAACAATCGTAACGTTACTAGCATTCCCTTTTTACGCGTACAGCGTGAAGCATTTCTTCGGAAAGCTGCGTACCTTAACGAGGAAGCGTTCGCAAGCACTCGCGGATGTGCAAAGTTATTTGCATGAAAGGGTCTCAGGAATTAGCATCATTAAAAGTTTCGCCCTTGAGGATAAAGAACAGAAGCGGTTTGATGAGACGAACGGCAATTTCCTCGATAAGGCGCTTGATCATACGAGATGGAATGCGAAAGCGTTCGCAGTCGTCAATACGATTACCGATGTCGCTCCGCTATTAGTCATATCTTATGCAGGCTATCAAGTCATTAACGGGTCTTTATCGGTCGGAGTGATGGTCGCCTTCATCGCGTACATTGACCGTCTTTACAATCCGCTAAGACGATTGGTCAATGCTTCAACATCCTTGACACAATCGTTTGCGTCGATGGACAGGGTCTTTGAACTAATGGAAGAGCCATACGACATTAAGGATAAAAACGGAGCGAAAGTGTTGCCGCGGATCCAAGGCGAAATTCAGTTCGACCATGTCGGTTTTACATACGGGGAAGAAGACGAGCCGGTATTAAAGGATGTCAATTTTACAGTTAAACCTGGAGAGACGGTCGCTCTCGTCGGCATGAGCGGAGGAGGAAAGTCGACAATCGTTAGTTTGATTCCGCGGTTTTATGATGTGACGAAAGGTTCCATCCGAATTGATGGGTACGATTTGCGAGATGTTCAAATAAAATCGTTACGGGATCAAATCGGTCTCGTCCTTCAAGATAGCATCCTGTTTAGTGACTCGGTTAAAAGCAATATTTTGATGGGGAATCCAGATGCAACCGATGAGGAAGTAATTGCCGCAGCGAAAGCCGCAAACGCACATGATTTCATCGAATCGTTGCCGGAAGGTTATGAGACGACCGTTGGGGAACGAGGCGTCAAATTATCGGGTGGGCAGAAACAGCGGATTGCGATTGCACGGGTTTTCTTGAAGAATCCACCGTTGCTCATTTTGGATGAAGCGACATCCGCTTTGGATCTTGAAAGTGAAGCGCTCATTCAGGACTCCCTCGAACGTCTTGCCAGTGATCGAACAACACTGATTGTCGCTCATCGGCTGTCAACGATCACCCACGCGGACAAAATTTTTGTCATTGATCACGGAGAGTTGAAGGAAGCTGGAAGCCATGATGAGCTCATGGCGCAACAAGGCATTTACTACAATTTGTTTCAAGTTCAATCGCTTTAACATTTAAGCTATCCAAGTTTCGGGTAGCTTTTTTTGTTTGCAAAGAAACCTATTCTCATGAAAATTTCATATTGTCTTTTTCACAGCAATAGAATGAATATAGCACAACGTTTCAGAAAACATTTACAACGAAAAGGTGATCTGATGAATGAAAGGAATAAAATTCTCGAGGTAAAAGACTTGCAGACTACCTTTTTCACAGATTCCGGTAAAATTCCGGCAGTTGATCATATCGATTTTCATCTCCAGGATGGCGAGATTTTAGGAATCGTGGGGGAATCTGGTTGCGGAAAAAGTGTAACCTCCCTATCGATAATGGGTCTTGTGCCAAGTCCACCCGGGAGAATTGCAGGTGGAGAAATTATATATAACGGCCGTAATTTAATCGACCTATCGGAAAAAGAGATGAGGCATATTCGTGGCAATGACATCGCGATGATTTTTCAGGAGCCGATGACTTCATTGAATCCGCTGTTTACGATCGGAAATCAGATGGTTGAAGCGATTTTGATTCATGAAAAAGGTTGGTCAAAAACGAAGGCGGAAGTACGAGCGATTGAGATGTTAAAGCTTGTCGGCCTGCCCCGTCCTGATGCATTGCTGAAGGACTATCCACACCAATTGTCCGGTGGCATGCGGCAAAGGGTTATGATTGCGATGGCGCTCGTCTGCAATCCTAAAATACTAATAGCGGATGAACCGACGACGGCTTTAGATGTGACAATTCAAGCGCAAATTTTAAAACTGATGAAAGATTTGAATGCCCAATTCGGGACGGCCATATTATTAATTACCCATGATCTTGGAGTTGTCGCGGAAACTTGCGAGCGGGTCATTGTCATGTATGCAGGGCAAATCATTGAAGAGGCACCGACGAAATTCATTTTTAGCGACCCGCAGCATCCGTACACGAAAGGGCTGATCCAGTCAGTTCCGGATATGCGCATTAAAAAGGATCGACTCCATTCCATTCCAGGGAACGTGCCGAAACCTGGCTCCATAACGAGCGGTTGCAGGTTTGCGGCTCGCTGCGAATTCGCATTTGACCAATGCTTTACAGAAAACCCAGAGCTCTATGAAACGGCGGATGGTCATCAGACACGTTGTTTCCTATACACAAAGGAAAGGTGAAGTCGGATGACCAAAACGCCTTTATTGAAAGTTAACAATTTGAAAAAGTACTTCCCGATTAAAAAAGGGTTGTTTGGAAGTACAACCGGCTATGTAAAAGCAGTCGATGACATCTCGTTTTACGTACATGAAGGGGAAACCCTTGGAATCGTCGGTGAAAGCGGGTGCGGAAAATCGACAACAGGACGTGTCCTCATGCGCTTAATAGAGCCTACGGACGGCATAATTGAGTTCGATGGGAAAGATCTGACGTCTTTAAGCCAGGAAGAGATGAGAAAAACACGCCGTCATATTCAAATGGTTTTCCAAGACCCGTATGCATCATTAAATCCGAGGCATGCAATCGGCAAGATTTTGGAAGAACCCCTCATTGTCCACGGTGTAACGGAAGCGAAAGAGAGGAAGAAGAAAGTTCGCGAGTTTTTAGAAATTGTCGGATTGAGCGAATATCATGCGAAACGTTACCCTCATCAATTCAGTGGCGGGCAAAGGCAACGGATCGGCATTGCTCGCGCGTTGATGACGAACCCCAAGCTGATTATCGCGGATGAGCCTGTCTCCGCGTTGGACGTGTCTATCCAGGCGCAAGTGTTGAATTTAATGCAGGACCTCCAAAAAGAGTTCAATCTTACTTATATTTTCATCGCACATGATCTAGGGGTCGTCCGGCATATAAGTGATCGAGTCGCTGTTATGTATTTAGGGAAAATCGTGGAAGTTGCGGACAGTGAACAGCTTTATGAAAAGCCTCTTCATCCTTACACGCAAGGGCTATTATCGGCCGTTCCTGTACCGGATCCGGATTTTCAGAAGAAACAGATCATCATAGAAGGAGACATCCCCAATCCCGCTGATCCGCCAACCGGGTGCACATTCCATAAGCGTTGCCCATTCAGGATGGATAGTTGTATGAAAGTTACACCGCAGTTAGTGGAACAATCTACCGGTCATTCTGTCGCCTGCCATCTTTATGTGAGCGAGGTCGACAATGATATAAAACAATTGGAGGGGTCTCTATGAATAAAAAGAGAATGTGGTCAGCTGCGTTACTGCTATTGCTAGTCCTATCTACTGTCCTCGCAGCCTGTGGCAACAGTGGAAGCGGCTCGAAGGATACATTAGTTTTCGGTCGTGGCGGCGACTCCACATCACTTGATCCGTCGAGGGTGACGGAAGGTGAAACATTTAAGGTGACAGTCAATCTATACGAGACATTGTTGAATTTCGGCGAGCAAGATACGACAATTCAGCCGGGACTTGCAAAAGAATGGAATACGGAAGACGGCTTGACGTATACATTCAAATTGGAGGAAGGCGTTAAATTCCATGATGGAACAGATTTCAATGCGGATGCGGTTGTGAAGAACTTTGAACGATGGGCGAACGGAGATGAGGATAGATTTCCATATTACAACTCCATGTTCGGTGGCTTTAAAGGGGATGAAGGCCATGTAATTGAATCAGTGACAGCTGACGGAGATTATACAGTCATCATCAAGCTGAAACGGCCTCAAGCTCCATTCTTGAAAAATATTGCAATGAGCATGTTTGCCATTGCAAGCCCGACCGCTTTTGAAAAAGGTGACGACCAATTCGCAAGGAACCCTGTCGGTACAGGTCCATTCCAATTTGTCGAATGGAAAGCGAATGATTCAATCACGATTGAAAAATTTGATGGGTATTGGAAAAAGGGATTGCCAAAACTGGATAAAGTTATCTTTCGTTCGATACCCGATAACTCTGCGCGTTTGAATGCACTTATTGCCGGGGAAATCGATCTTGCGGATGGCATTAATCCTGCAGATGGTGAAAAAATCGAAGGGAATGCCGATCTGCAATTGATTGAACGTCCTTCTATGAATATCGGTTATCTAGGATTGACAGTGACTCGTCCTCCTTTCGATAAGAAAGAAGTTCGCCAAGCGATGAACTACGCAATCGATAAGGAAACAATCATTAATTCATTCTTCGAAGGAAGGGCGAATATCGCGAAAAACCCAATGCCGCCATCCATTTCAGGTTATAACGATCAAATCAAAGGATATGAATATGATCCAGCCAAAGCGAAGGAGTTATTAGCAAAAGCCGGTTATCCGGACGGTTTTGAAATGGAACTATGGGCAATGCCAGTTCCGCGTCCATACATGCCAGACGGGGCAAAAGTCGCCGAAGTCATCCAAAGCAATTTAGCGGATATTGGCATAAAAGCAAAAATCGTGTCCTATGAATGGCCGACATATCTTGACAAGGCAAGCAAAGGGGAGGCGGATGCTTTCATGCTTGGCTGGACTGGAGATAACGGAGATGCAGATAACTTCATTTATGTTCTTTTGGATGAGGATAATATCGGCAGCAACAACTATACGTATTTCAAAAACGATGCAATGCACGATCTGTTAATCGAAGCGCAAACAGAAGTGGATGAGGATAAACGTATTGAGCTTTATAAGAAAGCACAAGAAATCATTCATGAAGAAGCGCCATGGGTACCGATTGCCCACTCCACACCACTCCTTGCGGCAACTAAAGATTTAACTGGATTCGTTCCGCACCCGACAGGTTCAGACTTGTTAGCGAATGTGGAATTCAAATGATCGATTCACTTTTCACTTTCCATTGAACAGGAGGGGGAGTCGTTTGATTTCCCCCTTTTCCTATTGCGTCTGTTTGGAAGGGTGAAGTATGCCGGAATAAATTGTGTGAGGTGAAAGTGATGCTCAGCTACGTTGGCAGAAGATTATTGCAACTCATACCTGTCCTTCTCGGTATGGTTTTCATTGTATTCATGATGATCCGGGCGATTCCTGGTAACCCGGCCCAAGTCATTTTAGGGCAGCAAGCGACAGCTGAGGCGGTAGCGGTGATGAACGCGAAACTCGGGTTGGACCAGCCGTGGTTTATTCAATTCTTTAAATATGTAGGTGGGATTTTACAAGGTGATCTAGGGGAATCGATGCGCACGCGGCTTCCGGTTGCAGATGAGATTTGGCCTCATTTGGCTGCAACGATGGAGCTTGCATTTTTTGCAATAGTCATCGCGATTATCGTAGGCGTCAACGCTGGCATCATTTCAGCATGGTTCCAAAATTCATGGTTTGACTACATAGCGATGATTTTAGCGCTCGTAGGCGTTTCCATGCCGATCTTTTGGCTAGGGCTTTTAGGGCAATGGGCATTTGCGATCGAATTCAACTGGCTGCCTACGACGGGGAGGGAGCAGGTGAGGGATCCGGTCAATGCAATTACTCATCTATATATTATCGACACGATCATTCAAGGTCGCTTTGACCAATTATGGCAAGTGATTCGCCATCTCATCCTGCCGGGTGTCGCACTTGCGACGATTCCAATGGCAATCATCGCAAGGATGACTCGTTCAAGCATGCTCGAGGTGATGCGCTCCGATTACATTCGAACAGCCCGGGCGAAGGGGCAGAAAATGTTTTGGGTCGTTTACAAGCATGCGTTTAAAAATGCAGTTATTCCAGTGTTGACGATTATCGGTTTGCAAACAGGAATGTTGTTAGGCGGTGCCATTTTGACTGAGACGATCTTTGCGTGGCCGGGGATCGGGAGGTATATATATGATGCGATCAACTTCCGTGATTATCCGGTCATCCAATCCGGGATTCTCGTTGTTGCGTTCATCTTTGTCATGATCAACCTAATCGTCGACTTGCTTTATAGTTTGGTCGATCCGAGGATTAAATATGACTGAGGAAGGGGGGATGCGGAATGTCTGAATTAACGCCCAAGATGGATGGAATCGTTGAAGCGGAGATCACTAGGACAATGGGCCCGTGGCGGGAAGCTTGGCGCAGTTTTAGGAAGAGTAAAGTAGCAGTAGTAGGAATGGTCATCGTTCTCTTTTTTATTCTACTTGCCCTTTTCGGTCCTTTGTTTGCTAAAGAAGGAATCAACGAACAGATGGCTGCCGACCGGCTTCAACCGCCTTCAGCAGAGTACTGGCTCGGAACAGATGATTTCGGCAGGGATATTCTGTCGCGTATTATCCACGGGGCAAGAATATCGCTTTCAGTTGGGTTCTTATCCGTCATCGCCTCGGTCATCATCGGCAGTTTCCTAGGGATTGTAGCTGGTTATTATGGTCGATGGACAGACACGATCATCTCACGTATTTTTGATATTATGCTCGCATTCCCTTCTATCCTGCTCGCAATTGCGATCGTTTCCGTGCTAGGGCCAGGACTTGAAAATGCCTTGATTGCCATTGCGATTATCAATGTGCCGAATTTCGGTCGATTGATCCGTTCGAAAGTGTTGAGCATTAAGGAAGACGAATACATTATGGCTGCAAAGGGAATCGGAATGAAGGATGCCCGAATTTTATTCTCACATATCCTTCCGAATTCGATGGCACCTGTTATCGTACAAGGAACGCTTGCCATTGCCACTGCCATTCTTGAAGCGGCAGCACTTGGTTTCCTTGGACTAGGGGCGCAGGCACCGCAGCCTGAATGGGGAAAAATGCTCGCCGATTCGAAGTCATACTTGCAATCTGCCCCATGGACGATGATCTTTCCTGGAATTTCCATCATGCTGACGGTTTTAGGCTTCAACTTGATGGGGGACGGCTTACGAGACGCGCTTGACCCCAAAATGAAAAACTGAAAAAACCCTCCTTGGTTTATTGTCCAAGGAGGGGTTTCGGCTTCTTTGTATTTACTTAAAACTCCTCTTGCATTTCATCGCTGACTTCGTGTCCGTGTCTGCGTTGATTGGAGATAATTAGCCTGTCTAGGTGCTCGAGCTGTTCTTCATAGTTCAACAAGGAAGAGAGTACATGGAGAAGATGATAAGTCGTAAATTCCTCTTCCTCTTTCGTGATGGCAATTTCTTTTGCGAAAATGTCCATTACTTCATGTCTCTGAATAAATTCCTCATTCAAACTTTCTCTCATCTTCTCGGCTTTCAATTTCCCTACAAATTTTAAAAGAATCTGTTCGTGATACGTGAGTAATACATCTAGCCTTTCTTGGATCATCATCCGGAAATGCTCCGGGAGATTGATCATATCATTTTCATAATTATGAAGCCGAGAAAGTACGTCATAACTACTTTTTGAAGTTGCAATCATCTGCCTGTAGATAACAAGCTTCCTTGCCTTCGATCGAGTAGTTTTCCTAAAGTAGCTTCGTTCCTCTCTATAGAGGGAATAGAGCTGATCGACGTTCGCAAGTCGATCCTTCAATTTGACTAACGATTTCTTCGTGGCGACATGTTCGGAAGCTTGCCTGCCTGCAAGCCGAATCCATCTGATAATATCATCCTGAGCTTGATGGATTGCCTGGAAAAGCTTCGTTTCATACTTGGGAGGCATGAATAGCAAGTTGACAGCAAAAGCGGACAACACCCCGATGACCATAGTAACAAACCGTAATGACGCAAAGGACAGGAACGCTTCCCCTTTAATTTCCATGATAGCGATCATCGTCACTAAAGCTAATGAAAGTGATTTTTCAAGGCCTAATTTCAGCATGACCAAGATAATGACAACAGCAGCAAATCCGACAATTACAATTTGATGTCCAAATAATAGTACAAAGATGACGGCCGTAACGGCACCGATCAAGTTACCTTGAATTTGCTCAATGACAGTCAAATATGATCTATAAATAGAAGGTTGAATCGCAAAGACGGCAGCTATGCCTGCAAAAACCGGATTGGGCAAGCTGAGCATTTCTGCGAGAAACAATGCGACAACAATCGCTATACCCGTCTTGAAAATGCGGGCACCAAGTTTCATAAGATTATCCTTTCTACTAAAGGTATTCTAAAAAATAGCACTTACGAGAATAAGGCATTTTCCGATACTTTACCTTACGATTTCTAACTCGTCAACAATTCTTTAGCCTGCTAGCTCTGCGAAGGAACGATCAACCGCCTCTAGTGTATGAATGATGTCCTCCTCTTTATGCGCAATTGTGAGGAACCATGCTTCATATTTGGAAGGAGCAAGGTTGACGCCATTTTTGAGCATCAGTTTAAAGAATTTGGCGAAGATCTCTCCGTCTGTCTGTTCAGCTTGCTCATAGTTCTCCACTTTCACATCCGTAAAGAATATAGTAAGCGCGCCGCCTAGACGGTTAATGGTTAACGTGATGCCATGCTTTTCCGCCAATTGATGGATGCCTTCTTCCAGCATTGCTCCGAGGCGGTCCATCTCCTCATAAATGCCCGGTTGTTGCAAAACTTCGAGGCAAGCAATCCCAGCTAACATGGAAGCCGGATTTCCAGCCATCGTACCTGCTTGGTAAGCAGGGCCAAGTGGGGCAACTGTTTCCATGATCTCTTTTTTCCCGCCGTATGCACCGATCGGCAAACCGCCGCCGATGATTTTTCCGAAGGCAATCAAGTCGGGAGTCGTTCCTACTAATGTTTGGGCACTGCCGTAATGGAAACGGAAAGCTGTAATCACTTCATCATAAATGATAAGTGCGCCTTTCTCCTTTGCAAGCTCATGGACGAGTGGAAGGAATCCTTCATTCGGTTCAACGATGCCGAAATTCCCGACAATCGGTTCAACCAGTACACATGCCAGTTCGTCTCCCCATTTTTCCATTGCATTTTTATAAGCTTGCGGATCATTGAAAGGGATTGTGATCACTTCTTGTGCAATGGATGCCGGGACGCCAGCTGAATCGGGAGTTCCTAACGTTGCTGGACCGGATCCTGCAGCAACGAGCACAAGATCGGAATGGCCGTGGTAACAACCAGCAAACTTCATCACTTTCGTCCTTCCAGTGAATGCCCGTGCCACCCGGATTGTCGTCATGACCGCTTCGGTCCCCGAGTTGACGAAACGCACTTTGTCCATAGAAGGGATTGCTTCTTTTAGCATTTTAGCAAATTTCACTTCATGGCGTGTCGGCGTTCCATATAGCACTCCGGTTGTTGCCGCCTTCGTTATCGCCTCCGCAATATGTGGATGTGCGTGCCCGGTGATGATGGGACCGTAAGCACCTAAGTAATCGATATATTTATTGCCATCGACATCCCAGAAATAAGCACCTTCCGCACGCTCCATCACTGTTGGTGCCCCTCCGCCGACAGCTTTATAACCACGTGAAGGACTGTTCACTCCTCCGACGATATGTTCGCAAGCTTCTTTGTAGATTTGTTCTGACTTCGTTCTGTTCATTTTAAATTCCTCCGTTCGAATCGGTACATCTTCTATTTTAAACAAACTTGAGTAGATACGCCAAAGAAATTGAAACTGCATCGGTTGTCCGGTACGATTAGGATATAGAAAAAGTTGGAGGGATCAATATGGAAAAGTTAGAAGGAATGCAGGCTCCGCAATTTTCATTGCCGGACGAAAACGGGGAAATCGTTTCATTAAGTGACTTTGAGGGGAAGAAGTACGTCATCCTCTATTTTTATCCGAAAGACGCGACGCCGGGCTGTACGACACAGGCATGTGATTTCAGGGACGCGTTTCAAAGCTTTAGTGACTTGAACGCCGTTATTTTAGGTGTCAGCCCCGACAATGAGGCTTCACATAGACGGTTCATCGAAAAGCAAGGATTGCCATTTTCATTGTTAGTGGATGAAAATCATGAAGCGGCAGAAGCATATGGTGTTTGGAAATTGAAGAAAATGTTCGGCAAAGAATATATGGGAATCGAGCGTTCCACATTTTTAATCGACCCTACTGGGACAGTCGTAAAGGAATGGCGGAAAGTGAAAGTGGAAGGCCATATTGAAGAAGCACTTGCAACATTGGAGCAATTGACGAAGAAGGCGTAAGGGGGAAATCAGATGAA
Organism: Sporosarcina sp. ACRSL; assembly: GCF_022346605.1. Lineage (GTDB taxonomy): Bacteria > Bacillota > Bacilli > Bacillales_A > Planococcaceae > Sporosarcina. The sequence goes on from NZ_JAKRNT010000011.1 coordinate 163,578, forward strand.
CGTATTGTTCACCTTCAGAATCAAAGAAGAACAGATGAAGAAATTGAAGGCGGATTTTCCTGAAGTCCAATTTAGTTTCGATAAAAAGATTACTGAAGAGCCAATAGATCAATTCGAAGTTATCGCCACCTATGGCGAAGATATTAGTGTAGATGTACTTGAAAAGGCAACGTCATTACAATGGTTAATGGTCGCTTCTGCAGGGGTGGAAAAGATGCCGCTTGCCGAAATTGCCGATAGGGGAATTATTATAAGTAATGTACGTGGCATCCATAAAACACCGATGGCGGAAACGGCACTTGCCTATATCCTGTCACTCGGAAGGGCGCTGCCTGTATTAGCGGAGCAGCAAAAGAGAAAAGAATGGAATACGAAAGTGCGCCAAACGGAATTGCGAGGGTCAACAGCAATCATCCTGGGGCCAGGGGCGATCGGATCGGAAATAGGTCGGTTGCTACAAGCATTCGGTGTACGGACAATCGGTTGCAATTATTCAGGCGAGCCGGCTCCATTTATGGATGACACGATCCAAATGGGCAAGCTCGTTAGCACGCTCCCGGAAGCTGACATTGTCATTTCCGTATTGCCTAGCACACCTAAGACGAAAGGCTTGTTGACGGAAGGCCATTTTAAGGCGATGAAAGAAACCGCCATTTTCATGAATTTCGGCAGAGGCGATCTAGTGAAGGAAACCGTCCTTAAAGATGCTTTGAAAAACGGTGAAATCGGCCACGCTGTCCTCGATGTATTTGAAATAGAACCACTGCCTTCTGAAAGCGAGCTATGGAATTTATCGAACGTAACTATTTCTCCGCATGTCTCGAGCCATTCTGGGAAGTATATTGAGAGAGCACTCGAGTTTTTTACACAAAATCTGGAGAAGTGGCAAAATGGAAATAGGGACTTGACCAACTTGGTTGACCCGGAGAAAGGGTATTGATCAAAGGTCTGTATACGCCTGTAGTACAGCACTTTAGTTGACAAACATGCCCCTTCACAGTAAACTAATTATAATGATTATAAAGAAGTAATCTTTATGGATTGGAGTGTTGGCGATGTCTGAAGTATTCTTGAAAGACGCGCTTGTCACATTGAAGGAAAGCGGTGTTCGGATTACACCGCAAAGGCATGCTATTTTAGAATTTCTCATTTCTTCCGAGACACATCCTACAGCTGATGAAATATATAGAGCGCTAGAAGATGACTTTCCAAATATGAGTGTTGCGACCGTATATAATAATCTACGTGTTTTCCGGAATGCCGGTCTTGTCAAGGAACTCACTTATGGAGATTCTTCGAGCCGCTTCGATTTTGTCACACATGATCATTACCATATCATTTGTGATAACTGTGGAAAGATCGTCGACTTCCATCATCCGGGACTTGAGGAAGTAGAGCATCTTGCTTCTCATGTCACGGGATTTGAAGTCAATTCTCACCGTCTCGAAGTATATGGAACATGTCCTGATTGTGCTGCAGGCGCGAATAGAGCGAAATAAGAAAACCGGTTCCGAAGTCGAAAGACGGAACCGGTTTTCTTATTTATTTGCGGATTTCTCCTTTTTTCTTGCAGGACGGTTATAGGCCTCATCGAATTCTTTTCCTTCCAACGAAGGATCCAACGTAAGCGGCTCTCTGCAATGTCCGCACATATCAACACGGCCGAGCATTTTCGTCTGCTTGCCGCAATTCGGACAGACGATTTGTACAGCCCTTGTCGACAATGTCCCGATCCACGCGTAAACAACCGTACTTCCGATAATGGCTAGAAGTCCAAGAACCATGAAGATCAACATAATGATTTCATTATTTCTAAAGAATATGCCAAGATACATAATGACGACCCCGATGAAAATGAGGGATAGAGCAAATGACCGGATTCGGTTAATTTTATTTTTATAAGGTTTCATCAGTAATCCTCCTTAGAATGATCGTTCTCGAATGAGAAACGTTTTAAAAGAATTGAACGTTCCTCAATCAATATAGCACAAATTCGATTTGCATCATATTTTACGATTTTATATTGAAGGATTTTAAGAAAGCCCTGTCGAAGAAATTATAGGTGGAGGTGTCATAATGGAGCAGGTGTTAAGACCGATTTACCAGGAGCGTGCAAGCTCGCCCGAAACGTTAGGTGTTATTCTCGTTGAAAAAAGGGGAGCAGGTGATCCGATAACAGACACGTTTGATGAAATCATGTTAATCATTACATCTAATGAAGAAACGCCAATATACACAAAACATTACACAGACGGCACTGGAAAAGCAGCAATGCATGTCATTAGCGAAAAGCAATTGCGAAAATGGCTACTGCTCGGCACGAAAAGAAAAGTGGTAGACTGGCTTTTCTACGGAAAGATCTTCTTTGATCGCAACGAATTTGTTGAACGACTGAAAAATGAACTGAAAGAATTTCCTTTTTACGGTCGGAAGATAAAGATGGGACTCGAGCTCTCGAGATTAGTAAGAGTGTATATGGAAGGGAAAATGTTTTTTGAACAACACAATTATATGGATGCGTATCATCATGCAATTCAATCCCTTCATCATCTTGCAAGGCTCACCGTCATTGAAAAAGGATTGTCCCCCGAAGTGACAGTATGGTCCCAAGTCAAAAGGATCGACCCAGCAATCTATAAACTATATGAGGAATTGATCATGAGCGAGGAACCGATAGAGAAAAGATTGGAACTTCTATTCTTGGCAAGTGAATTCTTCATCCATAACCGTACACTAGACGGAGCAAGGCATATTATGGACGTCATGTCGACGAAAGAGGTATGGACGATCCAGGAGCTTCATGAACATGAGGAATTACAGATGTATTCCATTAACCTTGAAGTCCTCGTTGAGTTTTTAATTGAGAAAGGTTTTATTCAAATCGTGGAAAGTGAATCGAAAAATGAATATGTATTCCATAGAGAATACCGTGTAAACCGGGATAACCTATAACTATCGTTTTTCTATAATGAAGTGTTCGTAACGCTTCGCTTTTACTCGCAAACGCCGTTCTACGTAACGGCGTTTGCGAGTAATTAGAATTCTGGATAGTTTTTTTGTTTTTAGTGTTGACATATGAAAAGAGCCCATGCTATTATAGTATTCGTCGCTGAGGCAAGTTAGTTACCAAGCAGCGAAAAAGTAATTTAAAAAAGTGCTTGACTCAGAGAGTTAGCCATGATAAATTAGAGAAGTCGCTTTTGAAGAAGCGCAAAACGAACCTTGAAAACTGAACAGCAAAACGTCAACAAATAAAGTCTTAAAGCCGACCCCGTCGGCGGACAGACAAATCGAATCTTCGGATTCAAAATTGACATCTTAAATGATGCCAGCAAGAAACTCGAGCTATTCAAGTTTCTCTAAGATCTACTATTATATAGTGGATCTCCGGCTGGGGAGACGTAGTGCAGTGCTAGGAGATGAACGAGAGAAGGAAGGAGCGTACTACAGTACGTGACTGACTGAACGAGTGAAATCGACAACGCAATGCGCTGCGTATCGCCGGCCGGTATTATGGAGAGTTTGATCCTGGCTCAGGACGAACGCTGGCGGCGTGCCTAATACATGCAAGTCGAGCGGATTGAAGGGAGCTTGCTCCCTGATATTAGCGGCGGACGGGTGAGTAACACGTG
>NZ_JAKRNT010000012.1 GCF_022346605.1 Sporosarcina sp. ACRSL
CGTGTTACTCACCCGTCCGCCGCTAATATCAGGGAGCAAGCTCCCTTCAATCCGCTCGACTTGCATGTATTAGGCACGCCGCCAGCGTTCGTCCTGAGCCAGGATCAAACTCTCCATAATAGAGAAATTCGAGTAGCTCGAGTTTCTTGCTGGCATCATTTAAGATGTCAATTTTGAATCCGAAGATTCGATTTGTCTGTCCGCCGACGGGGTCGGCTTCAAGACTTTATTTGTTGACGTTTTGCTGTTCAGTTTTCAAGGTTCATTTCGCGCCGCTTCGTCAGAAGCAACTCTTATATAATACCATAATTGCAATCCTAATGTCAATAACTTTTCTAAAAAAGTTTTTAAGCTGTTTTAGAGAAGTAGTTATTTACTTATCGGAAGTGCAACGTTATTTACTATAACAGCTTATTATTTTCATTGCAATAGCTTTTTATCATTTATTAACTGGAAATAAAAGCCGCTCTGGCTGTTTAGCTAAGCGGCTCCGTTCCATTCATTCAACAATCTTTGAAATCGCTACGTTACGGTGAGTCGTCAAGTCGATGATTGTCCCATCCGACTCTTTTTTAATCATCGGTCGAAGCGGATTGTCTCGGTGGATGAACATAATTTCACCTATTTCGCCGTCTGTTAACTTTACTCTTGTCCCTATGGAGAGATCACCGACGAGTTTATGAAGTGCATCTACTACTTTAATATCGAACTTGCCGAACTCTTCTTCTTTAATCATTTCAATTACTTTATAGGGAGAATGTTTCAACCGGTATACTCTCTCGGACGTCATCGCATGGAAGACATCCGCCACCGCTAAAATTTGAGAGAAAACCGAAATGGTCTCCATTTTTTCTCCACGTGGATAGCCGCTTCCATCCAGACGCTCATGATGTTGTAGAATCGCCAGCTTCATTTCCTGCCTGAGTAAAGGCGTATCTTGTATCATTTTTACGCTAAACAGCGTATGCTTTTTCACTTCGTTGTATTCTTCCTTCGTTAAGAACGCGGACTTTTCCAATATGGAAGGTGCAATCTTCGCCATACCGCAATCTGCTAGTACTCCCGCTAATCCAAGTTGAAGCGCATCACCCTTGTCGTAACCCATTTGTTTACAAATAGCAGCTGCAAGGATTCCGACTGCTACAGAATGATGATAAATGTATTGCTCTGGTTTGGAAAAATCATTCAACAAGAGAAGCATTTTTTTCTGCTTCATGAATTTCTCCAATAATGGAATGGTGAATGAACGTACTTTTGGGACATCCGGGCGCTGGCCTGCCCGCCAATGGCCGAATTCCTTCTTATAACTCCGGACGGCTTCGTTATATTCTTTTCGAAGCTCAAACATGCTTACCGGAATATTATCTAAGATATCTTCGGTATTCATGGAAGATGACTTTTCCGATTCGGGTATATCTTTTTGCGTTACCCGTTCCTCTACTTTTACACGTTGTATTCCGAAAGCATGCAATACTTCTATATGTTCTTTGGAAAGCTCTGTATCTTTTCGCATGATCGGGTACTGCGTCTTGCTGTATATGTCCTCTTTCAGTAAAATTCCCGCACGCAAATCACTTATTGTCTTGTATACTTCCATCTCTATGATGTCACCACTTTCCGATCATCTCTTTAGACCTATTATACCATACTGCAAATATTCAAAATAGACGATAGAAAAAAAGTTATTGAGCGGCATTTTACCGTCTCAATAACTTTTCAAGGCCAATATACTATTTACACGACGATCATTCTTCTACGTCATCAGAAGAATCTACTTCGATCGAGTCTTCCATTTCCATGTCAGTACCACCGTCGTTCTCTTCGTGTTCTTCGTGTTCTTCCTCTTCTTGTTCCTTTTCAACTTTCGCAACTGTCGCAACAAGCTCATCTTCTCCTAAACGAATGAGACGAACACCTTGTGTGCTGCGGCCGATGGAGGAAATGTCTTCAACAGCCATACGGATGAGGATGCCGTGGATTGTAATCAACATGAGGTCTTCCGTACCGTTAACAGTTTTCATAGCCACTAGCTGGCCGTTCCGGTCGGTTACATTCAATGTTTTCAACCCATATCCGCCACGGGACTGTATGCGGTATTCATGTTCCGGTGTACGTTTTCCGAAGCCCTTTTCAGTGACAACGAGGATTTCATCGCCTTCTGATACTGTATCCATGCCTACAGCGATGTCTCCTTCACGCAACCGAATTCCACGTACACCGCTCGCGACACGACCCATCGTACGAATATCGCGTTCGTCGAACTTGATGAGCATGCCATTGCGTGTACCTATTGCGATATTCTGGTCGCCAGTCGTCATTTTCACGCCGATCAATTCGTCATCACCGCGTAACGTCAATGCGATCAATCCGTTAGAGCGGATATTCGCAAAGTCGGCAACCGATGTACGTTTAACGATGCCGTCACGTGTGGCAAAGAAGAGATATTTCTCCGCTTCGAACTTCTCAACCGGAATCATGGCTGTCACCTTTTCACCCTTATCGAAATCCAATAGGTTGATAATAGGCAACCCTTTTGCCGTCCGGCTAAATTCAGGTACTTCATATCCTTTTTTACGGAACACTCTGCCCCGGCTCGTGAAGAACAAGATCGTGTCATGTGTTGACGTGTTTAATAAATGTTCGACGAAGTCATCATCATTCGTACCCATCCCTTGAATCCCACGGCCGCCACGGCGCTGGCTCCGGTACGTGTTCGCCGGCAAGCGTTTGATGTAGCCGTTATGCGTCAACGTCAAGACGGAGTTTTCCACCGGTATGAGATCTTCATCTTCGAGCATTTCTGCTCCGCCACTAGCAATTTCGGTTCTGCGTTCATCTGCAAAGCGCTGCTTCACTTCAAGCAGTTCCTCACGGATGATGTTGAGCAGTTTCTCCTCATCTGCCAGAATCGCGCGCAACTCGGAAATCAAGACTAAAAGCTCTTGGTACTCATTTTCGATTTTGTCGCGTTCCAGTCCGGTTAAACGTTGAAGACGCATATCGAGGATTGCTTGAGATTGTCGTTCACTCAGATTAAAACGTTCCATCAAGCCGGTTTTCGCTTCATCGGTCGTTTTTGATCCGCGTATCAATGCGATGATTTCATCGATATGATCCAGTGCAATCCGTAAACCTTCCAAAATATGTGCACGGTCTTCCGCTTTGTTTAAATCATATTGGGTACGTCTCCGGATAACGACTTTCTGATGTTCCAAATAGTGGTAAAGAATTTCTTTCAATGCCAGGATTTTCGGCTGTCCATCTACAAGTGCAAGCATATTAATGCCGAAGCTTGATTGGAGGGCTGTATGTTTATAAAGATTATTCAATACAACATGTGCATTTGTGTCCTTTCGAACTTCGATGACTATGCGCATTCCCGTACGGTCGGATTCGTCCGCCAAATGTGTAATGCCTTCAATTCGTTTATCGCGGACAAGTTCCGCAATTTTCTCGATAAGACGGGCTTTATTCACTTGGTAAGGGAGCTCTGTCACGATGATCGTCTCTTTGCCGGTTGAGCTTTGTTCAATTTCAACTTTCCCCCGGATGACAATCGAACCGCGTCCTGTTTCATACGCCCTGCGGATGCCGCTCCTTCCAAGAATGATTCCGCCTGTAGGGAAATCAGGACCTGGGATGATTTCCATCAGCTCTTCAGTCGTAATTGCTGCGTTGTCTGCAATCGCTAGCACACCATCAATCGTTTCACCTAAATGGTGAGGCGGAATATTCGTAGCCATTCCGACTGCGATGCCTGAAGTTCCATTTACGAGGAGATTCGGAAAACGACTTGGCAGTACGATCGGCTCTTTCTCCTGACCGTCATAGTTGTCTTGATAGTCGATCGTGTTTTTATTGATATCACGCAGTAATTCCATCGCAATTCGGGACATCCTAGATTCCGTGTAACGCATGGCTGCAGCTGCATCCCCATCGACAGAACCGAAGTTCCCGTGTCCATCGACGAGCATATAACGGTAGTTAAAGTCCTGTGCCATCCTGACCATCGTGTCGTAAACGGCACTGTCACCATGCGGGTGATACTTACCGATGACGTCCCCGACGATACGGGCTGATTTCTTATGTGGTTTATCCGCGGTGTTTCCGAGATCTTGCATCGCGTAAAGGATACGACGGTGAACGGGTTTCAATCCGTCCCTCACGTCAGGCAATGCCCGGGAGACGATAACACTCATTGCATAGTCAAGGAAGGATGTTTTCATCTCCGTACTGATGTTTATCTCTTGGACACCACGTTTAGGCATATCTGCCATAATGTAAAACTCCTTTCAACTCAGGCGCTTCATGAACAGCCTGTCAACTGAACAAAGCCCCTGTCTGTTGCAGGCCCGTGTTCTAATTCCTTTATTTATTCAACCGTTGAATCAAGTATCTAAATTCTTTACATACATCGCATTTTCCTCGATGAACTTACGTCGAGGTTCCACTTCATCGCCCATCAGCTGCTCGAAAATTAAATCCGCTTCGAATGCGTCTTCAAGATGTACTTGCAAGAGAGTGCGCTGTTCCGGATCCATTGTCGTATCCCATAATTGGGTAGCGTCCATCTCACCAAGTCCTTTATACCGTGTAATGACAGGTTTCGGAACAGGAGAGAGGCGATCCAGAATTTCTTGTAACGCTACTTCATCATAGCAGTATTCCTCGTGTTTCCCTTGTTTGACCCGGTAAAGAGGTGGTTGTGCGATATAGACATAGCCCGCTTCGATTAAAGGGCGCATGAAACGGAAGAAGAATGTCAATAATAACGTCCGAATATGCGCTCCGTCGACGTCAGCATCTGTCATGATGACAATTTTATGATAACGGGCCTTCGATAGATCGAACTCATCCCCGATACCTGTTCCGAGTGCCGTAATCATCGTTCTGATTTCAGCATTGCCTAAAATACGGTCCAATCGGGCTTTCTCAACGTTCAGGATTTTCCCCCGTAACGGCAAGATCGCCTGGAAGTGCCGGTCCCGTCCGCTTTTTGCAGATCCACCCGCGGAGTCCCCTTCAACGATATACAGTTCACTGATCGCAGGGTTACGTGAAGAGCAGTCCGCCAATTTTCCAGGTAGGCTCGACACTTCGAGTGCGGATTTCCGGCGTGTCAGCTCGCGTGCATTTTTAGCCGCAATCCTTGCCCGTGCTGCCATAAGGCTCTTATCGATGACAAGGCGTGCAGTCGTCGGGTTTTCGAGGAGAAAACGTTGAAAACCTTCTGAGAATAAGGCATTCGTAATCGTACTCACTTCGGAGTTACCCAACTTTGTTTTCGTCTGACCTTCAAATTGCGGATCCGGATGTTTGACTGAGATAATTGCTGTCAATCCTTCCCGTACATCATCACCCGACAGGTTCGGATCCGCCTCTTTCAGCATCCCGTTCTTTCTAGCATAATCGTTAACGACACGCGTCAAGGCAGTCTTAAACCCTGATTCATGGGTACCGCCTTCGTACGTATTGATATTATTCGCGAATGAAAACAGGTTTTCTGCGTAGCCGCTATTGTATTGCATTGCGATTTCGATGGAGATGCCATCTTTCTCGCCTTCTATGAAAATCGGTTCCTCATGAATCGGCTCTTTATTTTGATTCAAATGTTGGACGTAGGATTTGATGCCACCTTCGTAATGGAATGTATCTTGGCGCACTTCTTCCTCTCGTTCATCTGTAATGCTAATGCGCAAACCTCTGTTCAAATAAGCAAGCTCACGTAGACGATGTGCCAAAATTTCATATTCGTAGACTGTCGTTTCTGTGAATATTTCAGGGTCTGCTTTGAATCTTGTACGCGTACCGGTTTCATCTGTTTCCCCGATGACTTCCAATTCCTGTGACGGGATACCCCGTTCAAATTTAATAAAATGAACCTTTCCATCCCGTCGGACATACACTTCGGTCACTTCGGAAAGTGCGTTAACAACAGAGGCACCAACACCGTGCAAACCACCAGAAACCTTATATCCACCGCCTCCGAATTTACCTCCTGCGTGAAGGACCGTCATAATGACTTCGACGGCAGGTCTGCCGGTTGATTCCTGGATGCCTACGGGGATTCCTCGCCCATTGTCCACGACAGAGATCCAGTTATCTTTTTCAATCGTCACTTCAATATGATCACAATAGCCAGCAAGTGCCTCGTCGATACTGTTATCGACAATTTCCCATACGAGATGGTGAAGCCCTCGTGAACTTGTTGTACCGATATACATGCCCGGACGTTTACGGACAGCTTCCAAGCCCTCAAGAACTTGTATCTGATTCGCATCATACGCTGCCTGTAATTCTTTTTCTTCCATAGCCAAAATGCTCACCTTTCCTTTCCGAACATCAATCAAAACTTCTTCTATTCCTTCCAAACAGGAGTAGAGACTCAATTTTCTTTTTCGCTAACCTTGCCCGCCGATACATTAAAAATCTCAGCTTGGCGTATCGTTTCATGGTCGATTCCCGCAATGTTCGTCGTCGTGACGAATGTTTGCACTTGACCCTGCATCGTGTTCAGCAGGTGGGACTGACGGTAATCATCGAGCTCGGAAAGCACGTCATCTAAAAGAAGAACCGGTGTTTCTCCTACTTCCTGTTTGACGAGATCTATTTCCGCAAGTTTAAGGGACAGCGCGGTAGTCCGCTGCTGCCCTTGCGAACCGTATGTCTGAATGTCATACCCGTTTACAAAAAAATGGAGATCGTCACGGTGTGGACCGATCAGTGTCATACCACGCTCCAACTCACGACGTCTCACTTCGTGAAATTTTTGGCTGAGTATTTCTTCCATCTGTTCAACAGTCTGCCCAGAATCCAATTCTTTTAAAGTCCCATACGTCACTTTTAGCTGCTCAAGGCCCCGGGAAATCCCCTTATGAATCGGTTCTGCCCATTTTTGGAGCAGCTCGACGAAATAAAACCGTTTTCGGATGATCTGTACAGCCAATTGAATATATTGTTCTGTATAAATATCGAACATGACGTCCGTAAAATCCATTTTGCCGCGATGATCTTTGAGGATTGCGTTCCGTTGCTTTAAGACCTTTTGAAAAGTCAGCAGGTCATGAAGATAGACGGGGGAGATTTGCCCGATTTCCATGTCTAAAAATCTTCTTCGGACTTGTGGACTTCCTTTTACAAGATTCAAGTCCTCTGGAGCAAACATGACAACGTTGAGTTGACCGATGTACAGGCTAAGCCGGTTTTGTTCCAAATGGTTGACCCGCGCTTTCTTTCCTTTTTTGGAAATGGTCAATTCAAGCGGAAGACGTCCATATTTTCGTTGGATATCCCCTTCTATTTTACCATACTCTTGTTCCCAACGTATAAGTTCACGATCATTTGCAGTGCGATGTGATTTTGCCATCGATAATACATAGATCGCTTCCATGACGTTCGTCTTGCCTTGCGCATTTTCACCGATCAGAACGTTGATATGTGGGGAAAAGGATAGTTCAAGAGAAGCGTAATTTCGATAATCCGTTAAAGCAAGCCGCTCAATGAACATTTGATTGACCGTCTGCGGATGTAGATATTTTGAATTTACCTGCACCTGGAATCGTGACGATATCACCGTCATACAACTTTTTGCCCCGTCTTCGCTCCACTTCGCCGTTCACGTAAACGGTATGTTCTTCCAAATACCATTTGGCCATCCCGCCGGAGCTAATGCAATCCGACATTTTTAGCAGCTGACCTAATGTAATGAATTCCGTATCGATTTTCATGACTTCCATCTGCTTCAATCCTTCACAAAGTAGTCTGTTCTTCTATTTTACCGAACTTTTAGCTGTAAGTAAAAATGTAAATGAACTGGTGGTATACAAAATAAAAGAAACAGGCGAAGGAAAACGTTTTGCATTCCTTGCCTGCTGTGAATCGTCAGTGGCTTATTCTTAAAATGTCCGAACAGGTAAAATCAATTGTAAAATTGCGTCGCTTTCCTTTGATTTTAAAATGAATGGTCGCATAGCACCTGTGAAATGGATTGCGATATCTTGCCCTTCAATGGCTTTCAAAGCATCCATCATATATTTTGCGCTGAAGGAAATCATCAGATCCTCGCCATTTACATCAATTGCTTCAATCAATTCCTCAACTTTACCAATTTCCGGGGAATTTGATGAAACTTCAATGACATGGCCGCCTTCCGCAGCGAATCGGACGATATTATTTCTGTCTTCACGAGCGAGCAGCGAAGCACGGTCGATTGCCTGTAATAATTTGCGGCCGTTTACTTCCACAGTCGTTTTATATTCCGATGGAATGAGTCTGGATGTATCTGGGTAATTGCCTTCCAAAAGCCGTGAATAAAACAGGACATTTCTTGATTTGAAAAGGACTTGTTGATCGGCAATGACGATTTCAACATTGTCTGTATTATCCGGAAGGATTTTATTCAACTCTTGAAGGCTTTTTCCAGGAATGACGACGCTGAACGGACTTTCCGGCATCAATTCAGGGACGATTTCCCTTCTTGCAAGACGGTGGCTATCCGTTGCTACACAAACAAGTTTTTCTTCGTTTGTAGACCAATGCACACCCGTCAATATTGGTCGTGTCTCTTGTTGAGAAACCGCAAATACAGTTTCTCGAATGATTGATTTCATCAAGTCAGATGGCAAGGAGAAGCGGTATTCATCTTTCACGTCCGGTAAAATCGGGTATTCATCTGGATTCGAACCGATTAGATGGAATTCGGATTTTCCAGATTGTATATGGGTTTGCATGTTTTCAACTTCAATTGTTACATCGTTTGTCGGTAATTTCCGCACAATTTCACTGAAAACTTTCGCTTGAAGGATGATTGATCCCGTTTCAATGACACGGATAATCTGTTCGCCATCTTCTTCAACCGGGATGAACGTGCAGATTGTAATATCGGAATCACTTCCTGTCATCGTCAATCCTGTTTCATTCACGTCAATTTTTACACCGGTCAAAATAGGATTGGCGACTTTTTGACTGATTGCTTTCATGACGTCATTCAATCCTTCGAGCAACCAATCTCTCATTATTTCAAATTTCATAACGCACCCTCGCTTATATAATTATTAGTTAAGTAATAAAGATAGTAATAGTAATAGGGGCTGTGGAAATGTGGATAACCCCTGAAATCCTTTATGTTTGAAAACAATTCACATGTGCATAATATGTGCACAGCTTGTTTCGTTTTTTTAAGGTTATACACATGTGCATGATCAGCCCCGACCTAGGATGCTTTTAATATCCTGAATGTCCTGCTGCAGATTTTGATCTTCCTTCAGCTGCTTGGAGATTTTTTCATGCGCATGAATGACTGTTGAATGATCTCTGCCGCCAAATTCGGACCCTATTTTCGGCAATGATGAATCAGTCAGTTCGCGTGAAAGATACATGGCGATTTGACGAGGGAATGCAATCGCCCTCGTTCTTTTTTTAGCTGTGAAGTCTTCAAGTCGTACATTATAGTGTTCCCCAACTGTTTTTTGGATATCCAATATGCTCACCGTACGCGGTCTTGAATTAGGAATGATATCCTTCAAAGCTTCTGCAGCCAAGTCGGTCGTAATATCCATGTTAACGAGCGAGGAATAGGCAACAACGCGAATCAATGCCCCTTCCAGTTCACGGATATTCGTATCGATCTGGTTTGCAATATAAAGCATGACCTCATCAGATATATCAAGCAGTCCATCAGCTTTCGCCTTTTTGCGCAAGATTGCAATTCGGGTCTCCAAATCAGGTGGTGCGATGTCCGTGATCAATCCCCATTCGAACCGGGATCTTAGACGATCTTCAAGTGTCGGGATTTCCTTTGGCGGGCGGTCGCTGGAAATGATGATTTGCTTTGATTCTTCATGCAAAGTATTAAAAGTATGGAAAAATTCTTCTTGCGTCTGTTCTTTTCCAGCGATGAATTGAATATCGTCAATTAGCAGCACATCTACATTCCTGTACTGGTTTCTGAAGTCTCCGGCTTTGTTATTCATAATCGAATTGATAAATTCATTCGTAAATTTCTCCGACGATAAATAAACGACTTTGGAAGAGGGATCCTGTTCCAGAATGTAATGACCGATAGCGTGCATGAGATGAGTCTTTCCAAGTCCTACGCCGCCATAGATAAATAATGGATTATAGGATTTTGCAGGAGCTTCCGCGACTGCAAGCGAAGCGGCGTGAGCAAACCGATTCCCTGAGCCGATGACGAAAGTATCGAATGTATATTTCGGGTTCAACATGACAGATGCTGACTGAATAGCCGAAGATCGATCTGCCTGTTTGACTACCGGTTTAGGAACTTGAAAATCGTTTTCTTCCATTTCTTTTGGAACGACGAAATGTATGAGCCGGTCTTCACCGGTCAATTCCGAGAGGATGCCTGTGATCAAATGTACGTAATGATTTTCAAGCCAATCCTTCGCAAATGAATTGGGAACAGCAATCGTAACGTTCTCGTCACCATAGGACATCAATTTTGTCGATTTGAGCCAAGTTTCGAAACTAGGTCTAGAAATCTTGCCTTCAATTTTCGACAAAACATTGTTCCATAATTTTTCTAGCTGATCCACTCGTGGGCCTCCTTTACATAGAAAATAAAAAAACACAGGAATATGTATTATACACAGAATTAACTCTTGTGGATAAGAAATATCCGAATGTGTTGAAAAAATTATCCACAACCTATCAACAATTGTGGATAAAAAATAAGCTTTTAAATTTGTTAACAGCAAAATCCTTTTTATTGTAACAAGAAAGATTAAGAATGACAAGGGTTTCTAAGAGTTATTAACAATAGCGGCAGCTGTGGAGAAATACTTTATCCACAGGCTTTTGTATGTGCAAAAGGTGTAGATAAGGGCTGTGAATAAAAAAACGGGAAAAAATTTCTATGAACATATTATTCATTTGTCGAATTTTGAAGATGTGGATAACCTATTTTGTCGAATGATGCGGTTGAAATTTGTAGAATGGATCTTCGTCGTGTTAAATGGCGTGGAGAAAAAACGGTTGACATATGAGGCCATGCCCTTTATACTGTTCAAGACTGTCAGATTGCAAAGGGACAATGCAGGAGGTGTCTTTAAATGAAACGTACATTCCAACCAAATAAACGTAAACGTAGTAAAGTTCACGGCTTCCGTGCAAGAATGAGCTCAAAAAGCGGTCGTAAAATTCTCGCTGCTCGTCGTCGCAAAGGAAGAAAAGTGCTTTCAGCATAAGACCACTAAATCAGTGGTCTTTTTTTTTACCAAGATTGATGAATTAATCTTTTTTAGTTGAACAATTTAGTTGATTGGAGTGGAAGGCGGCGACTCCAGTGGGAACAGCACGAGCTGAAGACCCTGGACTGAGCGTAGCGAGGGAAGCGGCTGAAGCCGTGCCCACGGAAAGCGTCCGCCTGGAGCGGAAATCAATGGCGAGATTTTCTTGATTCCCATTATTACCAATGATCCACGGAGGTGTAGAGTTTGAAAAAACGTCAGCGGGTCAAAAAGAATGAAGACTTCCAAACAGTATTTAAAAAAGGCAAGTCTGTCGCGAATAGGCAATTTGTCGTCTATTCCTATAGGAAAGAAGGCCAACAGGAATTCAGAATCGGTTTATCCGTCGGAAAGAAATTAGGAAATGCCGTGACGCGAAATCGTATCAAACGATACATTCGACAAGCATTCCTAGAAATGAAAGAAGAGCTGAAAAGTGACCGGGACTATGTTATTATCGCCAGACACCAGGCGGCCACACTAGATTTTCACGAAACAAAAAAGAGCTTGCAGCACGTATTGAAAATTGCCAAAGCCTTCAAATCGAAATAAGCATATGGCATTCTTACGTAAGAAGTAGAACGTACTAATCGTTCATGATAAACTGAAATCATCGATATTTCATAGAAACAGATTTGGGGGAACCGATTTGAAAAAAAGAACGACATTATTACTTATGCTAACCGTATTGACGGTATTCCTTGCCGGATGTGGGGACTTCAATCAACCGATATATGAAACAACCGAAGGTTTTTGGAGTAAGTATATCGTCTGGCCGATCGTGGCGTTGATTATCACATTCAAAGACTTGTTAGGCACGTACGGTTTAGGAATCATTGCAGTAACGATCATCATCAGACTTATTCTGTTACCGCTCATGATCAAGCAAGCGCAAAGTTCAAAGCGGATGCAAGAAATCCAGCCAATGTTGGCAGAATTGAAAGAGAAATACAAGTCTAAAGATGCTGTGACACAGCAAAAGTACCGTGAAGAAATGCAAAGATTGATGACCGAGCAAAAAATCAATCCTGCCGCTGGATGTTTGCCGGTATTGATTCAAATGCCAATCATCATCGGACTTTATCATGCGATCAGCAGGATGAATGCTACTCCAGAAATCGCAATTGGAAAATTTCTATGGTTCGAATTAGCAACACCAAGCATTACGCTTGCGATCCTCGCTGGATTGATGCAGTTCGTCGTATTGCGCACAGGACCTGCAATGGATAACCCACAAATGAAAATGATGATGTATATCATGCCTTTCATGATTATTGGTTTCGGTTCATTCCTGCCAGGAGCACTTGCACTTTATTGGGTTATCGGTAATATCATTTCAATTATCCAGAACATCTTCATTTACAAACCATTCAAGAAAAAAGAAGTGGAGCCTGTAAAAGTAGGAGGGAAACGGAAATGAAGGAGATAACGCGAAAAGGAGCAACAGTGGAGGCCGCGATTGCATCTGCCTTACAAGAGCTCAATGTTACGCGTGACGAAGTCGATATTCAAATAGTGGATGCTGGAAAGAAAGGTTTTCTCGGGTTCGGAGCAAGGGAAGCCGAAGTGATCGTGTTAGTGAAGGAAATGGCAAAACCAGAATCGAATGAACAAGAAGAGAAGAAGGAAATTGTTCAGGAAGAAAAGGTTGGACCTACAGTAAAAGAAGAAAAAACTGCTGAGCCCGCCGCTGAAACGGTTCAAATCGTCGAAGTAGAGACTAATGATCCAGCTATGTCGGACGAGCAGGCGATTAGCGACACGAAAACGTATGTCATGGAAGTTGCCAAAGCAATGGGGATTAACGATCTCGTCATTACTCATGAAATGGACGGAAAATATCTATCTTTTCAATTAGAGAGCGAGAAAGCGGCATTTTTGATCGGAAAGCGCGGCCAAACGTTGAATGCTTTGCAGCAACTAGCGCAGCTCGTTGCGAATAAAACGTCTGAGCAATTCAAAGTCGTCCGTCTCGATGTAGGTGATTACCGTGAACGCCGCGAACAATCGTTGGAACAATTTGCAGAACGGATGGCTGACCAAGCTGTCCGAAGTGGAAGGAAAGTACAGCTTGAACCAATGCCTTCCTATGAAAGAAAAGTCATTCATAACGCATTATCGAATAGGTTAGACATTGAAACGTATTCGGAAGGGACAGATCCGAACCGATATCTTGTCATAGAACCAATCAATTAATTGCAAACCCCGTGATCTAACGGGGTTTTTTTATGCCTAAAATGACTAAAATTAGTGGGATGAAGTAGAGAATAGGAATCCTAAGATGAATCAAAAGTCCTGAAATGATCAAAAGCAACCCGAAGTTGCGCATAATCGTTCCTACTCGCGCAAAACCTCATCGAACTTGAGCATAACAAGTGTAAACTCGCGCAAAACTCCTCTAAACTTACTCATAACTTTTTCATCATAATTGTAAATAAATCTTGTCGATATAAATTATCCACATTTTTTTGTTCCATAACTATGAGAATGGAACGATTTGTGTTATTATATGTTGTCAGATAGTCAAGTCAAAACGAGTTATCCACATGTGGGTAACTAATGTAGGAAGGTGAAGGATATGCATTTTGATACAATAGCGGCCATTTCGACTCCAATGGGGGAAGGGGCTATCGCCATCGTCCGGATAAGTGGAGATGAGGCTATCGGCATTGCAGATCAAATTTTTCGTTCTCCGTCAGGGAAAAAACTTTCGGAAGAACAATCACATACAATCCATTATGGGCATTTGGTAGATCCGTCTACGGATGAAGTTGTCGAGGAAGTCATGGTTTCCATCATGAAGGCTCCGAAAACATTCACCCGTGAAGATGTCGTCGAAGTGAACTGTCACGGAGGCGTTGTGGCGGTAAACCGTGTCCTCAACCTAGTGTTGAAAGAAGGGGCTCGCCTTGCAGAACCGGGCGAGTTTTCCAAGCGTGCATTTCTCAATGGGCGCATCGATTTGTCACAGGCGGAAGCGGTGATGGATCTCATTCGTGCAAAAACGGATCGCGCGATGAACGTCGCGTTGAATCAAATGGAAGGGAAACTTTCCAGGTTGATCAACGAACTCCGACAAGCGCTCCTAGAAACATTGGCGCAAGTTGAAGTGAATATCGACTATCCGGAATACGACGACGTTGAAGAAGTGACCATTCCGCTTATGATTGAAAAAGGGACGTGGGTGAAGGAAGAAATCGAGAAACTTCTACGTACTTCCTCCCAAGGCAAAATCCTTCGTGAAGGATTATCGACGGTCATCGTCGGAAGGCCGAACGTTGGAAAATCTTCTTTGCTGAACAGCCTCGTCCAAGAGAATAAGGCAATTGTTACCGATATTGCAGGAACGACGCGTGATATTATAGAGGAATACGTTAATGTCAGAGGAGTGCCATTGCGTCTCGTAGACACGGCGGGCATCCGAGAGACGGAGGATATTGTTGAGCGAATTGGAGTTGAGCGGTCCCGACAAGTCCTCAAGGAAGCGGACCTCATCTTACTTGTACTAAACAGTTCCGAGGAGCTAACGAATGAGGATATCCGATTATTTGAGGCAACCGAAGGAATGGATATGATCGTCGTCATTAACAAAACCGACCTTCCGCAGAAGATCGATATGCAGCGAGTACAGGAACTCGCTCGTAATGGCGCGATTATCACGACATCCGTCTTGAGGGAAGAAGGCATTGACGAACTGGAGGAAGCAATCGCTAAGCTGTTCTTCGAAGGAACGCTTGAGCCTGGCGATCTAACTTACGTTTCCAATGCAAGACATATTGCACTGCTCCACAAAGCGCATAAGACTATCCAGGACGCCTTGTCCGCAGCCGAGGCAGGTGTGCCTGTCGACATGATTCAAATCGACGTCACACGCACGTGGGAGCTCCTAGGCGAAATCGTAGGCGACACCGTCCAAGACAGCCTTATCAACCAGCTATTTTCACAGTTCTGTTTAGGTAAGTGATTAAATCAAAATTAATATAGGCACTTAGGATTGAAGCGCAAGGCGGCGACTCCTGGGGGATGAGCGGGACAGGTAAGACCCCGCAGTGTCGCATAGCGACCGAGGAGGCTTACCGCCCGCCCCCCGGAAAGCGTCGGCCTGGAGCGTAAATCCGATTTTATGTTCAATTCAAATAGACACGGAAAATTTATATATTAGGAAGGATGAACGAACATGCCAAAATTTGAAGCAGGCACGTTCGATTGTATAGTCATCGGAGCAGGGCATGCCGGCGTTGAAGCGGCACTAGCCTCCGCAAAGATGGGTGCATCGACATTGGTGCTAACAATGAATCTCGACATGATTGCTTTCATGCCTTGCAATCCGTCACTTGGAGGTCCCGCAAAAGGGATCGTCGTCCGTGAAATTGACGCCCTTGGCGGAGCAATGGGCAAAGTGATCGACAAAACACATATCCAAATGCGAATGTTGAATACAGGGAAAGGTCCAGCTGTCCGTGCGCTCCGTGCGCAAGCAGACAAAGTCCTTTACCAACAAGAAATGAAACGCGTCCTAGAAGAACAAGAAAACTTAACACTCCATCAAGGAGTTGTGGAAGAATTGATCGTCGAGGACGGGGAAGTGAAAGGACTCATTACGCAAATCGGTGCAATCTACCGTGCGAAAACAGTCATCATTACGACAGGGACTTTCCTTCGTGGAGAAGTCATTATCGGTGACCTGAAATATTCAAGTGGTCCGAACAACCAAATGCCGGCGATCAAGCTTGCTGAAAACCTACAAGAACTTGGATTGGAAACAGTGCGTTTCAAAACCGGTACACCTCCACGTATTAACGGTAATACAATCGATTACAGCAAAACTGAAATTCAACCAGGTGATGACGTCCCACGTGCTTTCAGTTACGAAACGACGCAATTCATCATGGATCAATTGCCTTGCTGGTTGACATATACAACACCGAGAACACATGAAATTATTAATGAAAACCTTCACCTTTCCCCGATGTATTCAGGGATGATCAAAGGGAAGGGACCGAGCTACTGCCCTTCAATTGAGGATAAAATTGTCCGTTTTGCGGACAAATCGCGCCATCAAATTTTCCTAGAGCCAGAAGGTCGAAATACGAAAGAGTATTACGTCCAAGGTCTTTCAACGAGCTTGCCTGAACACGTTCAACGCAGACTCATCGAAAGCGTGCCGGGATTGGAAAAAGCGGAAATGATGCGTGCCGGATACGCTATCGAGTATGATGCAATTATCCCGACGCAACTTTGGCCGACGCTTGAGACGAAAAAGATCGAAAACCTCTTCACCGCAGGACAAATCAATGGAACATCCGGCTACGAAGAAGCAGCTGCACAAGGAATTATGGCAGGCATCAATGCCGCAAGCAAAGTGCTTGGCAAAGAAGAGGTCATCCTTGGAAGATCTGACGCTTATATCGGAGTGCTGATCGATGACCTCGTAACGAAAGGAACGAGCGAACCATACCGTCTTCTAACGTCAAGAGCGGAATATCGCCTATTGCTTCGCCATGATAACGCAGATTTGCGTCTGACAGAAATCGGATACAAACTTGGTATGATTAGTGAAGAGCGATACGAGAAATTCCTTCTTAAAAAGCAACAAATTGAAGAAGAAATCGAACGACTTCGCAAAGTGACGATTAAACCAAGTGAAGCAGTTCAAGAAATCATTCGGGAATCGGGCGGAACAGAGCTTCGCGAACCGATGAAAGCTGCTGATTTGTTGAAACGACCGGAAATGAAATACGAACAAATCATTACTGTTGTGCCACCTGAGGAAGAAAAATCCGAAGAAGTGGCGGAGCAAGTAGAAATCTTCATCAAATATGAAGGCTATATCGAAAAATCGATGCAACAAGTGGAACGCATGAAAAAAATGGAGAACAAAAAGATACCTGATAACATTGATTACAATGCCATTACAGGAATCGCAAAAGAGGCGAAAGCGAATTTGTCAGCTGTCAGACCGTTGTCAATCGCTCAAGCATCAAGGATTTCCGGTGTGAACCCTGCAGATATCTCCATTCTACTTGTCTATATCGAACAAGGGAAAATTGCGAAAATTACTAGTTAACAACTTGTGACTGATGTGGGATAAGTCCGCATCAGTCTTTTTTTAGAAGGAGGATTCAAGGTGAACGAAGAACAATTCATAGAGGCGCTGAAAGAGCAGGGGATAAGTCTTACAGATCACCAGCTTCAACAGTTTAACAAATACTTCCAAATGTTAGTGGAATGGAATGAAAAAATGAACTTAACAGCGATAACAGATGCGCCATCTGTTTATCTCAAACATTTTTATGATTCTATAACCGCTGCTTTCTACACAGATTTGACTGGAGAGAAATCCATTTGTGATGTGGGTGCAGGAGCAGGGTTTCCAAGTATTCCTTTGAAAATTTGTTTTCCTAACTTAGCGGTGACAATTGTAGATTCATTAAACAAGCGTATTACATTTTTGAATGAACTCGCTAAAGAACTTGAGCTTGATCATGTAACGTTTGTCCATGCAAGAGCCGAAGATTTCGGTCAAAACCCGAAATACCGTGAGCAATTTGATATCGTAACTGCCCGTGCGGTCGCCCGATTATCTGTCCTTTCAGAATTATGCGTCCCTCTCGTAAAAGAGGGTGGAATTTTCATTTCCATGAAAGGCGCAGCAGCCGAGGAAGAATTGCTAGATGCGAAAAAGGCTATCAACGTATTGGGAGCAGAACTCGTCGATAAGTTTTCTTTCAGTTTGCCTATGGAGGAAAGTGAAAGAAATATATTCATCTTGAACAAAGTCAAAAAAACACCAAAGAAATATCCTCGTAAACCCGGCGTCCCAAACAAAACACCAATCAAATAAATGTTTCACGTGAAACATTTCCCACTTGTCAGTGAATTCATATATAATAAAGTGAAGACTAGGCGCTTTACCGATAGAAGCAAAGCGTCTTTCTTCCTATTATTTCTTTCATATATTATTTTAGGACATTGTTTAGTAATCTTATAGAATTCTACTCTTTAATAAGTAATAAAGAGGATATATAATAGATATGACGAACTAGCTAGTAATGAGCAGTTTTGTAAAGGTGGGTGCCGGCGATGAAAAACACGTTTTCACGGTTTTTTGGTAGTGGAGAAAAAGAACCTGATTTACAGAACATAGATAAAACTCCACAAGAGAAAGTAGAACAAGTAAAAATCGATTTAATTAAACCGAATAAATATCAACCTCGAACTATTTTTTCGGAAGAGAAGATTGAAGAACTCGCGCGTACGATTCATACACACGGAGTGATTCAACCGATTGTCATCAGAAAAAGCGATGATGGCTATGAAATCATTGCGGGAGAACGAAGATTCCGCGCTATGAAAAAATTAGGTTGGGAAGAAGTGCCAGCCATCATACGGAATCTGGATGATAAAGAAACAGCGTCCATTGCTCTTATTGAAAACTTGCAGCGCGAGGAATTAACAGCAATCGAGGAAGCATATGCTTATGAAAAATTGCTTGAATTGCATGGGCTAACACAAGAAGCATTAGCACAAAGACTCGGAAAAGGACAATCAACCGTCGCGAACAAGCTTCGTCTATTAAAACTTCCGGATGAAATTAAGAACAAGATTCTTACGAAGGAAATATCCGAAAGACACGCGAGAGCATTGATTTCCGTAAAAGATGTTGAATTGCAGCATAAGCTTTGCCAAGAGGCGATTGACGAACAACTGAATGTGAAGCAATTGGAAGATAGAATTCAGCTAGCGCTAAATCCGGTTGAAGAAGAGAAGGAAAAAAAGAAAGTTGTTAAACGGAAATCAGTCAGCAAAGATGTCCGAATCGCATTGAATACGATTCGTCAATCATTGGCACTCGTTACGAAAAGCGGCATCGACGTGAAAACCGAAGAAGAGGACACTGAAGATTTTTATACAATCACGGTTAAAATACCGAAAAAGAAATAAAAAAGACATAGTATTTCTCGTAATACGTGCGAGATGACTCTTGCTTGATTAAAGCAGGAGTTTTTTTGCGCTATACATTACCATGCTGTTCATTTTTTTGATAAACTAGTAAAGAGTGACGAATATTGAATGATTTATTCATGAAGAAAGATAGCAGTTTGATAGATGAGTGAGAAAGCAGGTGCAAGTGTGGGTAAAATTATAGCCATTGCCAATCAAAAAGGAGGAGTTGGTAAGACTACCACTTCAGTAAATCTAAGTGCTTGCCTTGCACATATCGGCAAAAAAGTTTTACTGATAGATGCCGATCCGCAAGGGAATGCGACGAGCGGGGTAGGGGTCAATAAAGGAGACGTTCATCAATGTATTTACGATATGTTAATCGATGATGTCAATATAAAAGAAGTCATCCATCAGACGAAGATGGAAAACTTGGATATTGTACCAGCAACCATATCTCTGGCAGGTGCTGAAATTGAACTGGTGTCAACCATTTCAAGAGAAGTAAGGATGAAACATGCAATTCAAGAAGCTAAGGAATTGTATGATTACATTATTATTGATTGCCCACCTTCTTTAGGGTTACTGACGATTAATTCATTGACTGCCGCTGATTCTGTTATCATTCCCGTACAATGTGAATATTACGCATTGGAAGGTTTGAGTCAACTACTTAGTACAATTAGGCTCGTCCAGAAGCATTTAAATGAAACCCTTACAATCGATGGCGTGTTGTTAACAATGTTCGATGCGAGAACAAACTTAGGAATCCAAGTCATTGAAGAAGTGAAAAAGTATTTTCAAGATAAAGTGTACGGAACGATCATTCCACGAAATGTACGACTTAGTGAAGCGCCAAGCCATGGAGAACCAATTATCATTTACGATTCTAGATCACGGGGCGCAGAAGTATATTTAGAGCTGGCAAAGGAAGTGGTGCACAATGGCTAAAGGTCTTGGAAAAGGTTTGAACGCTTTATTCCCTGATGAATCTTTAACGAAAGCAGAAGCAATCGAAAATATCCGTTTGAAAAGCATTAAAGTGAATCCGTATCAGCCAAGGAAGATATTTGACGAAGTTGCAATCCAAGAGTTAAGTGAATCAATTAAGGAACATGGGATTTTACAACCAATCATTGTCCGAAAAGTTGGGACAATGTATGAAATTGTAGTAGGGGAAAGACGTTTTAGAGCAGCTAAAATGGCAGGTTTAGCGGAGATTCCAGCAGTCGTTCGACAGTTGACTGATGAAGAATCGATGGAAATGGCGATTTTGGAAAACCTACAGCGGGAAGACTTGACGCCGATCGAGGAAGCGGAAGCGTACCAGAAGCTGATGGACAACCTATCCCTTACACAGGAACAACTCGCATTTAGACTTGGGAAAAGCAGACCACATATAGCAAATCATGTCCGACTGCTCAGCTTGCCTGAAAAAGTACGCAATATGATTACGGATGGGAAGCTGTCAATGGGGCATGGGCGTACGTTGCTTGGACTTCGGAAGAAAGAGCAAATTCTTCTCATTGCTGAAAAGACAATCAATGAAGGACTGAATGTCCGTCAATTAGAAAAGCTTGTCCATAAAATAAATGAGAATGTTCCACGTGAAACAAAGCCAGAAAAGAAAAACATCTTCTTGGAAGAGCAAGAATCACATTTAAGAGAATATTTTGGTACAAATGTGACGATTAAGAAGTCGAAAAATAAAGGGAAAATCGAAATCGAGTTTTTCACAGAAGAGGACCTTGAAAGAATTCTAGAATTACTGAATGAATAAGCCTGTACCTATTTTGCTCGATGCAAAATAGGTATTATTTTTAGTAGATGGAAGTGAAAAACAATGATTTTATTCGGTTCGATTGTCAATGCCTTGCTAATCATAATCGGCGCTCTACTTGGCCGTTTTTTATCCAATATCCCTGAACGGATGAAAGAGACCGTAATGTATGGAATCGGGTTGGCGGTTGCTGCAATTGGCATTCAAATGACATTTGAAAGTACCCAAATATTGATTGTTATCATTAGCATCGTTATTGGAGCTATTATAGGGGAATGGATGAACTTAGATGAAAAAATAAACGACTTAGGAAAATGGATTGAGCAAAAGCTTCCATCAAGCAAAGAAGGTCCTGGAATTTCACAAGGATTTGTAACGGCAACACTTATTTTCGTTGTCGGTTCAATGGCGATTATTGGCGCCATTGACAGCGGATTACGGAATGACCATGACGTATTGATTATGAAGGGAATTATCGATGGTTTTACGTCTGTCATCCTTAGCTCAACGCTTGGCATTGGTGTAGCAATTGCTGCAGTGCCGGTATTCCTTTACCAAGGACTCATTACGGTTTTCTCGACACAAATCAGCCGTTTTATACCGGATGAACTTTTACAGTTTTTCATTTCCGAAATGACCGCTACCGGCGGTTTAATGATTATAGGAATAGGTTTGAACTTGATTGGAATTACGAAAATCAGGGTCGCTAACCTCATTCCAGGAATCGTTGTCGTTGGTTTTATCGTGACAATTGTTCATTTCCTGTTTTAAATCGTCCATAGGCTAATTGAAGGGAGCGGGAAATAACTCGGCTCATTTCAAATGGAATATGCAATCGAGTGCTTTGCAAGACAGCTTGTTCCATGAAGCCTGATATATTGACGACTCCTTTAATGGACAAATCACCGACAGGCGGCAATTGTTTACCGACCGCTTTACCAGGAAGCAGGGGGCCTCTATGGAAGAGTAATTGACCGATTGAATCGCTCTTTCCTAAGCATGCGTCGATGGCAACGATGAAAGTCGCAGGGTCCATTGCTAGTCGTTCATCTAATTGTTGTTGTAAATTTAGAGCATGTAATGGCTTCTCCAGTGTACCGACGACTGGAAATGGGAATAATAAGGACTCGGCTAAATGGGAACCGGTTAACGGACCTAATGCATCACCTGTCGATCGATCCGTTCCTATACAAAAAAAAGTTAGAGATTCCTCATGGAACGGAATGTGTTCAAGGAAATATGAACTAAGCTTCCAAACTGCACCTGTTTCATTATAATGAATACGGAAATTATAATCAGTGGAAAGTGCTGAGTGCATAACAAAACTCCATTCTTATTAGTAGTTCACAATGAATTGATTGTGTAGCAGTATACGCGGCAATACTTGGATTTATACGGAAAGGCTTGATGCGGATGACAAATAAAGAAACAGATAATAGCCTTGACACGGCGAAGGACGAAGCTGCAAAAGCAGCCAAATTCTTATTTGACCGAGAAACTTGGATTGCATTAGGAATGACCGCTCTTAAGATTGCCGTAATTATCATTGTTTCAATTATTGTTGTACAAGTAGGCAGGTACATTATTCGTAAGATTTTTAAAATCAAATTCAGAGGTCGTAATAGGCATGATGAGCGACGCGAACAGACACTGCGTAGACTGCTCGAGAACGCACTCATTTATGTCGTCTATTTTTCGGCGATTCTAGCCGTCCTGCAGGAATTTAACATTGATGTGAAAGGGCTTCTGGCAGGGGCAGGGGTGCTGGGTCTAGCCGTTGGTTTTGGCGCTCAAAGCCTTGTGAAGGATGTCATTTCCGGATTTTTTATTCTCTTTGAGGACCAGTTTTCTGTTGGGGATTACGTGGAAATCGGTACTGCTAAAGGAAGGGTAGAAGAGATTGGTTTAAGGACAACGAAGATTAAAAACTTCACGGGAGAGCTTTTCATTTTGCCGAATGGGACCATTACGCAAGTCGTCAATTATTCTTTGAAAAATTCTTTGGCCATTGTCGATGTCACAATTCCATTTGTTCTCGGTATCGAGAAAGTGGAAAAATCGATTGAGGAATTTTTGGATTCGATGAGCAAGGATAATCCCGATCTCCTCAGTAAACCGAAATTAATCGGTGCCCATGACTTCACTGAGGATGCGGTCATTGAACGCATTATCGTAGAAACAAAACCAATGCGGCATTATGACACCGCGAGATTAATTAGTATAGGAATAAAAAAGCATTTGGAAAGGGAAGGGATTGAAATCCCTTATCCTACACTTGTATCAAGATCATTTAACACTGAATGAGTAAGGAGAGAGATAGACGGTGGAGAAGGAATTTCATTTGAATGATGTTGTGGAAATGAAAAAACCGCATCCATGCGGAACAAATGCATGGAAAATTATCCGAATGGGAGCGGATATCCGGATAAAATGCGGAGGTTGCGGTCATAGCGTGATGATTCCTCGAAATGAATTTGCAAAAAAGATGAAAAAGGTGCTTGTCAAAGCAGAGACTGAGGAAAATTAGACAGGAACGTCAACTATTCTTATAATAGAAGAGTTGCATAAATGATTATGAAATTGACCTAAATGAAAGGTTGGGAAATAAATGGCGTTAACAGCTGGTATCGTCGGATTGCCGAACGTAGGAAAGTCGACACTATTCAACGCAATAACAAAAGCTGGAGCGGAGGCTGCCAACTATCCGTTCTGTACAATCGACCCGAACGTCGGAATTGTAGAAGTTCCCGATGAGCGACTTCAAAAATTGACAGAGCTCGTCGAACCGAAAAAAACTGTACCGACAGCATTTGAATTCACAGATATCGCAGGGATTGTTGAAGGGGCAAGCAAAGGGGAAGGATTAGGGAATAAATTCCTTTCTCACATCCGTGAAGTGGATGCAATTTGCCAAGTCGTCCGCTGTTTTGACGATGAAAATATTACACACGTATCTGGAAAAGTAAATCCAATTGATGATATCGAAGTCATCAACTTGGAATTGATCCTCGCTGATATGGAAAGCGTGGACAAGCGTCTGACACGCGTATCCAAAATGGCGAAGCAAAAAGATAAAGACGCTATGGCAGAGGAGCCAGTACTGCTAAAGCTAAAGGAAGCTTTTGAAAATGAAAAGCCTGCCCGCTCCGTCGAATTAACGCCTGAAGAATTCCACATCATCAAAGGGATGCATTTATTGACAATCAAGCCGATGCTGTATGTTGCAAACGTTTCGGAAGATGAAATCGCAGAAGCGGATAACAACGAGTATGTCAAAATGGTCCGCGACTTTGCCGAGAAGGACAATGCCGAAGTGATTGTCGTCAGTGCAAAAGTCGAGGAAGAAATGGCTGAATTGGATGATGAAGAGAAGGCAATGTTCCTTGAAGAATTAGGCATTAAAGAATCCGGCCTCGATCAACTCATCAAAGCTTCATATCAACTATTAGGCCTTGCCACGTATTTCACGGCCGGCGTTCAGGAAGTCCGAGCATGGACATTCCGAAAAGGCATGAAAGCGCCACAATGTGCAGGCATTATCCATACAGACTTCGAACGTGGCTTCATCCGTGCGGAAACCGTGTCTTATGACGCACTAGTAGGAGCGGGCTCGATGACAGCAGCAAAAGAAGCAGGAAAAGTCCGTCTGGAAGGAAAAGAATATGTCGTCCAAGACGGGGATGTCATGCTGTTTAGATTCAACGTCTAATCAAAAAAATAACAACCGGAGAAGGGATATCCTTTTCCGGTTGTTTTATTGTATCACCCGTCCAGGCTCAAATAAGTAGAGCTTCGGCTGCTGCGGATCATCCTTCACAAGCCAATCATCCGGAAGCTTCCGCAACTCCTTATACATCGCAAAATCACCTGCAGCACCACCTATCAGAAACGCAGCCAAAGTAAGCCAAATACCATTCCCAGTGACCAATCCAATAACAGCAGGCACAACCCCCGTCGTCCAAAAAGGAAGCAACAACGCTTTCTGAATCGCCCGGTTCGTCATCAGCCGATCGGTCGTTGCATAGGCAATCCCTAACTTAAGATTCATCCCAACCACCATACTTCTCCAAGGCACTTTCCCAAACACCCTAAACCCAAGAAGATGAAAAAGCTCATGAAGGATTATCAAAACTACATAACCACCAATAAAATACAGAATATTCATTATACTGAATGTGAAAGATGCTCCCTGATGAATAAGTCCTTCTACAATCAGCAATCCAATAAGCGTCCAAACCGTAATCCACAACCCACTCTTAGCCACACTCGGCAAATCAATCTCTATTATCTTATCTGGTTCAGTGAGATTCTCCATGAAAAATCACTCCTTCTTATTAAGAATAAGTATACACGAATTATACGGCTTCACTTGCCATTTAACAGGCTGCAGGTGCTTGGAGTGTAAGCGCGAGACTCCTGCGGGAAAAGCGTCAGTCGAAGACCCCGCAGGCAGCGAAGAATGAGCGAACGAGGAGGCTGAGGCGACGCCCGCGGAAAGCGAGCGCTGAAACGGAAAGCAACTGCCTATGTTTTATTCATATTTAATAGTTGATTGTCTACAGACATCATGTTAAAATATGATGATGTGAGTAATAAAAATTACTTACTCCTTGCCCGCCGTCAAAAGTGGGCCAAAGTCCATAAGGAGGTGACTAAAGATGAGAAAGTACGAAATCATGTACATCATCCGTCCAACAGTAGAAGATGAAGCGAAAAAAGCATTGATCACTCGTTTCGATGACATCCTAACTTCAAACGGAGCGGAAATCATCGAGTCGAAAGAGTGGGGCAAGCGTCGTCTTGCTTACGAAATCGACGATCTGCGTGAAGGCTACTACCAATTGGTAACAGTTAACGCAGGTACTGAAGCAATCGATGAATTCAATCGTCTTGCGAACATCAATGAAGATATCATTCGTCATATGGCTGTTCGTCTAGACAACTAATCATAGAACGAAATGCAGTAAAATGATGAGGGAGGTTGCATTCTGATGATTAACCGTGTCGTTTTAGTTGGCCGACTGACAAAAGATCCTGAACTCAAATACACACAAAGCGGAATCGCGGTAACGCGCTTTACGCTAGCGGTGAATCGGACATTCGCAAGCCAATCAGGTGAGCGTGAAGCTGATTTCATCAACTGTGTAACTTGGAGGAAGCAGGCGGAAAACACTGCGAACTTTTTACGCAAAGGAAGTCTTGCCGGAATCGAAGGCCGTATCCAAACGAGCAGCTTCGATGGACAAGACGGCAAACGTGTCTTCATGACAGAAGTCGTAGCAGACAGTGTGCAATTCCTTGAGCCACGCAGTGCAAATGCTGAGAGATCTGGAGCTGCTTATGGTGGAGCACCACAGAACGAACAACCTTATTATCAGAATCAGCAGCCGAACCAGCAATACCAACAACCAGCACAACAAAACTATACACGTACTGACAATGACCCATTCTCAATGGGCAGCGGTCCGATAGAAGTATCGGATGACGACCTGCCATTCTGATCGGGAACATTCGGTAACGTCATTAAGTAAGGAGGGAAAGCGATATGGCACCACGCCGTGGAGGTCGCAGACGTCGTAAAGTCTGCTATTTTACATCGAACAACATTACGCATATCGATTATAAAGATACAGATCTACTGAAGAAATTCGTTTCTGAACGTGGAAAAATCTTGCCTCGCCGTGTAACTGGTACAAGCGCGAAATATCAGCGTAAATTGACGACTGCTATTAAACGTTCACGTATCATGGCACTTCTTCCGTTCGTTTCGGAAGAAAGATAATTATACTTTTTAAACCGCCTTGTGATACCGGCATCCCCGGTCAGCAGGCGGTTTTTTAAATGAATTTTTTTATGCGTGAATCAAACGATTTATGCGTACTTGGAAGTGTTTATGCGTGTTTCCGAAGATTTATGAGCGTTTCCTGGGAAATATGCGTGATTGTAGAGGTTTATGCGTTTTTAGACTGATTTATGCGCACTTATTACAAAGGAAATCGTCGGAGATAAACCGCGAAAAGCACATTCATATACAAAATAATCCAAAGTCGGGTATTCATTCTGTCTTTTGGTTAATCAGCGGTAATCATGATACAATTGTAAGTACTCATTTCAATGAGGAGATAGACAATAAAGAAAAAGAGTCCATTGACTGGACGGAGGAATTGATGATGCAGGACCAATCTAAAAAAATAACATATGGTGCGATGATGCTCGCGCTGTTCACAATATTTCTAGCGGGAGCTATGTACATTCCATTCCTTGGCAGCATCATTATGATCTTCATCCCATTGCCGATCATCCTTTATCGACTCCGTTATAACCGGAGCTCTACGATTTTCGTTATGATCGTCGGCAGTATTTTGTCTGTCATCATCGGTGGTATTTTGTTGGTGCCATTCGCCCTGATGTTCGGAATATTAGCCTTCCTTATTGCCGAATCGTTGTTGCTTGGTAAGTCAAAGCTGTACACGTTCATGGCATCGGGACTTTTTTTCATCGTTACGAGTGTATTGGTATATGTAGTAGCTGCACTTGTTTTCGAAATCAATGTAATCGATAGTCTGATGGCGATGATGAAGGAATCCGAGACGCAATTCAAGAATTCACTACAAAGCTTTGGTGCATTGCCGGAAGGCTACGAAAAGATAGTGGAAGAAGCGTTCACAATGTATCGATCTGCAATTCCAGCAATCTTCATCCTGTCAGTATATCTATTCACTTTCATCATGGTAATCCCTAATTTCGAGGTGCTTCGCAGGCTTGGCCATCAAGTACCAAAATTCCCGCCGTTCAGGGACATGAAATTGCCTGTCATCACTATTTTCATCTACGGGCTAATCATTCTGCTTCCTTGGATGATGGAATTAAAACCGGAGTCTTCAGCTTATTTACTATATATCAATGCGACAATCATTTTACGGGTCCTTTTATTATTACAAGGTCTGTCATTAGTCCACTATTTCATGTATAAGATGAAAATGCCGGGCGTTGTCACGATGTTCGCAACGATTTTCGCATTGCTGTTCAGTCCAATAACCACACTTCTTGGCATACTTGATATAGGCGTGAATATCCGTGCTTGGATCGGAAAAGACAACTCGAAGTAAGGGGATGAGACGATGAAGTCGTTTTTTAGAAAAAGAGCTATTCGATATCCACTGACTGTCATATCTCTCCTTGGATTGATAGCGGCCGTCCTTTTATTCCTTTCGAATTTCTGGCAAGGCCTTTTATTTACCATACCTTTCACGATAGCTGCAGGCATCGCCTGGAGGCTTGAGGAACAGACGTATATTGAAACGGAAAAGCATATTGAATCCCTTTCCCATAGGATGAAAAAAGTTGGGGAAGAAGCGTTGCTTGAGCTGCCGATCGCTATTATCCTTTTCAATGAAAAACAGATCATCGAATGGGCGAATCCATATGCCGTCAATATCTTCGATAAAGATACGTTGATCGGGGAGGAGCTATTCGGGCTGTCTGAGTCATTCCAAGCCATTCTTAAAAATGATGAACAGAAGACAACCATGAAAGTCGGAGAATCCACTTACCAAGTTATTTACAGGGCCGAGGAAAAACTGCTCTACCTTTTCGATATTACCGAACAAGTGGAAATTGAATCCCTTTATTATCAAGACCGTACCGTACTCGGCATCATGCTTGTCGATAATTATGACGAGCTTGCTCAAACGATGGACGACCAGACGAGAAGCAGTCTTAACTCGCTTGTCACTTCACTTGTGAATCGGTGGGCATCGGAAAATGGAATTTTTGTAAAGAGGATTGCATCCGATCGTTTTCTGGCCGTTTTCAATGAAGCAATTCTATCCAAATTGGAAGCGTCCAAATTTACAATTTTAGATGATATACGGGAAAACACGGCTAAGCAAAATGCAGGCTTGACGCTTAGCATCGGGGTCGGAACCGGATCTGCATCGCTTACCGAGCTTGGAGAGCTTGCACAATCCAGTCTGGATCTCGTACTGGGGCGCGGAGGAGACCAGGTCGCCATCAAGTATATGGATGGCAAACTTAAGTTTTTTGGCGGCAAGACAAATCCGGTGGAAAAAAGGACTCGTGTACGCGCAAGAGTCATTTCACACGCTTTACGCGATTTGATTCAAGGCAGTGATAAAGTAGTGATCATGGGTCATAAAATGCCGGATATGGATGCCATCGGGGCCTCCATTGGAGTTAGAAAGATGGCTAGGATGAACAATGTGGAAGGCCATATCGTCCTCAACTTTGACGAGTTGGATGGAAGCGTCAACCGCCTGATGGATGAAATTAAAAAGGATGAGGAGTTATTCTCTCAATTCGTTGATCCGGAAACCGCATTGTCCATGTTGACCGACAAATCTCTTCTTGTCATTGTCGATACGCAT
The DNA here is from genome assembly GCF_022346605.1 of Sporosarcina sp. ACRSL. Taxonomy (GTDB): domain Bacteria; phylum Bacillota; class Bacilli; order Bacillales_A; family Planococcaceae; genus Sporosarcina. The sequence continues at coordinate 29,358 of NZ_JAKRNT010000012.1, forward strand.
AAGCCGAGCATGGTCATTGATGAGAGACTGATCGACAAGGCCGAAAAGGTCGTTGTCATCGACCATCATCGACGGAGTGAGGAATTCATCAATAATACGATGCTTGTCTATATGGAACCGTACGCATCATCGACAGCCGAGCTCGTGACGGAGCTTATCGAGTATCAGCCGAAGAATGAAAAACTGACGATGCTCGAATCGACCGCTTTGCTCGCCGGGATAGTCGTTGATACGAAAAGCTTTACGTTACGGACGGGATCGAGAACATTCGAGGCGGCGTCCTATTTACGAACGAATGGCGCCGATACGGTACTTGTCCAACGATTATTGAAGGAAGATATTGACACATACATTCAAAGAGCCAAATTGATTGAAACCGTCGAGCTCACACCATCCGGTATTGCAATAGCAAAAGGGCAGGAAGGCGTTGTCTATAGTCCGGTGCTCATCGCGCAAACTGCGGATATTCTTCTGACGATGAAAGGAATCATTGCCTCCTTTGTCATCGCTTCCCGAGCAGATGGTAAAATCGGTATTAGTGCTAGGTCTCTAGGAGAGCTAAACGTGCAGCTTATTATGGAAGAACTCGGCGGAGGTGGGCATTTGACGAATGCTGCCTGCCAGCTTGAAGTGGAAACGATAGAAGAAGCGGATCACTTATTGAAATCCGCCATAGAAGATAAATCGGAAAGGGGAACATGACGATGAAAGTTATTTTCTTGAAAGATGTTAAAGGCAAAGGGAAAAAAGGCGAAGTGAAAGACGTATCAGTCGGCTACGCTCAAAACTACTTGCTCAAAAACAAATTGGCTATTGAAGCAACACCAGCAAACTTAAGCCAACTGGAAGGTCAAAAGAAGCGTGCGGAAAAAGATGCAGCCGCTGAATTGGCTGAAGCAAAAAAACTGAAGGCACTTATCGATGAAAAGACTGTGGAAATGAAAGCGAAATCCGGAGAAGGCGGAAGACTTTTCGGATCGATCACGACAAAGCAGATCGCGGATGCGCTTGAGAAAAATCATAAAATAAAAGTGGATCGCCGTAAGATGGAACTGCCTGATGCAATACGGGCTCTTGGCTTTACAAATGTGCCAATCAAACTGCACCCGGAAGTTACAGCTACGCTCAAAGTCCATGTAACCGAAGAATGATGGGGAGCGATAATGATGGATCAGATGTATGATCGCGTCCCTCCGCATAATAACGAAGCCGAACAATCAGTTATTGGAGCGATTTTCTTACAGCCTGAAGCATTAATCACCGCTTCAGAAATTCTTCGTCCCGACGACTTTTACAGAACAGCTCATGAAAAAATATTCGACACGATGCAGATCCTGAGCGATAGGGGACAACCGATTGACGTCGTTACGGTAACAGAAGAGCTTTCCGCGAAGAAGGAATTAGAAGACGTCGGTGGGATTTCATATTTGACCGAAGTTGCAAATGCCGTACCGACAGCAGCGAATATCGAGTATTATGCCAAGATTGTCGAAGAGAAGTCGCTTCTGAGACGACTCATTCGTGTAGCAACCAATATTGTCGAAGAAGGTTTTACAAAAGAGGATGAAGTCGAAGCAGTCCTTTCTGAAGCTGAAAAAAGGATCATGGAAGTTTCCAGTCGGAAAAATGCCGGCGATTTCAAGCACATTAAAGATGTACTTGTTGAAACATATGATAATATCGAGATTCTCCATACGAGAAAAGGAGAAGTGACAGGCATTCCAACTGGATTCCGTGACCTCGACAAAATTACGGCCGGATTTCAACGGAATGACCTCATAATCGTTGCTGCCCGTCCTTCCGTTGGTAAAACGGCGTTCGCCCTGAACGTGGCACAAAACGTTGCCACGAAGGCGGGAGAAAACGTCGCGATTTTCAGTTTGGAGATGGGTGCGGAACAACTCGTCATGCGTATGCTTTGCGCGGAAGGGAATATTGATGCGCAAGTCATGCGAACAGGGAATTTGGAAGCGGAAGATTGGCGGAAACTGACGATGGCGATGGGTAGCCTATCAAATGCCGGTATCTTCATTGACGACTCTCCCGGCATCCGAATTAACGAAATCCGTTCCAAATGCCGCCGTCTCCAACAGGAGCATGGTCTGGGCATGATCATGATTGATTATTTGCAGCTCATTATGGGAAGCGGACGTTCTGGTGAGAACCGCCAACAGGAAGTATCCGAAATCTCCCGTTCTCTAAAGGCGCTGGCGCGTGAATTGAAAATTCCAGTCATCGCCCTCTCCCAGCTTTCCCGTGGTGTGGAACAACGTCAGGACAAGCGCCCGATGATGTCCGACCTAAGGGAATCTGGAAGTATTGAGCAAGATGCGGATATCGTATCTTTCCTTTATCGGGAAGATTACTATGATAAAGAAACAGAGAATCAGAATATGATTGAGATTATCATAGCGAAGCAGCGGAACGGCCCGACCGGCACCGTCACACTTGCCTTCGCGAAGGAATACAACAAGTTCTTAAACATCGACTGGAGCCAACACCAAGTGCCAGTTCATCAATAATAGATATAGAAAAGCCTTGATTCACCTGACAAACAGGTTAATCAAGGCTTTTTGTATACTATGAGACTATTCTCATAGTATACAATTTAATCATTTCAACCTAACAAATGGAAGATAATAAGGAATATTTGGTTGTAATACTACAAGTTCATTACAAATGGAGGGAATGCCACAAGCAAGCTAGAGGATATGATAAATTGGTAAAGTGTAAAAAACTTTCAGTATGATCGGCGTCTAGTAGCAGCTGTCAGTCGGAAGGAGTATTCAATAACGATGTTTTCCAAGAAACAAAAATTGAAAGAACAACAGAATAGAAGCACCCTATATAGAAATATTCGAAAGGTCGGTGTCATCTCCATCCTCTTCGCAGGAATCGGAATTAGTTCAGGTTTCGCACTTGAAAAAGAGGGAGACTCGACAATCCATACCGTCTACCATGTTTACTCGGACAATGAATATGTCGGGATGTTATCCGATGATAAAAAAATTGACCAATTAACAAAAGAGGAATTAGAGAAAGCGGCCTCCGAATACAAAGATCTCCCATTGACCATCGGCACTGAATTATCGGTCGTCCCTGAAAATGTATTTTCAGTTGGAACAGACGACGAACGAGTCCTTGGTAAACTTCAAGACTTGCTAACCGTTGAGGCGGAAGCAATCGGTGTCCAAATTGATGAAGAGACTGCCCTCTACGTCAAAGATATGGCCGAATATGAAGAAGTGATCCAGGAGCTTGTGTTGCAAACAGTTACCGAGAAGGAGCTTACGGAATTTGAAGCCCGTCAACAATCTACTGAAGCATTACCACCGTTGAAAGAAAATGAAACAAGACTTACGAATATTCAATTCAGTGCCGACATTCAGGCGACTGAAGGACAAACGCCACCGGAAGAAATCAGAAGTGTAGAAGAAGCGCTAACCCTGTTGAATAAAGGCACATTGGAAGAGAAGAAATATGCCGTTCAGGAAGGGGACGTATTAGGCAAAATAGCCAGTGCGCATAATATGTCGACTGCACAACTGCTCGAGATCAATCCGGGGATGACAGAAAATACTGTTCTACAAATAGGCCAGGAGTTGAACGTAACAACTCTCGAACCTTACGTAGAAGTGGAAGCCCATTATGAATCTAAAGAAATTACCCCGATTCAGTTCAAAAAACTGACTGAGAAAGACGAATCGGTATTCAAAGGTGAAAAGAGAGTTAAACAAAAAGGAACGAACGGTAAGAAATCGGTCACCCATCTCGTAAGAAAAAAGAACGGAAAAGTGATCGGCCAATCTGTTGCGGAGGAACATGTACTCTCAGAACCCGTCCATGAAGTGACGGTCGTCGGCACGAAAGTGATTCCTTCACGGGGGACAGGCAATTTCGCATGGCCGGCAGATGGCGGATACGTATCGAGCCAAATGGGGAAACGATGGGGAAGGGTACACCAGGGCATTGACATTGCCCGTCCATCAACACGAGCAATTTTTGCTGCGGACAATGGCGTCGTTACGAATGTCGGATATCATGGGACCTATGGAAACCGTATTATCATTACCCATAACAATGGCTATAAGACGTTGTACGCCCACCTGTCATCCACTAATGTGAAAGTAGGACAAACAGTACCTAAAGGATCGAAAATCGGTGTCATGGGTTCTACAGGACGTTCTACAGGCACGCATTTGCATTTCGAAGTATTCAAGAATGGTTCCAATATTAATCCGTTAAGTGTGTTAAGATAAAGAGTAAGGGATGGAGACGCTACAGAATTCTGTTGGTGTCTCTTTTTCTAATTTCGTCTATGTATGGTCAGAAGGTTTATCGAAAGAAAAATAGAATATATAATAATAACGATTACACGTGATACGGATGTAATAAGTAGTCGCCAATTGGCGAGAAAGGGAATGAACGATGCAAAATAAAACGATTTTAGTTGTAGATGATGAAAAACCAATAGCTGACATATTAGAGTTCAATTTGAAGAAGGAAGGCTTTACTGTTCATTGCGCTTATGATGGCGAAGAGGCGCTTGAAAAAGTGGAAGAGGTGCAGCCGGATATTATGCTGCTCGATATTATGCTTCCGAAACGCGATGGCATGGAAGTGTGTAAGGAAGTTAGGAAGAAGTATGACTTCCCAATCATTATGCTGACGGCAAAGGATTCGGAAATCGATAAAGTGTTAGGTTTGGAGTTAGGTGCGGATGATTATGTGACGAAGCCGTTCGGCACACGCGAATTGATTGCCAGGGTGAAGGCAAACTTGCGCAGACATTCCAAAACATTGTCGGAAGAACAAGATGAGGCGACAAATGAAATTACAGTCGGAAGCCTTGTCATCCAACCGGATGCTTATTTAGTCCAGAAGCGCGGGGAGTCAATTGAATTGACGCACCGTGAATTCGAATTGCTTCATTATTTAGCAAAGCATATCGGACAAGTAATGACGCGGGAGCATCTGTTGCAAACAGTATGGGGCTATGATTATTTCGGGGATGTGCGGACAGTTGACGTAACGATTCGCCGTCTGCGTGAAAAGATCGAGGACACCCCGAGCCATCCGACGTGGATTGTAACAAGGCGTGGAGTCGGTTACTATTTGCGTGACCCAGAACAGGAGTAAGGAACATGCAGAAAGTCGGTTTTTTTCGCTCCATCCATGTAAAGTTCGTCCTAATCTATATTTTGCTCATCGTTGTAGCGATGCAGATAATCGGGCTTTATTTTGCAAGGGAGCTTGAAGAGACGTTGAAGACGAACTTCACGACATCGGTCAAAGACAGGATGAATCTAGTGGAATTCAGTGTCCGTGAAGAAATGATGAAAGATCGGTCACCGGACGATCCGTCACTCGAGCAGAGCTTGCGGACCGTCCTTTCGGGCTTTAATTCGGAAGATATTAATGAAATACGGGTGATCGATGCAAAGTATAAAATATTAGCCACATCCGAGCTTGGAAATCAATCATTAGTCCGCCAACGATCGATGGAAGACAGTGTGAGGAGGTCGATCTCCTCTGAAACGTTCTATGAGAATATCAACTTTGACCAGGCATCCGGCGAGCGTGTCATGGTGCGAGTCACACCGATTATGAACAATAACATGGAAGTCATCGGGGCTTTATATGTGACGGCCAATATTGAAAAAGTATTTAAGCAAATCAATGATATTAACCAAATACTTGCGGGTGGAGTGGCAGTTTCATTAGCGATCACTGTTATTATCGGAATCTTCATCGCACGGACCTTTACACGACCGATTTCAGATATGAGACGACAGGCACAAGCGATGGCTCAGGGGAATTTCTCGAGGAAGGTCCATGTATATGGTGATGATGAAATGGGCCAACTTGCCATTGCCTTTAACCATTTGACGAATCAGCTCCAAGAGTCACAATCAACAACTGAAAGCGAGCAAAGGAAGCTTGCCTCTGTTCTTGAAAATATGACCGATGGTGTTATTTCAACAGACCGTAAAGGGCGAGTAAGTCTTATTAACGACTCTGCACTTATAATGCTCCGGCTGACACGAGATCTTGTGTTGAACCGCCCGATTACGAGCATATTGGGCCTGGAACAGGAGTATACGTTCGAAGATCTCATACAAGTCAAAGATTCTATCGCGCTCGATTTCAGTACGGAGAAGGAGCCTTATATATTGCGGGCGACTTTTTCCGTAACACAACGGGAGACTGGCTTCGTGAACGGCCTCATTGTCGTCCTGCATGACAATACCGAACAGGAAAAGATCGACATGGAGCGCCGTGAGTTTGTTTCTAACGTGTCTCATGAGCTCCGTACCCCTTTGACAACGATGCGCAGCTATTTGGATGCGTTGGCGGAAGGAGCATGGAAGAACGAGGACATTGCCCCGTCCTTCCTTCGCGTGACACAGACAGAGACGGAGCGGATGATACGACTTGTGAATGATTTGCTGAAACTGTCGAGGATGGACAGCAAAGAATATGAATTGAACACCGAATGGGTGGAATTCAACCATTTCTTCAACTCGATCATTGAGAGGTTCGAATTCTCAAAATCACAAAATGTTCATTTCAAGAGGCTGCTGCCATCTGCGGATCTTTTTGTCGAAATCGATACCGATAAAATGACGCAAGTAATCGACAATATCATTTCGAATGCACTGAAATATTCTCCTGACGGTGGGGACGTCCGTTTCGGTGTGACTACGTCCGGGACATACATCAAAGTGATGATCTCTGACGACGGCATGGGAATTCCAAAAGCAAATGTGAACCGCATTTTCGATCGTTTTTACAGGGCGGATCGCGCGAGGTCGAGGGCAATGGGCGGAACAGGTCTTGGACTCGCCATCGCGAAGGAAATGATCATCGCTCATGGCGGGAAAATCTGGGCGGAAAGCGAAGAAGGGAAAGGGACTACGATTTTCTTTACGCTGCCTTTTGAACAACAAGAGGAAGGTGAATGGGATTGAAGTATATCGAACCAATCAAATCGATTATTTTACTATTACTCGTTCTGTTGAGTGTCACATTCACCTTTTCCATATGGACGTATTCACCGCAGCTGCCTATTATTGAACAATCACCGACAGTGGATATTTCAATCGGTGAACGGAAAAAAGATCATGACATCATTAAGCCTTATAAATTCGTCATTAAATATGACGAAGCTTTGAGAGGAACGACCGAGCAAACGAAAATTGATCAAGTATTGAAGGAAATGAGCACTTGGAAAGTATCTCAACTCGTTCGTGAACCGAACGAGATGAATAAAACAGAGATGAAAGCTTTTTTTGAACAAACGAATCAGTTCACAATGTATTTCCAAGGTGATGTGCCGTTGCCTGTCTATGATAAGATTTTGCCTATCGAAGATGACATTCCACTACCTGATCGATTTAGCTTTGACCGTCTAGTCGTCCAATGGAATGCTAAAGAGATTGCGTTTAGAGTTCATTTCATCAGCCAGGCAACAGGTATCCATTATCATGGAAGAATATCTGCGAACGATATGATGACGTCTTACCGAAATATCGTTCAAGAGGGGCAAACCTTGCCAGTTTATGCTGAAGTGGCTGTCGAGGAGCCGGTTTATTTGGCAGTCCCTGCTGAACCGGTCAAAATGTCTCGTAGCACATATTACCAGGAAGAAATAAGTCCGACACGTTTTCGGGATGCGTTATTTAATGACCCGAATGCAGTGCGACGCAGCCAAGTCGATGCAACACATGAGGAGTTTGGAGACGACCATGCACGATTAATCGTAAACACAAATACAAAAATGTTGAATTTTTTTCATCCTGCTGCAGAAATTCGGGAACCGGCAAACCCTTCTGTCCTATTGCAAGATGTAATTGACTCCATAAATGAACATGGGGGATGGACGGATTCTTACAGATATTCGTATATGAATTCATACTCTCGCTACGTGAAATTCCAGCTGTTCATCCATGGTTATCCTGTTTTCGGTGAACCGATGGGAACGACGGAAATTTCTCAAATATACGGCGAAAATCGGGTTTTCCGTTATAACCGTCCTTACTATACACGTGGTGTGCTGTTACATGACGAGGAGATCGAGCTTCCTTCGGGCTTGGAAATTGCAAATGCGCTGAAGGAGTCAGAGAAGCTTGATATCGGAGCGGTCGAGGAAATTACGGTCGGTTACACTATGAGACATGATCAAGATCAACGGATATTTGTCATGGAGCCTGCCTGGTATTATTTGATCAAAGGGGACTGGTCCCGCTATGTACCTGATCAAGGCGGAGGTGAGCAGATTGGATTGGAGTAAAACGAAAACCATTTTTATCGTCGTCTTTTCGATATTAAATATTTTTCTCTATTCCTTGTATTTGAATCAGCATACGGAAGCCCAAAATGTACAAGTAGCGAGGAAAGCGTCGATTGAGGATTTGATGAAGCAAGAGAACATTACGTACAATTTACCGCAAGTCGTTAAAAATGACTTCTCCTACATATCCGCTGACATGAAGTCATTCTCGCAGGATGAACTGGATTTGTTGGAAGACCAGTCTATCCTCATTGAGGATGATACTCGGATTGAATCCGAAATGGAGGTTCCGGTTTCCATACGGAATGCAAAAGGAGATCCTCATTTCACGGATTTCCTCGCGAAATATGTATGGGGTGGAGCTGAATATGAGCTTTGGGAAGTGGACGAGGAAGATCGGAAAGCCATCTTCTTTCAAAAGGTGGATGGCGAACCAATCTTCTATAGTCCGAATGCCACGCTGATCATCTATTGGGATGACAATTTTGAAGTAACTCATTATGAGCAGCGGATGCTAGAAAAATTCTCAAGCGATAACCTTAAAAAAGAAGTATTAACTCAAGATGAAGCGGTCGGATCCCTTGCAACGCGAGGGTTTTTGAAGCAGGATTCCAAAGTGTTGAAAGTGACGCCGGGATACTCGTCACTTGTCCAATTGACGGAAACTCAAGTATTTGCTCCGACCTGGAATATTCGTGTAGAATTGAAGGATGGAACGATTGAAAATCATTTCATAAATGCCATAGAAGGTAAAGTGATAGAATTCCAATTCGAGAAAGTGGAAGAGGAAGAACTTGAAGAGGCTGAGGATGAAAAAGAATAAGGAGTTTTTCATATGCGTTTTAGTGTGCTTGCAAGTGGCAGCACGGGCAATTCAGTATATATCGAAACCGAAAAGCATGCTTTCCTCGTAGATGCGGGACTGAGTGCGAAAAGAATGGAGCAGCAACTGGAAAGCATCGGTCGTTCTATGGAGCAAGTAGATGGCATCTTCGTTACCCATGAGCATAGTGACCATATAAAAGGGATTGGCGTGCTCGCACGAAGATACAAAATGCCGATCTATGCGAATGAAAAGACATGGCTTGCAATGAATGGACTTGTCGGTGAGATTCCAGTGGATCAACGTTACCATTTCAACATGGAGACGAATATGTCATTCGGTTCGCTTGATATTCAGTCGTTCGCCGTTTCCCATGACGCCGCGGATCCGATGTTTTATGTATTCCACGAAAATGACCGGAAACTTGCAATCATTACGGATACAGGATATGTGAGCGACCGGATGAAAGGGCATATAAACGGAGCCGACGCATTCGTCTTTGAAAGCAATCATGACGTCAGTATGCTGCAGATGGGACGCTACCCATGGTCCGTCAAACGCCGGATCTTGAGCGACGTCGGACATGTATCGAATGAAGATGCGGCTATCGCGATGAGCGAAGTAGTAGCCCAAAAAGAGACAAGAATCTATTTGTCCCATTTGAGCAAGGATAACAATATGAAAGATCTCGCAAGGATGAGCGTTTCGCAAACATTGGAAGCATACGGGATCCGTACGGGAGAATTCGTGCATTTGCATGATACCGATGCGGAAAAACCAACCGAGCTTGTCACTGTTTAATAAAATGTTAAAAGCCTTGCCTACGGGTGAGGCTTTTTCTATTTTGATTTCAGGAAGTGGTCCACCGAGCAACGCTCAAAGAGACGTGTTCCGCGCCCCCAAAGAGAAGTGTTTCGCGCCAAAAGAGAAGCGTTTCGCGCTCAAAGATACGCGTTACACACTCAAAGAAACGTTGCGACTCGAGCAAGCCTTCACCAACAAAGTTAAAGAAAGATTTGATTTTAAACAACATGATTAGGGTAAAGTAAATGTAACTGTCTATAGAAAGGGAGAGGAGAATGGACGAATTCAATCAAGGTCCGCGCAAGGAAGAAGATAAGCAGGACATTCATAATCAAGAACCTGAAGGACGTAAAGAACCTCAAAATCTTCAAGAACCCGAAGAACGTAAAGAACCTCAAAGTCTTCAAGAACCTGAAGAACCTGAAGAACTTGAAAAACGTGAAGAACCGATAAGATACCGCGAATCTCCAACCAAATCGAAACGCCGAGGCGGATTTCTGCCTGCCTTGTTCGGTGCAATTCTAGGTGGGCTCATCGTCTGGTTACTGATGAATTTCACTTTGGATAAGGAGAATGTGTCGCCTCAAGTCGGGGGTGAAACGACGGGTAATAATAACCTCACGAGCGAGCGGGTCTCCATGGATATTAATACGGATGTCACCAACGTTGTCTCCGAAGTAGCGGATACGGTCGTCGGCATAACGAATTTACGAACCGTGCGCGATTTTTGGTCTGCAACGGAAACGACGAGGGAAGGTAGCGGATCTGGCGTCATTTATAAGAAGGAAGGCGATAAAGCGTACATTGTCACAAACCATCATGTCGTTGAAAATGCGGAGGAATTGGAAATCACATTTGATGATGGGACGAAGGTGGACGGACGACTCGTCGGCAGTGATATGTGGACTGATTTAGCCGTCGTTGAAATCGATGCAGCCCCTGTCAAAACTGTAATTGAATTTGGGGATTCGGATGCATTGAAGCGTGGGGAAACAGTTATCGCAATCGGTAACCCCCTCGGTCTTGGTTTTGCAGGCTCTGTGACGATGGGCGTCGTCTCCGGAAAAGACCGGTCGATCCCAATTGATTTCGACCAGAATGGTACGGTCGATTGGCAAGCTGATGTCCTACAGACGGATGCCGCCATCAATCCCGGCAACTCAGGCGGTGCGCTTATTAACCTAGCGGGCCAACTTATCGGCATCAACTCGATGAAAATTACGCAGTCAACCGTGGAAGGAATCGGACTTGCCATTCCGATCAATATCGCAGTACCCATCATCGAGGACCTTGAAAAAACCGGTACAGTTCAGCGACCGACAATGGGCGTCAGTCTCTTTAACTTGGAGGATGTCCCTACTTCAGAACGAAGAAGAATGTTGAATTTACCGGAGGAGATTGTTGAAGGTGTCATCGTCACTCAAGTATTCCGCAACACACCTGCTCAAGCGGCTGGCGTACAGCAGTATGATGTCATCGTGGAAATGGATGGAGAGAAGATTACAGATATGGTCGGTTTGCGAAAGCATCTGTATAACGAGAAAAAAGTTGGAGACACGATGACGATGAAAGTGTACCGTGATGGAAAACTGATTGACATACAAATGGAATTGAGGGACGGCAACACATTCTAAACAATGTGGTATAAAAGCAGGCAGAAAACTGAATGGAATGTTACACTTTTAACAAGGCTGTAATATTATTTATCCACAACAGGCAGCATAGCAGAACATCGGCTATACTGCCTGTTTTTTCTGTAGAAGTTATACGCATGTGGATAAAAAAACGAAATTGTTAATAACTTTGTGTAAAAATCAAGTGGAGAAAGAAGTGTGGAAGATGAAAATATATTGTTGTGAAACCCACGTCAATCATGCACTAGACGTTTTTATCGCGAAAGAGGAAACGTTTCCGATTCTAGAAACAATTAAGAAAGACGAAAAGTTATCCACAAAATGCGAGTACTGTGACACGCCCGCAACGTATATTGTGGCGAACGGATAATCGGGCACTACATATAGTTTTTTCTGTGGATATGTGAATAAGTTCTGTGTATAACATTTCAGCAAAGGTGGACAACCCTGTGAATATTACAATTGTGTCAGTTGGCAAACTAAAAGAAAAATATTTAAAAATGGGCATGGATGAATATGCCAAACGTCTCGGCGCCTACGCCAAAATAGAGCTCGTCGAAGTACCAGATGAAAAGGCTCCCGAGTCATTAAGTGAAGCAGACATGGAAATCGTCAAGAAAAAAGAAGGGGACAGGATCCTTGCGAAAATCAGTCAAGACGCATACGTAATTGCTCTGGCGATTGAGGGGAAGATGAAAACGAGCGAGGAATTGGCGGCTGGAATGGAGTCGTTGATGACATATGGCCGAAGCAAAGTCGTCTTCGTCATCGGCGGATCTCTTGGATTACATAATGATGTATATAAACGCGCGGATGAGCTGTTATCGTTTTCTAAAATGACATTTCCTCATCAGTTGATGAAATTGGTGTTATTGGAGCAGATCTATCGAGGATTTCGAATTATGCGGGGGGAACCGTATCATAAGTAAGTGCATTTTTTTATAGGTAACTATTCACGACAAAGGAAAATATGAATGGTGCTTATAGTAGAAAAATAAATGATGCATTTGAGCTACTAGATTAAGGGAAATTAGTGGAGGCGGTAGCTGTATATAATACCACAAGTAATAAACCACTCAAAGTATTTTCAATAATGCTTTGAGTGGTTTTAATTCATCCTCTTTTGAACGAATATTATTCTATGTTCAATTTTGTTAACTTTTGCTCACATCATCGAGCATTTGTATTTTATCGCTCAATTTCTACAATGATATCGTCTAGTTGCATTATTTCAACCGACTCATAATTGTTATCTAAGTTTTTAAAGTGGAATATAGGTGTGAATATTAACTTTTTAGCATTTGGGTGTAGCTGTCCAAATGTAATCATATAATCTGTTACACCAGAATTCCCATATCCACCATTAAATTTCGATTTATACGTATTTCCTAAGTCATCCTTTAACAGTAATTCAGAATAAATTACGTTATATTTTTCATTTAAAACATCATTGTGTACGCCTTCTTTGTAATTAACGATGAATGAGTATGGTGTATACGTAATTTTGTTGATTTCTACGTTAAGAGCGTTCTTTTCTGATTTAGGAAGTTCAACTGTTTGTACAATTGTATCAGAGGCTTCCGCATAAATTGTGAAATCCCATTCGCCTTGAACGACTTCACCGTTTTCAGGATTAGATAATTCACGGATATTGAATTGGAACGTACCTTCATCAATGGAATGTGATAAAGGTAAAATAGCGGTTGTCATAGCTGCATATTTATTGGGAGCGATTTTATAAATGTCATGCTCTGCATGGAACAAGGAGTTTTGCTCACCATTTAATGTGAAGCTACCATCGATTAAAGCGATTGGACCTAATTCTTTGTCTGTTTCAATTGAGTAGCTAACGAAAAGCTTTTTACTGTCTAATAATGTTTCGGTAATTGTAATTGTCGTGCCATTACTTTCAACCGTCAAATTTTCAGCTTCTGCAAAGTTGTCATAGCCAATTAATGTTGTGCCATATTCTCTTTCAGAGAACAGCTTAAAAATACTATTTACGAACGGAATTTCCTGTGCAAATGTTGTGTATGAAAGTCCAACCAATGAAGTGGCACCAATACCAATAGCTAGGCATGCAGCTGCAATTCCTTTCGTCCATTTTTGAGAGCTGTTTTTGTTGATTTGTTTTCGCAAATCCTTTTTAAATTGTGCCTTTTCAAACTCTGATACCTCCACCTCTTCAAATTCATGGAGATTTATATCAATTTCATTAAAATGATTAAATAGTTTCTTCAATTTGAAAACCTCCTATTGATTTTTTAAGCTTCTTTTTTCCGCGATAAAGTCGATTATCGATAGCAGACTTTGTCATTTGAAGCTGACGTGCGATTTCCTCTGTGTCAAAGTCTAGTAAGTATTTCATAATAAATATCTTTTGATCGACTGGTTTTAATTTCGAGATAATGGCAAAAATATTTTGCTGCTCTTCGAGTAGCATATTTTTTTGGTACGTTAATTCGTGTGATGTGAAGTCTAAATTAAGAGAAAGGCTCTCTTTTTTTCGCATTTCGGTACGGATATAATCGACTGCCTTATATTTTGCAATGACACAAATCCATTTTTGAAAATCCGTAGGCTCACCAGTAAACTTTTTAGCATTTTTCCAAATCGACAATAAAATTTCGTTACAGCATTCCTTAGACAGATCATTTTTATTAAGTGGTCCTAATGTTTTTACGACCACGCCTTTAATAAGCGGTAAATAATGATCAATCACATAATCAAGAGCTTCTTCTTCGCCGGCTTGAAGAAGGGCTATAAAATTTTGCTCGTTAATTTTCATCGGAATCTCCTTTCTTTAAACGATTGTGTAAAAGCCTTTACACTTTATATAACGTTAAGATGCGGACAATTTTCGCAAATAAAAAAATTCTTTTAAAAATAGAACTCGATTACTTCATTCATTGTTATGATGAAAATTTCCTTCATATTGTGCGGCACAATTGCATTTAGAAGAGTTGTAGCAGGAACAGTTTGATGAATGAAGTATATGTTTGAATATGTGGAATAAAGGATACATAAAAACCCCATATAGAGATAGTGGGGAGAACCGTACCATAAGTAAGAGTGGTTTAAAAAATAACCACCTAAAACGTTAATTTGGAAACGTTTCAGGTGGTTCTGTCATTTTAACTTATATAGTTTAAATAATTTTGTTGGCGCATTCCGCTTTTTTAAAACATGAAATATATAAATTATAATGCGGCAGATCCACCATCAATTGAAATGACAGCACCATGAATATAAGATGCCTCATCGCTAAGTAGGAATGCAACTACATTCCCTACTTCATGGGGTTGACCTAATCTGCCCATCGGTACTGCATCAGCCATTGCTTTAATAGCTTCTGCTGGAAATGCTTTTACCATGGGTGTTTCATTGGTTCCAGGAGCAATTGCATTGATACGAATATTATCTTTTCCATATTCTCCAGCAATGGTTTTTGTTAAACCAATGACAGCGTGCTTTGTCGCCGAATAAGCTCCTAATGTAGGCATTCCAACTAAGCCGCCAAGAGAGGAGGTATTGACAATAGATCCACCGCCA
Source organism: Sporosarcina sp. ACRSL (assembly GCF_022346605.1). Classification (GTDB taxonomy): domain Bacteria; phylum Bacillota; class Bacilli; order Bacillales_A; family Planococcaceae; genus Sporosarcina. The sequence goes on from NZ_JAKRNT010000012.1 coordinate 44,464, forward strand.
GTTTTTAGCATCTCGTTCACGACATATTTCAAACCATAGAAGACACCTTTTAAATTAACATCAACTATGTTATTGAATTCTTCTTCAGAACATTCTAAAGTTCGAACTCCAGAACCTGAAATTCCAGCATTGTTAAAAAACATATCTATTTTTCCAAAGCGGTCAATTGTTTCGACTACATATTTTTTTACATCCTCAACTTTACTTACATCTGCTTGAATAAAAAAAGCATTACTGCCTAACTCTTCACAAAGATTTACTGTCTCTACCCCGTTTTCTTCGGACAAATCTACTACTGAAATGTTTACTCCTTTTTGGGCAAGTTTAATTGCAGTTTCCCTTCCGAACCCACTGCCCCCGCCTGTAATAATCGCTGTCTTTCCCTCCATTTAATTCCCTCCATTTTCGATGATTTTGAATATCATAATATGCCCATATAAGGATTTTTCAATTGTGAATTCGGTAAAAAAGGTGGAAACAATCCCCACCTTTTTCACTCTTTATTTACTATAGGACGATGTTGTAAGTAGAGAGCTAAATCTGGACTATAACCTTCAACAATCTCCTTTACAATAATCTTCGAAAGGAGTTGGCTGTAAACTGTTCCATTATCACCAAAGGCAAATAGAAAATAGCTATTAGGATATTCTTCATATTTACCGATGATCGGAATCCCGTCGACTGTACCGCCATAAAATGCAGATAAAAAGAATTCTGCTTTGGCGTTTATTTTCGGAAATCGTTTATTTAATTCTCCAATCAGCTGATCTCTTTTGTGAATTAATTTACTATCCCGGTCATCGGAGTAATTCGTATTATCATCAAGACCACCTACAATAATCCTGTTGTCTTTCGTTGTCCGCATATAAATATAGGGGCGTGCGGTTTCCCAAATAAGTGACCTGTTATGCCATTCGGATAAATTGTCAATTTGGTTGGTCGTGACCGTAAAGGTACTGACAAAGGAGGCTTTTTTCTCTTTTTTAATTTCCATCCCTTCATATCCTGCAGCAAAAATAACAGTACGTGCTTGTATAGAGCATCTATTCTTTGTCGAAACGACCATCATGTTTTGTTCCTTTTCATAATGGTGACCATTCATTTCCGTATTTTCATATATGCGAACGCCTTTTCTTGCCGCATAATTCAATAGGGCATGGGTATATCGAAAAGGATTAATTTCTGCATCGTTGTATGAATAGATCGCTGCATCTCTACTAAAAGGATACTTTGCTTCAATTTCTTCTTTTGTTAAAAAAGTAAGTTCACAGTTGTGCATCTTTAAAAATTCATATTCGTTTTTTAGCTTTTCCACGTCTTCTGCACAGCTAGCGGAGTATAATGTATCCCTTCTGTTGAATTCACAATCAATGGTGACATTTTTTGAGGCTGCTTCAATTTCATTAATTGCTTTCTTTACTAAATTCAAATGTTTTGTTATATAATCTTTCCCAAAAGTATTGATTAAATCTATAAACATTTTTTCACCGGAGTATTGTAGGAGTGCTGTATTTGAACTAGTACTGCCACTTCCGATTGTTGATTTTTCGATTACAATTACATCTAAATTAGTATCTGCAAGATAATATGCACACTGAGCTCCGGAGCTTCCGCCCCCAATAATTAACACATCACAACTAAGATCTTCTTCTAATGCCGGGTAAGACGGGGCATCAGGAAAAGTAGTAGGCCAATAAAATGTTCCAGATTGTAAATTCATGAAAGACCCCCAAAAGCTAAGAAGTATATGATTACTATATCCAATTTCAATGTGTGTATTCTAAAAACCGCACATCCGTTACGAAGAACCGTACCATAAATAGAAGCAGTTTATATAGCCTATGGAGTCTTGGGACAATTGCTAAGTATAGCGGATGCTAAAATGTATAAGAATAAGAAAATGAATAATCCGTTGTATCGTAAAAAATGTTTTTCTCCTTTACAATTATAGAAGAATAATTAAAAACAACATATTTCAAAGTAACACCATCAAATCTTATAAAGGATGATACCAATGGATAATACTTTTATTTATGAAATGCGTAGACCAGCAACAGAAGAACTAGGAAGATCTTATCCTGCAATATTTTTGATGCATGGCATGGGAAGTAATGAAAAGGATATTTTGACGCTGGTAAATGGGCTTGAGAAGGATGCCTACATATTTAGTATTCGCGGCCCGATTGAACAGCCACCTGGATTTGCATACTTCACTATTGAAGGATTTGGAAAACCTCATCGTTCAGTATTTGATGATACGGTTCGGAAGCTGGAGGAATTTATTAAAAATACCTTAAATACATATGCAATAGACCCGGAAAAGGTATTCCTGGGCGGTTTTAGTCAAGGAGCCATACTCTCTATGACTCTCGGTTTAACGATGGGGAGTAGGATAAAGGGAGTAATGGCATTTAGCGGTTATATTCCACACTTTGTAAGAGAAGAGTACTCGAAACAGCATACAAGCAATCTACAGATATTTATTTCTCATGGTGAAAAGGATCCAGTGTTTCCACTTGCATGGGGTGAAGCGAATCGGGATTATTTCGATAAATTAGGTGCTACTGTAACCTATCATGCTTATCCAGCAGGTCACACAATTTCATTAGAAAATTACAAGGATTTCCGAGAATGGCTCGATCAGCAGTTATAAACAAAATAACTTTTAGGAGTTCTTATTAAATAGAGCACTTCAGAAAAAATTCTGAAGTGCTTTAGATTGGAAAAACCGCAAGTATAGTAAGTGCGGTTGTTTACTTAGGGTATTTAATTTACTGAGATTACTTGAAAGAACCTTCAAATAGAATTTCATCTAATGGGCGACGACCTGATGGTGTTTCGCGTTGTTGTAATTCGGGAGAGAGCATATCTTTTTCACCTTTATAACCAATCGCGATTGCTAATTGTACATCGAAGTTTTCAGGAATATTTAACGCTTCCTTCGCCACATCTTTGTATATACCGCTCATTGGATGAGTGATTAAGCCTTCTTTAGCTGCTTGTAGTGACAGGAATCCCCAAGCTGTGCCAGCATCAAATTCATTTGATCCCTTTGTGTTATCAGATACTAGTATTGCTAATACTGGGGCATTTTTAGCCCATACTAAGTTTCCTTCCATTAAGATTGGATGGAACTTTTCTAGGTCAGCTTCTGTTTTAGCGACGATAAAACGCCAAGGTTGGTTGTTACCTGAAGAAGGTGCCCAACGAGCTGCTTCGAATAGTCTATTTAATACGTCGTCAGCAACTGGTTTGTCAGCAAACGAACGCGGAGACCAACGATTTAAAAATATATCTGCAATTTCGTGTTCAGCTGTACGGTAATCTTTTGCTTGGAATGTCATAATAAAATCCTCCTAGTTGTATCAAACTCCCTTATTTATATTAAATTAAGTAAACAAGTTTGCAAGCAACTCGACTTACGAAAAGTAAGTATGTGATTGTTCGTAAGGTAAGTTGAAGAATTTAATCTCATTCAAGTTCAAAGTAAATAAATTCCTTATAATAAGAAACAGCACCTTCCTATTTGATGGAGAGGTGCTGTTTAGTTTTTTGAATGCCTATATGGAGCATGTAATCATAAAAGTTCAACTAGTGGATGAATGTTTTGAGAAATTCAAGGACAAGATGTGACTAAGAATAGGTTTAATTGGGGTGAGAAAATGCCTGAATATATTGTAATAATTTTGAGGTCAATTGCTTCTTTTAGTTTGTTACTAATTGGAGCAAGAATATTAGGTAAACAAACGATCTCACAAATGACGCTGTTTGATTTTGTTGCAGCGATTTCGTTAGGAGCTATTGCAGCAAATTTGGCCTTTAATATTAAGATTAAGTTCCATCATGCAGTTATTGCATTAGCTATATATGTAGCTGTTATCTATCTGCTTGCTTTCATTTCATTAAAAAATAAAAAGGGAAGAAAACTCTTTGCCGGAGATCCTACGATTGTGATACAAAATGGAAAAATATTAGAAGGAAACATGAAAAGAATGCGTTATACATTAGATTATTTAAATCAACAACTAAGAGAAAAAGATGTGTTTAATATCGAAGAGGTTCTCTTTGCAATCGTTGAGACTAATGGGACACTAACAGTATTAAAAAAACCTCAATTTAGAAATGTCACAAGACAGGATTTGATGATTACAGTAATGCCTGAGAAGAAGTTACCTATTGAACTAATAATGGACGGAGAAATCATGAAGGAAAATTTAGAACAAAATAATATACAGTTGTCGTGGTTAGAATCGGAGTTACAAAAGAGAAATTTAACAAGTCGGAATGTTGTTTATGCAGTTATGGCTGCTAACGGTAATTTGTATATTGATAAATTTATGGATCATATTCATTCCCCAATTGATAAAGAATAGTTCTTGAGATGATAGGTTAAAGGATGCACGTTTATTAGGTAAAGGACTGTCGGAAGGAAGCTTTATTCCTTCTGACAGTCCTTTTTTCATTCTGTAGGGAGCGATATTCTCTATCAACATTTTCGAATAAGATAATCGAATACACTCAAGGATGCAGTTGCATCAGATCCTATAGAAATAATGATTTGCTTATACAAAACAACTTAAAGAATATCACATCTTATTTTGTACATGAATAGATTCTAAAGCCCAATTTTTCTTTATACTTCAATACGAGATCAAAATGTTTATCCATAATCTCATGAAGTTCAGGTTCAATATCATCTGAGTAAAGGAAATCAGGCTCTGAATCGATGGATGTATTTTTTTGTATACGAATATGTTCAAAACCTGCCTGCTTCAATAATGCAATCCAATCTTTTTCTGTAGTGAGGGAATTAAATCCATAAAATTGTTTGATTTCGTTTTCCTCTATGTCCTGTAGTTGCTGGTTAAGCGTTTGTTCAATTGCTATGAAACGACCGTCGTTCTTTAATAACCGAAAGATTTCTTTAAGGGCCCTTGGCTTATCTACAAAAGAAAGAACAGATTCGGAAGTAATAAAATCAAAATGATTATCCGGTAACGGAATTTCTTCTACGGAGCATTGAATAATTTTTACCGGTAATCGATTTTTTTTCAGTCTTTTTTCGGCTTTTGCAACCATTGTGGGATTGTTATCGATGCCAGTTACTTTTGCTCCATATCTGTTAGCCAAATAGGCAGCAGTTTGACCAGTACCACACCCTACATCTAAAATGTGAGAATTTCTGTTAATGTTCTCCCTCTTGAATATTTCCTTTGTCAGATTAATACCACCAGGGTGTGCCCCCCCAATACCGAGTTTAGACAAAAAATCTAGGTACTTGGAATTCTGAATTATGAACACCTTCTTTATTTATTTTGAAAGGTAAGAAATAGTAATGGCATTGCTTGAGAGTGGTTAGTGGGTACGGATATGTTTCTTGTATAATATGAAATTAACGAAATCTGGTTCTTGCAAGGTTATTAAAGAGAAATAGCTAGTAAAGTTAGCATAGGGAGTGTGTGGAATTCCTGATATGCCTGAGTATAGCTCAAGGGGGAATTTAAAACTTTAGTATTTAGAGTGAAAGTGGCCGTTGAATTTTTCAGAAGAATCGGCATTTACTCTTCTCCTATTAAGCAATATAATAAGAATGATTAAGGTGCATTAATTTATTGTTGAATGGGAGACGTCGAATGAAGAAGTTCTTTAAAATTATCTTTATTAGCTTGATCTCTATTGTCCTACTTGCAATTGTCCTACTTTTATTACTAGGACGAGACAATCATAAAGACCTCAGTGGAACACTACCTGAACAATTAGACCAATATCTCATAAAACAAGACTTCCAGGGCGTTGTTTTAGTTTCACGAGATAATGAGGAAGTATTCAAAAAAGGATACGGAATGGCAGGGGCAGATATTCCTAATACCCCGAGTACCCACTTTCAAATTGCATCACTATCAAAAACGTTTACTGCTATTGCAATTATGCAGTTAGTTGAGGAGCAGTTGTTATCAATAGATGAACCAATTAGTACATTTTTCCCGGAATACCCCAATGCAGATAATATTACAGTTGGCCAACTGCTTAGTCATAGTTCAGGAATCCCAGATTACCTTGGACCGGAGTTTAAATTTGACTTTAGTAAAGAATGGAAACCAGAGGATATTGTAAAAGTTACACAAGATGCTGAGCTGCTATTTACCCCAGGAGAGAGCTTTCAATATAGTAATACTGGTTACGTAATGTTAGGTATGATTATTGAGAAAGTTAGCGGCTTTACTTATGAAGAGTATATTGAAGAGCATATCTTTAAACCAAGTGGAATGGAGAATTCCATGTTCTCTTTAAAAGAAGGAGTCCCAGTAGCAATTGGGCATATTAAGGGTGAAAAAGGACCATTAATAAATAACACGGCCGCATTTGCTGCGGGAGACATTATCTCAACAGTAGAGGATCTAGCCCTTTTTTATCAGGCTATCAGTGATCATGTGCTTATTTCTGGTGAATCAGAAGATTTGATGGGAACGACTCATGCTAAGAAGTTTCCATCTCAATATGGTTATGGATGGTTCACTCAGGATGTTATGGGGTACGATGCCGTAGGACATTCTGGTGGATACCCGAGCGGTTTCCGTCACTATGTCACTCGTTTGCTAGATGAGGGAATTACGGTGATTGTGTTAAGCAACGAAATGACCATTAATTCAAAATCAATCAACCGGAACCTTACTTCCATTATGTTGCAGGAACCAATTTGGATTTGGGAAGAAAAATTTTAAAACGTATCTTACTTTGACGGGGACAGGTTACTTGGCTCGATTAGCCGAGAAACTTGTCCCTGTTGTTATTAGGTACCAGATCCTATGTAAAATACTTCTACCAACTAGCTAGGAGGAATCCTCTAAAAATCACTCTTTGTACTCTCTGCAGTCAATACAAAAACAGTTCTACTACAAAAACCGAAAAACAGGACAAAAGGGCAACACTTACTAAGCTAGCCCCTCTATAGGCGAAAATAATTGCAACAATAAAACCAACTAATGCTGACCAGGGAGATGCCGTCGCCTCTAAAATCGCCGGGAAAATCATCACCGCCAATGTCACATATGGAATATAGAATAAAAAAGATCGGATATAGACATTTTTAATTTCTTTTCTAATGAAGGTAAGCGGCAGAACCCTAATGAGATACGTCACAACTGCCATTACTAAGATATAAAAAATAACATTATTCATATGTATGCTCCTTTACCGGAAAGACAAACGCTGCGATACCTGCAATCAAAATCGTTAAAATGATAATTTTTACTCCGGATGAGATGGATTGTAGGATTGGCATCACGGCAAATGCGCAGCTTAGTACCATAGAAATAACAATCAATCCGGCAATGATTTTATTCCCTTTTGCTTGCGGGATAATAACAGCAAGCAGCATTCCGAACAGTGCAATACTTAATGCACTCATCAATCTGGGCGAAAGAACACTCCCAGAAATAACTCCGAATAGTGTACCCATTGCCCAGCCAGGTACCGCCACAATCATCACGCCATAAACGTAATAAGGGTTTAACTTTCCAGGTACCGAAACGGACACTCCGAATACTTCATCAGTGATCCCGTAAGACATGATGGAGCGATGGAAAAAGGACGTCTTTGGATCGATTTTTTGGGATAAAGCAAACGACATTAGAAAATATCTGGAGTTGATAATTAGCTGTGCGATAACAACTTCGGCGATTGCTGCTGAACTGGCAATAAGCGTAAGTCCGGCAAACTGTCCAGCGGATGTTAAATTAGTTACGGACATCAATACCGCTTCAAACGGGTTTAGCCCGGCTTGCTTAGCAAGAATCCCAAAGGTAAACGCAACCGCAAAATAACCCATTGCAATGGGAATGCCATTCTTGACCCCGCTTTTCCATGCTCTTATTTTTGTATTCAATTTCCTCTCCCCCAATGATGCTGTTATGAAAGGCTGATTTTATCAGAACCATATCTATATGAATTGATTCATGTAGCGCCTTTCAGAATTAAAACGATTCTAGCATATGTATATAAATCAGTAAAATTAATAATTATATTTTTTGTATAAAATTATCTAATGATAGGTGTAGAACGTAATGGAACCGCCGTAAATAAGAAGAATAGAAGATAGGTTATGGGTCAAATTCTCTTTGATCTTCGATATTACCAAGGAGAACCGTATCATAAGTAAATGAAGATTTCACCTTTGTTTGGACAAAATAAAAGAACGATTATCTTATACTAAAGACAATCGTTCTTTAAACTATTTATTTACTCTTCTTCAGGGATTTCGTATTCTTGAATACCGTTTTTCTTGCTTCCGTTCTTGGCTGCTTTATCCAAATAATTACGGATAAAAATATCTTTATAACCTTCTTCACCCCAAATTGAAGGATTTACAAAGGCTCCTGGTATTACTTCTTTTCCTCCCTTATTAACCCATACTTCTTCCAGGCTTGTCACTGCACCTGCACCATCAGGTTTGTTAGCATTATAGCAATTATGAGCAAATCCTGATGAAGCAAAACTCCCAAAAAGCACAGACGTTAATAATATAGTTCGAGCACCACGAGGCAATTTTATTGCCATTCTCTTACCTCATTCCCATTTTATTTTAAACACTCTCTATATATATGTTGGTATTGGTATTATGGTATCGGGCTTGATAAACATTTCGCAGCAACTTGTGTTCGAGAAAATTCTTATCGCTACGTTTGTTTGATTCCAAATATCAAACATTAAATATATACGACCAAAAGAACGGAAGGACTGTGCGTTGACCAACCGAAATTCTTTGTCAAAAGTATACAAAGATCGCCACTGATTTTAGAAAATATACAGCACCAGCAACGAATTGTTTTAAGATTATAACCCTCCAACTGTCTATCAGTTTTTAGTAAAGTTAATATAATGTACGAGTTAACTAAATTTTTTGTATAATGGGGGGAGGTATTACAAACTTATGTAAACTTTGGGGGGAATAAATTGAAAAACTATAGTTTCATTGGACCTTTACTAGCAGTTGCCCTACCGTTTGCCATATTTGAATTTTTAAGAGTTGGGCTTTTTGATGATCCTTTATTTATAATGCCCAGAGGACACTTTTATATTGTAAGTGCAGTTTCTATATTATCTACAATAATTGCTATAGCTGTTGGGGTTGTTGGGAATAGACTAAGAAATATTAAGGTTAGCTTTTTAGCTTTATCCTTCATTTCTCTAGCTCTTGTATTTGCTTTACATGGTTTATCTACACCACACTTTTTGCTCCCTGAAACACATTTACCAGGTGTTGCCGCACAGTTAAGTATGTTCTTAGCCACTATATGGTTATGGTTATCTTCTTTACCTTCTGATCATAAACTTGTTGAAAAACTATCACAGCGACAGAGTATGCTTGTTCCTGGTTGGATAATAGTCTTAAGTATTTTTGGTATAGTATCAATGAGTTTTCCAAATATAATGCATTTCATTCCACTAAATGTAAAACCTCTTAATTGGTTTGTAACTGCTATCGTCTTACTACTAAATATAATTACTATTACTCGATATTATCAAAGTTATAGATTTTCACGGTTCCCCCTTCAGCTATCGATTGTCTATAGTGCAGGCTGGTTTATTGTATCCCAGCTTATTATGGTTTTGGGAGAGATATGGAGACTAAGTTGGTGGATGTATCATTTTCTATTATTAGCATCAATGATTGTTATGCTTATTGGGTTAATTAAGCAGTATGTAGTGAGGCGGAGTTTTGTAGGTGCTATCCGTGCATTATTTACGAACGATCCATTTGAAAGAATTACAAATAGTGCTTCGCCAAGTGTCAAAGCTCTAGTAATTACTACAGAAAAAAAAGATACATATACAATGGGCCATACTTTTAGAGTAACCATGTATGCATTGAAACTAGGAGAAGAACTCAAGTTAAAACCAGAGCAACTAAAGGCAATAGCTCAAGGAGCATTAGTTCATGATGTGGGGAAAATAAGTATACCAGATTCGATTATTAACAAGCCCGGTAAACTATCTAGTGAGGAAAGAGAAATTATAGAGACACATCCAGTGAATGGTTACGAAATGTGTAGAAACCTTGGTTTCATGAAAGAGGAGCTCAGTATCGTCCGTTCTCATCATGAAAAATGGGATGGTAGCGGTTATCCAGACAAGCTTCAAGGGGAAGAAATAACGCTTTTAGCTAGAATAGTAGCTGTTGCGGATGTATACGATGCACTTACTTCTGAGAGATCCTATCGAAAAGCATGGACCCATAACGAAGCTGTAAAGTTTTTATTTGAGCAAAAAGGCATTCACTTTGACCCTAAATGTGTAGATGCATGGGTTAACTTGTGTGAACGTAACCCAACTGTTTATCAAATTCCATCTAGTACAATAAATAATGATACTACTGGTACATTGATTTCTTCATTTTAGATTTTTGTGCCATTTGTAAAAAAAAATGGAGTAGATTGTTCTGAGATGATGAAAGAGATTGTACAAACCTTTTAATTAACTTATACATTACAGAGAACCGTACCAAAAATAAGTGATGTGTTTTAAAAAGAATATTTTGCATTAGCAAATCATGCAACTGACAATTCATAATGAATTTCTTGCTTCGATAACATACTCAATATTGGGTATTTCAGAAAAAACGGGGACAGGTCGCTTGGCTCGATAAGCCGAGGAACTTGTCCCTGTTGTTATTTCCATAATGGGTAGACTCGATCGTTAAAGTTTACTTCGATTAAAAATATCTTTCTTAATAATTAAGTAGTTCTTAATCGCGAAGTTTAAATAAAACAGATTTGCCCTAATTTCAAATTCTTCTCTTGTCTTCGGTAATTCTGTTTCCCGTATGGACTCTTCATATTCCTCTAAATGTTGTAATGCAATGGTTGTATCTCCTGAATTAACATGCTGACTAATATTCAAAAATATGTTAGCGAGCATTCCTCTCTGTGTAACATGTAACTCCGATGAAGAAACAATGCTTAGGATCTCTTCCATCTGTTTGAGGATTTCCAATTGATCCTCTCGCATTTCGAGATAGTAATAATCCTTATTTTCTTTTCGTAACAGATGGTTTTCTACATCTTGTATAACAACATTCTTAGCTTGATTTAGGATGTTTTCTACTTCAACTAATTCTTTTCTGTTCCAGTTACGCTCACTGTCCTTTAAAAGTGATGAGAACTCGTAAAGAATAATGCTGAATTTATTTTCAATTTCAGCTTTGTATTTTTCAATTTCTTTCTTAAAGCTTGGCATAATGCTGTTCACCAGTAAGGCAATTCCAATACCGATGAAAATAATATAGAGTTCGTTTAATATGTTTTCCAGGCTTACTTCCTTCACTGTATAGATATGTAAAACTATAACGATGCTTGTGACAAACCCTTCCTGAATGCGTCCTTTTATAAGAATTGGAACAAAAAATAAAATAAATAGAGTTAAGACAAGCGGATTATACCCGAATAACTCAAAAAACAATGAACCGAGAAGTAAAGATAAAAGAGATGCGAAGAACTTTTTCTGAATGGAATGTAATGTCCTTTTCTTTGTCTTCTCAATACACATAATGACGATAATGGCTGCAAACGATGCAAACTCCAAATCGAGTAAAGTAGCAATCCAAATTGCTAACCCAGCCCCGATGGCAGTCTTAATTGTCCGATATCCCATTCCAACCATAAGCAAGCACCAACCTATTGTTTCCTATATTTTCATTAAACCTGTAGATAGTAATTCTAACAGAAATTCATGGGGACCTGAAAGCGACAGGTACCCTAGTAGCCAGCACGGGAGACCGTACCATAAATAGCGGCGATTTTAACATAAGGGTAGGTGTTCTTTTGCCGAGAGGTGGAACACCTACCATTGCTTTCTTTGTATGCTATAGATCCCTTCCCATTTGCATGTCTATCAGTGTAATTTCATTGTTTTGTTCTAAAGCGTTTTTCAATACTTGTTCAAACTCATTCAATTGTTTGGGTCTAACTCCTTTTATTCCAAAGCTTTCAGCAAGCTGTACGAAGTCAGGGTTTCCGAATGCTGTACCATAGCTATTACTGAATTTCTCTTGCATCATTTGCTCCTCTAATTTTAACGTTGAATTATTTAGTACAATAATGATAAATGACAGGCCAAGTCGTTTGGCAGTCTCTAATTCAGAAATATTCATTAAAGCCCCTCCATCCCCAGTAATACAAATAACTGGAGCGTCAGGGCAAGCTAATTTAGCACCAATAGAACCGGGTAACGCAATACCCATTGAAGCAAATCCATTTGAAATGATGAGTCGACCAGCCTGTTTTGATTGATAGGTACGGGCAATGGACAACTTGTGGGCACCTACATCAGAAATAACGATGGTCTTTTCAGTGGTATTTGCTTCAATAACCGTTAAGATATTCTCAATAGTAAGTGATAGATCTTTCACAGCTACATCAATTTGATAAGCGGCCTTAATCTGTTCCTTTATATTTCCAATTGGAACCCATGGTTTGGATGGTATATCCAGTTCATTCAGATCTTGAAAAATCCCATTCAAATCACCAACCAACTCTCCCTTTACGGGGTAATGTTCGTCCATTTCTGCAGGCAGTGTGTCGATATGCAAAATGGGGTGCATCTTTTTATTCCAATCCTTAGGCGGACTTTCGACAAAATCAAAACCAACGACAATTAATAAATCAGCTTGCTCTATTATTGGTAGTACTTCATCATTCTTTTTAAACCCAAATGTAAAATAATTTAGCTGATGTTTTTTGGATAAAATTCCTTTTGCCATAATGCTATGAATAACAGGTGATTGTAGGTTCTCTACAAACGTCAGGAGCCCAGACATAGCTTTTTGCCTGATAACCCCGTTTCCCACTATGACAAGTGGCTTTTGACTCTGGCCTATTAAAGTACGAGCATCCTCTAGAGCTTGTGAAATAGGAGTACTTTTAGGAATAGGCAATACTGACAATGGCTGGGTTAGAGCGATTTGTGATGCGATGTTCTCTGGTAATTCAATTAAAACAGCACCTGGCTTTTCCATTTGTGCTAATCTAAATGCCTTACGAATGATTTTGGGTATAGTTTGCGAATCTTTAATTTGAACGGTCCACTTGGTAGCAGGTTCAAATATTTTAACTATGTCTAAATATTGATGTGATTCTTGATGTTGCCTTTCAAAGCTTGCTTGTCCTGTAATCGCTACAACCGGAGAATGGTCCAGATTTGCACTAGATATTCCGGTCAAAAGATTTGTCGCTCCGGGTCCTAAAGTTGCTAAGCAAACACCAACCCTATTTGTTAGTCTACCGTAAACATCTGCCATTAACGCTGCTCCTTGTTCATGACGAACATTAATGAACTGAATTTTTTTAGACTTAGACAATGAATCCATCAAATCAAGGGTTTCCTTTCCCATGATGCCAAAAATATAATCGACCCCTTCATTTTCCAAGCACTGCACAAGTAAATCTGTTGCTTTCATAATACTACGCCCCTCTACCAACTGTATTTTTCCTATTATCTCCTTAAATCATTAAAAAAATCGTCTGTACTGATGGTGCGGTGAACCGTACCACAAATAGTAGTAAAACAAGTTTTCACTTATTAGTACTAGTGACTATGTTACCGATTCCTTTCGCCGTCCCCCTTTAAAGGCAGTGAGTTTTTCAGGAGAAGACGGTGAAATCATCGTTTGATGAGTTGATAGATGAATATGATGGGGCTAGCCTTTTGGAAGATAGGGGAATCGTAATTCGGATATTGGGCCATTCTGCACAAAGTTTACAAAAGCTCCTAAAAACCTGTTGGGATTATTTTCGATTCGAACTTTTTCACTTACAGCCAATGGATGTATTGAAATAAAAGATTTCACATTATTACTATAATCGGTAGTCTAACAAGTTCGACAGTAAGCGTTTCAAATTTAAACCTAAATACTAAGGCAGCTAATTGGCTGGTGTGAAGACGGTATTGAACCGGGCTCATACTAGCCTATTCATTTCATGTCTCCTCCTTTAGAATATCAATTGGATAATAAAATATTATTTTATAAATAATTATTTGACATATAGAAGTTGTTTCATTCAATACCAATATATATTAAAAAAGAATTATTATTTTATAGTACGATTTTATATTTAATTCAATTAACATTGATTATTAAAGAGTTTATACGATTTAGTAGTTATTAAAACATTATTAATACAGTTCTTTTTTGTTACAGTTATGTAATATATTGTACATGCCTATGTAATGTATTTATATTATACTAAGAAAGTTAGTTAGAGTGAATTCTCTATACTAATATAATTTAAATTCTATGAAGGAGTGAGAATACAGTTGAAGAAACGCATTACTTTAATTTTCATGACAGCAATAATGTTTGTGTCTTCATTAGTAATTCCTGCCAATGCAATGGCTGTTGGCACGGAAGGGGATAAACCCTGGATGAACAAGCGGTTATCTGCTGAAGAACGTACCGAGCTTCTTCTTGATGCGATGACGATGGAACAGAAGATCCAGCAAATCGCTATCTCGCGTTTCAATGAGAATGACAAAGGTGAGCCGGTTGTCATCAAAAAGGGCGGTACTAGCAAGTACCAGAACGGCGTATTCGCGCCTCAAGGCACCCTGCCTGGATGTGAGTGGCAAGACACAGGCCGCCAGATTCAAGGGATCGATGAACTGGGAATCCCTACAATCCGTATGACCAACGGTGGTACGGGCGTCAAAGGCGGATCATGTCACAATGACCCAATGGCGACTGGGCTTCCGTCTACCCCGGGGTTGGCTGCGACATTCGACCGCGAGCTAAACTATGAGGCTGGCCGAATCCTTGGTGAGGAGACACGAGCTTTCGCGCATCACGTGTTCCTCGGACCAGGTATGAACCTAATTCGTCACCCGTACGGTGGCCGTAACTATGAGTACTTCAGTGAGGACCCGTATTTGACAGGTGTCCTTGCGACCGAGCAAACAAAGGGTATCCAGGATCAAGGAGTCCAGGTACAACTCAAGCACATGGCTGGAAACGAACAGGAAACTGAGCGATGGACGATGGGCGTACAAGTTCCATCACAGGCTATGAACGAGTTGTACATGCTTCCATTCGAAATGACCGTCAGAGATGCTGATCCAGCCTCCGTGATGTGTTCGTTCCCGGATGTTAACGGCACTTATGCATGTGACAGTACTGAATTACTTCAAGATGCCCTACGGAGAAACTGGGGCTTTGATGGTTACGTTATGAGTGACCGTCGCGCAGTACACGACACGGTTAAAGCCATCAAGGCGGGCATGAATGTCGAGCTTGACTGGGCACCACAGTACTACACTCAAGAAAAAATTCAAGAGGCACTCGACTCTGGTCAAGTGACAGAGGACGACATTGATAATCTACTTCGTCCACGTTACATTAAGATGATCGAGTTCGGCCACATGGATAAGCCTTACGATAAATTCATGCCGGAAATCGTTGATCCGATGGCTAACGGCGCTAGCGCACGGAAGATGGCTGAGGAAGGCTCCGTACTATTGAAAAACGACAACGACTTTTTGCCACTGAACGGTGAGCCAAAGTCGATTGCGTTGATCGGCATTGATACGTTCGCTGGTTCGGCAAAGATGTCCCCACGTTCTGTTCGTGACGACAATGACTATGTAGTGACTCCATATACGGTCACACCACAAGAAGGTTTAGAGAATGTTATCAAAGAATTGGGCTACAACACGAAAGTGACGTACAACAATGGCAGTGACCCGAAAGCTGCTGCCAAGTTAGCTGCTGAGTCTGATGTTGTACTTCTCATGATCGGCGACAACCCACATGAGACAGTGGACCGTGATACTCTTGGATTCCCAGCCTTGAACCTCGAATCAGGTGTGGCTGAGCAGGAGCCGGTGATCGACGCAGTTATGGAAGCTAACCCGGAGAATACTGTTGTGGTACTGAAGACTTCCGGTACGTCCATTATGCCGTGGTTGGATAAAGTACCTGCAGTTCTTCAAGCATGGTACCCAGGTATGGAGGATGGCAATGCCG
Source organism: Sporosarcina sp. ACRSL (assembly GCF_022346605.1). GTDB lineage: Bacteria > Bacillota > Bacilli > Bacillales_A > Planococcaceae > Sporosarcina. The sequence goes on from NZ_JAKRNT010000012.1 coordinate 60,476, forward strand.
TCGCTAACCTACTCTACGGTAAAGTCAATCCATCCGGTAAGCTTCCAATGACGTTTGGAGCTACTGAGCGTGAAGCAGCATTCGCGACTGAAGAACAGTACCCTGGAACTCGTCAAGATACAGGTAAAGTAGGTGGACCTGGCCCGTACGGTGACGGTAAATCACACCAACTAATTGCCAAGTACACAGAAGGTCTTGAAATGGGTTACCGTTGGTACGAGGCAAACAACGTGAAGCCGGTCTTCCCATTTGGATTTGGCTTGTCATACACGACTTTCGAATATGACAAACTTAAAGTGAAGAAGGTACAAGATAAAGGCTCATTGTCCGGTATTGACGTGTCCTTCACAATTACAAACACAGGTGACGTAGCCGGTAAAGAAGCGGCACAAGTCTACCTAACACTTCCTGATGAAGCAGGACAGCCAACTAAGCGTCTTGTCAACTTCGAGAAAGTATACCTTGAGCCTGGTGAGAGCGAGCGCGTGACTGTACGTATTAATCACGATGACTCTAACCACCCGTTCTCTTATTTCGTTCCGGCAGAACCGGACAACCTTGCGAACTGGGCAGACGGCGAGTGGGCAACAGCTAAAGGAAAATACCGCGTACATGTCGGTGGTTCTTCAGCAGACACTCCGTTAGAAAAGGATGTCCCTATGAACTTCAAACAGAGCAAGGACAAGAAGGACAACAAAGGCAAGGAAAAAGGAAACAAAGGAAATAATGGAAACAACGGAAATAAAGGCAATAACGGGAAGTAAGGAAACGACAACTCCCAACGTTAAAGCCATGGGATAACGTTGGCGACCCGTAAGAAGTCGCCAGGCATCCCGGATATCGTGAGCCCGTGGGCCTCGGCGTAAATCGCCGAGCTCGCGGGCTCATTGCTTTTCCGGGATGCCTCCACGGCCGAAAAAAGAAAAAAGATCCTAGAAAGGACGTGAAAAATAATGAAAAAATCTTTACAAAGCAGTAGGCGACGTCATGCGTATTTGTGGTGGTTGACCCTTTGCCTAGTTCTCCTCTTGACCGCATGCACCGTAGAGAAACCTGAGGGCCCGGTCGAGAGGGATAACACCATCGAGAAATCCGAGGAGCCTGTCAAGAAAGAGGACGCTGACAAGGAATCCGATAGGCCGGTCAAGAGAGATGACGCCGTGGACCCAACCGAACCGAAGCATGGCGACTGGGAGGTTCCCGGCTTGGTGGACCGGTCCGGCGCGCCGATTGAGGTTCCAAAGCCAGGTCCGGTTACTGGAAAGACATTGGATGTCACGGATTACGGGGCAGATCCGGATCCAGACTCACAAGACGATGCACCAGCCATCAGAGCGGCTTTGGATGCGGCTGAACCGGGTGACGAGGTCTTACTACCAGCTGGCACGTATGACCTGCGCTCTACTGATCCGGCAGACAAGTCCGCAAACATCGTATTACGAAGCGGCGTGGACTTGCGTGGCGAGGGCAAGGAGCGTACCGTGTTGCTGACTTCACTCGATGGCGAGGACGACAGCCGGGTGATCCGCGGGTCGGGCGTCAACGACATTATCGTTGCAGACTTCACCATTACCTCCCGTTATGAGGGTCCACTCGGCGACGACACCAAAGACGGCGATGCGGGTGGCGGTCCGATGTACGGGATTTATCTCGGAGCCCAAAAAGGACAGTCAAGCTCTCAGGTCTTGGTGGAGAACCTGAGCATCCGCAAATTCGAGCGACACGGAATTTCCGTTAAGGCTAGCCGGGAAGTGACCCTCTCTGGAAACCACGTCAGTGAGGCAACTAGCGTGGGCCCTGGCGGAAAGGGGTACGGCATCGCAATTGAGGGTTCAGCTAACCAGCACGACCCCGATGCCACCGACGATTCCCGGCACAACGTCGTCATTGGCAATACTTTCGATGGTAGGCACCTACGACACGCCATTCTTCTGCAGTTTCGCACGCACAACAATCTTGTTTCGGAGAATACCATCGTCGGTAGCCACCTAGACGCTATCGATCTACACGGCGAAGGTGAATACCTGAATGAGATTCGTGACAACACGGTCATCGGAGGCAAGCGGGCAGGCATTGCGCTGGGCAATTCCGGTGGGAACACGCATAAGCATGATGCCTCAGGCCCTGGAAACTGGGTGCACTCCAACAATTTAATTGGAAATCGTCAAGGAATTCTTGTCATCCTAGGAACTCCTGACACCCTCATCGAGGGCAACAGAATTACCGCCGGGGAGGATTCGAAGGTTGGCATTGAGATTCGCAATGCGCCGGGTACGAAGCTACTCAGTAACCACATCACCGGAGGGACTGACGGGTTCTGGGCTATCCGGCTTAATAAGGATCGCGGGGCTGACGGAAGGGGCAATGGAATCCCTTCAGACATTAAGATTGAATCTAATGTCATCCGACAGGCCGCCAACGGTATCAGAATCGATGCCGGGCAGAATCTCACACTAGTCGAAAATGTCATCGACGCTATAGACGGAACCGAGCTGAAGGTGTCCGAAGGAATCAAGGTGAGCCAGCACGACCAGCGATCCAGCTCCACCAAGGCACCGGGGGCATAGAGGTAACGCCCAAACATGGCAGACCATAAATTTAATAAAGAAACCCTTCGCTCCGATTACAAATAGAGCGAAGGGTTTCTTAACTTGTTATAGATTAAATATTTGACGATTCAAGCTTACTAGAACGAATGATGAAGGACTTATCTTCCGCACTTTCGAGTGAAAAAGAATTCCCTATTCCATCTATCACATCAATGATAATCTGCAAATGCTGCCAGTAAGAAAAGTTTGAGCTATGCATATAGTACGGTACGCCCATAACTTCTCCTATTTGCTTATCTTGGCTGCCAAGATAGAAGTCACCTTCTGTCATACAGATTGGTGAAGTCCCGTCACAGCAACCTTCTGAATGAACAAATATGAGTTTCCCGTGCTGTTCCTGCAATCGCTTGATCAGACATTGAGCTGCTTCTGTCGCAATAACTTTTTCCATTTTAGAAAAAGCCCATAGATCCTTTATTGTATCCAACTAATAGAGCTTTCGTTTGTTGATAGTGAGCAAGCATCATTAAGTGGTTCTCACGACCGATACCGGATTGTTTGTAACCGCCAAATGCAGCATGTGCTGGGTATTGGTGATATGTGTTTGTCCATACACGTCCAGCTTGGATTGCGCGACCTGCACGGTAGGCAATCTCACCACTACGGGACCATACACCAGCACCTAAGCCGTATACTGTATCGTTTGCGATTTCGATTGCTTCGTCAAAATCTTTGAATGTTGTTACAGATAGAACAGGGCCAAAGATTTCTTCTTGGAAGATACGCATTTTGTTGTCGCCTTTGAAAATAGTTGGCGCAACATAGTAACCTTCAGCTTGGTCGCCTTCTAATTTATTTTGGTGACCACCAATTAGTAATTCAGCACCTTCTTCTTTACCGATTTTGATATAAGAAAGGATTTTATCTAGTTGTTGTTTAGAAGCTTGTGCACCCATCATTGTTTCAGTATCTAGTGGGTTACCAATCTTAATAGCTTTCACACGTTCCATTACTTTTTCCATGAATTTATCGTAAATAGATTCATGTACTAAAGCACGTGAAGGAGCTGTACAAATTTCACCTGAGTTAAGAGCGAATAATACGAAGCCTTCAATTGCTTTATCTAAATACTCATCATCTGCATCCATTACGTCCGGGAAGAAGATGTTTGGTGATTTTCCGCCAAGCTCTAACGTGACAGGTATGATGTTTTCAGTTGCATATTGCATAATTGAGCGACCTACTGCAGTTGAACCAGTGAACGCAATTTTCGCGATTCGTGGGTTTGTAGCAAGTGGTTTCCCAACTTCAAGACCAGTACCTTGAACGATGTTTAATACACCTTTTGGTAAAATATCTTGGATTAACTCGATTAATACAGACATAGAAGCTGGTGTTTGTTCAGCTGGTTTCATAACGATACAGTTACCCGCAGCTAGTGCAGGAGCAATTTTCCACGCGGCCATAAGAAGCGGGAAGTTCCAAGGAATAATTTGGCCAACTACACCTAGTGGTTCGTTGAAGTGATAGGCTACTGTATCCCCATCGATTTCACTAATGCCACCTTCTTGTGCACGAATAACACCTGCGAAATAACGGAAGTGATCCACTACTAAAGGCATATCAGCATTTAATGTTTCACGTACTGCTTTACCATTATCCCATGTTTCAGCAACAGCAATCATTTCTAAGTTTTCTTCGATACGATCTGCAATTTTATTTAAAATTTGTGAACGGTAAGCAACAGTCGTTTTTCCCCAAGCATCTTTAGCCGCATGTGCTGCATCAAGCGCTAATTCCACGTCTTCTGCTGTAGAGCGAGGTACAGAGGTAAATACTTGACCTGTCACTGGAGAAATTACGTCCAGGTATTGCCCTTTTACAGGTGCCACCCATTCCCCACCAATAAAGTTTTGATATTGTTTCTTGAAATTGACTAAAGCACCTTCAGTATTCGGATTTGCGTATATCATTGTATAGCCCCCTAATATAGTGAATTTGTACTTTCATAGCAGCATTGTCACATTTTCGACAAAGTTTGCTATGAATGTATTATCTCGCGCTTTACTTTTTTAGTCAATTTAAGCGACTTATCTTGCTTTCAAGAGGTTAGGTGTTTACATTATTGTTATACAACTAAAAGTTGTATTAATACAGTCGGTATATGGTTTTATTTGAGTTTCTACTGAATCTCAATATACGTTCTTAATTACTTATTTATTTTAAATATAACGAATTTGCGTATTAAATAAAATACTAAAGGTTTTACATTAGTATTTCTATTCTCCATGCTAAATAAAAAAATCTCCTACTATATGTAGGAGAAATACAGACAGCAGGAATACATCATATTGAAGGTATCCTTTAATTTAGAGCCCTGCGAGCTTTAAACTATTCCATGACAGATAAATGCATACAACCATTAGAGCAAAGAAGAGGGCAGAAATCTTTGTGTTTTTCTTGAATTTGACTCCATACGTACAGAAAAAGATTGCCGCTGCTAATTTGGCACCGTTTGATAATAACCGTTGTTGAAACTGCTAAGAATAATTGAAATAAGCAAAGTTGTTAGGGTAAGTATTTTAAACCACAGAGTCAGTAAAGTAATATTTATACATAAATTTAATACGTTGCATAAAAGACAAATCCTTTCTAATTTAAAGCAGAGTCAGGTCTGTTTTAAATTAACTTAAATCGATTAGCTCCTTTGGTTAGGCCCTAAAACGTCGTGAATGGTAATAATATGCATAAATGAAGACTGATATCCCCAATGCACATAAATAAATACGGTTTATGAAAAAGACCACATAGAAATGATATGGACATGTATTGTGATTGCGTGGTTTTTATGTATTTTGTGGTAACATATGAAGATAAGCTTAAGAGAAAATGACGAAAGCGGGTACGGCTTTGACATTAATTCAAAATATCATTGATTTCATCCTACACATTGATGAACATCTCGTTGAGATTATCAAAAACTTTGGCGGATGGTCATATGGAATCCTATTTTTAATTGTATTTGTGGAAACGGGAATTGTGATTTTCCCTTTCTTACCGGGTGATTCCTTACTGTTTGCTAGTGGTGCGCTTGCAGCGGTGGGGGCATTTAACATTACTTTACTGTGCATTGTCTTTTTTATCGCAGCGGTACTTGGTGATACTGTAAATTATCATATCGGTAGGAAAGTAGGAACTACTATAACACCTGGAAGTCTGATAGGGAAATTGATTAACCAAGATAAAATGACGAAAGCTGAGGCCTTCTTTAATAAGCATGGTGGAAAAACAATTGTGATTGCCCGTTTTATGCCGTTTATCCGCACATTCATTCCTTTTGTTGCAGGGGCAAGCCGGATGAACTACCGTTATTTCTTGATTTATAATGTGGTTGGTGCCCTAATATGGGTGGGGATCTGTACGATTTTAGGCTATTACTTTGGCAATATTCCAATTGTCAAAGACAACTTTTCAACCGTTCTTTTAGGGATTATCTTCATTTCTGTATTGCCAGCTATTATTGGTATGGTTCGGGGGCAATTGAAGAAAGGATGACGGTTCTACCATATTAAAAGTCCAATTTCCGAAAAAGGAGATTGGACTTTTTATAGTATTCACGGAGAACTCTCTTCTATTTATTCGTAAAATACTTCTCGACGGCTCATAATAGTGTCGATGGAATAGAAATACAAATTAGGAGGATTCAATTATGATTAGTGATTCAGATTTGAAGCACCTGCGACGTTGTATTGAATTAGCAAAAACTGCGCTGGAAAAAGGTGACGAGCCATTTGGTTCTGTCCTTGTCTCGGCTAGTGGAGACGTGCTTGCGGAAGACCATAACCATGTTGCAGGCGGCGATCATACGCAACACCCTGAATTTGCTTTGGCGCGATGGGCGGCCTCGAACATGACGCCTGAAGAAAGAAGCAAGGCGACAGTATATACTTCTGGTGAACATTGTCCTATGTGTGCTGCAGCTCACGGGTGGGTTGGTTTAGGTCGAATCGTTTATGCAAGTTCATCCGAACAGCTGGCACAATGGTTGAATGAATTGGAGGTTACTCCATCGCGCGTTCGGAATCTTCCCATACAAGATGTTATTCGTGATACGACAATAGATGGCCCTGTTTCAGAACTAGCGGAGCAAGTTCGCCAACTCCATCGTCAGTTCTATTCAAGCAGACGATGAACGTACCAAGCTCTCAACCACCTAAAACGTTGATATGATAGCGTTCTAGGTGGTTGTTTAATTTACATTTTTAATAGGATTTTCTCGACCGTATTACGATTACGAAGTGTAGAAGATATTTGTAGCTTCTTTTCAAAAAATGCATTGGTGTATTTCGTTTGATGATAATTTTTAGTAAGGTTGATAATAATCGTTTTCTGGTCTATTACGGAGAATTCATCATCTACGATAGATTGTAGAAATTCAATTTGCTCATTTGATATCTGTTCTTTTAAAAACATGATATGTACGTTTTCTCTTGAAAAAAGTGGATGTTGCTGAATGGTAGTAAGTTCATCTTTGGAACGAATCGTAACAGGGATATCAAATCCGTATGCTTCTTTTAGTCGATCTTCAATATGTTGTTCGTCAGAAGCAACGTTTGTAAATAATACATTTCCCGTTTGGATGTATGTTTGCACATCTTGGAAACCCATTCCTTCAAAGAGTGATCGTAACGATTTCATATCAACTTTATTTAATTTGCCTAAGTTAATTCCTCTAAGAAATGCAACATAAGACATGCAAATATCCCTCCTGTCTGTTCTTATTCTTTAAATGATAAACCTTCTTCTTGTAATGACATTTTCATAATTGGAATGGAAGCTGGTCCAACTCCATGGAGTTTTAAAATTTCTTTTTCGCTGTACTTGGACAGTTCTTGTAAAGTTTCAATCCCTTCACTAATCAATGCGTTTCTTGCAGGTGAACTCAGTTTCGAAAGGAAGCCGCTTTCAGGCTTATTCTCTTTATCACAAGTAGGGCAGCTTGTACAATCACTACTTTTGTAATACGTATGTCCTTTTTCACAAACCCTTACGCTTTTTTCAGCTCTCAAAGCAAGTCCTCCTTAATCTTTCACATAAAATCCATTCGTAGTCGTAACCATGAGTTCAATAATTTGCTTTGACATGTATTCAGGTTCCTCATGGAAATCTTCTTCGATCCATCGAATGATGAGCCCTGCTACGCCATGAGCTCTGTAAATGTATAACCATTTTGGATCAAGGATGGCACCTTCCGCTAAATCATAGTCATATTCCGCAATGAATAGTTCCTCAATTGCTTTTGCCATCTGAAAACGAAAATCGACCCGAATATGATTGCTCAATAACAATCGAAAAAGTTTGGCGTTATCTTTAAAGTAATGAAATAGCGTTATGCTCTCCGAATTCATTTCATGGAAATCGACCTTATTCTTCGACTCATATGGAACACGGATTTGATGCACCATTTCTTTTAGGACATCTTTAATAAATTCATCTAATAAATTATCCTTTGTTTCAAAATTAGCGTAAAAAGTTCCTCTATTGTAATTCGCCTTTTTCGCAATTTCTGAAACCGTAATTTGTGAAAAGGGTTTTTTGAAGAGTAAAGTTAAAAACGCTTCTTTCATTGCTGTTTTTGAACGTTGTACTCGTTTGTCAAAGTACTCTTCCATCCCTTCACCTCATTATTAAGATAGCAACTATCTATATTTTACAATTATTACTGAACAAAAGACATCGATTTGTTCAGTAACGAACAGTACCACCTTTTTGTTGATTGCATAGGTATCTCGAATTCAAATAAAATAAAAATGTAAGAGTAATATAAAAGTTATGGAGGTACTATCTATGACTTTTCCAGTATTAGAAGGCAAAGTTGCAATCATAACTGGCGCAGCAATGGGTATGGGGGAAGCAACTACTAGACTTTTTGCAGATGCAAAGGCAAAAGTGGTTATTGCAGATTTTAATGAAGAAAAAGGTAAAGAAGTTGTAGAATCTATAAAAGCAAATGGCGGGGAAGCGGCATTTGTTAAAGTCGATGTTTCGAATTCAGAACAAGTACAGGCAATGGTAAAATTCGCAGTCGATACGTATGGTAAATTAGACGTTGCGGTTAATAATGCCGCATTAACTCCAGACGATAAACCAGCAGCTGAATTTGATGAAGATTACTGGGATCGATTAATGTCTGTAGACTTAAAAGGTGCTGCTCTTTGCATGAAATATGAGTTACAACAAATGAAAGCCCAAGGTCACGGCGGCTCTATCATTAACATTTCATCTGTAAGTGGATACCGTCCACAACCGAATAACATTGCATATGTTGCTGCCAAGCATGGTGTTGTAGGGATTACAAAGGTAGCCGCGCTAGAAAACGGACCAGAAAACATTCGTGTTAACTCAGTTGCACCTGGTGCAATTGATACACCAATGCTTCGCGGTGCGTTGGAGCAATTCGGCTTAAATGAGGAAGAATATGCACCACAACTAAGCTTGCTAAACCGCTTCGGTCAAGCTGAAGAAATCGCTCAAGCAACTCTATGGTTAGCATCTGACGCTTCTTCTTATGTGACAGGTACAACGATCCATGCCGATGCAGGTTATACTTCTCGTTAATTTCATATAGTAACAAAACAAAACCCACCAATTTTATAAATGGTGGGTTTTGTTTTGAATTTCTTCCCCTTTACCTGGTCAACGGAGGGAGGGGAGGTATATATTATGGAACTTTTAACTATCAATCCTTGTTAGTTTAGAGACGTGCGAGCTTTAAACTACTCCATGCTAGATACATACATATAACTACTAGAACAAAGAAGATCGTGGCAACCTTTGTATTTTTTCGCATTTTGATTCCGTATGCACCAAAAAAGATTGCGGCAGCTAGTTTGGCACAGCTTTGATAATAACCATTGTTTGAACTACTAAATATAATTGATATCAGCAAAGTTGTTAGGGTAAGTATTTTAAACCACAGAGGCTCGTTCAAGTACGCTTTATACATAAATTTAATGCGCTGCATAAAACACATCCTTTCTAAAAGAGCATGATAAGATCTACATGAGTAAGGTTATTGCTGTACTTTACTTATTGAGTGGGCAACTTATCAGGATTCATTGTTATATAAATTTCGTGAATTGTATCGTGACTTATATAGAAACTAATAATGCTTTGGATGTTGCCATTCATATAAATGACAATGCCTGGCTGACCGTTAACATTTTTTACTTTAAAATAAAAATCCACAGGAACCTTCTTGCTAATCCCGTATAAAAAGGCCAACACGTTCGATCGAGAGTTGATTGGACGAATAGCGGCTTTGACTTTTCCTCCGCCATCGGAATAGAGTGTGACCTTTTCAGAAAGCAACTCTAATAAGGCATCCATATTTTGCATTTGAAACGCTTGGATAAAGCGATCCGTAATGGATTTATTCCTTTCGTAATGCAGGCTTTCATCTTCTATAATTGAGATTTTTTGCTTAGCCCGGCTAAAAATCTTCCTGCTATTTTCTTCTTTCTTTTCAACGATGTTGCTAATCTCCAAATAAGAGAAGTCAAATACTTCTCGTAACAGAAGGACTGCACGTTCATCTGGCGTCAAATGTTCCATCATCCGTAAATAGGCAATACTCAACCCTTCTTTCTGAAGAACAACTTCAGATGGATCAATGTCAGGGGAACTCCCCAAAAGTAAAGGTTCGGGATTCCATGGTCCTACGTACTGTTCTCGTCTGTACCGCGACGATTTTAACACATCAAGACAACGGTTCGTCATGATTTTGCAGAGATACGCCTTCTTATTATCTATATGCTGATCATCAATTTGGTACGCTTTTAAAAAAGTTTCTTGAACGATATCTTCCGCTTCCACTATGGAGCCTAACATCCGGTAACCTATTGAAAACAATAGGGGCTTAAACTGTTGGTAATCCTCATTGCTGATTTGCACGACCTCACCTCATTTCTTTTTGAATGATTTCTTCCGCTGCTTGCTTCCCGCTGCTAATGGCACCTTCCGCCAAAATGGAATGTGGAGATGCCCAGTCACCTGCTATATATAATCCTCGTAGTTCTGTTTTAGAACGGTGCAGTTTATATTCATCACCCACTTGAGGCAAGCGTTGATTGACGATAATTTGCGGGATATAACGACTTGTAATTACGTATCGTTGCCATCCTGGCTGCAGCATTTCTAAAAATTGTTCAAGTTCAATTTGCACCTTTTTACTATCGATATGTTCATCTGGGTGGTGGTATTTAAATACATGGAGAACGGCACTTTTTCCATCTTCCGAGAGTCGTGCATAGTTTGAATGGACGGCAAAGTAGAGGGGATCGGATAAACCTATGGCAAATAATCGCTTCGGATTAGGAAGTTGAGATAAAGCAACGTCAAGCGTAGCTCCTTTTACAGCTGTTGAATCTGCAAAAAGACTAACCTCTTCACTTACCATTTTCGCAAGTTCATGAGGACCAGTTGTACAAATGACATACTTTGCGAGAATTTCCTCGTCCTTCGATAGAGTTAATTTTAAATGCCCATTCACTGGGGTAATTTGTTTAACGGTTGTATGAGTTTGAACGTGGACACCTGAGATGACTGCTTTATTTTGGAGTTGGTCGATAATCGTCTGCCAGCCGCCATCAACATAAATGACGCCACCCAGGACAGCCTTTACATGGGAAAGAATTACTTTTGCGCTCGCCTTCTCAGGAGCATGGCAATACGTCGCAAGCCTACCTAGTCCATATAATAATGACTGGACTTTTTTAGATTTTGCGGTTTGCCCGACCCATTGTTCGAATGTAAGCTTTGCTACTTTTTCGGTTTCCATCTTGCTTATCTTCATCATAACGGTGACCCATTCAATTCGTTCCTGCCAATTCAAAAGACGTGTTGAAATAAGTCCTGATGGAGTGAAAGGTGCAGCATATTCGATATCGTTTTCCACTAACACTCCGCCTAACTGAGGTGAATTTCCGTGAAGTTGAATACCAAGTTCTTCGACAATGGAAGCGGCTTTTCCTTTTTTATAAAAGGCGTGAGGTCCTAGATTGAAATACTGATTATGAATCTTATTTGTTCTAGCCCTCCCACCTACCTCTTTGCTTTTTTCGACTAATAGAACTGACATCTTCGTCTTAGCTAAATAATTAGCAGCTACATAACCCGCCAATCCACCACCAACAATGACAATATCCCACTTTTGCACCATCAGACAGCCTCCTCATGTTTATTCATACTCAAGACGAGGAAAGGTCAATATATGTGACAATCTATAAATTTCCTACTGAGCACTTTCGTTGACTCCAATTTCTAAAGGATATACACTTAAATTGTAGATATCTTGAATTAAAGATATTTGAATTCAACACATTTAGGAGGAATTCACTTATGAAATTACAAGACAAAGTAGCCATTATTACTGGTGCAGCTCAAGGAATGGGTGCAATGCATGCACGCAAATTTGTAGAAGAAGGCGCGAAAGTAGCTATTACAGATATTAACTTAGAAGCAGCTCAACAATTAGCTGATGAACTTGGAGAAAATGCAATCGCATTGAAACTTGATGTTTCAAAAGAAGCGAACTGGAAAGAAGTAGTGGAAAAAACTGAAGAAGCCTTTGGACCAGTAACCGTGTTAGTGAATAATGCCGGTATCGGTATTTTTAAACCTCTAGAAGAATTAACGGAAAAAGATTTCCGTTTAACATTTGAAATTGATGAGCTTGGGGTATTCTTTGGAATGAAGACCGTTCTGCCATCGATGAAAAAAGCTGGCGTAGGTTCGATCGTGAACATTTCATCTGTTGATGGATTAGTAAGTGCACCAACTGCAATTGCTTACAGTGCATCAAAACATGCTGTTACGGGCATGACAAAAGGTGCCGCTGCAGAGCTTGGGCAATATAATATTCGTGTAAACTCAGTACACCCAGGTGTAATTGAATCTCCAATGGCTGAACAAGGAGACGTTGCAGAAGCTATTAAAAAACTTGAACAAGATATTCCTTTACGTCGTCGTGCAAAAACAGAGGAAGTTTCAAACCTTGTCATTTACTTAGCATCAGATGACTCCAGCTATTCAACAGGTTCTCAATTCGTTGTAGATGGCGGTATGATTTCGGATCTTTAATTCAAACAAGAAAGGAAGTCGTAAACATGGGAAAATTACAAGATAAAGTAGCAGTCATTACAGGCGGTGCTTCTGGAATTGGCGCAGCGACAGCTGAGCTATTCGTTAAGGAAGGTGCAAAAGTCGTCCTTGTCGATTTAAATGAAGAAAAAGGGAAAGCATTTGAAGCAGAACTAAAAGCAAAAAATGCAGACGCTTTGTTTGTAAAAGCGAATATTACAAGTGAAGAAGAAGTACAAAACATCTTCAAGGAAGCTGTTAATGCGTTTGGAAAAGTCGATGTCGTCTTTAACAACGCAGGTATCGGTCGCGTTCATCCAACTGAAACATTGGAGTATTCGGAATGGCGCAATACAGTGAATGTCGACTTAGACGGCGTATTTTTAGTCGCACGCGAAGCCATCCGTGAAATGTTGAAATCAGGTGGCGGAACGATTGTAAACACAGCGTCCATGTACGGTTGGGTAGGTTCTCCTGGATCAGCTGCTTACAATGCGGCAAAAGGCGGCGTTATTAACTTGACCCGCTCTCTTGCACTCGAATATGCAACAAAAAATATTCGTGTAAACGCTCTTGCGCCAGGGTTCATTGACACACCGATCATTCCTGAAGAAAGCAAAGATGTCTTGAAATCAATGACGCCAATGCAACGTTTAGGACAAGCTGATGAAATGGCAAAAGCAGTGCTATTTATGGCTTCGGATGATTCTTCCTTCATGACAGGAAATGTACTAACAGTTGACGGCGGGTATACAGCTCAGTAATTCTACAAATATGCAAATATGACCTCGAATGTAGGACACTATTTATCGTGTCCTTACATTCGGGTTTTTTTGTTAGCAAAAAATATATTTGGAAAATTTGAAATCAGCTCTTGAATCGCACGTAACGTGTTGTTTTATAATGTGGGAAAGAGGAAGGGGGGAACTTCATGTACACGATAGGTAAATTGTCAAAGAATACGGGAGTGACAGTGAGGACATTAGATTATTACGACGAAATCGGATTGATTAAACCTTCGGCCAAAACGACTGGCGGCCATCGTCTTTATAATGAAGACGATGTGATGCGGTTAGAACGAGTGCTAGCTCTTAAATACATGGGATTTTCATTAGAACAAATAAAAGACATATTAAAAAACTCGACAACTACATGGCAGCAGTCGATCGAACAACAATTAGAGATGGTGAGACGAGAACAGGAACGATTGAAGATGTTGGAAAAGGCACTTCTCAGTGTGTCATATTCTATTGAAATTGAAGGGACTGTCAACTGGTCCATCATTTTTAGTACGATTCAATTGTTCCAGCAAGACCCGGAGGAAATCTTCCAGCAATATAGAGATCATTTGACGAAAGAAGAAATGGAAAAAATCATGCACATGAATGATCAAATGACAGAGGAAGATACGAAGGAATGGATTCAGATCATTCATGACATCAAAAGCAATCTTGAAGCAGATCCAACATCTGAAATAGCCCAAAGTCTAGTGGAACGGTGGATCAACCAATCCAATAAAATGTTTGGGAATGACGAAAAATTAATCGGTCAACTGTGGGAATCACTTCAAAATTTGAAAGAAGGCATTGTCTTTTATCCATTGGATAAAGATGTCATCAGTTTTATTGAACGTACTGTAACTGCGTATACGAATGGTGAATCGTAAGTACTATTCGAAAGAGGAGGAAATAAAATGATCCTTGAAGTGGACCGTGTGACAAAGCGCTTTACCCGCAGAGGAAAAACAGACAAAGTGGCGAACGATAATCTTTCATTCGCTATTGAAGAAGGGGAGATTTTCGGGCTCCTAGGTCAAAACGGTGCAGGAAAAACGACTTTGGTGAATCAGATTTTAGGTCTGTTAACACCTGATGACGGAGATATCCGTTTACTAGGTAAATCCGTCATCCAATCTCCTTCTTTAGCTCGATCCATCTGTTCGGTACAACCGCAGTCCCAAGTGTCATTAGGTTTACTTACCCCGAAGCAAGCAGTTACGCTTATGGGAAAAATGAGAGCCGGGAAACAGTTTGATCCAAAACGGGTCGATATGCTGTTTGAGGCGTTAAATATGGAAGAATGGGCGAATATCGAAGGGGAAAAACTGTCAGGTGGTGCCCGCAGGTTAACGACCTTTTGTATGGCTGTCATTGTTCCCGGTAAATTAGTTATTCTGGATGAACCGACAAATGATGTAGACCCGGTTCGTAGACGTTATTTATGGCAAGTGATACGTGAACTGACGAATGATGGGACTTCCGTTATTTTAGTGACACACAATGTCGTCGAAGCTGAAAAGGCAGTGGACCGTGTAGCCATCTTACACGAAGGGAAACTTATTACCCAAGGGACACCTTCAGAAGTGAAAAGCTCCGTACACAATCAAATGCGCATGGAAGTCAATCTACTGAAGGAATTTGATGAAATGGAAATGCCGAAATGGATGCTCTCCTCTCATCGCCAAGGTTCACGGCTGTTATTTGCAATCGACCAGTCAAAGGTCTCGTCAACAATCGATTGGGTAAGAGGCCAAGTGGAGAAAGGGTTTGTGATGGATTACACTTTGTCCCCTTCAACGATCGAGGATGTCTATATTGAACTTACTTCCGGCAAGGAGGCTATGCAATGAATACTCTGCTAAGCCATTATAAGTACGTGTTCCAATTGCAACTTTTAAGGAATGGAGGGTTTTTAGTTTTCATGGCCCTCATTCAAATTTTAATTGCGATCGGGATTGTTATCGGTTTAACGTATTTAATTCCAGATCCAGATAGTAGCAGCATCCTTTACTTAGCAACTGGGGCACCTACGTTAATATTGATCTTTACCGGTTTAGTCATTTTACCGCAACAAATTGGTACAGCTAAAGCGGATCGGTATTTGGAATATATGAAGACGTGGCCAATTAACCGTTCTGTCATTCTTGGTGCCGATACAACACTATGGTTGATCATCACGATTCCTGGCATCGTCGTTTCCTCAATTGTTGCACATTTCATGTTTCATCCGGGATATGATGTTTCTTGGACGGTCGTTCCGGCCTTACTCATGATTGCCCTAACATCTATTGGTGTCGGCTATGGATTCTCCTATCTCTTGTCGCCGATCGCCTCATTAGCAATTTCCCAAGTCACCGTCTTCGGCGCACTCATGTTTTCTCCGGTCAACTTCCCGATGGAACGGCTTCCAGAATGGCTTCAACTACTTCATGAAGTATTACCGATTCACTCTATGGCTGAAATTATGCGTGCTTCACTTGCTGCCTCAACATTTACGGCAAATATCGGGAATTATATAAACTTAGGGATATGGTGCATACTAGGGTTCGGCGGAGCAATGTATATCTTAAATAAACGATAAATATACTATTGAAACCGACTTTCTGCTCCCTTTAAAGTCGGTTTTTTTCTATTTCATGATACGATGAAATATATATATATTGAAGAGAGGGAGTTCTGTGTTTCTAGAAAATGTAAGGAAAAAGTTACATGAAAAGCAATCTTTATTCATAGGAGAGGAAACCGCTTTTCGGTCAGCTGTTTTAATTCCATTAGTTGAAGTGGATGGGGAATGGCATATCCTTTTTGAAGTTCGTTCATACAAAATGCGCAGGCAGCCAGGCGATATTAGTTTTCCCGGTGGCCGTATTGACTCCACAGACCCAACACCATTTGCCGCGGCACTGCGAGAAACCTCTGAAGAGCTAGGCGTCAACCCGACAACGGTTACCCTCATACATGAATTAAGCCCATACATCGCTTCCCCTTCCTTTGTCGTCTATCCATTTGTGGCGGTCATTAATTACGAGCAAATTATTCATTCCTATAATAAAGATGAAGTGGAAGAGGTATTTACGGTACCCGTCAAATGGTTATTGGACCATGAGCCTTCGATGCATTTAGTTTCCGTCGAACCAAAGCCATCACCGGATTTTCCATTTGAGAAAATCATGAATGGCGCTGAGTATA
Organism: Sporosarcina sp. ACRSL; assembly: GCF_022346605.1. GTDB lineage: Bacteria > Bacillota > Bacilli > Bacillales_A > Planococcaceae > Sporosarcina. The sequence goes on from NZ_JAKRNT010000012.1 coordinate 77,133, forward strand.
AATGGAGAACATCTTCCATTCAAGAATGGTTTTTTGAATATGACAAGTATATCATTTGGGGGTTAACTGCTAGGATTTTGAAACATTTTATCGACATACTAAAGTAAAAAGACGAATAAGGTGTCCGTGCATATTTTTACGATATTTTACAATACTAAGCTCGCTGTAACTTATCTTATTTCCAGGAGGGGAAAACTAATATGGCGGACTCAAAACCAAGTTGGAAAAAGGATCATCCAAGCACTTTTTTAACCAACTCGGTCCAAAAGGCAGATCGTTCGGTGAAACAGGCGATGTCACATCCTGAAGAAATGGCGGTCGAGCATGCTTTCAATTCAATAGAACACGCGGAAAATGCATTCATGAATGCGGAACAACGCAATGAGCATATGGATATTGTTGAGCAAAACAGACAACAGTTGGACTTGATGATGCAGCAGTTAGAGGAAGTACAAGAGATTGTAGAGGATAAGTGAAATAAGATTGCCTAGAGTGTAGAAGAAGTTGTTATTTGACTTAGTCTACACTCTATTTTGGGGGAAACACGACACGAATGACGACCTTTCCCCTTGCGTGACCCTCTCCGACATACCGGAGAGCTTCCGCGGTCTTATTTAACGGATAGCATCTATCTATAATTGGTATGACATGATCGGCTTCAAAGAGCTCCTTCATCATATTTTGATCCTGTTTATTGGGTTTGTGTATGAGTATGGACATCTTTTTACCGGTTATTGAAATTAACGGCCCTAGGAATAAAAGTTGGAAGATTCGAGAAGGTGGACCTCCGACCATTACATAAGCACCTTTTGGATGTAATACACGTTTGAAATCGAAAATAGATCGGGATCCGACAACATCGAGTATCAGGTCATACTTCAGTCCTCTCTGAAGAAAGTCTTCCTGCATGTAATCGATGACTTCGTCTGCCCCCATTGACTTCAGTAAATCCAATTTGCAAGCGCTGTCCACTCCTGTCACTTCTGCACCGTGCATTTTGGCTAACTGTAATGCAAACGTACCTACACCGCCGCCAGCACCGTTAATTAATACCTTTTGCCCTGCCCGCAACTTTCCTTTATTACGGAGTCCCTGTAGGGCAAGGACAGCAGCTTGGGGGATGGCTGCTGCTTCCTCAAATGTCATACTAGGTGATTTATATGATAAGGCATGTTCAGGAACACATACATATTCTGCAAATCCACCCCAACCACACCCAGAAATGTCCCCGAATACATCATCTCCCAGACGCAATTCTTTTACGTCTTTTCCGACAGCTATCACCTGTCCTGCTATGTCAACTCCAAGTATTTTGTATTTCGGTTTGAAAGGCCCTCCTTCTAGGCGGGTTAACAACGGTTTTCCTCTTAGTCGATCCCAGTCCCAAGAGTTTACAGATACTGCATGAATTTTTACAAGTACTTCATGATCATTTGGACGAGGTTTTTCCACTTCTTGCGCTGTTAAGACGTCCGGACTTCCGTATTTTGTATAGACAATCGCCTTCAACAAGGTCAACTCCTCTTTTATATTATGTTGTTCATCAAAATGCTTGTAGTAGGTAGATTGAAATGTATGTCTTTTTTATCAATCTTATACTCTAGTTCTCTATTAGCCTAGAGAAATTAAAGGATTACGTTATCTTCTAAACGAATAAGAATAAGTATTGAACGATTGAGAAGAGGAGTTGAATTGGCAGGATGAAAAATGTATTGCTTACCTATATGGCTAAATATACGACGCTAAGTGAAGAGGAGCAGCAAGCAATACTCGAAGAGATACGAGTTGAAGAATATAAAAAAGGAACAGTGCTTCTTAGACAAGGGGATATTCCGACTGTATGTTATTTTGTATTAAAGGGATGCATTCGACAATCTTCTATAGATGAAATGGGAAAAGAGGTTACCTCCAATTTCTACACAGAGGAGCAAGCGATTGCAAATTTTAATCTTCATACAGAAGATAAGTCTTCCCCGTACTCTTTAACTTGTCTGGAAGATTGCATCTTAGTTGTTGGCGATCTTGAGGGCGAACAGGAAATGTATAATAAATACTCACAATTAGAGATCATGACACGGAAGATGATGGAGTATTACTTTAGTGAAATACAGGATGAGTTGGCTTCGTTTATTGCATCTACACCAGAAGAACGGTATAAATCGATTTTGCAAAAACGTCCTCAATTAATTGATCGTGTGCCTCAATATCAGCTTGCAAGTTATCTTGGCATTACACCAGAGTCATTGAGCAGAATCAAAAAGCGAGTCGAGAAAAAGATTCTTTAGCGTATTTTTCCTCCTCTGACCAAAAGCCATATCCCAAATCCTAATTCCCCCGCAACCATTGGTACGGTAAACAGTACATTTAGAATAGAAATGACCGTATCTAATTGCGAGAAAAACGAAGTAACGAAATGAATAGCGATATAGCCTATGGAAGCGAGTACTAATAAGACGCTAATGACTTTAGGTATGTTTGATTTGAATGCTAAATAGCCGATAACCATGAGATGACAGCCGAAAATAATTAAACCTAGGGACCAGATCGATTCAAAGGCCTGTAAAAACAACATCATATATGCGGCAGGTTGAGCGATATCAGTACTTCTAGCCAGAAGTAATACAACAAGTAAATTCATTATGGCAATTCCTAATATGGCCGAATAGACGAGACGCAGCCAAGCACCGAGCAATGAAAGATTTTTATGAATGGGCGTAAGAAAGATATAAAGGGCCCAAGCGACTACGATGTCGGCAAACAGAATAACAATCCAACCAAAGATTCCAGTTGTAAATAAAAAAACGGATGATTGAATGTTATTGAAGGTCGCATTTGCATCTCCTTGTACTACAAGGTTTCCATAGACAAAGCCATAAGAAAAAGACGCGGCAATTGCCATTATAAGCAGTGACATACCAGCTAGGAAAGCATATTTCCGTCCAAATAATTGTTCTTTTCGTAAGGCAACCATAAGCGATTCTCCTCATCTTCGTATTAGTCTTTATTGTAGTCAGAAGATAGGAAGGAGTCATTGACTTAAATCAAGAGACGGATTAGCGCAACAAAAAAAGACAAGAGGGACTTAACTGTCCATCTTGTCTACTTGGTTCGGAATCGGGTCTTTGTCGGTCACGTCCAGAATATCGAGTAGGAAGACAAAGACTGGAATCCCGATGATCAGTCCCCAGACCCCAAAGAAATTTTGTGAAAAAATGAGCACGATGAATGTATAAAAGACCGGCAAATCCGTTTTCGAAGACATCAGTTTTGGGTTTAAAATATATGCTTCAATCGCATGGATGACCATAATGGCAATAAGAAGGTAAATGACTGTCCAGATTCCTCCGATTGTAAAACCGATAATCGTTAATGGAATCAAAGAAATGATCACTCCTGCAACCGGGATAAGCCCGAGGAAGAAGATCATGATGGCCAAACCGACGATTTGCGGGTAGCCAAGCACCATTAAAATAATGACTGACAAAAATGTGTTAACGAGAGCGATGATGAACTGCGCTTCGATCACTTTGCCAAAAGTGCGGGAGAATTTCTTTCCAAAAAACTCGATTTCATAATAGAATGGTGCAATTTTACTGTTTTTAAACTTCCCCGTAAATTCAATGAGACGTGGTTTTTCAAGAAGGAAAAACAAACTCAAAATCAAAGCGATCAGTACTTGAACACTCACCTTACTAATATCCGAAAATGATTTCAGTAAGAACGTTACACCATTATCGATATAAGCTTTAATCTGTTCGCCGGAGATAAAAGAGTCAATGAGGCCAAGCAACGGATTTTCTTGTGGGTGCGTAAAGAAATTCGTGATTTGTTTAATTAGCTGGCTAATTTCATAGGAGATGAGCGGTAAATATTTAACAAGACCGACCGTCAGAATGCCGACAATCAAAGTATACAGCGAGATGACAATCAGTTTATGATTCAATCGGACATGCCTCTTCGTAAAATCAACGAGCCGATTCATCAAAAAGGAAAAAATAAATGTAAGTAATATTAAATTCATCATACTTCTTACGCTATACAGCAGTATGATGATCAACGCGAAAATGATAACTCGTTTCACTTCTTTTTTTCGAAATAGCTCAATAACTGCATCCATATAAACAAATACCCCTCATACCCAATTTTTATGATTCGACTATATTCCTGTAAAGTTAGTATCCTCTCGTTTGAGACAGAATACAAACAAGAACTCTTCTACTATCGTACTTTATTTTACACAAGTATGGGAATAGATATACAAGAAATAATCTATTATATCTTAGTTTTCCAAAATATGTACATAGTATTCGAAATTAATTGTGATCAATCATGATCATAAACATTGTTATAATAAAGAGTGCCGAAAGTGAAATTGCTCTATTTCTCGTATATTAGACAGATCAGGAGTTGGAATATAGATGAATAAGAAAGCCATTGCGGACATTCGCAAATATTTTAAGTTGGATACAGATCGATTAAGGATTGCTGATATTTACAATGTGTATATTAGGCAGGAGGGCAATGAGATTTATCATGAGGCAAGCCAGCCGTTTTCGTTGTTGGATCGAGAGCAACAGGAATTATTTTTAACCAATTTTAAAAAAGTATTAGGTGGAAAACTAGATGTGAAGTTGTTTGAAGTGAGGTTTCGCCGTGACGAGGACGAGCAATCGGACGACCATACACAACGGCTTCTCTACGACGGTCTCCATGCAGATAATGTAGCGGAATGGAAGACAGAAATGCAACGCATCGCGCAAAAGATGGTGCAGGACGTTCAATACGAAAAGGATGTCGTCATCACTTTTATCCGCGGGACTTATTATAAGCCAACAAAACGGCATAGTGCCGAGGCGGAAGTGGCAGACAGGGATGAAGTGTATAAAAACCCATTTATCCTCTGTAGCATGAACAAAACGGAACAGCCAAAATCGTCCCTTGTATTTGATTTCAACGAGAAGGAATTCAAGTCGAAGGTCAATCTCGATCCGATCATTAATCTCACTTCACCACTGGGCGGTTTTTTATTCCCGTGCTTTACGGACAACGCGGCGGACGTCAATCATGTCCTGTATGCTGCAGGCAAAGCGAATAAGCCTGATTTCCATTTCATCGAGAATGTGCTCAATGGAGAGGAGATTATGACCGCTGAGGAAGATAAAGTGGTCTTCGAAGAGATTGTGAAGTCGGTCGTCGGGGATGAGGTGAATACAAAAACCCTTGCGAGCGTCTATGATGAAATTCAGCGCATGATGGAAGTGGATGACGAGGAAGAGGAAGAAGAAAGCATCCCAACCTTAGATACAAGAGAAGTGACCCGCGTGCTAAGTGCGAGCGGTGTGGAGGATGTAGATACGGAAAAAGTGGAAAGAGCCTTCCGAAAAGTAATTGATGATGACACGTATGAATTGAAAGCAAGTCACATCGTTCCAAGCTACACATCGAAATCGATCAAGATCCAAACGAAAGTTGCGAATATCGCCATCAGCCCTCAAGACTTAAGGTTTGTGAGACAAGTTGAAGTGAACGGCAAACGCTGTTTATTGATCGAAGTGGAAGAGGACACGATGATTGAAGGGTTTACACTTCTATCGGAAGAGCTGGAGTGAGAGAGAAAAAGAGAGAAGCATTAATAGGGCTTCTCTCTTTTTCCGCCTACAGAAAAATCCAAGCAACAATCGGTCCAAGAACAGAGCCGATAATTGCACATAGCGCCATTGTGACAGAGCTCATCGAAAAGGCGACTTCGCCGTATTCAGCTGCTTTGGAAGTCCCGATCGCATGGGATGCACTGCCGAGAGCAATGCCTCTGCCAAGCGGGCTGCGCACTCGCAATAATTTAAAAATCGAAGGCGCAACGATAGCACCGAAGATTCCTGCAATCATAACACCGACAACTGCAAGCGAAGGATTCCCACCCAATCCTTTAGCGACTTCTATTGCGACAGGTGTGGTAAGGGATTTTGGGATGAGGGACATGCTTAATGAATGATTGATTCCGAAGGCTTTCGCTAAGAGAGCAACACTGACCATTCCGGAACTGGCGCCAACGAGCACTCCTCCCCCTATAGGCAGTAAGTGATCAAGTAAAAAACGACGTTGCTTATACAAAGGATAAGCAAGTGCTACAACGGATGGACCTAATAGGGAGCTGATCCATTGCCCCCCTACCATATAGCTTTCATAGGGAATATGAAACACCGACAGGACAATGATAATAATCGTAGTGGAAGTTAGAACAGGTATTAAAAATGGGTAAGAATACCGTTTATACACTCTAGCCGCTGCAAGATACGCAATGACAGTTAATAGTATCATGGAGAGTGCGAGTGGAGCTTGTTGCATTCTTTATCACCCTTTCTCTTCTGTGCCTTTTTCTCGAAAAATTGACCTGCCATTCCTGTTATGGCAATCGAAATGATCGTACTTACTACAATAGCCAAAACGAACAATGCACCATGAAAAGAAAGTAATGACGGATAGTTCATAATATCAACTGTTGTCGGAATAAAAAACAACACTAATATACTCAGGACAAATCCTGCTCCTGTTTCAATCCAGTGAACTGGAATAATTTTGATACATAAACAAATAAAAAGTAATAAAAGTCCGATGATACTGCCTGGAATGATTAAGTTGAAAAAGATTTGAATAACATTCCCGATGTAGGAAAAGACATATAGAATACAAATTTGTAAAATGATGACGAGGGTTTTCCTGATATGTTGTTCCATTTGGAAGCAACACTCCTTCTTTCTAAACAAAAATTTTCTATCTGCTTTTTAATCAAATGAAACGAAAAACTGGCATCTGGTGCACCAGATGCCAACAAAAATATAACATTTGTTTAATTTTATTACAACCTCAGTTGGTTCCTACACAGAAGATCATGGAACTATGCACGGAATCCATTCATATGTTTACAAACTGCTTAGGAGGGTATATATAGAAGGTAACTAACAACGAGGTGAGTAACATGACAAAACAATGGAACTTTATTATCGGAAATAAATTGATCACGATTTATGAAAAGGATAAGCAAGAGGCCGAGAAAAAGGCTCATGCTCTTTACGAAGAACTTGAGAATAACGGTAGCTAAAAACACCAGCCAAGTGAGAGGCTGGTGTTTTTAATTTACTGAAGTCTCCTCAATCGGAGTTGCAGTAGAAGAAGAGTCTTTTTCATAATTTCTCATCATTAAGACAAGCTAAGAAAAAAGAGAAAGGTGATCACATGGATATCCAACATGGATCAGGTCGTGCACAGCATGAATAAACCCTTCAAACCACAGCTTGTTTATTTTGAACCGAATGCACTGGAATATCCGTTAGGAAAAGAGTTGAAAGAGAAGTTCGAGAAAATGGGGATTGAAATTCGATTTACGACTTCACATAATCAAATCCGGGATTTACCCGGAGAGACGGACGCCCAAAAGTATCGAATCGCCAAATCGACGTTGGTCGTCGGGATACGGAAGACGTTGAAATTCGATACATCGAAACCTTCTGCAGAGTATGCGATTCCTTTAGCGACAGGTTGCATGGGGCATTGCCATTACTGTTATTTGCAGACGACTATGGGAAGTAAACCGTATATCCGCACGTACGTAAACGTGGAGGAGATCTTCGAAGCCGCTGACAATTACATTAAAGAACGGGCTCCCGAAATCACCAGGTTTGAAGCAGCTTGTACATCTGATATTGTCGGTATTGATCATCTGACCCATTCATTAAAAAGGGCAATTGAACATTTCGGTCAAACGGAACTGGGCAGGCTTCGGTTCGTCACCAAGTTCCATTACGTGGACCACTTGCTTGACGCAAAGCACAACGGCCACACGCGATTCCGTTTTAGCGTCAATGCAGACTATGTCATCAAAAACTTCGAGCCGGGCACCTCTCCTTTGGCGAAGCGCATTGAGGCGGCAGGGAGAGTAGCAAGAGCCGGTTACCCACTTGGCTTCATCGTGGCCCCTATTTACATCCATGAAGGCTGGGAGGAAGGGTATCGGCATTTATTTGAGCGTCTCGACGAAGAATTGCCGCAGGATGCCCGAGATGACATCACCTTTGAATTCATCCAGCACCGCTTTACGAAGCCAGCAAAAAGAGTCATCGAGAAGAACTACCCGAAGACCAAACTGGAATTGGATGAAGAGAAGAGACGCTACAAGTGGGGGAAATACGGCATTGGCAAATATATTTATCCGAAAAATGAAGAGGATGAGCTTAAGGATCATTTATATAGCTATATGGAGAAGTATTTTCCGAACGCGAAAATCGAATATTTCACGTGAAACATTACTGCCTGTATTTACTTTCATCTTTGTTATAATCATGGAGTGTCCAAAGCAAAATTATCGCTTTGGATACTCTTTTTTATTTGAAAAAGATGTCTATAAAGAAGTCATTCCTATATCATTCAGACAATGCTCTTCTATTGCATATAGTAGAAATGGTTACTTTCGAACGCACCTAAAAAAACAAGAAGTAGAGGTTATGTAGTATGAATGATAAGTTACAACAAAATGCCGATGTGGTTTATCGGCTAGCTGAGAAGAAGGCTGCTGGCTATTTTACATCACTTTCTGGACAGCTTGCAAACAAGATTTATGCTACTACCTTGACGAACGATATAAAAGATTGGAAACAGAATCATATACATCATTTTTCATTGTTTTCTCGTGGAAAGGGTAGTTCCGGCTCACGAGACTATCGCAATTACATTCAATGGCTTGATTACACCGGAAAATTGAATCATTACTTGGATCGCAGTATTTCTTACATTTTCATGCGTGATTTGGGCAAATCATTGAAATCACCCGAGACACAGAGCCGAATCCGGCATGTCGTTTCAGACTTGAAAAAACAACTGCCACTTTCAGCTGGTAAAGATAATACAGGTCTATTCAACATGGCTGGGCTATACCGTTGGGCTCAAAAGGAAGGCGTCGAATCGACAATCATCTGGTTGATGAACAAACTGAAAACTGTGTCCGCCAATATTCCAAATGGGATGGATGATGAAGAGGCTAAGCGAAAATTGATTAAAATCATTGCTGGAGTAGTCATGCATCAAGTTGAAGAGATGGACGATATTGAAACGTCCGAAGAACGCACAAGGAAATTGGATGAAGCGATACGATTGGGCTACTCCTACGGTTTAACCTATCCTTTTATTGATGATCTATTGGATTCGGATGTTTTATCAGATGATGAGAAAAGACAATATTCCGACTTAATACGAACAACTCTCCTTACAGGATCCGTCCCCGAATTATGGTCGTGGAACGGTGCGAACAAAGAGCTGATTCAATATATTCATTCTGAATTACGTGACGCTTTTTCTTTTATTCACGATCGCCTTCTACATGAGACAAAAGAGCAGTTCAACGAGCAATCATATGTGTTTTTTCATTCCCAGGAAGTGGACCGTGAAAAAGATCTTTCAAATGCGAATTACACGAATGAAGAGCTTTATATCCCGGTCATATTGAAATCCGCTTCTTCCCGGCTTATCGTCCGTTCTGTGCTGAGTGCCGAAGAGGATGAGGGATTTGACAACCGCACGTTCTTCTACGGTATTTACAACCAGCTGGCAGATGATTTCGCAGATATGTTTGACGACTTCGAGGCGGGTGCAGTTACACCGTACACATACTTCTTGAAATACCGCGAAACACGCCGGGATCTCATTAATCCTTTTGAGTTGTACTGGACGGTTATAACGAATTTGATTCATAACGTATATGACTCAGATACGAAGACGCGGGATGTCATCTTAACACGTGCAATCAATGGTCTAAAACGATTCAAAGAGCGTATGGGAGACAAAAAATACAACGAGGTGATGGGGGTATTCACAACCGAAGATCCGAAATTCGATAGACTCATCCAAAAGATGGTCCGAAAAGCGGACGACGTGGATTTCTTTGATAAACTGCTTCGGGATCATATCGTTTCCAATTTTAAAGTTGAAAGGGAAGAGCGGGAATCCTTTTTACATACGGTGAAAACCGTTCGAAATGAGATAAATGATTTTCTTTTCATACCCGACAACGATTTTGTCCCTATGGAAGAGCCAATTATTGAAGCTGCAAATTACAGTTTGCAAGGCGATGGAAAGCGGCTCCGGCCGATTATGACTTCGGTGATGGCCGTTCAAGAATGCGGATTGGATAAATCGGCAATCGTGCCGCTACTTAAATCATTAGAATATATGCATACAGCTTCTTTGATTTTCGATGATCTACCGTCCCAAGATGATTCGTCTATCCGCAGAGGCCGTCCGACGTTGCACCATGTGTACAATTCGGCCATCGCGGAATTAACAGGCCTCTACCTGACCCAAATGGCCGTCCAAGAACAAGCAACACTCGAACAGTTTGAGGCGAAAGCTGTGCTCCGCCTCATTCAATATTCAGCAGGAAAGACGACGGATATGTGTAAAGGTCAGGCAATGGACTTGAATTCCAAAGGCAAACCATTGACATTGGAACAGCTAAATACGATGTGCTTTTACAAAACTGGCATCGCATTCGAAGCTTCTCTCGTCATGCCCGCAATTTTAGCGGGAAAACAGGAATCTGAACTGGAAGCGTTGAAACGGTTTGCCTATCATGCCGGCATCGCTTTTCAGATCAAAGACGACTTGCTCGACAACGAAGGCGACGAGGCATCACTCGGAAAGCCAATTGGAAAAGACGCTGAAAATAATAGTTCAACTTTCGTATCAATCCTAGGAGCGGAAGGTGCCCGAAAGGCAATGTGGGACCATTACTGCACCGCATTCGAAACGCTGCAACAGATGAATCTGAAAACATCCTACTTACAGCATTTCTTGCGCTATATTGTCAACCGGGACAATTGACGAGTTTTCAGAATCTTTCCGGTGCCTGTGCAACAAACTATTCGGATTATACACTACAATTGTATAAGCGATAGTTTGAAGGGTTGATGTTATGGGAATTTCATCACGATAAACTGCATTTTTATTCCCGTTGTTGAATTGTCATAAATGCATCATGCACAGACACCTAAACAATTGCAGGCTCCTGGTAAGATTCAGCGAGAGTCTGGCCGTTACGTTCTTGTACTTGTTCAACGACGTGCTGAATCGCTTCAATTACATATTCGGGTCGTGGCATTTGGAGGCTATGTCCCTTGTGATCGCTCGTCTTATGAATATGGTTCGTTGACCGGGAGGCCAGCTCTTTTTGCATTTCGATCCAGTGGGCACCAAAACCGGGATTATTAACAACAGCAATCGGCAGGTCACCAAACGGAGGCTTTTCCAGACTGTTTTGTAATTGATTCGCTGCTGCATCTAAATGTGCCCAAGCACCTTTAAATTCCAATCCAGCTGTCTTTCCGGACATAATACTGTAAACTCTCTCTTTCCATTGCCTAAATTCTTCAGCGCTCAACTGTTGTTTATAATAGGAAATTTCATTTCCAAACATCGGAATGATACCTAGAACATTACCGAGGAATCGTGGAAATCCGACTGGAGAGACTAGTCTAAGGATTTTCGTCATAAAACCGATCATGGCAAATCCTTTCTTGAATTTTACATCATCCTTAAGTGACTCATGTGTTGAATCTAAGAAGACGAAGCCGGCCACCTGATTTGGATATTCCGAAGCATAAAGTCTGGCAATCAGTCCCCCTAAGGAATGGCCGACAAGCACATAAGGTCCAGAGGCTCCGGTCGCACTTAGCAGGCTATGTAGTTCTTTGACGGTATGTTCAGGGATTGGCTCGGGACCGGGGTCACTTGAACCCATGCCTGCACGGTCATATGTTATGACTCTCGTGAACTTGGATAATTCTTTGCGTATATGCATCCAGGAATAAGAGCAGTCACCCGCACCATGAATGATGACGACCGTGGGTGTACCTTGCCCATCATCTGTAAAATGAAGACGATAGCCACCGACATCAATCATTTCACCGGGATAGGGTCTTCTCGTGTCCCTACGCCGAGAAACCTGTTCGTATACAAATCCGATTACAAGTAAGCCTACTAATACAAATGCTCCAATTACCATCTTTCCCCCTGCTTTCTCGAATGATTTGAATTCATTACCAACCTATTCGTCGCTTTAAGAAGAATTTCCTCCGTAGCTAATAGTCTAATATTTCAATAATGTGATAAAATTTACTAACGGAGAATTTCTTTCACTAATTAAATTGGAAGGTTGTATCGAATGAGTTATAAAATTGTGTTTCTTGATGTCGATGGAACGATTACCAACTTCGAGGACGGAAGCATTTCAGACAGTACAAAAGAAGCGATTCAAGCGTTACATGATAAAGGGTTACAAGTCGTAGCAGCAACAGGCAGACCGTTATCCATGTGTAATGAAATAGAGGCGTTAGGGATAGATACTTTCATTACCGCAAACGGAGCCTATGTAAAACATAATAAAAAAATCATACATAAAGTGCCAATGGATAAAAGAATAGTACAAGAAGTAGTTGAGTTTGCGAATGCACAAAATGATGCATTATCGTTCTACTCTGAGGATTTAAGCATGAATGGCATACAAAATGACAATATATTAAAGGCATTGAAGGAAACTTTGTCGTTAAATGAATACCCAAACATAAACCAGCAGATTCATAATGATGAATTATTCCTAATGTGCCTATTTGCAAACGATAATACAGTCGAAAGATATGTAGAAAGGTTTCCAGATCTCACATTTAAAAGATGGCATCCTTTTATACTGAATGTATTGCAACAAGACATTTCAAAGTCCTTAGCAATCATTAAAGTACTGGAGCATTTTAATCTTGATAAAAGCGAGGCTATCGCGTTTGGTGATGGGGAGAACGATATCGATATGTTGGAATTAGTAGGATTAGGTATTGCTATGGAGAATGGACATGAGAAATTAAAAATGGTTGCAGACTTTGTTACTAAAAAATCCAGTGAAGACGGTATAGCTTTTGCATTGAAAAAATACGGAGTGATCTAAAGACATGTCGCGAATTAGGTAGAAATAGGGGGATAGTATGAGCAACTTTGAAGAGGAATACCTTGCAATTACAATTGAACAGTTTAAACATTTTAAAAAAACGTGCAGAAGAGGGAATTCAGCAATTGACCGAAGAAGAATTACACTGGAAGCCAAGTGAAGAGTCTAATAACATTGCAATCATCATTAAACATCTAAGCGGAAATATGCATTCCCGCTGGGTCGGTTTTTTAACTACAGACGGAGAAAAACCTTATAGGGATAGAGATATGGAGTTTATTGAAGGGAATGAATCCCGGGAACATCTAATGCAAATTTGGGATGATGGTTGGAGATTACTTTTTAATACAATTGAAAATTTTAAAGCAGAAGATTTGTTTAAAACAGTAACCTTGAGAGGACAACCTTTGAGTGCTTTTCAAGCAATTCAAACGGAAATAGCTCATATTAGTTATCACTTAGGACAAATTCTTTATATCGGGAAACAAATAAAAGATAAAGATTGGATTATCTTAAGCATTCCTAAGAACGGTTCAAAGGAATTTAATCAGAAGAAAAGCAGAATTTAAATTGGGGGATATTGAAATGATTAAAGCAGCGATCTTCGACTTAGACGGAACATTGTTAGATCGGGATAAATCAGTTGCAAGATTCATTAACAATCAATATGACAGGCTACACAAATGCGTCGGCCATATTCCAAAAGAGAAATTTGTAACAAGGTTTATTGAATTGGATAGTCGCGGATATGTTTGGAAAGATAAAGTGTATCAACAGTTGGTTAATGAATTTGAAATTACCGGTACAACGTGGGGAGAATTGCTTCAAGATTATATTGATCAATTCCAGAATAGCTGTGTACCATTTCCTAATCTGATAGAAATGTTGGAGGAATTAAAGGGAAGGCATATGAAGCTAGGAATGATTACGAATGGCTACGGGCAATTTCAGATGGATAACATTAAGGCGCTTGGCATTGAGAAGTATTTCGACACCATATTAGTATCCGAATGGGAAGGAATCAGAAAACCCGATCTTCAAATATTCAACAGAGCATTGAAGCAGTTAAATGTTTCACCTAATGAAAGCATATTTGTAGGGGACCATCCCGTAAATGACGTGGAAGCTGCAAAAAGTGCAGGAATGATTGGGATTTGGAAAAAAGACGCTCATTGGAGCATACCGGAAGCTGATTATATTATTGACGATTTGGCGGAAGTGCCGACGATTATCGACACGATAGGAACTGAATCCTTACCAGTGAGATGAAAATAGAGACGATGGAAAACCTTCTTTCCATCGTCTCCTTCTAGCTTACTTCTTTTGGATAAGTCCGAATCCAATTCCTGTCGGATCTACTAAATAGGCCAGGTAGAACTCATCGAATTCCATTTTGTCACGAACGACCATAGCGCCATTTTCTATCGCTTTAGCAATAGCTTCCTCAATTACTTCTACTTCAATTTGGATCCGTGTCCCGTGTGGAAAGTCATTTGGACCTCTTCCAATTCCCCCGTCGATTCCACTATTTTCGCCTCCCCCAGTCGAGACTGCCCAGTAATCCCATCTTGGTTCGGCAATCTTCCAACCAAAAACAGTAGAATAAAATTCCGCTGCTTTTTCAGGTTCTTGACTACTTAACTCAAAGCCGACTACGTTTCCAGTGACTTTTTCCAAAGTAACTACCCCCTATAGTTAAAATTTAAAAAGGATAACCGGTTTTTCATTATTTCGTTTCCTAAATTATAGATCATTTTATTAGTGAATGTTGTTATAATTCTTATAATAATAGATTTTCAAAGAAAAAGATGTTTAGGAAGAAAGGGCATGGCAGATAAGAACGTAAAGTAAGCATGAAAAAGGGGGAAATACAGATGCCATCTAACAAAACAAGCAAGCCTAAAATTATGGTCATGGGTACATTTCACATGGGTTCCACTTCGGATATGATCGAAATAGAAAAGGATAGTATGTTATCTCCACAAAGACAGAAGGAGATCGAAGAAGTGGTCGACCGCTTAAAAGATTTCAAGCCGACGAAAATTGCTTTGGAAGTTGAGAAGAAGAAAAATGATCTCATCAATGAGGAATTCACAGGCTTTTTAAAGGGAGATTATCAGTTACAAGAGAACGAAATAGATCAGATCGGATACAGACTGGCAAAAGAGATGGGGCATCAGGAAGTTTACGCAGTGGATTGGATGGAGCAAGGTGCTTGTCAGAGAGAAATCAATGAAGTTGTTGAATGGACGAAAGAGCATCAGCCTGAGTTATATGAAGAAATATTTTGTCCATTTTACCAACTTGAGCTCACCGCGGCCGGCAAGAGTGTCAAAGATCTACTCCTTTATCACAATCAGCCGGAAGTTGTCGATCAAACCCAT
Source organism: Sporosarcina sp. ACRSL (assembly GCF_022346605.1). Taxonomy (GTDB): domain Bacteria; phylum Bacillota; class Bacilli; order Bacillales_A; family Planococcaceae; genus Sporosarcina. The sequence goes on from NZ_JAKRNT010000012.1 coordinate 92,499, forward strand.
CGCAGCTATGTAAATATGGCACGTATCAAAGACGCCGTGCAATATGTCGGAATGGACTGGCTGATCTGGTGGTATCAGCGAAACCTCATTCTTTTTTCGAACCTATCAGATTTGGCCACTGCTCCAGAAGACCGCATCCTATTCATCGTGGGTGGCTCGCATGTCAGGATTCTCGAGAACTTCGTGAAGGAAAGCGGGCTCTTTGAATGTGTATCTGTACAGTCTTATTTACAGTGATCAAAAAACAATCGCATCCTTCAACTGGATGCGATTGTTTGTATACCGATCATCTGAAACTCTTTCCAATCTTGAATTTCATATGTAGGCCGTGCGACACCGGTATTTTCTTTTTGTTTTGGATTATACCAGCACGTATCAATGCCGAAGTTATTGCCCCCTCGAATATCCGATGAAAGCGAGTCTCCGACCATTAAGACACGGGATTTGTCTTTGATCTGCAATTGGTTGAAGACATGTTCGAAGATTTCAGGTTGGGGCTTCTGGAAACCGATCTCTTCAGACGTGAAGATTGCTTCAAATGTGTCGGCTAAACCGGAAGCTGCGATGCGGGCCAGTTGAACGTCTTTGAAACCGTTTGTCAAAACTACCATCCTTGCGCCCTTAAGAGATTGAAGCATGGATGCTACTCCATCGATTAAATGGACTTCCTTCCCTAAATGATCAAGGTACATTTGCCCGAACAGTTCGGCATCGCTTTCAAGGCCATGCTCAAGAAACAACCGTTTAAACCGCTCCGTTTTAAGTTCCGCAAGCGTAATACGGCCTTGCTCTAAATCCTCCCAAAGCACAGTGCTAATTGCCCGGTAAGTATCTCTGTAATCAACCAACCCATTCGGATATCCATGAAGGGTGAACACATTCGTAAACGCGTTTTTTTCCGTTTCTACAAAATCCATTAATGTATCATCTAAGTCGAATAAAAACACATCATATTTCATTCTTACATCATCTCCTGACTGACGTAAAGCTGTATGTATAGTATACCATCTTTATTTATGTTTAATGGATCGGACAATGAAGAAAGCCATTGAAGCAAATAGGCTGACAAGGAAGATAGGCAGGAATAGACTGCCGAGCGATTCAGCATTCCCTAACGCCACTTGCGTAATATTATAAGACAGGAATACAAACAGCAAGACGCATTCATTTTTGATTACATTTAATAATAAAATTGAATTCTTGTATTGAAATTCAATATTGTTTTCATTTAGGTTCATATAATTATGCCATTCCGGATGTTTTTCTAGAAACGTCATGCAAATGGCTAAAAAGGCTGCAATGATCGGAAGAATGATGAGCTCCCACTTTGATCCCCAGCGATTCACCTCGCCGGCTGCATTATAATGTGCCGGGACTTGATCGGGCAACTGACCCCAAACAGCAATGAGATGGACGATTCCTGCCGCAAAAACAATCATAGTAACGATGTCGAACACTTTCTGAAATGTAGACTTTGGGATGTCTAATTTAGGTTTAGTAAAATTGTAATTGTATTTATCCATTTCTTAACACCCTCCTTGCTCCATTCAATACGAAGTTGAATAGGAAAAAGTTTCATAAAGTAAATGCGAAACAATTAAACAAATTTGCATATAAAGTCTCGTAGACAAAAAATTATGATATAATATATGAGGTTACTATTGAACAGAAAAGGTGTGTTCCTAGATCGCGTCTTGCTTTTCTGTGACGCCTTAGAAGGAGCGTCTACATCCTTTCTGCAAATTAAGGGTATAAGGATGATCTATATGAGCAACGGAGAAACAAATACAGACGTCATCTTAATTGGCGCCGGAATCATGAGTGCAACTTTGGGAACTATGTTGAAGGAATTGGCACCGGACTGGAAAATAACAGTGTTTGAGAAGCTCAGTGGCGCAGGAGAGGAAAGCTCCAATGAATGGAACAATGCGGGAACAGGACATGCTGCATTGTGTGAGCTTAACTACACGAATGAAAAACCGGACGGGACGTTAGATATTAGTAAAGCGATCAAGGTCAACGAACAGTTCCAGCTTTCTATGCAATTTTGGTCGTATCTCGTTAACAACAATTTGATCAGCAATCCAGAAGACTTTATTATGCCATTGCCTCATATGAGTTACGTCAATGGGGAAGACAATGTGAAGTTTTTAAAAAAACGTTTTAAAGCGCTTACCGAAAATCCACTATTCCAAGGAATGGAATATTCCGAAGACCCGGAGCAGTTGAAGGAATGGCTGCCGCTTATGATGAAAGGCCGTACTGTAAATGAGCCGATCGCTGCGACAAAGATCGATACGGGAACAGACGTCAACTTCGGTGCATTGACACGTATGTTGATAGACCACCTAAAAAGTAACAATGTTAAAGTTAACTATAATCATAATGTGAATACCCTTAAGCGTACTGCTGACGGATTATGGGAATTGAAAGTGAAAAATCTCAATAACGGTGTCGTAGAACGCCATACTGCTAAATTCGTCTTCATCGGTGCTGGCGGAGGAAGCTTACATTTATTGCAAAAATCCGGCATTCCTGAAGGGAAGCATATTGGGGGATTCCCTGTAAGCGGTCTCTTCTTAGTTTGTAAAAATCCAGAAATCGTCGAACAGCATCATGCGAAAGTATACGGCAAAGCGTCAGTTGGCGCACCGCCGATGTCTGTTCCGCATCTTGACACTCGATATATAGATAATAAAAAATCATTGCTGTTCGGACCGTTTGCCGGCTTCTCGCCGAAGTTCTTGAAGACAGGCTCCAATCTGGACTTGATCACTTCTGTGAAACCGAGCAACGTCTTCACGATGTTGGCGGCAGGCGCAAAAGAAATGGCATTAACGAAATACCTGATTCAGCAGCTCATGCTGTCGAAAGAACAGCGCATCGAGGAATTGCGTAGCTTCGTTCCGACTGCTAAAGATGCGGATTGGGATATTATCGTCGCTGGCCAACGGGTCCAAGTTATTAAAGATACAGAAGCGGGCGGTAAAGGGACGCTTCAATTCGGGACGGAAGTTGTCAGCGCTTCTGATGGTTCTATCGCAGCATTGCTTGGAGCATCACCGGGGGCTTCGACAGCTGTTCATGTCATGCTTGAAGTAATTAATAGATGTTTCCCACAGCAAATCAAAGAATGGGAACCGAAACTGAAAGAAATGATTCCTTCTTACGGTCTGTCACTCGTTGACAATCCGGAACTTCTAAAAGAAATCCATGCGACAACTGCACAGGCACTAGGCTTGGTCGCTAACTTGCCGGAAGAAGTTGAGTCATCGAGCGTGGAACCAGAAGCATTTGAAGAAGAGGTCGTTGTTGTCGAAACAGGGGAAACGGAACAAGATCCCGCTTTGGGAGAAGACCGTGAAGTACCAAATGTAGATGACACTTTAGTTGTAGATAAAGAGCCACAGACAAAGGAATAAATACAAAAGCTGACTCGGCGAATGCCCTAGTCAGCTTTTTTACGTAATTAAAATGTATAACGAGCTACTTGTTCACCGTCGATGATAAATCCGTCGACTTCCTGGAATCCCATCTTTTCATAAATTCGTTTTGCGTGTACGTTCTCCGGTTCATATGACAGTGTGAGTGTCTGATGGCGATCCTCTTTCATTTTTCGAACATCATCAATTACAAGTTGAATCGCTTCTTTTCCATACCCTTTTCCCTGATGTTGCTGATCGATCATCATCCGGTACATCCAATATTCATGATCGTCTTCATCATTTCCATAAAGTGTGAAGCCGACCATTTCCTCTCCGGCATAAATCCCTTTTGCATAAAAGTTTTCAAGGAAATTCAATTGAGCAAGCGACACTGCGTTTGATGCGACAAAGTTCACTTGATCTTCCCGGACTCGCAAGGAAATAGCTTTCATCCAATTGTCTTTTGTAATCGGTTGTAAATGCAACATAAAAATCATCTCCCCTTTTCACATTATACAAAAAGGGAAGTAGAAGATAATATACCCAATGAAAATAAAACAGTAAAAAACCATGCCCACTTAAATAATAAGCGGGCATGGCTACTTTCCATTAAGCGTTTACAATTTGTCCTCTTCAGCTACATTCGTTGGTTCGTGATGTAAATAATACTTGCCTTTTGTCATAACAGCAATGATAACCGTTAACACAGCAGCGAGCAATGAGGCGAAAAACGCAGCCGTTGATTGGAGGAACACTCCCATATAGCCAAGTGCAGCAATTGTACCAATTACACTTGCAACGAGGAGAGAAACAACGCCAACGGGATTCCATTTATATAAATAATCTTGTGTGGCAACATAATAATTCGGACCAATCTTTAACCATTTCTTTACGACAAGCGCATCTGTCACTAAGATGGCTGCCCAAGAAAATAGGAATACACCTTGGAATGTCATAACCGTAGCTAGATGGTCTACAATATTGCCGAGCATTAACACAATCGCCACTACCGCGGAGACGACGATCCAAAATCGTCGACCAGGGGTGAAACGGAAGAAGTTTTCAAAGAAGTTTGATAAGGAGAGTGAACTACTATAAATATTTGTGACATTAATACGCAATTGCGTCAACATGGTAAATAGCGCACCGCCGATTCCGAGCAGCAGTACAACATAAACACCTGGATCTGGCTCCAAGTAACGGACGCCGAACCAAATGCCTAATCCTCCCATAACACCGTAACAAAAAATTTGGGGAATAAACCCGATTGCTAAAGAACCAACTTTGATATCTTTAGGGCGTAAAAAGCGGGCATAATCAGAAGCAAGAAGAGCGGTTAAGCCCATAATCCCATTATGCATGCCGATGCAGAGCAATAGCGCGGTTCCACCGAGCTGAACCCCTTCAGGCGTATAAGAGAAAACAGGACCCGTATAGACAGCAGGTTTGATGAAAGAAACAACAATGGCTGTGAGCAAAAACAGGATGAAAATCGGTAATGACCATTTTTGCAGCTTGTCGAGTTGTTTAATACCAAACCAATTTAGAGGAATAACAATGAGCCCAAATACGAGGATTAAAACCCATTTCGGAAAGGAAGGGATAAAATAATGAACGGCTGATACGAGAATCAGACCTTCGAACGCACAATACAAAATAAAATTCGATGCGTAGATAAGCGAGGTCAAGGACGCTCCGATATAGCCGAAACCGCCGCCACGTGACATGAGGTTGACGTTCATGCCTGACTTGGCCGATAAATACACAATAACGGTGCCGAGTATGCCTGCCACGATGATGGCATAACCTGCTGATAAGAGGGCATTGGGAGCTCCCCAATTGAGAGCCATGACACTTCCCATTTGGAAGTAGAAAATCGCAGTAGCAATTCCAAACGTAATGTTGGTGATGGAAAGCCAGCCTGCCTTCCGCTCCTCGCGAGGCACTCGGTCTAATGAATAATCTGAGACAGTCTCACCGTTCATATCGTCTTGAATAGTTGTTTGTTTAGTTGACAATACATTTCAGCTCCTTAGATGTTCGCACCTACTCCTTCTGCCTTAAGGCTTATTATTAATCAAACTTCTTTATTAATGCACACCACGATATTTTATCAAAAAGTAATATAAAATGCAAGTATTTCGTTTTACGAAGGTCGTTATTGAAACGTTATTTTTATAATAAATTCGGGTGTACTTCTTAGCTAAAAAACAAAGAAAATGTAGTAATAAATCTAACGACTGTACGATAATGAATATCTGGGCTGTAGTATGTACTACCAGCTTTACCAGTGGCGGCGATCAATAAATTATTGGTGAATTTTGGAGTCGATTTTGAAGTATGAAAATCCTCATTTAGCCAAAGATAAGGATAATTGTTTAATGAGGAGGAATTCGAAATGGGAGCGCTTCAACGTATTTCATTGGCATTAGTCATTATTGGAGCATTGAATTGGGGGCTAATCGCTTTTTTCCAATTTGACTTAGTCGCATCTATATTTGGTGGACAAGATGCGTTTTTGTCCAGAGTCGTTTATGCACTTGTGGCGATTGGCGGATTAATTTGCTTGGGCCTTTTATTTAAACCGGATGAAGAAATAGAACCGGCTGCAAGGCGTGAACGATTTGCAAACCCGAACTTCAATACGGAGTTTGGAGAGGAACCTGATTTCACGAAGGAACGAAATTTATCTGAGCAGGATAAAGACCAACAGCAATGACATGGAGTGACAGTCAACCTACGAGCGAGGGGGACTGTCACCCTTTTTTTCTTCCTCAATTTTCTCCTCGATTTTTTCCATTTGTTCTTGAACCTCTTCTTCAACGTCTGTCGTAGCGGGAAGGAAAGGCTCGTTATTATCATCAATACGTTTTCCATAACGCAGCATTTCATAGATGATCATGCCGTTGTTCGGTTTACCGTTCACCGTGAACATCGGCACAATATCGAATAGTACATAGTAGAACACGTAAAAAATGAAGCGTTCAAAAAAGGTTCTGTAATTCTCCAGGAATCCATTCGCCAGTAACATATTAATGACAAGTGCAATAATAAGGTTCACAAGGATCGGACCAGCGTAAATGCATATATACGCAAACTTACTGTCCCTCTTCAATGAATCAAAAGAAAACCAACTATACAAATGATAATATTTCCGGATATCAAATATGCCGAACTTTTTAAAACGTGGGCCTGATCCGATCGTGAGCCTTGGATTTGTGACACCGAAAATGGCACTTGCAATAAGGTAGCCTGATTCCCTGAGGAACGTGACCACAGGGAGAATGATAAAGGCTGAAATGACAAGAGAAACTAAATCAGAAAGTCCAAACATCGTAATGTGCCTCCTCTACCCAACGTACCCTCATAAGGGAGAGTTGAATCTTTGCAGGGTAAGAAGGAATCCGTACGAGTCCTGGCGAAACTTCTTAGAGATGATAGAACAGCAGAAGGGGAATGAAACAAGTGAATTTGTTTAATAGAATTGAGAAGGATAATGAATATTGGCTCGTCGATCAGGTGAAAGTGGAAGGGGTTTCTGAGCAGGAATACTTGGAAGCGTTTAGTGCTTTGCTTTGGAGTTGGAAAGAGAAGCAGATTGAATATATGTCGTTATTAATGGATACATCCTATGAGAAGTGGCTGTTGGAACAAGGTTTCCGTAAAATATCGACGATTGTTGAATATACACGTGAGTTGAATGAGACGTTACCATCGGATTCTGAAATTTCCATGAAGGCATTGGCTGACGGAGAGATGAAGAATTCAGAGTTCGCGGAGCTGTATGAACGATGTCGCAGCGGTTCTGCCAATAAAAACAAGCTGTTTACAATCGAACAAGTTATGGAATCCCTTGAAAATGAGCTCGGTCCGAATTGGAAAACGCACTGCTACATCTTCCGGAAATACGGCGAGCCCGTCGGTTTGAGCATCCCGATTATCGAGCAAGGAACTGTCGATGAGGGACGTTTGTTTTATTTCGGCGTCGTGCCGGAATGGCGAGGGAAAGGGTATGGGACTGCATTTCACCGGATGTCGCTTAACTTGTTGCAGGAAATCGGCGCAACGACATATGTCGGCAGTACAGATGAAGCGAACCAGCACATGATCCGCATTTTTGAGCAGAACGGCTGCCGGTTGCGGGATCGGAAAGGGATTTACCGGGTAGATAGGTGATGGTTTGAGCATGGGACTCATTTATTTATGGAAAGGCTCAATTAATTGCACAAGGGCTCGTTTATTCGGTCAAGGGCTCATTTAATTACATAAGGGCTCCTTTATTTAATTAAGTGCTCCTTTAATTGCACAAGACCTCCTTTATTTGATCAAGGGCTCAATTATTTAGCTCCCTATACTAGCAATGAATAATGACAGCCCACCCCGCCTATTGTACGATAGAAAAAAGGGGGAATTTTCATGCTACATATTGGCATTATCGGCTTAGGAGCCATCGGTCAACGATTGATCAAGCAATTTACGGAGCATGACGAGGTTGCAGTTATTGCAGTTTGCGACCGGAATGAAGCTCTAGCAAAAGAGACTTCTAATAGTCTAGGCAACGTACAGGCTTTTACGGATTATAAGCAGTTACTAGCCAATGAGCAGGTGGATGCTGTCTACGTGGCAGTCCCGCCTAAATTTCATCATGCTATCGTAATGGATGCCATCCGGGCAAAAAAGCATGTCTTATGCGAAAAGCCATTAGCAAACTCATTGGAAGAAGCGGAAGAAATGGCGGATGCTGCGAAAGAAGCGGGCATCGTTCACGCCATGAACTTTCCGCTAAATTATGGTCAAGCGGCAACGAAACTCGCCGAGCTCATTAACGAAAACTACATAGGCAAGCTACGACGCCTCCAGCTATCCATGCATTTCCCGGAATGGCCGCGTGCTTGGCAGAAAAATGACTGGGTCGGCGGAAGAGAGCAGGGTGGTTTCGTCCTCGAAGTCGGCGTCCATTTCATCCAGCAGACATTGAAATTATTCGGTGAGGTCCAAAATATCCAAACACGTTTGGAATTCCCTGACGACCCGACGCTATGCGAGTCAGGCATCATCGCTACAGCAGAACTTTCGGACGGCACGCCAGTTTTGATTGAAGGAATAAGTGGGCAAGCTGGAAAAGAACATATCGGGTTTACCGCCTACGGAACAGAAGGCATCCTTAGTCTAGAAAACTGGGGACATTTACGGGGAGGAAAAACCGGCGACGACTTGGCAACGATCTCCCTAGAGGAAGTGGCACCCCGTCGATTGATCGATGAGCTAGTAAAAGCGGTGAATGGGGAAGAAGCAGAGTTGTATGACTTTGAAGTCGGATATCAAGCACAGAAAATATTAGAACAATTGAGGAAGTGAAGGTAGAGGGATGAGCCCTCTACCTTTTTTGGAACAAGATAGACCTTAAGTCCCGAAATGACAATAAATCCTGGGAAATGATCGATATATTTCGGGAAATGACCGATAACTTTGCCCGAAGTATAGAAAAGGGTTCTAAACATACAATGGCGAACTCATTTTATAAGGGAAGGGAGTGTACCATATGAAAGCAATTATTTTCGATTTTGATGGAACGTTAGCGAATACATTGCCTGTTTGTGATTATGCGTTTCAAAGTGTTTTTCAGGAGTTTGACAATAAAGTCCTGACATCCGGGGAAATCAGGGCAATGTTTGGTCCTAGTGAAGTTGGGATCATAAAAGAAAATCTCCTCCATGAAAATAAGGAGCAGGCGATTGAGCTATATTATGAAAAATATTTGGAAAAGCATAATGAGCTAGTTGCAGCGAATCAGGAGATCCAAGATTTATTGACGGAGTTGAAAAAGAGAGGCATAAAATTAGGGATTGTAACGGGGAAGGCCAAAAGAAGTTTAGAGATCTCTATGCAAGCCCTCCGCATGAACGACTTTTTTGATGTCATCATAACCGGTGATGATGTCGTTCAGCCGAAGCCCCATCCAGAAGGATTACTCAAGGCGTTATCACAGTTAGATGTGAAGAATGATGAGGCGATATTTGTTGGTGATAGTGATGCGGACATTCAAGCAGGGATTGGGGCCGATGTATTCACTGTAGGCGTCCAATGGCTCCCTGACATTCAAACGTTAGAGTTTTCGGTAGCACCTCATGTACTGTACAAGGAAGTACGGGAATTTATGCATTCGTTGCCGGCAGATATGAAACAGCCCTTAGTCAAATGACTAAGGGCCGTATCTTACTTCGTATAATTATCAAAATATCCTTGAATGAACACAATCGGAGTTCCTTTATCGCCGCTGCCTGAAGTTAGGTCGGACAATGAGCCAATCAGGTCAGTCAGTTTTCGTGGAGTTGTCCCTTGAGATTCCATCGAGCCGACGAGATCGTCCTCTTTGTTCTCAATGAATTCATTAATCGCTTTTTTCAACTCTTCGCCGCGTAAATCAGCAAAGTTGTTGTCTGCAAGGTATTTCAATTTGATTTCATTCGGTGTGCCGTCGAGGCCTGCAGTATAGGCAGGTGACACGACTGGATCTGCAAGCTCCCAGATCTTACCTACTGGGTCTTTGAAAGCGCCATCGCCATATACCATGACTTCAACTGTTTTACCTGTCTTTTCTTTCAAAGAAGCTTGGATTGCATCGACGACAGGCTGGCAATTGCGTGGGAACAGCTTCACACTGTCTTCCTTCGCCTTATTGGAGCCGAGTAGCCCGTATGCCTCATTATATCCACTGCCATCAACAGACTCGGCAAGGATGTCATCGAGACTGTAGATCTTTTCGCCACCGTTTGCTTTCAAGATGCGTTTTGTTCTTTCGCGTGAATGAATATCGCAAGTGAGCACGTCTTTCGTGTACTCAAGAATCGTCTTCGCGTTATTCGAGAAGATGACTTCGCACTCCACGCCGTTCTCTTCAACGATTGATTTATAGTAGTCGATATAATCGACACCTGTGAATGTATGTTTATTATATCCGAAAAGATTACGGAATTCTTTTTCAGTTAACACGTCTGTCCAAGGGTTGACGCCTTTTTCGTCGAGTGTATCAAGATCGACAAGGTGGTTGCCGACTTCATCGGAAGGATAGCTGAGCATCAAAACGATTTTCTTCGCTGTACCTTTCGCAATACCTTGTAGATTAACGGCAAATCGGTTCCGGCTTAGAATCGGGAAAATGACACCAATTGTGCTGTCGCCAAATTTCGATTGAACGTCTTTCGCAATATGATCGACAGTCGCGTAATTGCCTTGCGCGCGAGCTACGATGGATTCTGTAATCGTTACAATATCTCTGTCATTGATGGCGAACCCTTCGACTTCTGCCGCTTTCAGTACGCTATCCACGACGACCTCTTCAATATTGTCTCCTTCATTGATAATCGGGCAACGAAGACCTCTAACAACTGTTCCAACTACTCTTTCCAATGTTATCGCTCCTTATCGCATAACTTTACTGACGATCTACTTGTACTATACTACCGATTAGTGGTATAAGTAAAATTAATATATCTAATGGTAGGTATAAGGGGTGGTTATATGGTCAGCAAATTAGATTTATATCGTATTTTTTCTGTGGTCGGCAAAAATGAAAGCTTCTCTGGCGCTGCAAAGGAACTTTTCATGACCCAGCCCGCCGTCAGCCAATCCATTATGCAGCTGGAACGGGAGCTCGAGACACGACTTTTCAATCGCACGCCTAAAGGAGTCACATTGACGAATGAAGGAAGCCTTCTTTTGGAGTATGTTAATTCGGCCATTAATTTAATCGAAATCGGGGAAGAAAAGATAGCCGAGTTCAAAAACCTGACGACCGGCGAACTGCGTATTGGCGTAGGAGATACGATTTCCAAATACTTTCTCCTGCCTCATCTGGAAGCTTTCCGTAGCCGATTTCCGAATATCAAATTAAAAATCGAAAACGGAACGACAGATGAACTTATTGCATTCTTGAAATCGGGTGAGGTCGATATCGTCGTCTGCAACTTGCCTGTGGACGATTCTTCATTGAACATCACGCCATGCATGAATATCCATGATACGTTCGTCTATGGCGATAAATACCGAAAGCTGCTTGCTAAGCCAATCGGATTACGGGAGCTTGCCAAGCTGCCGCTTATTATCCTTGAGCCAAGTTCGAATTCGAGGAAATATGTAGAGGAGTATTTATTGTCCAAAGGAGTAAAAATCTCGCCTGAATTCGAATTAGGCTCCCATGATCTTGTTGTTGAATTTGCGAGAATGAATATGGGAATCGCCTGTGTGACAAGGGAATTCACGGAAGACTATTTAGAGAGTGGAGTTCTCCAAGAAGTCCAGCTGACCGAACAAATTCCCCATAGAAGCATCGGCGTCTGCTCGTTGAAGAGTGTACCGCTCTCACCGGCTTCGACTAGATTTTGGGATCTTTTAGTAGGTGAATAAAAAGGATGCCCTCTATTATTGAGGCATCCTTTTCAAAACAGTACCAACTTAATTCGTTACCGCTTTTTCTTTCCAATTCGATTCTTCGCTTTCCAAGGACACTTTCTCAGGTTTCACAAGAAACATACTAATTAACGTTGCAATCGTGAAGAGACCCATAATGACATATAACACCATGTCGTAGGATTGTGTTTTTTCCAGAATAAAAGCACTTAACTGATTGCCTGAAAGCCCTGCAAATGCCCAAGCAGACAAAGCTAACCCATGGACAGTAGAGATCGTATTTAAACTAAAGCGGTCAGATAGCAACGGTGGCAACGATGAAAATCCTCCGCCATACCCTGCGTTTACGATACAAAGCAAGGCAATGATAAGAATCGCCATGGAATTATTAATACCGTCAAACAAAATGGTTAATAAGATCACTGCTATAGATGAAATGAAAATAATTTTATAGATGGAGTTACGATCTTTTAATCGGTCACCCCATGAAGAGAAGACAATCCGTCCACCTGCATTGAAGATAGCTGTTAGTGAACTGACTAAGCCAATCGCTCCGAAACCAATGAACGCCAAAATGCCTTTTTCCTGTGAAATTAAAGCTAGTCCACATGTAATATTTATATAGAACATAAGCCAAATGCCGATAAATGTTTTATTCGTTAACACTTTTCGGTAACTAAAGCTTGTAGCTTGTACACTTTCTTCTTCGTAGCCAGCTGGTTTTTTAAGGAGCAAATGTCCAATCACCATCATGACTAAATAAATACCTGCCAATATATAAAACATTGTATAGATGTTTGAAGCGTTTAATAAAATTCCCTCGCTGTTTCTTGCTCCAAGTAATGTTTCCATCAAAGGGCTTGCGATCACTTTAGCTAAACCAAAGCCTGCGACAGCAAGGCCTGTTGCCAAACCTTTTTGCTCCTGGAACCAAAGCATCAATGTTTTTACCGGTGTTAAATAACCGATGCCAAGCCCAATTCCCATTACAATCCCATAAAAAATATAAATACCGATCAATGATTTTTGATAGATGAAGAAACCGGTTCCCGCCATCCCGACGACGAAAAATAAGGCTGATAGAAGGGACGACTTATGAATATCTTTCTCGACAAATTTCCCGCCAAAAGCAGCAGACATACCAAGGACGAAAATTGCTAAGCTAAACGCCCATTCCACTTCACCGACAGGCTTCCCGATGTAAGTGGCAATATCGTTCTTGAACAAGGACCAACAGTAAACGGTCCCGATGCTGCAGTGAATTAACAAAGCCGGAAGTACGGCACGCATCCACTTGTTATCAAATCTTTTCAAAGTAATACTCCCTCTCTCTACATTCAATAATAACCAAAACACGAACGTTATATTTATTTGAAAATGTAATGTTCGATTTCCAGTAAAATATATTAGTATTCTAGTGCTTTTATTGTTCATTTGCAACCCATTTACGAAAATTAATTAAAGAACTGTAAATTATCTTCGATAAATAGCAAATAGTGATGGTTAAATACTAATTTGTGAAATTCTTCCTTTGTATTATCTTGCCAAGAAAACTACGATAGAATGAAAGAGGAATTACCAGATAAAAGGGGAGGCAGGACAATGTTTACATACAGAGTTGATGAGAACATCGAAATGCGTTTATTGGAAACGAGACATGCCGAACGGCTATTTCAATTGACCGATCAATCAAGGGAGAGTCTTCGTGAGTGGCTGCCGTGGATTGATTTTACGAGAACGGTTGCAGATTCGAGGAATTTTATCGGTGGAACATTGCAGCAGTTCAGTCGAAATGACGGCTTTCAGGCAGGCATTTGGTATAAGGGGGAGCTTGCTGGAGTGATCGGTTTGCACGGCATTAATTGGTCAAACAAATCGACATCGATAGGGTATTGGTTGGGGAGTGGCTTCGAAGGCAAAGGCTTGATGACGAGGGCTTGCAAGGCGGTTGTCGACTATTGCTTCGCAGAATTAGGATTAAACCGAATTGAAATCCGTACAGCGACGGAAAATAAAAAAAGTGCGGCCATTCCACAACGGCTCGGTTTTCAGCAGGAAGGTCGTTTGCAACAGGCTGAGTGGCTGTACAACAAGTTTGTTGATCACTATGTATTTGGAATGGTGAAAGAAAATTGGGACCAGCTTTGAAAATAAAAGTGGCGGAGGACGAGCGATGTCCTCCGCTTTTGGATATTTTTATATTTCAATGATAATAGGAAGGATCATCGGCCTTCTTCTCGTTCGGGTATAGAGCAGTTTTTCAACAGCTTTCCGGATTTCGTGTTTCATATCGTTTCGCCGATAACGAGTGGAAGGTTTCGCTTCTTTGATCGTAGAGATAACGAGCTCATTCACTTCATTGAAAAGTTCTTCGGCATCACGTTCGTAAACGAAGCCTCGTGAAATCGTGTCTGGATCCGAAATGATCCGGCCATCCGTTTTGCTCATCGACACGACGATGATAAGCATTCCTTCTTCGGAAAGCAATTTTCGGTCCCGCAATACAACTCGTCCGACATCCCCGATGCCTAATCCGTCCACAAAGACATCTCCTGCTTCTACATGCCTCGTTTGGCGGGCGACTCCATCCTGAATGTCCACAACATCGCCGTTATTCAAAATGAAAATATTATCACGTTCCACACCGACCGATTCGGCCATAGAACGGTGCAGCTCGAGCATGCGGTATTCGCCGTGGATCGGAACGAAATAGGTTGGTTTCATTAACGTGAGCATGAGCTTGAGTTCTTCCCGGTACGCATGTCCAGAAACGTGCATGCCGGTTGCGCCGCCTGTCCCATAAATAACTTTTGCTCCTATACGGTATAAGTTATCGATAATGCGCGACACACTTTTTTCGTTCCCAGGGATTGGACTGGAAGCGAAAATAACTGTATCTCCGGCCAACACGGATACTTGGCGGAAGTTATTGGTGGAAAGACGCGATAATGCGGCCATCGGTTCCCCTTGGCTTCCTGTACAAATGATGACGACTCGTTCCGGGTCCATTCGATCGATTTCCTGCTGTTCAATTAGCATCCCTTCAGGAATCGTCAAATATCCAAGCTCTTCTGCTACAGCCACAACGTTCACCATACTTCTGCCGAGCAAGGCGATCTTCCGGTTCGTCATTTCTGCAGCTTCAACGATCTGCTGTATCCGATGGACATTCGAAGCGAACGTCGAGATAAAGATTTTTTGAGTCGCTTCACGGAATGCGTCTGCGATATGCTTCCCGACAGCCCGTTCGGATTGTGAAAAACCAGGACGTTCTGCGTTCGTGCTTTCGGATAATAAAAGCAACACACCTTTTTTTCCGAGTTCGGCCATCTTATGAAGATCCGCATACTCTTCATTTACTGGTGTTAGGTCAAATTTGAAATCCCCTGTATGCACGACTGTTCCTTCAGGCGTCTCGAAGGCGATGCCGAGGCAATCCGGAATGCTGTGATTCGTTTTGAAGAAGGAGACGGACATCGACCCAAATTCGAGCGTAGAATCCCCGTCAATCAATGTAAGTTTAGTTTCCCGTAAAAGTTTATGTTCTTTTAATCGCAACTCGATTAGTCCGAGTGTCAGCCTTGTCGCATAGACAGGTACATTCAATTGTTTCAGGAAGTACGGAATACCGCCGATATGATCTTCATGGCCATGAGTGACAATGAGTGCGCGCACCTTTTCCCGGTTTTCCTTCAAATAGGAAATGTCTTGGATGATCAGGTCTACGCCTAATAAATTCTCGTCTGGAAACTTCGAACCACAATCAATCACAACAATATCATCTTCATATTGGATAACATACATATTTTTCCCGATTTCATTAATACCGCCTAAAGCGAGTACCGCTAATTTCATGTCCACATTGGTGTCCTCCTACACAGGTAATGAAAAAGGGCTGTCTCTCGTCATGTCGACAGAGACAGCCTTTACTCCGAAAGTAGGATTCGAACCTACGGCCTATCGGTTAACAGCCGATTGCTCCACCGCTGAGCTATTTCGGAAGGATACTATCAAGTAACTTTATATTGTGCAGGATGAGGGAAATTATTCATGGTGTATGTAAAATTTTTTTTAAGTTATTATTCGGGCGTTGAATTTATCGATTGAATGAAGGGAATTATCTATTGAATAAGGGGATTTATCGATTGAATAACTGTAGTTATCCATCGAATAAAGGAAGTTATCTATTGAATATTGAAACTTATCACCAAATGATGACCAAAGAACTAAGCATTCTACTGTGGCACAAACGAAAACACCCCCAATCGTCGGGATGTACACAACAATCGGAGGCGCGTAATTTTAGTATTATTTATCTAAGCGTAAAAGGACGTTGAAGCCAAACAACAGGACGCCTAGAACGGTCATCACTCCGCCTAACGTTGCGAGCAGGAAGAAAATCTCAGGTCCTCCGAGAATGGCCGTCGCGATGCTGATCATCATAATCGGCAAGCCGATGTTATGAAGCCAAAAGTGTGCCTTCGCCATGCCGGATCTTTCCAAATTCGGATAGAGATGATAGAATACCCCAGCTAACGCAAGCGATACCCAGCCGACCAAATTCAAATGGACGTGTACAGACGTCAAGGTAAACACATGCGTGAAAGACATGTATAAACCGAAGGAAATACCGATCATGAAATAAATGACTGAAATCTTCATCAACGTTTTCCCCATTTTCCCACACCTCCTTCCCAAGATAAAAGTCTTTCTACAATATTCTATGTTGGGATTTACACCAAGAATGAGGCTGCGTGTAAGAAAATTTGCAATTTACATCCGACCCGACCGGATGATTGTATAGATCATGAAAAGGAACATGAGTGACGCAATGATGGATCCTGCTTCAATAATTGGGAATTGCCATAGCATGTTCGCCCTCCCGTCGATGGCGGAGCCGATGATCAAACCTACCATGAGAATGCTGAAGGACAGCAGAATGATGCTGAAGGAAAGCCGGTTGCTGATTCGGTCAAGCCTGCGGAGAAACACTTGCAATTGCTGGACATTGATGTCAAGTTGGAGCTTACCTTTTCGGATCGTCGTCATGATCGATTTCAAATCTTTTGGAAGGTTCGTCAGGATTTCGATGTTTTCAACAAAATCTTTCCAGGAATTATCAAATAGATTCTTCGGATGGTAACGTTCCTTTACCAACCTCCTCCCAAAAGGCTCGACTGCTTTCATAATGCTTAGTTCAGGATCTAGCTTTGCAATAAGCCCTTCAAGCGTGAGAATCGCCTTGCCTAAAATGGAAATCTCCGAAGGGATGATAATATGGTGACGATAGGCGACTTGGAACAGTTCGATGAAAATGGTTCCGAGACTCACTTCATTCAACGCAACGTCATAGTATCTCCTTTGCAGATCAGTGATGTCCCTCGTAAATGTCCGCATGTCCGTTTCCTCGGATAGAATGCCCATTTCCGCAAAAGTGTCAATCATATCCTCCGTATTTCCTTCCTGCAAATGGATAAGCAGCGAGGCAAAATGATATTTCATTTCCTTGTCAAGCATGCCGACCATTCCGAAGTCCAAGTACGAGACGACGTTGTCGGGGAGGATATAAATATTCCCTGGGTGTGGGTCGCCGTGGAAAAAGCCTTCGTCCAAAATCTGATGGAACATCGAATCGACAATCCGTCGGGCAATTAATTTTCGGTCATACCCACCAGCGTCAAGCTTCTCCAAATTATTCACCTTCACGCCGTAGACCATTTCCATTGTCAGTACCTTGTCCGTCGAAAAATCCCAATGGACTTTCGGAATATGGATACTCGGATCCTCCTCGAATTGCTTCGCAATGCGCTCGCCATTTCGCGCTTCCACCCGATAATCCAGTTCATCATGCAAGGATCGCGAAAACTCTACAATCATTTCGCGGAGATGATAGGTCTTCGCCCAATCCGTATTGTCTTCCAGAAAACGTGCCAAATCGCTCAAAATCGCAAGGTCTGTCTCCATAATTGGCCGGATATCAGGCCGTTGCACTTTCACAGCCACCTTTTCTCCGCTTGGTAAATAGGCGACATGAACTTGACCGATGGAAGCGGTAGCTAACGGTTCTTCGTCGAATCGGCTGAAAAGGTGCTCAAGAGGCTCTCCCAGTTCTAACTCCACAATTTCACGGATCTTATCGAAGGGAACAGACATGACGTGATCCTGTAGTTTTTCAAGCTCTAACGCGATTTCCGGCGGAACAAGATCCCGTCTTGAACTAGCAATCTGCCCAAGTTTAATGAAAGTTGGTCCCAATTCTTGCAGCGCATGACGAAGCTTGACCCCGATATCGTTCATATTTACTTCGACCCCGTCATCCTTTAACGAACTGCGGTTGGTGAGGCCTAACCGGAAAAGGAAATGGCTGAATCCATTCCGAAGAAACACATTGATAATCTCTTGATATCGTTTTGTGTGTCGGATACGTATCTTCAAATCTATTCCTCCAAATCTATTAAAGCAATTTAACTTTTCATATACCCTTTTAGGAGATTTGTTAGCCATGGAACTGATAGATTTGCTTTAACAAGCTTTAGACATTCAAAAGTACATCCAAACTCGTGCAAAAGGCAGCCGCAGTGATAAGATGAAGGAAGTGATCGTTAAGAGAAGATTGGACAGGCAAGTCTGCCGCCGATTTGGGAATAATAGCGAAATAAAGGAGGTCTAGACGATGCAATATTCAAAATCGAAAATGGAGCAACTCGTGAAAAATAATGTGGAACTGACGAAACGCTTGAAACAGATTATGAAGGAACATGAATTGGAAAAGAGTTTTGCATTGAAAGCGTTGTACCATTCCGAAGTGAAAGAAAGCGGCAGGTTCATGAAGGATTATCAGGAGCTTTGATTGATGGAAAGAAAAACGGTAGTTGCCGGATGAAATAATGACAAATTTATTAGAGCGGAGACAAGTCAAAGCAGCAATGACGTGTATCTGCTTTTTTTGTCATGATTAAGTAAACATCGGTTTTATTGATTAATAAGAACACCTGTTTTATAATGATGGAAGGAGGTGGAAAGATAGTAGTTGTTTTGGGAGTAAAGAATTACCAAATAGTCGAAAGGAGATAGTCAAATGCAAAATTGGGAAGATGAATTGGAGGAAGCGCGCTTAAAAGGCGTACATCAAGGTATCCAACAAGAAAAGGTTTCTACAGTTCTTACAATGCATGGATTGGCTTTCTCCAAAGAAAAAATTGCCCTAGCGACAAGGTTGACCACAGATGAGGTCGAGGAGATTATTGAAGAAAACTGGCAATGAGGTCTTCATATAATCCAGAAAAAACCGCTTCAGTCAAACGCGAATGGAGCGGTTTGCGTACATTATTTTTTAAATCGTACCCAACGACGGTCCAGATTCCTGTGTCGTCTTGGCGAACGAGTCGCTTCAAATAGATTGCAGCGATTGCCGACTTGTCACTGTTCACTTCAACAATTGCATCCGATGTCGTTTGTTGGAGCACTTTCAACTCTTCATAAGCAATCGGATATTCCCCTACAATGCCTTCCGGAGAAAGCTGCAAGCTCGCGAACACTTGTGCAACGAAGCCCGGATCCAAATTCCATGGCGAGTGGCCTGCATCGACACTTTTTTGCGTGTTTTCTACAACGTCAAGATCATACGGCACTTCAATTTCAGGAGACATCCTCGTTTCTAGCTCGGATGCCGCACTCGATTCAATTTCACTATTCACCTTCTTTTTTGCTTCTACGCCGGATGTGCGGCTCAATGGGAGAAGCAATGTAACTACTAATACAAAGGCAGCGATGATGCCCATAATTCCAATGAGCATATTTTTCTTTTTCTGCCTCTTTCTCACTTTCATTATCTTGCCTCCCTTCTTCATTATAATCCCTTCACTTATATTAAGTTGTTTATACATAAGACGATTTCCGACTGCACGACGTTACAAAATGAAACACGATAATCCCTTCTTAAAATGATAAAATAATATACAAAGCGCCTGTATAGAATTGTTCCCCGAAAGGAGACGTGCGGATTAGGCATGTATGTTACACAAAAGAAAATCATCGATCTGTGCGGTTCCGTATCATTTAGACGGGGCGAGATGTTTAACCGTGCAGGGAAAGTGACGATTGAACAATATAGCGACACCCATTGCAAGGCGATAGTGGCAGGAAAGGAAAACTTCCATGTCACCATCATAGAGAACGAGGAAGGGTTGCGGACGGAATGCAGCTGTCCCGTTCTCCCTTTTTATCGATACAAATGCCAGCATGTGGCGGCTGTTTTAATTGCCATGAATGAACGAAGAGAGATGGAAACACAAGCTAACGATCAGGCGTTGACGGAAGGGTTGCTCTCCCTCTTCAATGAGAAGCCAAGATCGAGCGGACATCAGCTGCATTTTGAAAACAGGGAAGTGGTGGAGCTCGCGTTTACAGTTAGGCCAGTTCAAACAGGAAAGAACCAGCATATGCTCGGTATGGAACTGCAAGTGGAAGGCGTTCAAGTGGAAGACATCCGGCAGTTTTTAGCTGATGTGAATGAAGGACGGGCAAGCTCCCTGACATCCACATTCACGTACGATGCCAATCTTCAATGCTTCCAGCGCGATGCGGATGCTGTCTTGCAACAGCTCATCGACATTAATACTAGTGACCGGACATTTAGCCATCGAACGAGCAATCCTTACACAATGCTCATCCCCCCTTCATCATGGAAAAAGCTTCTGCCTGTATTGAATGAAACACCTGAAGTTACCTTGGAAAGTGGCGGCAAAACGGCTGCCTTTCATATATCGGAAACGGGATTGCCAATCAGGTATTATTTCGAAAATAAAGAGGAAAAAGGGCATTCATTAAAGATTGACGGGTTGGAGCGTGTACTCGTTTTGCAGGCGTATAAGCTCGTCCTTTGCGAAGGACAATTGTTCCAGTTAACCGGAGAGGATTGCAAACGGCTCGCTGACTTAAAACAGATGGTGGAAACGTCAGGCACCCGTCAGTTGCCGATCTCCAATGAGCAAATCGGCTTTTTCATTGAGAAGGTCGTCCCGGGTTTACGCAGGATTGGCGAAGTCTTTCTTGACGAAACAGTGATGGACAAGCTCGTGAAATCACCATTGAAGGCGAAGCTTTATCTGGACCGGGTGAACAACCGATTGCTCGCAGGTCTAGAATTCCAATATGACCACATCGTCATCAACCCTTTAACGGAACGGGATTTGCCTGCAGGTTCCGTATTGGTCCGCGACTTGGAAAAGGAAGAGGCTATCCTGCAGTTAATGGAAGATAGTTCGTTTGCCCAGACAGACGAAGGTTATTTATTGCATAACGAAGAACTGGAATATGAATTTCTGTATCACATCCTTCCGAAGCTTGAGAAACTTGTGCAAGTGTATGCGACAACGGCGATTCGGATCCGGATCATCAGAGGGAGTGCCAAACCGCGCATTCGTGTGAAAGCATATGAAGACCGGACGAACTGGCTGGAATTCAAATTCAGCATGGACGGTATTCCGGACAAGCAAATTCGCGGAATCCTCGAGGCGCTCGAAGAAAAACGAAAATATTACCGTTTGAAAAGCGGCGCCCTTCTTTCTCTCGAAACGAGGGAGTTCGAAGAAATTCAACGCTTTTTGAATGAAGTGCCCGGCGACCTCGATGACTTGGAAAAGGGTTTGAACATTCCAATGGTGCGAGGCATCCGCTTCCTTGACGCAGTTGGTGACGACGCAATGTTTTCCGTAGAAGATTCTGCCCGTCTGTTTCTTGAACGGCTTTTGAATCCCGGCAATTACGCGGAAGTGCCGCCGTCGTTGGAAACGGTATTGCGCGATTATCAAAAAACAGGTTTTCAATGGATGAAAACAATCGCAAGTTTCGGAGTGGGAGGAGTACTTGCGGATGATATGGGGCTCGGCAAGACATTGCAAAGCATTGCATTCATCCTGTCCGAACTCCCCGCAATCCGGGAAGAAAATCGCCCTGTGTTAATCATTTGCCCTTCTTCTTTAACATATAACTGGCTAAGTGAGTTGAAGAAATTCGCGCCTGACATAAATGCAATTGTGTTGGATGGAAATAAGAAGGAGAGAGCTGAGCGGCAAAGTGAGGCGCTTGAAAAAGACGTCCTCATCACCTCTTATCCATTGATACGACGGGATATTGCTTGGTATGAAAAACAGGAATTCCATACGGCGTTTTTCGATGAAGCGCAAGCGTTTAAAAATCCATTCACCCAAACGGCGAGGGCGGTGAAGAAATTGCAGGCGACTCATCGGTTTGCGTTGACGGGTACGCCTGTCGAGAATTCATTGGAGGAATTATGGTCGATTTTCCACGTTGTCTTCCCGGAACTGTTCATGGGCTTGCGGGAATATAGCGAACTGTCCCGGAAAAAGGTTGCCCGGCGCATCCGGCCATTTTTATTACGGCGGGTGAAAGAGGATGTCTTAGAGGAACTTCCGGAGAAGGTCGAATCGATGGAGTCGACGGAATTGCTGCCGGAACAGAAGGAGCTCTATGCTGCCTACTTAGCGAAGCTCCGTCATGATACGTTAAGGCATTTGGATAAGAATACGCTACGAAAGAATAAAATTAGGATCTTGGCGGGACTGACAAGATTGCGCCAAATCTGCTGCCACCCGGCATTATTCGTCGATGGATATAAAGGAAGCTCCGCGAAATACGAGCAGTTGAAGCAGCTCATCGAGGAATCGAAGAGAGCAGGGAGACGGGTGCTCATCTTTTCACAGTTCACAAAGATGCTGGACATCATCGGCAAGGATTTGGCGATGAATGGAACGCCATTTTTCTACTTAGATGGGAACACGCCTTCAGAGGAACGATTGGAATACTGCAATCGATTCAACGCTGGGGAGCGCGATCTGTTCCTCATTTCATTGAAAGCAGGCGGAACTGGATTGAACCTAACAGGCGCGGACACCGTCATACTCTATGATCTTTGGTGGAACCCAGCAGTCGAAGAACAAGCCGCTGACCGCGCACATCGAATCGGGCAAAAGCACGCTGTTCACGTCATCAAGCTCGTCGCCCGTGGAACGATTGAAGATAAAATGAACGAGCTGCAGGAGAAGAAAAGGAATTTAATTGAGGAAGTCATTGACTCGGATGATGTGGAGATGAGTTCATTGACAGAAGAAGATATTAAGGAATTATTGCAGATTTAGCGAGCGCGGAATGCTTGAATGAGGTTCAGGTGGGAACTCTATAGATAACGACATAGAAGAAAAAGAGGAGAGGTGAAACAGTTGAAGGCATTTAAGATTTTAATTGGAACCGTCGTCGTACTTGCACTCATCGGGTTTGGCGTCTATCATTTCGGCACAAAATTCATTGCCGACGAAGTGATGGGCCAAGTCGCTGTAGAGCTAGAGGCAAGTGGTGACCTCGAAGCAATCAAACAAGAAGTCCAAAACGACCCGGAGTTGCGGGCTTTCATTGAAGAAGGGAAAAACGTGGACAGTTCGAAGTTGCCTTTCCAAACGAAAGAGGAAGCAACCCGCGTCTTGCTCAAAAAATTCGACCTCAATGAAATCAACGACCTCCAAATTCAAGCGCGACAAGGCATGACCGCCGAACAACAACAGGCCCTGTTCAATAAAATCCAGAGCAGGTTAACGGACGAAGAGATGCTCGCGTTGAAAGCATTGGCTTATAAAGAGTTGTTTAAATGAGAACCCGCTTCAGTCGAGAGTGACTGGAGCGGTTTTTTGCTTCGCGGGAAAGTTATCGTTCATTTCCCAGTGGATATCGATCATTTCCTAAGAGTTATCGATCAATTTAACTGAGTTATCGTATATTTCCCGAAAGTTATCGATCATTTCCCAAGAGTTATTGTCATTTTGGGACCTTTGACGCACTTAAATCATGAAGCTCTCTAATCACTTTAAGGTCTGCGACATAAAATCTTCCCTTTTTCTCCCCCTCAAAAGGAATTCCTAGTTGTCCTAAAATACGTTTCGCTTTCTGAACGCTATCCAGCTGCAGAAAACGCCTAAATTCCTTATTAGAAATACGATAATCAATTAGCATAAAGTAATCCAACAACGCCTGGACGTGGGCATGCGGGTCAACTTTGCCGCAATGCCGGCAGCCCCACCCGTTATAAATTGACTGCATACCAAATGAGCCGCATTGTTTGCAGCGAACGCCGGGTAGCAATTCAGATGGAAGAATCCCATATGTAGTCGTAAGGGGAAAAGGGTCATACTCGCGGTGGGCGTCAGTTATCTTATTTGCAATGTCTGTTAGTTGGGATACATCAATAGTTGGGTGAAATGAACTGAGTCTACGAAGATAAACAGGGATCTCAAGGGGGAAAAGAAGAGTCAGGTCCTTACGAAGGTTTTCGAATTGCTGTTGCGGTCTGGGGAAAACCGCTGCCTGATAAATGGGCATGGAGATGTGATGCGCATGAAACCAATCTTCCAACAATATTTTATTTCGCTCTAGCTGGACAGACGGGCATTCAAAAGCATCAACTTGTCCGTTTTCAAGGGTTCGAGTCATTTGATTATGCTCTTCAGAGAAGCGAATGTGACCGGCAATATTTTTCACTTCCAAGATAACGGCACCTTGCTTAAAAAGAAAAAGTGTATCTATTTGAAATTTGCCTGTGGATTGCAAGTTCACGTCATGGAAAACATAATGCTTAAAAGGGAACTGGTATTGCTGAAAAACATTAGCCAGTATTCTTTCACCATTCTCGCCGGCCCGGGTCTTCCTCAGCTCATTTTCGATATCGGCATAGCGGGAATGATGCTCCGGCAATCTTCGCAGCAACGCCTCCAATCCAATTGCCTTTAAAGAACTTACTTTTTCCTTCATGATCAATGAAACATCGCCTCCAGTTGTAGTTTCCTTTCATTTTACCATAAAAGTCTGGCAACTCAATATAACTCTAGGGAGGTTTTATCTTTCATTTCCCATAACTTCGGGTCTTTCGGCCTGGGAAAAATAAAATGTCGGGGAGGGAAGATGAATCATTAATTGTACCCCCGAGAATGAAATACATGAATCTAAAACCATAGTTTGGTAATTGGGGCTTCCTGCATATTTCACAATAGTCTAATTTCATTTACTCTTAATTGTAAATTACCCAATTTTGGAAGGAGTGTTTCAATTTGAAGGGTTTTCAAAGGATATTCTGTCTGACAGTCACCTTCATTTTGCTATTTGGAATGGCGGGAAATGCATCTGCGGCAAGCAAGAAGATCTTTGACCAAGTGAGAAATGAGTATGCGTCCTATGAAAAGAAAACTAAACAAGCGTATGAAGCGTACAATGAAAAAACGAGGAAGGCTTATGAGGCTTACCGTGACAAGGAGCGGGCTTCTTATGACACGTTCAGTAAACAGATGGATGCCGATTTTACAAAGTTGACGAAGTTATTGGATGAAGACCTTGCCATACTTCAATCTCAATATGGTGGGAATAACGATTATGCTGAAAAGTTGAGAAAGTATGAAAGGGAAATCAATCCGTCTTTTCTAGGCAGCCCGATACAAAAATATAAGCAAAGCATCAATCCGGATTTCTTAGGGAGCTATATGATGCATTATAAAAATGCTGTCAACGAAAACTACTTGGGTGGTCCAATGCTAGCGTATAAGAACGCGGTGAATGAAAATTATCTTGGCGGACCGATGACTGCGTATAAAAACACGGTGAATGAAAATTTCTTGGGCAGTCCGATGACGAAACTTAAAAACAATAGCCGGGACAGCTATTTGGATGGGATTATGCAACGGCATAAACGAGGCAAACTATCCCAAAAAGAGGCGTTGAAGCAATGGAATGCTCTGTTTGAAAAAGAACGGAAGCAAATCCAGTCTGAAATTTCGAAGGCAAATAAGGACATCAGCCGGACCATTGAATCCACGACTGATAAAATTCTTGCACAAAAATATAAAACAGTGAATGGCATCCTTGATCAACGCGAGAAATCACTTAAAGCCATTTCAGACATGCGAGCCGAGTATTTCGGGGAAGGAATCACCTTTGATACGCTCATTCCCGACTTAGGCGAGTACCAGGTGATGATGGATGGGAAATGGCTAGCGCTTCACCAACCGCCAGTCATTCAAAACGGTGAAGTGCTCGTACCGCTGCGGGCAATTTTCGAGGCAATCCATCCGGGAGTGAAGCTGCAGAAAAAAGGCGATGTCATTACAATCGCGAAACCATCCGTGAAAATGACCATCAACTCGAAAAAGGCTACGGTGAATGGAAAGGATATCACGCTTTCAACCGCCCCGATCATCGTGAATGGGCAAACGATGATTCCACTCCAACTAGTGGGCGCTTCATTCGGCAATTCAGTGCAGTGGGATCCAAAGGTGAAGACAGTATTTATTGACTGAAATGAAAAAAAACGGCACCGCGCAATGCGTTGCCGTTTCGTGTTTTATTATTCAAATCATAGCCTGCGACTGATTGTATCGATTGCTATTTGCACTCTCCGGAAATTCCTTATTCATCTCCGTATTCCAACTGCTCTTCAATTTTCCCGTCATCTCCATGAACATAAACCATCGTCCCGGCTTCTTCTGCCATCCGTTTTGCTTCATCGACAGCATCATTCCGGGAACTTGCGGTATAGGCCGGTTCTTCGTTGCCTTCCTTTTTCACGGCCCATCCTTCATCATCATGGGGAATGACATGAAATCTCGCATCATCCGTTCCTGCACGATCCTCAAAATACTCATCTTGGCTACGTTTCCTATCTTGTGCCATGCCATAACCTCCTTCATTGTGCGCTCTCAATCTCGTACCCTTCCATTACCCGATTGGGTGGAATCAAAACTGCAACAGCTGATTAGGGGGCTAAATAGACTGGTTCAAAAAGTGGCGAGGTGTACCGTAAAAAGCAACCTGCCTATATTGCGGATAAACGGATACGTAATAGATAAAGATGGGGGCATCGACGAGGGAGGGATAGTTTATATAAAATGGCCGGTCACCATAAATAATCCCATTAAGGGCAGTCGCCATTTCTTTTTTGAATATGTTAAAACGGGTGCCAGCAACTTGTTGACTGAACTCCCCACCATCTACATACGCTATCCCTACTAAACTTAATCGACCATGTGAATCTTTTTTCCATTCTGCTACTACCTCGTCACGCATTTTGAGGTTAATGGCTGTATAGTTGTACACATATCCAATATCTAAAAATAATTCGCCTGTACTGTCCGAATGCGTGAGAGTATATTTCCTTCTTTCAACTGGTTGAGAGAAAGTGGCTGGTGGAATAAGCTTTACAGATAGTTTTTCCGGATTAAAATCGGACATATAATCCTCCTACTGGATTGATATGTATTTCTTATGTGTGTGTCATTACCAATATGACGGTATTGGTTTGGGAAGTGGCTGTTTTTATACTAAAAAGAAGACGACTACCGGCTAAGTAGTCGTCCATTTGCATGAAATTATTCTATTTACTTTATCCCACTACAACTTCACTCATTAATGCATGCGTATTATCTTCGGTATCCTTAAAAAACGCCATCCATGTTTCTGATTGACCCATCTTTGCAACCATATGCGGTTCGTCGATGAAAACAATCCCTTTTTCCTGTAATTCCTCGTAGGTCGTTTGAATATGTTCCACGTGAAAATAAAGGACGGAGCTTGCATGGGCGAATTCCTCTGTTTCCGGAAGGCTTATGAAGAGGCGCACGCCGTCGCAATCGAAAAATGCCATAGTATCTGTTGTGAACAAAAGCTGTAAACCCAATTGAACCTTGTAAAATGCGGTCGCCCGTTCAATATCTTTTGCAGGTATAGCGATTTGTCCGATTTTTGTAATTGTCCCCATGTGAATTCTCTCCTTTTTGTCTGTTTCTTTCATCATACCTATCTGTTAATAAGATTTCTTATCCAAAATCACCTTTTTACGATAATGGAGCGGTGACATGCCCATATGCTGCTTGAACATTTTGCTGAATGAAACAGGATTTAAAAATCCAATTTCAAATGCGATATCGGTCATATTGAGTTCGAAGTTGGCCAACAGTTTTTTCGCTTTTTCAATCCGTAGTTCCGAAATATGCTGGTGTGGTGTCTTTCCAAACACTTGCGAATAGGAACGCAATAAATGATTTTGGGACAAACAGGCGACTTTTGCTATATCCGTTAATTGCAGAGGCTCTGCAAAAAATGCACGTATGTATTCGTTGGCAGTTGTCACCCGCTGGAATAATTCTTCACGTGTTGATTTGCGCAAAGCTTGAAGCGATTCAACTTCCCGTAAAGTCGATAACTGTTCAACGATCAAGGTTTCCATAATTCGATGAAATTGCTCATCATGCCAACAAGCATCCAATTGTTTGTGATGTTTTTTTAACGTATTGATTTGACCAGCTAAGGAAGGGCTAATTGCATACGTTCTTTCGAAAAAGTTTAGAGGACTCGTCGTTTTATATGGATCAGTCAGAAGGTCATTCGTCGAGGCATCCAATGTCCGATAGACGTCTTCAGCAAATCCACTGCCGAAAAACATGCAAAACGATTCGACATCCTGTTTCTCTTCGATCCCGATTGTATACGGTCCTTCATTCAGAAGAAGATATCGATTTTCCTCTACCGCAAAGAAACCTCTATCGGCCTTGTAGAGGGCCTTCCCATTCGAGAATGTCTTAATGGAAAGCTGTCCGTTGCCTTCCCAATAGAATTCGTTGCTTTTTGCATGCAAGATAAAATTGGATGTCTCTTTTACGCTCATTCTCTCACCTCGACATTTTCTGACTAATCAAAAGTATACCACTTTCATACTTTATCTACATTAATAGTCTGAAAGAGAAAAGAAAATGGCTATCGCAGAAAGATTCTACTTTCTCGATAGCCCAAACTATTATTTGCTCAGTCTTGAATTGTCACTGGCCTAATATATCGTGCAAAGTATCCGTGATTTGGAGATCCGATGAAGCTGATTACAAATATGATACCTGTTGCAAATGCCATGGACCCTGATATGGATGTGTCGATCCAGACGGCGATATAGTAACCGCTTATTGCGGATATGACGCCAAAAAGGGCACTTAGGCAGATCATGACGGACAGTCGATCGGTCCATAGATAGGCTGCTGCTGCCGGTGTGATGAGCATCGCCACAACCATGATAGCGCCGACAGCGTCAAATGAAGCGACGGTCGTAATCGATACGAGTGTCATGAATACATAATGCATGAGCATGACCGGTAAGCCGAGGCTTGCTGCAAGCGCGGCGTCGAACGTCGTAATTTTCCATTCTTTATAGAAGGCAAGTATCATGACGAGCACGATCGCCAAAACAATGAGCAAGATGAATGTAGCTTGCGGTATTTCGCCAATGAGCGGGACATCCATCGTATGCCACGGAACGAATGTGATTTCTCCCATTAATGCATGCTGCACATCCAAATGGACATTTCCCGTTTTCGTAGCGATCAAGATCACACCTATGGCAAACAACGTTGTGAATACGACCCCGATGGAAGCGTCTTGCTGGACGCCGAGCGAATGAAGCCATTGCACTAAAACAGCTGTCAGCAATCCTGCGATGATCGCGCCAATCAACATAGGCATGCCGTTCAACTCCTGGGTAATCAAATACGCTGTGACGATGCCTAACAGTACTGTATGACTGATGGCATCGGCCATCATCACCATCTTTCTGAGAATGAGGAATACGCCAATGATTCCACAAGAAAGCCCGACTAATGAGGCGGTAAGTAAAATCCAACCTTCATAACTCATTTTATTTAACCTCCTTCACTGGATGGCGGGGGATGGAATGATTCCTCACTGCGTGATGTTTCCGATGCATCCTCAGTTGGAATGCGTTGATCAACAACCCTCGTTTCGCACCAAACACAAGCGAAACGATGAAAATAGAAGCGGAGGAGATGACGATGAACGGGCCAGTCGGCCATCCTTTCCCCATTGTGCTGATCAGCGTCCCGAGCATGCCCGAACCACCTCCGAAAATAGCTGAAAGAAACAGCATCTGCTTGAATGAATGTGTCCAGTAATGTGCGCTGACAGCCGGAATGATCAGCAACGCTGCCATTAAAATGACACCTACCGCTTGAATGCCGATGACAATAACGAGCACGAGCATGGATAGATAGACGCCATTCATGAGTCTATTTGAAAGACCGAGCCCCTTTGCAAAGTCCGCGTCGAATAGAAACAGTTTCCATTCCTTGAAGGCGACAATGATAACTGTGATGATAACCAATGCGACAACCAACATCGTATAAACATCTGTTCGAACCATGGAAGCGGCCTGACCAAAAATGAAACTATCGAGACCGGCTTGATTGCCGCCGCCAGTACGGCTGACGACCGTCATAAGCATGACGCCGAGCCCAAAGAAAACGGATAGGATAATTCCCATCGCAGCATCTTCCTTCACCCGGCTGGACGAGCGGATCCAGTGGATAAAACATGCACCGAGGAATGAACTGACAGCGGCTCCTAGAATCATAAACGGTAAATTTTTGTACCCGATAATGGAGAAAGCGATCACGACACCAGGCAATGCAGCGTGTGATAATGCATCACTCATCAGGCTTTGACGCTTCCAATAGGCAAGACAGCCAATCATTCCGGAAGCTGTCCCCAGTATCAATGTGCTGAGTAGGACCCACTGCGCATTAGGAGATAAAAATACATCTAACATCGTGATCAGGCCTCCTTCATCCAGCGTAATGTCCCGCCGTATGTTCTTTGTACATTCTTTTTCGTAAAGACTTCCTCCGTTTTCCCGTATTTGATAATCGTTTTATTCAGTAGCATGACATGATCGAAATAATCTTCTACCGTCAATAAATCATGATGGACAACCATAACTGTTTTCCCGGCGGACTTTAATCGCTTCAATGTTGTCATTATGGCTGTTTCCGTAGCTGCATCTACGCCGACGAGCGGCTCATCCATGAAGTAGAGATCTGCATTTTGGACAAGCGCTCGCGCCAAGAATACTCGCTGTTGCTGACCACCTGACAATTGGCTGATCTGTCGGTCGGCATAATCCGTCATTCCCATTTGAGCGAGCGATTCCATCGCGAGTTCCTTGTCATCCTTGGATGGCCATTTAAACCATCCGACTTTACCGTAAAGCCCCATTAGTACGACATCTAAGGCGTTTGTCGGAAAGTCCCAATCGACTGAGCCTCTTTGGGGAACGTAGCCGACTTTTGATTTTGTCTTAGCAAGAGTGGAGCCAAAGAACGATACGTTTCCGGATAAGGCAGGGTGCAAGTTAAGCATCACCTTTAGTAAAGTGGATTTCCCAGCGCCATTTGGACCGACGATGCCAGTCAATGAACCCGGTTGGACATCAAAATTTACATCGTATAGCACTTTGTTTTTCCGGTATGACGCAGAAAGATTTTCAACCTGAAGAACAGACATTCAATTTCCCTCCCCTAGGAGTGCCTTGTGAATTGTATTCACGTTATGTTTATACATTCCGATGTACGTTCCCTCTTCCGTACCTGCGTCTCCCATGGCGTCAGAATATAGCTCTCCGCCTAACTTCACGTCAAGCCCTTGTTTTCCAGCTCCTTCGATCACCGCTTTGATGGAGTTTTGGTTAATACTGCTTTCGACAAAGACAGCGGGAATTTTATATTCCATCAGTATAGAGATCGTATCGTCGATATCCGTGATCCCAATTTCGTCTTCCGTACTTAACCCTTGCAAGCCGACGACTTTAATATTGTAAGCACGGCCAAAATATCCAAATGCATCATGCGCTGTTACTAATACACGCTTATCTTCAGGAATTTGGGTGAGCTTCTCTAATGATTCCGTGTGAAGTGCGTCAAGTTCGTTAAAATAGGACTCCTTATTTGCCTCAAATTCATCCGCAAGTTCTGGGGCAAATGCCTTTAACTCTTCTGTTGCAGTTTCAAGAGCAATTTTCCA
Organism: Sporosarcina sp. ACRSL; assembly: GCF_022346605.1. Taxonomy (GTDB): domain Bacteria; phylum Bacillota; class Bacilli; order Bacillales_A; family Planococcaceae; genus Sporosarcina. The sequence continues at coordinate 124,241 of NZ_JAKRNT010000012.1, forward strand.
TAATTCAATGTCAAACCAAACATGAGGGTCGATTGCTCCATTATCATCTTCCAATAGCTTCTCTGTTGGAATGGATTCACTAATGCCCCGCACAGGTTTTTTGGTGCCGATATTCTTAAATGCTTCCGTCATATTCCCTTCAAGATTGAGCCCGCTATAGAAGACAATGTCACTGCCCTCCAATTTCTTAATATCCCCTTGCGTCGCTTTGTATAAATGAGGATCGACGCCTGGCCCCATTAAGCTTTCCACTGCAACGTGGTCACCACCGATGATAGATATCGGCTCAGCGATTTGTGCAATTGTCGTGACGACATCGATTTTCCCGTCCGTACCGGCTTCGCTTTTCTCTTTATCGGAACATGCACCTAACACGAGAAGGGATGATAATAGCCCAACTAGAACGATACTCATTTTTTTCAATTCGTTTTCCTCCTTCTTAATCTTTCCCTCGTGCAACTTTTTGTTTAAAAAAAATTAAACCGACCTTCCAATTCAAAAACATCACTCATAGAAAATAGTATTCACAAAGGTCCAACTTGTTGCAGTCCATATTTCTGCAGATTTACTTTTTCATTCTGTAACGGAAAAACATTGTGCAAAAGCGTAAATTATCTTTCATCACGTCAACCAGCCAAAAATAAGCGTTCACATTTGATCTGTTTAATTAATAAGTTTCCCTAGGGAAACTATTTCTCCATTAAAAATAATTCAGGAAACTATTTTTGTCAATACAATTTCTCAAAATTAACTATGCGGTTCTTGATTCACCCGGTATAGGTCCCGAAACGAACTACATCAAAAGTCTGAGAGAGAATCCGGCTAGGGCACGTTATAGATATTGGGAAAACTTGCTAAGCTGATGTTGAAGATGTAGAAGCGAAAGGGGTAGGGCCGTGAAGGTTTTGGAGTTCATTGTGAAAAAGAAAGTATTGGTCAGTTTGTTGACGGTGTTAGTTGTAGCGTTGGGGAGCTTTGCAATTGTCAAACTGGATAAGGAGATTATGCCGTCTGTCGGAATGGATGGCGCGGTTGTGATGATTGACGCTGCTGATATGGCCGTAACGGACGTGGAGCGGTTCATCACGTCACCGCTGGAACAGCGGCTTGCAGGAATTGAAGGTGTTGAGGAGATTCAATCAACTACGACTGTAGGGAGTAGCTCTATCAATATAACGATTGCTCGTGGGCAGAGCGAAGAGGTCATGAAAAAAATTGAAACTGCAGTGAATGAAACGAAAGCCGGTCACCCGGCAATACGGGAAGCCGCAGCCTATCAATATGGCGTCCGGCAAGGTTATGAGTTTTTCATGGATCTTTCGGGCGATGATCTTCAGGCGATGACCGCATTTGCGAAGGATGTACTCGAACCAAGACTTGAAAGTTTAAAGGAAGTTCGGGATGTCAATTTATCCGGAGTGGCGGAGCATGAAGTGTCCATTGCGTTCAATCGGGATGAAATGAAAGAGCGTGGATTAGATATTAGCCAAGTTGCGGGGTTAATCGCGCAAGCGAATTCAGAAGCAACACTTGGTGAGCTGCAAGACGGCAAAGACGCATCGCTTCTTCGCTGGAATTCAAAGTTTGCCGATATCGACGGTGTGAGAAATATCGAAATTCCGACAGCGGAAGGGTTCATTCAGCTGAAGGAGATTGCGGATGTTTCTTTGACACCTCGCCAAAGCTCATCGTTCGTCTGGAAAAACGGGACTGAAGAATTAGTGTTCATTCAGGTAGGTAGAGCTGCAAATATTACGCAAATCGACATGGCGAAAGCTGTTCGTGCAGAAATTCAAAAAATACGTGACGAAGGACTAGTGAAAGGATTTACGTTGAATGAAATGGTGGCGCAAGCAGATTTCGTCCAAGAATCGATTGATGGGATCGTCACGAATATTCTAATCGGCAGTATAGTAGGAATCGCGATTCTGCTTTTATTCCTGAGAAACGTCCGTGCGACTCTTATCATCGCGGTATCTATACCGACATCTGTGCTACTAACCTTTGTGACGATTTATGCGTTAGGGTACAGTCTTAATATGCTGACGCTTATCGGTTTAGGACTAGGGATTGCGATGATGGTGGATTCCTCGATCGTCATTTTGGAATCGATTTATCGACAACGTGAGCTCGGGCTTTCAAAGTTTGAGGCGGTTCTTGCAGGAACGAAGGAAGTGGCGGGTGCCGTGTTCGCATCCATGTTGACGACTATTGTCGTACTTCTTCCGATCGGTTTTATCGGCGGGGGAATGGGTGAGTTCATGATCATTCTTGCGATTGTTGTCGCCATTACGTTGGTAAGCTCAGTGCTCATTGCTTTTACACTTATCCCTGTCCTTTCGGAGAATTTTCTTCGGTATCGGGGCAGCGTTGATTCCCGCAAAGAGAGCCGTATCAGCAAAGGATACAATGACCTTGTGTCATGGATTGTTGAGAAAAGACGTCGTTGTGTACTTGTCATCGCCCTCTTTTTCGGACTTTTCGCAGGTTCGTTGCTCCTTGTGAATAAAATTCCGATGACTGTGATGCCGGATGTTTTTAATCGGTACAGTGAACTATTTGTCGTGTTGGAAACAGGAGTGGAGCCTGCTGAAAAAGAGCGGATTGCTCGACTCATGAACGACAAGATGGCAGAGATTGAGGATGTCGAGTCTAGTTATATTTTGGATAGTGGCGGGAGTGAGCTGGTTGTCATCGTCAATATGACGAAAGAAGACGACATCGTTCACGAGCAGAAGGAAGTGAACGAGCAGATTATTAGATCGCTCCGGGAATTCCAAGAGACGGAACCGATACGAAATGTGCAACTTGCAATGTCGGGAGTTAGCGGTGCACCTGTACAAGTGATGATCAAAGGGGACGATTTTGGTCAAATGCAGGCAATTGCGGAGGACTTTATGGGGCAACTTCGTAAAGTCGAAGGAATTGTCGGTGTGACAAATTCGATGGAGCGCACTTCTGATGAAAAGAGAATTGTATTAAACGAGAAGGCAATTGCAGATGCAGGGTTATCGCAAATGCACGTAAAGCAGTTCATTGAACAGGCTTTCATTGAAATGCCGATCGGACAGATGGTGGTAGACGGCGAAAATGTGCCACTCATCGTCAGTTGGCATGAAAAAACGGATTCAAGTCAAACACTTTTCAATTTGGAAATCCCGACGATGGAAGGCAATAAGAAGTTATCGGAATTTCTTCACTTGGAAACGGTACGCACGCCTAATCAAATCACGCATATCGATCAGGAACGATTCATTGCTGTTTCTGCGGATATCGAAGGAAGAGACTTAGGTGCAATCAATCGTGATGTGCAAAAAGTTATTAGCGAATTCAATACACCGACAGGCTATACGATCGATGTGGCTGGTGATATTGAACAGCAACAGCAGCTCATGATGGAAATGCTATTTGTACTTGGGATTGCACTGTTCCTTGTCTATTTCGTGATGGCTGTACAGTTCAATCATTTAGGGCATCCACTCATTGTTATGTCGGTCATTCCGATGGCGATCATTGGCGTCATTATCGGTTTGTTCGTGACACAAATGGAGCTGAATCTATTGTCAGGAATGGGTGTCATTATGTTAATCGGCATCGTGTTGAATAACGCGATTCTATTGATTGACCGCACGAACCAGCTCCGCAGGGCAGGAATGTCGATGCAAGAGGCGTTAGTAGAAGCGGGCAGAAACCGGTTCCGCCCAATTTTCATGACGACGTTAACGACAGTTGGTGGAATGCTGCCGCTTGCGCTTGCTTCCGGTGTGTCAGGCAATTACCAGGCACCGCTCGCAACAGTGCTGATTTCCGGATTGCTATTTGCGACGTTCATTACGCTGTTGTTAATTCCATCGGTTTATCGATTGTTTACGAAAACTGAGAAAGTGGCGGAACTGAAGGAAAGCCGGAGACGAAAACGATTGACGAGAAGGGTGTCGGATCCGATTACACAATTGAATATAAAATAAGGTTTAGTTGATACACAGGGGCTGTCCAGAAAGTCGAAAATTGACTTTCTGTGACAGCTTTTTTAGATGGCTGGTGTGTTGCGTCCAAAGCAAGAGGTTGTGCGTCCAAAGCAAGAGGTTGGGGCGTCCAAAGTGAGTCGTGGCACGTCCAATGGGGATGGTTGCTCGTCCAAAGTGGGTCGTCGCGCGTCCAATGAGGGTGATTGCTCGTCCAAAGCAGGTCGTCGTGCGTCCAATGGGGGTGATTGCTCGTCCAAAGCGAGCCGTCCCGCGCCCGAAACAAGCCATCCCTGTTTTCTTGTTTGGCATTTTCGTAGAAGCCAAGTACAATGAGGCGATGAGGGAAAGGAATGATTTCGTTGAATGAAAAGGAATACGATAATCTTCTTCATATCAAAACGGCCGGGACGTTGGAGTTGTTGAGCCAGTCGCCCCATTATAATCGGTATGAAGCAACACCGTATGAAGCGCTCGATGTGCTTTTCAATGAGTATGCACTCGAACGAACGGATGGATTTGTCGATTTTGGCTGTGGCAAAGCGCGCGTTTCGTTCTATGTCCATAACCGCTTTTCCGCTTCAGTTACTGGAATCGAAATGAATGCGCAGCTTTACCAGGATGCCATCGAAAATCTTGTCCAATACCGTCGGAAAAACAAGCGAGCAGGTGGAGCGATCCGTTTCGAACGGTGCTTCGCCGAGTCGTATGAAATAGAGGCTTCCGAAAACCGTTTTTATTTTTTCAATCCTTTTTCTATCCAGATCTTTATGACCGTGATTGGAAACATCATGCAGTCCGTTGAACGTGTGATGCGCCCGGTCGATGTCATCCTTTATTACCCGACAGCCGAATATGTGCAATTCATGGACAACCAGACACCGTTTGAGCTGTTGAAGGAAGTGAAAATCGACCGGCTGTATGAGAAAAATGAAAACGAGCGATTTTTAGTCTATCGATTGGGTGAGTAGGGGAGATATCGATCATTTGAAGCAAGATATCGGTCACTACCTGGAAGTTATCGGTCATTTTCACAAGTTTATCGGTCACTTCCCAGGAGTTATTGGTCATTTTTCAGAAGTTATTGTCATTTTGTAACCTTCTACCTACCCCGAAACCAACGGCGAAGAGAGCATTTTTAAGTTGTAAAGGCATTTGGCGCGTCAGGGTGGTCATCGGCAATACAGATGACCGCGGAAGTGTTAAAACTTGTGCTTTTGCTATTCGCGCCTCATGCGCTTAACAAATCAATCACAGTAAATGCATTGCCGCTTCCGCTTCATACCACGGAACGGGGTAGCCTTTGCCTTTCGCGCAAAAAATCGACGTCGATGTGTACTCGGGGTCGGCATCCTTGTTATAGCCGATTGCCTCAATGACTTCCTCCGCATTATGGCATTCATCATAGCCGCCAAATTGCAAAGTAAGTGCGCCTTTTCCGTTCGTGAACGATACGAAAACAGTGCTGTAATTCATGAAAGTGGCAACAGGGACACGGCCGGTCACGACTGTGTTTTCGCCGATCGTTTCAGGAGGTGCGAAGCTTCCGGATGCTTGCTGGATGTCAGAGAGGACGCGACCGATATGGTCCATGCTGACTTTTATCTTGAAGTCGTAAACCGGCTCCAGCAGGACGTTTTCCGCTTTCTCCAACCCTTGCCGCAATGCCCGGAAAGTTGCTTCCCTGAAGTCGCCGCCCGACGTATGCTCATTATGCCCCCTGCCGGTCAGCAAGGTAATTTTTACGTCTGTCAACGCAGATCCTGTCAATAAACCATGATGCGGGCGCTCGAAAATATGACTCCGTACCAAGTTTTGATGTCCGACAGACAAGTCATTCGCATGACATACATTTTCAAACGAAATGCCACTGTTCCGCGCAGCTGGTTCAATTTTCAAATGAACTTCTGCATAATGCTTCAACGGTTCAAAATGTCCGTAGCCGTTGACGGCCGAACGGATTGTCTCCTTATACAAGATCTTTGGATCCCCGAATGTTACTTCAAAATGGAACCGGTCCCGTACAATTTGTTTCAACACCTCGAGCTGGATGACGCCCATCACATGGACGTGTATCTCTTGAACGTGTTCATCCCAGACGACACGCAACGAAGGGTCTTCGGCATCGAGCATGTTGAAGCAACGCAGCACTTCCTTCACATGGATGGACGGGTCGAAAATGACTTTCGATTTCAACGTTGGAATCAAATCAAAAACCGCTCTCTCGTCGAGCGCACCAACCGGATCACCCGCGCCAGCCTCCGTCAAACCTGTAACCGCCATGATTTCCCCTGCATGTGCAGCTTCGTCTGTTTGATATTTGTTTCCGTTATAACGCCTAATCTGCGTAATTTTCTCTGACTTGTCGCCATACTTCACTTCATCCCTGACGCGCAAACTACCTTGCAATACTTTCAGGAAGGTTACCCGATTCCCGTTTTCATCATGCCGAACCTTATAGACGCGCGCCGCAAAATCTCCGGTATCCATATAATCCGTTGCGGTCAGTAAATCCAATTTCGTCAGGAACTCTAGCACACCGATATCCTTCAGCGCAGAGCCATGCCCGTATGCAAAGACGTCCCGATTTCGAATCATCCGTTTCAAAGCATCGAGCCATGTCGATTCGTCGTACCCGGTGCCCATATATTGTTCGAGTAATGCTTCGTCGCGTTCCGCAATGAATTCAATGAGGCTTTCTGTCATTACGCCATTTTCCAACTCCGATAAATCAAAGATGTCCTCTGATAAACTATCGCGAATTTCCTTCACGACGCCTTGAAGATCCACACCTTCCCGATCGGTTTTATTTAAAAAGAAAAAGGTTGGGACCTGATGTTTCTTCAACAATTGCCAAACCGTTTCGGTATGTCCTTCCACTCCGTCCGCTGCGCTAATAATGACGATGGCAGCATCCATAACTTGGACGGCCCTTTCCATTTCAGGCGAAAAGTCGACGTGTCCAGGTGTATCGATCAAGGTGTACTGCGAGCCATTGAACGTGAAGATGCCTTGATCTGCAAAGACAGTAATGCCGCGGTTCTTTTCGATTTCATGGCTATCAAGGAATGTGTCTTGATGGTCAACGCGACCACGTTGGCGGATGCTATGTGTATGAAAAAGCAGCTGTTCGGAAAATGTCGTCTTGCCCGCATCGACATGGGCAACGATCCCGATTGTTTTATACATAGGTGCACCTCCATTTCGTTTCTGGATTATATAACTCTTATTTTAGGCGTAAACAGGATTGAAAAGGAAGATTTATTTGGGGGAAGACGTAGTTGTAGGAGGCATTCCTTTGAGTCCAAAGTCCCGAAATGAGCAAAACTCTATCAAACTCGCGTATAACTCAGTTAGATTGCGCCATAACTCCCTGGAACTCGCGCAAAACACCCCCGAACTCGCTCATAACTCCATCAAACTCGCGCAAAACCGATCCGGCTACACACCCCATAAAAAAACGCACCCCATAGAGGAGTGCGAATCGTTATAGCTTCATCAGCAACTGCTCGATTTCTTCCCGAGGAATCGGTTTGGAATAAAGATAGCCTTGCACTTCATCACATTGCAATTGTTTGAGAAACTCTTCTTGCTCCTCTGTTTCAACGCCTTCCGCGATAACATTCAAGCCTAAGTTCTTCGCAAGGTCGATGATTGCTTTGACAATTGCTGTATTGTTTTTGCTTAATTCTCGAATGAAGGCTTGGTCAATCTTCAAATGGGACAGCGGGAACTTGCTCAAATAGAGCAGAGACGAGTAGCCGGTACCAAAATCATCGACACTCACAGTGATGCCGGCGCTATACAGCTCCTGCAAAACAGTTTCGCAATTTTTAACGTCGGACATCATGCTCTCTGTAATCTCTAAATTTAAAAACGAAGGGTGCAATCCAGTTTCCTTCAGGACTCGTAGAACATCGTCCACAAAGAAAGGATGATTGAATTGTTTCATCGATACGTTAACACTGATCCGCAGTGGTGGATGCCCTTGTTCCTGCCAAGCTTTTGCCTGGGAGCATGCTGTTTTCAGCACCCATTCCCCGAGAGGAAGTATAAATCCGTTCTCCTCCGCAATCGATATGAATTTCATTGGTGAAATATAGCCTCGAACAGGATGATTCCACCTGACGAGCGCTTCCATTCCTTTGATTTGCCCTGACATCAAGTCGAATTGAGGTTGATAATGAAGGAGAAATTGCTCTTTTTCCAACGCTTGACGCAACTCCATTTCGAAAAATGTCTTCTCCATTAATTCCTCGTGAAGCTCCTTCGTGAAAAACCGGAAAGTGCCCTTACCAGCCTCCTTTGCCAAATACATCGCCGTATCCGCATTACGGAGTAACATACTATAATCCGCTCCATCGTTTGGAAACAAAGCGATGCCGATGCTCGGGGCAACGAAGATCTCTTGCTTCTCGAAAAAGTAAGGCTGCGATAGGTAGTTAACAATTTGTGATGCGAGGGCGGTCAATTCATCCGAATCACCAGAGTCAACGAGGATGACAAATTCATCCCCACTCAATCTGCCGACAGCCTCTTCATCTTGAACACAGTCACGTAGCCTTTCCCCGACAGCAATAAGCAGTTGGTCACCAACATGGTGGCCTAATGTGTCATTAACATTTTTGAAACGGTCCAAGTCGAGGAACATGATCGCAAACGGACTGTCTTCGCTAGCACTGGTAATCTTCTTTTCTAATGTCTCTTGGAAGTTTCTTCGGTTTGGCAATCCCGTCAAGGAGTCATAGTAGGCCATATGCTCAATGACCTTTTCTGCTTCAATCCGTGCCGTAATATCAATGGCGGTGCCGACGACTTCTACAACTTCTCCATCTTTTTCAATCGGTGAAAGATAGACAAGCAAGTGCAATCCATCCCATTCCATCTCAAATTGCACAATTTCTCCAGCCAGCCCTGCGAAGAGATACTCTGTCAGTTTGCTGCGTACTTCTTCAATGAAAATATGCTCGTATTCCCCTGTATATAATTTATCCACTAAGATTCCGAGGCGTTCGATAATTTGCCCCTCGAATAGGGTGAACTTAATTTCCCCGTTATCTGTCGTCGTATATTTAAAAATGGCGTTCTGTAAGTTTTTTACGGTTGTTCGGAAATCGTTCTGCAAAGCGATTTCTAGAGACTCTTCTGCTTGTTTGCGGGCAGTGATATCATAGCGTATCGCAATATATTGTTCAGGTTTCCCTTCATCGTCAAGGAACGGGACAATCGTTGTACTAACCCAATAGAGAGAGCCGTCCTTAGCGCGATTGCAAACATCGCCTTCCCAGATGTCTCCTCCTTGTATCGTGTTCCACATTTCCTTAAAGAAGCTTTTCGGGTGGTAGTTCGAATTCACGATACGATGTGTTTTTCCGATCAGTTCCTCACTCGAGTACTGGGACAATGCACAGAAATTTTCATTGACGTACGTAATGACACCTTGGGCATTGGTAATGGCAACGACTGAAGAGTAGTGGAGTGCATTTTGTATATTACGCAAATTTTGCTTCGTCAGTTCACGTGCTGTAATGTCACTGTCTATGGAAAGGAATTGGAGATTTTGGCCGGATTCGTCTAAGATCGGTATGATGTTGGCATTTACCCAATAAGGCGTTCCGTCCTTTGCAATGGCCCTAATATTTTTCTGCCAAGCTTCTCCGCTAGTGAAAAACTGCTCCAATTCTTCCGTAAAGTTTTCCTGTTCATAGTCAGGGTTGACGATGCGATAACTTTGTCCAATCAACTCTTCCTCCGAGTAGCCGGACAGGTCACAAAAATTCTTGTTTACATATAGGAATAAGCCGTTTCGATCAGTTATTGAAACGCAGAACTTTTTATCAAAGAAAAACATGAGAGAAGCGAAGCTAGTACTCGATAACACCATTTCCAATTCCTTTCTATTTACAAAAGAAAAACTGTAAGGTATGAAAAAATCAATTTAAATAGTATTTATATTCATGTTAATTATATCATCAGCCGAGAATGTATACCATTGGAACTAATTTTTATAATTATTTTTTCATTAAATGAACTATTCTATTATTTGGTTTGATAGATTGCCGGTAGTAAAGTATATTCGAAACTTACTGTATTTTGTATACTATAAAGAAAGCAGATAAATGGGGTGGCTTCAAAATGGGGTTTGAGAATTTTAAGTGGTATGAGCCGGAACAACTGGAAGACTTATTATGTGAATTAGTCGCTTGGGATAGCCGCACAGGAACAATCGGAGAAATCGAGTTTGCAACTCGAATGTTGAAAAAGCTATACGAATTGCAATATTTCCAGGAGAACAGCTCGCATATTCATTTTCACGACGCTGGTAAAGGAAGAAATGCGGTTACAGCGCTGTATAGCAGTGGGGTGACGAAGAAAACAATTGTATTGATCAGCCATTTTGACACCGTCCATACGGAAGAATTTGGCGGCGGGTTGGAAGACCTTGCTTTTCAACCTAGACTGCTGACAGATGAATTGAAAAGAAGAATAGCCGATTTGCCGGAAGACGCGCAAGCAGACCTAGCTTCGGATGAATACCTTTTTGGCCGTGGAACGATGGATATGAAGATGGGGATTGCGTTGCATCTTCATTTATTGGAAAGGGCAAGTGTTGAAAAGTGGCCGGTCAATCTACTTTTATTGACCGTACCTGACGAAGAAGTGAACTCCTCCGGAATGAGAGCGGCAGCTAAAGGGTTGGTTGACTTAAAGGAAAAGTACGGTTTGGAATATGAGTTGTTCATAAACAGTGAGCCTACTTTTACCCAAAAACCGCAGGATCCCAACTATTATATTTACTCGGGATCAATCGGCAAGATTATGCCTTCTGCACTGTTTTACGGTAGAAAGACGCATGCAGGTGAACCTTTGAGCGGCTTGACGAGCCATTACATGGCATCTTATTTAACGAGAGCGATGGAGTTCAATTCCGATTTCGTGGAAGAAGCATATGGAGAGAAGACGCCTTTGCCCGTATGTTTGCAGCAGGTGGACCTAAAAGGTGATTATTCGACCCAAACTTCCCATCATAGTGCGGCTCTGTATAATGTCTTTTTGATGCGCCAAAATGCTGACGAGATTATGAAGATATTCAAAAAAACTGCCGTCAAGGCGATGGCACAATGTGAAGAGGATTATAAGGCGATTTGCAAACGGGAAGGCGTACAGCCAATCGGAAACATCAATGTAATGGAGTATTGGGAATTGCTTAGGTGCGCGGAGGAGAAGATGGGGGAAACGGAAGTGCAAGGAATCATTGGAAGCGTTCTGGCGGATGAGGCACTGGATGAACGGGAGATGTCCATGCTCGTTTGTGATCGCTTATTATTGCACTGTCAGGAATTAGCCCCAGCTGTCATATTGTTTTACGCTCCTCCTTATTATCCGGCCGTCAATTCATCTGAGAATGGGCTCGTTCAAGAAAAGATTGCCCTTGCACAAAAGGTCTTACAGGAAGAGTTCAACGTGGATGCGAAACAAGTGCACTATTTCAATGGGATTTCGGATTTGAGCTATGTGAATTATGACGCGACAGATACAGGGTGGCGTTCGTATAAAAACAACACACCCGTCTGGGGAGAGACATATAGGATCCCTTTCAGAGAGATGCAGCAACTCCAAGCTCCCGTCATGAACATTGGTCCGTATGGAAAAGATGCGCATAAGTTGACGGAGCGATTGCAAAAAGAGAGCGCATTTATCCATACTCCGCTTTTGTTAGGGAAGGTCATTGAAAGTATGTTTGTGACAATAGAGGCGTGAGTTTGAGCCAATCCGAGTACGGGTTGGCTTTTTGTCGTGTATAAATTTTGTAAAAGATTAATTCATGACTACTGTTTGTGGTCTAATAGTTGTACACTATTGACAGAGAGATAGTTTCGAAGATTATGAAAGGGGTGGAATGGGGAAATGGGAAGGTATACAAAGACGGAGAAAAGTTGGATGTTTTATGATTGGGCGAACTCGGCCTATTCAATTATTATTACAACTGCAGTTTTTCCGATCTTTTACAAGTCGGTTGCGACCGACGCGGGTGTCAGTTTGACCCAGTCAACGGCGTATTTGGGGTATACAGTGGCGATTGCGACGTTCATTTTAGCGATGATCGGGCCGATTTTAGGAACGATTGCGGACTATCGGGGGTTGAAGAAAAAGTTTTTCTTCGCGTTCTTCCTAATCGGGTCGCTATCGACGATTTCATTGGCTTTCGTGCCAGATGGAACATGGCTGCCATTATTAATCATTTATACGATCACTGCAATCGGATTCCATGGGGCGAATATATTTTACGATGCCTTCTTGGTCGACGTGACGCCTGAAGAGAAGATGGATGAAGTGTCTGCGCGTGGATTTGGATTGGGGTATATCGGAAGCACGATTCCGTTCATTATTAGCATCGCTATCATCTTGTTGGCGTCAAATGAAGTGATCCCTCTTTCGACGGGAGTGGCAACAAAGCTAGCATTTATCATCACGGGAATTTGGTGGTTCACCTTTACGATACCAATGTTGAAAAACGTTGTTCAAGTTCATGCCATCGAACGTGAGCCAAATATCTTGGCAGGCAGCTTCCGTCGTCTTGGAGAAACGTTCAAGGAAATTAGGAAATACCGGACCGTCTTCATCTTCTTATTAGCGTATTTCTTCTATATCGATGGGGTCGGTACAATCATTTCGATGTCGACGGCGTATGGAACAGATCTCGGTATTGAAGCGACAGACCTTCTCATTGTCCTGTTCGTCACCCAAGTCGTGGCGGCACCGTTTGCAATTTTGTATGGCCGGCTTGCAAAACGGTTCTCGGTTAAAACAATGTTATACGTCGGAATCTTTGTTTATATCATCGTTTGTATTTATGCGTTTTTCTTATCGACGACATTGGATTTCTGGATTTTGGCAATGCTCGTTGCCACGTCGCAAGGCGGAATTCAGGCGCTCAGCCGTTCTTATTTCGCCCAATTAGTACCGAAGGAGAAGTCCAACGAGTTTTTCGGCTTCTATAATATATTCGGTAAATTCGCTTCCGTCATGGGACCTTTATTGCTCGCAGTAACCGCCACATTGACAGGCAGCTCTGCATACGGCGTGTTCAGCCTTGTCATCCTGTTCATCATCGGCGGCATTTTGCTCCGGATGGTGCCGAAGCCGGAAAGCGAGATTGCATAAGGAAAGGGATTGTCGTCTAAGTTGTAAAGACGGCTCCCTTTCCGTTTTTTGAATTACGAGAGATATGCAACAGGGGAATTAATAAGGTAAAACATTGGTAGATTAGTTAAGGAATAACTTGTAGGGGTGTACTATGAAATTCGCAGATGTTTCGCTGATATGTTCCTATTGGAACTTGGTTATAAAGGATTTCAAAATGCTTTCAGACAAAGCATTTCTTGTTACTTCAACAAGCAATGAAAGATTTATTTTAAAGTTGAAGGGAGATGTAGCTTCAGCTCAAAGAGAAAATGAACTTTTAAATTTTGTTGAGACTGTTCAACTCAAGGTGCAAACACCATTAAAGAGTAAAAGTGGAGATCTTATAATTACTCACGACAATAAGAATTTTACACTGTATAACTTTATAGAGGGTGAAGTCCATAGCGCAAACCACTATCTTGAAAAACCCGATGGAGCTAAACAGCTTGGAGAAGCAATCGCTTACTTGCACAGAGCACTGAAAAGTGTAGATTTCACTGATCAATTTAATCATAAGAATCTTTATAAAACAGTCTCGGAATTTGCCGTAAAGGAGGTTTTGAAGGTAGACACTGATATTCGTCTACAAAGCCGTTTGGGAACCTTAAATAATGAGTTTGAACATAATCTTGAAAGATTGCCAAGACAGCTAATTCACCGAGATGCTCATATTTTCAATTTTGTATTTCAGGGAAATAATCTTGCAGGAATCATTGATTTCGAAATAGCAGAAGTAAATTCAAGGCTATTTGATGTCTGTTATTGTTCCACTAGTTTATTAAATGAAATATTTTATGATATAGATCAACGAGAGAATTGGTTTGATTTTGTTGCGAGACTATTTAGTTCCTATAATAAAGTTAATCAACTAACCGCTGATGAAGAGGAGTCGATATGCCATGTAATGTTATCGATTCAGCTTATTTTTATGGCGTTTTTCTCTAATGATATCTCCCTGTATAAAAGAAACAAAGAGATGTTGATATGGTTAGATACGAATAGGGAAAGATTTGATAAAATTATTGACCGCAGCTAAATTTTTTAGTGTTTTTTAATACGAAAAAGGCGAAGGAAAAAACCTTCGCCTGATTTCTGTTATCATCTAGTTTTTACTGTCGGGGCTGGACAAGCGCCCTTCTCTTTTGGTGCTCATCTCGGATTAATTCGTTGCATTTGCAGAATACGGAACCCGTTCTTTTCAAGTTTCTCGCGCATTTTGACCATCTCTTCATCGGATTTTCCATCTTCGAGTGTGAGGACGATTCTTCGGGCGAGTGCCGAACCATTGTCGAGCGTCATGAGGCCTTCGATGTTCTCGTCTTTTAACACAGTCGTCAATTTTCGGATCATGCCACGCGCTTCTGTTGACGCGAGTGTAATATTCAGGCCGCCGGTTTTTACTCCGAATGCGTCTTCAAAAACGCTTTCGATTTTATTATGTGTCACAATCCCAATCAGTTTACCGTCTCGGACGATGCTAATGAAAGGCAAAGATTTGATTTTCAGCAATGTTGTTAGAAAAGAAGCATTCTCATATAAGTAGACATCTTGGTGTTCCAGTAAGGAGTCGATGGGCTTCTCGCCATCCCCTTTTTCCTCATACAGGTAGGACAGTAGGTCGACTTTGTAAATCATTCCTTTATAGTTGTCTTCATTGTCCACGACAGGGATGCAGCGATATCCTGTCTCGTTGATTTTTGTCAGTGTTTCCGATACACTTTGACCAACCTTTACTGTAGCGACACCTAGTCTTTCCACGATCAAATCCCGAATATGCATAATAGCTCCCCCTCATTAACTATACTTTCTGTTTAGTCTAAATTTTTGTTTAGATTGATTCTCATTATAATTGAAAAGTTGATTGTTGTACATGAAAACTTATAACCTATAATAGTAGTAACTGTAGTGTGAAGGGAGCTTGGACGTACTTGTTGAACTTAGACTCGCTTCTCGACGTCGTTGGGGAGTTGTTTGCAGATGAAATCTCCATTGTCGTATCGAATACGAAGGAATATATTTATTACCGGCCGAGCAAACGAATTGATTTAAAAATTAAGCCGGGTGATCCTGTTCCGGAAGGAACGATTGCCTATAAAGCTCTTAAGGAAGGGCATAAGGTTTCCGAATTCATCAATCGGGATGTGTTTGGCGTACCATATCATGGCATGGCGGTCCCGTTCTATGATAACGACGAATTGGATGGATGTGTCGTTGCCATCTACCCGGCCTACACCGAAGGGAAGTCCGTCGTTACTGTGAAAACCCAAGACGGATGGGTGCCTGTCCCGTTTTCCGAAGTGAAGTATATCGAAGTGAAGGACCGGAAAACGGTTGTCGTCGCGGACAATATTACAGGTACTCATCGGAATACATTGCAAAACTTCGAATTTTTGCTTCCGCATGATTTGTTCGTCCGTTGCCATCGGTCTTTCATTGTTAATGTAACACAAATTAAAGCCATTTATCCGGATACGCACTCGACGTTTATCCTTTCCATGAATGATGGGGCACAAATCCCGGTCAGTCAATCGTATTCGAGTTATTTTCGTAAACTGTTAGGGTTTTAAGGTGATTAATCAAAAATATGCTGCTTCAGTCAACCAATGAGCTCGTCTGTTTCCAAATTCTGTACTTCATTCACAAAACCCCTTTTCGGCGCTTAAACGCGGTATAATTTTGTTATCTAAAAGTTATGAAAAGGGGCGGTTTGAATGGGTAACCATATGGATCGTATCAGAATTGAACGCTTGAAAGACTTAGTCGTTTCGCCTGAAGAGGCTGCTTCTTGGATTAAGGACGGCATGACATTAGGATTAAGCGGATTCACACGTGCTGGTGACGCGAAAGCGGTTCCATTGGCGTTAGTGAAACGTGCTGAAACAGAAAAGTTCAAAGTGAACGTATTTACAGGGGCATCCCTCGGCTCAGATATCGATAAATTATTCGCGGAAGCGGGCATTGTGAATAAGAGATTGCCATTCCAAGCGGAAAGAGCAATGCGTAACGGCATTAACAATGGGGAACTCCTCTTTGTTGACCATCATTTATCCCATACAGCGGAATGGATTCGTGCAGGTGTGATTGAACCAATCGATTTCGCAATTTTGGAAGCGATTTCAGTGACAGAGGACGGAATGCTCATCCCGTCAACGTCTGTCGGCAACTCGTTGTCATTTGCGAAGCATGCAAAATCAATTATTATTGAAATCAATACAGCGCATTCAACTGAATGGGAAGGCATTCATGACTTGTATGATCCAGGTAAGCAAGGTGAACGGAATCCAATTCCATTGACGAAAGCGAGCGATCGCATCGGAACAATTGGCATTCCGATTGATGTCGATCGAGTGAAAGGAATCGTATTTACACACCAAAAAGATTCCGCTTCTACGATCACTCCATCTGACCATGATACAGAAATCATGGCTGAACATTTGTTATCCTTCCTACGTTCAGAAGTAGAAGCAGGCAGATTGACGAACAGTCTTGCACCTCTGCAATCCGGTATCGGATCACAGGCAAATGCGGTGCTTCATGGATTGTTGAATTCAGAGTTCGAGAATCTTGAAGTGTATTCCGAAGTGCTACAAGACGCAGTATTCGATTTGATCGATGCTGGTAAAGTCAAAACGGCTTCATGTGCTTCGATTACGTTATCAGAAGAGAAAATGGACAAGGTCTTCAATAACCTGGATAAATACCGGGATAAGCTGATCATGCGTCCACAGGAGATTTCGAACTATCCGGAAATCATCCGCCGACTCGGTTTGATTTCGATCAATACGGCACTAGAACTCGACATTTACGGCAATGTCAACTCAACGCATGTAACAGGCACTAAAATGATGAACGGCATCGGCGGTTCTGGGGATTTCGCCCGAAACGCACGTCTCGCCATCTTCGTCACGAAGTCCGTTGCTAAAAACGGTGATATTTCAAGCATCGTGCCATTCGTGTCTCACGTAGATCACACGGAGCATGACGTCGATATCATCGTAACTGAGCATGGATATGCAGATCTACGCGGACTTGCGCCGAGAGAACGTGCTGAACTCATTATCGGCAACTGTGCACACCCGATGTACCGCGCGCAGCTATGGGAATACTACTCCGAAGCGCTTGAACGTGGCGGCCATACGCCACATGTGCTTGAGAAGGCATTCTCTTGGCACACGAATTTAATGTCACACGGTACAATGCGCCCTCGCACTGAGGAACGCGTCTAATTTACAGCCAACCAATCGAACTTTAAAAATATAAAGCTAGATAAAAGAAGCTGTCCAGAAAGTCGAGAAATTGACTTTCTGTGACAGCTTTTTTGTCATTAATATGGCTGTGCCTGAAGTAGCCCTTTCCGCGCCCGAAGTAGCAGGTTGCGCGCCTGAAGTGACCGGTTGCACGCCTGAAGTGATCGGTTGCACGCCTGAAGTGACGGGTTGCACGCCTGAAGTGATCGGTTGCGGGTGACGTACAATAGTCTGTGTAAGCACAAAAAAGATAGGGCATCCTCAAGGTTAATCACTACAAAAACCAAGGAGGATGCACTATCTATGTCTAGTATAATCGATAATCTGTTTTCTAA
>NZ_JAKRNT010000013.1 GCF_022346605.1 Sporosarcina sp. ACRSL
CCCGTCCGCCGCTAATATCAGGGAGCAAGCTCCCTTCAATCCGCTCGACTTGCATGTATTAGGCACGCCGCCAGCGTTCGTCCTGAGCCAGGATCAAACTCTCCATAATAGAGAAATTCGAATAGCTCGAGTTTCTTGCTGGCATCATTTAAGATGTCAATTTTGAATCCGTAGATTCGTTTTGTCTGTTCGCCGACGGGGTCGGCTTCAAGACTTTATTTGTTGACGTTTTGCTGTTCAGTTTTCAAGGTTCATGTTTGTTGCTTTTCGCTGTCGGTTCTTGTCGTGCTCCCGACTGCTTTACTACTATACCAAATGGTTTTCAAAGTGTCAACAGTTTTACAGCATTATTTTTTCAAGTTCTATTTCTACTATAATACATACGCTCACGACTACTATCAAACACACTAACCAAATGCCATTATAAGAAGCTGCAACGTAAATACTCTCTATACTATTCACTCATTCATCTCTATGATCCAACAAAAAAAGAACGGCTCCATAGGAAACCGTTCCTTTCAATTACGAAGGCATCACTTTCCTTTAAATTCATTTCAGGAAAATGAAATAAAGGATGAAGATGACGAAGAGACCGTACATGATCGGGTGAATCTCTTTTCTTCTTCCGCTCAATATCATTGTAATTGGGTAGAATATGAAACCAATTGCTATTCCTGTAGCGATGCTCGCTGTCAGTGGCATCGTAATGATTGTGAAGAAGGCAGGAACGGCAATTTCAAATTTTGTCCATTCAATATTCCCCAATGTCGATACCATCAGCACGCCGACGATAATAAGCGCAGGGGCTGTCACTTCAGGTGTAATGACAAATAATAATGGAGAGAAGAACAACGCGACTAGGAAAAGCAGACCCGTCACAACGGAAGCAAATCCAGTTCTGGCACCAGCCGCTACACCAGCAGTCGATTCGATATATGAAGTCGTCGTCGACGTTCCGAAAATTGCACCTGTCACTGTTGCCATTGAGTCCGAAAGCAATGCTTTTCCGGCACGCGGTAATTTTTCATCCTTTACCAACCCTGCCTGTGTGGCTACCGCTACGAGTGTTCCTGCTGTATCAAAGAAGTCGATGAATAAGAACGTAAGAACAATAACTAGGAATTGAGTTGTCATCAATGACGCAGAGTTGTTGAAGATCGCTTCGAATGCAGCACCAAATGTTGGAGCAACGGACGGTACTTTGTCAACCACCTTAGAGGGAACATCGATCAAATTGACGATCATTCCTAATATGGTTGTCAAAATCATTCCATAGAAGATAGCTCCTTTAATTTTGCGTACCATCATGATAACGGTGACGACTAAACCGAAGATTGCAAGCAATGTAGTTGCTTTACTCAAATCACCAAGAGCAACGAGCGTATTTGGATCACCAACGATGATACCCGCATTTTGGAAACCGAGGAAAGCTATAAATAGACCAATACCCGCTCCAACCGCAAGTTTTAATGGTGCTGGTATAGCGTTAATAATAATTTCACGTAATCCAGACAACGATAAGAAAATAAATATGATTCCAGAGAATAATACGCCTGTTAAAGCTGTTTGCCACGGAATTCCGTAATTGAGTACAACCGTAAATGCGAAAAACGCGTTTAATCCCATTCCTGGAGCCAAAGCGATAGGATATCTTGCAATCAAGCCCATGAAAAGTGAGCCTACAGCTGCAGCCAATGCTGTTGCAACGAAAACGGCGCCTTTATCCATGCGCATCGCATCAGGAAGATCAGGTACCCCTTCTAATGAAAGCATGAGCGGATTGACAGCCAAAATATATGCCATCGCGAGGAATGTGGTCACTCCTCCGACAATCTCACGCCGATAGTTCGTTCCAAGCTTTTCAAACTCAAAATATTTCTTCATGATAACCGTCCCTCATAAATTATTAGTATAAATACGTAATGCAAGCGTCATCAGGTCGGAACTCTTTTTTGATAATCAATAACAAAAAGGAAGTATACGAATACCCGTATACTTCCCCATGACAATCAAATTAAAACGATTTTCGCCTTTAATTCAATCATCGTAGTCAGAACATTTACGGCGTTCCGGTAGAGACTTTTGGGCCATATCCCCAAAGATATACGATGCGGTTATATAGTTTACTCCCACTCGATCGTGCCAGGTGGTTTTCCTGTAATATCATAGACAACCCGGTTTACGTGGTCGACTTCAGATGTGATGCGTGTACTGATTTTTTCAAGTACATCCCAAGGAATGCGAGCCCAGTCAGCTGTCATGCCATCTACTGAATGAACAGCACGCAATCCTACTGCATAGTCGTAGGAACGTTTTTCATTTCTTACGCCGACGCTGCGGATGTCAGGTAGGATGGCAAAGTATTGCCAGATTTCCCGATCCAGCCCCGCTTTTGCGATTTCATCGCGAAGGATCCAGTCAGCTTCACGAACAATTTCAAGCTTCTCTTCCGTGATTTCTCCGAGTACCCGAACGCCGAGGCCTGGTCCTGGGAATGGCTGACGATGAACGATGTCTGCCGGCAATCCAAGTTCTGCTCCAACCGCGCGCACTTCGTCTTTGAACAATGCTTTTAACGGCTCGATTAATTCAAAGTCCATGTCTTCCGGTAGTCCCCCGACGTTATGGTGGGATTTGATCACTTCTTTTGTGGCCGTTCCGCTTTCGATAATATCCGCATAAATCGTACCTTGTGCAAGGAAGTCGATTCCTTCGAGTTTTGCGGACTCCTCGTCAAATACATAGATGAATTCATTGCCGATGATTTTCCGTTTCTCTTCCGGATCAGTGACACCTTTGAGCTTGTCCAAGAACCGTTTGCGAGCATCGACTTTGATGAAGTTCATATTGAATTGATTGCTGAACGTATCGACAACGCTTTCCACTTCGCCTTTACGTAGCAGACCGTGGTCAACGAAGATGCACGTAAGCTGATCTCCGATTGCGCGGTCAATTAACGCCGCTACAACGGATGAATCGACGCCGCCACTCAGTGCGCAAAGGACTTTCCTTTCGCCGACTTGAGAACGAATCTTCTCAACTTCGATGTCGATGAAACGTTGTACTGTCCAGCTATTCGTCACCGCACAAATGTTGATGACGAATTGACGGAGCAACTCTTTTCCTTCAGTTGATTGTCCAGCTTCCGGATGGTAAAGAACGCCATAAAGATTTTTTTCTTCATTCGCAAATGCGATTACTCCGCCGTCCTCGTTAGTTGCGACAACAGCGAATCCTGCAGGTACTTCAGCGATCGCATTTCCGTTGCCCATTAGGACGGATTGCTTTTCAGCTTGTCCGGTAAACAGTTTTGAAGCTGTCGTTACGTTGATGTCCTGAACATCAGAAACATTTTTTGCTCCGGACTTCCCACCGAATTGATTGGAGATGAGTTCCGCCCCGGAAGAAATGCCGAGTACAGGGATGCCCAGATTGAAAATGTCAGCGTCGATGTCGAAATCAGTACCGTTTGGTCCGCCGGAAAGGATGATTCCGACAGCGTGCATTTTTTTGATATCCTCCGCAGTGACCGTATGAGGATGCAATTCACTGTAAACTCCCAACTCACGGATCGTACGTGTAATCAGTTGGTTGTATGTACTGCCGTAATCGAGCACAACAATTTTTTCCTGTTCGATCAATAAAGGAGCTGTCGACAATTGATCCACCTCTTTCATTTAGTTTCCGTTGCCTCTAATCAGTAAAGACGCGTAAGAAAGTCCTTCTTTCCACGCGTCTAAACGTTCTACTGCTGGCAGAAACAGACATGGCTGTCCCGCCTTCATAGACAAGTCATTCTCGGTGACTTAGTAGAAACATCCGAACCATATTATCGGATATATATGAGGGCATATCGGTGTTCTTTTTGTTAATCTTACGCTTCCGATATACAAAAATCAACAAGTAGCCCTATTGATTAAATCTTCCCATATTTCCTGCAAGCTTGCCCATTCGTCGTGCTTTGTATAACCGCCATATAGGCCGCGTTCATACGCTTCCGTGAGCAATCCCATTTTACGGCCTCCGAAGTATTCATCCACCGTTTTCGCATACTCCGATAACGTCATGCTTTCTTTCCGTTTAAAGCCGAATCGATCCAGCTGTTTCAATAAGCTTTTGTATTGCTTCGTGTATAGCTCCCAATCCGCTTTCCGCTTCCGGTACATACTTGTCAAAAGTTTAGGAATCCACTTCCCGCGATGCTTATATACGATCCAGGAAATGAATAACAATAGTGCACCACTACTGAATCCGACCCAAGCATTTTCACGTAGGAAGTCGCCTGTCTTATTGAAGAACGCTGCGATACTTTGCTCTTCCTCTTTCTTAGCAGCCGTTTCCGCCCGGTCGACTTCGGGCTCCTCACGCTCTTCCATTTCAGGTGCCTCCGGATCGCTCACATCTAGTTCAAGGTCATACTCGATGCCGGTCATATTGGAAAAACCAATCGTCGGTTCGAAAGGCATCCATCCGAACCCCGGAATATAAGCCTCTACCCATGAGTGTGCTTCATTGTTCGTCACTACATACTCCGTCCTGCCTCTTGAGTTCTGTTTCGCTTCACCCGGCGCGAATCCTTTCACCCAACGTGCGGGAATATCGGATGCACGGAGCATGACGACCATGGACGTTGAAAAATTATCACAATATCCCCGTTTCGTATCGAATAGGAATTGATCTACATAATCTTCATTCCCTCTCGGCACGGCGACGTTTTGTTGGTCGTAAACGAATCCGTTTCTTGCAAAATACCGCTCTACTGATTTCACTTTTTCATAGACACTTTCCTGTTTCCCGGTAATATCGAGCGCCAACTCGCGGACGCGATCTGGCAATTGCTCGGGCAGCTGCAAGAATTCGGAGAAATCCATTGATTCCAATGCATAATCATCCATTGAAGTTTCTCGCAGCGCCTTTAAACTGTATCGTTGCTCGACGAGATCGATTCCGAACGAATCCAGTTCCGTATTCTCCCCGTCTTTCATGACCCAAAATTGGCCGGTCTCCACTTGATTCTGCAAAACGACATCCGTTCTCGTATGGATTTTTGTTGTACCATATGGGTAAACGAGATACGGCAATTGTTCATTCATATTGATTACAGCGCTTAACACTTGGCTATCTTCAAGTTGTGCGTCCGCACTTTCATTCGCAAGTAATGTGCCCGGAATAATATTGACTGGCATCGACTCAACGGATTGCTGTATCCATCCCTTTGACGTATACGTATTTTTCGTTTCGATTTTCCAATATTGCCTTCTAGGGACAGCCGCCCTAAAAACGACCGTATTATCTTGCGCGAATGCGCCCCCTAGCCTCGAATCGTCCGTATCGTACCCACTTTTCGAAACGAGGCTACCGCTGCCATTTCCGATTCCTTCCCCTTGCACGACTGATTTTAAGAAAGGGACAGGATCTGGCCAGGCAGGCCCCCGGTCCGGCATGAAGTTCGCGAAAGCACTGCTGCCTATGACGGCGATCAATAATGGAACTGAAAAAGTGGCAAACATTCCGGTGCCCATCTTTCGTCCATGTCGTTCGGATATGCGGGAAATCGTCAGCAATCCTATTAATAACAGTCCAGATACCATAATTCTAAAAATTGCCCCGTCTGCAGAATACGAGCTGAACGTATCTAAAACAGCGATGAATACGACCGTCATTACGTAGAAAAGTAGAATGCTTTTCCGCACTTCGATCCAATGGCGAATCAAGTAAATTGTCATCCACAACAGAACGAAAAAGAGGACTGTCCGGAATGGATTCGTAATGTCCCCCCAATACCAAGCCGCAATAATGCCGACATTCGAGTATAGATCTTTACTGAGTAAAACGACTGTTTCTTTGGAGAAAATAGCGGTTTTAAAAAACATATAATGGAGCGACCAAAACAAATAGATGATTTTTAATGGCACGGAGTACCACCATCGCATCTTCAGCAATCCGAATAAAAAGGAAATGGCGATGAAATAAAGGAAGACGGCTATATAATCCGTATCAGTCAATTTAACAACAGGCAATAGCCATTCCCAGAGCAGCAGAAACGCCAATATATACATGAGTATGAGGACGCGCATATCCGTCCTTCCTTCATTCATCAACTAGCCACCTCCTTAAAAGCTTCCGAAAACTGCTTATTGCTCAGTGCATGAACCGTAATTCCTTTCGCTTTCGCAAATCTAATTTGCTCCTGGATTTGAGGAGGTATCACGCCTTCCCCGTCAACAATTACAAAACAGATAACCGCCTTCGTGTTTTTCACAAATGCCATTACTGATTGAAGGAATGTCCAATCTGGGCTTGACGTCACTAAGACGACGCTGCCAGCAGCTGCTGTAAGTGATGAATACGCCAATGGCTGCATCGCGTCTGGTGGGACAGGTTGAATTTTAGCTAAATGAACGAAAACATTGTGCAGCTGGTCTGCAGAATGGATGAATGGGAATACGACTGTCTCCGCCCCGGCGGAAGCAAAGGCGATGTTCGCGTGATGGTGGGCAGCTTCTTCAACGATCGATGCTGCCAGTTCAACTTGCTCCTCAAACAGATCCGAATCCCTGCCGTCAAGCAGCACGATGAGATCCTCCGATTGCCGGTCCTCAAATTCCTTCGTCATTAGATTTTGCGTGCGGGCAAATGATTTCCAATGAATCCAAGTCACCCGGTCTCCCGCCTGGTAATCCCTCACCCCGGTTGCCATCGTCGTATCCTTGACGAGTGAAAACGGGGAAATGAGAGATCCACGGTCGTATTGGGCGTTTATCGGTGCATATTTAATCGAAATCGTATTCGGATAGACGAGTATAGCATCCTTCAACTCTATGAAAGCACGTTTTTGGATCCATCCAAAAAAATCGGAGACTTCGATTTCGACGCCTTCTACAATATGCTCTCCTCTTGGAAGCTTATCGATTTCATAGGAGAATTCCACACTTTTTTTGAAACCGAACAAGAAGAGCTGCCTTGTGCGATTCTTCGCTCTTCTGTTCATAGCGGGATCCGTCCATTTTTCAATTGCAGCTGTATACAATAAGGGGAAAGGAACCGTCCGTGAAAGTTTAACCGTCACGACGAGCTTCCCCCCGTTTTTAATCGTTTTCGTTCGAAGGATGCGCTCTGCTTTTATATTATTCATCGGATAGGCAAATAGAGTGATGGAATATAAAAGAAAGGGAGTTAGCATATAAAAAATCGTCCAGCTTACTTTGCCCCCTTGAAACATAGCGAAAACATAGACAGAAAAGAATAGGCCGACGATGAAAACGAAGCGGCCAGTCATCGATAGCAGTCTTTTCCCTTTTGTCATTTCAATCCGACCCGGTCGATCGGCACACTGATTCTCGTTAAGATCCGTTCGACGATTTCATTCGCAGTGATCCCTTCGTACTTCGCTTCGGACTTGAGGATGAGCCGATGGCCGAATACAAAAGGAGCCAAGTATTTCACATCGTCAGGCGTTACATACGTTCGCCCTTTTATGAGTGCATAGGCTTGGCATGACTTCATGAGCGCTAGCGAGCCACGGGGGCTGACTCCGAGATAGACATGCGGGTTATTACGTGTTTCCGATGCACAATCGACAATATAGGTTTTTATCGTATGGTCGACATTCACTTCTTTTACCGCTCGTTGGAGTTCCGCCAATTCTTGAATCGAGAGGACAGTTTCGATATGATCGAGCGGCACCGATTTTTCCGCTCGCGATAGCACTTCGATCTCTTCGACCCGTTTTGGATACCCCATCTTCAATTTGAAAAGAAACCGGTCCAGCTGTGCTTCCGGCAGCGGGTAAGTGCCTTCGTATTCAATCGGGTTTTGGGTTGCCATGACGAAAAACGGTTGTGGAATTCGAATCGTTTCTCCGTCGACAGTGACCGACGACTCTTCCATACTTTCTAGTAAAGCAGCTTGTGTCTTCGGGGATGTCCGGTTAATTTCATCCGCCAATACAATGTTGCCGACAATCGGACCAGGCCTGAATTCAAATTCCATTTCCTTCGGATTGTAAATGGAAACGCCAAGTACGTCCGACGGCAGTAAATCCGGCGTGAACTGGATACGCTTGAACGAGGCGCCAATCGATTTCGCTAGCGCTTTCACCATCATCGTCTTCCCGACACCGGGGACGTCTTCAAGTAGAACGTGTCCGCCGGCAAGCAGGGCCGTAACGCTTAGCTCCGCAATATCCCGTTTGCCGATCATTACCTTATCTATATTCGCAAGAACTTTGTCGATAACTTGTGCATTTTGCATTCTTCTTCCTCCCATTCCAGCTTCTCTCTATAAACATGTCCAAAAATTCACAAAATGTAACTTCATAATACCGCAATCTTCGACTAGGTACAACACA
Organism: Sporosarcina sp. ACRSL; assembly: GCF_022346605.1. Lineage (GTDB taxonomy): Bacteria > Bacillota > Bacilli > Bacillales_A > Planococcaceae > Sporosarcina. The sequence continues at coordinate 8,351 of NZ_JAKRNT010000013.1, forward strand.
GTAAATTTAACAGAAAAAAGTAGAGGCGGAAACATAAAGCTCCCCTCTACTTATCGTCAATTCTTATTTCCAAAAATCGTCGAAAATAGTGATCGGCAAATGACGCTTATGCTCCGATCGTTTATAGTGTTTTTCAATCGTTTCGAGTGCTTTATCAGACACTTGCTTCCCTTCGAGGAAGTCGTCGATCTCCTCATAAGTGACCCCAAGCGCGACTTCGTCGGGCAAAGCGGGCTTATCGTCTTCCAAATCCGCCGTCGGCACTTTCGTATACAGATGCTCGGGAGACCCAAGCTCCTTCATTAATTGACGGCCTTGCCTTTTATTCAATCGGTAGATTGGCATGAGGTCAGCTGCGCCGTCGCCAAATTTCGTATAAAAACCGGTCACCGCTTCCGCAGCATGGTCGGTGCCCAGCACAACACAGCTATGTGCAGCCGCAATTGCGTATTGGACTTTCATTCGTTCCCGCGCTTTTTCGTTGCCCTTCGTGTAATCAGAAATAAGGATTCCCGCTTTCGCCAATGCCTGTTCGCTCGCATCGACCGCGTCCTTAATATCGACAGTATAGAGCAACGTCGGCTTGATGAAGTCAAGGGCATCTTGTGCGTCATCTTCGTCGAACTGCTTTCCATAAGGAAGTCTGATGGCAATGAATTTATACCGATCCGTTTTGTTTTCTTCGTTCAGTTCATCGACAGCCATTTGCGCGAGCCTGCCGACGAGAGTGGAATCTTGCCCACCTGAAATGCCGAGGACAAAGCCGTTCACGAAAGAGTTTTTCATCGCGTATTCTTTCATGAAATCAATTGATTTGCGGATTTCCTCTTGCGGGTCAATTGACGGCTTCGTTTTCAGCTCTGCAATGACCTGTTGTTGGAAAGTCATTTTTCGAACCTCCTCCTTTAAAATGCATCAAATGCATCCACTTTTTCTTGCACTTCACGGATGTTGCGCATTTTATTGTCCCAACATTTTTGGCTCAAATCGACCGGATATTCTTCCGGGTTCAATGAACGCTTATATTCATCCCATAACAATCCTAAGTTATCGTTGGCATACTGGCGCATTTCATTCAACGTAGGATTTTTATAAATGATTTTTCCTCCCTCGACGACTTTCGTATGCAAGTTGACGGCATCAAAATTCGTAACGAATTTGGAGATGAATGTATGGACGGGATGGAACATTTTGATTCGATCCTCTTTTGTCGGGTCTTCGTCATGCATCGTAATATAGTCGCCTTCCGCCTTGCCGTTTTCCCGATCGATAATACGATAGAGTTTTTTCCGACCCGGCGTCGTCACTTTCTCGAAACTGGATGAAATTTTGATCGTATCTTCCATTTCACCGTTTTCATTTTCAATCGCGACGATTTTATAGACTGCACCGAGAGCTGGTTGATCGTAAGCGGTGATTAGCTTCGTTCCGATTCCCCACGAGTCGACCTTCGCCCCTTGTGCTTTTAAGTTCAAAATTGTATATTCATCCAAATCATTCGAAACGACGATTTTGGCATCGTGGAATCCGGCTTCATCGAGCATGCGTCGTGCTTCTTTCGACAAGAATGCAATATCTCCGCTATCAAGGCGGATGCCAATGAAGTTGATTTGATCGCCAAGCTCCTTCGCGACTTGGATCGCGGTCGGAACTCCAATTTTAAGCGTATTGTACGTATCGACGAGAAACACACAGTCCTTATGGCGTTTTGCATATGAATGGAACGCTTCATATTCACTACGATATGCTTGAACCATTGAATGTGCATGAGTTCCTGCAACTGGAATGCCGAATCTCTTACCGGCACGCACATTACTCGTTGCCTCGACCCCGCCGATGACAGCTGCACGAGCTCCCCAGACTGCCGCGTCCATTTCATGTCCCCGTCTGCTTCCGAACTCCATGACGACTTCATCTTTGACGACTTGTTTAATGCGGCTTGCCTTTGTCGCGATGAGTGTCTGGAAATTGACAATATTAAGAAGCGCTGTTTCGATGAGCTGAGCTTCCGCCAGCGTCGACTCTACACGGAGAATCGGTTCATTCCCAAATACGAGTTCTCCTTCTTTCATCGAATAGACATCGCCCGTGAAGCGCAAGTCCTTCAAATAGGCGAGGAAGTCGTCTTTATAGCCGAGCTCTTCCTTCAAATAAAGCAGGTCGCTTTCACTGAAATGGAAATCCTTCAAATAATCGAGGATTCGCTCAAGTCCGGCAAAAATCGCATAACCGTTCCCAAATGGCAAGTTTCTGAAGTAAAGCTCAAAAACCGCTTTCCTTTCATGCATGCCATCCGCCCAATAGGATTCCGCCATGTTGATTTGATAAAGATCTGTATGTAATGCTAAACTGTCATCTACATATTTCGAACTCATGCCAAATCTCCTTCTTCCGATATCTTCTGTCGGTACTAGTATATACCCAAAATTAAACCATCACTAACAATAAGCGCATCGCTCGCGTTCATTCTCCAATGGCCTCCGCTTGCTTCCACTTACCATACCGGTAATAAAGGAAAGCAATGACGCTGCTAATGACAAAGCTTATGCCGATCCCATAGGCAATCCCTTTCTCCCCCATAATGCCAGAGAGGAAATAAGTGACGGGGTATCGCAAAACCCAAAAGGAAATGATATTGAGCACAAGCACTTGAAACATCGCTCCTGACGCACGGACCGCGCCATTCAAAACGAAATTGATACTTAAAAAAGGATAGAAAAATGCAATTGTCTTCAAATAGTCTGCACCAAACCGAACAGCATCCGCGTCAGATATGAAGAGTCGGATACCCCTGTTCGCAAAAGCGACGATGAGACCTGCAATGACGAACATAATGGCGAGATTGAAAAAGAAGCCGATGAGCGTGATCTTATGGACACGATCCCATTTCCCCGCCCCAATATTTTGCCCTGCCATACTGTTCACAGCCATTCCGATCGCCTGTGCCGGCAGCATGATCAAGCTATCGAGCCGCTGCGCAGCCCCATATCCCGCGACAACTGCTGGGCCAAACGAAGCGACGACGCTCATTATCGCCATAACCCCGGCCGAAACGACACTCATTTGCAAGCCCGCAGGAATACCTAATTTCAAAATATCGAGCACTTCCCGCTTCGCAGGAATGTACGGCTTTGAAAACGGTATGAGTTTCTTCCTCATCGTATAAATGGCACCCGTCGCAAAAGCGACTCCTTGAGAGACAATCGTTGCAATCGCAGCTCCTTGGACGCCCCAACCGAAGACGGCAATGAAAATCGGATCAAGCACCGTATTTAATAATACGGCCGTCAAAACGAAATAGATGGGCGTCTTCGAATCGCCCACAGACCGTAATACCGTATTGATAAAATTATATCCAAAGAGAAACACAATCCCGAAAAAATTGACTCGCAAATATGACGTCGCCATTTCAATCATTGAATCAGGTGTTCCAAGCAATGTTAGGATAGGTTTTGCTAAAAAGAAGCCCGCAACACTTAAGACGACGGACATGATTCCAAGCAAGACGACGAAAGCATTCAAATACTTGCGAAGTCCCGCCTCGCTTCCCTTTCCCTTTTGTTGGGACAGGATTGTAAGTGCTGCATTATTCAACCCGATGACAAACGAAAGGACGGTGAACACGACAGTCCCTGAAATCGCTACAGCTCCAAGCGCATCGGCGCCGATGAGATTTCCAACCCATAAGCTATCGATGAATTGATACGATACTTGCAGCAAATTCGTAAGAATGATTGGAGCCGAGTAGAAGACAAGCTGTTTCCCAAGCGGTCCTTCCGTAAAATCATATTGTTTCGCCACAGCACTCCCCCTTAAGATGAATTGATAATCTCCCACCATCATAAACCAAATTGGAAACTATTTCAGTCCAACATTCGTCAACCAAATAACTTTAATCCGACCGCTCCTCCGATAATCAAACAAAGGAACAGAATCCGTTTCCAGCCTGCCGCTTCCTTGAAAAACAAGATCCCCATCAATACCGCGCCAGCTGCACCGAGTCCAGTCCAAATTGCATACGCTGTCCCCATCGGTATATCGCGCATGGCGAGTGACAGAAACCAAAAACCTACCGAGAATGTCACGACAATGAGCAACAGACGTGGCAACGACCTTTTTTGCAAATAAAGATTGATAGCCATGACGCCGAAGATTTCTCCAAAACTTGCAATGACTAAATAAACCCAAGCCATCTCAATCGCCCCCTTCCGACTCTTCTGATTCAACCGTCGTCATTTTGATCCCAATAACTCCTATGATGATAATCGTGATAAAGATCACCTTTGCGATAGAAAACTCCGCATGAAAAAACAGAAAGTCGATCAAGACGATCGCCGCCGCCCCCGAACCGGTGAACACCGCATAGACCGTGCCGGACGGAAGCTTTTCACAAGCCTTAATAATTGCATAAAAACTGACGATAATCGCAACGATAGTCCCTGCCCATTCGAGCGCTGTATCGGAGTAACGGAGCCCGATCACCCAAAAGACTTCTACGATTGCTGCCAATAAAACATAAAGCCAAGCCAATGGAATCCCTCCTCAATATGCATCATTATAGCAAATGGTCGTCCCCACTAGTTTCCGAAACATCTTGCATTCTAGCCAAGTACATGATAAATTAAGATAAATATTTTCTAACAATACTATATTTTGATTCTTATCAAGAGAGACGGAGGGATTGGCCCGATGAAGTCTCAGCAACCAGCCCGAACCTGGTATGGTGCTAATTCCAAAAGGCGTAACGTCTTGAAGATAAGAAGATTGATTTCAACTACGTTGGAGGCGCTCTTCTTAATTGGAGAGGCCTCTTTTTTAATAGAACAAAGGAGATGGGCAACTTGACAAAGCAGAGTATTAACACGAAATTAGTACAACTAGGAAATCAGAGTGATCCAAGAACCGGGGCAGTGAATCCTCCCCTTCATTTTTCCACCGCCTACAAGCATGATGGGCTCGGGCTGTCTACAGGATACGACTATACACGGACGAAAAACCCAACGCGGACGATTCTCGAAGAAGGCATTGCTGATTTAGAAAACGGCGACCGCGGCTATGCATGCAGTTCAGGGATGGCTGCGATCCAACTCGTCCTTTCCTTGTTCAAGCCGGGGGACGAACTGATTGCGCCCGACGACATTTACGGCGGTACATACCGATTGTTCAACCAATACGCGAACATATATGGTATCCGAACGTCGTATACATCTTTTGAGAGCGTCGAGGAAACGGAAAAGTTAATTACCGAAAACACGAAAGCACTTTTCATCGAAACACCGACAAATCCGCTCATGATAAACATTAATATCGAGAAACACGTAGAACTTGCAAGAAAGCATGGCTTGCTTGTCATCGTGGACAATACGTTTTTAACGCCGTACTACCAACGCCCGATTGAATTGGGAGCTGATATCGTCGTTCATAGTGCGACAAAATATATCGGCGGGCATAATGACGTCCTTGCGGGGCTCGTCGTCGCAAAAGGAGAGGATTTATGTAACCGTCTAGGTGAAAACCATAATGCAATTGGCGCTACGCTCTCTCCGTTCGATTCATGGCTTGTCATCCGTGGACTGAAGACGTTGCACGTACGAATGAAACAACATGACGCCAATGCGAAAGAACTCGTCTCCTATTTGGAAAGCGAGCCGCTTGTCGATGACGTCCTGTACGCAGGAAAAGGCGGGATGATTTCGTTCAGGCTACGAGGCAGTGAATGGATTGATCCGTTCTTGCAAAGTTTACAACTCATTACATTTGCAGAAAGTCTCGGAGGAGGCGAGAGCCTGATCACGTACCCGACGACCCAAACGCACGCGGACATTCCTGAGGAAGAGCGTGAAAGACGTGGTGTAGATAAACGGCTGTTGCGTTTTTCTGTCGGGTTGGAGGAAGCTGAAGATATCATTGCGGATCTCAAGCAAGCTTTACTAGCCGCTGCCGAAAAAACTGCGGTTGGCCAAAACTAAAATAGAGGGAAAGAGAGTGATGAGGATGTCAATACAAACAGTGAATGAAATACACGCGGCACTTCAATTGTTGAAAAGTAAGGAATGGGTGGATTTGACCCATACATTTGGTCCGGATTCGCCACACTTCTTCATGTTTGACGATGCGGAATTTAAAACGCTCTTCACCCATGATGACGGCTTCTTTGCACAGAAGTTTTCATTCCCGGGTCAGTATGGTACACATATCGACGCCCCTATCCATTTCGTCCCCGACACCCGGTACTTGGATGAGTTGGAGCTGCAAGAGTTGGTTCTTCCGCTAGTCGTTATCGATAAATCAAAGGAAGCCGAAGCCGATAACGATTTCACTTTTGGAGTACAGGACATACTAGATTTCGAAGCAGTCCATGGGAAAATTGAAGAAGGGACATTCGTTGCGTTGCGTACGGACTGGAGCAAACGCTGGCCGAATCACGAGGCGTTTAACAATAAAGACGAGGAAGGCAACAACCGAATTCCTGGATGGGGATTGGACGCTTTGAAATTCCTCTTCGAAGAACGGGGTGTGAAAGCGGTAGGCCACGAAACATACGACACCGACTCTGCCGCTGACTTCCGTAAGAAAGGAAAATTGGAAGGCGAATATTACGTCCTTGAACAAGATACTTATCAGATTGAATTGATGGCAAATCTAGATAAAGTGCCCGCCAAAGGTGCTATCATCTTCAATATCGTTGCAAAACCTGAAAAAGCATCAGGCTTTCCTGTTAGATCATTTGCCATTCTTCCATAAGAAAAACCGTCTCGTTACGTAAACGAGACGGTTTTTCATTAAGCGTTAACTTTAGCTAGAGCTTCTCTTTTCGAATAGAACTCGATGAAGTTGTTAACTACGTTATCCAAGAAGTCGATTGTTGCTTGGTCTGTCAACTGACCATTCTCGTCGATTTTCTCATGGACTGAACCGATATACACTTCATTGTTCGGCAATAGCGCAGGAGAGAGCATTGGGTTTGATAAGATTTCACGTAGGTGCATTTGAGCACGTACACTTCCCAACACGCCCATGGAAGAACCGATGATGAACGCAGGTTTGTCTTTAATTGCAAGGTTGCTTCGTGATAGCCAATCGACTGCATTTTTCAGTACTCCTGGAATGGAGAAGTTGTATTCAGGAACCGCAAATACGACTGCATCTGAATCCCTTACGTTGTCCAAGAAATCTTTAACATTATCTGGTTGGTTGCTTTCTAATTCAACAGAAAACATGTCGACATCATTAATGAAAACAGGCGTGATTTCGAGCTTGTCCGCGTATTTTTTTCGTAAGTACTCAACTAATTTCAAGTTGTATGAAGTAGGGCTGTTACTACCTATAATTGCTTTTACTCTAATTGTCATGTTGTTGTGCTCCTTTCGCTTTGCTTTATTGACTAGCATGAACTTAATACTGGAACAGTATGAATTCCAATTTTACGCTAGCGCATTTTCTTGACGATTGTTATCATCTCACAATCGAGATATCTTTTGAATAAATCTGCTTATACTAAAAAGGAGCGTCCCCTAATGATTGGGAACGCTCCTTTTATTAATTTGTGAAGCTAAAGAAAATCATCCAGAACGGAACGCGGTTTCGTTCCTTCCTTTTCCGCTTGAGCGCCTTCTGCCCTAGACGGTATTGTTCGATTTCCTGTCGCATATCTTCCATATGTCGTTGAACGACTTCTCTATCAATTGTATACATTATCATATTCTCCTCTTGGAGAGGAACCTTAAACGAGAATTACAATCGGCGTTCACCTGTTGTGTCGCCATGTTTGACACCCATCTGGTTTGGAGATTCCCACTCCATTAATTTTTTCGTATTGGTTTTTTCGTTTGGTCTGTATTGTGCATTTTGATTAATCATCCTGTTTTTCCTCCTTTTCTTTTTTTGAATCATTTACTCACAATCCGGTTCGCTATCCACTTTCTAGCGCCCCATTTTTCATTACTTTTCGTCGCTGTTCTACATTGATCATCGATGACACTCCTTTTCATTTTGTATTTATCCCGCATTAACTGGCTGTAAGAGCTCCACTTAACTGACACAGTGGGAGTACAACAGCCAGTAAATGCCCGATTGGTTCAACTAACAATCAGTGGAAAACCATCACTGATTGAAGTTTCACCTTATTTTTACACGCAAAGCGTGAAAAAACCGAATTTTCCTTTAAAAGAAGACACAAAAAAGCACACGCCTTTTACATAAGCGTGTGCTTATAGAAAAGAACGGCATACCATGCCATTCATTCGTCTCCAATTAGAATGAAAGTATTGCCAGGCACGGATTCATTATGAAGTTATGATTACATTTAGTTGCATTTTTCATTTTCCGTACCTCCCTTTCAAGTTTTAGTATATGTTACTTCCTGAGGATACCATTTCCAATTAATCGTTGTCAATGGATATTTTGAAAATAATTCATTCTTTAATAGTTTTGACAATAATGTCGTTGGAAAGTTTAACGTTAAATAGTGTATGATATTTAATAAGAACTGCGTCCAGAAATGAAGGAGGACCCCCATTGATGAACGAAGCTAAATTGCATAAAGAAGCGATGCATGTATTGAAACTGACGAGCAGAACATTTTACATACCTATTAAGATGTTGAATCCCACGTTGCGGAAGACCGTTGGCTCCGCTTATTTATGCATGCGCGCGATAGATGAAATCGAGGATCATGAAGAATTGCATCCGGATAGTAAGCAGCATCTGTTACGGTCAACGAGCAAATTGCTGCAGAGTGAACTGTTTGATGCTGATGCTTATCGGGATCTTCTCAAACCATTTGAAAACCTGTTGCCTGAAGTGACGTTACGTCTTGGCGATTGGCTCGCCGTATGTCCTGCCGATATTGTCGCCAAAGTGAAAGAGTCGACAAGCATTATGGCGGATGGGATGGCAAAATGGGTTGGAAGGAATTTCTTGATCGACACGAAAGAGGATTTAGACGACTATACATATTATGTCGCAGGTCTCGTCGGTGTGATGCTTTCCGATATTTGGGAACAGTATGACGGTACGAAAACAGATCGGGATTTGGCAATCGGGTATGGTCGTGGATTGCAGGCGGTAAATATGTTGCGCAATCAGGAGGAAGATGCGGAGCGTGGCGTCCGCTTCCTACCCGATGGATGGGACAGGCAGGACCTATTCGAGTATGCAGAAGTGAATTTGAAAAAAGCGGATGCATATATCGAATCCATTTCAAATAAAAACATCTTGCTGTTCTGCAAAATCCCGCTCGCGCTTGCCAAACGGACAATTGGTGCGATGCACGGCGGACAAGAAAAGATGAACCGCGCGGAAGTCGAATCGACCGTCGAGGCGATTTTGAAAGAAGTATAATGTCGTAAGCACGAAGTATGATCACTTGTAACGATTTATGAGCGATTAGCGTAACAATGATAGAGGCTACTACAGTTTTTACCTGTAGCAGCCTCTTTTATTTTATAGATTCGGGATTTTTCTCTTTGGATTGATGTTCTTTATGATTTTTCGAAGGAGGTCCTTGTCCCTCTTTGTTGTTTTTATTCGTCGACGAAGGATGAGGACCGTTTTCCTTGTCAGCCGCAGGATTTGGACGCTCGCTATTCTCTTTATTCTTCTGATTTTGCTCTGCACGAGGATTTTTCCATTCTTTTTTCGGACCTTTAGATTTCTCTTCCGACTTTCCGTTTTGCTTTGGCGAAGCGTGAGGAGGTGGCCCCGTTTGCGATTTCTGCCCTTGCACCGGCGTGGACGTAGTCGGCTTCGTTTCTTCTGAAGGCTGTTTTTCAATTACAGGTTTTTGAGATCGATTCTCAGATTGATTGCCTACTGGCTTTTCTGAAGGCTTTTCAGATTGATTTCCCATCGGCTTTTCAATCGCTTTATCATTTTGAGATGATTTGAATTGATGAATTGACATGTTCTGCTCATCCGCTACTGTACGTTCCTCAAATGTACTTTCATCGATTTGCCAGTTTAATTCACGGTGTTTACTACTTACTTCTTGGACAGCTCCGCCGATCACCTGACTTGCCTCCTGCTTACTTTCACTACTCGGATAGATAGTTGTTACGACCACTTTTGAATCATGGACAGCTAGTTTCAATACCGCCATGTCTAGAACGGCTGAGAGAGGATAGCCTTCCCACTCTTTTAGAGAGCCGGTTTTATCCGGCGTTTCATTCAAGTAACGCAAGGAAATGACATTGCCTTTCCGGTTCACTCCGAACTCCATTGCCGTTCCCGCTTCCAGTTGTACATACGCCATCACTTTGTCATTTAAAGGGATTAATGATGACAGAACGAAAAAGAGAAGAGCTGCGGCAACGAATACCGCACCGACAACCCGCGGCTTTGCTTTTCCAATAACGGACGGAGCAACGAGCGTAAATTCGGCTTCCTCCCCAATCTCTGGCGGATCTCCAATCGGAACTCCTCGCAGAAATTCACCGTTCTCTGTCAGGAACACCATATATGTAGTTTTCTTTTCGGAAACGACGCCTCTATATGTTCGCATCATATGAGTTCCCCTTTTACGTAGTCCTGTAAGTATGTAAAATCATGTTTCAGTAGCAATGTGACCGCTATAATGTATTTCCTGTTTCTTTCAATCGTCTTCCTTGACACTTCAACGACTTCTATTAACCGCTTCATCGGCAGTTTTTTAGTTTCCGTAAGATGCTTATAAAACTCGGGCGTTTCCGCTATGATTTGAGCGATTTGAAAAGCGGTCTTACGTGAATCGGCATGTTTTGGTGATACTTCGGCAAGCTCCTTGAATGACAACCCGTAATCTTTTAGCAACTTGCTGTAGTCCGCCAACTCTTCACGGCGTGCTGCGGCCCGCTGCTCTTCCGAATAGAAGAAAATCGATGATTCGTCAAAAACGTAATCGAGGTTCTTCTCGTCCCCATCATCATCTATTGTTAAAAGAATGTTTTGATTCCTCATCGATTCCTTTCGCATATGATCGATGAGCCGCCGCTTCATGATCAAATGGGCAAATGTCGTAAGCGACGCTTTTTCTTCCGGTTCAAATCGGAGCAGTGCCTCGTGAAATCCGACCATTGCCACGCTGAATTCCTCATCACTTTCGTCTATGAATCGATTACATACGAAAGAAGCCGTTTTTTTCATGAACGGAGAAAATGCGATGAGAAGATCGTCCATCGTCTTCTCATCGCCGTTCTTCGCCTTCCGTACAAGCTCATTCAATGCCGTATCAGACTTCTTGTTGAAAATCCCTTGTAGGATGGACAAAAGCATTTCAAAACCCTCCGTTCCCATAAATCCAATTGCTTTGATTGTAATGATGGCAACGGAAAATGGAAAGCAGTAAACTATGGTAAATTAATCGTTCTTATTGTTTTTCTTTTCTTTCTTCTCTTGCTTTTGCGCTTCTTTTGCAGCTTTACGTTCTTCCTTAGCAGCTTTACGCTCTGCCTTCAATGCTTCGCGTTCCGCTTTTTGAGTAGCTTTCAATTGGTCTCGTTGCTCTTTATGTTTTGCATTCAATTCTGCTTGAGGATTTTTCTTTTTCACGCTAGCCGGCTTCTCTTCTTGTTCTTCTTTCACCGGTTCTTTTACCGTATCCTCCGTCACAGGCTCTTCTTCTTTCACTTCTACTTCAGGTGTTTCCTCTACTTGCTGCTTGCTTTCCCATTTTGCAATGGAACGTTCCATATTGCGTTTAATAGCCGCTTTTGCATTTGGACTTCCAGCCTGCTCATATGCTTTTGCTAGAGCAGTAAGATTTCCTGCCGTATAGCCTTCCGGAATTTTAGGTAGTTCGTTTTCATCGGATTCAGTTGCTTTGTCTTCTTTATCTACTTCTTTAGCAGTGTCTTTGTCAGCTTCTTTCTCTGCATCTGTATTAGCAATTTTGTCTGCCTCTACTACAACGACTTCTTTCACCGGGCTGTCCACAATTACCTTTTCTACTTCATCAGTCGATGTTTCTTTACCAAGATTACTCAAATCGATGACTTGCCCTTTTTCATCTGCAAGCGCATAGCCTGTCCCCGTAACTGTCAATCCAGCGATTAGCAATGCCGCTCCTGTTTTCTTCCACTTCTTTTGCATATCCATCACCTCATCTAAGTTGTTGTCCACTTTGGGACATACTAGTTATTCGAAGTGCGCTCGTTTTTTAAGGGGGTCCGAAATAAAAAAAGACAGACAACCGAAAAATTTGGTTGCCTGCTTCATTTAAACCCTTAAATAACTTCTGCAAACTGCTTGCTTTTCCCCTTTACATGAACCCAAATGATGAGCGGGATGAGAAGCAATGATAAATACGTTCCGACGAAGCCCAAGACGGCATAGCTGGAATAAGCGACGATGACGCCGGATAGCAAACTGCCCGCCGTGCCCGAAAGTGCTACCCAGACGTCGACAGTGCCTTGCGTTTTTGCCCGCGTCTTCATATCGGTTGAATCAATTATAATCGCCGTGCCGCTAATCAAGCCGAAGTTCCAACCTAGTCCTAGCAATATGAGCGCCATTGCAAGCCAGAAGAACGATTCTCCCGGAGCAAAGGCCGCCAGCAATCCGGCAATCGAAAGCGTGACGCCTGAAGCGATGACCATCAATGTTCGACCCAGCTTATCAACCAATACTCCGGTCCCGAGTGACGGCAAATACATCGCGGCAATATGGAAACCGATAATCATTCCGACAGCTGACAAGCCGCTTCCATGATTTTGCATATGGACAGGCGTCATCGTCATGACGGCCACCATGACGAAATGGGTTAAAATGAGCACCGATGCACCTGCCAAAACACCGACGCGACTTGTAGTACTTTGCACTAAATGATCTTCGTTCTTCGACTTTTGCTGAACAAGCTTCTCTTGCTCGGCGGCTATCGCTTTCGCTACTAGAAACGGATCAGGACTTAAAAATAGAAGAAACGTAAAACCTGCTAGTAAATACGCGACCGCCGCTAAAATGAACGGACCCGCTAAAGCCGGGATGCCGAGGACAAGCGCGACGTCACCCATCGGCGTCACCAAGTTAGGACCTGCAACAGCACCAAACGTAGTCGACACCATTGCGATACTGATTGCCGTCGCACGTTGCTTTTCATTCGCCAAATCCGTTCCAGCATATCTCGCCTGCAGATTCGTCGACGTTCCCGCACCATAAATGAACAATGAAACGAACAATAACCACACACTGCCTAAAGCGGCAGCAAGAATAACACCAATCGCACCAATCCCTCCGGCGATGAAGCCGATTGACAAACCATATCGCCGTCCGGATCTTTGGGAAATGCGGCCGACCAAAAAGGCGGCAAGCGCAGAGCCGAGTGTAAACAATGCTGCAGGCACGCCCGCATAGGTTTCACCGCCGAGCATCTCTTTCGCGATAAGTGCTCCGACGGTTACGCCTGCTGCGAGTCCCGCCCCGCCAAAAACCTGTGACATGATGACAACAATCAATGAGCGCTTATACAGTTGCCGTTGTGCTTCCGGTGAATGAACAACTTGCTCCAATTCCATCGACTTCCGCCCCCGTTCTATCGTAAAGGTATTATATATGACAAATTCCAAATAGACTACTAGGTTATACATATTTATGAGTCATTTGGAAAAACTATGTTATGGAATGAAAGGAGGAATACCCATGCCGGGAATCACCCCAAGACCGAATGACCGAGCCGATAAGGAAGAGCGATTGAATAAGACGGTTAGCAACAAGTTCGCTGCGACTCAAGCAGCAAAAACAGCAGAAGGCGCAGAGCTCGCTTCTATCAAACAAAAGAATGCACGCCGGGAAGAGATCATCGAAGAATTGACAGAGGAACTTCATAGGGAAAATCAGTAAAAAGAAATATGCAAAAGGCACCCGTCAAATCGCTCGGGTGCCTCACTCTTATTTTCATTAAAACATTTTCGTCGTCCAGTTTTCCCCGTTCCACACATCCGTTACAACGCCTTCATAGAACTCAGGCTCATGCGAGATGAGCAAAACGCTGCCCTTATATTCCTTTAACGCACGCTTCAATTCTGCCTTCGCATTGACATCGAGGTGATTCGTCGGTTCGTCGAGTACGAGCAAATTCGTTTCCCGGTTGATGAGTTTGCAGAGGCGGACTTTGGCCCGTTCTCCCCCGCTCAGCACTTTCACCTTGCTCTCGATATGCTTCGTCGTCAAGCCGCATCGTGCCAAGGCTGCACGCACTTCATACTGCGTGAAATGCGGGAACTCATCCCACACTTCCTCCAAGCAAGTGCGATTCGATTCTGTTTTCATCTCCTGCTCGAAATACCCGATTTCCAGATGGTCGCCAAGTTCTACAGAACCCGCAAGAGACGGGATTTCTCCGAGGATGCTTTTCAAGAGCGTCGTCTTCCCGATTCCATTCGCTCCGGAAAGTGCAATCTTCTGCCCCCGCTCCATCGTCAAATTGAGCTCTCTCGACAGCGGTTCGTCATACCCGATGACGAGGCCTTTCGTTTCGAATAAATAACGCCCTGGCGTACGGGCAAGCTTGAAATCGAATTGCGGCTTCGGCTTCTCTGCATCGAGTTCAATGATCTCCATCTTATCAAGCTTCTTCTGACGAGACATCGCCATCCGGCTCGTCGCGGCATTCGCTTTATTGCGCGCCACAAAATCCTTCAAATTGGCGATTTCTTTCTGTTGCTTCTTGTATGCAGCCTCCACTTGCTGCTTTTTCATTTCGTAAACACGTAAAAACTCATCGTAATCGCCTGGATAACGAGTGATCTGCTGGTTTTCCATATGATAAATCAAATTAATGACGCTGTTTAGGAACGGAATGTCATGCGAAATGAGGATGAACGCATTATCATAGTTCTGCAAGTAATTGCGCAGCCACTCAATATGCTCGACATCCAAATAGTTCGTCGGCTCGTCAAGGAGCAGAATATCCGGCTTTTCAAGGAGGAGCTTGCCGAGCAACACTTTCGTCCGTTGCCCACCGCTTAAATCGTGGACATCACGTTCGAGCCCGAATTCATCCAAGCCAAGTCCGTTCGCCACCTCATCCACTTTCGAATCAATGATGTAAAAGTCATTGTTCGTCAGCTCATCTTGCATCTGCCCTGTTTCCTCGAGCAGCTTTTCGAGCTCATCCGCATCGACTTCACCCATTTTTGCAAAAAGGGCATTCATTTCCGCTTCCAAATCGTAAAGATATTGAAATGCAGTCCTTAATACATCACGGATGCTCATCCCTTGCTGCAGCACGACATGCTGGTCCAAATAGCCAACGCGCACCCGCTTCGCCCATGCGACTGTCCCGGCATCCGGTTCAAGCTTCCGGGTGATGATGTTCATGAACGTCGATTTACCTTCCCCATTCGCACCGATTAGTCCAATATGTTCCCCTTGCAATAAACGGAACGACACATTATCGAATATTGCTCGATCGCCGAACCCATGACTTAAATTAGATACTGTTAATAAACTCATATATTGTACACCTATTCCTTCGTTAAAGATAAAATCCACATAAATCCGAGGAATTACGCATAAAACCGTTGAAATACGCATAAATCGGTTTACTCGAGCATAAATCCAGCTAACGACGCATAAATCGCAAAATCAGCGCATAAACGTTTCCAAATACGCATAATGCGCTCATCAATCATATTAGAAAGCATACGTCCTTCATTATATAGCGATTTCCTGAATCGGGATAGGGTGTAAGCAAAATTTTTTCACCGTTAAACGGCGTGCAGTACACGCAACGCGTCGAGAACGCTATGTAAAAAACCAGGAATTTCCCGCATATTCTCCTCATTGATTTTCGTCTTGAATTTAACTTCTATTTGGTTCATGTAACCGGACTTCTCTTCTCCGTACATAAAACTCAATGTTTGCGTGACGAGCACTTCATTTTCCCAAATATCACTCAATGATTCTTCGATAAGATCGCATTGCTCCTTTTCATGTGTGACATGCTTTTGGAAGCGCAATGACAACGAACAACCTGGATTTTCCCCAGGAGTTTCCAATATTTCATCCGCCAAATCATTTAGGGATGCCTTCAAAATGATTTCAGCAGACACGTCTTCTAAATGAAAAAGTGTGAACTGTATAGCGAACCTTCTCGACAGAACAGCAAAATCCATTTGATCCGATCGATTAGTGATCCTTATTTCGCGTTCGATCGTATCGAGATCATACACCCGGTTTTCAAGTGCGACTTTTAGATTGTCAAAAACGGTCGGATCATACATCTTCGTTCCTCCAAAAATGAATTTGATTACTTCATATGTAACCATACTAAGCCATGAAAAGTAAATTACTCTTGATATAATTCATTGACCATGTTAAATTGATTAAATGGAAATTTTCATACGCTAAACCTAAATGTATAACCTCAATAATATGGTTTGAGGGTCTCTACCAGGAACCATGAACTCCTGACTACAAAGGAACTTACTTTGGAGTTGGGAGTTTTTATTTTCTTAGAAAGTTCACACTATAGACATGACCAACAGGAGGAATACCTATGGACTTTAGAGTTTTCATCCTTGCCATCTCAACAATAACTGTCGGGCTTGTTGAATTGATCGTAGGCGGCATTTTGCCGATTATCGCAGATGATTTGGATGTTTCAATCGGAACCGCAGGGCAGCTCATAACGGTTTACGCGCTTGTGTTTGCCATTGCCGGTCCCGTTTTAATGTCATTCACCACAAAAATCGAACGGAAAAAGTTATATTTAGTAGCCATGGCAGTCTTTTTTGTCGGCAATATTATGACCTATTTCAGCCCAACTTTCACATTTGTTATGATTGCCCGCATTATCACTTCGATGAGTGCGGCGCTTCTCATCGTCCTTTCCTTGACGATTACCGCACGGATAGTTGATGCGACTCACCGTGCGAAGGCACTCGGTTATATTGTTATGGGAATCAGTTCTTCCCTCGTGTTAGGCGTGCCGCTTGGGATTCTTATTACGAATGTGTTTGGCTGGCGGAGCGTCTTTTTAGGGATCGCTGTTCTTTCGATCGGCTCATTCTTACTTATCTCCATATTCCTTGATAAAATTCCAACCGGGGATGTTCAGCCACTTTCTGTGCAAATTAAAGCGTTGGCCAATAAAAAAATCGTCTTTGCCCATTTGGCGACGATGTTCATGTTGGCAGGCCATTACACAGTTTATGCATACTTAACGCCATTCTTGGAAATGAATTTGAACTTGAACCAGTACTGGATCAGCATTTGCTATTTCCTCTTCGGGATTGCAGCCGTCGGTGGCGGAGCACTCGGGGGGAATCTTGCAAGCTGGATTGGATCGAAGAAGAGCATTCTCATTATTATCGGCACTTTTGCTTTGGTTCTGTTCGTATTGCCCTATTTCACATTCTCATTCCCGTTCTTCATTGTCATTTTGATGATTTGGGGTGCATTAAGTTGGGCTCAATCGCCGCCCCAACAGGATTATATTATCGAGACTGATCCTGTTTCGTCTGATATCCATCAAAGCCTTAACAATTCTGCTTTGCAAGTCGGGATTGCGATGGGCTCGGGGATCGGCGGGCTCGTATTAGGCTATACAAATTCGGTCACGAGCATGCCGGCTATCGGTAGTATAGTTGTTGTCATAGCGTTCTTATGCGCTGTTGTTTCTCAAAGAATGGGAAGTGGCAAAGCAAAGAACATGCAATACTAATAAAAGGGTTGGAAATCGTTTTGATTTCCAACCCTTTTGTCTACTTGCAAGCTATCTTACTCCCCCTGTAAATAGGAAAGATCAATCATCCCTTCAATATCGCTACTCGTTATATATCCCGCTTCTTTGCTAATATCCGCCATTTCTTGAATGACTTGCTCATTCACCTCTGTCGTGACTTCAAGCTTTGCGAATGCGGCAGACGTTTCTTCTGCGCTGATTTCCTTGCCTGTCAGATCTTGAATATGCTTGATAACCAAGTCTTGGGCTTCTTCCGGGTTTTGTTGGATGAACTCGACTGCCCGTTTATGTGCATTTAAATAAGCGTTGGCAAACTCTTTATTCTTTAAGAACTCATCACTTGCCGCTACGACTGTGTTCGTAGATTCCTTCCCCCATGCAAATTCATCCCAGTCGAGGATGAGCTTGCCATTTGCTTGCGTTTCAAGGATATTCCCCCACGGTTCTTGGGTCGCCGCGGCATCGACCGAGTTTTGGACAAACAATGTAGCGGTATCTGCCGGTGCAGCTGCGAATAATTCAACTGTACCGCCATTCGAAGTCGTTTCAAGATTAACCTCTTTCAACGCTTTACGAAGCATGACGTCTTGTGTGCTTCCGATAACCGGAATGGCGACTTTTTTGCCATCGAGATCCGCTAGTTTCGAAACGCCGCCACCGTCACTAGCGACGAGGACAGCTCCGCCATTCACCGCACCTGAAATCAAGCGAAAACTCGGGTTTTTCACGTAGAAGTTCAGCAGTGGTCCGGGACCGACTGTACCTACGTCAATCGATTTGGTCGTCATCGCTTCCATGAAGAGACCGCCGTTGCTCACTGTCTTTGTTTCGATTGTTACATCTTCCCCGAATTCCTCTTCAAAATAACCGTTCTCAAGAGCGACAATCGTAGCTATATGCGTCAAGTTCGGGAAGTATCCGATTTTCACTGATTGGTTACCAGATGAAGACGAATTGCCGCATGCAGCTAGTACTCCAGCTACTAACACACCCAAAACTGTAATGATCAATGACTTCTTCATTATCCATTTCTCCTTTGGATTCGGATCATGTCAGACCCCATTTTTTCTGCACAGAACGCTCCAAACGCAAGAACACGACGTTATCCATAATTGTCCCGATGATCGCGATGATGATCATGACCGAGATGACGAGATCCATTTGACCGAGAGAGCGCCCTGTTTCAAGCAGTTGACCTAACCCACCGCCTGAGCCAAGCAATTCCCCTGCCATCAGCGCCCTCCATGAAAATGCCCAAGCAATACGAAGGCCGGATATTAATTGCGGAACGGATGCCGGCAATATGATGGTGCGAATGAAATGCAGCCCCGACGAGCCGAATGTTTTGGCGACCCGTTTGTATAATGTCGGCACATTCCGAAATCCGCTCGTTGCACTTACGGTCATCGTCCATGTTGCACCAATCGTAACGATGAACAGGATGGAAATATCATTCAACCCGAACCAGATGATGGCGAGCGGGAACCAAACAATACTTGGTATGGACTGTAACGCGGTAACGAGAAAGCCCAGTGTATCTTCGACCAACTTATAGCGCCAGATGAGATAGCCCATGATAAGGCCTAAAACGATTGCAATGGCAAAACCGGTCAGCAATCGGCTCAAACTTTTCCCGATCGCCGCTAAAAACTGCCCGTTCACGAGCCCATTGAATAGCGTTTCTAATACTTGTGTTAAACGGGGAAACATGAATTCCGGCAATACCGAAAGTCTAGATGTGACTTCCCATATCACCGCTATCATTGCGATGAAGATGATTCGTCTTAAAGCTGTAGTCATCACCCATTTCCTCCTTTAACACCTTTTCGATCTCTTCTTCCAAAATGGATAAAATCCGCTGCTCTGTATGCAATGTCACACTATCAGGCAAAACCCCATCCTTAGATGTCGGAACGGGAATAATTTCTTTCACTTTCCCAGGTCTAGTGCCGAAGACAATCACTTTTTCCGATAATAAAACGGCTTCCCGGATATTATGCGTAACAAAAAAGATTGTCACTTTAGTCTTTTTCCAAATTTCAATTAATTCTTTATGGAGTACCATCCTCGTTTGTTCATCAAGTGCAGAGAAAGGTTCATCCATCAATAAAATATCAGGTTCCATCACTAACGCCCTCGCAATGGACACCCGTTGCTTCATCCCACCTGAAAGTTGATGCGGATAGGAATGGATATAGTTGCTCAAGTGCACCATTTTCAACATTTCAATCGCTTTTGCCTCGGCCTCCTGTTTCGACATCTTCTTCAGCAGCAAGCCATATTTCACATTTTCCAATACGGTCAGCCATGGAAAAAGGCCCGCCTCTTGGAAAACGACTACCCTGTCAGGGCCTGGCTTTGTCACTTCATTCCCAGAAATGCGGATGCTGCCTTTATCCACCTTCTCAAGCCCGGCAATCATATAAAGGAGCGTCGACTTGCCGCATCCGGAAGGTCCGACGATGGAGACAAAGCTTCCTTTTTCCATTTCGATATCAATGTCGTCCAGCACTAGTACCTTTTCCCTTTTTTCATTAAGAAAACTCTTTTCAACTCCATTGATTGTGACATACACTTTTCACACCTCTACTTTTCATATTTATTTAGTCGGAATTAATTTTATGAAAATGAAGCTCTTTTATGAAGAGAATAAATCACTTGATAAATATCGTTCGCCGTTATCGGGTGCAATGCAGACAACTGTATCATCCGGAGTCAATCGTTTCGCTACTTTCATAGCAGCGTATACGGAAGCTCCTCCGCTAGGGCCGAGCAACAAACCTTCCCTCGCCGCCAAATTCCGGACCGTTTCATAAGCATCCTCGTCTTCAATCTTGAAAATTTCATCATAGACGGATGTGTTTAAAATCGGGGGTATGAATCCCGGACTTGTTCCAACAAGCTTGTGTTTCCCAGGCTTCCCGCCTGACAGTACCGGGGATCCTGCAGGTTCAGCAATATGGACCGTAATGGTGCTGTCGTATTCCTTTAAATATTCACCTGTACCTGTAACGGTGCCTCCCGTACCTGCCGTACAGACGAATGCCGTTAATTTACGGTTCAAGGATTCCATTGCTTTGACAATCTCAGGTCCTGTCGTATGCCGGTGAATATCCGGGTTCGCCTCATTTTCGAATTGCATTGGTATGAAGCTATTTGGAATGTCCGCCGCAATTTCCTCTGCCTTTTCAATGGCACCAGGCATTTTTAGATCGCTCGGCGTCAACACGACAGTTGCACCGTACGCTTTTAAAATATTGATCCTCTCGATTGTCGAGGAATCGGGCATGACAATAATCGTTTTATAGCCCCGTGCAGCAGCATTCATTGCGATTCCAATCCCTGTATTTCCTGATGTCGGTTCAATGATGGTATCCCCCGGATGTAAGTAACCTGCTTTTTCCGCCTCGATTATCATATTGTATGCCGCCCGGTCCTTGACGCTTCGACTCGGATTAAAATATTCAAGTTTCACATACACGTCCGCGCCTTGTTGATCGGGAAGGCGATTCAACTTTACTAAAGGCGTGTCGCCGATCAATTCGGAGATATTATTCACTACACGCAAAACATTCAGCTCCTTCATGTTCGTTAGTTTAGTAGATTATAGCAAATCATTTCCTATATTGCATAGTAACTTAGTAGGTATTGAATAGTTGTACCTTCCACTCGTTACAAGAATATGATAATGAAAAAGGGGTGTCGAAGCATGACGGTTGTCCGCACAGACAATTGGATAGCGGAATCACAAGGAGACCCTTGGAAAGTGTGTCAGTATTTAACCCAATACTTCCCTACAGCTTCCGCTTTGGAAATTCATGATCATTTAACGATGTACGGTATGTATTTCTCTTCAGAACAAGGAAAAGAGCTTGGTAAACTGTTAAACGCCAATCATACATGGGAAATCTCCGCAAAAGAATTGGAGCGACTACGAAGCGATTGGAACGGCCCTTCTGTTCCTGTCTTTATTTTCCCGTCAGACTCGGACAATAAACAGTTAATTGATGAATTCAATGGAAAGTCGGGATTATCTTATGGCGATAAGCTGTTTTTATTTATTTCTCCCCTTAATACGGAAACTGAAATCAAAGCATTATTGACACATGAATACAATCATGTATGCCGGTTGAACAAGTTTCTCAAAAGAGAAAAAGAGTACACACTGTTAGATACAATCATTCTTGAAGGGTTGGCAGAAATGGCCGTCGAGGAAAGGTTCGGAAAGATTTCCACCTCTATTTGGACTTCACTTTATTCCGAACAACAATTGGCTAAATTATGGAAGGATTATGTATATCCAAATAGGAATCATCTGAAAGAAAGCGATACCCACGAAGAAGTACTATATGGTTTGGGTGATTATCCACATATGGCAGGATACTGTGTTGGCTATTATTTAGTACAAAACTTTTTGAAGGATACAGAATTACATGCAGGGGACTTATTAGAACTCCCATCAACCAGGATTGCAAAATTATCATAATTAAAACCTTCTGAAAGAAGTTCACTTTATAAACAAATGCACTGGTGTGTTTGTCCTCCGTGAAGAAAAATCACTAACATATGATGTTATATGTTCATTGAAATGGGGTGACAATACGATGTCAGTTCAACGTTATCACGCTTTATGCACTAGACATATCGGAAGAGCCGTTGTGATCGGAACTCATGATGGACGAACTCACAGAGGGATCATTCGAAGTGTTAGGGGCGGTAGAGTATTTTTGGAACCATTCGGTCGCCGAAGAGGATTAGGAGGATTTGGATACGGATACTATGGCGGAGGTGCTTTTGCATTCGGTGCGGGCATAGCAATTGGCGCAATTGCAAGCTTTGCTTTACTCCCGTTCTTTTTTTGGTGATGGAAAATAGGATTTCCTCAGCCTGATTGAAAACGCTTGTCAGCCTAGGCGCGAAGTGGAGCGAAGACGCGAATAGAACTTGGGTTCATGAGCGGACGAGCGACACGAGCAACAACGGATGCGAGCGTTTGTCAACAGGCTGAAGGCCTCTCACTTTACTGTGAGAGGCCTTCTTGTTCGTTCACACAACTTCCGGTTTCGGTTCCACTTTCGGATCCGCAGGTTCCACGAGGGCGTACCTTTCCCAGGCACGACTTTTCCAACGGAACGACATGACGATGGCTCGCGTCCATTCGTCCATAATGATAGCGAGCCAAACGCCGACTAGCCCAAGATCAAGGATGAACACGAAGAAGTAGCCGAGCGGAAGACTCATCATGACCATCGATATGGCCCCCATCAGTACAGGGAATTTTGCGTCGCCCGAAGCTCGGAGCGAGTTAATGATGACCATATTGAACGTCCGGCCGGTTTCCAGCAAACAAGATAACAGCAAGACAGATGCTCCGAGCTGGATAATTTCCTCGTTTTCGGTGAAGAGACGCATGAGCGGGTAACGGAACGTCATGACGAGCGCCACCAAGACGACTGTACAGACGAGCGCCCGTTTTAACGACGACCAAACTTGCTGGTACACTTCGTCCTTATCACCGCTGCCGACGAGCCGGCCTACGATAATCGATGTTCCAAGTCCGATTGCTAGTGCGAACAAATAGCTGAACATCGAAATATTCGTCGCATACTGCCTTGCAGCGAGCGCTTCTGTCCCTAAGAAAGTGACATAGTACAAGAAGACGATTTGGCACGCCTGATAAAGGATCTGCTCGAATGCTGAAGGCAGCCCGATATGCAAAATCTTTTTGATATATTCCTTCGACCATGTAATGTAATAACGGAATTCGATACGATATTCAAGAACCCGATACAGCAGCCAGAAAAAGACGAACATTGCAATTACCCGGCTCCCGACAGATGAAATGGCTGCTCCTTGCACGCCTAATGCTGGCATGCCGAACTTTCCGAAGATGAGCGCATAGTTCCCGACGACGTGGATGATGTTCATGCCGAGAGATACGAACATCGTCTGTTTCGTAAACCCATGCACACGAATGACCGCGGCGAGTGAATTGATGATTGCTTGCAGGAATATCCCGCCACCGACGATGAGTAAATACGCTTCTGCATGTGCGAGTACGTCCCCTTGCAAATTCATCGCTTCCATCATTCTGCTCGTAAACAAGATGAACACGCCGCTAACGCCGAGTCCAACCAAAAGATTCAAAGACACGGCAAGCGCTGAAATCTTCGCTGCTTCAATATATCGCCGTGAACCTAAATACTGTGAAACAACGATGGCCGCCCCGTTTCCGACCACTTCCAATACAAGGATGGCAATCATGACATATTGATTCGCAGCCCCGACACCTGATACCGCATCATCCGACAACGCACTCAACATGAAAGTATCCGCCAACCCCATCAACATAAACAAAAATAACTCAAGAAAAATCGGCCACGTCAGATGAAACAACTTCAGTTTCTTCTCCGGGCCGTTGGCTGCAACTGCTGCCATCTATCTATCTCCTTCATTTTCAATTTAAGATATTCAAAACAGGAAATAGCTTAACATATAAATTGTTATTTACACAATGAGTTTGCTTGAAATTTTTTCAAGTTCTTATGCTGTTACATAATGCGCAATGAGAATTCTGTCGAATCTTTTTTATCGGCATCTTCTGAAAACTGTATTATAATTTTCGTAAAGGAGTGAAAAGGTGAAGCAAATTTCAGATGAACTCATTCAATGCATCCATAATATGACAGACGACAATGTTGCAGAAACAAGGGAGCGGGTCAATCAGCTATTTGATTTCATCCAACTCTCTTTAACGTTATGGGGATCCATTCCTTCGATTAATGCTTCGGCGGAACCTGAAAAGAAGAAACCTGAAGATATAGGTAGTTCGAGCAATGAATCATCGCAGAGAATGATCGTCACAAGCAGTTTTGACGATGCCCATCTCGGCACACCAATGGAACGAAAATTGAAAGGAGGAATCTTGAAAGGGAAGCATGGAGACGTGTACGTCCCGGAAAAGATTGTTCGGATACATGGGTTTGAGCATGGGGATTATATCGAAGCGATCGGGGATAGTTTGAAAGATTTAGTTTTCATTAAAAGAAAAAATAGTGTAACGAAGCATGAATGCAATCGAATTGAAATCGATTATTGTGTTCTTACAAAGACTTCAGACGGTTTATTAGTGGCAGATCAAAAGATTGAAAATGGGAGATTAACGAGAATTAAACTAGATGGAGAGTCTCCTTATCAATTTTTAATTAGTCAAAAAGATATTGATAGTTTTAGACTAACAGACGGAAGCGTTGTGACCATCGCCTATCATGAAACGGACCCTCTCTCCTTTCGTGTCGTCTGGTGTTACCCAGAAGAGACGAGTGAATTGGCGAAACCTGATCCGAAACCGGCTAGTTTTTACAAAGAAAGCACTGTAAAGAAAGAAAATTTATGGACAGATATTGAATTGAACCTACTCAAAAATAAAAAGATCGTTATTATCGGAGCTGATTTTCGGAGTGCTGATTTCCAGCCACTTGCGGACTGCGGAAATTTTTCGTTAGATATTTTTAGTGGAGACGAAAGCAAAAGCCGCATTAAAGCAGCTGTGAGAAATAAGGACTTGATCATTTCAGCAAGTGAGCATTCATCCCATCGAAGCAGCGGGTTGGCGAAGGAGTGTGCGAAGAAGTACAAAATCCCGTTTCGCGCAACACCTACAAGCCAATCCTCTATCAAAAAAGCAATGATCCACGGTATAAAAGAATCCTATATACCGTTTCATTCGTTTTTCTAAAGGGAGTGCTGGAGACTGCCCAAGTTTCCAGCACTAGTGTAGCAACACTTCCTCGATGTCTTTCCCCTCTTCGGACATGCGATACAGTTGATAAACTGGCTCTCGGCCGCCGAAATTACGATCCACTAAAAAGTAAATTCGGTTGTCCGGCCCCCGTCTAGGCTTCGCTGTATGTTCCTTCAAACTCGTCAACTGCTTCGTTTCGTATGTTTTCCAGTTGAAGGTGAATAATTCATACTCAAAAATGCCGTTCGGTCCCGTTCCAGCAACAGCTTGGTAGACGATTTCTTCTCTTTCTGGCAACAGTAAGAAGTCATAAATGTCTTCCTCTCCTACCGGATTGCTAATGACTGATTGTTGGTCCGGCGCATGTAGCGGAATTTCAAAAATGCGCTGCCTAGATGCATATACATCCTCCGCAGTTTGGACATTTGCATCGTCATCCATTTGGACATAAACCGTTTCGTCGGTCGGAGACACTTGCAAAGACCTCATACTATATTTTTTCAGATTGGTATATTTCGTACGTTTTTGATCCCCGAGATGGTAACTATGTACATCAAAATCATGCGGATGCTCACGCGCGATTGGTGAATAATTCGTAAACGTCGCTGCATGCAAATAAAAGAGCATCTCCGAATCTTTCGGGTCAAACGCCAGTTCAGTAATCAACCCCGTATCTTGAAATAGAAGCCGATCCTCAAGCGTATCCAACTGCAATAGATGTACTGCGCTTTCACTTTCAGAACTCATCTCTTTTTTCGTCACGACATATGCAAGCTTTTTCCCGTCTTTCGAGAAGCTGATTTCTAAAATTGTTTTGTCAACAGGCTTTTGGACAACGGGCTTTTCATTCCCGGTAAAATAAATTCCTGGCTGTCCATCCTCAAAAGCGACATATGCAATGGAACCATCCGCCAAGACATCATAAATGGAGGTCAATCCATTTTGCTTTTCATGCTCATCTTTAGCAAACATGAATCCTAGTGCGATGAAAACGATCGTAACGAAGCCAATACCTCCGATCAGGAATTTGAATGATTTATTCATGCCAACCCTCCTAGAGCTCCCAATAGCAAAAATCCGACGGCCCATAATATAACCGCGGTTTGGATAAACAGAATCGTATACGCCCACTTTTTCTTTTGTCTCGAGAGTAAATGCATTTGGCTTGCATACGAGATAATCCAGATGACAAGAGGAATGAAGAGTATAAATACTCTTGGCGACATTCCCACACTAAACAATAGAAACGACCATAAGAAAAACAGTGTAACGAGAACAATGAAAATGCCCGTTGTTATATTGACGAAATGAACTCGTTTCGCATCTTTCACCAACGGTTGGCGTTTCGAGGAATAATCGTAAATCGTCGTCCGGTAAACGAGTACGATTGCTAGGATGAGAATGAGCCCAGCAATGATCGTCAACCCGATGGAAATGGGATGATACACATCGGTCGCCAATAACAAGCCATAAAAGTAGGTCAATATATGAGTCAGGAGCAAGCTGTTCACCCATAACCGGCGATTCAATGATGAAACCGGTCGCACAGTCGTAACAAGTAAAGCAGTGCTAATGAGGACCGCGACAATCAACCAAGGAATATGCGCATCCCCCATGACAAATAACTGACATATGTAAACGACATACGCAAATAGCAGCGATGCAACCGAAAGCGAGAGCATCATTTCCCTCCGATATGGGTACATCGCCTGTTGGAGTTGTTTGCCAATCTCCCGTTCTTCTCCGAAGTTTGTCATGGCGGTTCGCATAGCCTCCTCTTCCGAAAATCCTTGTTTTTGGTAATCTATAAATGAACACTCCAAATGAGAGAGTAATTCCTCATACAAATCTTTCCGTTCCTCTCGATTGCTGTCGGTTTCCCGAACAATCCCTTCGACAAAACGTTCGAATGCGTGTCTCATAACAAACCTTCCGAGCTTTTCCGGACGAGTGCGTTCATCCACTCCC
Source organism: Sporosarcina sp. ACRSL (assembly GCF_022346605.1). GTDB lineage: Bacteria > Bacillota > Bacilli > Bacillales_A > Planococcaceae > Sporosarcina. The sequence goes on from NZ_JAKRNT010000013.1 coordinate 35,722, forward strand.
AGTTTTCACGCTTGCTTTCCAAAGCGACGCCGCCTTCATCGGTTAAACGGTAATACTTTCTCCTGCCCGCATCCGTTTCCTGCCAATAAGAGTCGACCCATTGCTTTTTCTCCAGTCGTTTCAATGCAGAATAGAGCGTCCCTTCACTCATTTCATACGTATCATCACTGACTCTTTTCAACACCTTGACGATTTCATACCCATACATATCCCGCTGCGCAATGAGCGTCAGCAGAATTAAATCAATGCTTCCTTTCATCATTTCTTGATCCACATCATTCACCTCTTTACCAACATCGTAACACGAGGTACATCGTGTTGCAATGTAAAAGGGAAAGGTTTCCACATAAAAAAGTCGGTTCCCCAGCGTAAGTGATCATAAAACCGGGCAAATGATCATAAACCGCGGTAAGTGATCATAAAACCGTGCAAGTGACCATAAACCGCGGCAAGTGATCATAAAACCGTGCAGGTGATCATAAACCCTGGTAAGTGATCATAAACCGCGGCAAGTGATAATAAATCACCAACATTGACACAGAAACCTCCATATTTACGTAAAAAAACTTCCCGCTATACAAACGGGAAGCTTACATTAATCATATATGTTATTCATTCGGCTCGTCACTACCGCGGTATCGTTTATACGGCAGGACATTCCACGTACGATAGTCGAAATCAGCTGCGCGGAGCACTTTCGGAATGTCGTCAAGGATTTTCTTCGCCACTTCCAATTCGCGTTGTGCTTCTTCTTTGTCCTGATACATAAATTCATCCGAAGCGGTCTCTGGCGCCTGTTTCACTTTTTCCTCCAAGTCTTGGATGACCATCCGCTGCTGTGTTTGCAATGATTCCCTCGCATCCATTACCCATTCAGGCTGCATGCCACGATTCGTGTCACCCACACTCGTATATTCATCGAAGATTTCCCGATAGATTCGGTCGGCATTCGCACGGACGTCTAAATTGACCATTTCTAGGTCGTCGTTCGTCAATTCCTCCACTGTTAACGGCTTGCTCCGCTTCTTTCCTCCGAGCCTCGTCCGTTCCAAATAGAATGGGAACATGCTCTTGATGACCTTCCCTGCCGGTGAGATAGCGCTTCCAAATTCATCAAGGCCTTTTGGCTGAACGCCTTGGATGGCAATCCGTGCAGACTCCGGACGGACAATTTCTTTTGGTGGCATAATGCCGTGGCGCAGCATTTCACGGATGCCAGTACCGGAAATATTGATCCGGTATTGGTTGTCATGCGGACAAGACTGCTCTGTCGCAGGAGCATCGCAACGTGTGCAGTAGAAGACTTCATGGAACAACCGCACGTCAATACCAAGCTCTTCCGGTTTGAACTGATCAAAAATACTATGGCTCGCATACTTATCGTAATAATCATCGATTCCTGCGTGATCTCGCCCGATCAATGCATGCGTACAGCCGTAGTTTTTCATAATTAATGCATGTAGCACTGTCTCCCGCGGGCCGGCAAATATATACGTCACCCTAAGTGGAGCGAGGATTGACCGTCCTTTCGGATAATACGTATCGAGTACGCTCCGGTATGAGAGCATCCGGAATTCATGACGCGTATATTCGCGTTTTGCCATTTCGACTAACGGTTGCAGGAGCAATCCGTCGATTTCTTCCAGTGCATTTTTATGGATATATTCATGGCCTCGATGCAATGGATTTGCCCCGGTAATAAAACCAGCAGCAGATTTAAATTTCTTTACTTCATAAAACTCATGCCACGTATCTTTCGGTTCCAAACGGAGTTTTTCAAATGGCCCCCAATCGACTCGCCGCAATAACTTGATCGGCCCTCCGAGTGCGACATCCCCCATCCGTCTGTAAATCGCGTCCACACCAGGATGATTCCGATCGGTCGTGCCGAAAAGGTGGGATGCCCGATATTCTTTATCGTACGCAAAAATATCGTCAATCTTCAAAATTGCCACTGGTTCGTTCTGTTCATCCGAAAGCGCTACTTCGTCCCCCACGGATAGCGTTTGGATGACTTCCTTATTGCGGTTGCCGATCGGCGCAAAGCTGAGCGGAACCGGCCAAACCGTACCATTCGCCAAACGACCTTCATTCAGCACGGACTTATAGTCGACTTCATTCATGAATCCTTCATTCGGAGACAAGACGCCTGTCGCAATCATTTCAAGCGTAATGACCGCCTCCAAGTCGACCATGATTGTAGGAAGCGTCCTAGCACGTTGCAGCTCGTCCTCCCTTTCCTGCCCCGTTAACACTTTGTCGACCAGTTTTCCCCCATGCGGTTGTTGAGGGTAGTTGGCAAATCGATTTTCTGTTACATTCAACATCCCTTCTCCTCCTCATTCCCATTATTCTACTAAAAATAGTATTCTCTTCTGAATGTTAACATACTTCAGAACTTGTTGGAAGTGTATTATCAGAATTTATCGTCGAATAAAACAAAAGCGTAGGGCGCAGCCGGAGTGACGAAAAAAAAGACTCTTATCCACTGACAAGAGCCCTTCCTTTTACCTTTTCTTCTTCGTAGTCCTTCCTAAAAAGAAGAAAAGGCCTAAGACCAATAGCAAACCGGCGACTAGCCAATTGTTACGGATCGGTTTAAATTTCACTTGTTCTGGAGTAATTTCATAGACACCAAGAGGCTGAACTAAAAATGCTCCCCCACCGCCGTCAGCGCCGTTGCCATCTCCTCCGCCTCCGAGTGCATAACGCAACTTCGCTACAGGTACCACTTTCGTTAAACCGGCTTCGATCGGGTCACCGAAGACGAGTGAGACGTCCTTACGATTTCCAAACTTCTTAAACACCGTCGTCACAGGAGCCTCCCTAAATTCCTTCCGATTTACATTTTCAGTTTGTTGTACTTGTACCATTGCATATCCCCCTTTCCACCTATTCTTTCGACGTCTTGCAGCGACTTCCCTTTTCAAAAGCATGTATTTTGACGAGACACACAGTCCACACTGTATACATAGCATTCGGAATTCATTCATTACACCCGATTCCGAAAAGGAGACTTCGTGATGAGAAACATATTTAGAGCCTATTTCCGTGCTTCGTTAATCTTAAAAATATCGGTCGCCCTAGTTCTTGGGATTGTAGTAGGTTTTCTATTAGGAGAACAAGCGGCCGTATTAGTACCTCTCGGCGATCTGCTTCTCCGATTGCTCACCTTTCTAATTATCCCTCTTATCCTTTTTACGCTCATCGTCGGCGTGAATCAGACGAATATTGCCAATTTAGGTCGGATGGGCAGTAAAGTGTTCATCTATTACACTTTGACTTCAGCGCTTGCAATCGTTGTCGGGCTCATCGTCGCTAGTATTTTTCGGCCAGGAAGCGGAATGCAACTTACTGGGAATGAAACATTCGACGTCCCGGAGAATCCAGGCATCATGAAAGTCCTGCTCGATATTGTACCGTCCAATATTTTCACTGCCTTTACGGAAATGAATTTGCTCGGCATCATTTTCACTGCACTCGCTTTTGGAATTGCAATTACTGCCATGCGTTCCTCCGAGAAGCATAGCGCATTAGGCGACTCCTTATTGACGATAATTACAGCTTTGAATGAAGCGTCTCTCATCATTTTGAAGGTGATTCTTCAATATGTGCCAATCGGTATTTTCGCAATCATTGCGAATACAGTCGGAAGCCAGGGAATCGATACGCTCCTTTCCTTAGGCGGCATGATTGTTGTCTTTTATTTAGCGTTGCTCGTACACATCGGGTTGTACATCATTTTCCTGCTTCTCGTCGGAGTCAAGCCGGGATCGTTTTTCAAATTTGCACGAACGCCAATGCTCACGGCTTTTGTAACCCAAAGCAGCACGGGCACTTTGCCCCTTACATTGGAAGCTGCGAAAAACATGGGTATTTCGAGAAGTTTATACGGCTTCAGCATACCGCTCGGTGCAACAATCAATATGGACGGAGCCGCAATCCGTATCGCCGTTTCCGCCGTCTTTGCCGCCAATGTCGTAGGCACCCCGCTAACGTTCTCAGACATGGTTATGGTCGTGTTAATCGGAACGCTCGCCTCCATCGGCACAGCAGGTGTTCCAGGCGCAGGCATCGTCATGATTGCAACGGTTTTCGTCCAACTCGGCTTACCGATGGAAGCAGTCGCATTGCTAACCGCCATCGACGCCCTCGTCGGGATGGGAGCAACTATGGTGAATGTTACTGGCGACCTCGTCGGAACGAAAATAATCGATCAGCTAGAGAAACGAAAAAAGCCAAGCGTCGGGTAAACCTTGGCTTATTTTATTCATTTGACTACTGCTTCATTCCATCATGTCAGCAAGAATCTCATAGGAACGGAGACGGTCTTCATGGTTGTAGATTCCAGAACTAATAATGCATTCATCCGCTTTCGTCATTTCCACGAAGGCTTCCAACTTTTGCTTGACCGTTTCAGGGCTGCCGACAATCATTGAAGGCCATTCCAATAACTCTGCAACGGTTGCTTTTTCAAAATCGGACCATACCGAATCCACATCATCGATAGGCGGCTTGAACTGCGTCGTAACTCCTCTTCGAATGTCAAGGAATTGCTGTTGCTGAGACGTGGCAATATTATGTGCCTTTTCGTCGGTATCGGCTGCAATAAGAGTGACACCAAGCATTGTATATGGTTTTTCAAGGTCCTTCGAAGGCTTGAAATTACGATGGTACAGGCTGAGCGCTTGCATCATATAGGTAGGTGCAAAATGGCTGGCGAATGAAAATGGAAGTCCTAGCTCCGCCGCAAGTCGCGCACTGAAATCGCTTGATCCGAGAAGCCAGATTGGAATATCCTGCCCTTCTCCCGGAAACGCACGGACACGGGCCGAAGGATCATATTCGAAATACGCGCGCAGCTCTGCCAGTTGCTGCGGGAATTCGTTGCCGCTGCTATGCAATGTACGCCGTAACGCATAAGCGGTTGCCTGATCGCTTCCCGGAGCCCTCCCAAGCCCGAGATCAATCCTGCCAGGATACAGCGCATCAAGCGTACCGAATTGCTCTGCGATGACGAGCGGAGCATGGTTTGGAAGCATGACACCCCCGGCCCCTAAGCGGATCGTTTCCGTTGCACCCGCCACATGCCCAATAATGACGGATGTTGCAGAACTAGCGACGCCGGGCATATTATGGTGTTCGGCGAACCAAAAACGATTAAATCCCCAATTTTCGGCATGCCGGGCTAAATCGACACTGTTTTTAAACGATTGTGCAGCACTGCTTCCTTCGTTGATCAGCGCAAGGTCAAGGACTGATAGCGGGATGCCGTTAAATTTCTTCGCACGATCATGTATCAAAAGACTCACTCCCCTAAATTTCATTGATATCGCCCATTCGATTACACTTCCATGATACCGTTTTGGAGAACCCACTTCCATTAACCCAACTCAATAGAAAAGCCAGACCCCATTACATCGGAGTCTGGCATTGTAGTCATTCATATGGTTTGTATTACAGCATGATTCCCGTAACTGCTGCTGTCAATAAGCTAACTAGCGTGGCTCCGTAAAGCAACTTAAGACCGAATTTAGCAACGGTATTCCCTTTCTCTTCATTCAAGCCTTTCACCGCACCGGAAATAATTCCGATTGAAGCGAAGTTGGCGAATGACACGAGAAATACGGAAATGATGCCGACTGTTCTGTCAGACAGAGTACCGCTAATTTCACCTAAGTTAATCATTGCGACGAACTCATTCGTCAATAACTTCGTAGACATGATTGCACCAGCTTGTACCATTTCCGATGCTGGTACACCGACTAAGAAAGCGAATGGTGCAAAGACATATCCGAGTGCTGTCTGGAAGCTAACCCCAACTGCCCCTTCGAATATACTGTTCACCATGCCGATCAAAGCAACGAAACCGATCAGCATCGCGCCGACAACGACCGCCACTTTAAATCCATCCATAATATATTCGCCTAACATTTCAAAGAAGGACTGCTTTCTTTCATTCGTGTCTTCAATAATATCCTCTTCGGGCGACACTTCATAAGGGTTAATCAGATTTGCAATAATGAATCCACCGAATAAATTCAAAACAAGTGCCGTTATGACGTATTTTGGTTCGATCATCGTCATATAAGCCCCTAAAATCGAAGCGGATACCGTCGACATTGCAGACGTACACATCGTATACAACCGATGTTGCGGAATGTGCGGAAGCTGTTTTTTGAAGGAGATGAACACTTCGGATTGTCCAAAAATTGCGGAAGCAACTCCGTTGAAGGATTCCAATTTCCCGAGGCCATTCACTTTACTTAACAACGACCCGATGAATCGAACAATGATCGGGAGGATTTTAAAGTATTGAAAAATCCCGATTAACGCTGAAATAAATACAATCGGCAATAAGACATTTAGGAAAAATGTACTTGCGCCTTCGTTAACCATTCCGCCAAACACGAAGTTAATTCCCTCAGCGGCATATGCTAAAAGCTTATCGAATACGTACGTCACGCCTTTAATGACAAATAGCCCGGCTTCCGTATTTAATAAGACGAATGCAAAAATGAGCTGCAAGACGATCATCGTCAATATTGGTCTAATTTTAATCTTCTTTTTACCGTTGCTTACGATGTACGCAAGGAAAAGAATAACAAGTAACGCCGCAATGAATATCAAGAATTTCAAAGCGGTTTTCCCCCTCTCTGGATGCATAAACTAGTGCGCGGAGCAAATAAATACCATTTTCTTATATCTTCCCGAAAATTATTTTCGTAATCACTTTAGTTATTCGACAATTCGGTTGTTTATATACGAAACAAAAAAATCTTGATATTCTCCCACATTGTCAAATAAGTACGAAAATGTCATGGTTTTTTTCCCGACTTGACCATAATAACATAAAATCCATCGAAGGCAATTGACAAAATTAGTACATAAAAAAAAGAGAGGCCACGACTACATCGGCCTCCACTTTTCTTACTTTTTGGAATAAAATCGCACTTCATATGTGTTCCCGTTTTATTTATTTACAAACAATTCATTCTAATAGTAGAATCCTCCATCTACATATGCAACGCCGACAATTATTAAAAGAATGAACAACACGACGATCAGCGTAAAACCTCCACCATATCCAACACCGACGACTTTATCCGACATTCTTCCACACCTCCAAAATACTTTGATGATGTTATACTATGTAATCGAAACGCCTCTGCCCATGACATTGCCCTAGTTGAATGTTACGCTTCCCTCGTGGCTCTATTTATTTTTAAAATGAACGAGAGTGGGTAAACTCCCCACTCTCTGACGTGTTTCGTTATGCGAGCGTTGAATTGGCCACTTTCATAATATGTCTTCCGCCGTAAACAATCCGCTCAATGTCCCTGTTTTTATTTTCAATGAACTGCAAGATGCCTTCATTTTCCTCTGTAAATACATTGTTTCCGATATAAGTCAGCTTTCTCACAACTTCATTCGATTCAACGCATAACGCGTTCCCTTGACGCGTAACTTTTACGTGCATTCCTTCGACGGACGTATAAATCCCTTCAAATTTCAGCAATTCCTCTTCCGCAATTTCTTTCTTTTCGAAAGTCACATAAGAAGCATGAAAGTCCCTTCCCTCAATCACATTCATGGCACTCATCAACAAATCGCCTGCTGGCACATCCGATACATTCGTCAAAATGACGCCCGCTTTTTTCTTCTCGATAATGGCGCACATATAGGAAGAAACCCCTTTTAATCCGCCCCCATGACTGATCAACGTCGATCCAAAATAATCTGGAACGATCCTTAGCCCGTAGCCATAGCATCTGCCAGGCTCATACTCAATATGAGGGTGAATCATTTGCGCGACACTTTCTTTCGATAATATCTGGACGCCATCGACGACGCCTTCATTCCAATACAGTTCCAAGTATCGGAGAATGTCATTTGCCGTTGATTTCAAATAGCCGACCGCGCGCATCGACGGCGCATCCCACCAAAGAGGTGCTTCGTATACATGCGAACCGTCTTTCGCTTTCATGTAAAGAGTCGTCACGTCTTCTTTTTCTTCCAACAGCCGCATATCGAAAAAGCTGTTGGTCATGCCTGCTGGCTTTACTATGTTTTCCTCAATGAACTCCTCATAAGGCTGTCCGGAAACCCTGCTAATAATGACACCGAGCAGTCCATACGAGTCATTCGAATAACTGTAAAAGCGCCCCGGTTCGCCGAGCCATTCAAAATCATCGGTCGCCATGAAGGCAAGCATTTCGTCATACGTCTCGATATGCGGCCCTGGATTATTCAACAAATCCAATCCATAATCTTTCGCAGAAGGATCTTGCTCAATGCTATTTTTGCGCGCATAGACATGCGTCGCAAGCGGCGGATAACCCGCCGTATGGGTCATGAGATGATGGAGTGTAATCTGCTCCACTTGCCCGCCCGACGCCTTCAACTCCGGTAAATAGTCGACAATTTTATCATGCACCGACAACTTCCCGGCCTCTTGCAACTTCATGATGCCAGCACTCGTGAACGACTTCGTCATCGATGCGATCCCAAAAACCGTATCCCCCGTTACCGGCAGCTGCTTCTCCACATTCCGATACCCGAATCCCTTTTCATACACGCTCTGCCCGTCCTCAGCAATGCCGATCATCGCCCCCGGAATCAAATGCTTCCCAACATACTCTTGCGCATATGCCTCAAACGGCTTTAATGCTATTGTCTCTCCCATGTAAATCCCCCAGTTCGTATGTTTATTACTAAAGTTATTCGCCGAAATCGCTAATTTCCCTCTTTTCTAGTCGTGCGTCTACAAGAAACGCATAAATCTTTAATTTCACGCATAAAACGTTTTAAAAGTCCATAAACCGCGATATTGACGCATAACTCCGCGAATACGCGAATAAATTGCCGTACATACGCATAAACTCGCATAATTACGCATAAGCCTTATCTTTTAAGGATATACTGCTGTGCAACTGTCCTTGATAATGGCTTGAAGTATGTTATCACCGCTTTGGCGGGCGTTATCACCGACTTGACGCAGTTTATCACCGACCCTCGAGGGTTTATCACCGATTCGAACGAATCTCGATGATTAGAACTGAAAAAACCAGATGAGGAAGCATCCTCACCTGGCATACGAATACACATCGCTGCCTATTTGCGCAATCATATCACGCGCCTCATCTTCCCGACATCCTTTGGACAGCACGGTAACGGCCATGCAAAGGCCACGCACATAAAGTAGCCCACACTCATGCATAATTCCTTCGACATAGCCCGTTTTCCCGGCAATCTCCCAATCTGGAATGGCACCAACAATTGGATTATTAGTAGCAGGCAAATTGTCCTTCAAGCCATTTGAAAGCTGCTGTTGCTTCATAATGCGGACCATCTGTTCAGAAGCATGCCGCGACACACACTCCCCGCGAGCCATAAGTGTCAATAAAGAAGTTATGTCAGATGCTGTAATTTCATTGCTATGGATCCGATTTGCTTGGACAATCATTAATTTATGATGAAGTTTACTTTGCTCCATCCCGAGTTCGTTCATGAAAGCCTGAATCTTTTCCATCCCGATTAACTCAATCAACATATTTGTTGCGGTATTATCACTTTGGATAATCATCAATGTCACTAAATCATAAATCGGCAATTCGATGCCTGGTGACATGAACTGCAATACACCACTGCCACCGACTATATCTTCCCTTCGCAACGGCAGACGGTCTCCTAAGCAGATGTCTCCTTCTTCCGCCGTTGCAAATACCGCCGCCATGATGGGGACTTTGATGATGCTTGCTGCGTAAAAGGCTTCATTTCCATTCAACGAAAACGAGGAGTCGTCACGTAGATCTTTCACTGCTACCGACCATGTCCCCTTCGCGTTCTTTAAACAGGCTTCGATACTCTCTTGCAATCTATTCATTTAATGAACCAAGGATGCTCGCAATGTCGTAATGCCATTTTCCAAGTACCCTTTCATGCAAGTGAGCATATACACCCAACCTTCTTTTTGCCCCAACATTTTAGCAACGATATCAGGGTCATCAGCTTTCAATCCGGATTCGGTCACTACAATAATAGTAGCGCCTTCCGTCTCCTCAAATGTCAATGTGACTGTCGTCTCTCCCCATTCGAAGACAATTTCTTTGTTTTCCTCAACCTTCAAGACATGGATATCCCCTTCGGCTCCATATTCCTCGTACCGCCAAGTGATCGTCTTGCCTTGTTCTACTCTGCTCGTACCTGAAGAAAACCAGTACCCGCCCATTTTCTCAGGATCCGCAATCGCCTCAAACACGTCACTTGCCGGTTTATTAATTTTCATTTTTGTTGTAATGTCAGTATTCATTTTAGATAACTTCCTTTCCGTAATTTTGGATGTAATTTCCTTAACCATTGGTTCGACATAAGACACTACGTAAACGATATGATCAAGGCATGCTAAGCCATATAGGGTAGGCTTTTTGTCCGGGTAATCAAAGACCGACAAATTAGGCGACAAGAAATCTTTCTTCAAATACGCCATAAATGACGATTCCGTATAAATACGAAACGCGTCTCCCCTAAACGAATCCCGGTCATTCCAGCGTGTATGATCATCTACCGCCACTAAAAAGGTGACATAATAAGGAAAATCGATTTGGTAAGTCGTCACGGCCACATCAGGGTGTGGGTGCACCCGCAGATGCCAACCACTCTTCGCTTTATTCACAATGAATCGCAAGTTGAGCCCTTCATTTCTTGGGACACCCACCTGTTCAAATGAAATCAAATAGCCAGTCTCATTCACCAAGTCCTCAAACGTCAAACCTCCACCCCCAATTGTTACCACCTGTATGTATTCGTTCCCCAACGAAGAAAACCCTTCAATAAATCGATAACTTGCATTATAGTAAACTATAAGAAAATTATAGACGAAGGTGCTTACAAATGGAAATGACAATACGCCCTACTCAAGAACAGTTGCATCACTGGATCGACAAATATGTACCGGAAAAAGATTTATTTTTCATGAAAGAAAGCGATATGGCCGCCTATGAAAATGAGTTATCGGGAACGTTGGTGTTTCCCAAAAACGAGTTTTTCAAGCATTCATCCTACAACAGCATTCAGATGGTAAATAGCTATATGTATTGGAACCTCTCGAAAAATATAGACTATGTCATCGTCGCGCATCCTAATTGGGTCGATTCAATGCCGCGGAACAAAAAAGAAGCGCTTTTCAAATTGCAAGTTGTAATGGGAAGAGGGTTGGCTGGCCCGCTGTCCTACTTGACCGACGATAATTTATTCCCTGAGGAATATATCATTGAAGTGGACGGTGAGCGGTTTGGCATTCTTCAAAGGATGATGTGGCTTGCGCTGCCGTATACACTTAAAGAGGAGATCATTTGCAGAACAGCTCAGCTTTACGATGAATGGACGTCAACCCCAGCGCCTGCCGAATTGCCTTCCCACTTGGAAAAGTACGCGAATTCGTTCTCGACGAATCCCGGAGCAAATTGTCTCGCAGCCACATTGTATGCCATCAGTTTCCATCCCGAGGAGGAAGAGTGGATCATCCACGAGTGGGTGCACGGCGAAACCTTTGCACGGAAGCTAACACAAGCTGGCTATTTCAATGTCGACGATTCTATAAAAGGCGGAGATGTCGTCGTATGGGTGAACGAGGAAGCAATCATTCAACACGCCGCCTATTGCATCGATGGACAGTTATTTTTCAATAAAAACGGCCAGACGTTTTTCAATCCTTGGAAGATTGTTCATTGGCAAGAGCTCGAGGAGGAGTGGAAGAAGTTCACACCTTGCGTCTATCGAAGAGATACCTAATAGAAACAACCCATCCGGCTCTAGGCCAAGATGGGTTGTTGTTCATTCAATATCCGGAGTCCTCAGACGTCAAATTGTCAATCAATCGATAATCATATCGTTGCAGCGGTTTTTCCGCGGGACCTTCAACCACTTCGCCTGTCGGTTTAAACCTGGATCCGTGGCATGGGCAGTCCCACGTCCTGTCGCCGCTATTCCATGAAACTTCGCATCCCATATGGGTACACGTCGTATCGACGATATGAATCTTGCCTTCATCATCTCGATATGCGCCTTTGCGGTGCCCGTCGAGCGTCACGACCTTACCTTCCCCTTTGGCAAGATCATCCGGGCTTGTATCCGGTGATTCAAGCTTCCCTTTGATTAATTGTCCGACAACGTTTGCGTTTTGGACGAGGAAATTTTTCAAGCTTGGATGCGCATAGAATCTTGATGGTGTGTACAATTTTTCAAACTTGTTTTCTTTCCCGATGACCATATCTCGCATTAGCAATGCAGCGGCAGTGCCATTGGACATTCCCCATTTCCGGAATCCTGTTGCGATGAGGATATTTAGATTCCCTGCCGTTATTTCACCGATATAAGGCAGTTTGTCCAATGTGACCAAGTCTTGCGCCGACCATCTGTGTACAACTTTTTCTAGACCCAAAACTTCTTCGCCGAATTGTTCAAGCGTTTTATAATGCTCCATCGTCTCCACTTTGCTTTGACCGGTTTTATGGTTCTGCCCAATGATGAGAACCAATTCCTCGCCATTGTTGTCCTTAACGGAACGTAACGAACGGGTCGGTTCATCTGCACTGAGGTACATGCCAGAAGGAAATTCTTTTTTCGCTTTCACAGCAAGCGCATATGAACGGTCTGCATACATCCTTGTCGAATATAGACCCGTTCCCTCATAAAACGGAAAATGCGTACAAATCAACACATGCTTCGCCGTGATCCGCTTCTCCTCACGCGTCAGCACAACAGGTCGGTCGCCCGTTTCTATATTGACAGCGACGGTACCCTCAAAGATCCGCCCACCCTTTTGTGTGAATAAATCAATCAAGTGAACTAAATATTTGGTCACGTGGAACTGGGCTTGGTTCCTCATAACGAGGACATTTTGTACATTGTCAATGTCAAAAGGAATGCCGTCGACTAATCCACCATCAATATGAAGCTTTTCATAGGCTTGCGCTTCCTTCTCAATTTTGCGGGCATATTTTTCGGAAACAGAGTAAATATACGCATCTTCGTTCGTCAGGTCACAGTCAATGTGATGCTCCTCCACTGTTTTTCTAACGAAATCCAAAGCCTCAATATTTGCTTCATAATACATTCTCGCCGTATTTCTTCCCATATTTCGAATGAACTCATCGTAAATCAAATCATGCTGCGCTGTAATTTTCGCCGTTGTATGTCCCGTCGTCCCGTTCAACACTTTATCCGCTTCAATAACCGCTACCTTTAACCCTTCATTCACCAATAAATACGCAGATGTAATCCCGGTAATGCCAGCACCAACGACGATTACATCCACTTCAAGGTTTTCCTGCAAACTTGGAAAGGACGGAAAATCAACATTTGTCCTCCAAAACGGTTCCGGATTCTCCGGCAGTTTTCCATTGCTTTGACTGGTCATGATCTTATCCTCCTGTACTATGTACTAATGGTAGGATTCCCAATGGTTTGTGACCTAAACATTATGGATGTTTTTTAAACGCTAGAAGGAGTGACCTCTTCGCAATAAAGGAGCCAATAGAAAAACGCCTATGAAACAGCGGCAGTCCACCATCTCACAGGCATTGTTACTAGCTGATCCATATCATTTTTGATTTCGTGACTCTCCATTCGTCACCCTTTTTCCTTAGCAGCACTTCCATTCCAATTGCACCCTTAGCGGAGCGGTATTTGGAACCGGTGAAAACAACTTTAGATGTAGAGATGTCAACCTTCTCCATTCTTAACAGAACGCCGTCCAACCTCATAATTTCTTCATCAAAATACCCTTGCTCCCGAAGCTCCTCGAAAGTCGCATCCATTACATCCACATCATATTTTCTGGAAAAGTAGTCTAGAATCCCCTGTTTATCTATATCATTCAAATCCTCAAAATTACTCAAATCGACTGCAATGAATGTCATGCTGTCATTTAGCGCCGTGTCTTCTTCCATTAACGAGTCAAGAGCCAAGCTATAAATACCAACGAGTGGCATCTCTTCGTTAGCAGTCCGCCCGGTATTACAAGCACCTAGTAGTAAAACCATAAAAATGAGAATCAATAGTGCTCTCATGAAGTTTCGCCTCTTTTCATTGCCCCTTCAGCTTCTGTGCCAAATACGCGTCAGAGCCTCCCTTTGGAATGCTGAGATTTTCCCACTGCTCTCCTTTAATCTGTTTCCCGATGAACATGATTTGTCCGATATGGGCAGCGTAATGCGCCATTTGCCTTTCAATCGCGTCGATGACGGAATGGGCTTCCCCGCGAATATAGATAGTCTTTTCCAAATCCGATTCGCTCAAGTTATCGAGGGTATCCAAAAATATGCGCCAGCCGCGTTCCCAACAATCCATCAACTGTTCCTTGGACATCCGTTTCGATTCAAATTCTTCATCCCGATTCCGGTCCGGCTTTTCACCGTCTGTCGTCATAAAATCAGTCCACCTTGAAATCATATTTCCGCTTACATGTTGAATAAGGATAGCAATGCTGTTCGAAGCGTTGTTCATCGTCCAATAAAAGTCTTCCTCATTCAATTGGGCAAATGTCCTTTCGCCTTGCCCTTTCATTATGGCGAACCGTTCCCGTACAACACGTAAATACTCTTTTCCAATCGACATAACCCATGCCCCCTTTTGATACTGTATTCGATTCAAGCTAGAAAATATCCTTAATTAAGCTAAATGTGAATGAATAATCATTCATATTATGATAGTCTACTAGTAAGTAAACGTAACGATAAGGAGGGAAGCTCTTGTTCCTGAAAACAAAGTCAACCCAAGATGAAGTTAGCAACGTTCGATTTGTAAATGGAGTTGTTCAATTGAACAGCGTCAAATTAAATGTATATTGTTTTGAAACGGATGGGGTGTTAATTGACACCGGGTCACAATCAGTAGCAGAGGAATTTAAACCATTTTTTGCCCAGGCAGATATTGACCAAGTCGTCATCACCCACGCCCATGAAGATCATACGGGCGGCGCACAGTTCTTGCAAACAGAATATGGGCTTCCTATTTTCATGAATGAAATGGCGATTGAAGAATGTGCCCAAAAAGCATACTATCCCCTATACCGGAAATATTTTTGGGGAGCGCGTCGCCCTTTTGAGGCTCGTCCAATCGGAGAAACATTCAAATCGAGAAACGCAGATTGGACTGTCATTCCGACGCCAGGACATGCAAAGGATCATCTCGCTTTTCTGAATAACGAAACGGGACAACTGTTTTCCGGAGACTTATATGTGCACCCAAAAACGAAAGTCATTTTACGGGATGAGAGCATTCCTACCATTATCAGTTCTATTGAAAAGACATTGTCGTATGATTTCGGGGAATTATTTTGCTGCCATGCGGGGTATGTGAAGGACGGACGCGTGGCACTTCAGAAGAAACTTTTATATTTACAGGAACTCCGGGGGAATACACTTGCTTTGCATAAAAAAGGGTACGGAGTGCGTGAAATCCATTCGCAACTTTTCCCGAAGAAGTACCCTATCACCTATTTTTCATTTGGGGAATGGAATTCAATCCATATTAACCGATCGATTGTGAATGAAGGAAATGAGTAAAGAGGGGTGGGCATCTAGTTGCACTGTCCGCACCCATATTTGTCCTCGAACGCATCGATCCAGCCCATATCAATCGGCCCATTAAGAACTTTATAATAAACGGGATCGTTAAAGGACATGATTCGATTCTCATAAATGGAGGCGCCTGTCGTCTTCCCCTTTAAGTAAATCATGACTTGAAATCCTTTTTCCCCTGAGACATTGCTATCCCACTCGGAGTCCTTCATCTTTTTCACCCGATACTGGCTTAGAAATTCTATCAATTCTTCAACAGGTTCCGTCTCTTCCGTTCGCCATTTGGAGAAACGGAAATCCATTGCCTCAAAATTTGAAGCGTTGTAAGTGAGTAAGTCGTCCAAACCTTTTTCCCTATGATCGTCATAGATAGTCCACGAAAAAAACAGCACGACACCGATGATTCCGATCATGTGATACTTCAACGGTATTCTTAGCACAAGCAATCTTGCGGTCAACAACGCTGCAGGGATGACAATCAAAATGATCCCGAAGATTGCAAGCGCGTAAGGTATAGTGCTTATGTAAATCCACCGATCCCATAGATAAGCAAAAATTTTAAAATATAACAAGAAAAATAGAATTCCCCAGAAGTAAAACGCAAACTTCCCCTTCGTTGTATCCACTTTAATTCACATCCCTTAGGTCTTCGAAAGATTGATCTGCCTTTTCCAACTAGCTCAATAGTAAAACTCAATCATGCGGGGGATACCCGAATTGGTTCACCTCAAAGGCTTTCCTGAAACAATATGCCAATGAAGATGCTTTGACTCTTGATAATTTCCTAAGTTTGTAATAACTCGACAAGCTCCGTTTTCCTCTGTCACCATAGCTGCCACTTTCTTAATTACGCCCATCAAATCGAGCATTAATCCATCATCACTTTCTTCCAACGTTATCAACGAAGAGATATGTTTTTTCGGTATGGCAACAATATGTACGGGATAGAAAGGTCTCGTATGATAATAGGCTAATACGTTTTCTGTCTCTAGCACTTTGTTCACTGGAGTTTTGCCGCTTAACACTTCATCACAATAAAAGTCTTCCGTCAAAATATCCCACTCCCTTCCATTTCAAAAAAGCCCCCAACCCCACCCTCACTGCGTTCGCAAATTAGCACATGGTCGTTACAATTACATTCTACTTGTACACATGTCACGGTACTGGGCTTCAGTTGTTCATGACGGCTTCGACACCGATTGGTATAGCCCCATCTACCTACCATTAAGTTCCAACTTACCCCGTTGGCGGGGGTTTGTACTCACCTTTGCGATGCAGCTACCGACTTGCTTTTCAGATCAGATCAATGTTCCAATTCAAGCCTTGAATCTTCGTGTCGAGCTCCCTGAACTCTTTCGATAATTGGTCGACCTGCTTCTGAATGGCAGCGACATCCACGGTGCTGACGAATTTGATCTCGGAGCGGCTATATCGGTCGTTCCGGATAGATCCTTCCTCTGCAATTTTTGCGAGCGTCAACCGCTTGTCCCACTTCTGGTCACGTTCGACCAAAGCATCCGCAAGCGTCCGTGTTTCATCGAATTGGACGGAACAATTCGTTTTATTGATCCGCTGAATCAAGGTCGTCAATTCTTTCATAATGCCGTCGAGTTCCGCCAACATCGTATTCGGATCCTCTGCAGGCTTTTCACCCTCTTGGATCTTCAAGTTAAGGCTAATCCGCCTTTTCAGCTGCTCGACTCGCTTTTGATAATCCGCCCTTGCAATCAATGCCTCTGCTAGCTTCATTCCAAACCCCTCCCATTGTCAAAACGGCGATTTTACACGAGTGCTTTCATAACGAATTGATCAATAAAATATTGTGGATTCAGCTTTTCGCCTGTCGCTTTTTCAATCTTTTCATTCCACTGATAAAGTGCACCTGGCTTGAAATACTCGTCTATTAAATACGTGCCCACTTCAGGCGTGAACATGTCCTTTGAGATGTTGTTCTCAATGTAGGAGTGCAATTGAGACGTCGTCAACTCGCCCAATAAATAGTTTTGATAATAAACCGGGACGAGCGTGAAATGGATTTTCGCTGCCCAATGCGGGTAGTCAACGTTTTCTGGCGGATTCACAAATTGGACGTCCTTCACAATTTTCCACCAAAGCTTATTCAAATCCTGATCCGGATTTTCGTACAGCTCGCGCTCAAAGAACGTGAAAGCCATGATCCATCGACCTGCGATGAGCATTTGTCGGCGCAATGATTTCTCGATGAGCGGTGTCAATTCCTCCACTTCGGCTTTATCCAACCCTAAATACTTCTCGAGCCAAGCGGGATCTTTCCCGAAACGGCCGTAAAGCATCGCGATCGCTTCCGTCGTCAATGTATGCGCGCATGTTCTGAGTAGGAACGGAAGTGTACGGTCGACATATTTGAAATAAACCGCATGGCCAAACTCATGCAATGTCGTGACGGACCAATAATCGGAAGGCACATTATTGCAGAGCACGCGGACGTCACCTTCCCGGTCGAGATCCGTGCAAAACGCATGCTGATTTTTCTTATCGCGCGGATATAGATCGCTTTTTACCAGCATATCTGTAATGTCCATGCCCATGCTGTCGAACGTTGCAATTGCCAATTGCTCAAGATCCTTCCCTTCATAGTAAGGATCCAAGTCCAGTTCCTTGGAAGGCGGTGCCTCCTGGAAAAACGGATCTGCGTAATGCCATGGTCGGAGCTCATCGGTTGAAATACCGAAGCGCTCTGCCAATTCGCTATCCAGCTCGTGTTTCATTTCACGGAACGGCTCATCGGAAAGCTCCTTCAACTTATGGAAGATGGAAAAGACTTCATCCCGGTCGAGTTCCTGGTGCTCGAAGCTCATTTGGTGATAGTTTTCAAAGCCCAATGACCGCGCGACTTCGTTCCGTTTTTTGACGAGGATCAAAAGCTTTTCCTCGACTTCCTTTCCGATCTGCTTGCTCGCGTGCCACGCCTCTTCACGTTCAGCCAAATTATTGCTTTTAATCAAAATGTCCCGGACATCATTTTCGGACACTTGCTTTCCGTCAATCGTCGCTCGGAACGTATTGAAGACGCCAATCAATTCCGTCGAGAGCTCGACCATTTCCTTTAGATCCTCTTCAGGAATTTGACTACCCGCCATGCCGGTATGGAGACTTTCAAGTTGGCGTCGTTGCATTGCCGTTAAATCATCTTGAGCGAGATACTTTTTCACTTGCTCGAAACGTTCCGGATTAGAAAGATACATATTAAATGCCGTCTTCGCCTCTGCGGTCTTCTTATTCCATTCGTCTTCTCCTGTCGTCGCCGCCATCCAAGAACTGTTCGCGCTCGTTACATGCAAATCCCGGATCGTTTTATTTTGCTCCTCCAAAAACTGTTCAACTGTCATGGTCTCTACCCCTTTTTTCTGTCATACTCTTTTATTCGGTACAATGCAGCAAATCTCCTTTTATTCCGACAGAGTTCGCCCGACGATCCTACCGCCGAAAAGGCAACCTCCTAAAAAGGTACCTTCCAATGCGCGATATCCATGTACACCGCCGCCACCGAAACCAGCAACTTCCCCTGCCGCATACAATCCAGGTACAGGATTTCCCGCTTCATTCAACACACGGCCGGACAAGTCCGTCTGAAGCCCGCCTAACGTTTTTCGGGTCAAAATATTGAGCTTTACCGCTATTAATGGACCGTTTTTCGGATCTAAGATTTTATGCGGTTTTGCAACCCGAATAAGCTTGTCGCCAATATAATTCCTTGCCCCTCGGAGCGCGGTAATTTGTAAATCCTTCGTGAACGTATTCTCCATCTCCCGGTCCCTTGCAAGCAGCTGTCGCTCGATTTTTTCAGCATCGATTAATTCATTTCCCGCGACTCGGTTCATTCCCTCCGCTAATTCCGCTAACGTATCCGCCACAATGAAATCTTCACCTTTATCCAAGAACGCTTTCACAGGAGCAGGCGGACCAGGAAGGACTCTTGATAGCACCTTCTTAATGCTTTTCCCTGTCAAATCAGGATTCTGTTCAGATCCTGATAATGCGAACTCTTTTTCAATGATCTTTTCGGTGAGAATAAACCACGAATAGTCATAGCCCGTTTCCTTGATCGCCTGTAACGTACCTAATGTGTCGAACCCAGGAAAATTCGGTGCCGGGAAACGGTTCCCTTCTGCATCCAACCAGATGGATGAAGGGCCAGGCAAAATACGGATACCATGGGAGGGCCAAATCGGGCTCCAATTCCGTATGCCTTCCGTGTAATGCCACATCCGATCTTTATTGACAATCCGGCCTCCTGCGTTTTCTGTTATTGCGAGCATCCGTCCGTCAACGTGCGCTGGCACTCCTGAAATCATCTGTTTCGGGGGTTCCCCTAAACGAGTGGGCCAGTTTTCCCGGACAAGATCAAAATTTGCTCCAATCCCACCGCTCGTCACGACAACTGCAGAAGCCTCATATGTAAATTCTCCGATGACGGTCCTTGAGCTTGTTTCCCCTCTTTCGACGTTACTCGGTTCCAATTCAGATCCTTTAACGCCGACAACCGCTCCATTTTCAACGAGCAATTCATCCACCCGATGCCGTGGCTTGTAATCGACAAGCCCTTTGCTCATCCCTTCACGGACCATCTTCTCGAACGGTTGCACGAGCCCAGGACCCGTCCCCCATGTTATATGGAATCGCGGTACTGAATTTCCATGCCCCTCGGCTAAATAGCCCCCTCTCTCCGCCCAGCCGACAACAGGGAAAAATCGGACGCCAAGTGAATTGAGCCACTCCCTCTTTTCGGTTGCAGCAAACTCCACATATGCTTCCGCCCATTTCAACGCCCAATAATCTTCATCATCCAACCTGTCGAACCCAGCACTCCCAAGCCAATCCTGCCAAGCCAACTCCTTCGAATCTTTAATGCCCAGTCGCCGCTGCTCCGGCGAATCAACTAAAAACAATCCCCCGAACGACCACCATGCCTGTCCGCCCATAGACGATTCCGGCTCCTGATCCAATAACAGCACCTTTTTCCCTTTTTTGATAATCTCTGAAGTCGCCACCAAACCGGCGAGTCCAGCTCCCACTACAATGACGTCGTAATTCATATCGCTTCCCCCAATGTCAATAAATCCCACAATCCATGTTTCGTCAGATGTAATTCAAATCCCTTCTTTTCATTACGGTGAGTCGCGTATACTTCTTCCGGTGCAGTGCATAGTACGTGTAGGAGGTGAGGATCTGTGAATAAAAACAATAAGAAAACGATGAATGAAAGAACGCATAATAGTTTTGATGTTTACAAAGAAGGCCAGAACACGAACAGCAACACGAATAACCCGGGCGAAAACCGGACTGAGGAGTTTGCGCAGGAGTTTCAGGGGAATGCTCGAAATGAACGGGACGATGATAAAGAACGGTAAAAAACAGGCGAGAAAAAGCTAAATAAAAGGGAGTTCAATTCACCTATGAATTGAACTCCCTTCAATCTTCTCCGGCACCCAGAATGTCACAGAACAAACTCCATACCTTCCTCCGCAATATGAAAGCCCTTCATTTCAAGCTCATTCCGAACCGTTCCCTCCCTATCAATCACGGGATTCGAGTGATTAAGATGAATGAAATAAATCTCGGTTTGTTCCACCAGATCTTGTAATCGATCCATTGTTTCTGTCATGAGTGGATGAGGAATCTCCCGATAATCCCGGCCAATGTTTTTTAGATCTTCAGCGGAATGAAATGTGCCGTCAAGTAAGCAAATATCCGCTTCCTTACATGCTTCATAAATGTCCTTGTCCCACTGCTCCCATCGATCAATATCCGGAATGTATAAAACTTTCTTCTTCGTCCCTGTAATCCAAAAAGCGAACGTCTCAGAAAATTCATTTCTGTGAGGGACCTCAACAGGTGTAACGGTGACATTCTGTGAAACAGCAATCCTTTCGCCATCACGCATTTTTGAAGCTCAATATTGTGAAGCTTTGTTAATTGGCTCCAGGGCGCTTGTTCTTCCAACAGCTTCTTCATTTTCGTTCCTGCCATGACCGGCACCTTGTTTGCACCGATCGCTTCTCTTCCTAAAAATAATATTCCGGGATAATGGCCTAAATGAGCATGTGTCAAAAAGATGCTCGACATGAGTTGCCCCTGCAGATCGTACTTCATCTGCACCCTTACCATCTGCTCTTTAAAATCCGGGGTTGCATCTATTAAATGCCAAGCCTTCTCTTCAGGCAAAACAATTGCTAAAGACGCTGCAGAGCGCCGAAATGCAGGATTTCTAATGGCCTCCGTACAGTTTTCGCAATAGCAATTTGGATGTGGCAGACCGGCGTCTTGAGCCGTTCCTACTACATGTAAAATTACCTTACTCATAACGACACGGCTCCTTCAGTTTTTATTTCATTTTTCTTATCGTAGCTCTTCTTCGTAATCGTCCAGCCTGTGAAACCGAAAATGATATTGATAAGTGGGACTAAAAACGCAAAGAATGTAAAAGGAATAAATTCTCCTGGACTGACACCTAGAATGCCTGCTGCAAAAATTGCAGGAACACTCCATGGGACAAGGTTAATGCCGACCGTACCTGCCGCTTCGACACATCTTGAAAGGTTTTTCGTATCGATTCCTCTCTCTTTATATGTTTGGACAAATGTTCTTGCTGGTAAAATAATCGCTAAAAATTGTGCTCCACTTGCAAATGCCACGACAAAAGTCGAAAGAATGGTCGTGCTAATTAACGCTCCCGTTGAACGAACGCGGGCTATCATTGTTCTTGTGACTACTTCAAAAGATCCCGTTTCTTCTAGAATCCCTCCTAAAGCAGTGGCAATGATTAAGATTCCAATTGTCCCCAACATAGATAAAAGACCACCATTATTTAACAAAGAGTCCACCGCAGCTACCCCAGAATCCACTGAAAATCCGCTCGTCATTACCTGCGCTATTGAGGAAACGGAAAAGCCCTGAACGATTACTGCAAGTACAGCCCCTAAAAGTCCTACAATCGTTAACGCTGGAATGGCCGGTATACGCATCATCATCAAAATAATTGTAAATACAGGCACTAGCAACAACAGTGGGTGAATGGTAAAGACACCTTCTAGTCCTGTTTTGAGTAGTCCAATACCATTCGTGTCCACAGCATGAGTTGCTGAACCTGAACGACCTACAATCCAATACAAAATAAGTGAAAGGACAAATGCAGGAATCGTGTCCCACAGCATGTGCTTTATATGGCTGAACAAATCTGTTTCAGCCATAGCAGGAGCGATGTTTGTCGTATCGGACAACGGCGATAATTTATCACCCAAATAAGCCCCCGAAATGACTGCCCCCGCTACAAGCCCCGGAGTAAATCCCAACCCCTCTCCAATCGCCATGAAAGCAATCCCGATTGTCGCAATGGACGTAAATGAGCTTCCTAATGTCATCGATACAATTCCAGTAATGAGGGCCACAAGCGGAATAAACAATGAAGGTTCAATGATCGATAAGCCATAGTAAATCATCGTTGGAATCACACCGCTAGCAATCCAAGTTCCAACAATAATACCGATAATCAGTAAGATAAAAACAGCGGGCAGTGCCCGGGATACCCCATTGACCATCATTTTTTCGATTGTCTCCCAACTCCAACCACAAATTTTCGCAACAACTGCAGCAGCAATCACCCCAATGAGTAACGGGATATGCATTCCAGCTTTCCAAACGAAAATCGATGAAGCTGCCGCGATTACTAATGCCAATATTGGGATAATTGAAAGTCCAAAAGTCATTTCTTTTTTCATGTATGACATCTCCTTCTTAAAAATAAAAATAAAAAAAACCCCATCCATCCCTTGGAAAGGGACGAAGGAGTTCTCCGCGTTACCACCCTACTTGATGGACCTATACTAAAACGGCCATCCACTTCATGTCAAATTGAGAAAAACCGAAGGCGTACTTCACCCTGATTGCTGCCTGAATTTTCACCACCCATCCAGTCTCTTGTTGCTGCACACAATCGAATTACTGCACCATCTCTCAATATCTATGTAATTGAAATACTTCTACGTAAAAGTAATTGTATTGAATCTTATCATGCTCAGCTAGGAATTCAAGTCTTTTTTTATCAAAAGTCAAATACTTATTTATTCGAATTGTTCAAGAATTGTTTGGGTGCCGTGCAACATACATTTATGACTATTTAATAAAAAGAATAATTATTCAATATAGATTACCATAAACACTAATTCTACAACAACTTTCTATTCAAATTATACAATTGTATTGTATTGACTGAATAGTGTGTTGCACAGGCACCAAAAAAGGCGAGGAGGAATCCCTCGCCTGTTGATTTAGTTAATATGGTCATCCTCTTTATTCAAAAAAAGAAACGTCCAGCTTTTCCAACAACCATTTCGGTACGACAAATCTTGCCGTCATGAGCGGATCGACGATTTGACAAATTTCCGATTGGCCGACCGCGCTCATGAGCATCGTCACTTCGCTAACGGGCATCCCAGACTTCTCGGCAATGCGTTCGATCATTTCGACAGCCGCTGTTTTTGCGGCTTCATCCAAAGTCGGTGCCGAGACGATTTGTGTGAATGCCTCATCGTTTTCAAGCATCGGATGGCGCAACGAAGTTCCTTTAATGACGTCAAGCGTCACAGTCACTTCCCCTTCAACCTCAACGCCAGAGACGCTTACTTCACCGTCGCCCATCGCAGCATGCAAATCGCCGAGCGCAAACAAAGCACCTTCCGCGAAAACCGGGAAGTACAATGTCGCCCCTTCTGTCACCATTTTATTATCCATGTTGCCGCCATGAGCGCCTGGAGTTCCACAGTTCACTCCTTCCCCTTCCGGAGCAACGCCGATGACGCCAATCATTTTATTCACAGGGATTTGCAAGTCATTGAAATGGACATGGCCATCTCGGATCGGCAAAATTTTGGATTCCATTTTCGAAAGTGCATGCCCCATGACGCCTAGTTCCGGACCAACGACCATGACACCTTGGTCGCCGATGTCGATCTTCTCGATTTTTACTTTCAATATATCCCCCGGTTCAGCACCTTCGATATAAAGCGGTCCTGTAGCTGGATTTATTTTATTCCAATCGATCGCTGTCACTTCTGTTTGCTCCGATTGAAGTTGGTTTTGAAAACAGTCGTACGTTTGAATCGTCACCGTCGAGCCTGCTGGAATCTTTCGGATCGGTTCGTGTGTTTTATTGAAATCGTAAATGATTCCTTCCCTGTATCCAACCTTTGTCATTTTCCTCTATCCCCTTCCATTGCAATTTCCATGAGTATACTAAACTTCCAAACCTTCTTCTAGCTTGTAAAACCGATTCAACTTACATGACACCGTATTTTCCTTTGACTATACTTGATGGGATAAAGTAAAAGGAGTGATCCATATGTATCGGACAGTTGAAGATTTTATTCAAGATTGGACTGCCTCTGCAGAAGGGACATTGAATGTCATTAAGGCAATCACGAACGACAGATTGGAACAATCGATCGTCGAAGGGCATAGCTCCCTCGGCTGGCTTGCATGGCATTTGACAGGGTCTATCGGATTCTTTGGAGGGATGGCTGGTCTTACAACAGAAGCACCTGACCATTCACAGCCAATCCCGACGGACGTTGAGGAAATTGTGGCAACTTATGAAAAGGCGATGAATTCCATCAAATCGGATGCGACAAAATTAACGGATGAATCGTTGCTTGAAGCCGTGCCCGCGTTCGGAACGGAAATTCCTAGAGGAAATCTGTTACGCACACTTATCGACCACCAAACCCACCACCGTGGCCAAATGACCGTCCTTCTTCGTCAAGCTGGACTTAACGTGCCTCCTGTTATGGGACCAACGAAAGAAATGCAATCATAATGTTTCACTTACGATAAAATCGGATAATGAAACGGTAAGCCCTTTGAAGGATTCCTTCGGAGGGTTTTTTCGTCTGTAAAGGGGTTAGTTTCACCAAGTGAATGGGAAGGTTACTAGTATGATCCCTTACGTGGATGCAAAGGGAAATACACCTTTCAGGAGGATTCGATAATGAAGGACGATCGCAAAGGCAATGTTCAAAATTCAGCGGATATGGAAGATGACATGACATTGACGAACCGGCAAGGGCATCCTGTGACGAATAACCAGAATTTACGGACGGTCGGCAACAGAGGACCTGCCACTTTAGAAAACTACGATTTTATTGAGAAAATAAGTCATTTTGACAGAGAACGTGTCCCCGAACGGGTTGTGCACGCGAGAGGTGCTGGAGCCCATGGCTATTTTGAGGCATACGGGACAGCGGGTGACGAACCGGTTTCGAAATACACGAGGGCTAAGCTGTTTCAGGAAAAAGGAAAGCAGACGCCTGTCTTCGTCCGTTTTTCGACCGTTATTCACGGCGGCCATTCGCCTGAGACGCTCCGTGACCCGCGTGGATTTGCAGTCAAATTTTATACAGAGGACGGCAACTGGGATTTAGTCGGCAACAATTTGAAGATCTTCTTCATCCGCGATGCGGTTAAATTCCCGGACATGATTCATGCGTTCAAACCCGATCCGATTACAAATATTCAAGACAGTGAACGTTTCTTCGACTTTTGTGCAAGCTCGCCTGAATCGTTCCATATGGTGACGTTCTTATATTCTCCTTGGGGCATACCGGCAAACTACCGCCAAATGCAAGGGTCCGGAGTGAATACGTATAAATGGGTCAATAGCGATGGCGAAGCAGTTTTGGTCAAGTACCATTGGGAGCCGAAGCAAGGGATTAAAAACTTAACGCAAAAAGAGGCGGAGGAAATTCAGGCAAAGAACTTTAACCATGCGACGCAGGATTTGTATGACGCCATCGAGCGCGGCGACTATCCGGAATGGGAGCTCTTTGTGCAAATTATGAGCGACGACGAGCATCCCGAGCTCGATTTCGATCCGCTTGACGATACAAAACTGTGGCCGAACGACCAATTCCCATGGCTCCCTATCGGCAAAATGGTGTTGAATAAAAACCCGGAAGACTACTTCACGGAAGTTGAACAAGCTGCATTCGGGACAGGCGTGCTCGTGGACGGACTCGATTTCTCGGATGATAAAATGCTGCAAGGGAGGACCTTCTCCTATTCGGACACACAGCGTCACCGAGTTGGAGCAAACTACCTCCAATTGCCGATCAATGCACCGAAAAAACGTGTCGCTACTAATCAAAGCGGTGGGCAAATGCAATACAAAGTCGACCGAGCACCCGGTCAAAATCCGCATATTAACTACGAGCCTTCCATTTTAGGAGGACTACAGGAATCCAAGCAATCCGGTAAAGAGCATCAGCCATATGTGGAAGGAAAACTCGTCCGGGAATCAATCGGCCGCAACGATAACACGAAGCAGGCCGGGGAAACATACCGTGCGTTTGAAGACTGGGAAAAAGATGAACTGATTTCGAACCTAGTGAACGACCTCTCCAAATGCGACCCGCGCATCCAAGAAAAAATGATTTCCCTCGCTGAGGAAGCAGACGACGAATACGGCCGACGTCTAAGAGAGGGATTGGAGAATGCGAAACAAGAAAGCTCCAACCTAGGAGAAGGCGCCCCCCTCGGCAACAAAGACGGAGAAAAAGCACCAAAGTCCGCCGAGAAAAAAGGACATAAAGCCGATCCGTATTAAGTAGTATTCAGCGGTGCCCTTTCAGAGGTGCCTGTGCATCGTACATTTATGACAATTCAACAAAAAGTATAAAAATGCACCAAATAGCCAATGACACTTGATTTCATTGGCTTTTTAATTTCTTTTTATACAATTGTAGTGTATAGTCTGAATTGTGTCGGTGCCTGTGTAAGATTCATTTATGACTATTCAACTTGAAGTATATAAATACACATAAAAGCCAATGATTGCTTGACTTCATTGGCTTTTTAATTTCGTTTATGCAATTGTAGTGTATAGTCTGAATTGTGTACTGCACAGGCACTAAGAAAGAAGCACCATGAGAGAAGAAGTGCATAAAGAAAGAGTTCGACCCCAGTTCTAAATCCGTGCGGGTGTCATAAAATGAATGGATTCGACGTTCAAAATACGGATAAAGGGGACAAGAATATGTATTCCATTCATTTCTATGAAAACAACACGTACGTACTCAATCAAGCGTTACGAATCATACCTACAGTCGATGAGAATGTGAGAATTAAAGGACGGAACGGAAAAGTGGTCAATGTGCAGGAGATGGGGGACAATACGTATTTCGTGTTTGTCGAGTTTGAAAAAATCGTCGTGAAAAACAAAACTGCGCCGAATGATTTGAAACGGAAAAAACGATAACTATTCTATAAAAATAAGGCCAGCGATTGGAAAGAATCGTTGGCCTTTCACTTTATTATACTTCAAAAAGATGTTTCACCTTTTCAAGCTCATCTATATATGGAACAATACAGCCTTGAATATTGCCTTTCAATTGTTCCAGTTTTTTAGCTTGCCACTCAAGCATTTCAGCTGTATTCCATTTCGAAACAAATAGTGAATACAAATAGATTTCGCGCATTTGCAGACAGACAAGCAGCTGGTCATACATTTCAAATGTGAGCGGCCTGCTTGTTCTGTAGCCTTCTAGAAAAGCTGTCAGAAACTCGACCGGAAAGTTGACTTGCTCCGGGTTGAAAGAAGTTCCTGTCCATAATGCATGATAAATGGATACGGCCAGATCTTGAGCAAAAAAATGAAAAGTGCAATCGTCAAAATCAAAGAAGATCATTCCATTTTCATTTACATGAAAATTACCTTGATGAAGGTCATTGTGGACCAGCCCAAACGTCAGCTGCTCCCTTCCCCACGAAAGCATGTCATCCAAAAGGCTTTCCCGTCTATCTTTCAGCCACTCTGCATCGCTAACGTTTCCCTTCCACCCACTGTCCCAAAAAGCTTTCCGGTTCACATGGCTCATTTGAACAGTATGCATGACGCCAATTTGTCTTCCCCATTCATGGAAGAAATCTTGATTCCATTCATTCGGGTCCGTCAAATCAACCGGTCGGCCTTCTGTATGTTCGAACAAGACAAGCCAATAGTCGCTGTCTAAAGCCTCGAATTCAATGATCTGCTCATGCCCCGGAATCTGGATCGGCTTCGCAACGCGAAGCCCCGCCTTATTGAGCACAGAAATCCAATCAAGCTCTTCCTCAATTTCTTCTCTCGTTCGTCTGATGCAAGGACTGAGCCGTGCGACGATTTTATCATCCTTACACGTAATGGAGAAAACTTGGTTATGGTATCCATCAGACGCCGGTACAATGTCGATCACTTCCGACTCTAACAGTGCCGCCAGCTTTTCCACTATGAACTGTCCCTTTATGAATGTCATTTCTTCATTCCCCATTACGTCTTCAAAACATGCCATTTTCGTTCGGGGATTCTTCCGGCACCGGTTGGCCGACATCCCACATTTCCACAATCTTGCCATTAGAAAAACGGAAAATATGGACAACCGCTGCCCCAAGGTCCTCCGGTTTTTGTTTTATATGGGAATAAACCATCACGTTGTCTCCCTCTTCAATCGACAGCTTCACTGTTAGCGTTTTACTCGGACTCCTTCCATCATTCTCTTTCATCGCTTGCTTCAATGATTCCGCATCCCCTGGAAAATACGGATTATGGTGCCGTAAATCCGTACTGACGTACTTCTCATAAGCTTCGTCAATCTTCCCAGCAACGATGAGTTGAAGAAAATCCACTGCTTTATTTTTATTCATCTCCGATTAACATCCTTTCGTAATAGCGCAATAATTATATTTTACCATCATTACAACTGCCCAATCATTTTAATAGCTCGTCTAGTATTTTCAACTATTACGTTACATTTGTTTATTCACACTTCCGAGAGCCGAATAGAATGACACTATAATCTGCAGATTAAATAATCTCAGAGGAGGTGTTATAAATGCCATTCACTACTGGACCGATTGAAAATACTGGGAACCAACCAGCAAATGCAGCTAGAGTTCGAGTCAAAATCCTCAATCTGACAGGTGGAACACTCACTGGTACTGTACGAGTCTTCAGATTAAACGGGACAAGACAACTAATTTCATCTACTAACTTTAGCGTAAATGCGAATGCTTCTACTCTTATCACTCGGAATTTAGGAGGGTCACCAGAGTATGAAGTGGAAATTCTTCCGAACCAAAACGGTGGTTTGTTCTCTGTTTGGGGACTAACAGCCGCTAATCAGATCATTGCGGCACAACGCGTTCTACACTCTGAATTGACGCAGATTCGATAATCGTTTCATGAGTCAATCACGTAAGTAGGTGCTTGAGAGGGCCATTCCAAGAGTCTTTCCTGATTTTTGGGATAAGCCCTCTCTTTTTTGTATAAACTAGTAGCTCATTAGTAATATTCTCCGCAAAACCGATAAGTCCTCTTCCTCAGAAGAACAAAAGTAAATGAGAAAAAATTCATATTATTAATTTTTTTAACGAATCATTTACATAATATCCATATCAAATTAATAAACATCCTCTACGATGGGTGATGAGTTTACTACTTCCAGTTAGGGGGATTTCAACATGAAACAAGGATTTAGAAGAAAAGCAGTAGGCGTCTCAATGGCTGCCGTTGTAGCTTTTTCCGCATTAGGTTTTAGCTACAGCAATATTACTGAGGCGAAGAACAACAAGAATGAACCTACGAATGTCATTATGATGGTAATGGATGGAACGAGTGCAGGTGCTACATCACTCGCAAGATGGTACAAAGGTGAGAACCTTGCAATGGATGAAATCGTTATCGGAGGCGTTCGTACGCATTCTGCCGAGTCAGCAATCACCGATTCCGCTCCGGCTGCAACTGCTTTGGCGACGGGCCATAAGAGTAATGATAAGATTGTTGGACTTCTTCCTGAGTTAGTGAATACACCAGGTGTCGAAGCGGTTGAACCGGAGGATGCCTTCAAACCAGTTGCGAATGTATTAGAGGGCGCAAAATTGCAAGGTAAGGCAACAGGCATCATCTCTACATCCGAAATTCAACATGCTACTCCTGCGGGCTTCTCTTCTCACGTAACACACCGCAGCAACTACCAGGATATCGCTGAGCAACAAGTGTATCAGGAAATCGATGTTGTTCTTGGGGGAGGAAAAGAGTCCCTATTACCTGGCGAAGCAAGAAATTCCCGAGTTGACGGTGAAGATTTAACTAAAGTCCTTGATGAAAAGGGATATGACTTTATTGAAACACGTGATGAGCTATTACAAACAAATTCAGATAAAATTTGGGGATCCTTTGCTCCTTCAGCTCTCGCTTATGACTTTGACCGTGAAACAACGAGCAATCATGAACCAACTCTTGCTGAAATGACGAAAAAAGCAATCGATACTCTTTCTAAAGATGAAGATGGTTTCTTCCTATTTGTTGAAGGAAGTAAAGTGGACTGGGCGGCACACGCAAATGATCCGATCGGCATCATCAGTGATGTACTAGCATTTGACGATGCAGTAAATGAGGCATTGGAATTTGCGAAAAAAGATGGAAACACAATGGTGATCGCAGTGAGTGACCATGGAAACAGCGGAATTACGATGGGGAATATCAACACAAATGGCAACTACTCTACACTTCCGGTTTCGGCTTATGTCGATCCTTTGAAGAAAGCAACAATGACAGTTGAAGGTGCTTTAAAGCAATTGAACGATGATCGTTCCAATATGAAGGAAGTTGCTGAACTATATGGTTTGGACAACCTGTCTGAAGAAGAAGTCGAAGCATTAAAAGCTTCAAAATCTCTACAATCGGATATGACGAAAATGCTTTCGAACCGTGCAAACATTGGCTTCTCGACTGGCGGTCATACTGGTGAGGATGTCTTCCTTTACGCCTATGGACCATCCAAACCGACTGGTTTAGTGGAAAACACGGACCTAGCGAAATCGATGGCCAACTTCTTAGGATTTGATCTGAATAAAACAACGGACAAGCTTTTTGTTAACGCAAAAGAGGCATTTGAGAATAAGAGCTATCAAACGCGCATTGATGTGACAGATGAGAACAACCCGGTATTTATTGCTGAAAAGAATAATATCAGGATTGAACTCCCAGTGAATAAAAACGTTGCCCATGTAACAAAGAATAACCAATCATACACGAAGACTCTAGACGGTGTTACCGTTTATAACGGGAAAGATTTCTATGTATCGGAATCTGCGTTAGATATGTCAAAATAACTAAAATCAACAGGAGTCAGCCAACGAAAGATATGTTGGCTGACTTTCACTTTAAATCCATCCTTTTTCCACCGCAATCTGCACCGCTTCC
This sequence comes from Sporosarcina sp. ACRSL, assembly GCF_022346605.1. Taxonomy (GTDB): domain Bacteria; phylum Bacillota; class Bacilli; order Bacillales_A; family Planococcaceae; genus Sporosarcina. Next base: position 67,576 of record NZ_JAKRNT010000013.1, read on the forward strand.
GTTCGTGATTCCACTTCTAACTTTTGAATGGCTGAGGAGACGTAATTCCGTACCGTCCCTTTGGTCAAAAATAATGTTTTGCTGATATCTTCCGTTGTTAACCCTTCTTTTGTGAGGCGAAGTACTTCTGTCTCCCTTTCGCTAAGGGGGTTTTTCTCTTGCATGAATAGAACTGCAGACAGATCCGTACTAATGACTCGCTCCCCCTTCATGACCCGACGGATGGATTCAATGAGGAAATCAATCGGTTCATCTTTCAATAAATAACCTTCCACTTTAGCATCCATCGCTTTTTGCAAATAGCCTGGACGTGCAAATGTGGTGACGATGATGATTTTACAAGGCAATTGGGCAGCACGGACTTTTTGAGCGACTTCTAACCCGCTCAATTTCGGCATTTCAATATCCAAAATACAGACGTCAGGAAGAGTTTGCTCGATGGTATCGTATGCGGTTTTTCCATCGGAGACGGCTGCAATCACCTCGATATCCTTTTCAAACTGTAATAATGAAGTGAAGGCGCCGCGAACCATTTGCTGATCTTCCGCAATGAGTATACGAATCATTCGTTGACTCTCCTTTCGTGATGGCTTATAGGAAGAATGAGCGAGACGACAGTGCCTCCCGTTTCGCCATCTTCAACAGTAGCCGTACCAAGCAGTGCCTGCATCCGCTCTTTCATCGATTGCATGCCCATCCCGCTTTTTACATTTTGTAAACCGATTCCGTTGTCAGCGACCTGAATCGCGTATGCATTATTTACCATCGATAGTCTAATGAGACAATGAGTCGCCTTGCTATGCTTGATCACATTCGTCACCGCTTCGCGTAATGAAAGACTTAGCATCGTTTCTTCTACACTTGAAAGCAGTGGCGGCTTTTCCTCTTCTTCTATTGTTGCTTCCACTCCGGCTTGAGAAAGAATCGATCTAACCTGTTCAACTTCTTTCTCCAACGAAATGAATTTCATTTCAGAGACGAGTTCTCTCACTTGCTTCAGTGCAATTCTTGACGAGGAGAGGATATCCATTAACTCCTTTTTGGCCTGTTCCGTGTCATGGTCAATCCATTTGGCACTGAGCTCACTTTTTAGTTTGATCATCGTTAATGTTTGACCTAATGTATCGTGAAGATCTCTTGCAATACGATGTCTTTCTTGTTCTTCGATATTCTGCTGCTCCAACTGATGATTGACGACTTGCAGCTCATCATTCAACTGAAGGTTTTTCTCCCGTATGTAAATTAGTAGCGGAAAAACCATTTGCAGAATCATAATGGGGAGAAGGGTAAAATGTTCCCAACTGTACTCGGCATTCAAGTTTATGAAGAAAACAGTTAGGAACATAGCTCCAATCGCCGCTATTCCGATTCCCCGATGCCAGTGACTCGTTGCCCTTCCTAATAGATCTGCAAAAATAAACCCGAAAAGCAATATAGTCGGAGTCAAGAGCACACCGAAGACAGTAAGAATCGCGACACCACCTAACACAGCAAGCAGCAGTCGTCCGTCCCGGTGCCATAAGGCAATATAAAATGAGAAGAGGAAGAAGGCTAATAAAACTAGGCGGGCAGGCAATCCTAAAACACTTTCTGATTCGAGGACGCTAAAAATCAGGAAAACAAGAGATATTACGTCAATGATCAAATAGTGCTTCATTTGTTCTTTAGGATAAATCCGTAGTTCCATACTTCCTTCCCCCGTTTCATCTTTCTGAGAGCGTCCCGATCACCCGCCTGCGAATCGTTTCCATCGGCCCTAACTTGAAATGGCGCAACCAAACCGAAGCAATTAATAGTTGGATCAACGAAATACATAGCCATATGGAAATGATTTGCAAGGAGTTCAGGTGGCCTCCTAATCCAAATCCCCATCCATAGAAAAGGATAGAAGCGATGATATTTTGCATGACATAGCAACTTAACGACATCTTACCCGCTTTTTCGAAAAGTTGCCAAAAGGCACTCCATTCCTTCCATTCTATCATCTTCGCAATGATAGCTACATAGCCAAGTGACAGCAATGGGGCGAACAAATAACGGGTTGGCAAATCAAATACACCCCCGGGAATGAAAATAAGTAGATTCAATGGACCTCCTATAAAAATCCCTATTTTCAATAACTTACTCCGCATTCGCAGACCCTTTTCAGTCGGTGAAAAAAACTCTGCGCGCATCATTCGGACTCCCAAAAGAAAGAGGAAAATATTCATTGGAATGATAAAGATCGCTTCCGTCCGCAATAATAAGAAGTTGGACAGGCGATAGTCTATTTGTTGGATCCATGTACCTTCTTTATAGAGAACAGTCACTTCCTGAAAACTTCCGAGCGACATATTTGCACCAAGTAAGCCGAGTAGAAGGAGCAACAGGATGACCGTAGCATGAAAGCCTCCTAACCCCCACATCGCCCTGCGTAGCCATCGGTCTCCCCCTTTAAGAATGAAAGCGACGATAATGGCTGTCACTCCGTAGCTCATTAAAATATCGTATTCCATAACGAGGACAAAGTGGAGAAGCCCTTCGGCAATGAGGAAAGCGGACGTCCAAAGATAGACACCAGGCCAAGCCTTCCCTTTTCGCAATGCTTGTTGATACTTCAACTCAACACCAACACCGAACATGATTGTCAGCAATCCTAGCAGTTTACCATTCACTATGAATAAAACGACCATGCGAATGAAGTCATTCGTTTCCCACCAGCCCGAATAGCCGCCCGTCGTAATATATCCTAAGTCTCCTAAGTGAGCGAAAATCCAAATATTCGTACCTAAAGTTCCCAATACTGCAACTCCGCGTAAAATATCCAGCAATCTAATACGCCCGTGATGCGATACCATTTCCAATCCCTTCCTTCAGCTCGAATTGCCTTTATTGTAGCTAACAGGAAGCCCCGCGCATATTCACAGGAGTATGAAGATTGTTATGACAGGTGTCATAACAAAACGCCCAATGCTCAAAGCATTAAGGCGTTCAATGTTTATCAAGGGTTTAATCCTTATACGGATCATATTCATTCGCGCCTGCCATGCAGACGCCGACCGGTTTCAAAACATGGAGAACATCGATCGTCTCCTTGTGAGCATCCAAGACGTCACGCAATTTCCGGTAGACGAATGGACTTTCCTTGATTTTCAGGCGGTTCGTGACTGAGTTCAGGCGGTTATCGTTAATCTTCAGGCGGTCATGAGCAAAGTTCAGGCGGTTACGGGTAAGCTTCAGGCGGTTGTCGACTGACTTTAGGCGGTTCATTGCAGAAATCAGGCGGTTGATGCTAGAGTTCAGGCGGCTACGTGGAAAACTACTACGACCCTCAGTCCTTATACGGATCATATTCATTCGCGCCTGCCATGCAGACGCCGACCGGTTTCAAAACATGGAGAACATCGATCGTCTCCTTGTGAGCATCCAAGACGTCACGCAATTTCCGGTAGACGAATGGACTTTCATCCGTTCCTCCACCACGTAATTCCACACCGTATTTTTGAACGGCTTGATCCATCCGCTCTTGTGTAATTTTCCCGCCTGTCCGCTTTCGGGTTTTCCAATTCATCCGACCCGCGGCTTCCGTCCGGCTCATAATTCTGCCTGCCCCGTGGACCGTGCTATAGAAGGCATCCGCATTCGCTTCGTTATCGTTTCCGCGGACAATGACCGAAATATCCCCCATGCTCCCGCCAATAAAACCTATTTGTCCTGGCGCTGAAGGGGTTGCTCCCTTTCTGACGACGATGTACTCCTTGCCGAAGTGGGTTTCCTTCCAAGCGTAATTATGATGGTTATGGACTTCAAATTCAGAAGTTGCACCCAAAATGGAAAGCACTTCATCCACTACGTAATCCCTTCCTGCATACGCATATTTCCCACTCAACGTCATTGCACGGTAATATAAATCGCCCAACTCACTATCCAAATCAATCAAAGTCGGGGCTTGCTCCATACTTTCACCCGGTGCACGATCAGAAAACTCCCGTCCGACTGCCAAGTTCAAAAATCCGCTCGCCGTTTTATGACCGAATCCCCTGCTTCCAAAGTGATTGGCGACCCATATGTCTCCTGTCTCTTTCTCTACTAACAGATCGACAAAATGATTCCCAGCTCCAACGGTTCCCAATTGATCCTTCGCCAATTTCTTTAGCCGATCATGTTCCTGCTTGCCGATTTCCTGATACACAGCCCAATCCGGATCATCGAATAGCTCATGATCCACCTGCTTCTTATTCTTCCGACCGACTCCGAACGAAATGGTGGACGCGATTTCATCCATGAGACGCGGAAGGTCCTTTTCGATTTCTGTCCACTTCAAATTGGTCCGGACCGCTTTATTTCCACAAGCGATGTCATACCCGACACCCGATGGCGAAATTTGACCGTCATACACAACCACACCACCGACCGGCTGACTATATCCGTAATGCCCATCGGCACATAACACACCGCCCGCCACGTGCCCTGTCCGCAAACAATTTTTAAATTGACGCAACGTATTATCATCATGCACACCAAAAATTTTCTTCTTCATGAATGCGCTCTCCCCTTTCACATCATTTCCCATTATTGTTTCACATTTTTTCGGTCTTATTTAGAAATAAATGAATTAATTCGTAGTCTGCTAGATTAGTAATCGAATGTATGAAAAGAGAAGTGAAATGTTTTAGATTGTTCACCACCATTTTTTTTGTAAAATTGAATAGCGTGTTGATCATCCCCATCAACTTGAACAAACACATCCCGAATGGATTTCGATTTACAAAAATCGATGATTTTATGAATTAACATACTTCCAATTCCATTACGTTGATACTCTTTACTGACAGCTAAATCGTATATATACATAGAGGATCCTTCCTGATCATACATTTCCAGTTCGTATGCAGTTAATCCTCCAACAATCTTGTTATCGACAGAGGCTACAAAACAAACAAAGTGAGGGTTATTCAAAAGATGTTTTATGTTTTTTGAATTTACATAATCCCCTGATTCAAATTCCCTGTTAAACAGTAAGACCAATTCGTGAAAAATCAAATCGTCGCCGACTTGTAATTTTTTATATTCAACAATATTATTTTTCATCTGGATCCTCCCATACACATTTTTAATTTAACCATCAAACCACGTAAAAACTTCATCTTTTATAATATAGAAAGATTTCACCACTTCATTCCAATTAACCACCATCTTCATTAATACGGTTAGTATTGTATTGCCACCTCTTAAAACACACAGTTACATCTTTTTAACAAAATCCCCCCGACACTTCTGCCGAGGGGATTTGCGATAATTATTGTTTCAAAAAATCAATTTCCACTTCATTTTTACGTGGCTCACGTTTAAATAGATATTCACCATTACGAATAGATACAAGGACTTCTGCACGTTCACGGATCGCTTCATAAGCATCTTTCGCATCTAACACGATAAAGTTAGCTGGTTTTCCTGCCTCGATTCCATACTCGTCGTTCACTCTCATAACGTTTGCACCGTTAAAGGTGATCAAATCGAGCGCTTTATTGATCTCATCGATATGCGTATAATGCGCTAAATGAATGCCGTTGTCCAAAATGTTCATCATATTTCCATTCCCTAACGGATACCAATAATCCGCAATGGAATCTTGTGCAAACGCTACATTATTTCCATTCGCTAATAACTCTTTCACTCGTGTTAAGCCACGACGTTTCGGATAACTGTCGCCACGGCCTTGTAGGTGCGCATTTTCAGTTGGACAAGAAATGAAGTTGATTTTCGACTCTCTAAATAACCCTAACATTTTATTCGCATAGCTGTTCTCTACCGAACCGAAGCTTGTTGTATGACTTGCTGTTGTATATTCACCATAGTCCTTTTCCATCACGAGCGCGTTCAGCACTTCTAAAAATCGGCTATTCGGATCGTCGTTTTCATCACAGTGGATATCGATCATCACATTGTATTTGATTGCCATATCGACAATTCGCTTCAATGATTCCACGCCATGCTCATATGAAATTTCAAAGTGAGGGATTCCTCCTGCAACGTCGGCCCCCATTTCGAGCGCTTTCTCCATCAACTGTTCCGCACCTTTATAGCGGAAGAATCCTTCTTGAGGAAATGCGACAAGCTGGATCGTCACGATATCTTTCAACTCTTCGCGAAGTTTCAGCAATGCTTTCATGCCTGTCAAATTAGGATCAGTAATATCGACATGGGTACGAATAAATTGAACCCCTTTGCTTACCTCTTTTTGAATCCCTTTGATCGCACGCTCCCGTACGAGCTCTTCCGTCAGTGATTTCTTATTATCACTCCAGCGCTGGATCCCTTCAAAAAGCGTTCCTGACACATTGGCATTCCCTTCGCCAAGCCCGGAGAAAATATAATCTAAATGCAAATGTGGATCGACATATGGTGGCAGCACTAAACGTCCTTCTAAATCAACCACTTCATCCGCTTCACCTAAATCATTCCCGATTGCTTTGAATTGATCGTTCTCCACTAGAATTTCATGAGCATCCGGATTTCCATATATAGTTGCGTTAATAAATTTTTTCATATTCTTATCTCCTTTCCACCTTCATATATAGTTTAGCAAATTTCACACAAAAAGCATTGCCTTCAACTTTCGGCAGCTTAAATCAAAGAAATAAGGGAACCGTAAATGGTCCCCTTTGCCAATTCAAATCGACTTCAAATAAAACAATCCACCGTTAAGGACATCGACTTTTATTTTCGTCTCGTATTGTTCTTCAATGGCGTTTTTCTCAATCCGATAACATTCGGGGCGGTCTTCGTCTTCAATCCCTCTGTAAAAGTACTCAAGGACGAGCAAGTCTTTTCTACGTCTTTCCTTTGCCTCTTCCGCCCATGTATGATCGTCCTGCTGGATAAGATTTTCAATTACCGCGTCCAATCGCTCCACTGCGCGAACCGGTGTAATGATATACGGCAAGTGATACGTGTTTGCCGCTATTGTGCTTGCCAAGTTCAATCCGCTGATGGATTCCTGGAATCCGTTAATAATCATGCCCGTCATCAAGTTGATGCCTAACGAATAAAGCACTTCTCTTGTCCGGTCACTGGAATAGGTGATTTTATAATTGAGCCCGACCCATGGCGTCAATATCGTTTGCGGCCCGGTTTCATTCACAACCCTTTCGTACATTTGTACGAAAGATCCGAGCTCTTTCGTCACTTGAAACAATTGATTGAGCCGAGGGGATCCGTAGTGCACGACTTCCCCTGCAATGCTTTCAACGAGCCTGTTTTTATCGGTAATCAATGTGAGTTGGGCAGGATTCGGCTCTCCGCCCGTGCTCTCGACATACTTCCAATAAAACGGACGATTCATTATTTTTTTATCCATCTCGATCGTTAACTGGACGTGAATGAAGTGCTCATTTTCCCGCAAGATTTCGCAATTATTCTCTTTGAAAAATTGCCGTACGTATTGATGAATCTGTTGTGGGTACATGCGTATCCTCCCTGCTTCTACATCGACAATTTATATGCTGATAGGATATCATCCAATTCACCAACGACTTGTTCAAAGACACCGATCTTCACATTCAGCAGCTCCAATATATGGTCTTCAATTGTATGTTTAATGGCCAAATTGTATATATTAACGTCATGCTCTTGCCCTAATCGGTGAACACGACCAATGCGCTGCTCGAGCTTCATCGGGTTCCACGGCAAATCATAATTGATGACATGATGGCAAAATTGAAGGTTGATCCCTTCACTACCCGATTCGGTGGCAATCAATACTTGCGCCTTCTCCTTAAATAAATACTTCATCCACTCACGCTTATTCTTGCTGAACTTCCCATTGAAAGGGACGCTAATAATCCCTTTTCCATATAAATAGTTCTGCAAAAAGGCTTGGCTCGCTCGATATTCTGTAAAAATAATGACTTTGTCTTCTTTCGCTTCAGAAATGATCTCATACACTTTTTCCGCTTTCGTGTTCGTTTCTAGCGCGGCTAATTTCCGGAGCAGCTCATCGGCATAAGCAACTTCGTCTGGGTTCGTGAGTTTCTGTCGCATTTCATTCAACGTAAAGAACGCCGCTTCTTTGCTGCTGCACATTTCCTTTTGCAACGTGATCATCGAAAACGCTCCCGAAAAGACCGCGGACACATGTCTTAGCTCTGAAATCATATCGTATACTTCTTTTTCCGCCTCACTGAATTCAAGCGGGATGATTTGAACGCGGCGATTCGTCCATTCGATTCCTGTATCGTGCCTTGAATTTCTCACCATTACTTGGTTGATCAATTCCTTTAAAAATTCATCTTCTTCAACATTATGCTTGCTCACAGAAAATACCGTTTGGAACGTCTCGAAGTTGCCGAGATGACCTGGTTTTAGTAAAGAAATTAAATTAAACAGCTCGAACACATCGTTTTGGATCGGTGTTGCCGTTAACAGCAAACAAAACTTTTTCTTCAAGTTTTGGACAAACTCGTAGTTTTTCGTTTTCGGGTTTTTTAATTTATGCGCCTCATCAATAATAATTAAATCAAAATCGTGGTTATAGAGATTTTCCTTATGTGGGCTTCGCTTCGCCATATCGATGCTCGCAATGACGATATTGCAATAATTTAGATCATACGCTTTTTTATATTGAATGACGGGAATGTGGAATTTTAAATTGAGCTCCTCAATCCATTGATTCATAAGCGAAGCTGGGACGAGAATGAGCGCTTTCTTTACGAGGCCTCGAATTAAATACTCTTTCAGAATCAATCCCGCTTGAATTGTCTTTCCGAGACCCACTTCGTCTGCAAGAATCGCTTTCCCGTTCATCCGCTCGATGACAGTTTGCGCTGCCTCTAGTTGGTGTGGAAACGGCTTCAGCTCGGGTAAGTACTTGGGCGATTGAAGGCCGTGAAAGTCTGTGATCAATTTCGCTTTTTCTACGTCATAGCTCATTTTATATAACGTCCAATTATCCCATGCTTTGCGATTCTCTAGCCGCTCAACAAAGCCTTCTTTCCAATCGGACGACCATTCAATTTGCATAGACATCCCCTCATCCGATAGTTTTCTTGTTAGATTGTCCAAAAACGGAATTCCTATGTGTCAAAAGGATGACCGTTCCTTAAACAAATGTTGAAATGTTGTATATAGCAAAACGCTCATTTATACTGATGACATCTGAATTTTATAATTTTAAGGGGTGGAAGAAATGAAATTAGGGGCATTCTCTGTCAGTCTTACAGTCAAAGACATTCATACATCTAAAGCATTTTACGAAAATCTTGGATTCCAATCATTTGGAGGGGACATCAACCAAAACTGGCTCATTATGAAAAACGGGGACACAATCATTGGACTCTTCCAAGAGATGTTCGAAAAAAACCTTCTTACTTTTAATCCTGGTTGGAATCAAAACGCCGAAAACCTAGACGCATTTACAGATGTCAGAGATATTCAAAAGGAACTGAAAGAGAAAGGGATTCAATTGTTGACGGAGGCGGATGAATCGAGCGATGGCGTTGCGCATTTCATGCTTGAAGACCCGGATGGCAATGTTATTCTCGTAGATCAACACGTACCTCGTCCATCTTGAATGAACTTTAAAAAAAGCTAGCATTATTTTTCACAGTGTAACAAGAAAAAGCCCCCTCCCAAGATTATTTACTTCTTGGAAGGGGGCTACAAATTTATTAATATTTAAATGATTGACCGCCATCGATTGGAATAACAGCTGCGTTAATGAAAGCGGATTGATTGGAAAGTAGGAATGCTACCAAATGGCCTACTTCTTCCGTTTTCCCAAAACGCTTCATTGGGTTGGGCTGCACGAATTGCTTACCGACTTCTTCCCAGTTTTCCGGATCCATTTGTTTTAATGAACCTTCAACCATCGGCGTCATAATAGCACCTGGAGCGATTGCATTAATGCTCACTCCGTATTGACCGTATTCGATTCCGGAGTTTCTAGTCAATCCAACGACACCATGCTTACTTGCCGCATACCCTGATTGATTTCCGACTCCACGGATACCGCCAACGGAAGCCGTATTGACAATTGATCCAGAACCTTGCTCTTTCATCACTTTCAAGACGTATTTCAAACCATAAAACACGCCATTTAAGTTAATATCTACGACTTTCTGGAATTCCTCAATGCCGAAGTCTTCCGTCAAGTTTTGTTTCCCTTCAATTCCAGCGTTGTTGAAGAAGCCGTCAATACGACCGAACTTTGCGACCGTTTCGTTCACATAGTTTTCAACTGCTTTTTCATCCGCCACGTTTGCAGTGATTAGCAGCACTTCTGCGTTCGGTGCAACTTCCAACACTTTGCTTTTTGTTTCTTCTAATGAAGCTCCATTCAAATCAACGAGAGAAAGTTTTGCTCCTTCCTTCGCTACTTGTAAAGCTGAGGCTTGCCCTAAACCAGATCCTGCGCCTGTTATCAGTACAACTTTCCCATCAAAACGATTGCTCATCATGATGTCCTCCTTTAGCTTCCTTATTTATTTTTCTTTACAAATAAATTATACTATTTGTGACAAAAGAAACAATCAGTAATATAATTGAAAGTGTTTATAACATAGACATTTCTCGCGAAACTGTCGAATGAAGGAGTTATATTATGATAACAAAACAACAAAACCGTACGAGAGAACACTTAAAGCAAGCTTTAATTGCACTCATTAAAGAGAAAGGATACCATTCCACCACGGTTACAGATATTGTTGACTACTCCACTTATAATCGCAGTACTTTTTATATTCATTATCCTGATAAGATTGCTTTGGCGGAGGATTTGCTTACGTCCATGCTCGAAGGATTGGAAGTTGAAATTGGCAAACCCTATGTACGCGACAACAAGATTTACACATCTAATTTAAATCCTTTCTCTTTCGCATTTGTTTCCTATATTTATAATAATCGAGATTTCTTTGACTTGATTAACTACAACGACACGTTGCCAGGATTACATACAAAATTCCCTCAAATAATCTTGAAAATTTATAAGGAAAAATTCATTTTTGAAACGATTAATAATATCCCTGTCAATATGGACTATTTTAAGCAATATACGGCCTATGGCTTCTACGGACTCCTGCAGAATTGGATCCATAATGGGTTTCGAGTGACACAAGAAGAGTTCATCAAGGAAGTAATCGAGCTGTCGAAGACGCATATTCATTCGGTGCAATATATTGGTGAGAATGTAAATGACACAACTCACCTACTTCAAGATTAGATACCAATAAAAACAGAGACCAGGACGACAGCCTAGGTCTCTGTTTGATTAGTGGATGGTTATCATCACTTTCCCCTGTGAATGACCTTCTTGAAAATAGTGAAATGCTTGTGGAATCTCACTCAAGGAATAGGTTCGATCAATGACCGGCTTTACTTTTCCTTCTTCAATGAGCTCTTTCATCACCAGTAAATCTTGTTGATTGGCCCTTTGCAAAAAGGTGATGAATTTCTTTTTTCCAAACACTGATAACAAAGGTCCAAGCATCGTTTGATACATTTGACTTTCTGATCCACCAACGTGTATGAATCGTCCATTCTCTTTTAGCTTCCGTTTGTAAGTGGAAATGGATTGAGACCCATTCACTCCGAAAATAACATCATAAGTACGATCAAGACTCCCAAAATCTTCTTTTTTATAATCAATTACATGGTCTGCCCCGAGGGACTTGACGATGTCCACATTTCTCGTACTGACGACAGCCGTCACTTCAGCACCGAATGCCTTCGCGATTTGAACAGCAAATGTACCTACACCACCTGATGCACCATGAATCAGTACCTTCTGCCCGTCCTTTACCATCCCTTTATCCCTTATCGCTTGTAAAGCTGTAATACCCGCCATCGGCACGGCAGCTGCTTCTGTGAATGATAGATTTCCGGGTTTCGGTGCCAATGCCTTTTCATCAGTAGCTACATATTCGGCAAAAGCACCCCAGCCGCTACTCGATAAGTCACCATACACTTCATCTCCGACCTGGAATCGGGTCACGTTTTCACCGATTGCTTCCACGATTCCAGCTATGTCGCCACCTGGAATATTGTATTTCGGTTTCGTCAGTCCGAATACGAAGCGGACCGGGAACGGTTTTCCTCTTAATAAAACAAGATTACCAAAATTAACCGACGAAGCATGAACTCTTACGAGAACTTGATCTTCCTTAGGTACGGGTGCAACCACCTCACGTAGTGCAAACGTATCGGGTGTTCCATATTGTTCAGAGATGATTGCTTTCATCTTCATCCTCCTACCACTCCTTTTTCAATTAGTGTATTCTGTTATTTCGGATGCCGCATTGACTTAAGTTAAGATGGAATGAGATTGGTGAAATGTATGTATTGTCATTCTTCTTAATGACTCCGAAATTAGACAGTGGCTTGAAACTATTCGCCCCCCTCTCCGTATAATGAACTAGCAATTATATAAGATCTGATAAAAGATATGTAGGTGGTGGCGAAATGGGCTTCTCCCCGTTTGATGATTTCATGTTTACTGCAGTACCCATTATTGTATTCGTGATTTTCGCGATTGTTATTGTTGTGTTCATTGTTGCGGGTGTGAAAGGCATTGGACAATGGTCCGCCAATAATAACGCGCCGCGCCTCACGGTACCTGCCCAGGTGAAGACGAAGCGGACGCACACTTGGGGTGGCAGCGGGGATTCTTCTGCACATACGGATTACTACGTCACGTTCCAAGTAGAAAGCGGAGACCGGATGGAGTTGAAAATCTCCGGCAATGATTACGGCATGTTAGCGGAGGGCGATCTTGGCATCTTAAGCTTTCAAGGAACGCGATATTTAGGATTTGAACGAAAAGGTTCGTCAAAGTGAAAAGAATCCATCCATTTGAGTGCCCTGCTCAAGGATGGATTTTTTGTGTTTCAAGTGTTTCTTCGATTTATCCCTACCTTCTACCTATTATTCAAATTTTCTATTATTTCCGTAGATATATTATTGATTATTTTCTGATACTTTGATACCTTACGTGTATGGCCTACTGGAATCTAGTAAATGTCAGAGTTGGTTGGGGGGTCAACTCTACTAATCTACAGTGTGGCATACAATTTGTGACAAAGGGGATGATAGAAATGACAGTGAAGATGAAGGGGGACAAGTCTTCGAAGCGGGGCAAACAGCAAACGACTGATGGTCAGCCAGATTATGAACGGCTCATCGAAACGGATGAATTTAAGCAGTTGGTAAAGAAAAAGAAAAAATTTATGAGCCCTTACGTAATTGCTTTTTTTGGAATCTATCTATTGCTCCCGATATTGACCGGGTATACGTCTATCCTTGAAAATCGGGCAATCGGTTGGATGACGTGGACATGGGTTTATGCTTTTGGAATGTTCGTCATGGTTTGGGTGTTCACGCAGATCTATGTAAAAAAATCTAGAGAATTCGATACAGATGTCGAGCAACTGCTCGGAAAACACATAAAGAAATAAAGGGGGAATGAAGCATGGGGTTTATGTCGTATGCAATCTTTTTTGCAGTTATCATTTTGACGTTATACATCACCTATTGGGCAGCTAAGCAGACGCGGACGGCGAGTGAGTTTTACACGGCCGGCGGTTCGTTGACAGGCTGGCAAAACGGAATGGCTATTGCAGGGGACTATTTATCGGCCGCCTCGTTTTTAGGAATTGCCGGAGCCATTTCACTGAACGGCTTTGACGGTTTTTATTACAGCGTCGGTTGGTTGACCGCTTATCTCGTCGTTTTATTTTTAATCGCAGAACCGCTTCGTAACCTTGGAAAGTACACGATGGCAGATATGATCGGTTCGCGGTTCGGAGCGAAGAAAGTCCGTGGGGCCGCTGCACTTAATACAATTACAATTGTTCTTTTCTATATGCTCGCTCAGCTTGTAGGAGCTGGCGCGCTGATTAAACTACTTTTTGGAATTCCTTATTGGATTTCCGTCCTCATCGTCGGGATTATGATGATGATCTATGTTTTATTCGGCGGAATGACTGCTACGAGTTGGGTACAGATCATTAAGGCAATTTTACTTATGGTCGGTACAATTGTCATTTCATTCCTCGTTCTTATGAAATTCAATTTTAACTTTATCGGCATGTTCGATTTGATGCGTGATGCAACGCCGCATGGAGAGTCGTTCCTTCATTCCGGTGTCGTCTATAAAGATCCGATCGGGCTCATATCGGTGCTCCTCGCACTCGTTCTTGGAACCGCAGGACTGCCGCATATCCTCATGCGTTTCTTCACGGTAAAAGATGCAAAAACGGCACGTTCCTCTGTCGTGTATGCTGTTTGGATCATCGGGATTTTCTATGTCATGACAATTTTTCTTGGGTTCGGTGCCGCTAAGTTCGTCGGCAGGGACGCAATCGTCGCAGAAAACTCGGCGGGCAATATGGCCGCTCCGATGCTAGCGGGAGTGCTTGGCGGTGATATGCTAGAATCCTTCGTCGCAGCGGTTGCATTTGCTACGATTCTCGCAGTCGTTGCAGGACTCGTTCTATCCGGCGCATCTGCCATAGCACATGACATTTATGCAGAAATCATCAAGAAAGGCAAAGTAACGGAAAAGCAGCAAGTAAGAGCTGCACGCTATGCGGCAATTGGCGTTTCTGTCGTTTCCATCTTGCTTGCACTCGGATCGGAAAAACTGAATGTCGCGTTCCTCGTCTCGCTCGCATTCTGTATCGCAGCGTCCGCGAACGTACCGACAATCCTGTTCACGATCTACTGGCGTAAATTCAATACGACTGGTGCGGTTGCTTCCATGTTGACAGGACTCATCACTGCACTCGTCCTTGTTGCGGTCAGCCCGAACGTCATCAATCCGGTTGAAGGAGCAGCATTCTTCGTCGGCGAACCGCTCTTCCCGTTCGTCAATCCCGCGATTATCTCTATTCCAGCTGGATTCATTGCTGCCATCATCGGCACATATACAGGCGCGAAACGTGCGGAAGCCGCAGAAGTCGCCTATGCAGAAGTCCGTTTCAAAGCGGAAACCGGCTATCGGGAAGCTTGAAAGCCAGATTCGAATTGACGGTTTGAATGAACTATGAAACAGCCCTCGGAACCGCTTTGCGGTTTCCGAGGGCTGTTTTAACTGGCTAACTATAAAATGAAAGAAACGCCGTAAGAGCTTTTTATAAAGGAGAAACGATTTTGTTACCAAAAGGATGGCAAGAAGCGATTAAACGTATCCTTACTCATCATGCTCAACCATACTTTTAGAAGTTATAAAAAGCAGATTTAGATTAATAAATAATCATATTCCAATTTCCAGCATTTTTACCGTTACTTCTTCGACTCGATCATTGATATTCTCCCCGTCAAACTTCGGAAGTTTTAGCTCGCTTACGATTTTGCCGTCTCGCATAAACATAATACGTTCGGTTCTCGCAGCAACTTTTGCGTCATGAGTTACAAGCATAACTGCAGTACCTTCTGCGTTGACTTCAGAAAAAATGTCCATAATCTCTTCAGCGGATTTTGAGTTAAGCGCACCAGTAGGCTCATCGCCGAAAATGATTTTAGGGTTATTCATAATCGCACGGCATATTCCCGCACGCTGAAGCTGGCCACCCGATACTTGTGTAATATCACGATTTTCTAGCTCCGCAATACCTACCCTTTTCATAAGGCCTCTTGCCTTTTCCGAAATTCTAGCAACGCTTTTTCTGTTGTCACGCATTGACGGAAGTATGATATTGTCAAGGATATTTAGATTTTTCAACATAGTCGGCTGCTGGAAAACGAATCCTATTTTATTTCTACGTATATCTGACAGCTCATTCTCCGAAGCCGCGGAAATATCCTTCCCTTCAAAAAGAACTTTTCCACTATCAACGCTATCCGTTCCGCTTAGCGCAAACATCAACGTCGATTTCCCTGAACCCGAAGGTCCCATAACCGAAACGAACTCACCCTCGTTTATTTCAACTGAAACTCCGTCGAGAACATTACGCTGTTCATCGCCCTCACCGAAAGATTTTACTATATGATCACCGATAATAATGTTATTCATATACCCTACTCCTTTATATTTTCGGAAATTTTTATTTTCCCAGCACCCGATGTTCCGATCATTGTTGCGATAAGTACCACGAAGATCATCAGCAATGGACTGAGCAGATAAGCGGTAAACGGATTGACCGTAAAGTTAAACGTAGATGCTCCAAACGAGGAGATCATCATACCTGCAAGCAGCTCACCAAGAGTGTTCGCGAGAAGTGTGCCAAGAATAATTCCGATAAGTAGTACGAAAACCGAACGAGAAACATACTGCGTTTTAATATCCGAGTTTGTAAAACCGAGCGCTTTCAAGACGGCAATGGAATTTCTGTCTTTTGCAACAAGCATTTTCATGAACAACAGTGTAACCAGCACCATAATAACTAGCGCAACTGCAACTGCGGCGTAGGAAGCCATTTCAACTGAACTTATTGTTGAACCGAGGGTCTGAGATACAAATTCATCAATGTTTGAGGTCTTCGCAAAATCAAATTTGTCCGCGTACTCTAAAACCTTACTTTCGACAAGAGATTCATCTGTAAGTTCAACACTGACGATGCTCCACATGACGTCCGCTGAATTGTCGGAGAATACAGCCTTCGCAGTTTTTCCGCCGTTAGTAACATCGGAATATAGTCCGCTTACCGTGAGATCTTTCTCCTTCCCTTCAATCACCAGCGTAATGACATCGCCGACCTTTTTGTCCATTTCACTAGCGTTTAGTACCGAAAGAGCGATTTCGTTTTCTGAAGCAGGAGCACTTCCCTCAGAATACTCAATCGGAAATGCTGAATGGTCACCGAGTTCAACTTTGATATTTTCCTCTGACCCGTTACTCATTTTTACTTTGAATATCTTAGTTGTCATAACAGCATACTTTGAAACAGCACTATCGCTATCTATCGTCTTCACAATTTCATCGGTTTTATCAGAAACACTCGTTTGAATACGTAAATCGTAGTTTCCGATTCCCATATATTGAATGAAGCTTTTTGAGGAAATGGTGTTGTACAGGTTCTGCGGAACAATCATGATAAATGCTGACATTACCAGGACCACAAGCATTGTGGCGTATAGTTTTTTTCTTGCGAGAACATCTTTGATACCTAAAAATACATTCGTACTTAACAGTTTGTTTTTAAGTAAGGAGAAACGCTTAGCGCCAACTTTCTTTTCCTGAGAAGTACCAAAGCGTATAGCTTCCGCAGCAGAAATTTTCCGAAAGCGTTTCAGCACACCATTGACATAGGCAATAATTGCAAGGAAAACAAGTAGTATACCGAAAATTCCTAAAGGCACAGCATAAGAAGAGTTTTCGCTTTCCCCCATATAAAGCCGTATATTTTCAAGAAGCTTGCTTTGGAACATAAGCGAGAGGATAAACCCAAGAATACTACCTGCCGCCGCAATCGCTGCATATTTTGCAAGATAAATCTTCTTTATGTCTGAAAGGCGAAGCCCTATTGCTTTCATAACACCAATTTCACGGTAGTCGTCCTCAATTTTCGCAAGGAGCGTAAAACGTATGCTCATAAATGCGATGGTAACGACAAGTGCGCTAATTAGAAGAATCACTGCAACCATCATCCCGTCTGAAATGGCGTTCATCATTTTAAAAAGCGTATATGTAACTGTTGGTCCGTTTGCTTCAAGTCCCGCGGAAGCATAAGCTGTTTCAAATTCGCCAATCTTTGAGAAATCCTTTACTCTAAACTCTATTAGATATTCGATACTTCCAGAGTCTTTTAATTCAGCGAAATCATTGTCGCTTACAAGAAATCGCTTTGACGCCGAGAGTGAGGAATTCATAGTCGAATCACGGAGAAATCCCGCAACAGTAAATACCTTCCCGCTTATTATTGCCTTATCACCGACCTTTGTCGTGTTGTCCCTCATATATGCAATCGGAACATAAAGTTCGCCATCGGATACGTTATTGATGATGTCGCCGTTAAGATCAAGAAGATAATCGAATTTCTCGTTTTGTACGCTAAGGCCGTTATCCTGAACACTATTCGCAAGTGAATTATCGCCGAAAATAAACTCGGCGCCATCTATGCCTAGAAACTCAACCACCTGATATTCTTCGACGTTGTTATTTTGCTCTGCAAAAGATGCAAGTCGCTCAGTATCAATCTCACCCGAATGCATCTGCATAAAATGTGGAGTTTTCGATTGCGTCATAAGCGTATCAATTGCACCCGAAAGATTAACGATGAGTATCGCTGCTAACGATACAAGCATTGCTGCAACAGCGACAAATATCGTTGTTGTCAATGTTATGGCTTTGCTCTTTAAAATGTCATTTCGAATTATTCTGCTATACATAAGCCACCTCATTTTTCAATTTTTTACCCGTTAAGCCTCAAATGCTCCTTCAGTTCAATAAGTTCTTCTTTCATAATTTAAACTTATCACTACAACAAAGATTTTTTATATGGCTCAAGTCTGAGATTTGGTACACCTTAAGAATGAAATTATCTATTAATACAAGAGGCAGGAAATAATTCATTCCTCATAAACTCATCAACTGTAGAAATATCTATTATAGACTCTGTTTCTGTTGCAAACACCACTCCGTTCACGCTTGTCATTAGTATTAGTATGGAGACTACTAACATTTTAAAGATGACTAATTGTTTTCTTAGCTAATGTCATTTTCCTTTATCTACATATTTTTAGAAAGATCTTCTAATCTATTAAATATTATCATGTGTCACACCCCTAATTGTTAAGACCTTCTAAATCTTAATAATTCTTTCACAATACTGTTTGCATCATGCATATGGAAAATTTTTAAGAACAAGAGAAAAGAGCGGTATTTTTCATTAAATAAGAAATAGCCCTCGGAAATGGGTTCGCCGTTTCCGAGGGCTTTCCTATTGAATTACTTTCGCCAAAAAGTCGTACAATCTACCTTATCCTTTGATTCATCATTTCATTTGCCTAAAAATCCACCTTCTGATCTAATAACTTGACCTGTTATCCACTCCGAATCATCACTGGCCAAGAATTTAATGAGCTTTGCAGCATCTGATGGGACTCCTACCCTACCCATTGGGAAGAGAGTTGCCAAATGGGCTTTAACCTCTTCATTCATCCAACCCGTATCAGTAGGACCAGGATCAACAGAGTTGACTGTTATCCCTATAGGAGCAAGACCAACCGATAACGGCTCGGTGATTGCAATAATCGCACCCTTAGTGGCAATATAGGCTAGATTGTTAGGGTCTGGACCTTTAGAAACAAGATTAATGATCCTTCCTCCTCTTTGTCCAGGAAAGGCTTTTTCGTATCGCTTTGCGAATTCTGTACTTAAAATAATTGTACCTATATTGTTTACTTGATAATGTCGATCAAGAATATCTGTATTTAAACTTCTAAAGTTTGATGGTGACTCGTACGTTGCATTGTTTACGAGAATTGTGGGAGTGCCCATCATTTTCTCTACTTCGTTTAGTAGGTTAACTGGTGAACCAGGGTGTGATAAATCCAACTCAATATGAAAACATTTAACACCTAATTTACTTATTCTATTTGCTAAAAAAGCTGGGAATTCTTTTTCAATTCCATTGCCTTCATTCTCATCGAATGGACTCCAATGGGTAAAGAATATATCTGCACCAGCCTCTGCCAAGAACAAACAAATCGCCGCTCCAATGCCATTGGCTCGACTAGCTCCAGTCACAATTGCTATTTTACCTTTGAGATTTGTCATAATAACCCCTCCAATATATATAGTAATACAGACATTTTTACTAATTAGAGAGTTGCCATAACAAATTCTCCTTTCTACACTTGTTTTAAACTTCATACCTTTCCATCAGGTATACGGCATAAAGAAAATATTACCTTTAACAATCATACTGAAAAGTAACGAACTTCACAAAATTTTCTTTTGAAAGTAAGTACTCCCCATCTAAATTGGTTATACAGGCACCGTAAAGATTCAAAAAACCCTCAGTCGAATTCTCGACCGAGGGTTCATCCGTCCATGATCAGCGTGTGTAGGAAAGGACTGCATTGTGGAAGTTGCAAAGTGCTTTGACTGCCTCAGCTTTTGTTGCGTACTCAAAAATCCGGAAGCTTTTCTTTTCAAACACGGTTAGTACCCACATGGTGCATTCTCCTTTTTACTTGGTATAGTCTAGCAAAACGCCTTTCTTGATTCTCATTTTACGCCGATTCCACAAAAACAAAAGATGCTTGTGCAGCCTTTCACAAATCATTCAAAGTCAAAGCGCTTACATATGGAAACTTTGTGAAAAGTGAAGAAATTATGTCCGAATGCGTCAGCATAATTGGCTTTTTGCAGGGGATAACAATAGGGAAGCATTGTTACAAAAAGGGGAATACACATTGAAGAAACACCATTTCATCCTATTGATAGGGTTATTTTGTTTGTCACCCATATTTGTAAGCGCACATGTTAAATGGTTTACGGAGTTGGAGCCTGAGAAAGTCCCTATTGAACAAATTCTCTCCGTACCATTCATCGTTCTATCCTTACTCATTGCTGTTTTCTTAGCCGTACTATCTCAATTCATACCGCATTTGATGAAAATTCCCGGGGTCGCAACGATTGATAAGAAATTGGATGTTACCGGAAGTACTCAACTTATATAATGAAGTACGGTACAGCTGCCTCTTTGATATTACAAGTACTGAATGGAACAATGTTTGCACCTGAGTTCACGATTCACAATGGCTGGCAAACGGTTGTGATGTGGGCGATTATTGTTTTACTGTTAATACCGCATCATTATGCAACAAAAATAGCTGCCATCATCATGCTTGGTTTATTTTTTTACATTTGGAGTTTTTGGTGGGAAAAACAAAATGGGAGACGGCAGGGTTTCCAATTCTTTACCTCGGAACAGGTTTAAGTTTATGTTGGGTTGCGGTAGAAAAATGGGTGTATCCTTTTATGACGACCGATATTATTCAGCGCCATAACGTCCCCACTTTCGGCTTCCCACCGGACCTATTTGTTGTGCTCTCCGCATTTATTGAATTCGTCGTTGGTTACTTATTAGTCGTTGGGATTCTTAACGGTTTATTAGCCGTTGTTGTAACAATGTTATTTATTCTTACGACGACCATCTTTGGCTACACCGAAGTCGTCGGACATGGGATCATTCATATTGTGTTACTCATCTTTATTATCGAAGGAATTTCCTTTTACAATCCTCCAGTTAAAATGCATAAGACTCGATTGGACCAAATGATATTTGTCTTCCTGAACTTTTTATTTGTGCTCAGTACATTTTTATTGATTTATTACCGATTTGCTTAAGCAACAAAAAAAGGAGACACATGTGAATTGTTTCTCCCTCTCTTACATTAATAATGTGCGACGCCTTCCCTTTTCATCTCAGTCATTTGGTAAGGGTCCAGCAATGTGTTTAATTCGTCATCAGTCAATACTTTGTACTGCAGGCAGAGCTCTTTAATCGGTACGCCTGTTTCAAAGGATGGTATCTCTGGAATTCGTTGATTTTCTAAATTCCCCTATAATAAAGTCTACGTATGTAACACCATTGTAACATTTGTAACAACAGAAGCAGGTAACAAAAAGAACATATCAATTCTAATACTATTCACGAGCGATTTTATCACAATCTGAGAAAGAGTAAACCTTAGGGACTTATTAAGTTTCACAAAGGTAACTAGGTACTTTCACGTATGTTTAATAGCTATAAATAACCGTGTGTAAGGTAGTTAAACATCCTAGTATGTAATGTGTTTTTAATCCCAAAGCAATAGAAACACAGTGAATTATCAGTATAATTATAACTATCTTACATCCGGAAAGAGGGAATGGATTTGAAAGAAGTAATTAATAGCTATGAAGATTTATTGGTGATGTTAGATTCTTTATTACGTGAACCAACTAATTTTTGGGATGATTTTTATTCTAACCGTGAAAAATGCATTCCTTTTTTCGCCAATAAACCCGACGAAAATTTAGTTGGATATTTCGATACTATACTTAAAGGAACTATTGGAAAAGCTCTTGAACTCGGTTGTGGTCCAGGTAGGAATGCAATTTACCTAGCTCAAAAAGGATATACAGTTGATGCAGTAGATTTATCTGAACAGTCAATACAATGGGCTACTGAACGAGCGAAAGAAAGGAATGTAAAGGTAAACTTTATACAAAATAATATTTTTGATATCCAATTTGAAGAAGGTTCATACGATATTGTCTATGACTCAGGTTGTTTTCATCATATTGCTCCTCATCGAAGAATGAGTTACATTAATTTGCTACAAAAGGCATTAAAGCCAGGTGGTTTCTTTGCTATCACTTGCTTTGTTCAAGGTGGAGAATTAGGCGGAACAGACATATCAGATTGGGAAGTTTACAGATTACGAAGTCTTCAAGGAGGCTTAGGCTTTACTGAAGAAAGACTAAGAACCATCTATAAAGACTTTGAAGAAATAGAAATACGTAAAATGAAAGAAGTAGAACAAACAAGTGAAGTATTTGGTGTTTCCGCATTATGGACGGCTTTATTCAGAAGAAAATGATGGCTTCTAATCGAACATGGCTACGATTGGGTCTTCTCATGCTTTCTATGCAATTAAGTTCAACATTGATTGTAAAATGCCCTCGGAAACTGAATTAACGAGGGCTTTTTTACTAGCAAATGAAAGATTCATTTATTTTTTCCAAGCTTCTCATTACCACGTTTAAAATTGCCCGTTATTTTCGCTAACAATAACTGTACTTCAGTTAGATTATCTTCTACACCTCTAATCCTTTCTATAAGACGATCAGCTTCCGTCCCCTTTACAATTTTAATTTGTTTGCCTTCGTAACTGATCATAACTGTCCCTTTTTTCGTTATTTGATAGGTAAATGGTTCCTCGCCTAATCGGTTTCGTTTATCTATCCTACTCACAATGCTCTCCCCCTAATGGTAACTTGCGTATTCCCGATCATTCACCTCTACAATACCCAGAAATTGGTTCCCACGCAAGACTACTAGCGTTGCACAGGCACCGTAAAGATTCTAAAAATATGAAAAAGCCAATCAAACGTAGATTGGCTTTTCTCTTGCTTCCTATGCAATAAAATTAATAATGTGCGACGCCTTCCCTTTTCATCTCAGTCATTTGGTAAGGGTCCAGCAATGTGTTTAATTCGTCATCAGTCAATACTTTGTACTGCAGGCAGAGCTCTTTAATCGGTACGCCTGTTTCAAAAGATTCGACAGCTATTTTCGATGACATTTCATAGCCGATATATGGCGTTAGCGCAGTGATTGTGCCGATGCTTCGTTCCACATATTCCTGCATTTGCTCAACGTTCGCCGTTATGCCGCTAATACAATATTTGCGGAACACTTCGATGCCATTGTTCAAGACGGTTAACGATTGCAATAAATTATAGACTAGGACTGGCTCCATGACATTTAATTCGAATTGTCCGGCTTCTGAAGCAAGGCTGATTGTATGATCATTGCCGATTACTTGGAAGGCGATTTGATTCATTACTTCTGCCATGACCGGATTCACTTTCCCAGGCATGATGGATGAACCTGGCTGCCTTGCAGGAAGGTTGATTTCGTTCAAACCGGCTCGCGGGCCCGACGCCATCAGTCGTAAATCGTTAGACATCTTTGAGAGATTGATCGCGCAAATCTTCATAGCGGAAGACAGTTCTGTGTACACATCGGTGTTCTGTGTTGAATCCACTAGGTTAGCAGCAGATTGAAGTGGCAAGCCACTGATTTCGCGAAGATTCTCTACGACTGCTTGAATGTATTGAGCATTTGCATTGAGGCCGGTTCCAATGGCAGTAGCCCCTATATTCACTTCAGATAGAGGAACTCTTGTCCGACCGATTCGTTCGATATCGCGTTCGATGACACTGCGGTACGCGCTGAATTCTTGTCCAAGTCTAATCGGAACAGCGTCTTGCAAATGTGTTCTTCCCATCTTGATAACCCCGTCGAATTCCTGTTCCTTTGCCTTCAACTCATCTACAAATTGCCCCATCGTTTCGAGCAGCTGGTTGACCAATTGTTGTGTTGCTATTTTAATCGCAGTTGGGAATGCATCATTTGTCGACTGGGACATGTTCACGTGGTTATTCGGGCTAACGAAAGCATAGTCACCTTTTTCACGCCCCAAAATCTCAAGTGCGCGGTTTGCAATCACTTCATTCGCATTCATGTTGAATGAAGTACCCGCTCCCCCTTGAATCGGATCGACGATGAAATGATCTGTCAATCTTCCTTCGATCACTTCTTCAGCAGCTTCAACAATAGCAACTCCTACATCTTTCGGCATGTCATTCACAAGCACATTCGAAATGGCTGCAGCTTTTTTCACAATACCAATTGCGCGGACTAGCTCCGGATGCATACGTTCTTTCGTGATCGGGAAGTTTTCGGTCGCCCGTATCGTTTGAATCCCATAATACGCATGATTGGGAACTTCTTTCTCCCCTAAGAAATCCTTCTCGATTCTTCCTGATAGCAAACTCATTTGACCGTTTCCTCTCATTATGTAATCGCCCAAAAAAGGCATATTTTAAACAAGTTCCAAGCAGTTTTATTGCTGCCCGGCATCACTTACATAGTACGCCTTTTAGGAGAGGAAAGCTATCGTTTTTTAAGGATAGTTCGAGATACTTAGGAAAAATATTCAAAAATATCTATTGCAAATTATTTCCTCGCTGTGTATAGTGTATATAACGTATATATACAATGTTTCAAGGAAGAGGTTTTAGTATGCAAATCATCATTTCAAACACATCAAAGGAGCCCATTTATGAGCAAATTTACGTGCAAATTAAAAAACACATTTTGACGAATGAATTACAAGCAGGAGAGGCATTACCCTCTATGCGGCAATTAGCCAAGGATCTAGATATTAGTGTGATCACAACAAAACGGGCGTATGAAGAGCTTGAGAAAAACGGTTTTATCTTCTCGATCGTCGGAAAAGGATCATTTGTGTCTGAACAAAATAATGAAATGATTCTTGAACGAAAAAGGAAAGTAATCGAAGAACAGTTACTATCTGCAATTCAAAACAGTAAAGAAATAGGCGTCGAACTAGAGGAATTACTTGAATTACTAACAATGCTCTATAAGGAGGACACATGATGGAAAACGTAATTGAGCTTCAAAATGTAAATAAGGCATTCAAAGGATTTGAGCTGAAAGACTTATCGATCTCAGTCAAGAAAGGCTTTGTGACGGGATTTATTGGCGGGAATGGAGTAGGAAAATCCACAACGATCAAGTTGATTCTGAATTTGTTGCAACCGGATAGCGGAGACGTTTCGGTATTTGGTCTGAATTATAAAAAGCATGAAAAAGAAATTAAGCAACGAATTGGCTTTGTATTTGATCACAATGTTTTTTATGAGCATATTACATTATCTGACATGAAGAAAATAATAAAACCTGCCTACAAAAACTGGGATGATGGGATATTTCATCAGTATGTAAATTTGTTTGAACTGCCACTCAAGAAAAGCATTAAGACGTTTTCAAAAGGCATGATGATGAAGGCTTCATTAGCCTTTGCGTTATCCCATCGCGCCGAGTTAATTATTATGGATGAACCAACGTCGGGATTAGATCCTATATTTCGCAGGGAACTGTTAGACATCCTGCATGACATAATGCAGGATGGCGAAAAAACAATTTTCTTTTCTACACATATTACAACAGACTTGGATCGAATCGCAGACTATATAACGTTTATCCATAATGGACAGCATATTTTCACAAAAGAGCATTATAAAATCGAAGAAGACTATGCGATTGTGAAAGGCGAAACGAATTTATTAGATCGTGATACAGAGCAAGAATTTATTGGTATTCGAAAATCCAATCATGGATTTGAAGCATTAACGACAAACAAACAACGTACAGCAAATCTCTTTGGTGATATGGTCATTTTGGAAAAACCGACACTTGAAGATATTATGCTATATACAAAGAAAGGAAATGATAACTATGTTAAATCTTATTCGTAAAGATATTGTGTTACAGAAAAACTCATTACTAATTCTATTACCTGCATTATTTATCTTTTTATTTCTAGAAAGATCTGTTATTTGGGTAGGTGTTATATTTTGCTTCGCTATCATTATGCAAAGTTTTGCGTTGGATGAAAAACCCTCCGCCAATCTGTTAATGAATTCTTTACCGTATACCCGTAAAGAAATTGTCAGTTCCAAATATATAGGTGCATGTGTTTTTACTTTCCTTGTTTTGTTGACGATTGTAATTGGAAATTTAATTATTCATCGAGAAATAACCCAATGGGATCAATTACTGTTTATAGCAAGTGTTATTGTCGTGTTTATTTCCTTTGCTTTTCCATTCTCCTATCTATTTAAAAGTCAGTATTTGATGATGGCTTGTGGGGTTTTGTTTGTCCTTTATGTAGTACTTGTCAATACGTTCATACCTGATTTGGGCGATAGATTACGTGCCGGTGTCCAAACAATCCTATCATTTGATAATTCTCTGTTATATGCAGGAGGGATACTTGCAGCAGTACTTCTCTACATGTTTTCTTGGATGCTTTCGATACGTATTTATAGTAGAAAAGTATTTTAAAGGGGTTTGTGTATTAAAATTTAATCGACAAAGGAGCTCACTTAATGTATAGGGAATTGAAGCAGGAGGATAATCGGTCAAACGCTCGGAGGAATATTTTTAGGGGTTGGCCGATCCACCTCCTCCTATTTGTCGCCTTCCAAATCATGTTCATACTTTTTGATGGCTCTTCGATATGGCGTATCTTCAACCCAAACAATTTGGGAATGAAGCTGATAGATTCCCTCCATCCATTTTTCGAGCGATTTCAGCCATACACGAGCGAGCAATTGAATTATGTCACAGCCGTTTGGGGATTTGTTGTAGTGGGACACGGGATTGCTTGGTTCGTTGAGAGGAGCAGGGGGAAGCAGCAGTAATCGGCTACCCCCCCTCCCCACCTGTAACACTAGGCTATTTTTCCAAGTCGCCGATATGCTTCAAAGCCTCTCGCCTGCTTAATGGTTTCAGCATATTTTCTTGGACAAATTGCTTCACGATAATTGGATCCGTTTTCGCATACTCTCTCAATACCCAACCAATCGCTTTTTGAATGAAAAACTCATTGGACTCTGCATGCTGTAGGATGATGTCGAATAACAGTTCCGTATCTGTTTCTTTTTTGAATTTTAATTGATGCAAAATAGCGGAGCGGTTTGTCCACATATTGTCGGATTGCGACCATTCAAGCATCACTGTTTTACCATACGCTCGGTCCAATTTGACGACATGCCCGACAAGATGCGGAGCGATTGCGTCAACACTATCCCACCATGATTTCATTTCAATAAATTTCAGTAGTTTAGGAAAATCATTAGTCGTGAAATGCTTCTTCATTTTATCGAGCAAAGCAATTGCGGAATACTGATATTCCCGCTCGCGTAATTCATATAATTTCCATGCCTCGTCGAATATCTCGCTAACATCCGGTAGCTCATATTCCCGAAATTGCTCGCGCAAGAGTTCCTTACGCAGCGGACTTTTGATGCCGAGAAACGGAAAATGATGTTTCATATATGCTTTCATGGGACCTGCTAACTCTTCATTCCTGCACATTTCGAACTTCTCGATAATGCCTTGATGACTCCATTGTTTTTTCATTCTCGTCAACTCCATATGAGTTCTCTTTTACTTTCTTCATTATACCCCATGGGTTGGTATGAAGTGATTCTTACAATAGCCCTTCAAACAACAAAACCGTCACGGCAAAAATCCTGCGATGGTTTCGAGATTTTATATTCATTTTATTTTTTAATTCAATCCTATCTCGAAATGCTATGTTCTCAGGACATCCTGTTCAGGTGCAAAATCCCTTACGCAAATTCCCTTCAACGATTGTCCAAGCACCATGAAAAAATTATACATATTGTATTTCAAAGGGCAAACTTGCTCTTTAATTTTTTTGAAGGGAGGGAATAAATATGAGTTGCGAAAATACACTTTGTCAAGAGTTCGCTAGAATACTCGGAGGAATGGGCAGTGTAACCAATGGAGTTTGTCTCGTACAAAAATTCCGCGACATTGAATTCACCATTCTTGGACGTCCAACAAGATCTCCTTTAGTGAATCCTCAATTCTTCAGCTTTGAAGATTTAGACGAAGAAGGAAACGCGTTAAATTTAGGAGAAACTGTTCTATTGCAAGAAGAAATCAACCCTCTTCTAACAGAACTCCGGAAACGAAACATTCTTGTCACTGCTGTCCATAATCACTGGTTATTTGATCAACCTCGGGCAATGTATATGCATTTCGAATCAATCGAACCACCGCTCCAATTTGCTAGAAAAATAAGAGCGGCGTTTAGAGTGTTAAAAGATAAGTAACCTAATAGAGGTGCCGGATATCCCGATAATTTTGATCGGGTGTCCGGTACCTTTTTAATGAAAGTGATAATATCCCAAGTCCTAGTCGAATAACATAAAGGAGATGAATAGTAAGGAGAGAAGTGAATGCAGATTCATGTCGTTCGACAAGGAGATACTTTGTGGACAATTGCTCAACGATATGGTGTGACAGTCAATCAAATCGTCACAGCGAACCAATTGGCAAACCCGAATGCATTGGTAGTTGGTCAAGCTCTTGTCATACCGACTACTCAACGAACCGGTGAGAAGCCGGTCATCGATGTGAACGCTTATACAATCAATACAGGCGAAACAGGCGCTCGGGAAATTCAAGAAGTTGGCCGTTATTTAACGTATTGGATGCCATTTGTGTATAGTATGAAAGAGGATGGTAGCTTAACGACGCTCGATGATACGGAAATGCTGAGATCTGCTTTCGCCGAACGAGTCGTGCCCATAATGGCGATTACAAATTTTAGTGCTACTGAAACCGGATCAGACCTTGCCCATACCATTCTTTCAAGTAAGGAACTTCAGGAAAAAGTCATTACGAATGTACTGGCTGTTATGAAAGAGAAAGGATATCAGGGGTTAAACATCGATTTTGAAAATGTGTATCCTGCTGACCGAGAGCATTACAACCAATTTTTGCAGCTTGCAGTTGATCGACTCCATCCACAGGGGTATTCTGTATCGTCAGCTCTTGCCCCAAAAACGAGTAGTGAACAAAAAGGATTACTCGTTGAAGCGCATGATTATGAAGCACACGGTAGAATCGTTGATTTTGTTATTTTGATGACATACGAATGGGGTTATCGAAAAGGACCCGCTCAAGCCATTTCACCCATTAATAAGATAAAAGAGGTACTCGACTATGCTGTCACAGTCATCCCGAGAGACAAGATTTTCTTCGGTTTTCAAATCTATGCACGTGACTGGACGCTTCCTTTCGTTCGGGGATCGGAAGCTGAAACATTTAGCCAGCAGGAAGCAGTCCGCAGAGCGATTCAACATCAAGTAGCCATTCAATACGATGAGGTTGCGCAATCTCCATTTTTCCGTTACACCGATGCAGAAGGACGCACCCATGAAGTGTGGTTTGAAGACGCCCGCAGTGCACAAGCGAAGTTTGACATGGTAAAACAATATAATCTTCGTGGCATAAGCTATTGGGTGCTTGGCTATCCTTTCCCGCAAAATTGGCTATTGCTTGGAGATAATTTCACGATACGAAAAAGAGTATAAATCCATAAGTCGAATAACCCATCTATTGAGTCGTTACTCAAGGATGGGTTATTTTTAGCGTACCTATTTTTTCGTAAACCATTTATCCCACAACTCATAAAAGGTATGGTTACTTCTCATAATCACAAACCATAAGAACATGAGAATAACTACCGTCAGAACTCTCGGTTGGCCTTCAACGATAAATTGCATAGGTACGATATACAGTAAACCGACTACCCCAAAGGAAATGGACATTAGCTCAATATAAAATTTAAGTTTCAGAAAATCCATCCCTTGTCCCTCCTATGTTGCTGTTCTGCTTCGATACACGATGAGCATACTTACATTTAATAGAATCGTGACGATCAGTAAAACGGTTGATAAGAACACTACTGCCCACGTTGTGTCCAGAAGAGCAGCCCAATCCTCAATCTTGACGAGATGATAGTTATAATACATCTGGAAACAGATCGAAATCGCACAAGCACTCAAACTTATTATGGATAACGTGAACCAATTCTTATACTTACGGTTCATTTGCATGAACGCAATAACCGGTAGTATCCAAGCAATAAGCCCGAGTACAAGGCTGGCAGCGTTAAGCCAACTCATCATTTCTTCCCCCTTCCCTTCTATTCTTTGTAATAAACCGACGCATCAATCATCTAGAAAGTTCCAAGTAGATTGAAAATTCAAGTCAGTCCTATGCTATAATTAGGAAAAAAGAGGTTTAAACGATGACGATTATACTTAAAGAAGTTTTGGAATCTGAAAAATCGATCTTGCGGAATTTTTATTCCCTGTACCTTCACGAGCTTTCGAACTTCACACCAAATCTAGATATTGGAGAAGATGGTATCTTTCATTTTGAGGAATTAGAAACATTTTGGGATGTAGATGGATTATCGCCCTATTTTATTAAGTTGGATGATGCAATTATCGGCTTTCTATTACTACTCGAACGCCCATTTTTGAAAAAGAGCAATGACTATGGAATAAACGATCTTTTCATTCTGAATAAGTACAAAGGTAAAGGACTGGCTATGAAGGCTGCAGAGACATTATTTAGAGAGAAACCAGGTCAATATTTTGTCATGCAAGTTGTTGAAAATAAGCGTGCGGTTGCATTTTGGAAAAAAGTCTTTAGTGAATTACATATTGAAGTTCAAGAAAGACAGGATCTCATTGATGATGAGCTATGTCTCATACAAACATTTAAAGTTTAATTTAAACTGTATACCGATGTTTTTCGGGGGCAAAAGAGAGCTAGTTTGGAGGGGGAAGCTCGTTATGAAGCTTGGTAGAAAACTAGGTGAAGGCGGCAACTCAGAGGTATTCGAGTGGGGAGACAAAGTGATTAAGCTAGCAAAGCCCAATACCGATTTAACGGATTTGCAAAGGGAATTTCACAATACGCTTACCGTCTGGAGGATGGGGGTACCCGTTCCCCAGCCATTTGAAATGCTCGAGGTCAAACATCGGCCCGGGATTGTATTTGAACGTGTGGATGGAGAGTCGATTACAGAACGATTGTTTAACGCCGCGACAAGCAGCGCTCAACCAGAATTTGATTGGAACGGTGTTCGAATGACCGCTCGATTGCTTAGTGAATTACATCAGCTCTCAACAGACGATATACGACCACAACGAGATTTTTTAAAAAGACAGATACGGAGTGTTGTTCATTTACAGGAAGATGAGAAAGAGGATATTATCCGTCTTTTAGATCAGTTGCCGGAAAAAAATCAAATTTGTCATGGCGATCCAAATCCGAATAATATTATGATCAGCAATGGTGACCCAATAGTTATTGACTGGAACGATGCGACGTGTGGCAATCCGGAATCTGATGTTGCCGAATATATCGTCATAATCAAATTTGCGATTCTTCCTCCGGAAACACCACAAGTGATCGTAAAGGCCTTTGATTCGATGAGAGCTAAGATTATTGAAGTTTTTATGGAGGAATATACACTTTTTACCGGAACTACGTATGAAGAGATTGAACCTTGGATTGTACCCATCGCGGCCCGCAAACTGACTGCTGACGCGATTAGTGATGAAGAGAAGCAATTGTTAGTCAAGGAGATCCGAAAAAGACTTGAGTTACTAAATGTTAATTGAATAAAAAAGTGATCTAGTTTGTTAAGGAGAAATAAAAATGAAAAATCTATTATTGCTGTCGCATTGTGTATTTCCGACGCCAGATATAATACAAACGGCTAATTTTTATGAACAGAAAATGGGGTTTACAGCTGTTCATTATTTGAATGCGACTGAACCTCATATTTGTTTGTATCGTGATTCAACGGAGATTATCTTAACCGAGTCTAGAGGACAAAAAGTCGTGCCGAATCGAGAGTTATATGGATATGGGTACGATGCTTATTTTATTACGAAGGATCAGGAGGAGCTTCAAAAGGAGCTTATCGAGTCGGGTGTAAAGATAGTTCGGTCTATAGCGAATACAGATTATCACAATAAAGAATTCGTGATGGAAGACATTGACGGAAGATGGATCGCATTCGGAATAAAAGTGAATTAATCAAAAAAGAGGAAAAGAAAGTGAAATGGGTTCTCCATAAACTTTCTTTTCCTCTTTCCTTTTGTAAAAATTCATCGCTTTATCCAAAACCTCCGAACGATGTTGCCATGTGGTTCGGTAAAACTCTCGTCCTCCACACCGCCATTCTTTAGAATGACAGCGGCTGAACCGATATTATCTTCATTGCATGTGACTAAAACAGACCGTATACCTAACTGGTCCGTCACTTTCAATGCTTCGGAAAGCAAATACGTCGCATACCCTTTTCGCTGTTCTGAAGGTCGAATGCTATAGCCGATATGGCCATCGACCATTCGTAAATAGTCATTCAAGCCATGCCGTATATTGACCATCCCTATGATTCGCTCGTCGTCATCGACAAGGAAATAATTCGTGTTAGGCATCCGGCCGCCTTGCCCTACTTCCCGTGTCGCCAGATGCTCCAAATAGGCTTCGTAAGGAATGCCGTCAGGCCAATGAAAACTGCTCGGTTTTATCCGGTCTTCATCCCATTCCTTCATATATGCAAGATGCTCAGCTTCCCAATTCAAAGACGGCCGCTCAAGACGCATTTATATTCCCCCTAAAAAGAAAGGCACCCGTTACGCGGATGCCTCGTTTCTAAAATAAGCTCTATTAAAATACAGTCGTCCACTCGTCCCGCTTCGCCAACATGTCTTTCGCTGCTTGTTTCGCACCTTCAAGACTATGGCTCGCCGCCCATCCGCATTGGACTTCATTGCATGCAGGCACCTCATCCGCTACTAACACATCATTCAACGTCTTTTCCAAAATATCGAGCACGTCGTCATAATCGTCGTGGTTGATGAGCGCCATATAATAACCTGTCTGGCACCCCATTGGGCTAATGTCGACAATCTTGTCCGAATGGTTCCGACTGAATTCCGCCATCATATGCTCCAATGAATGAATCGCAGGCATTTCAAGATGCTCCTTATTCGGCTGACAAAAACGGATGTCATACTTCCGAATAACGTCACCGTTCATCCCTTCTTTCACCCCTGCAAGACGCACAAACGGCGCTTTCACTTTCGTATGATCCAAATTAAAACTTTCGACATTCATCTTTTTATCTTTCGTCGACATGTCAATCGCTCCTTTTCACGGCAGTCCCCTAACCCTAGTGAACTACTCGGATTTACTCCAGAATACCAAAATTCAGAAAAGATAACAAGATGCTATTGTGCACAAATTGTGTGGGTGCCTGTGCATGGTGCATTTATGACAATTCAACAAAACTAATATTCATACACTATATTTCACCGCAGCCTTACTAATTCAACTTACTAGGAAAAACTTATACAATTGTAGTGTATAGTCAGAATTGTGTGTTGCACAGGCACCGTTCAAAGTTAGTGAACGTGGTCGATCAATTGCTCTTTGTTTATGTTGAGAAGGGCGACGCTTTCGACTGAGGTACCTTGCTTACACCCTTCCAGTGTATACATGTATAATTGCTCCCCTTCAGTTACCACGAGATCTGAACAGGTTTTGCTCTCTTTTTTGGGGTTGTCCCCTCTTTCCTTATGTTTGGATCGATCGATGACCAAATCGAAATCGGAGCCATCGAAGGCTAAATTGTACAAAGTCGGATTACCATCAAGCGTGTAGTTCGTTATCCGGACGGAGGCTGCGTTCCCCGCTTCGACGCTATCTAAAAATCGGTCAAATCGGTCAAAATTGAAAATGGGTCCATGCATATTAATGACATCCCCATTTTTCACCGCTTTTTCACTATCGTATGAGCAAGCGGCTAACAGGCAAATTCCAAGCAACAAAAGTACAACTACCTTTTTTGGCATGTGATCCCTCCATTTAAACACTTAGCCTAATCTACTATATGCGACAACTATGCTCCTTATCACGCGGCAACATACCGATCGCCTGCAACCCTCCCTCTCCCCCATAAACTAAAAAACCACCCAATGCAATACATTAGGTGGTCCAAAAATAGTAGCCAATTATTAATTCAACTTCTCCGTGTCCCATTAAAGCGAGTATCTTCATAAGTTTCATTGCCTAATGGACAAGACTTTCATGATAATAGATGTCCCCGACATTTCAACTAAGATTGATAGATCCGATCCGCTTATTTGTTGTCTTTTTTCTTAGGCTCTTTTTTCTTGTCATCTTTCTTTTCTTTTTTCTTCTCATCTTTTTTCTTAGCATCAACTATATTGTCAGCCGTTTCAGTACCTTCAGTACCTTCAGTAGTCTCAGCAGCAGCTTCCTTAGCTTCGGTTTCAGCAGCAAGGACAGCAGCGACAGCGGCTGCAGCGGCAGTCGCTGCGGCAGATGCAGCAGCAGAGGAATCACTTTCAGAAATTGCAGCTGCAGCGGCGGCTGCACCGGCGGCAGCTGCAGCGGCAACAGCAGTAGCAGCCTCTAGATGTTTAGGTTTTTTTCCTTTCGGCATTTAAATCCCACCTTTTTATTGAATTTAATATCATTGTATTCAACACTTTACAAACTGTGTATGTCATTTCCGAAAACAACTTATTCCGCTCAATATTCCAGGAGCATACACATTAATTTTGTAAAGTGTAGCCTATCGATCTAACAGATACAATTCTCTTTCAAAGTTTCTTTTAGCTAATTGAAAAGTCCACTCCAATGAATGCTGTCATGGATCCTTTCGTTTACCAACGAAAAAACATAAGGACTTGACCGAATTAGGCGTATGACCATTAGCACGTAACCCAAGACACATATAGATAGGGAGATACTAATAAAGGAGGTAGACAATTGAACAAGGAAATGATCGTATCTTTAGTCGATAAAGTAATTAAAGTCGATAGAGGTGGACCCGAATCCCGTATTGGTAGATTGTTGGCTGCGGAGAACGACTACTTTATTTTGTTACATGATGATGAGGGTATCATCTATTATAATACGCAACACATAAAGAGCGTAACGTACAATGCGAAGGGTCAAGCGGAATTTGACTATGATCTTCCAAGGAATTTCAAGTACGTTCATGCCCCAGATTTTAAAGGAATTCTTCAGAAGTTAACACTTCATTGGGTGAAGATCAACCGCGGAGGACCGGAAACACTAGAAGGCGTTTTGGATGTCGTTACTGACGATTTTGTAACCGTTGTTTCAAATGAAGAGATCATCCGGGTTGCCCTATTCCACATCCGCAATATCAGCTACGGCGTCAAACTTGAAAAGTCGAAAGCTGATGGAAAAAAAGAGAGAAAAGAAGAGAAAAAAGAAGACAAAAAAGAAGAAAATAAAGAGAAGAAGTAAAGCAATCACTCAAAAGGTTGCAAATATCGGTCCGAAAAATTCGTCGCTTCCAGTAGTTTGGAGCGACGATATTCTATGAAGGAGGCGCTCAGAAATTGCGAGAGCTACAATTTGTAAAAGCATTACGCGACCTTGAAAATACGAAGATCGGTTTGTTTCTGAGTAATCATCATTTAGTGGAAGGTGATCTGTTAGCCGTAAAACAAGACCATTTAGTGATAGAAGCAAATCAGAACGTTCATTATATTGCCCTTCACCATATTAAAGCTCTATCGAAGAACACAAAAGACTATAATTTAACGTCTGCTACTGTCCCTTTTCTCGACATTCAGCATTTTTCAGACATATTAAATGCTATGAAATACACCTGGGTCACCATTAATGGTACGGAGAACGATGGACATTTTGGCGTATTAAACAGAATAGCTGAAAATTACATCATCTTAATTAATCATGCGGAATTATTTTACATTCCTATATCTTGTATATCAAACATTCATGGCCTAGTATCCGAACATCAAATTCACTTAGCAAATCAAAAGGAACAACTAACGAACCAAAAGAGGCTATCTGCCCCTATCCATGAAGAGGTTGAAGAAATAGAGATCCATCTACCAGAAGTCATTCAAGACGCCAATATTCAGTTGGATCATAAACCAAAATCGCTTGAACTCCTTTTGTTGGAAATTACCCAACAGCCCGAAGTGTTAGGAATCTATGGGTTAATCAATAAAGACGAAGAAAATGAATTACAAGCAGTCAACAATCCCAAAAAAGAAGAGGAAACAAAGGAATTATCCAACGTTATATTGGAAGAAAGTAAGGAAATCCAAGTCGAGGAACTGGTTGAAATACTGGACCAAAGTCCGGAGAGTCAAGAAGAGGAACTAATTGTGGTAGTAGATCAAAATCCGGAGAGTCAAGACGAGCTACCGATTGTAGAATTAGAAGAAAGTAAAGATGCCCAAGACGAGGAACTGATTGTCGTAATGGAGCAAAGTAAGGAGATTCAAGAAGAGGAATCGATTGTAGGATTGGAGGAAAGTAAGGAGATCCAAGAAGAGGTTCCGATTGTTGTATTGGAAGACAGTAAAGAGATTCAAGACGAAGAACTGATTGTCGTATTGGAGCAAAGTCCGGTGAGTCAAGAAGAGGAATCAATTGTCGTATCGGAGGAGAGTAAGGAGATCCAAGAAGAGGTTCCGATTGTTGTATTGGAAGAAAGCCAAGTGATTCAACACGACGAACAAATTGTAGTATCGGAGGAAAGTAAGGAAACTCAAGACCAGGTACTGATTATTTTGGAAGAAAGGCCGCCGATTCAAGAAGTAGAACAGACTGTGGATGTAATGGAACTTCATATGGAAGACCCATTGAACGAAATAGATCCTGAACTACTAGAAGGATTTGCACCGCAGTTAGTCGATTATGATGAGGAATATTTTGGTGAATTAGATGTTTGGGGAGAATTGCAATCCAGGTTTAACGCACGTAAAGTAGAGCCTTTTTCCTTTACTGAGCCTCTAGCTTATGAAAAAGATTTTCCTCTCTCCTTTTGGAAATCTATAGAGGTTCAACAAACAGTAATAAATCTTGACAACAATGCCAAGGAAGAGGAATTCTTTACACTTGACGAGCATTCAATTCAGTTACATGACAACCCTAATCCGGTTGAATTATTGAATCCTCCTATGGTTAAACATCACTCAACGAATAAGTTGAAGAATGATGATCAAGCTGGATTTTTAGATGAAGAATTTCGGCCTTCTACTACGACTCAAGCATCGATAACGTCTATCAAAATGAATTTGAAAGATGAAAAAGCGATGTTAGAGAAGCAGTTCTTTTCTTTAGCGAAGCATGCATCTAGTTATTTACAAAGTAAGAAAAGAAAACATCCAATGGACAGTTTACCTAAATCTAACGAAACTTTCAATGAACAATACATTTCTTTGATGAATCATGCAACAAAGATGTATCAGCAATTACTAGATAAGTAAAGAAGGAGATATAGACATGAATAAAATTATTCAAAGTCTTGTTCAGGAAGTTGTTCGCATAGAGATTACCGGAAAGAAAATGGTGAATGGTACACTGATTGATGTAGGAAGCGATATGATTGTGCTTTTCAACGGTATGGACTTTGTTTATATACCTTTAGATCATATACGGAATTTCGTGAGGGATATTGATAATGAAAACAATGTTCAGGCACCTACAGAGCTGCCGAGCATCGTTGCTGAAGAAAGTCAGGAAGATCTATCGTTTGAGTACGTTCTTACGCAAGCGAAAGGAAGACTAATTGAGATTTTCGTGTCAGGCAACCAATCTTTGCATGGTACGATCACCGCCATACTGAAAGACTACCTTGTATTCCAATCCCCCATATACAAGACATTGTATATTCCGTTAGCACATATTAAATGGCTGATCCCCTTAGCTCAAGACCATAAATTGTACGGATCGGAAATCGATTTCTCCTCAACAGAATCACCCAATGAAACGTTTGCCAGTTCATTTGAAAAACAAGTTGAGAAGTTAGTAAATAAACTTGTTGTGATGAATATAAGCGAGCGTGAAAGTTTTATAGGAAAAATAATTAATGTCGAAGAACATATCACCGAATTTCAAGCAGCAAGAACATCTCCGTTTTATCTAAACTTGCGACATATAAAAACGCTGCATGAAGTGTAATTTCGGTTCAAGTTCAGGCTAAATCCTTTATATTAGGCTGTCGAGCACGTATCGACAGCTCATTTTTTTCGTCTTGCTTTTAGGGACAATTTAACTAGATCCATTGCTTGTCCTAGTCGCTACCATGAAAAAGGTTGTACTATTTTTCAAGTGTGAATGGACAGACATCTCGTTCCCAATAGTGAAATGTGAATATACATACAAGGAAACGGATAAAGAATTTACTTGCGGTAAAAATTAAGAAGAAGGGAATTGGATAGATGCATGAGTTTACAAATTGGAATAACCGGAATGGTTTTCCTACTCACAATGCTAGTCATATTTTGGAGGCCTAGAGGATTGAACGAGGTATGGCCTGCATCGGTAGGAGCAGGAATCATCCTCATAGCGGGAATTGTCTCATGGGAAGACATACTAGATATCATCAGTAAAATTGGCGGTGCATCCATTACCATTATTGCAACGATCGTAATGGCTGTTATATTGGAGAGTTTCGGATTCTTCCACTGGGCAGCAGCGAGATTGGCCAGACTTTCAAAGGGATCGGGCCATCGCCTCTTTTGGTATATCATGTTACTCTGTTTTTTAATGACACTCCTATTTAATAATGATGGAAGCATCCTAATCACGACACCAATCTTAATTCTTCTACTCAAAAACATTCAACTAAAACCTCGTCAGCAAATCCCGTATCTGTTAAGTGGCGCACTCATTGCAACTGCTTCAAGTGCCCCGATAGGTGTGAGTAATATCGTGAATCTGATCGCATTGAATATTATCGATATGTCTCTCTGGATGCATACAGCAATGATGTTCGTCCCGGCAACGATAGGGTTGTTGTTTATGGCATTCTTGATGTATATCGTCGTAAAAAAGCAATTACCAGAAAGATTACCTGATTCCATTATGGATATTGAAGAATCGTTTTTCATTAAAAACTTTCATCCACTGAAAACAAAAATATCTGTTGAAACAAAACGCAAACGAACACGATTTATGATGAAGATTTTGCTATTCGTCTTCACGATGCGTTGTCTCCTATTTGTCGCATCCTATGTCAACGTTCCCATTGAAATTGTTGCTGTACTCGGATCAGTCATCCTGCTTATGTGGAGATGGTACCATTTACGGACAAATCCGGTGGACATCCTGAAAAAGACTCCTTGGCACATTCTTATTTTTGCATTCTCTATGTACGTGATCATCTATGGTTTGCATAATGTCGGACTTACAGCGTTACTCGTACAGTGGTGTGAGCCGATAGTCAGTCAAGGGCTATTTCAAGCGAGTTTCATCATGGGTGGATTGGTGTCGATCCTTTCCAACCTTTTCAATAATCACCCGGCCTTGATGATTGGAACGATTACATTGACTGAAATGGGGCTAGATCCAATCACCTTAAAGACGATCTACCTCGCAAATATTATCGGAAGTGATATGGGATCATTGCTGCTGCCGATCGGGACGCTGGCTTCTCTTATTTGGATGAGTATTCTACGAAATAATAAAATTAAAGTCACTTGGAAAGATTACCTGAGTGTATCATTGATTGTCATACCGCTCACCACAATCGTAACGTTGACACTGTTATTTTTCTGGGTACAATTAGTGTTTGCTTAATCATTTCAAGTAATGTCTTAGACTTCTAAAACGGAAGCAACTCGCAGGGAATATTTTCACAATTCCAATTACACTACTGACTATTCATAGTAGCTGATCTAGGTGCCTTAACAGGGACAACAAAACCATAAGACTATGCATGTCTGCTTGGCTTATGGCGGACGGAATCCCGATCGCCGCAACAGACGCAAAAGAAATCAGTATTTCAACTACTATTATAGTATTTCCTGTCTTCTCTACTTCAAAATAAAAGAATCCATTATTAAAAACATCCTTTTCCCCATAAGAGAACGTAAGGGAGTAGAAAGACATTTATAATATGGATCCTAAAGGTCTGAGTGAAGGAATAGTAATCATCGAAGTGTAGTCTGTATCCCGTGTACGATAGTTAAGATTGACGGACCCATCTGACAATGTAAGACAAACAAATACATACTCATGTTTAGAAAAGCACTCGAACAACTGCAAGGCGAAAGTAACTTCTTTAGTTGTTCTATCTATGTATATGTAACCCACGTAAAAATGGTACTACATTTCTTACTTTTTACGATTAAATTGAAATGGACAAGCCCTCGTCAGCTATCATAAGAAAGTTCGACTGGAATCACAAGGAGTCCCAAGTCCTTCACTTTATATTTCTCAAGCGCCTCCTGAGTGGAAGTGACATTCGTTACAATCAGTGTTCCCGTAAGAATCGTCCCATCGTCATCCCACATTTCAATGTTGTTCCCCTCAATGACACTGTAACCTAATTTGTCTTCATACACATAGACCGCAGTCGGCGTAAAATGGAGAATGACGGCATATGTATCATCACTGAATTCTACATTGTCCATTTGTGTGTTGTAAGGATTCTTCTTTTTATTGAAAAACACGCATCTCAACTCCTTCATAATCTATCTTATTCACTTACTTCGGCAAGTTATGTGATTCTCCCTTCCGGAAATGAAAGATCATTTTATAGTAGCCTTTCCCGTAGCTAGACTTTACACACGACTCCTCTGCAAAAAGCATATACTGAAACATCGATGGAATTCGGAGGTTGCCTATGTATTACTCTTCTTTTCCGTATGGCTTTACTTACCCACAACAAGCTTTCATACCGGTTCAACCAGGATATATCGCGATGCCTACACCTGCGCCGCAAAACAGAGGAACTCAATTTCCCCCTGTGAACATCCGAAAATTTGATGTTTCGGCACACCGGTTCAAGGAAGTGATGGATCAAGCCAATCGATTCATCGGTGCGCTCATCGCTTCAGACGACTTCGCCCGAAGGCTCATGGATGCGGCTCAGCAATCGAACCAACGGGAAGTCGAACGGCTCGTCCGCTCAACTGGTGTTACCATTAAATATCAAATCAATTATACGCCCGACGGTCTACGAATCGATTTCACAAACAGAGATGCCGAGCATAGTTGCTGTACGCTGCGAATGGCGCTCAATTGGTAAGATGAGCGCGTATAACCTGTGTAAGGGAAGCCAGAGAGGGAGCTGGCTTCCCTTTTGCTTTAGCCTACGACTAGGATAAAGGTCACAAAATGACAATATCTTTCTGGAAATGATCGATATCTCTTAGGAAATGATCGATAACTTGCGGAAGATGATCGATAACTCATGGGAAATGAACGATAACTTCCGGGAAATGAACGATATCCTCGCCTCCCTATAAATTACAACAACGTAAACGTTGAACCGTCAATCATTTCAACGTTCTCTCTTCCTTTGATTTCATTCATTAATGTAAATAGAGACTTGTCCTTCTGTTTTGCCTCAATCATGCAGTCAATTTGTGGGACGGAACCTTTGATTTCATTTAGAAACCTGAAAAACATATCCACGTCCACATAGTCCGCATGGTGACGGAATTTGTCTTCACTCTTCGGACTTGATATATGCATTTTAACCGGCAGTGGCGAGGTCTTCCATGTCGACACGACCTGATCCCATTTATCTTCCCATTGCTCCTCACGATGGAATGCCAAGTGATGATGATAATCAAACACAAGCGGGATCCCCAGCTTCAAGCAAAGATAAAGCGTATCGTCTAATGTAAAAGAGGTATCATCATTTTCCAGCATAATCATTTGTTGGATTGGCCGCGGGACATCACTCCAATTCGTGACAAAACGTTCTAGCGATTTCTCCGTATCCTTGTAGTTGCCGCCGACATGGAGAACGCATCGGTGGTTCGGATCGAGCTTCATTCCTTTTAGTAATAAATAATGCATCTTCAAGTTTTTCACCGAATTAATCAATACATCATTATTCGGCGAATTCAACACAACGAAATGGTCAGGATGAAAATCGACTCTCATCTTGTGCTCTTTTACAAAGCTCCCGATTTCAGCCAGCTTCCCTTTCAACGGCCGCATATAATCCCAACCGGAAAGTTCGTCATGCGTGGCTAAAGGGATGAGCTTAGAGCTGAAGCGATAAAAGTGAACATCATTAAAGAGGTTATTTTTAAGTAATCTATGTGTATTCTCCAAGTTCTCCAATGCAATTCGTTCCAATTTGCGGATTGCGGCTTCACGATCCTCTTGTTTTTGGAACTGCGCAAACGTCATCGTTTTAGACGGAGACGCATTCTTCAGTTCCATGCTCATCGCCACATACCCCATTCGCACAATCGTCATATTTCACCTCATCTAGGTTGTAAAAAGATATGATTAGTCTCTTCCCTACCTAGATAAATATACGGTGCAATCGCAAAACAATGGGGACAAGCACTTTCGAGCTCTGTTATATAATTAGTAGAATTAAATTAAGAAAAAGAAACAATTTGAAACTTCTTGTATGCCTAAATCACTCTAAGTAGTGAGAGGAGGGAGGAATGACAGATGAAACATGATTTACAAGCTGTAAAAAGGGCGATTCATGGAGACGCTGAAGCTTTCGAAGAGTTGCTCTTTAAAGAAGAAAAAATGCTCTATTACAAAGCGCTTTCTTACGTTGGGAATAAAGAAGATGCTTTGGATGCTATTCAGGAAACAGCGTATAATGCATTCCTTGCGATAGGACAATTGCGAAATCCGGAGTATTTTTCCACTTGGCTGTTTAGAATTTTAATACGTGAATGTTATCGGCTGTTAAGAGAACGAGATCAAATGATTCCTTACGAAGAAAGCGAATTATTGAAGAAATTAGATCAGAAGCAGGACGAAGAAATTGATTCCTTTCATTTAAGTGAGGCATTAACGAGACTAAAATCATCTTACCAAACATCAATTATTTTATTTTACTATCATGACCTGTCAATTGAGGACATTTCCGAGGTAATGGAGAAGCCGATCGGTACAGTGAAAACGAATTTGCGTAGAGCGAGAAAAAAATTGAAAACTGAATTGGAAAGGAGTTATCAATTACATGAAAAA
The DNA here is from genome assembly GCF_022346605.1 of Sporosarcina sp. ACRSL. Lineage (GTDB taxonomy): Bacteria > Bacillota > Bacilli > Bacillales_A > Planococcaceae > Sporosarcina. Next base: position 110,700 of record NZ_JAKRNT010000013.1, read on the forward strand.
GTCACATGATCCTTTCAAGGAGTTTCCCCAAGATCAAGTTCGTTCAGCTATTCGTTCGGGAATCGTTCAAGCTAAGGAACAGCTAGATACGCCTATTGTACGAAAGAACAATGGGAAAAGAAAAGTCCTCTATGCTTTATGCTCTGCCGCAGCTGTTTTCGGAATATTGGTCGGTTCCTCTTACTATTCTCCTGCGTTGGCGAGCAGTTTGTCTCAAATACCGATTATCGGTTCTATTTTCGGGAATTCTGATCTGATTAGTTTGCAGCAAGCTCAAAAACATGGGTTAACGAAAGAAATCGGAGAGACACAGACGGTCAATGGAATTTCCGTTACACTCAATGAAATTTTATATGATCAAAATAATATTACAATCGGTCTTTTCATTGAATCTGAAAAGGAACTTGGCGAATTCTATTTTGGTGCAGGGATGGATTATACGATTAATGGGAAATTCCCTTCTAGATCGAGTGGGAGTTACGGTGAAGATATCCTTTCCGCAACAACTCTGACTGCCATTCAAGAAATTAATGTGACCGAAGAGATGCCGGACAAGTTTGAACTTGGTTTAATGTTACACGGCAATAATGGCGAGACATGGTACTTCTCAACATCAGTTGAAAAAATTACAGATATTCATAAAATCCCTGTACAACATGTACAGACGGTTGATGGTGTGAACCTAACGGTAACAGAAATTTCATTGAGTGAAACAGGTGTAAGTATAGCGTATGAGAGTTCTGAAGAGGAAACAGATTTCCAGTTAAGTCGCGGAGGAAATATCGAATTTTTAGTAGTGGATCAAGATGGGAATGAAATAACAGGCCGCTCGGGTGGAGCAAGAGGCGAATTGGTTAAAGATAGAATCTTGTTCAAGAGCAGTAAACAATTTGATCCCATTGATTCTACCGTTACTGAATTGACAATTACTCCTTATGTAGTCATTCCATCAGAAGGCGGAGGAGTGGAATTTGACGAAAATGGCAATGAAATAGAGTTGGAATTTAAAGGGAATTCTATACAGCCGGTTGAGTTTGAGTCTTTTAAAGTGAAGATCCCACAATAAGCATTTGATAAACCACGAAAAGCAGCACACGAAGAAGTTTTCCTCATGGTTGCTTATATCCTGATAGACGAGTAACCTTGAATGTTAAGTAAAACAAGACCCTTCCATGTCCAGATGGATTTGGAAAGGTCTTGTTCTCCTCTATTCTTCTTTTATTTTTTCACCGAGCGCTTATGTTTACTACAATCCGAGCTCTTTCTTCTTTTCCTCGACTGCTTGCAATAGTTCTTCGTCTTTCACAACCGGGACATCCGGATCCCATTGTTCACCCTGCGGCAACTCAAACTGGAATCTCTCCGCGTACGGAGCGGGACGGTTCATCATATACTCAACGATTTCCTTTTTGATGAATTCCCTCGCTTCCTCCGGTGTCCGTTTGCCCGTCACGACTTCATGCATCATGTTAATAGAGAGCGTATTCGCCCCTTCATTATCGCAATGGACGGACACTTCGCCTTTCGTCCGATCGATCACCAAGCTGCCTTCCAACTGGGCTACAAGGCCAACCTTGTCTGCAGGTACATGGTAATCAATGAATTGTTCGAGCACATCAGAGTGTGGCTCCGGGAAATCGTGCGGCACTTCATCACGGAATGCGACCGTCCGTTTCCAAGGCCCGTTATTATACCAGATCAGGCAACTCGGGGTAGCTTCATTCGGTGGCCCATAGAATTTCATCGTATTTTCGGCAGCCATCTTTGCGGTAGCGGGCCAATCCTCGATGATGCCTTTCACCGAATCTTCGTCAATCACAGCAGTCCTCTCTATTTCTTCGGGACCGTTGGCATGTAATTTTTCATTTGCAACCATGGCAGTTGCCGCCAATTCCAGGCGCGCTTCGCCAGGCGCCTGTTCTGCGGCCGTCTTCTCCATATCTTGTGCCATTGGATCGTCCTCCTTTTCTATTGGATTCTGGCTCCATAACCCCTTTTCCCTGCTATTGTTCTCCTAAACTTTCACGTGAGTTGGTTTGATGCTTATGCACTTGATTCTAGCCATAATTTTTTTAGCATATCTATAAATTATACGTTGCCGATTTGGATTCATTTGGATATGATGGTCGAAAAGGGGGATTATTGTATGCTGGATAACAAGGAAGATTTGTTCGAAAAGGAAAAACAGAGTGAACCTAGAGTAAGAGTGGAACGAAAAAACGGAGAACCGACGGCCGCCTTTAAAGGGGCTTCGATCGCTGCTCTGTTAATCGGGGTGTCGGCTTATCTCATCGGTTTGTTTAATGCTACGATGGAATTGAATGAAAAAGGATATTACTTCGCTATTTTAGTATTTGGACTATATGCCTCTGTTTCTCTTCAAAAAGCGGTACGCGATAAGGATGAAGGAGTTCCCGTGACAAATATTTATTACGGAATTAGCTGGTTCGCACTTATTGTAGCCATTCTTTTAATGGGCATCGGTTTATACAATGCAGGCAGTATCGTGTTAAGTGAAAAAGGGTTTTATGCAATGGCGTTTGTACTAAGTGTATTTGCAGCCATCACCGTTCAGAAAAACGTCCGTGACACCCAAAAAGCAAGAGAAATGGACTAATTGTGTCGGTGCCTGTGCAAGGCGCATTTATGACAATTCATTATGTTGGATAGAAATACGATAGGAAGCCAATCAAAGTTTGATTTGATTGGCTTCCTTTTTTTCACTTATGCAATTGTAGTGTATAAACTGAATTGTTTCTTGCACAGGCACCGGTCACTAGCGTTGCATACATCCCATAAACAGTATTAACTTATATATTTTTACAGTTTAATTACTTATGAAAATTTTAAAAAGGAACAGGGCTGTAAAGACGATTCAGTTCCCTTTTTTTTACA
>NZ_JAKRNT010000014.1 GCF_022346605.1 Sporosarcina sp. ACRSL
CTTCTGGATAACTAACTCTAGTTCCCACAGAAAAAACACCTCCACGTTGATGTATTAAGGTTCAATACCCGTTTTTCAACGTAAGGTGTTTTTATTTGTCTCATTTTCTTATGTCAGTGCATTACCAGGCAGGTTCTTTCTATTCACATATTAATCTTCTTCAGGAGTACGAACGACAAGTACGTCGCATGCTGCGGAGCGGACAATGTTTTCGGAAACGCTGCCGATGAGGAAACGTTCGACTTTGTTCAGGCCAGTTGCCCCACAAATGATAAGATCCGCCTGAAGCTTCTTGGACAGTTCACGGGAAATCATTGTTTTGGGAGAGCCGTATTCAACTACGATATTAACATTCTGTAATCCCGCGGCCTCTGCCTCCTGTTTGTATTCCGTGAGCAACTCCTCTGCAAATTTTTGTGCACGTTCTGCGATGGATCGATCGTATGCTTCGACTGCTGCGTATGAACGAGTATCAATAATGTTCACTAAGTTCAAAGATGCATTATTACGTTGCGCGATGCCCACCGCTTTCTTGAATGCCCATCTTGATTCCTTCGAACCATCCACAGCCACGATAATTTGATCGTATTTCAATACCATTCCAATCACTCCATCCTTCTAAATTTATCCCTACACTTTGTTTACACTTATTTACTTCGATAAAAACCCCGAAAATCCTTTCTTTTTTAAAAAATAAATATGAAAAAGAGGACGGAAATTTGACAGAAATGTTACGTCCTACAATAACGTTGAGAGAAGATTATGAATCTGAATATTTGTTTTTAATTAATAAGGGAGCAATATTGGTATATTTCTGATAGAATTGAAATTATATTGGCCATGTCGAAAATTTGTCGTTTTTTTGGCCAACTAATTTTCATAATGTTTAGGAGGATCAGAAATGCGTATTGGGATTCCAAAAGAAATCAAGAACAATGAAAATCGGGTGGCGATGACACCTGCAGGAGTGTTTAACTTAAAGTCTGCAGGTCACGAAGTATTGATTGAAACAGGTGCGGGTCTTGGATCCAGCTTTACAGATGAAGACTATATCGAAGCAGGTGCGACAATCGTAGCTACTCCGAAAGAAGCATGGGAAGCCGAAATGGTCATGAAAGTAAAAGAACCGCTTGCTTCTGAATACGGTTATTTCCGTGAAGGACTTATTCTCTTCACTTATCTTCACCTTGCTCCTGAATTGGAATTAACAAAAGCTATGCTTGATAGCAAAGTTGTTGGCATTGCCTATGAAACTGTGCAAGTAAACAATTCTTTGCCATTGCTAGCTCCGATGAGTGAAGTTGCAGGGCGTATGGCAACTCAAATCGGTGCGCAATATCTTGAAAAGATCAACGGCGGAAAAGGAATTCTCCTCTCCGGAGTTCCAGGTGTTTCTCGCGGAAAAGTCACAGTAATCGGTGGCGGGCAAGCGGGAACAAACGCTGCGAAAATCGCAGTCGGTATGGGTGCTCAAGTAACTGTACTTGATTTGTCCGTAGAACGTCTTCGTCAGTTAGATGAAATGTTCGGTGACAGCATTCAGACACTTGTTTCAAACCCGTTTAATATCGCTGAATCTGTAAAAGATTCCGATCTTGTGATCGGCTGTGTCTTGATTCCAGGGGCGAAAGCGCCGAAATTAGTTTCTGAAGAAATGGTAAAATCGATGAAACCTGGCTCAGTACTTGTTGACATCGCAATTGACCAAGGCGGTATCTTCGAAACATCTGACCGTGTGACAACTCATGATAATCCTACATATGAGAAACATGGTGTTGTACACTATGCAGTTGCCAACATGCCAGGAGCTGTTCCACGCACTTCGACGATGGCATTGACGAACGTTACTGTTCCATATGCATTGCAAATTGCAAACAAAGGCTATAAGCAAGCATGCTTGGATAACGCAGCGTTGCAAAAAGGCGTCAATACACTTGAAGGCCATGTGACATACAAAGCAGTTGCTGAAGCACAAGGTCTTGAGTACGTACCTGTAGAATCATTACTACAAAAATAATAAAACGCTGTCCGAGAAAAATCGGACAGCGCTTTTTTCCATTTAAGGCTGGATGATTTGAAGTTCTTTTGGGAATTTCGTTAGTACTTCTACACCGTCAGACGTGACAGCTACGTCATCTTCAATTCGTACGCCTGTTATGTCAGGATGATAGATACCTGGTTCGACGGTGAAAACCATCCCTGCTTCTAGTTCCATGTCATTTGTTCCTGTAATGGAAGGGAATTCATGGACAGAAATGCCGAGTCCATGACCGAGGCGATGTGTGAAATATTCACCGTAGCCCGCTTCTGTAATGACATCCCTTGCGGCTTTGTCCAAATCCCTTGCTTTCACACCGGGACGAATTAAATCGATTGCTGCCTGTTCCGCTTTTTTGACAGTTTCATAAATTTCACGCATCTCTTCAGATGGTTCGCCGAAAGCGACGGTTCTCGTAATATCAGAACAATACCCTTCGTATACGACCCCAAGATCGAATAAAATGAAATCTCCTTTTTGGATCTTCCGGTCTCCAGGAGTTCCGTGTGGAGAGGCAGTTTTCGGTCCTGATAAAACCATCGTATCGAAAGACATCTTTTCCGCGCCTTTTTTCTTCATTTCAAATTCGATGGCCATTAAAATTTCAAGTTCCGTTTTCCCTTCAGCGATCTCCTTGCAGCCTACCTCAATTGCATAATCCGCCAATTCGGCTGCTTTCCGCATTTTTTGAAGCTCGGCTTCGCTTTTAATATTTCGCATTTTGTTCAATTGTTCATCAAGCCGCGGGAATGTTGCACCGTCAAAAATCTGTTCCATCCGTTCCAGACGTTCTACTGTCAAATGCGACTTTTCGATAGCGATTTTTTTCAAAGTAACTCCTCGCTTCGCGGCCGCAGATGCAAGAACTTCCCATGCATCTTCCGTATCCTGATGACCGACGGCTTCAAACGTCCATCCAGATGCCTTTAGGTCAGGAACTTCCATGAGCGGGCAAATGACGAACGGTTCGCTATCCTTGAAAATCATGACACCTAATAGCCGTTCATGTGGTTCACTGCGGAAGCCGGAAACATAAAAAACATTATCCGGTGTCGTAATAAATGCTGCATCCACATCGTTTACTTGTAAGTAGTTTTGGATTTCGTTAATTTTCTCCAAACAGATCCCTCCTATATGAATACATTTAATCATATCAAAAAAGAGGATTTTCCGATATGATATCGAACATGTATGTATGAACAGATTTGGAGGGATATGCAAATGAAGATTTCTTATCACGGACATTCTGTCGTGAAAATTGAAACTGAAGGCAAAACGTTATTGATCGACCCGTTCATTACGGGGAATGAATTGACGGATCTGGTGGCTTCCGAACAGACTCCTGATGTGATTCTGTTAACGCACGGACATAACGATCATGTCGGGGATACATTTGAAATTGCAAAACGTTGCAACCCGCTCGTTGTCGCACCGAATGAATTGGCTGTCTATTTAGGGATGCAAAATATAAATGCCCACGGAATGAATATTGGAGGCTCCTATACATTTAATTTCGGAACAGTGAAATATACACAGGCCTTCCATAGTTCTTCCTATACGACAGATCAAAATGAATTTATCTATACAGGAATGCCTGCCGGTATTTTGTTCACTGCTGAGGGCAAAACAATTTATCATGCAGGGGATACGTCTCTATTTGGAGATATGGCATTAATCGGGAGAAGGCACCAGATCGACGTGGCATTCTTGCCGATCGGTGATAATTTCACGATGGGTCCAGAGGATGCTGCGGCTGCTGTTGAACTGCTCAATCCGAAGCTTGTCGTACCGATTCATTACAATACGTTCCCACCGATTAGGCAAAATCCGGAAACGTTTAAGGATTTGGTCACTGCCCATGAAGTGAATATTATGAAGCCAGGTGACTCACTTGAATTATAAAAATTTCCGATCTGTGCAACAAGACATTGTTGCCAGATCGGTTTTTCATTTCACCAATTCAATCATTTATACACTTGAGTCATCCTGAAAACGCTATTCTTTCTGAACTATGATAAAATGAAAGCAGGTAAAAAGAGAAAAAGGTGAAAAGATGTCGACAAAACATGAGCTGATATTACGCTATATCGAAGGGTTGGCCGTCGGCGAAAAGATTTCTGTACGCCAAGTCGCCAAAGCCCTATCCGTCAGTGAAGGAACGGCATACCGGGCAATAAAAGAAGCTGAGAATCAAAAACTTGTCAATACGATCGAACGTGTTGGCACGATACGAATTGAAAAGAAGAAAAAGGAGAATATCGAAAGGCTAACATTTGCCGAAGTCGTCAATATTGTCGATGGAGTTGTACTTGGGGGACGGGATGGACTTCATAAAACATTGACTAAATTCGTCATCGGGGCAATGCAACTCGATGATATGAAACGTTACATAGATGCTGGAAGCTTACTGATTGTCGGAAACAGGCTCAAGGCACACGAGCTTGCCTTAAGTGCAGGAGCCGCAGTTCTCGTTACAGGAGGCTTCGATGCAGCTGAAGAAGCGAAAAAACTGGCAAATGAACTGGACTTGCCAATCATTTCATCCAGTTACGACACGTTCACAGTCGCGACGATGCTGAACAGGGCGATTTATGACCAGTTAATTGAAAAGGAAATATTGCTAGTGGAAGATATTTTGACGCCGCTCGCTGAAACGATCACTTTTTCACCGAAGGACAGTGTAGGATACTTCAATGAAGTGAATCGGAAAACGGCGCATTCAGGATATCCAGTCATTGAAAGAAATGGAAAATTGATTGGGATTGTCACGTCACGTGACGCCGTCGGGAAACAAGAAACCGATTTGATTGAGAAAGTGATGACGCAGCACCCGATTACTGTGAATGGCAAAACGAGTGTAGCTTCCGCAGGTCATAGCATGATTTGGGAGGGCATCGATTTGATGCCTGTTGTGAGCGAAAGTGGTATTCTTGAAGGAATTATTAGCCGCCAAGACGTCTTGAAAGCATTTCAGATGACGCAACGACAGCCGCAACAAGGGGAAAAAATCGATGATATCGTAAAAAACCAAATGAAAGCCGTACCTGACCAGCCCCAAAACGTCGAATTTACAGTCGCTCCACAAATGACGAACCAATTTGGATCGCTATCTTATGGAGCGTTGACAACATTGTTGACGGATGTTGGAAACCGGGCGATTAAAATGCGTAAGCGGGGAGAAAGTGTTCCCGAAAATATGACAATCTACTTTATTAAACATGTGCAGCTTGGGTCCACGGTTACTGTACAACCAAGAATTCTTCATATGAGTCGGAGATTCGTTAAAGTAGACTTCGATCTATTCTCGGAATCTGAACTGATCGCAAAAGCGATGGTTATGTATCAGCTTTTCGAGAGATAAGAGGTGGAATGAAAAAACTGATGCGGCAGGCGCATCAGTTTTCATTCAACTTAGTTTCTTCATCGATAAATTGTTTATAATGCTGTGAAGCTTTGTAATTGAACACGATGATATAGGCGCCGAACACGATGAAAAGACCAGAGACAACGTATGTTGCAACGCCTTCGAAAAGAAGGAGCTGGTTAATTCCGAAGAAGAAAAGAAGACCGCCGAGGAATGATCCTGCTTTGCTAGCAAAAAATTTCTTTCGGATCGGGAACATATAACTTGTCCTGAATTGGCGAGTTTTGAAATAAAGATAGTAAACGCCTGATGCAATAATAAGAAAAACAAGTAAGAAATTAAGAGTTTTCATTCAAAGAGCCTCCATCAAATACTTCTTTCATTGTAGCGGCTTTTTTCAAGGAATGCGAACAGAAATCATTGAAAACCGGAGGAATCGGAAATTGATACGACAAATCATCGACACAATTGAACAATATGAAACAATTATCATTCATCGTCATGTCCGGCCTGATCCGGATGCGTACGGTTCTCAAGTTGGCTTGAAAGAGTTGATCGCTACGAATTATCCTACTAAAAAAGTGTACGCAGCAGGTACACATGATCCCATGCTCACTTATTTGGCAGTTCAAGATGATATAACCCCTGAAGATTATAACAATGCGCTCGTCATCGTTACCGATACGGGCAATACAGAACGAATCGACGCAAATCATTATGAAAAAGGTGCCTATTTAATTAAAATTGATCACCATCCGAATGTCGACCCATATGGAGACATGAGATGGGTGGATACTGAAGCAAGCTCCACTTCGGAAATGATCTATCTTCTTTACGAGGAAGGGAAAAAGCATTACGGATGGAAAATGTCTGATGCATGCGCCCGTTTATTGTTTGCCGGTATTGTAGGCGATACAGGACGCTTCCTGTTCCCGAGCGCTACTGTTAGGACATTTGAGATTGCAAGCGGTTTGATCAAATATAACTTCGATCGATCGAAGTTATATGCGGAAATGTATGAGGAAGACCGCAAATTGCTCCATTTGAAAGGCTATATGTATCAGCAGTTCACGATTGACGAAAACGGTGCGGCCTTCATTAAAATTGATAAATCCGTTTTGAACAAATTCGGCGTCACTGCTAGTGAAACGTCCCAGCTTGTCGGAGCACTCGGAGATGTGAAAGGGATATGTGCTTGGGTCATTTTTGTAGAGGAGGACGATCAGATTCGTGTCCGGCTCCGTTCAAAAGGACCTATTATTAATAAGCTTGCTGCAGAATATGATGGAGGCGGGCATCCACTCGCTTCTGGAGCTTCCATCTATTCATGGGACAAAGCAGATGAAGTCATTGCAAAATTGAAAGCATTATGTGCGGCGAAGTAACGGTTCGGAGGGATTTGTATTGGTACTTGTCTATCCACAAATAGTGACCGGCGCCGATTTACTGCGCGGTATAATAAAACTTGACGAACTGGCCCCGCTTCTGCAAAGGAGAGGGGCTCGATCTGTTGGTATTGTCAATTCGAAAATGTATGGGGTCCGTTCTTTCTGTAAAACGATGGAAAAATACGGCATTCATCCGGTCATTGGGTTAACGATCCGGTTGGAGCTTGATGACGATTCAACTATTTTGCTATATGTATACGCTAAAGACGATAGCGGCTATAGCAATCTTCTTAAAATGAGCAGTGCCATCTCCATTCGTGAACAGGAGACACTTCCGCTGAAATGGCTGCAAGCGTATAGCGAGGGGTGTGTCTTTATTTGTCCGATGACCGATCGTTCGTGGGAAGATAAACGAGGAACAGAAACAATCCAAACAATCCAAAAAGCGTGTCGGACGGTCTACATCGGCATATCTAGGCCAGGTGGCGTGAAGCACCATGCAGAAAATGACATTCTGGACATAGCCGACCAGACAAACACAACCATTACTGCATATCACGAATCAAGGTATCTTGCGAAAGAAGATTCCTTTGCATTTGAAGTTGCGACGGCAATACGGTCGGGCTATAAACTGAATGATCCTTCCCGGCCAAAACTAGATATTTATGATGCATATGTACCCGAGGAGCAAGAGCTGCTGCATTGGTTTTCCGATCGTCCGGAATGGATGCAAACGATGTCTGAAATCATGTTGTCCTGTAATGCGAAATTACCGCCAAACCGCACTTTGATGCCTGCATTTCCAGTTCCGGAAGGGCATACGTCGGCTTCTTTGCTAAAAATGAATTGCGAGAAAGGCTTAATCCGCAGGTTAGGGACGGTCAGCCCAACTTATTATGAAAGACTCCATACAGAGCTTGCGGTCATCGATAATATGGGGTTTTCTGATTACTTTCTCATCGTAGAAGATTTCATGCGTTTTGCAAAGGAGAATGGGATTTTAACAGGGCCAGGAAGGGGTTCTTCCGCTGGTTCCCTCGTCGCATTTTCCCTTAGCATTACGGATGTGGATCCTATCAAATACGGGCTCATTTTTGAGCGTTTCCTCAATCCCGGCAGAATTACTATGCCCGATATCGACATTGATTTTGCGGATAACCGGCGCTCAGAAGTGATAGAATATGTCGCTAAAAAATACGGGAAGGCATATGTTGCGCAAATTATTACGTTCGGTACACTTTCATCCAAATCTGTCGCACGGAACGTCGCCCGCGTGTTTGACTTCACAAATGAAGAGATGTCCTTCTTGTCCAAACAGATCCAAGAAGGACATCGTAAAAGTCTGGAACAGTCTGTTACCAAGTCAAAACAGCTTCAAGACTGGATTGCTATGGATCCTGTCCGTGCCAAATGGTTCCAGGCAGCTAAAGCATTAGAAGGCTTGCCGAGGAATGCGTCCACACATGCTGCAGGTGTCATTTTATCTCCCATCCCCTTAGTCGAAACGGTTCCACTTCAACATGGCGGAGAAGATATTTATTTGACGCAATGGGCAATGGGGGATGTGGAAGAAATCGGTCTGCTGAAAATGGATTTTCTCGGGCTGCGTAATTTGACATTGATGGATCGGATCCGTTCGATGATTCAATATGATAAGGGAAAGACGATCCATTTCGAGGACATCCCTTTGAATGATGCAAAGACGTTCGACCTTTTTAAAAAGGGCGATATGACCGGGATTTTCCAATTTGAATCAGATGGCATGCGAGAGGCCTTGAGGCTCATCAAACCAGATGAATTCAGTGAACTTTACGCCATCAATGCATTATACCGACCTGGTCCGATGGAAAATATCCCGCTTTATAGCCGAAGGAAAAACCATAAGGAAAAAATCGATTATTTACATCCTCAACTGGAACCGATCTTGCGAGAAACGGCTGGAATCATCGTCTACCAGGAGCAGATTATGCAAATCGCCGTACAAATTGCGGGATTTACGATGGCGGAAGCAGATCTATTAAGAAGGGCTGTCAGTAAAAAGAACCGCGAAGTGCTCAGGCAGGAGAGGGATCATTTTGTGAAAAGTGCGGTCCAGCATAACTTTCCCGAACGCTCCGCAAGTGATATTTATGATTTGATCGTTAAATTTGCCGATTACGGGTTCCCGAAAAGCCACGCGGTTGCGTATTCATTAATTTCCTATCAACTGGCCTACGTCAAAGCAAATGCACCGGTCTATTTCTATGCAGCACTGTTGTCGATGGCGACGGGCAATCAAGAAAAAACGATGGAATATATCCATGAGATCAGAGCGAAAGGTATTGACATCCTCCCACCCTCCATCCAGAAAAGCAAATATTCCCATGTAGTCGAGAATGGGGCAATCCGGATTGGATTAGGGATGATCAAAGGGGTGACGCCGAACTTTTACAATCTTGTAAAGGAAGCTCGAACGACTGAAGGTTGGAAAACGCTCTTCGACTTTTCAGCTGCAATCGGAGGAACACATTTCAACGAAAAAACAATAATTCCCTTAATCAAAGCAGGAGCGCTCGATGAATTCGGAGAAGATCGGTCCGTCCTCCTCGCTTCCAGTGAAGCTGCACGTAATCATGCAATGTTCGTCAGGCCGGATGGAGACGACTTGCTCCAAGATGTCATATATTCCATCGCAAAGCCGAAATATTCGCCAGGCGGCTCCATGCCGAGATTCGCTATGCTCGAATATGAACGGGAAGTGCTCGGTTTTTATTTATCCGAACATCCAGCGGTTGAGATGAAAAAGACATTAGGTGAAAAAGTAGTAGACCTCGTAATCGTCCCCGACGCAAAAGAACGTACGATGCTACAGGTAGCGGGAATGATAAGAGACATCAAACGGATCCGTACAAAGAAAGGCGAAGCGATGGCATTCCTTACGCTCCAAGACGAAACGGGAGAACTATCATGCACGATCTTCCCAAGGCAATACACTACAGTCAACATCCATTTACAAGAACTCGCCATGGTACAAATTACAGGAACAATGGAAAAACGCAACGGCCAAGCACAACTGATCGTCCAGCAGATTAAGAGGGTTTAATGGGAGCTGACCTAAAAACCGAAAATCCCCAGAACGGCTCCCTTCCGCGGGCGTCGCCACAGCCTCCTCACTCCGCTATCGCTGCGTTGCGGGGTCTTCTGCTGACGCTTTTCCCGCAGGAGTGTCGCTTTCTCTGGCGATTTACTAGATATCCCTAAAAGAATTTTTAAAATATAAAAGCATTCTCTTGTATATTTTTTGTCACTAGTGAAAATGAGTGGAAGGCAGCAGCGCGAGAATATCGTCACGAAGAATAAAATTAGTGAGAATATACAGTCGCATAAATCGCAGAAATAGACTGACTGTAGAAGTTGCGCGTCTGCTAGGCACGGAAATCCAAGTAACGTTTCTGGTAATAAACCTGAGATATGTAGAATCAGAACGCAGAGTGAAGACAAAGGGTTGGAAATCGTATTGATTTCCAACTCTTTTCCTTATTATATTTTGGTAATTATTATTCTATAACTGGCATAATCCAGGTCCAACCGACCAAGTTCTAAAGATTTAAGGCAATAGAAGTCAGTGCCTCCTTCATTGACGTTCTTTAAAATCCCTTTAGGCTTGTCCAAACCATGGTCTAGTTTTTGGGGCATCGGTAAAGACACGCTCAATCATTTTTTTATGTGTCAAAAGTCCTCAGTTCCAACCAAGTTGTTTTGACAGGTATAGCGTTGAATTATCTTTTGGTGATTTATATTCTGCGTCCATTGGTTGATCATTGAACACGTGGCACAAATAGAAGGAGTTGAGGCTTAATTACGATAACCTTCCATTGTTATTGTTGATTTGATTCTTCCCCATTATTTCCGTTACTTCATTTAATTAATTGGAAACACCGTTGATTGGAGCATAGGGCGGCGACTCCAGCGGGAACAGCGCGAGCTGAAAGCCCCGCAGACACGAAGTGTCGAGGAGATTGAAGCCGTGCCCGCGGAAAGCGTCCGCCCGTAGCGGAAATCAACCTTTAACATTGCTAGATACATGCTGAAACATGTCTCTTTTTGTCATTTCGTCATTTATTTCTAGATATCTCTTTACGATACGATCACTTTTCTGTATGCTATACAAAGTAGTGGTCAGACCACTAGGATTACGAAATTCCAAGAGGGGCGTCCGTATGCAAAATACAAAACCTTCATCCAAGATGTTTCTTGACATCGTCGGAGAACTCAGGCTGATGATCAAGGCGGAAGGCATCAAAGCAGGTGACAAATTGCCGTCCGAACGTGTTTTGGCAGAACGTCTGCAAGTAGGAAGATCGTCAGTCCGCGAAGCACTGAGAAGCCTTGAGCTACTCGGTCTTATCGAAACCCGCCGCGGCGAAGGGACATATCTTGCTGATTTCAAAAAGCATCAGCTCGTTGAAGTGCTATCGACTTTCGTCATGCAACAGCCTAAATCAGCAATGGATGTCAACGACACGCGCACCATCCATGAAAAAGCAGCTATTCAAACAATTTGTGCCGACGAGCATAAGCGAAACTTGCCTGTCTGGGAAGGACTGCTCATGAAGCTCGACGAAGATGGCGAGGTTCTTCGTGAAGATATAATGCGGGAAATGATTGTTGCTACAGATAATCGATTATCATTGAAAATTTGGTTTATACTAAAACAATATAGTAAGATTCCGTACGAGCAGAAGACAAAAGGAAAAGAAAATGACATAGTGAGAGCTTTGCTCAATTATTTAATCGATGGAAGTGTCATGGATGCATTAACGTCATATGACGAGTGGATTGAACATATCGAGGGGGAAGAAAGAGAATGATCCGTGAATTTTTTACGAAAAAGAAGCAGGCAATAACGATACCGTCGGCCGATGCGAAGAATGATGTGCCGGAAGGAATCATGACAAAATGTCCGGAGTGTAAGCAGATCATCTTGACGAAGGATCTGATGAAGACCGCGAAAGTATGTCCGAAATGCGACCATCATTTTAAAATGACGGCTTGGGAGAGAGTCGAATGTCTTTTTGACGAAGATACATTTACATCGATGGATGATCATTTGAAATCGGAAAACCCGCTGAAATTCCCATCATATACAGAGAAGATCGAATCTGATGCAAAAAAGACTGGGTTAAATGAAGCTGTGCTAACCGGAATTGGGAAAATTGGTGGATTTGAAGTTGCAGTTGCAATTATGGATTCTCATTTCCGTATGGGTTCTATGGGGTCTGTTGTCGGGGAAAAAATTACGAGAGCAGTTGAAAAAGCGACTGAATTACGTATTCCTCTCCTGATTTTTTCTGCTAGCGGAGGGGCTAGGATGCAAGAAGGTATCTTATCACTTATGCAAATGGCAAAGACAAGCGTCGCGCTTAAACGCCACTCTGATCAGGGGCTACTCTTTATTTCGATAATGACATACCCTACTACTGGTGGTGTTTCAGCAAGCTTCGCCTCGGTAGGAGATATTAATATAGCAGAACCTAAAGCATTGATCGGCTTTGCAGGAAGACGGGTTATCGAACAGACAGTTAGGGAGAAGCTGCCAAGTGATTTTCAAACGGCCGAATTTCAATTGGAACATGGACAGTTGGACGCTGTCGTTCATCGGGAAGAAATGAAAGAAACCCTAACTAAAATAATCCGACTTCATGTAAAGGAGGCTAATCTTCATGAGTAAGCCATTAGCATTCGAAGAACCAATCATCAAACTGCGCGAGAAAATCAACGAACTTGAAGAATTTACGAGTACGACTGATGTTGATTTAAGCGACGAAATAGAAAATTTAAAGATTCGACTTAAAAACTTAGAAGAAGAAATATACGGAAACATGGAACCATGGGATCGTGTGCAAGTGGCCAGACATCCACAACGTCCGACATCGCTAGAATATATTAATGAACTCTTTGAGGATTTTATTGAACTGCATGGAGACCGGGTTTTTGGAGATGATGCCGCGGTTGTTGGAGGGATTGCATCATTTGAAGATACACCCGTAACCATAATTGGTCAGCAACGTGGAAGAGATACGAAAGAAAACGTCAAACGGAATTTTGGAATGCCACATCCGGAAGGTTATCGAAAAGCGCTACGATTGATGAAGCAAGCCGAGAAATTTCAACGACCAATCATTTGCTTAATCGATACGAAAGGTGCTTATCCTGGAAAGGCAGCTGAAGAACGTGGGCAAAGTGAAGCGATTGCCCGTAACCTTGTTGAAATGGCTGGTTTGAAAGTACCGGTTATTTCGATTGTTATAGGTGAAGGGGCAAGCGGTGGTGCACTTGCAATTGGGATTGCCAACCGTTTTCTTATGCTGGAAAATTCGTGGTGCTCAGTCATTTCACCGGAAGGAGCAGCCTCAATACTTTGGAGAGATGCCTCATTGGCAAAGCAAATGGCGGAGGCTATGAAAATTACAGCTCCCCATTTAAAAGAGATGGGGATCATCGACGATATTATACCTGAAGTGATGGGTGGCGCACATAGGGATTTAAAAAAGCAAGCAGAGTTTCTCAGACAAGCAATTCGCCAATCATTGGATATGTTTAAAGGGATGGATGGAAATAGTTTGGTTGAGGACCGCTACATGAAATATAGAGGATTAGGTGTTTTTTCTGAATAACGAGGTGCGGGTTTTGCCCGCATCTTTTCGTGTTATACGATTACTATACATATTGAACTAAAGAAGGGGTGGTTCATTTGAAAAAAATCGGTGTTTTGACAAGTGGCGGAGATGCGCCCGGCATGAATGCTGCTGTTCGTGCGGTCGTCAGGAAAGCAATTTATGAGGGATTTGAGGTTGCTGGCATCTTCAATGGCTATCAAGGGCTTATCCAAGGAAAGATTGAATTGCTGCAGCTTGGGTCTGTCGGTGACATTATCCAACGTGGAGGGACCATGCTCAGATCTGCCCGATCTCCTGAATTCATGACGGTGGAAGGGCGCGAAAAAGCGGTCCGCCAGTTGAAGGAACATCATATCGACGGCCTTGTCGTCATCGGTGGAGATGGATCATTCAGAGGCGCATTCGAATTGGTAAAAATGGGAATACCTTGTGTATGCGTTCCCGCTACAATCGATAATGACATTAATGGCACGGAATTTACGATCGGGTTCGATACTGCATTGAACACGGTCATCGATGCCATCGATAAAATCAGGGATACAGCTACCTCCCATGAACGCACTTTCATTATTGAGGTGATGGGCCGGGATGCCGGTGACCTGGCGTTATGGGCTGGACTTGCAGGCGGTGCCGAAACGATACTCATCCCTGAAGAAGAAAGTAGTTTGGACGAAATCATCAGCCGATTGGAAAGCGGTACGGGCCGTGGTAAAAAGCATAGTATCATTATCGTGGCGGAAGGTGTCATGTCCGGATCAGCTTTGGCTGACCTATTAAAAGAAAAAGCGGGAATTGAGACACGTGTTTCCGTTTTGGGGCATATCCAACGCGGCGGTTCTCCTTCAGCACGAGATCGGGTTATCGCAAGCCAATACGGCGCGAGGGCTGTCGAAGTGTTAGGTGAGGGGCGTGGCGGAGTCGCTATTGGTATGCAAAACCATAAGGTGGTAGACTATGATTTAGAAGAGGTATTTGCCTCAACTGATCATACTTTAGATAAGGAACTTTATGAGTTATCCAAAGTATTGTCGATTTGATTAATCTAAAACATGACGAGTAAAAGACGAAAGGGCGTTTTTGTGATGAGAAAGACAAAAATTGTGTGCACAATCGGACCAGCCAGTGAATCACCGGAGTTACTAGAACAGTTAATAGAGGCAGGTATGAATGTTGCACGGCTTAACTTTTCGCACGGTACACACGAGGAGCACAAAGCCCGAATCAAATCCATCAGGGAAGCGTCGAAGAAGACAGGCAAAGTTGTCGGAATCTTGCTTGACACGAAAGGTCCTGAAATTCGGACGCATTCCATGAAGAACGGTCAAATTGAATTGATTACTGGTCAGCATATCGATATTTCGATGACTGAGGTAGAAGGCACAGATGATGTTTTTTCAGTTACATATGAAAAGCTGATTGAGGACGTCGAAAAAGGATCTGTCATTCTTTTGGACGACGGTCTCATCCAATTGGAAGTTACCGGAAAAGATCTTGAAAAGGGACTAATCCATACAATTGTCGTGAACTCCGGAACGTTGAAAAATAAAAAAGGGGTTAACGTACCAGGTGTTTCCGTCCAGCTTCCTGGAATTACAGAGAAGGACAAAGAAGATATTTTATTCGGCATCAAAGAAGGTGTCGATTTCATCGCTGCTTCTTTTGTGCGCAGAGCTTCGGACGTCATGGAAATTCGGGAATTGCTCGAGAATAACGGCGGAGAAGATATCCATATTATTCCGAAAATCGAGAACGGTGAAGGTGTCGACAACTTGGATGATATCTTAATGGTTTCGGATGGCCTCATGGTAGCAAGAGGGGATTTGGGTGTGGAAATTCCCGCAGAGGAAGTCCCACTCGTTCAAAAGAAGATGATTGAAAAATGCAACCAAGTTGGCAAGCCTGTCATTACCGCGACGCAAATGCTTGATTCGATGCAAAGAAATCCTCGTCCTACTAGAGCGGAAGCAAGTGATGTCGCAAACGCGATTTTGGACGGCTCGGATGCAATTATGCTATCGGGAGAAACAGCAGCAGGACTCTATCCGGTGGAATCTGTCCGAACGATGGACCGGATTGCGAAAACAGCGGAAGATGCTGTCGATTACCGAGCCGTCGTTTCTACACGTCGTCGTGAAAAGCACGGCAATATGACGGAAGCGATCGGACAAGCAGCGGCTTATACGGCCATCAATCTTAAAGTAAAGGCAGTTCTCGCTCCGACTGAAAGCGGCCATACAGCAAAAATGATTGCTAAGTATCGACCTGGCTGCCCAATTATCGCGATTACCGCTTCGGAGAATCGCTCTAGGAAATTATCGCTCGTTTGGGGTATTTATCCGATTATTGGTGAACGCGTAAATTCCATTGATCAAATTTTGCAGGAGTCTGTTGAAGAAAGTGTCAAACATCAGTACGTCACCCATGGAGATGTTGTCATCATCACAGCAGGTGTACCTGTCGGAGAAGCTGGAACGACGAATTTGATGAAAATCCACGTAATCGGCGATATGCTTGCAAAGGGCCAGGGAATCGGAAAGTCGGTCGCATTTGGACAAGCTGCTGTTGTCCATAATGCACAAGATGCGTTGGCGCGTGACATGAAAGGAAAAATACTTGTCACTTACTCATCGGATCGTGATATGATGCCCGCAATTGAACAATGTGCTGGTCTAATAACAGAAGAGGGCGGATTGACAAGCCATGCAGCAGTTGTCGGCCTTAGTTTAGGCATTCCAGTCATCGTTGGTGTCGAAAATGCGACCGAAGTCATTATCGATGGAAAAGACATTACGATGGATGCGGAATCCGGAGTCGTATATAATGGTCATGCAAGTGTTCTTTAATTTAATTTAGTAAATGAATCTAGGCTGTCTTCCGATGTATTTCGGAAGCGGCCTTTTTAGGATTGGAGTTGTTAGAAAATGAAATGGCTACTGCCAGCTATATTGATCATACCAGCTGCAGAAATTATACTCCTGCTTTATTCGGGGACGAAAATCGGGATTATGCCGACGATTCTTCTCCTTCTCATTACAGGAATTGGAGGGGCTTATCTCGCAAAAAGGCAAGGACTTAAAGCATTGCTCGATTTACGTGACAGGATGGGAACGATGGAAGCCCCGGGAAATGCTGTAATCGATGGTGTCTGTATTTTCATCGGGGGGATTTTATTACTATTACCTGGTTTCATTTCGGACGTTGTCGGTCTTTTGCTTTTATTCAAAGGGCCGAGGAAGATAATCCGCCCATTTATTGTTAGTTGGATATATAAAAAGATGAAACAAGGACGAATCGTTATTCGGTGAAGGATGGATGCTTTTTCAATTTCAAGGCGGCGAATAATAGAAAGGGTGTCAACAGAATTCCTGGAAGTCCAAATAGATAAAGTGAACAGACGGTAATGAAAAAAGCATGGATCGGCTTTACTCTAAATGCTGAGGCCCACATGAACGATTCAGCCAATTGTCGTGTTGTGACGACAAAAATATATAGCAAGATGAGTGTAACACCAATAAACAACTGGTGCGTGTATATGAAAAAAGCTGCCATCGGGAGTAGGAATAGACCGATTCCTAATAATGGCAAACTATCAGCGATTGAAACGAGGAATGCGCTTCCGATTGGCGACTCAAAACCGAGGAATGAAAATCCGATGCTTAGAATGATGAAGGTTAGCAAAAATAATCGTGCTTCCACAAATGCAAAAGTGCCGAATAACTCGCCAGATTTTGTGAATATTCGTTTTGCGGAAGCACGCATATTTACTGGAAAATAGACGAGAAACCAGAATTTGTTTTTTCCTGATTCACGCAAAGCAAAAAAATACGCGACGAGGAAAATGAACACACTGAAAATACGTTGGAACAAAGAAGTGGTAAACGTAATAGCATATTCAAGCAAGGCATGTCCATATTCGATTACTTTCTGCTCAAGAAATGAATAGACTTTACCTAGTAAATCAGTTTTACCCGTATACATGGATAAGTGTTTTTCGAGTAGCGGAATCGTATCCATTAAACCGTGCAACGCGATGAAAGAAAAAGTAGTGAAGATGAATAGCATGGAAAGCATGACGAAGAAGGTGGCAATCGTTAGTGGGAGTTTTGTCATCGCCCGTACCGCCTGCAAAATAGGGGCAGTAAAGTAGGCTACGATAATTGCAATTCCTACCGGGGGAACTAAAAATATGAAAATACCTCCTAGAATAGGGGGCATCCATTGGACGATGAGAGACTGAAAAGTATGTTGTTTTATATGGTTTTTTAGCACGATTTCATCCTTTTCGCTATTATTCTTATAAAGAAAACAAGCTTTTCCATTCACAAAACTGTAATAATTGTTTATAATGAACAATGTAAGCGTTTCAGACAGTATTACAAAAAGTAGATTTGCCTCATCTTACAAGAATTTGTTGAATGAAGGCAATCATGACTGGAGGAGCGATTTAAAATGACAGCAACAAAAGGATTGGAAGGAATCGTAGCAACACAGTCCGCCATTAGTTCCATCATCGATGACACACTTACATACGTCGGTTACGATATCGACGATCTTGCAGATAATGCAAGTTTTGAGGAAGTTGTTTATCTATTATGGCATCAGCGACTGCCAAAAGCGGACGAGCTAGCTGAATTGAAACAACAACTTGCCGATAATATGGCTGTTCCACAACCTGTACTTGATCATTTTAAGACTTATTCCATTGGTGAAGTTCACCCAATGGCGGCATTACGTACAGCAATCTCTCTTCTCGGATTATACGATGAGAATGCAGAAGATATGTCTGACGAAGCGAATTATGAAAAAGCGATCAAACTTCAAGCGAAAGTGGCAACTATCGTCACTGCTTTCTCTCGAATCCGCAAAGGTGAAGAACCTGTAGCTCCTAAAAAGGAACTTGGCTATGCAGCTAACTTCCTATATATGCTGGCAGGGGAAGAGCCTGAAGAAATCGCAGTAGAAGCATTCAATAAGGCATTAGTACTACATGCTGACCATGAATTGAACGCTTCGACGTTCACTGCACGTGTATGTGTGGCGACACTTTCCGATATGTATTCCGGCATTACCGCTGCAATTGGAGCTCTTAAAGGCCCACTTCATGGCGGAGCTAACGAGCAAGTTATGAAAATGCTCATGGAAATCGGAGACGAAGAAAATGTAGAATCATATATTAGAGAAAAACTTGATAATAAAGAAAAAATTATGGGCTTCGGCCACCGGGTATACCGCAAAGGTGATCCACGTGCGAAGCACCTTCGTGAAATGTCCAAGAAGTTGACAGCACTTCGTGGAGAAGAAAAGTGGTATAACATGTCACTTAAAATCGAATCAATCGTGACGGGTGAGAAGAACCTACCACCTAACGTTGATTTCTATTCTGCTTCGGTATATCATTCACTTGGTATTGATCATGATTTATTCACACCTATTTTTGCGGTATCCCGTTTCTCCGGCTGGACAGCACATATTTTGGAGCAATACTCCAATAATAGACTGATTCGTCCGCGTGCTGAGTATATCGGACCGGACAAGCAAAAATACGTGCCGATCAACGAGAGATAACTTGTAAGCTGGTTACAAGAATCCAGACTTACAAGTGATACACATCATCGGGGCGGTAGCATAACTACCGGCCCGCTCATTTTGAAATGGAGGAATAGAAAATGGCAAAAATCACAGTAACTGACGGCGTACTTAATGTTCCGGATCACGCAACGATCCCATTCATCATCGGTGACGGTACTGGCCCTGACATTTGGCATGCAGCTTCTCGCGTTTTGGAAGCAG
The DNA here is from genome assembly GCF_022346605.1 of Sporosarcina sp. ACRSL. Classification (GTDB taxonomy): domain Bacteria; phylum Bacillota; class Bacilli; order Bacillales_A; family Planococcaceae; genus Sporosarcina. The sequence continues at coordinate 19,240 of NZ_JAKRNT010000014.1, forward strand.
CGGTCGAAAAAGCATATGATGGCAAAAAGAAAATCGAATGGAAAGAAGTTCTTGCGGGAGAAAAAGCATTCAATGAAACTGGCGAATGGCTTCCACAAGAAACTCTTGACACAATCGAAGAGTATCTTATCGCTATCAAAGGTCCTTTGACGACGCCGATTGGCGGTGGTTTCCGTTCATTGAACGTTGCGCTTCGCCAAGAGTTGGATCTATATACTTGCCTGCGTCCAGTACGCTACTTTGAAGGCGTACCTTCTCCGGTAAAACGTCCTGAAGACTGCGATATGGTCATCTTCCGTGAAAATACAGAAGACATTTATGCTGGAATCGAATACAAAGAAGGCACTGAAGAAGTGAATAAGTTGATCTCATTCCTTCAAAACGAAATGGGCGTTAAAAATATCCGTTTCCCTGAAACTTCCGGTATCGGTATTAAGCCTGTTTCTGAAGAAGGTACAAAACGCCTTGTTCGCGGTGCGATCAATTACGCGATCAAGGAAGGCCGTAAGTCTGTAACACTTGTACACAAAGGAAACATCATGAAATTCACTGAAGGTGCTTTCAAAAACTGGGGTTACGAAGTAGCTGAGCAAGAGTTCGGCGACAAAGTGTTCACTTGGAACGAATATGACAAAATTAAAGAAGCTGAAGGAACAGAAGCTGCAAACAAAGCGCAAGCTGATGCAGAAGCTGCTGGCAAAATCATCGTAAAAGATGCAATTGCTGATATCTTCCTCCAACAAATCTTGACTCGTCCAAAAGAGTTCGATGTAGTTGCAACAATGAACTTGAACGGTGACTACATTTCCGACGCACTAGCAGCACAAGTTGGTGGAATTGGTATCGCGCCAGGTGCTAACATCAACTATGTGACTGGACATGCTATCTTTGAAGCAACACACGGTACAGCTCCGAAATACGCTGGCCTTGACAAAGTGAACCCATCATCAGTGCTTCTTTCAGGCGTTATGATGCTTGAGCATATGGGATGGAACGAAGCTGCTAACATGATCACGGCTTCAATCGAAAAAACAATCGCTTCTAAAGTTGTTACATACGACTTTGCTCGCCTCATGGACGGAGCAACAGAAGTGAAAACTTCCGAGTTTGCTGACGAATTGATCAAAAACCTATAATCACACCTTCAACCGGGAAGCCTCGCGCTTCCCGGTTTTATTAATGTGTGGAAATTCCACTATCCATTCTTGCTAGCTTTGCAGTTCTTGCATGATACAAATACCATTGATTTCCGTTCCGATTGGACGCTTTCCGCGGGCACGGCCTCAGCCTCCTCGTCACTGCGTTCCTGCGGGGTCTTCGGCTCGCGCTGTTCCCGCTGGAGTCGCCAATCTCCACTCCAATCAATTAGAATGTAAATTGAATCCTTAACTGAATGGTAACTATAAAGGCATGGAAAAGGGATTCTCTCCTTCAAAGCCATGGGAAAACTAGCTGCTTAAAAGGACTCCAATGCTGTTAGTTTTATTCGAGTACTGGCTTTCGATAATATAGTGGTGCCAGACGGTAGAAGTGAATAGATGCAGGATATTAGTGTCATTCGTTTGTAGTTCCGACAAACTTTTTTTAAAAAAAGTCTTTATTTTTCTATATTTTTTAATTATATTTGGGTACCTGTTGCTTGGAGTGCAGGCGCTCGACTCCTGCGGGAATAGCATGAGTCTTGAGACCCCGCAGGGAAAGCCGTTACGAAGAACGGCTTTTGCGACCAAGAGCGAAGCGTTGGGAGCACCACCCGAGGAGGCTCAAGCCATGCCCGCGGAAAGCGAGCGCCGGAACGGAAAGCAACACGTCCTAGTTTCATCTATTTAAAGAAGCACCCACATCAACTTAACCTATTCTTAACAACCAACTAACTTGCCCTTTACAAGTGAATATTGATACACTTTCTATAACAACATTCCAATCAGGAAAATGAAGGGGGAAGCAAGTTGCTATTAGGGAAAAAAAGGCGGATTGGAAGGGAAATCGATAAAATTGTTGAAGGTGAAAAGCTGAAGCTTACCGAAAAAATCGAAGATAAAGATTTACTTCTTTATCTAGGATTGACCAATGATTCGAATCCATTGTACATACAACATGATTACGCATCGCAAACCGGGTTTGACAAGCCGATTGTGCCGACTATTATGTTGAACGGAATTATCACTTCCGCCATTTCGAAATACTTGCCTGGTCCGGGGTCTCATATTACGGAGCAGCACCTAATTTTCCCGAAACATGTATATCATTACGAAACGATTGATTTCTTATTTGAAGTCATTCGAGTCGAAAAAGAGAAAGGTTCGATCGTCATTCAAGTGGAAGCAACAAACGAGGACGAAAAAACCGTAATTTCGGGTACCGTAACGGTGATTCCGCCTTCCATCCGAGAAAACCTAACATCGGAGGCAATGGAAAATTTCTGAATTTCAAATATGAAAACTAAAGAACGACATCTAAGGGGGACATGGAAATCGTGCAGAAAATTTTAATCGTGGATGATGAGCAACCGATCCGGACGTTATTGGACTATAACTTGAAACAATCCAATTTTGAAACGATCATGGCTGCGGATGGTGAAGAAGCTGTATCAAAAGTAGAAAAAGAAAACCCGGATTTAGTACTGCTCGATCTCATGCTGCCTAAAATGGATGGGATAGAAGTGTGCAAGGTTTTGAGGCAGAGGAATATTAATACGCCGATCATCATGCTGACCGCAAAAGGCGAGGAGACTGACAAAGTATTAGGGTTGGAAATCGGCGCAGACGATTATATGACGAAACCGTTCAGTCCCCGAGAAGTGGTTGCTAGAGTAAAAGCGGTTCTGCGGCGGAGCGGCGAGCGGACAGGAATCGACGATGAGGAAGAGGACCTGCATGTACTTCGTTCGGGACCTATTACAGTGCATCCGGATCAATACGAAGTGTATTTAGACGACCAAGCATTGGAATTCACTCCGAAGGAATTTGAACTACTCGTCTATTTCTTACAAAATAAAAACCGAGTTCTCACTCGTGATCAATTATTGAGCGCAGTTTGGAATTATGACTTTGCAGGAGATACACGGATTGTCGATGTCCATGTGAGCCATTTACGTGAAAAAATCGAAGAAAATACAAGAAAACCTAATTTCATTAAGACGGTTAGAGGAATTGGATATAAATTCGAGGAGCCAAAATTGAAATGAAGGGTCTTTATTCTAGACTCTTTATCGCCTTTGCCACAATTTTATTGGTTCTACTGACTGGTCTTGGCATTGTCCTGGGCCAGTTTTTTTATCTAATTGACCATGATGTCACGTGGCAAGTTCAGCGTAAGTATTGGATTTTCCTTATCGCTATTCTATCCATTGCTTATGTTCTTTCACTCCTACTTGGCACTCGATTCATTAAGCAATATGCGAGTCCCACTGACCTAGTGACGGAAACTGCCAAGAAGATTGCCCGAGGCGATTATTTGGCAAGAACACCAGTTGAAGAACTTGATGAAGGTAATGAATTAGGAATTGCAGTGAACCAGATCGCTAGGAATTTACAAGAAACATCCATATTGCGAGCGATGGAAAAAGAACGTATGAATACGTTGATCGAAAGTATGGGGAATGGACTTCTGATGTTCGGAAGGGAAGGATCTGTCAATTTATTGAATCGGATGTTCGAAAAAACATTCGGCTTAACTAAGGATGAATTGGTCGGAAAAACGTTCAAGGAAATCGGTTTGCCAGAAGGCATTCAGAAGCTGATTGAAGATGTATATTTAACAGAACAAGTGCATGAAAGACAATTACGAATCGGTGAATTGCATTTCAACGTTTACGGCGCGCCGGTTATCGGTCGCCATGGAAATTGGCTAGGTATCATTGTCGTCCTTCATGATATAACGAAACTTGTTAAATTGGAGGAAATTCGTAAAGATTTCGTCGCAAATGTTTCTCATGAGCTTCGGACTCCGATCACTTCGATTAAAGGCTTCACAGAGACGTTATTAGATGGAGCGATGAACGATCCGATTACATCAAAGGAATTTCTTGAAATCATACAAAAGGAAAGCAACCGTCTGCATTTATTAATCAATGATCTTCTAGAACTGTCAGGAATCGAGCGTGAAGGATTCCAATTGAAATACGATAATGTGTCGATCTCTGACATTATTGAAAATGCGATGAAGATCGTTTATGGATTAATTGAGAAAAAGCATATGAATATCGTCATCAACACTAACCAACAGCTTTTCGTTCAGGCGGATTCCGCAAGGCTGATACAAGTATTGGTCAATTTGCTCACAAACGCCATCAACTACTCGAAAGAAAATACGACCATTACGATCAATACATCTGAAACGGATGATGAAGCGATTATTGAAGTCCAGGATGAAGGGATGGGAATCGCTGAAAAGGAATTACCTCGATTGTTCGAACGATTTTATCGAGTGGACCGTGCGCGAAGCAGGGATTCCGGAGGTACAGGTCTTGGACTGGCAATTGTCAAGCATCTGATAGAAGCGCATGGCGGCAAAGTCACTGTCGAAAGCACTGTAGGCGTTGGCACAAAATTTACGATAATGTTACCAAAGAAATCTGCATAAGGCAGATTTCTTTTTTTTTGAAACCAAATTGAAACAAAACCGTAGTATAGTTGATACATAGAAGAAGGGGGAATTTAAATGAGCACACGCCGAGCATCAGTGGCAGCTGGTCTTGTCATTGCTGGAATATTATTGCTCGTCATTGCTTTTACGACATGGTATACGGTGGACGAATCTGAGCAGGCCATCGTCATTACTTTCGGAAAAGCGGACACACCAGTCACGGAATCGGGCTTGCATTTCAAGCTGCCATGGCCAATCCAGCATGTTGAGAAACTCTCAAAAGAGACATTCAGTCTTCAATTTGGTTATAAGCAAGATCCAGATGGAACACTTGTTACATACGACAAGGAAACGAAAATGATAACAGGGGATGAATATATCGTACTTGCGGATCTAGTTGTCCAATGGAAAATAACAGATCCGGAGAAATATTTATTCAACTCACAAAATCCAAAGGAAATTCTTCATGACGCGACTTCTGCATCGATTCGATCAATCATCGGAAGTTCGACAATCGATTCTGCCTTGACGGATGGGAAAGCAGAGATCGAAGCAAAAACACGTGATTTATTAACATCGCTTATGACTAATTATGACATCGGTATTTCGATACAAGGCGTTAAACTGCAAGATGTTGAATTGCCGAACGCTGACGTCCGTGCCGCTTTTACAGCAGTAACGGACGCCCGTGAAACAAGAAGCACAAAAATCAATGAAGCGCAGCGATATAAAAACCAACGAGAAAACGAAGCGAAGGGTGAAAAAGATGCCATCATATCCCGTGCTGTCGGCCAGAAGACTGCTCGTATAGAGCAAGCGCGAGGAGATGTCGCACTTTTCAACGATCTGCATGCAGAATATGAAAAAAATAAAACGATCACTCGCCAACGGCTAATTATCGAGACATTAGAGCAAGTACTGCCAAAAGCGAAGATCTATATTATGAATGACGACGGCGATACGTTGAAATATTTGCCGTTACAGCAACTGGAAAGTCAAACACCACCACCTGCTGAGCAGAAAACGGAAGGGGGCGGCAACTAATGACGAATAACAACAATCCATTCAAAAATATAGAAGATAAATTTAAAGAGATGCAAGGTGGAAAACAGAAAAAGCCTGCAGGCGCGGATAAAGTCATTACTCCGAAAAAGCCGTTCAATACGAGGAAATTTGTAAAAACAGCAATTACGATAACAGTAATTTTTGCAATAGCCGTCATACTACTTGCAAATGTCTATGTCGTAAAAGAGGGGGAGTATAAGGTTGTACGGCAATTCGGTGAAATTACAAGAATTGTCAAGGAACCGGGTTTAAATATGAAAATCCCGTTCATCCAATCCGTGTCAAGTTTGCCGAAAAACCAATTAACGTATAATGTTTCCGAAGCGGAAATTACGACGAAGGATAAAAAACGAATCATCATCGACAATTATGCTGTTTGGAGAATTACCGATCCTGCAAAAATGATTTCGAATGCGCGAAATATTATTAATGCTGAAATGCGTATGGAGGAATTCATCTACTCTGTCATTCGGAACGAGATGGGGCAATTGGATTATGTGGATGTTGTTAATGATGAAAATTCATCCCGTGGTAGTTTGAACGACCGTGTGACGACTAAAGTAAATGAATTCCTGGCAGAAGGGAATTTTGGTATCGAAGTCATTGACGTTCGGATGAAACGGATCGACCTTCCGGAAGAAAACGAACAATCGATTTACACTCGTATGATTTCAGAGCGGGAATCGACAGCTCAGGATTACCTTTCCCAAGGGGATGCGGAGAAGAGGAGAATAGAGGCGGAAACGGATAGGGAAGTGCAAGAAATGCTTGCGACCGCGAAAAAGGATGCGGCCGTCATCCATGCCGAAGGGGAAGCGGAGGCTGCTAAAATCTACAATAACGCATTCTCGAAAGATCCCGAGTTCTACAATCTCTACCGTACGCTGCAATCCTACTCTCGCACAATCGGCGATGACACAATGATCATCATGCCAGCCGACTCGCCATACGCAAAAATATTAACAGGATACTTGGAGTAACAGATGACGTCATTTTCATTTACATCTACCGTCATGGTAAGATGAATGGAGATGACGTTTTTAATTTAATCCAGCAGAAGGTCCTTACTTTTATAAGCGGTAGGATGAACGAACAAGGGAGTGGAATCAGTGACGAAAAAGAAAATAGTGCTATTAGATGGAAATAGCTTGGCGTATCGGGCGTTTTTTGCATTGCCGTTATTGACGAACGATTCAGGCATCCATACGAATGCAGTGTACGGCTTCACGATGATGCTGCAAAACATTCTGGCCGAAGAAAAGCCAACGCATATGCTCGTTGCCTGGGATGCAGGAAAAACAACATTTAGACATTCAACATTTAGTGAATATAAAGGCGGCAGACAAAAGACGCCGCCTGAGCTTTCAGAGCAATTTCCGTATTTGCGAAAACTGCTCGAAGCCTATAAAATCCCGCAATACGAGCTCGATCAGTATGAAGCGGATGATATTATCGGCACATTGAGCAAAACAGGCGATGAAGAAGGCGTCGAAGTCATCATTATATCAGGAGACAAAGACTTGACGCAGCTTGCTAGTGATCATACGACCGTATGCATTACACGAAAAGGGATTACAGACCTTGAGAAGTACACACCTCAGCATGTATTAGAGAAGTATGGCATCACACCACAGCAAATCATTGATATGAAAGGCTTGATGGGAGATGCTTCCGACAATATTCCAGGTGTCCCTGGCGTCGGCGAGAAGACCGCACTCAAACTGCTGAAGGAATACGGCACGGTGGAAAAAGTTTATGAATCATTGGATTCCGTATCAGGGAAGAAATTGAAGGAAAACTTGACAGAAAATGAAGAGCAGGCATTCATGAGCAAAAAGCTCGCTACTATTGAAGTGAATGCTCCGGTTGAAATTACGATAGCAGATTTGACGTATCCGGGTCCTGATGAAGAAAACGTCAAAAAGATTTACGAAGAATTGAAGTTTAAAACGTTGCTTGAAAAAATGGACCCTCAAACTGAAAGTGAACCCGTTGAGGAGATCGATGTCCGCATTATCCATGACCCAGAAACAATAGAACTTTCAGATGAGATGGCAATCCATGTTGAAATGATGGATGAAAACTATTTAGCTACGGAAGTATCAGGCATCAGCTTGACGGACGGTAAGCAAACGTTCTTTATCCCGATTGCCGTTTTGCAACAATCAGACCGTTTAAAGGATTGGCTTCAAGATGGGCAGAAAACGAAGTTTGTGACCGATTCAAAAGCAGCTTACGCCTCTTTGTTACGGTACGACGTTGAAGTGAACGGCTTTGAATTCGATTTGTTATTAGCGACCTATATTGCGAACCCGTCTTCCACGTATACCGATGTTGCGTCTGTCGCAAGGGAGTTCAACTATTCGGATGTTCAATCTGATGAAGCGATCTACGGGAAAGGCGCGAAAAAAGCATTGCCGGAGGAAAAGGTACTTGCTGATCATGCCGGAAGGAAGGCACGTGCTGTTTGGAAACTGAAACCTATCCTTGAAGAGAAACTACGCGAAAATGAACAGTTCGAATTATATCACGAGCTCGAAATGCCACTCGCTAAAATACTTGGGAAAATGGAATCAACAGGCGTTAAGACAGACTTAGGGATCCTTCAACAAATCGGTATTGAACTATCGACAAGATTGAACGAGCTGGAATCAATCATTTATGAGATGGCGGGACAACCGTTCAATATCAATTCACCGAAGCAATTAGGTGAAATCCTATTCGAAAAGCTAGGATTAACGCCTATTAAAAAGACGAAAACAGGCTATTCAACTGCTGCGGATGTGTTGGAGAAACTTGAGAGCGAGCATGAAATCATCAGTTATATCTTGACATACCGTCAGCTCGGAAAGCTGAATTCGACGTATATTGAAGGGTTGTCGAAGGAAATCCATGAAGACGGAAAAATCCATACGCGATTCCAACAGGCGTTAACACAAACGGGCCGTTTAAGCTCCATTAACCCGAACTTGCAAAACATCCCGATCCGCCTTGAGGAAGGTAGGAAAATCCGTGCAGCGTTTGTTCCTTCTGAACCGGGCTGGCTTATGTTTGCCGCTGACTATTCACAAATTGAATTACGTGTCCTTGCCCATATGTCTCAGGACGAAAAAATGATTTCCGCATTCCGGGAAGGAGAAGACATCCATACGAAAACAGCGATGGACGTTTTCGGTGTGGATAAAGATGGCGTGTCTTCGGATATGAGGCGTACTGCGAAAGCAGTCAACTTCGGAATCGTGTATGGCATTAGCGATTATGGGTTGTCCCAAAACTTGAACATTACCCGGAAGGAAGCCGGAAAATTCATCGACACATACCTCGAGACATTTCCTGGCGTGAAACAATATATGGAGGACATCGTCTCCGAGGCGAAGATGAAAGGCTATGTCGTTACGATGATGAACAGAAGAAGATACTTGCCTGATATAACAAGCTCGAATTTTAATTTGCGGAGCTTTGCAGAACGGACAGCTATGAATACACCCATCCAAGGAACCGCTGCAGATATTATTAAAAAGGCAATGATCGATATGGATGCCCGGTTAAAGGAAGAAAACATGCAAACACGCATGCTCCTTCAAGTACATGATGAATTGATATTCGAAGCACCGGAAGATGAGATTGAGAAATTGAAGACAATTGTACCAGAAGTGATGGAAGCTGCATTGAAGCTTGACGTCCCATTAAAGGCAGAGTGGGCGTATGGCCATTCTTGGTATGATACGAAGTGAGGAATTAGCATGCCTGAATTACCTGAAGTGGAAGGGGTCGTCCGTGAATTATCGCCTGTCTCGATCGGTCGTACCATTTCCGAAGTGCACGTGTCAGATGTAATAAAGAAATCAAAGGAATTGGGTAAAGAAGCGATCGTCAAAGGGAAAACATTAGAGGATTTTATCGATGAACTAGCAGATATGACAATCGTGGATGTCACCCGAAGAAGTAAATATATTTATTTTCATATGGAGAAGAAAGGACAGCCCTACTTGCTCGTTAGCCATCTCGGAATGACAGGTGCATGGTTTGTAGTAAATTCCTTGGATGACATTACCGAACGTAAATTCAGGAACCATATCCATGTCGTTCTTAAAATGGCTGACGGGGGATTGCTCGTTTATTCCGACATCCGCCGATTCGGTGAGTTGCGGCTACTACAGAAAGAAGAAGACTATTTGCCATTGTTGAAAATGGCACCTGAGCCGTTTGATGAAGTTGCAGCTGATCATTTTCTTGCGATGGCGTCCACGCCGAAATATGCACGCAAGCCAATCAAAGAAGTGATCATGGACGGCCATGTCATTTCAGGGTGCGGAAATATATATGCAACCGAAGCGTTATTTCGTATGAACATACATCCTGGAAGAGCAACAGAACGGATTAGTGAAAAAAGGAAACGGGAATTATTCCGGCAAATCGTCGAGGTTCTGCAAGAGAGCATCGATGCGGGGGGAAGTTCCATTTCAGACTACCGGAATATTAACGGGCAAGCAGGAACGATGCAAACCCGTCTGAAGATGTATGGGAAGAAAGTGTGTGGCGTATGCGGAAGAGAGACGAAGAGCATGAAGATTGCAGGAAGAACTTCTGTTTACTGTCCACAATGCCAGAGGTAGGAAAGGATGATTCCAATGATCATCGGTTTGACAGGAAGTATCGCGACAGGTAAAAGCACTGTGTCGCGGATGCTGAAACAAAAGGGATACCCAATCGTTGACGCAGATGAGATTTCTAGAATGGTCGTGGAACCGGGAACTCCTGTTCTTCGAAGGATAGCGGAAGTATTTGGTCCAGATGTGCTCCTCCCGGACGGATCCTTAAATAGGGAAAAGCTCGGCTCCATCATTTTCAATGATGGCGGAAAACGGCAAATGCTAAATGAAATCATCCATCCAGCCGTCAGAAAGGAAATGATTCGGCAAAAGGAAGAGTGGTTGGATAAAGGGGCAAACACCGTCATCATGGATATTCCGCTCCTTTTTGAAAGCAAACTGCAATCCTATGTCGATAAAATACTCGTCGTCTCCGCAACCACTGAAAATCAAAGAAAACGGTTGATGGCTAGAAACGGTTTTTCCGCAGAAGAGGCAGATGCCCGCATCAACTCACAGCTTCCGGTTCAAGAAAAAGAAAAGGGAGCAGACGCTGTCATCGATAATAATGGGACAGTGGAAGAGACGGAAAAACAGCTCAACGAACTATTAGTTAAATGGAATGCTGTCGTATAAAATGGTATTCTCTGAAAAGTGGAACATTGTTATTTCATTCACAAACTCTGTCACCCCGAATAAAATGTGCTATACTAATTAACGGATAACAGATAAAAAGTATATAACATTACGCGGGAGGATTTTTTCATGACTACTTCGATTGCGATTAATGGGTTCGGGCGGATCGGTCGTATGGTTTTCCGCCAAATTATCACGGTTGATGACGTGGATGTAGTAGCGATAAATGCATCATATCCGGCAGAAACTCTAGCTCATTTGATTAAGTATGACACAAATCATGGAGTGTTTAATGGAGAAGTTGTAGCGGAGGAAGATGCTCTTATTGTGAACGGCAAGCGTGTCCAGTTAATAGCGGAACGTGATCCGTCCAAACTTCCTTGGAAAGATCTTGGTGTCGATATCGTCATTGAAGCAACGGGAGTATTCAATGAACGCTCTAAAGCGGCACTTCATCTCGATGCTGGAGCTAAGAAAGTCATTTTGACAGCACCTGGTAAAAATGAAGATGTAACGATCGTTTTAGGTGTGAATGATGACAAACTTGATGTTGATAAACATGATGTCATTTCCAATGCAAGCTGCACAACAAACTGCCTAGCACCAGTTGCGAAGGTATTGAATGATTCATTCGGCATTGAAAATGGTTTGATGACTACTGTTCATGCTTATACAAATGATCAGAAGAACTTGGATAACCCGCATAAGGATCTTCGTCGAGCACGAGCTTGTGCACAATCGATTATCCCGACTTCGACGGGTGCCGCAAAAGCACTTTCCCTTGTATTGCCTGAACTAGAAGGAAAAATTCACGGGATGGCGCTTCGAGTTCCGACACCGAATGTCTCATTGGTCGACCTCGTAGTTGACGTGAAAAAAGACGTAACAGTAGAAGAAGTGAATGAAGCATTCATTAAAGCTGCAGAAGGTCCACTTTCAGGAATCCTTCGTTTCACGACGGAACCGCTCGTATCAATTGACTTCAATACGACTACCGAGTCTGCAACTATCGACGGCCTATCGACAATCGTCATGGGCGACCGTAAAGTGAAAGTCCTCGCTTGGTATGACAATGAATGGGGTTACTCGGCTCGTGTTGTCGAATTGGCAAGAAAAGTAGGAAATGCATTAAAATCCAAAGTGATTTCATAAGTAGAAACGAAAAAGACGTCCAGGTCGTTCAGTCGACTTGGACGTTTTTGTTCTCTCTCAAGATGTCTGAATAAAATGTTTGGGAGTTGGTTCTAATAATTCTAGCTTGCTGCAAATACCATTGATTTCCGCTCCGATCGGACGCTTTCCGCGGGCACGGCTTCAGCCAATCGAACAGCGCAGGGTTCGATTTGTCTATTTCTGCGGTTTTTGCAGAAATAGACAGCAAGTGCTCCCAACGCTTTGCTTTTGGTCGCAAAAGCCGTTCTTCGTTACGGCTTTCGCTCAGTCCAGGGTCTTCAGCTCGCGCTGTTCCCGCAGGAGTCGCCGATCTCCACTCCAATCAATTGGAGTATACTTGAAATTCTAAGCTGTAAGGTAGCTATAAAGAAATGAAAATAATTTTTAATGTTTGCCTTTATTAAATAACATATTGAGTAATAAAATTCACACACAAATTTTTTATTATTAAAAGCCCTAACTGAATTAATCAGTCGGCTTAATTTTTTTCCATACATACCATGGTAATTCATAATCCATTTTCTTGCCTTGTTTACTATTTTTATCTGTTACTATCCAATTACCATCTTTCTTTTGTACTTTATAATTTACATTTGTCCCATCAGACTTTTTAAAGAGCATATAACCTGAGTTGTCTTTTATAAAGGTTACAGGGTCAATTACATTTTTGTTAGGTATCTTTCTCTCAGGAAGCAATATGTTGGTTACTATAATTTCAGCAATATTAAAAAGAGATTTAAATTCATTATTTATTTCCGCTTGGTATTGTAATTGATTGTATGTGTAAGAAGAGTAAGACCCTAAATTCAAATTAAAAGACTGTTTTATATCTGAAAGTGTTGCTTTATAAAATTCATCTATATCCTTTTCTAATTTATCGCCCTCATGTTGAAAGCTAATGGTTTTAACTCCAAATGGACTTATATTAAAAGTCATTGTTTCCTTACCATAAGGAGGGTCATGTGCATGATCAAATGTTGTGACTTGTACTTCTACATTAAAATCAAAACTCCCCTCATGCTCTCTTGTAATACTCAGTATTTTAGCATCATATAAACCATATTGTTTGGGATATCCATAGTAATTAATAATTTCCTTTTGTATGGATGGATAAAGGGATGTAATCAATGTATCATATATAAGTTTATAATCAGGTTGCTCACTTTGGGCATCAAAATCTCCTGACATTAACAAAGCATCTTTGTATAAGTCCCCATTCAGGGGTTTTTCCGCAACCACTTGATGATTATTAATATGGATACTAAGAATAATAAAAGATGATATTACCAGGATTATCTTCATCGAATACTCCTTTAGATTTAATTAATGAGTATTATGAGTATTTTTTCCTGAAATACTTGTATTATTCAACTAAGCTGCCCCTTTAGTTGAACAAGAAAAATGTGCCGTCGCTGAACTTCAATTAAAGCACCCGTTGATTACTTTTTGGTTATATCGAAATAATTCCAAAGGTAAGTGGTAATAAGCAGTCCGAAAAACAAATTTTGAACTTATCACTGTTGATTGCAGTGGAAGGCGCCGACTCCTGTGGGATTAGCGGGACAAGTGAGACCCCGCAGTGGAGCAAAGCGACCGAGGAGGCTCACCGCCCGCCCCACGGAAAGCGTGCGCCTGGAGCGGAAATCAACACTTCCAAGATTCTACTTTATTAAAAGCCCACAACAACTTGATTCAATATTATTGAATCCCTTTCGATTTTTTCGTCAAACTTCTGTTATAATCAATATACTATACGGAATTGCGGAGGAAGCAGAAATGATATGTCCAGCTTGTCATTATAATGGCACACGGGTCATCGATTCTAGACCCGCCGAAGAGAATCGATCCATCCGAAGACGCCGTGAATGCGAAAAATGCGCTTTCCGGTTTACGACATTTGAAAAAGTGGAAGAGATGCCGTTAATTGTTGTCAAAAAGGACGGTACACGGGAAGAATTCAACAGTGAAAAACTGCTAAGAGGTTTGATTCGGGCATGTGAAAAGCGTCCAGTTGATCTTGAAGCAGTTAAAAACATTGTCTATTTAATTGAAAAAGAATTAAGAAGCTCCGGAACTGTTGAGATCGACTCAAAAGATGTCGGCGAAATGGTCATGGAAAAATTAGCCGACGTCGATGAAGTCGCATACGTCCGTTTTGCTTCTGTTTACCGACAATATAAGGATATTACCGTTTTTATTGAAGAGCTGCAGAACTTGCAGAAGAAAAAAGATGGAAAATGATTATGAATAAAGGAAAAAAGGGGTTCCGACAAAATGCTTTATCAAGAACTGCAACCAGTAGATACGTTTACGATTAAATTGTCACATCCGTTTTCGGACTACGACCGGCAACTCCTCACATTGTTCTACCAACCATTGATAGGCCCGGAAGCCATGAGTCTATTCATGTCCCTTTGGGCTGAAGCAGAGCGTGAAAAAGAAAAAGAATTTAACCATTATTATTTGATGAATTTGCTTACAATGCCATTAGTGAAAGTGTTCGAAGCAAGAATTTCACTTGAGGCGATCGGCCTTATGCGTACATTTTGCAAGCAGGAAGGGGAAGAGCGCACTTTCTGCTATGAACTATTACAGCCTTTGGATGCAAAATCATTTTTTGAGGATCCGCTGTTATCAACTTTTCTTTTCAGCAAAATCGGCGAGCAGCCGTACCGAAGCCTACGAGCTCGTTTTACGGTCGAAGATGAAATGGACGAACAGTACAAAGAAATATCACGCACTTTTTTGGATGTTTTTAAACCGATCCGTTTCAGTGCATCGGAAAGATTGGAAGAAGGGGGTCAACTAATCGGACGTAATGACTCACCGGGCATTCCATTCGCAAATTTCGACTTTGATTTCAATCTTTTCCGTGCAGGACTTTCCGAACAAATGGTGCCTACATCGTCCCTCGCTTCAGTACCGAAAGAATTGATCGAGAAATTGGCTTTCCTTTACTCATTGACTCCGCTCGATATGCAGAAAGTCGTCATGATGGCACTGGACGGAAACTTGAAGCTGCCGGAAGAACGTTTGCGGAAAGCGGCGGTTGATTATTACAAGTTGAATATTTCACAAAATGTGCCGACCGTTGAAAAGGTCTTCAAGACTGTGGAACCAGAGAAAAAGGTGGAACCTACTTCACGCGAAGATGAGCTTTTGAACTATTTGGAAAACACATCTCCTCGTGAAATGCTGCGGCATTTGAATGGGAAGGAACCTTTCCCTGTTGATGTCCAATTGGCAGAAAGGCTCATTAACACACATGGATTATCAGTTGGTGTCGTCAATGTGCTATTGCAATATATGATTTTACGGAACGACGGAAAGATCACGAATAATTTTGCAGAACGGATTGCGTCCCATTGGTCCAATAAAAAGGTCTCAACAGCAAAAATGGCGATGGAATTATCCAGGACCGAACATGACCAATATATGAAATGGTTGAATGAAGGTAAACAGAAACCAGCCCGTCGCAAGCCGACAAGAGAAGAAAAGGTGCCGGAATGGTTTTACAAAAAAGAGGAAACAGAACAGCAGGAGCCGGAAAAAGAAACAGATCCGTCCATCGACGAAAAACGCCGTCAACTGCTAGAAAAATTGGATGCCATGAGAAGTGGGGTGAAGTAAGTTGGAGCGAATCGGAAATACATTGAAGCGTGTTTTTAACGCAACAGAACTAACAGCAAGATACGAACAATTACGGAATGAAGTGATGGAGTCCCGTGGCGTCCAACAGTTCATCTCGGATCATTCAAGTGAAATCGATAAAACGGTCGTCGATAAGAGCTTAGGAAAATTATACGAATACACAACAGCCTCTCATCATTGCGACAAATGTCCAAATCTCGAAGGCTGCATCAATGTGATGAAAGGGTTTGAACCAAAGCTTATATTGAGTCAAGGGTTTATTGACCTCGATTATGTGAAATGCCCGAGTAAGCTTTTCGATGATGAACGCCGTAATGTGTCTAATATGATCGAAAGTATGCATATGCCGAAGGATGTTATGGAAGCACGTCTACATGATATCGATTTAGAGCATGACAATAGCAGGATTATTGTTGTCGAAGCGGCTGCTCAATTTCTAAGTGAAGTGAGCGAGACAGGTGAACTTCCTGAACGTGGTCTTTATATTTATGGACCATTTGGAACCGGGAAGTCCTTTATTCTCGGTGCACTCGCAAACGAGCTTGCCAATTTGCGCATCCGAACAGTTGTCGTCTATATTCCCGAATTCCTAAGGGAAATTAAACAATCGATCCAAGACCAGACGTTAAATGAAAAAATCGACTTCGTGAAAAGAGCCAAAGTTTTGATGCTCGACGATTTCGGAGCGGAATCCATGTCTGCTTGGGCTCGAGATGAAGTGATCGGCACGATTTTACAATACAGGATGGCGGAGAAGCTTCCGACATTCTTCACATCTAACTTTAATTTCGACGAACTGCAACACCATTTGACGTACACGCAACGCGGTGAAAAAGAAGAAGTCAAAGCCGCGCGTATCATGGAAAGGATCAAAACAATTTCCAAGCCTGTACAATTAAAAGGAAAAAACCGTAGAACCATGTAATTTAATGTAGAGAAAGCCACTTGCAATTATGTGAGACTTTCCTTATACTAATGAATATCATATTTGAAAATGTGTTGAAGAGGACATGGATCGGTTTATCCACTTACAGAGATCAGGGTCATTTGGCTGGAAGCCCTGAAGTGCAGAGGATCGATTTACCACCTTGGAGCAGCATCGGTGAACAAGTACATAGCCGATGACGGACCCCGGCCCGTTAGCCGTTTCAAAGCTTCATCTTTCCGGTAGTAAATTCCGGATGGAAGGAAGAAGGGTGGAACCACGAGCAACAGCCTCGTCCCTTTTACAGGGATGGGGCTTTTTTTGTTGTTTTTTTATTGTTTTGGGTATGGCTTAGGATGCTGTGAAGAATTGGAGCGAAGGACGGCGACTCCTGCGAAAGCCGTCACGAAGAACGGCTTTTGCGAGTAAAAGCGGAGCGTTACGAGCAGGGGGAGGATAGGATGCCTTAATTTCTGCAAAAGCGCAGAAATACGGCAAATCGAACCCTTCGCTGTTCGATTGGCTCACGGACCGCCCGCGGAAAGCGTCCGTTCGTAGCGGAAATCCATTTTCATTTCACATAATCCGGTACTAGTTAATAAATAAAATAAGCAAGGAGTGCTAACAATGGCAGAGAACGTCCAACTAAAATTCCCAGATGGGGCAATAAAAGAGTTTCCGAATGGCACAACAACAGAAGAAGTGGCTGGCTCCATCAGCCCAGGATTACGGAAAAGCGCAATCGCCGGCAAAATTGACGACAAGCTGATCGATTTGAAAACACCAATCGAAGAAGACGGTGATATTGCAATCATCACACCGCAATCACCGGAAGCGCTCGAAATCCTGCGCCATAGTACCGCCCATCTATTAGCGCAAGCGGTCAAAAGAAAGTTCCCGGACGCCAAACTAGGCATCGGCCCAGTCATCGACAACGGATTCTACTATGACATTGACTCACCAACACCGATTACAGCGGAGGACCTTCCGGAACTTGAAAAAGAAATGAAACGGATCATCGGAGAAAATTTTCCGATTACCCGCATTGATGTGTCCCGTGAAGAAGCTGAAAAACGATTCAAGGAAATTGAAGATCCGTATAAGCTTGAATTGTTAGAGGCCATTCCGGAAGGCGAGCAAGTGTCCATCTACGAACAAGGCGAATTTTTCGACCTTTGCCGGGGGATCCATGTTCCTTCGACAGGTAAACTAAAAGAATTCAAGTTATTGAGCATCGCAGGCGCGTACTGGCGCGGCGACTCGAAAAATAAAATGCTTCAACGAATTTATGGGACAGCTTTCTTTAAAAAAGACGAACTTCAAGAACATCTCCGGATGCTAGAAGAGGCGAAAGAACGCGATCACCGCAAAATCGGGAAAGAACTGAATCTATTCACAAACTCTCAAAAGGTCGGTCAAGGACTTCCACTTTGGCTACCGAAAGGTGCTACGATCCGCCGCATTATCGAACGCTATATCGTCGATAAAGAAGTAAAGCTTGGTTATGACCACGTGTATACACCGGTACTTGGAAGTGTCGAACTTTACAGGACATCAGGTCACTGGGGGCACTATCAAGACGGCATGTTCCCTGTCATGAGCATGGACAATGAAGATCTCGTTCTTCGTCCGATGAACTGCCCGCACCATATGATGATTTACAAAAACGGCATCCACTCTTATAGAAACTTGCCAATCCGAATTGCAGAGCTTGGAACGATGCACCGTTATGAAATGTCCGGCGCTCTATCCGGTTTACAACGTGTCCGCGGCATGACTCTTAATGATGCTCATATCTTCGTTCGCCCGGATCAAATCAAAGAAGAGTTCAAACGGGTCGTCCAACTCGTGATTGATGTATACAAAGACTTCAATATTAAAGACTACTCATTCCGTTTATCGTATCGTGACCCTGAAGATACTGAGAAATATTTTGACGATGATGAAATGTGGGAACGCGCACAAAGCATGTTGAAAGAAACGATGGATGAAATGGGTCTTCCTTACGTGGAAGCGGACGGAGAAGCAGCGTTCTATGGCCCGAAACTCGACGTTCAAGTGAAAACGGCCATAGGCATGGAAGAGACACTTTCAACTGTCCAGCTTGACTTCTTGCTTCCAGAACGTTTCGATCTCACATATGTCGGAGAAGACGGCAAACAGCATCGTCCGGTCGTCATCCACCGCGGTGTCGTTTCGACAATGGAAAGATTCGTCGCTTTCTTGATCGAAGAATACAAAGGGGCGTTCCCAACATGGCTTGCACCGGTTCAAGTCGAAGTAATCCCAGTGTCGCCAGAAGCCCATTTCGACTATGCAAAAGAAATTCAGGAAAAACTCGTAGCTGAAGGATTCCGAGTCGACCTCGACAGCCGTGACGAAAAAATCGGCTACAAAATCCGCGAAGCACAAGTCCAAAAAATCCCTTACATGCTCGTCCTCGGCGACAAAGAAGTCGAATCCGGCGAAGTAAACGTAAGGAAATACGGCGAACAAAAATCCGAAAGCATGCCGTTTGATGAATTCTTGAAATTATTGAAAGCAGACGTTTCGCACGATAATTAATAATAATGGTTACAGAATGGCGTTTAATGTTTAGAAAATGACTCAGTATCCATAGAGTTGATTAATAGGAATCACCGTTGATTGAAGCGTAAGGTGGCGACTCCTGGGGGATTAGCGGGACAGGTGAGACCCCACAACGTAGCGAAGCGAAGTGAGGAGGCTCACCGCCCGCCCCCCGGAAAGCGTCCACCTGAAGCGAAAATCAACCGTTACAAATTTATGTGTTGACAACTAAAGTTCAAGATGATAGACTTAACAAGGTTAATGAATACAGTTTGTGGTATAAGAAGGAGCTGCCCGCTTCTCACCTGATCGACGCATACCGTTGTTGACAGGTTAGCACATGAGTGATCGTGCCGTGCATCTATTTGCACGTACACATAAGCGGGTAGACGAACAATACGTTTGTCTACCTTTTTTATTGTCCGGATTTCGGGCACCGTCCCTGGAATCGCTACGTTCCACATGAACGTATATTCCGGACAACACGGTGCCTAGTGCTCTTCTGATTGAATGGACTATGGGACCCTGCCCTCCCAATCGAAATGGTGGGCGGTATACCCAAACCGTGTATTCGCGAGACAATATTCGGAGGTGGATTACTATTAGCAAAGACATGTACGTAAACGAGGGCATCCGTGCCCGCGAGCTTCGCCTCATTGACCATAACGGCGATCAGCTTGGAATCAAATCACGCAATGAGGCACTCGAAATTGCCGCACGCGCAAATTTGGATCTTGTCCTCGTCGCTCCAACGGCAAAACCACCAGTAGCCCGCGTCATGGACTACGGTAAGTTCAAGTTTGAACAACAGAAGAAAGAACGCGAAGTGAGAAGAAACCAGAAAGTCATTAACGTCAAAGAAGTGCGTTTAAGCCCGACAATCGACGAACATGATTTTCAAACGAAGCTTCGCAATGGCATTAAATTCTTGCAAGCAGGGGACAAAGTGAAAGCGTCTATCCGTTTCCGCGGCCGTGCCATTACGCACAAGGAAATTGGACAACGTGTATTGGACCGCTTTGCAGAAGAATGCAAAGAATTCTCTACGGTTGAAGTGAAACCGAAAATGGAAGGCCGGAGCATGTTCCTAATACTTGCCCCGACGACCGAAAAAAAGTAACGCGAACGATTTAGGAGGAACAGATCATGCCAAAAATGAAAACTCACCGCGGATCCGCAAAACGTTTCAAAAAAACTGCAACTGGTAAAGTGAAACGCGGCCGTGCTTACACTAGTCACCTTTTTGCTAACAAGTCTACAAAAGCGAAACGCCACTTGCGTAAAGCTTCACTTGTTTCTTCAGGCGACTACAAACGTATCCGTGAAATGATCACATACATGAAATAATTATTTGAAATTCCGTTCAAAGAGTAAAGATGTACGAAGGCGTGGCGGCATACGTCAGCCCAAGTTCCCCATCTCCTCTTTTTGAACCACTATTACAACATTCTTTAGGAATAGCAGGAGGTAATGAACTATGCCACGCGTAAAAGGTGGAACAGTGACGCGCAAGCGCCGTAATCGAGTATTGAAATTAGCTAAAGGCTATTTTGGATCTAAACATAGACTATATAAAGTAGCAAACCAACAGGTCATGAAATCATTCAACTATGCATACCGTGACCGCCGTCAGAAAAAACGTGATTTCCGTAAACTATGGATCACACGTATTAATGCGGCAGCACGTATGAATGGTCTTTCATACAGCACATTGATGCACGGTCTTAAAGTGGCTGGCATCGAAGTGAACCGTAAAATGCTTGCTGACCTTGCAATAACAGATGCACAAGCATTTGCACAACTTGCAGAAACAGCAAAAAAATCAGTTGCAAAATAATTGATTGATCAACCAAAGCCCCGCTCCGTAACTTGGCAGCGGGGCTTTTTGTTATGTTATGAATTTTGTGAAAGAAAACTGATAAACTTCTGTAGTTCTTCTTCCTAACACCAATCAATAAAGTGTAGAATAGGAGATAGGGAGTTGAATTTATGAATGTACTCATAATTAGCTGGATCATATTTATATCAATTTGGGCATTTTTAATGATGGGCTATGATAAGAAGCAATCAAAGAAGCGTGGACGTCGTATACCGGAGAAAACATTATGGCTATTTGCGATCGTTGGCGGCGGAATTGGTGCGTATTTGGGCATGATGGCATTTAGCCATAAAACGCGCCATACGGAATTTCGGATAGGCTTTCTCGTGCTTGCGTTACTTGACATAGGGATCATCATCTATCTCCTAGGCATCGGTCCTTTTGATATGAATAGTGTGTAAATGAAATAAAAAAAGCCCGCTAGCTTAACGGGCTTTCATTAACGCTTCAATTGGATTTTTCCAACTGATTTCAGCTTTTGGATAATTGGAACTGATCTCGGAAGATAAGAAATGAAAATCATCTTTCGTAAACCCTTGAAGCTTTGTTTCATCTTTCACCCATACGAAAATCGACACGACATCAAAGGAATCTTCCGTTGTTCCTAAATATTTTTCACCTTCAAAGAGGGCGCCTTTATATGTGATAAAGAAATTCTTTCGTACGTTTTTCACATCATCATAGAAATAATATTGCTCTTGTTCATACGCCTCGTCCAATTTCCGTTTCGGATCCAGTAAATAACGGATCCCACGATAAAATAAGTAGACGATGAATGCAATAATGACAAAGCGGATCAACAATCCCATACAGCATCCCCTCACAAAAAAAAGTAATAGTCTTCTACATATACGAATGAGTTTCAGTTTGGTTTCAAGATATTCAATATTTCGGAGGTTTTTTTAATGGATTTGACGACATTATTCACGATGCAGCGGGAACTGGACGCGTACATCGAAAAAAAACAATCAGTAAACAAAGATGTTTTCAAAGAAAAAGGATTAGCATTACTCGTTGAACTGGCCGAATTGGCGAACGAAACTAGATGCTTTAAGTTTTGGAGTACAAAAGGACCGTCAGAGCGAGAAGTTATTTTGGAAGAATATGTAGATTCGATTCATTTTCTGCTCTCGCTCGGTATTGTAAAGAAACTGGAAATGTTGAAAGTTTGGCCAGTGGGCGAAGTGGAAGGGGATTTGACAGAAGTCTTTCTGAAAACGGTCAATGCCATCCAAGAATTTATGCTGAAAACGGATATGGAGAGCTATGAAAATGTTTGGATTCATTATGGGGCAATAGCGAACAGGATGGGAATATCCTATATTGAAATAATGGAAGCCTATATTGAAAAGAATCAGGAAAATTATAAGCGCCAGCAAACAGGCTACTAATTAATTTAATAGAAAAATAAATTAAGATTGACAGAAGGAACTAAGAAAAATAATATAGAGATAAGTAAATAGGAGGAGGCATCACCGTGAGCGATTGGAGTAAAGAAGACTTTGGTATTAGATTGAAGGCCCTGAGAGAGCAAAGAGGCCTATCGATGATGGCGTTTGGAGCAGCAATTGGTACTTCGGCTAGTAGAATTAAAGATTGGGAGAAAGGTAAGAATGCCCCTTCCGCAGCATGGATTGCTAAAATATCAGAGAGATTTAACGTTTCTACAGATGAATTAATATTAGGGGACCCAAAAACTTCACGAGCATTCACTGCAAGCAGTTCATCGAATGTTGATATGCTTTATGAACGGCTACGTGAAAATTTGATTATCACTAAAGTAGCAAATGAGCAAGATGAAAAAATGGATCAGCTCTACAGCTCCCTAGATGCTGAGAATAAAGAACGGTACCGGAGTGGCCGCGGAAGAAGATTAGCAGAGCGCGAACTTCTATCCATTTTGACGGAATTACCGAAAAAGGATGTACTCGAATTATTGGAGCTTGCAAAAATAAAGAAACGTTGGCAATGAGTTGAATGGTCGTACGCAAGCAAAGGAAACGCCAAGCAATTATACTTTTTATTGTTTTTCTATCGCTCTTTGGACTCTATTTGTATAAAGAGAATACAACGATCGGGGTGACCTTCGTTGAGATCGAGTCCGACCGTATTCCTGAAAGCTTCCATCATTTCCGGATCGTACAACTTTCTGATATCCATGATTCGGAGTTTGGCGAAAACAACGCGGAATTAGTGAATAAAGTGAAGCAATTGTCACCCGACGTTATTTTTATTACGGGTGATTTCATTGATCGAAATCGTTATGATCTTGCGCATAGCTTGGAAATCGTCAAACAACTACAAGATGTGGCACCATTTTATTTTGTAACCGGTAATCATGAGATTTCTACGAATGACACGGAACATATCAAAAGTGAGCTGACGAGCTTCGGAGTACACGTTTTAACAAATGAATCAGTTATCGTAGATAAAGGGAACGGAGAGAAAATTGCTGTTGGTGGCATTGAAGACCCCTTGTCCAGCAATCTGGATGAGAAGGAATACGTAGAGCGAGCCATCGATAAAGCATTCAACGATGTCCAAGGCGACATTTATAGGATTCTTTTATCGCATCGTCCTGAACAATTCAACGTTTATGTGGATCGTCAAATCGACCTCGTTTTCAGTGGCCATGCCCATGGAGGTCAAATTCGGATTCCGGGTATTGGAGGCTTACTCGCACCGGGGCAAGGATGGTTCCCGACATACACGTCCGACGTTCATGAAAAGGATGGTACAGCTATGGTCGTTAGCCGCGGTCTTGGAAATAGTCTCGTTCCAATACGAGTTTTCAATCAACCTGAAGTGATTGTCGTAACATTGAAATCATCGATAGAATAGGAAATCGTACTGCGCAAAGAGAATTTCTTTCTTTGCGTTTTTTTGTTTTGTTCTCAAAGTGAATATAATTAGAGAATGTTGTATGATGGAATAGTATATAAGTGAAAGAATGCTTTTAACGGGGGTGCTGGGGTGAAGGCGTTTATTCATTTAAATGGTCAATTGAAAATTGATAAGATGGAAGAGCCGATTGCGGCTAAAGGGGAAGTCGTCGTATCATTACATGCCGCTGGGATGAATCGAAGAGATATTTACATACCTAATCGACGAGAAAGTGCGGCGGAACCGTTAATTCTCGGATCCGATGGAGCGGGGATCATCGAGTCGATCGGAGAGGGAGTAAACAAATGGTCGATTGGCGATGAAGTGATCATTAATCCATCATTGCGTTGGTTCGACCGAAGTGCTGCTCCACCTGCAGGGTTCGATATTTTAGGAATGCCGGATCATGGTACGTTTGCTGAGAAAATTGCCATCTCCGCTGAGCAGATTGAAAAGAAGCCTGACAATCTGTCCATGGATGAGGCATCCGTTCTAGCGTTAGCCGCGTTGACAGGCTATCGGGCATTATTTACACAAGGACAACTGAAAAATGGGGATACAGTCTTCATTCCCGGAGCCGGAAGCGGGGTTGCGACCTATCTCATTCAATTCGCGAAAAATGTGGGTGCACGGGTCATCGTAAGTTCCCGTGTTGAAGAGAAGCGTCGGAAAGCATTGGAGCTCGGAGCAGATTTGGCGATTGACACGAGCAGTGATTGGAAAAAAGAACTCGCGAATGAAACAGTGGACCTCATCATCGAAAGTGTTGGAAGAGCTACGTTCAACCGTTCATTGGAAGTGTTGAAACAAGGAGGAAGAATTGTTGTATTCGGGGCAACGACCGAAGATGTCATTGAATTAGATCTTCGGAAATTCTTCTATGGACAATACCAGCTCTTCGGTTCAACGATGGGGAGCAGGGAAGAACTTCGGGAAATGTTAAAACATGTTGAAAAATTCCGTGTGAAACCTGTTATCGACAAAGTCTACCGACTCGAGGATGGGTTGGAAGCTTTCCGACATTTAGAGAACAGCGAACAATTTGGAAAAATTGTGTTGCGGATAAAAAACTAACTATAGCAAATCACTTTTATGAAATTATTTTAAAGACAATTGAGAAGGACGTGGCCATTTTGACAGAGAAAGCGAAACCATTAACAGACTTAGCGATTGCTACAAATGCTGTAATGCAACCGATAGTAGATATCGCGAAAAATGCAGGGATACCTGAAGAAGCTGTAGAACCGTACGGACGTTATAAAGCGAAAATCGACGTAAAGAAACTGCCTGCTACAAAATCTTTCGGAAAAGTCGTTCTTGTCACTGCGACGAGTCCGACGCCAGCAGGTGAAGGAAAATCGACAGTAACAGTAGGGCTTGCTGATGCCTTGGCAAGACTAGGGGAAAAATCAATGATTGCATTACGCGAGCCGTCCCTCGGACCGGTTATGGGAGTCAAGGGAGGTGCAGCAGGCGGTGGATACGCACAAGTATTGCCGATGGAAGAAATCAATCTGCATTTCAATGGAGACATCCACGCAATTACAACTGCGAATAATGCACTGGCTGCGATGATTGATAATCATATCCACCAAGGAAATGCATTGCAAATCGACCCACGCCGAATCACATGGAAGCGCGCGCTGGATATGAATGATCGTTCGTTGCGCCATATTACAATCGGTCTTGGCGGTCCTGGGCAAGGGGTACCGCGCGAAGATGGTTTCGATATTACTGTTGCTTCTGAAATTATGGCAGTGTTCTGTCTCGCGACGAGCTTGTCAGACTTGAAGGAACGTTTATCTCAAATGGTGATCGGCTATACGTACGAAAAGGAAGCAGTCACTGTAAGGGATCTAGGTGTTGAAGGGGCATTGACATTATTGTTAAAGGAAGCTTTCAAGCCAAATCTTGTTCAGACGATTGAAGGGACACCCGCATTGATCCACGGTGGGCCTTTCGCGAACATTGCTCACGGGTGCAACTCGTTGATGGCAACGAATACGGCTAGACAATTGGCTGATATCGTTGTGACGGAAGCAGGATTTGGATCCGACCTAGGTGCAGAAAAATTCATGGATATTAAAGCGCGTAAAGGCGGATTTGCTCCAGATGCAGTCGTTCTTGTGACGACAGTCCGTGCGTTGAAAATGCATGGAGGGGTAGCGAAGGCAGATCTTGGAAAGGAAAATGTCCAAGCGGTCATGGACGGCATCGTCAATCTAGAGAAACATGTGGAAACCGTCAGAACATTTGGCGTGCAGCCAGTCGTTGCATTAAATCGTTTCATTACAGATTCTTCAGCTGAACTCGATTACATCATGAAATGGTGTGCCTCTAAAGGCGTCCGTGCCGCAATTACAGA
Source organism: Sporosarcina sp. ACRSL (assembly GCF_022346605.1). Lineage (GTDB taxonomy): Bacteria > Bacillota > Bacilli > Bacillales_A > Planococcaceae > Sporosarcina. The sequence goes on from NZ_JAKRNT010000014.1 coordinate 45,564, forward strand.
CGTTTGGGGACAAGGCGGAGCAGGAGGATTGGACTTGGCGAAGCATGTTGTAGAACTGCTGGAAGAGCCGAATCAGTTCGCACCCCTATACGACGTAGAGCAACCGGTTATTGATAAGATTACCGCAATTGTTCAAAAAGCGTACGGTGGAAAAGGAGTTATCCTAACAGATAAAGCAAAGAAAGATTTATTGCAGATTGAACAAAACGGGTGGGATATTTTGCCTGTTTGTATGGCGAAAACGCAATATTCCTTCTCCGATGATCCTAAGAAACTCGGAAGACCTACTGATTTTACAATTACAATCCGTGAAATCATTCCGAAGCTCGGGGCAGGATTCCTTGTCTGCCTAACAGGAGATATTATGACAATGCCAGGTTTGCCGAAAAAACCAGCGGCACTACAAATGGATATCGATGAAAAAGGAAATGCAGTTGGACTAATGTAAAGCGTTTCATTCAATTAGAAGCGAATGGTAAAGAGTTGTCACAATTTTGACGTGACAGCTCTTTTTTTATAGGGGATAGGTAAAATAGCATGGTTATTTGGTATGGTATGGTCTATAATCATTCTAAAGGCTTGAAGGTGAAAGGGAAAGATTAGCATGTTTACGAATTTCAGACTGAAATTAACGATGATTCTAATCATTTTTTCATTAATTTTATCGATTCTTATAGCTGTCTTTGACTATGTTAAACTGCAAAACACTGTATTAGTCGCTCAAGAAACAAAGATTGCTATGGCTGAGGATAAAATCATTGATAACCTATCTACGATTGATAAGGTTTACGACTTATTCGATGTGCAAACTACGAAAACGATGGAAGCCTATTCAATGGAAATGATTGAAATGTATGAAGAGGAGTCGGATTTCACCAAATGGGACTTCGATTCACTAAAAGAAAAATATAAAATGGACATATTCATTCTCGATCATACGAATACAGTTATACATAGTAGTTTTCCTGAAGACGTAGGTCTGAGTTTTCAAAAATGCTGCCCGGGATTTTCAAACTTATTGGATGAACGGCGGGAAGGTGAACTGTTCACTTCGGATGGCATGGATATTCAGGCAAAGACAGGTGAAGTAAAAAAGTTCAGTTACATGCCTACACCGGATCATAAGTATTTAATTGAATTAGGCTTTCTTTTGGAGGATCAGGAGATTTTTAAGCAGTTTAACTTCCTAAAATCCATCGATGAGCTAGTTGAAGAATACGATGTTATCAATTCGATCAAAGTGTACAATTCAGGTGGAAATGCTTTAGGCGTGAAGACCGAAAATTTCAAACAAGAGATCATTCAACCGCCATTCCGGGAAGTGTTTGAAAAAGTTAGAGGAAGCGGAAACCCCGAGGAACTAATGTTGCTAGAAGATGGGAATCGGGTTACATACAGATACATACCTTACTCGGCAGATGAGAGAAAAGGCTTTTCTACAAATCGGGTAGTCGAAATTGCATACAATCATCACGAAATGACAGAGTTGCTTGCACAATATAAAAACCAATTTCTTCTACAATTGCTCGTCATCCTATTTGGCTCGGTGCTCTTATCGTTCTTGATTGCCAGACTCGTTTCCAAACCAATTCATATGGCATTCCACGACAGTCTGACCGGATTAAAAAACCGTTTGGCAGTGGAAGATGAAATTACGAGAAGACTCGAACGGAAAAATAGTGATGTAGCTTTGATGATGATTGACTTGGATAACTTCAAGTCCGTTAATGATTGTATGGGGCATGGCGAAGGGGATCGTATATTGAAAATCGCGGCAGCGACGATTCAAGATACGGTCGGTCCGGGCAATTTTGCTGCAAGAGTTGGCGGCGATGAGTTTCTAGTCCTTATTGATAGGAAGGAGAGCCCTAATGTCAAACGCATTGCCGATAATTTGCTTCATCGAATAAATGAAAAGATGGAAGCCCAACTGAAAGAAGTAGGCATCCAAACTTCTATAAGTATCGGTGTTGCTCTTGCAACCGAGCAAGACAATTTCGAAACATTGTATGAAAAGGCAGATCAGGCGCTTTATCAATCTAAAGAAAACGGTAAAAACCAATATAAGATTTTTCACCCTATATTAGAATAAACAAGGGCTGCCCATATTAGGCAGCCCTTTGAAATTTTATAAAGCTTTATCGTCGACTGAATTCAACCATGCTTCAATTGTACCGACGACTGATTCAACGCATCCGTCTTCGAATGGGGAAATCAAATTAGCCTCTTTCACCAACTCTGTAAACGGCTTTGACCCGCCAAGCTTACATAGATGTAAATAATCTTTCCATGCAGCCTCCCGATCTTCGAACGAACGCTTCCAAAATTGGAATGCGCAAATTTGTGCCAACGTATAATCGATATAGTAGAAAGGAACTTCGTAAATATGTGACTGGCGTTGCCAAATGGAGCCCGCTTCCAAATAAGGATTTCCATCGTAATCACGCATTGGCAAATATGTCTTTTCGATTCGTTTCCATTCCGCCTTGCGCTCGGCAGGCGTCATTTCCGGATTTTCGTAAACGACATGCTGGAATTCATCTACCGCCACGCCGTACGGTAAGAATAACAAGCCGCTGCTCAAATGGGCGAACTTGTATTTCTCCGTATCCTCCTTGAAGAACAGCTCCATCCATGGCCAAGTGAAAAACTCCATACTCATAGAATGGATCTCTGCACCTTCATGAGTCGGCCATACGTATTCAGGAATACCGATATTCCGGCTCGAGTACACTTGGAAGGCATGTCCCGCTTCGTGTGTCAGTACATCGATATCACCTGAAGTCCCGTTAAAGTTCGAGAAGATGAAAGGCGAATCATAATCATCAATGAATGTACAGTAGCCTCCTGTCTCTTTTCCTTTCTTCGCTTCAAGATCAAGAAGATGCTTGTCAGTCATATACTTGAAAAACTCATTCGTTTCCGGAGAAAGTTCAGCATACATCTTTTTACCGTTTTCAATAATCCACTCAGGCGTTCCTTTCGGCGTGGCATTGCCGCTGAGGAAGTTGAGGGATTGGTCATAAAACTTTAGCTTATCGACACCGATCCGTTCAGCTTGTCGCTCATACAATTTTGAAGCAAGCGGTACAATATAGTCACGTACTTGATCACGGAAGTTTTTCACCATATCTGCATCGTAGCCAATACGGTTCATCCGAGCATAGCCAAGCTCCACGAAGTTTTTGAACCCTAATTTTGTTGCGATTTCATGTCTTACTTTAACGAGGTCATCATAGATACGGTCAAATGTATCTCCGTTTTCGGCATAAAAGGTATAGGCTGCTTCCATTGCAGACTTCCTGACGCCTCTGTCAGTTGACTCCGCATACGGTCCGAGCTGTGGGAGTGTTAACGTCTTCCCGTCAAATTCAATTTGAGCGGATGCAACAAGTTTGGCATATTCGGAAGTGAGCTTGTTTTCCTGTTGGAGGAGCGGAAGAACTTCCGGTGAAAAGGATTTGATCGCGTTGTCGGCTAAAGCGAACAGCTGGGTACCCCATTTCTCTTCCAATTCTTTTCGATAAGGTGTTACGACTAACTCTTTGTAGAACGCAGTACTCAGTTCTTGGAATTCCGGTCCAATCTCATCGAAATATTCCCGTTCTTTTTGATAAAATTCATCATTGGTATCGATGGATGAACGGATATACATTATGTTCGATTGAGTGGAATAATTTCTTCCAATTGCATTTAGCTTTTCAATAATACTGTTCTGTTCTTCAAAGGAGTTTGCAGAACGGAATTGTTCCAGCAGACCGTAAAATTCTTTTTTAATGAGGTCCATATCAGGTCTTTTGTACTGATACTCTTCAAAAGTAAACATTGTCATTCCCCCGTGATCTATTAGTGTGAATACAATTCACTATCTTCATTGTTAACTAACCATTGGGAAAATGCAAAAGAAAGTTCGTGTGTTGAACTGATTTTTTGACGTGTAGGAATACGTGACCATTCTATGTTGTTTGCTGTAAGATGGGAAGGACAAACTATATGTGAGGATGAGACGATTGGAAATTATTGAATATAGCATGATTGAACTTATTGATCCGACGGGTATTTTGACAGGGATTCGCTACGAATTTCGCATATACGTAAAATTCGATGAGGAAGATGAGCTTTATAATGAAAAGGGAACCGGCATACGGGTGATTTATGCCGTCGATGAGGGAGAGGGGAAATTGGCATCGTATCATCTTTTTGATCGTGCTACTGAGCAAGTTCTCGATTTCGATCTTGAGGATAATGAAATTGCCCAACTCGCCGCTTTTTGTGAGGAACATTTGGAGGAAGAGTGATGATTGTTGACAGAAAAAATCGTTGAAACGGATTCCGTCCGTTTCAACGATTTTCATTTTAAAAAGTAAAGCGGTTGACTTCTTTCTGGAGGTTTTCAGCAAGCCCTGCAAGTGTTTGCGAGCTAGTGGAAATCTCTTCGTTCACTGCTAGCTGCTCTTCGGTAGCTGCACTCGTTTCTTGTGCTGTGAATGCTGTCGATTCCGCAAGCTTTTTCACTTCTTTCGAAGAGTTGGCGATCGTATCGGTCATGGAGCGGATTTTCTTAATCGCTTCCGTGACAATTGATACGTTGTCATTTACTGCATTGACGGACTGTTCGATTTCAATGAATGTATTGAGTGAATCTTCAGTAGCTGATAAACCGTCCTTAACGCTTTTACTACCTGTATTGATTGCATCGACTGCTTTTTTGGTGGCAGATTGAATGGCATGGATCATAACACCGATTTCAGCAGCTGATGATTTGGACTGCTCGGCGAGATTGCGTACTTCCTCTGCAACGACCGCAAAGCCTTTTCCGTGCTCCCCGGCACGTGCCGCTTCAATCGCTGCGTTTAATGCTAGTAAATTCGTCTGTTCAGAAATAGCAGTGATCAAAGAAGTGACTTGCTCAATCTCTGCGGACTGCTTCGCCATCGATTGGATAATGGCGGCGGCTTCCTGAATGATTGCATCGGTGTTAGACATTTGACCTGACAGACTTTCAATTGTCGAAGAGCCAGCTTCTACATGTCCAATCACTGTTTTCATCGCATCTAGCATTGTTGAATTGCTGTCTGCGATCTGGTTTACATCTTCCGTCAATTGAGATACGGAATTGACTGTTTCGCTCACGAGATCCGATTGGTTTTCGCTATCCCGCATATTTTTTTCCGATGCGGAAGCGACCATTTCGGAAGAGGCAAGACTTTCCTCGGAACTGGCTGATAATTGCTCAGCCTGCGCTGCCAGCTGATGTGACGAAAAGCGAATTTGTTCCATCAGGTTTTTTAAGTCATCCGTCATTCGATTGAATGCGTTGGCCATCAAACCTATTTCATCTTTGTTCCTTATGTTGACGTGTTCTACAGACAAATCTCCGGTAGCAATCCGTTCAATTGCAGCTGTCATCTTTTTCACCGGATTTCCGATGCCGCGGCTGATCATAAAACCTACGACCAATGAAATGAAGACGGCTAGGGCAATGAAAATAAGTGTAAGCAGATGGATGAAGTTTGTCATTTGCGACAACTCATCCCGTGACTTTTGCATTTCCAATTGTTGCCTTTCTTTCAATTCAGTCGCTTTCTCCATAATCTGCAAGTTGACGTTATTCGCTTCCCTTAAGAGGTTACGGTTTTGCGTTTCGTTCGCCCTCATCAAACTATAGCTGATTTCATCCACCATTTCGCTGAATTGCATATGTAAATGTTTAATTTCCTCGACAATCACAGTGTCATTCGTATAACTAAAAGCTTCACCCATCTCGTTGATCAATTCGGTAGCATTGGCTGTCGATTCATCACGTTGGCTGACAAATTCCGATGTTTTAAATAAAACATAACTACTGATGGCAATATACCTTTCTTTTTGTGCACTGATCAATTCGTCTGATAAATTGATCTTATAAGCTCGGTCATCGATCAATAGTGCAAACTCATCATTCATCTTCTTCGTAGCGAAGAAAGATGCACCCCCCATAATGAGCATAATGGCAAGAATAATGGAAAATCCCGCCCAAATCTTCTTGGATACTGATAAATTCATGAAATAAGTCCCCCTAAATTATATCTATCTATGCAGTACATACATACTATTATACTTATTCAAGAAAATAATACTATATAAATATTTACAAAAATTTAGCGATTACGAGAAATTAAATTGTTACTATAATGTGTCAGTTTATTACGAAAACCAATCGGATGAAGACTAATTATGTGTTTTTTATTGATAAATAGTAGATAATATGTAGAGTAGAGATGTAGAGAAATCTGATGAGACAGATTTCTTATGTATTCGCCCAAATTTAAAGACAAATGGAGTGTTTATAGATGAGCAATGAGATTGTCGATATTACTATCATTGGCGGGGGACCAACAGGATTATTTGCTTCGTTTTATGCGGGCATGCGTGAAATGTCGGTAAAAATCATCGACAGCTTACCACAACTGGGAGGACAGTTAATCGAGCTATATCCGGATAAATACATTTACGACGTAGGTGGTTTTCCAAAAATCCTCGCGAAGGATCTCGTCGCGAACCTTGTCACTCAAGCGCATTATGCGAAGCCTGAAATTCTCCTTGGCGAAACCGCACTTTCTGCGACACGCGAAGGCGACCATTTTGTCCTTAAAACGGATAAAGGCGTCCATTTGACACGTACGATTTTGTTGACTGCCGGAATCGGGGCATTCCAGCCACGTAAAATCGGATTGGCTGAAGAGGTTGAATTTGAAGGCAAAACATTGCATTACGGAATTAAAGATCTTTCTTTATTCAAAGGAAAAGATGTTCTCGTATGCGGTGGGGGAGATTCGGCGGTAGATTGGGCATTGATGCTTGAAGATATCGCATCAAACGTTTCTCTCGTCCATAGACGCGAACGCTTTACGGCACATGAAACGAGTGTAAACCAATTGATGTCATCGAAAGTGAATGTGCTTACTTCCCGTTCTGTCAAATCGATTGTCGGTGAAGACGGAAATGTCAATGAAGTTGTTATCGCTCAAAAGGACGGGTCCGAAGAAACATTGCATGTCGATCATGTCATCGTCAATTACGGTAACATCTCATCTCTTGGAGCAATTAAAGAGTGGGGACTTGAAATGGACCGCAACTCAATTATCGTCAATTCCCGTATGGAAACGAATATAGAAGGGATCTACGCAGCGGGGGACGTCACATCCTATGACGGGAAAGTGAAACTCATTGCTGTTGGTTTAGGGGAAGCTCCAACTGCAGTGAACCACGCTAAAGCGTTTATCGATCCAAAAGCGAGACTGCAACCATTGCACAGTACAAGTGTATTTAATTAAAAAAACCGGCTAAATGCCGGTTTTTTTCTTTATAGAAAAAATGTAATTGCCAATATGAGGAGCAAAGGAACGAAAACAATTAAATAACCGATCGGATTTCCGAAGTTTATCGTCCAACCGACCCCGAATCTCTTTTCAACAAAGATGGATGGGTCGTTTTTATTCACATAAAAGACGCCAGCTTTCCAATAGGCATCTTCATCGTGGTCCGTGATACCAGGGGCAGGTTCCTCGTCAATATCCAGTTGAATACGAGATCCCCCTTGACCAACTTTGAAAGCGTAAAACGCGGTCGCTACCAATATGATGAAAAGGAATCCTAAAGGCATCGCCATCATGAGAATGGGTCCGCCCAAGTTTCCGTGGATCGTTGTCAATTGAAGGAATCCAATTAGGACTGTTGATAACACTGATGTTAAAAACAGAAACCAACTAGTGTATTTCCTGAACGATAATTGTTGAATGCGTGATGTGCTCCTTTTTGAAGCATTCAGTTTGACACCCGACTTCTTTGTAAATGCATTGATGGAGAGCGTCATTCCTTGCATAATAAGCAGAATGAGCAGAGATGCAATGACGGAAAACGGATTTTTCTCAGTGAGGGCATCAGGCTGTCCGTTCGGTCCCCAGTGAGTTGGAATCATGTCAGGCATTACGGCGTATTGGGTCGCAGTGTAGATCATTAATCCGACCGTTATTGTCATTGGTAATGCGAACATGAACGATGGCAGCATTTCGTCATTGGAACGGCTCGTCAAGTCTACAACTCTTACTTTTTTAAGATCATCTCCCCACTTATGTTCACGTTTCCTTTTCATTGTTTTAATATGAAAATACAAGTATAGCAACATGCTGATGAAAAGGATTCCGAACTGAAGGAGTAGAGCAGTGAAAACAATTTGCTCTTCTTGAAATTCATTTCCTACACTAAAAAACAAGAAGACGAGAAGAGCAATCAAACCGATTAAGAAAACTGTTGCCGAATAGGTTTTCTTAAAGCGAGTGAGAATCTCATCCTCCGTATACCCTTCGGGGATCGTCACTCCAAAAACGATTGTTTTCTTTAAGAGAAACGGGATCGCAGCCTGCATAACGGTTAGAAATATAATGATCACCAAAAATAAAGAAAATGCCATAGTTCATCCCTCCGTAATTTCCGCAATGATAGATGAGGCAAATGATAATATCTGTTCCTCGTCCATTCCATACACGATTGACTCTGCAATGAGCGGTTTCATATACAATTTTATCCGTTCCATTTGTACCTCGCTCGGACCGTTAGTCGCTATCGAATTTATAACAGCGCCTGACTTCGGAATAATTTCAATTATGTTTTTCCTCTCCAGCTCATGGTACGCTTTGTTCACCGTATGCATATTGACGCCGAGGTCGGCTGCTAAAGACCGGACGGAAGGCAATACTTCTGCTGCTTGCAACTTTCCAGTCGCGATTAATTCAATTAATTGATTCGCCAATTGGGTATATATCGGTATTTCTGAAGTTGGTTCAATTTGAATGAACATATGTTGCCCCTCCATTCTGTTCTAATATCATTATAACAGAAATCAGGTTATAAATATACCTTTCCAATTAAAAACCCGTTGAACTATTTTCAACGGGCCACTTCCAATTCTCTAACCGTGACAAAATCATAGCCTTCATTTTTCAAATACGTAAGAACGTCATCAAGTCCATCAGCGGTTGACTGGTGGATGTCATGCATTAAAATAATACTTCCATCCTTCACTTTCTCTTTCACTACTCGAAGAATTCGTGCAGGATCGCGATATTTCCAATCAAGCGTATCGACATCCCATAAGACGAAAGGCAAGCCAATTGTAGACTCGACCTTGTCATTGACAGCTCCGTAAGGCGGTCTGAATGCCTCCACCTTTTGTCCGGTAACTTCTTCAATAATTGCGGAAGTTTTATTGATTTCTTTGGTGATACGGTCAGGACCTAATTTTGTCAAGTCTGCATGTGTCCACGTATGGTTGCCTAGTTCATGGCCGGCCTCCTTTAATTCATTAACGATGTCAGGATAATATTCGACACGGCTGCCGAGCATGAAAAAGGTTGCTTTGGCTTCATGCTTTTGAAGTGTCTTCAAAATCTGTCTCGTCACTTTTGGATCAGGGCCATCATCAAACGTCAAGGCGACTTTTTTTCGTGTAGTTTCAGAAGTTGGTAATTCGGATTTTTTGCCTAAAGATGTATCTAAACTTCCTTCAGTTTCATTATTTTGCTCATCATGATTTACTTCGTTTATGATACCATCGGATTGTTGATCGGGGATTGCAATTACATCTTCTGCAGCTTCTGGCTTAAATTCAGCTGCTAACAAATCTTGGATCGTATGAATAGGAACGGAGACGATAGGAGGCCCTACAAATGAGTCTGCTATTGTGTTTTCGTCATAGTAAATAATAATTGCCTCATCTGTAATGGCAAAGTTCCTGTAGTTCATCCAACGGGGTTCGGTAAAACGTTCCACTTCATTATGGGAAAGATGTGCTTGTAACGATTTATCCTGTAGTATTGCACCTCGCACTAACGAAGAGAACGTCTGCAAACGGTTAAGATCACCATCAAGTATATCTCGGATGGAAAAACTTTCGCCGGTCTCCGGGTTCAAGTGGAACGAGCGAATTTCTATTTTACCGATTGCGGCATCGCTGAAACTGCTGCTATTGACCAGGACAAACGAGTAGTTACCTGAAGCATGAGGCATTGTTTCATAGGAGATATTCAATTCGCTTGTAGTTTCTGTTTGTACCCGTTTTTTTTCAAACATCAATTCCATATATCGACTTTGAGCTTCGTCTATATAGTCCTTTACTTCCTTATTGAACTTGTTATGTATGCTTTGCGGGTATTGTATAGCAAAAGGGGCGTTTTGATCATTTGATGTTTTTGTTATGATTTTAATGCCAGGATAGTTGGAATCGATTTGTTCGGTTTCAATCGGGGAAGCGGTTATCATTTCCTTCTCATCAGGCTGCGAAGCGATTGGATCATTTTCCATTTCAAAAATTAAATAAATGGCGGACAGTGTCAAAAGGACAATAGAAATGGAAAACGAAATGTCAATCCAAACTGAACGCGCCTTGTGACGCTCTCTATTCATATAGTGCGGCTCCCTTAAATTATTAAATATTAAAAACCTATCAAACATCTTGTTTGGTCTTCTTGAAAGTTAGACGGAACTACTCTATGAATAGTTTCAAATAAACAAGAAAAATGTCGATTCTTTCATACTAGTAGTATACAACACTTTTGGCTTCCTTTGGGATGGGGAAATAAGGACATAAGGAATATAAGTTGCCTAAAAAAATGGAGAAAAGCTGTTCATTATTGAAAGGTATTGTGGTATACTATCTGATGCCCGGATCTTGCAAATACGGGTGAGCTGTTATGTGTTTACAATCGAATATATTGTTAAACCGATCAAGCTGTTATTTCTACTGCAAAGAAAACAAACAGAAGGTGGTCGAGGAAATGGAAAAAGGAGCATATCGGGTATTGTTGTACTATAAATACGTACACATCGAAGACCCAGAAACATTTGCTGCCGAACATTTGGCTTTATGTAAGGAACTTGGATTGAAAGGCCGTATTCTCATAGGGGAAGAAGGTATTAATGGTACATGTTCAGGTACTGTTGAACAAACTGATGCTTATATGGCGAAGATGCATAGCGATGAACGCTTCAAAGATCTTTGGTTTAAAATTGACGAGGCGGACGGACATGCGTTCAAAAAAATGCACGTACGTCATCGGAAAGAAATCGTAAACTTAAGCCTGGAAGAGGATATCAATCCGTTGGAATTGACTGGTGAATATTTGAAACCAGCAGAATTCTTAGAAGCTATGCAAGACGAAAACACAGTTGTGTTTGACACAAGAAATGATTATGAATATGACCTCGGACATTTCAGAGGAGCGATTCGTCCGGATATTGAAAATTTCCGTGATCTTCCTGAGTGGGTCCGTGAGAATAGAGAACTATTTGAAGGTAAAAAAATTCTTGCATACTGCACTGGCGGTATTAGATGTGAGAAATTTACCGGATGGATGAAACGTGAAGGGTTTGAAGACGTTGCTCATCTAGAAGGTGGAATCGTGACGTACGGTAAAGACCCTGTAGCGAAAGGCCAGCTTTGGGACGGCCAATGCTACGTATTCGACGAAAGGATTGCGGTTCCAATCAATCAAGTTGAACATGTTGTTGTCGGACGCGATCATTTTGACGGAACTCCTTGCGAACGGTACGTGAACTGTGCCAACCCTGAATGCAATAAGAAAATTTTGTGCTCTGAAGAAAATGAGCATTTCTATATGCGTAGCTGTTCGGACGAATGCCGCACACATCCGCGCAACCGTTATTTTGTTGAACAAAATTTAACGGTTGAAGAATTTAATAAACGAATTGAAGCGATTGCAAATAAGCGCAGCGAAGCAACTGCTGCGATGTAATGAAAGCACGCCGGGTAGTTGTAAAACTGCCCGGTCGTGTTTTTTTGTTTTTTATGAATGCTACTGACATATTATGGAGCGGAATTATTGGATAATAAAAAACCATTGGAATGGACTTACTATGGTCTGTATCAATTCGTAGATGGTATACTACTATCAGTGAAAAGATATTGGAGGAACAGTTTTTATGGAGTGGAGAAATATATATCGTGGATTCCTAATTGGGATCACCGACTTGATTCCGGGAGTGAGCGGAGGAACGATTGCGTTCATTCTTGGTATATATGATCGTTTATTATTAGCGCTTAGCGGCTTTTTCAGCCGAGACTGGAAAAAGCATCTCAGCTTTTTGCTGCCACTGGCTCTTGGGATTGGTACAACATTATTGCTTTTCAGCAAGGTCATTGACTTTCTGTTAACAGACTATCCCAAACCGACTGGATTTTTCTTTTTAGGATTGATTATCGGTATTGTACCATTGGTTTCAAGACAGGCAGAAATTCGAAAGAATTTCAAAATTCACCATTTCTTATTATTGATCGTAGTCGGTGTAGCATTGGCTTCGGCTGCTTTCGTTAATCCAGTTGAATCGGGTGTCATTACATCGTTAACGATGCAAAATACGGTAGGATTGTTTTTGGCTGGATGGGCTGGAAGTATGGCCATGCTCTTGCCTGGGGTGAGCGGTTCATTCGTGTTGCTTTTACTCGGTGTTTATGCAACGGCCATCAATGCGCTTTCGACTTTGAATTTCCCAATAATTGTTGTTATTGGAGCGGGCGTCCTCGTAGGATTCTTCGTCAGCAGCCGGGCAATCCATTATCTATTGCATACTTTCAAGCATGCCATGTACGCCATAATTATCGGATTGATCATAGGATCTGTGTTCGTCATTTATCCGGGAATCCCGGAAAGCGGGACGCCATTTGTGATGAGCGTCATCGCACTCATTACAGGATTAATTGTCGCTAATATTTTCAATGCTGCTAGCCCCTCGACTAAATGAAAGTTGAAACAATAATAATCCATGAAATATGGATGAGGATAACTAACGTATAAATGCAAAGTGTGACAGCGAGTAAATTTCTCACCAATTGGGACGGTTTTAGAAAATGCATGACGATGAATAGCAGAATCGGAAGACTTGCCTTCATTAAATAAAACGCAACGACATTAGATTCATAGAGGAAACGCACGAATATATTCGCTTCTTGGATATGACCGTAACGGATGCCGAAATCAGTGAAAATCGCATCGATCATGCATAAGCAAAATAGAAGAAAACATGTATGTAATAATCGGTCTTTGGAAGAGGGAAGTGCTTTGGTCGTTTCCATATCTATCACTCCTGACATAATTGGCATTCATCAGTTAGGATATGGAGAGAATAGATGATTTATTCAAAGAAGCGGCATAAAGATTTTATGGCAATACAAAATATATTGATGGACGGCTAGAAAAACGCCAACGAAAAGGAATCCATTTCGTTGGCGTTTTTTGTATTCTTATTTACTTGTAACTTCTTGTTTCACTAGTACGTCATCCATTGAAATCCCAAGCGCCGCTGCTACTCCTTCGCCATAAGCAGGATCCGCTTGGTAGCAGTGACGGATATGTCGATATTTGATTTCGTTTGGAGCATCTCCAAGATTACGGGCGGTGTTGCCGAACAACAGCTCTTTTTGTTCGTCACTCATTAAATTGAACAATTTGCCCGGTTGTGTGAAATAATCACTGTCATCCTCACGGAAATCCCAGTGCGCTGCATCGTCATAAATTTTAAGTGGCCGCTCTTTAAAGTCAGGCTGTTCCTTCCACTCTCCGAAACTGTTCGGCTCATAGGAAGTCTTGCTTCCATAGTTGCCATCAACCCGCATCGCGCCATCACGGTGGTAGCTGTGGACTGGACATTTTGGAGCGTTGACCGGAATTTGGTGATGATTCACTCCGAGGCGGTAACGCTGTGCATCTCCGTATGAGAACAGTCTTGCTTGCAACATTTTATCAGGTGAGAAGCCGATGCCTGGCACGATTGCAGCAGGTGTGAAAGCAGCTTGCTCAACTTCTGCAAAGTAGTTTTCCGGATTACGATTCAATTCAAACTCGCCAACTTCGATGAGAGGGAAGTCGCCTTTATACCAGACCTTTGTTAAATCAAACGGGTTGTACGGCATATTGAGTGCCTGTTCTTCCGTCATTACTTGGATATACATTTTCCATTTCGGGAAGTTGCCGTTGTCGATGTTATCCAATAGATCACGTTGATGTGTTTCACGGTCAGTACCGATCAATTCGGCAGCTTGTTCGTCTGTTAAATTCTCAATTCCTTGTTGGGAGCGGAAATGGAACTTAACCCAAACACGTTCATTATTCTCGTTGATCATACTATACGTATGGCTTCCGAAGCCATGCATGTGACGATAGGACTTCGGAATTCCACGATCACTCATGACGATTGTAATTTGGTGCAATGCTTCAGGAAGGGAAGTCCAAAAATCCCAGTTGTTTGTCGCACTTCTCATATTCGTACGCGGATCCCTTTTGACAGCGTGGTTCAAGTCAGGAAATTGAAGCGGATCTCTGAAAAAGAAAACAGGTGTGTTATTTCCGACGAGATCCCAGTTACCTTCTTCCGTGTAAAACTTCAGAGCGAAACCACGGATATCTCGTTCCGCATCAGCAGCTCCACGCTCGCCGGCAACCGTTGAAAAGCGAGCAAACATTTCCGTCTTTTTCCCGACTTCGGAGAAAATTTTCGCTCTTGTATATTGAGTAATATCATTCGTTACTGTAAAAGTCCCATAAGCTCCAGACCCTTTTGCATGCATACGGCGTTCAGGAATGACTTCGCGGTCGAAATGTGCAAGTTTTTCAATTAACCATACATCTTGTAAAAGGACCGGCCCTCTAGGACCTGCAGTCATTGAGTTCTGGTTGTCCACAACAGGAGCGCCTGCAGCTGTCGTTAACTTACTTTGAGAATGATTATCATTGTTTGTCATTGATAATGCCCCCTAAATTTAATAGTCTTCTTACTCTCCCATTCAATATAACATAGGTGTTTTATGAAATCTACAGTTAATTATAATCATTATTGAAAAGTAATTGGTATCGCATTATTTCTATTATATTTAACTAATTATATAGAATGGTCGTAAAACTCAGGTAAATACTATAAACTATTATTATGAGGCAAAACCCATTCTCCTACAGATTGACCCATTTTTACTTCCTCATTCGATTGAACCGTTGGTCGGAAGGAACCGTTATTTTCCAAAAATAAAATGACAGTCGATCCAAATGAGAAATGGCCAAACTTCTCGCCTTTTGTACATATGTTGGAGGAATCCAAAATATGAATACTATTCACATTCAAAGCTCCAACTTTAATTATCGCCATCCTTCCATGGACGGTTGAAATTTCGGATATGAGTCGGTAATTTGTCGCAAAAGGCTCGTTGCCTAGGCGCATTCCTAGATCATTGACAGGATAAGACATTGTGCCAAGAGCATATCTGGACAATAGCTCACCGTCATATGGATAGTGAAAATGATGATAATGGCTAGGGGAGAGGTAAAAAATATAAAAAAATCCCCCTTTATATGGAATTGTCCTCTTTTCATCTCCCAATATTTTCTTTATACTATATAGATGGTTCTTAATCATGAATGATTGGTTCGTATCGATGGTTCCAAACTCCTTAACGATACCGTCTACCGGGGAAATAAGTGTTTCGTCGCGCATATCGATCGGACGGGAACCCTTTTTCAAATTACGCGTAAAATAAGCTTGAAGGCTACTATAATGATCAATCGGGAATTCTGCTTCCGACTCGTTTATATGATAGGTCTGTGCAAAAGGTTTGATCAGTTTCTTGCTTACACGAGATTTTGCAATTGTTTTTAAAAGAGCGGATGATACGGGATGGCCGCTCAGTTCGACAAATCGGTTGAATAGTATTTTTTTCATTTCATCAGTCTCCAATACTTTTATAGTAGGTAACAACAAGTCAGAAAGATTATTATACTGGAGGGATTTCCATGTTTTTATCCAGATACTTAGATTATACGAAAATAAAGGGCCAATTGGCGAATGCAATCACGATTACGAATTTAAGTTTTGGAATCATTGCAATTATTCTTATTGCTAAGGGTTTAGGTCATATGAGTCTCGTTTTCATTTTCCTAGCAGCTCTTTTCGATCGATTTGATGGTTTAGTCGCCCGCCACTTTCACGCTGAATCTCTCTTCGGAAAAGAATTGGATTCGTTAAGTGACATCGTCTCATTCGGGGTCGCACCCGCACTTCTAATTTATATGACCGATTTATCCGAGATGCTATGGGTAGGGATTGCTGCGACTGTCTTTTACATTGCAACAGGGGCTATTCGACTAGCGCGTTACAACGTCAAAGAGTTTGATGGGTCATTTTATGGCTTGCCGATTACTGCGGCAGGCGTACTGTTGACACTATGCTATTTCCTAAGCCCTTATGTCGGACCTCCATTTTTTGTCATTGTCATGGTCGTTCTCGGCGTGGCTATGATCAGCAATATCCGTATTGCGAAGGTATAACCAACCGTTTTTTCTCAATGATGAACTTTACATCTCCAATTTGCAGGAGTATAATTTAATATGTCCCAAATTGGAGACGTACCCAAGAGGCTGAAGGGGGCTGACTCGAAATCAGCTAGGGCGTTCACGCGCCGCGGGGGTTCAAATCCTCTCGTCTCCGTAATCAGAAACCGAAGGATTTCAAACAGTGTCAAAACCCTTGTGTTTACAAGGGTTTTTCTTTTTGTCTATGTCATCAGATTGTATCTAATTAAAACAAACCGATGTTAAATCCGATGTTAACATCGGGTAGAAAGCTTAATTAGATGCCCATGAAGCTATTGAATTTATTGATGGCTTCTTCTTTTGCTTTTTCCGAAACATGGGCGTAAATATTCATGGTTGTTTTGATATCGCTATGTCCTAAACGATCCTGGACTTCCTTTAAACTGGCTCCTGCTTCAAAGAGCAATGAGCAGTGCGTATGACGTAGCCCGTGTGTCGTAATCTTTTCTAATTGGTATTTCTTCTGCACATGCAAGATCCACTTTCGAGTTTTTGTAGGCTTAACGAATTCATTGCGTTCGTTGCTGAATACGAGTTGCTTGGGTTGCAACGTATTAAAGCCCAGTACCAAATAATCTTTCTTCTGTTTCTTCTTCCATTCTTTTAAGATTGCCATTGTTGTGTCGTCCATTTTGATAGTGCGAGCAATTCCGGTTTTTGTGGACTTTACATATAACTGATTATCTTTACCGTGCGCAATAGCCTTGTTGATACGGATTTCATTTGCCGAAAAGTTGAGGTCGTTCCAAGTAAGTGCTAACGCTTCTCCTTTTCTCATACCGCTAAAGGCGAGTAGACGGAATAAAACATAGGCTTTGTAGTTGCTACCTTGTTCCAAGCATGAAAGGAACTCAATCAGCTGTTCACGATTATAAAAGTTCTCCATTTCATTGTCGTTCTCTACAATAACCTTCTTGGAAGCATTGGTAGGCATGTCTACATATGCAAATGGATTAGTTTGAAGATAGCCACGCTTAATGGCGAAGTCTAACACTTTCGCGGCATATGCTTTGACCATGCGGAAATTTTTCAACTTTGATGACCACTCATCTACATGCTTCTGGCATACATCCACATTAATCATTTCAATCTTATAAGCGCCCATGGCAGGAAGGATGTGATTTCTAAAAAGACCCGTTGTCTTGACGAATGTACTTTCTTCCACCGTCTTTTCGTACTGGATGTTCCATAAAACGTAAATCTCCTGGAATGTCTCTGCACGTTGCTTATGAAACGTACCTTTCTCAATCTCTACTTTTATTCTAGCGAGTGCTATTTCTGCTTCTTTTTTAGTTCTGAAGCTGCTTCGTGTGGTGCGCTTTTCATTCCCTGTCAATGGGTCAATGCCAATGTATACTTTGAAACGGTAGCGCTTCTGACCATTTTTCAATGTGTAGCTTTCAATAGATGTTGTTTTTTTCTTTGCCACAGTTAATCCCCCATTCCTTATTCGGAGGCAAGGTCGGGGTGCCGAGAGCAATGACTCGGCAATCAACATATATCATGACCGGCTACTAATTGCAATTTCCCTTACCTGCCCCCTTAATTCTGATTAATGACTGTTTTTTTCCAAAAAGTCATCAATTTCTTTTTTTGATACACGCTTCACACCGTCGATTTCACAGACCCTCAAGCCCAATTCTCTGAACTTTATGAACGTGTTGTAGGAGACCCCTGCATAAGCAGATCCTTCTTTTAAACTCATCCATTCTTTGCTTAATTGCTGCTCATTGTATTGATTCATTGCTTCTCTCACAGTATTTAGCACTACATTCCGTAGCTGCTCCTCAAGTCCTTGAGGCATGTCTAATTCGATACGCATTTCCTCATACTCCTATGTTTTCTCTCTGGATATTTTTGTCGGAAAGTGAATTATGAAAACAAAAAAGCAACCAATAGATATCTCATAAAAACACAAAAGAAGGCGCAAGGATACAATTCCCTGTGTCTACTTTTATGCTATTATGCGCTATCTTTGGTTGCGCGGTTATCTTTTGTGTGATTGAAGAGCGTGTGAATGTCAAGGGCCCTTCGATAATTCTAGCCTAATACATAATTAAGTAAACTGTCAAATGAAAAAAGTGTTGCAAATTAAAAGGTGATATTGTATCTTGAAGTTACACATAGGCAACATTGACTGTTGCAACGGATAAAAATCTTTATAAAGACACTCACAGATAAGCGCGTTGCTAGCGAAATAAAATTGAATGCGGATGAACCCTTATGCCAACTGTAAGGGGTTCGCTTTCAATTTTGGCTAGCAGTGGGCTTTTTTTGTTCGAAATCAGATTGGAGGGGAATATTGATGGAAGTAAACGAGAGAGAAACTGAATGGAGAATAAAAGGATCTTACTTAAAAAAACTCCGAGCAGATCATGAGATGAGCAGAGCAGAACTTGCGCGTCAAATGAATGTAAGCGAAGCAAGACTAGCAAGATTAGAAAATGGAAATGGTGTCAAAGATGCGAAACTGCTGTCCAATTACTATGAACTGATCTTTAAACATCACGACTTAGAGAATGAGCTAGAGGCGTTATACATCCTTCACGGTAGGATGATGAAGAAGTATGTGTATACAACAAACAGCGTACGCGAAGAAAGCTTGATAAACAATCTTGAGCAGATTAGAAGTATGGAAAGTAAAGCAAATGAGAGATTGATAAAAGGATCCAATCAGTTAATGTCTGAAAAAACTAGGTTCAACCCACGAAATATCATCTGATTTGTAAAAACGACGGAAACACGATGAAATCAAGCTTTTTACAAAGGGGTGAAAACCCATATAAATAGGGGCCTTATGGCTACTAGGCTTGTACCAAGGTAGGAGCTAATTTGTTAAGCGTATGTACAATAACCAAAAATGTATAGGTAATCTAATAGTTTTAACTAGAATTTAGTAGAAATAGCAATAGATTGTCGTGTAAATAGTGCTAGAACATGCGTAATAATTCTTTTGAAGAAATTTTTTGAGGAGAGGGATTATTATGCAGTTCAATCACTATAAACTTAAAGCGGCCCGTTGCTTGAAGGGTTACAGCGTAGAAGAGATGGCTAGACGTACTGGAATAGATACACATGCTTACTGGCGTATGGAAAGTGGTAAAACCCAATTGAAGGTGCAGTACTTTTTAAAGATTGCTACGGTATTGAATCAGCCGCTTACTTACTTTATTGAGGAGAGCGAATTGCTAAGTGATGTTACAGATCGTGTAACAGAGCTTCGAATCTTGTTGGATCGTTTGGACAGTGAAGGAAAAGAGCAATATTTAGCGTTAATAAAAACTTTAGATACTGTTTGTACAACATAATTGTAAAAAGTATAAAAAAACTTTGCAATTGATGTTATATAAACGACTTTTTGGCGGGTAACTTTAAAAGAAGCACGAAATACAACGGGAAAACCAGAGAAGAGGGGAAGCTGTGATTGATACATTTGAGATTTCGTTAGAATCTGCTTATTCAATTGTTGACTTATTGAGCATGGAGCTAGAGAAGGAAATAAAGTTTGTGAGCAGAAACGCTTGTAAGATTTCTAATCCACTTGGTCAACCTGGAGTGAGAGCAATCAATATTACAAGACAGAAGAATAGTAATATGTACAGTATAGCTGTTGAGATTAATCCTACTGAGCTGTTAAAAGAGGCTCCAAGTATTGAGCTGTTTGACTGTAGTCAAGAGAATGTAGAAGCTCTACAACGCACATTAAACGAAGTGCTAGAGTCTATTCATCCTTACTTTTCATTAACAAGGTGGAGATGGCGTCTTACTCGTGTCGATTATGCAAGGCAGTTCTATACACCGGATGTGGAGCTATACACAATACTTGAAAGCAAAGGGCCAGTTCCATATCGCTATAAGGGTCTACAGAAGTCAGGAAGCACCTACAATGAGTGTAAGAGTTCTCGGATCAATGCCTATAATAAAGAGGATCAGCTTTCTAAGACGAATAGCCCAGCTTTCTTAAAAGAGCAGGCAGTTGACTTGTATCGATTCGAGTACCAATGCTTAGATCCAACATACTTACTAAAGAAGTATAACGTTGATCGTAGCGCTTGGTTGGGTTTGTTTAGAGAAGATATTGCAATTGCGGTATTAAAAGCACATCATAAACGTCACATTAAGGTTGGAGACTATTATACTTATGGTGAAGCCGCGAAGCGGATAATGAAGCTGAATGGGAAACAGCAACGGATTAAAGAACAGGCAATTGAAGTCCTGGAATTTATCGGGGATGCGGGTTCAATTCCTAATGCTTTGCAGGCAATTCAAAATGACGCTACCGATGTGCCAGAAAGATTTAAGTCATCGCAAGGTGAACGAAGCTATGAATTACTTAAGGATAGATTTAACGAGTTTATCAGGGAGCATCTGTGCAAGGAAGGAATCAATCCAGTGTTATTACCAAATGATTATGGTATTACAATGTTACCGAATACTTCAACTAGGCTATTCACTATAGCTTAGTTTCATATATAAAGCCCAGGGGTAGTGAAATGACTACCCTGGGGCTCTTATTTCTAACGAAATAATGAAAAATAAGACTAGGTACCCTCCAGCAATTTTTTATATTTTTTCTGTCTTAAGCACTTTTTCAAACTGTGAAAATAAATGACTACATGCTGAATACAGTAAAAACTTTTTAAAGATTAATCAGTTACAAGGTGAAATAGCTATTTATGAAGCGGACAAGAAAGCACAAGCTACAATTGTCTACATTGAGGACACCAACTTCCTTGCTGAATGTTTGAGTAGTTGGATGTCCATATATGACCTTCCGAACATTCCCATTGTAGTTCTGATTTATTATTTACATACTCAGTTGATAAACATTTCCCCTGCTTTTGCTGGGCGATTAACTGTGCATCTTTAATAGTTTTTTTACGATTTCCTTTACATGTGGGGCACCATTTCCCTTTCTGAATATTATTTGGTAAAGCATCCCATTGATGACCGTGCTGACACTCAAATGCTAATCTTGTTTTTTGATTAATGTATGTTGAAGATAAACATTTTCCCCCTCTTTTATTTGCTATTTCTGTAAAGATATTTATTGTTAATCGTTTTTTTTTATTGCACGTTGGACACCATTTTCCCCTTAAGATATTCGAAGGGGTTGCCTTCCATTGATGCTCTTTATTGCATTCCCATAGAAGGTGAGTATTGTTGTTAATATATTCATTTGATAAACACTTTCCACCTTGAGATGCAGCAAATTGCTTCATCTCTTCAACTGTTAGTTTGGCATTGCCTGCACACTGAGGACACCAACTGCCTTGGCTTAGAACTTCAAACGTTGTAGTCCATCGATGTTCCTCACGACATTTGAATTCATAGTAGTGCTTTCTATTACGATAAACAGTGGAAAGACATTGCCCACCCTTACTTTCTGCTATTTCTTTCATAAGACTGATTTTGGAATTAAGATTATGGATAGAGTTCAAGGAAACCTCTTTATTCTGAAAAGGAATACTATTCCTAGTTAACCAACTTTTAATAAAGTGGACTAGGGACTCATCTGACTCTTCCTCAACACTATAAGGGATAATTAATAATTTTATTTCTTTTTGTTCACACTGACTTTCCTTATCACGATTTCGCTTTATAAGTTCATGATATCCCCTGATTGTTCTATGAAAGTAAGGAACGTATTGATAATGTTGAATTCCTCGGAATTCAAAACCAACCTTTAGCTTTTCATTATAACCATCGATTTCTAATCCCCGTTTTAGAACCTTCCTTGTTTTTTTAAACTCAAGTCCTAATAATTGTTCCAAGAGATACCTTGATTTTTGTTCACCATTTGAATCATTACAACTTGGGCACCAGGAACCTTTTGAGATATTGCGGTAATTTGTTTCCCATTGATGTCCATCTTTACACACGAATTGAAGGAGGGTACCACTGTTAATATAATTAATAGAAAGGCATTTCCCACCTCTTTCAGCAGCCAACAGGTCCATATCAGAAATAGTTAATGTACTTTTTTTTGCGCAAACAGGGCACCAGCTTCCGCTTCTAATGGTTGCCGGAGTACTTTCCCACATATGACCTTCTTTACATTTCCACTTTAATTTGACATACTTCCCATTGTAGTTGTTAGATAAAAAATTCCCTCCTCTTGATTGTGCAAGATCTTCCATATCTTCGATGATTACTTTTCTTTTTGCACATCTTGGACACCATTTTCCACTTTTAATATTGGATGCGGATGATTCCCACTCATGATCTTTTTCACAACGCCATCGTAGTTTTTCACGGTTATTGACATACTCCTCGGAAAGGCAGACACCGTTTTTTCGTTCGGCCAACTCCTTCATATCCTCAATTGTCAGCTTTTTAACGCCTTTACATTCTGCACACCAAGTTCCATGTAGATAAATACTTTTAGGTATCGCTTGCCAAATGTGTCCTTTGGCACATTTCCAAGTTAGTTTGCTATGAGCATTTTGATAATGATGAGAAAGGCATTGCCCTCCTCTTTCTAGGGCGACTCTTTTCATATCTTCAATAGTATATGGGACCGTATGATTACAGGTAGGACACCAATGTCCGTTGAAAATAGATGTCGGCTTTGTATACCAACGGTGCTTTTCTTTACATTCAAATTCTATTTTCTCATTTCTTCCGTTATATCCTTTGGAAATAATGCTACCTTCATTTCTATTCACGATTTTTTGAAGAGATTCTAACTCATTCATCTATAGCTACTCCTTTAGCGGATGTTGTGTCACCCGTATCTCTTTAGGGCAATTTATAGACGAAAATTTATTGGAATATACAAACCGATATTGACTTTTACGGATTAATACAAAATCGAAGTGGGTGTGATAGAGGGAAACAATCAGAAATGAAATTTAATGTCCTTGGTACACAATATCGCTTTCTAGACATAAAGTAGCACGCACCTCGCTTATTAACGGGTTCGGTTGCTGTGGAGAAAACAATAAAAAACACAGCATTTGGGGACACAATTCGCATATGAATTGGTGCCCCCAATTTTGTTGCTATGTAACGTTTAGATTATTTATATAGACAAACTGGAACCGCTATAGCAAAGGGATTAACAAGAGCACATAAATTTATGTGCCTTTGCTAATTCACTTGTTAAAATACTTGCTGATTTGATGTTGGAAAGAAAAATTAGAAGGAAGATGAGAAATCTATGTTAAAATATAATGAATATTGTGAAATGATGTTCTTCAACTAACGGGGCAGTTTAGTTTAATAAGCAGGTGTTGGTTTGACATAAAGTCACGATGTTTATAAAAAAATTGCGAAGCTTTATCCCCTTTGGATTCTATATCTAAAGGGGTGTTTCGTTGTAAAAGGACTTACTTTTAAAGTGGCGGAATATTTTAATATAAAATACAATGAATAATTTCCTCGAAACGTAGCAAAACAGTAAATAAGCAAATTATTTTACTTACTTTTAAATTGGACGTATAATTACTTTGAATTAAAGATACTTTAATTCGAGATTTACTTAAACTAATACAGGGAAGGTGTAATAAATGAAAGCATGGCAAGTAATAGGAGCTAAGAAGCCTCTCACATTAAATGAAGTCAATCCACCAACTGCTGGACCTGGTCAGGTCGTTATTAACGTTAAGGCTGCGGGGATTTGCCACACTGATGTCAGCTACCTCGACGGAACTCTAACTCACTATGTTGGGGAACTGCCACGAACTCTCGGACATGAGATTGCGGGAACCATAGATAGTCTGGGCGAAGGAGTTACTGGTTTATCGGTAGGACAGCGGGTAGTAGCTGCGGCGGATGTGGACGGACCCGGTACCAAAATGCATGGCGGCTTTGCTTCACAGGTGCTGGTCCCTGCTGAACTACTTGTACCATTACCTGATGAAGTGTCCTTTGAACAGGGAGCTACTGCCACTGACGCTGGAATGACTTCGATGCACGCATTAAATCTAGGTGAAGTCCGTAAAGGTACTAAGGTCGGAATCATAGGTGCTGGTGGTCTAGGATCTCTCGCAATTCAGTTCGCGCT
This sequence comes from Sporosarcina sp. ACRSL, assembly GCF_022346605.1. GTDB lineage: Bacteria > Bacillota > Bacilli > Bacillales_A > Planococcaceae > Sporosarcina. Next base: position 69,984 of record NZ_JAKRNT010000014.1, read on the forward strand.
GGGGATGGGTGCAGAGGTCTACGTGGCCGAAATTAATGAGAATATCCATGACAATATCCGTAAATATGGAAATGTCGAGGTTGCCACATCCATCACTGAATTCGCAGACAAAGACCTCGAGGTCATCGTTGACTATGCAGGATTTGGCACCACGACCGCTGAAGCCATTGAGACTGTTGGTATGGGCGGGACAGTGATACAAGTTGGTCTAGCTCGTGAACAAGCGAACATCTCCGCACAGAGCGTGGTCTTAAAGAAATTGCGCTACCTGGGATCTCTCGGCGGAACTCCAGAAGATGTCGCAAACGTGATTAGCTTGATGGCTGAAGGCAAAGTAAAGTCTGACGTCAATACCCTTTCGTTCGATCAGATTGGAGATACGGTGGAAAAACTGGCTCGGGGAGAGACTACTGGAAGATCTGTCGCACTTATCGATTGATGAGACACACCCAAGACTGAGCTATCTGTTCTAGTTCTATTAAACAACATTTTGGTTAGAACAGTAACCGAATATAAATATTATGAGGAGAGCCTTTTGGTTCTCCTCATTTTTAGTTCTTTTAACAGATAGTCTATCATCTAAAGGACTTTGAAGTTAAAGAGATAGAAATTATTGAGTAATTTCCTTGTTCAACTAACGGGTGCTTTAGTTCAATAAGGACAGTAAAATATTACGCCAATAAAAACGCTCGATTTGAGCGTTTTTATTTGTTTTTATATAGTTATTTCACTGTTGAATCAGGTTAGTTGCACTTTCCGGTTCAACTTCAACAACAAGAAAACGCCTGAAACCCATATACATCAAGGATTTCAGGCGTTTTGTCGCATATCGCATAGTCAGGTTAGTATAATTTTAGATTTATTTTTTGAAAAAACAAACTTTTGAGGTCTGAGAATCGTTTACTATGTAGTGAAAGGAGTTGAAGCTTTGAAAAGTGCTAAACAATTACAAGACTTAATGTTTCAATACACGGAGTTCCTAATACGGCTAGCTTATTATTACGTGAAGGATCTCCAAGCTGCAGAAGATATTGTACAGGAAGTATTCATTAAATTTTATAACAGCCGTTCTGATTACGAAGAACGTGGCGAATTAAAGGCCTATTTAACAAAAATGACTATTAATAAAAGTAAAGACTATTTAAAAAGCTGGACTTATCGAAGTGTCAAATTGCAAAACAAATTGTTCCACTCAGGATCCGTAAAGAGATCAGATGAATTAGTTCGAAAAGATGAAGAAACAATAATAGGAGAAGCTATCCTTCGTTTACCATTAAAACAACGAGAAGCCCTCATATACTTTTATTTTCACAAAATGACAATCATTGCGATAGCAAATTTTTTAGCTATACCAGAAAGTACAGTAAAAACCCGATTACGACGTGGCAGGGAACTTTTGAGAGAGCAGCTGAAAGGAATTGAATGGGAGGTGCTATTGAATGGATAAATTTATTCCTACTGAAGTGAAAGATTTAACTGAAAGTAAGGAACGTGTTATACGAAACGTAGTGAACAAGATTGAAAATCCAAATCCAAAGCCAAAGCGTACATGGCAATATGCGATAATAACCGTTGTTGTAACAATGTGCGTAATGCTCTTTATTTTAAATGAAGTATTAACTAAAATTGAACCGTCTGTAGCCGATCAACCGTCTCCGACGGAGCTGCACATAGATTTATTAAAACCTATATTCTCCGAAGAACAAGGCTTATATTATCTTGATGGTGTAACGTTGGGTGACTCGCAATCAAAAGTAATTGAACGCTTAGGTGAGAACTATACAATCGAACAAGAGGATGAAATTGATGCTGACTTCATCATGGATTATGACGGTATGGCGAGATTCTATTTTAATGAAAATCAATTAGATTCCATTGTATATATGAATGTAGATAAAAATTATTACGACAAACTATTTAATGGCTACGATGGATTTAAATATGTACATTCAAGGTATGTTGATCATGATAATCATTATTTCTACTCTAAGGAGTCTTCCCATGTATTACATGCCTCAAGGGGGGCTACCGACGGAAATCTTAACTTATCCCTATACTATCCCGACTCGAATCTCAAGGGAAATGCAGAGTTTCTATATATGACGGAACAGAATATTAATAATGAACAACAGTATCCAATTGACTTGAATATAGATTTAGCCAAACCGACATTCTCTGAAGAGCAAGGTTATTTTTACTTTCATGGAGTAACGTTAGGTGACTCACCATCAAAAGTAATTGAACGATTAGGTGGAAATTATATAATAGGTCAAGCTGATGGAAGTGACTCTGATTTCCTCCTAAATTATGATGGGCTAGCGAGTTTCCTTTTTTATAATGATAAATTAGACTCGATTGTATTAATGAAAGTAGATAAAGATTACTTTGCTCAGATTTATGAAAACTATGAAGGAATTAAATATAGTTCTGATGGCAATCGATATAGATATATTTTCTCTCAGGAGACTTATCAACTTATTAAAGGAGAAATCATCCCCGACGGTAGCCTTTATGTCTATTTGATGGTTCCTGATGATAATCTGGACTTTTTTGAAAATATGGGATACCAAGAAACAGAACAATCCTCGACGCCAATAGAAGAAAAAAAGCCTGAATTCAAAGAGGTAGAAGGTTTATTTTATCTTCACGGAGTAACTTTAGGGGAACCTCAATCGGATGTAATTGAGCGATTGGGAGAAAATTATGCAATAATGGATGAAGAGGAAATGATGAGTTCGCCGGACTACGTATTTGAAGAAGATGGCAAGGTTCGATTGTATATTAGAAATGATAAGTTGTTTTCGGTGGCAATCGATAATGTAAATCAAGAATATTTCAACCAGTTATTTGAAAGTTATGAAGGGATTAAATTTGGCTCTGGTCAGCATCGATTTATCTACTCTAAAGAAACGGATCACATAATTAAAGCAGAAATCATCCCTGACGGCAGCCTTACATTAAGTCTTTTCTATCCTGGTCCAGATTTCAAAGAAATTAAAGATTCTCTCGACCTGATAAATGAATAAAGGTATATTCGACGAATGAAGTAGAGGTTTATAGGGAAGCCATCCTTACCAGGGGTCGCTTCCCTAATTGTCGATAAAGGGGCTGTTTTGTTAAGTACTTAAAGAATTAAGTGCCTAGTTAGCAACATACTTCTTATACAAGAGGAGAATTGTTATGGGCTCTCTATGAAACAGTTATTAGTTGAGTAAGATTTTCATAGCGTTCCTATTTATAATAGAGAGAAGGAATAACTTTGCGAATAATTAAAAATACACTAATCATTTTACTGACAATAACGGTTTGTGTGTTAATCTACTATAATCTGAATTACCAAAAACAACTAAAAGAAAATGCCCGTATGATCAATAAAACTTTAGAAGAGAATTCTAGCTTAGAGGAACAGCTAAATACAGCTTTTAACGATTTTCAATTGACCGAAGATGCAGCAAATGACTTCCCAATATATTCTTACGATGAATTACTACAAATAAATTACACAGGTACAAAAGAAGATGTAATCAAAGAGCTTATGGAGTATTCACATTTGATCCCTTATGAATCTATAGCGGATGGAATGGAGTTTATACAGGAGGAAGCACAAATACTTTCACATGAATGGGCATTTATGCCGTTTGGTGATGGAGTAACAGGCGGTTATCTCTTATTAAAGTTTAGAGTTGATGGAGATACTGGCCATTATCCAAGTCATATTGAAGTTATTGATTCATACCTGCATGGTGAAGGTTTTAAACAGAATGCTGTGCAGGTGTCAATGCCCCAGAACGAATGATATGAGGTTTCACTTCCCAAGAAAGTGGCGAATCGTTCATAAGAGCACAAAATATGAAGGTACAGGGGCAACAAAAACATTTACTTTTAAAGAATTCGATATTGATGAGGAATTGGATGTTGAAGCACTCAAAATAGAAATAGGTCAAATCTTTCAGGCTTGGGTTTGGGATAAACTTAATATTTCACTAACGTGTGCTTTAATTGAAGAACGTTGAGCTGCTTGAGGGCACTATTTCTTATTGAACAAACGCAGCAGGTTAGTTGAACAAGGGAAATCTAAAACGCTTGGAGATATAGGGGGGCGAAAGAATGAAAAGGACTGTAATTGGCGGTTTTATAATGATAGGGGGATTATTTACTACACTAACTATAATTCTGATGGCAATGATGTATATGCCCAGCATGACTAGTTGGACTGGTTCACAGTTGTGGTATGCGATTTTTGGGGAAAAGCAATACCATGGGTTTGGGCATGAAGCTGTTCAAAGTTTATTCCTAGGTTTCCCATTTGTTGTAGGATTGTTGTTAACGATTTTGGGGCTAGTAATACTAGCAATGGAGTATTTCGACAAGTCCTTTTTAAAGTGAGTTTTTCACTAAAGGGTGCTTTACTTGAAGATCGTTGAGTTTTGACCGCACCTTTGTCTTATTCAACTAACGGGGCAGTTTAGCTCAAGAAAAGCATCTATCTAGATAAAATAATTGAAAAGAGGATATCAATGGATCCTATCCTTGAGTTTACTAAAGCTAGTGAGTTTAGTGCAGATATAGTAACTCTACACTATTTAATGGGAACTATTTTAATCGTGAGGGTAATCTTATATGGACTCCTGAAAGACAAGAAAGAAATAAATGAGATAGTTGTCGTAGTCAATGACCTGCTATTATTAATAGTTTTTTGCTACTTTTCGATTAAACAGCGAGAATATATATTGGACAATTTTGGTTACAAATTGCTTTTTGTTTGGTTGCTTTTGCTAGTGCTGCTTGTACTTAATGTCAAAGATATTTATTCGCTTATCAAATCTAAAAGTGCAAATAAAGAAAAGCAGGGACTATAATGTTTATGATTTTACGGGTCAAGAAAACTTGACGCTTGGAGAAAAGACAATTAGTTCTTGAACTAACGGGTGCTTTAGTTCAATAAGGATAGTAGAATATTACGCTAAAAAGCGCTCAGATTTCTGAGCGCTTTTACTTGTTTTTATATGACTGTTTCACTGTTGAAAAATATGCTGATTAACCTGTTATTTACGTTGTTAATTGCAATTTTCTCCCCATCAACCTAACCCGTTACTTAATTGGATAGGGCTTTTTTGTTTGCTTATAAAGAAGGACTTACATACCTTCTTGTCGAACTAGGTCGATAGGGGGGGATATTATGTGGAATGTAGAAATGAGCAATGTACATTGTTTGCTATGTAATGTCCAATTTAGCAAAGCGGACGTAGAAGTCTTGGAAGAGGGAGAACTGCCAATTTGCGATGATTGTGTCGGCACGCTGGTTGAAGTTGAGGTAAAGTATGACGGCAGTGAGGATCTTCTAGAATTTCTAAAGGCCGAAGTGAAAGGCCGAAGATGTATGAACTGCTTAAAGCCTGCGCTTGAATTGGAGCGAATTCGGTTTCACAAACCCGTATTTGGGTTTGTTCATTGTGACGAATGCAAGAAAGACAGTATGGTAAATATACATATTGAGTTTGTTTGAGGAAGTAAAAAGCACTTTATCCGTTACTTATGGATGCTTTGTATCGTTTAGCATTTTGAAATAATAAGATGACAATATACTTTGATTTTCCCTAACAGTCTTTGGGGTTTACGATTGTACTTACTTGGATTCTCAAGTAATAAATCAACTCAAAGAGCTATATTTCTACTTTTGAAAAATTCATAATAGTATAAGAAACTAAAATGATGAATCTTCTAATAACTATGGCACTAAATAAACTGTTTGTTATAATGGTAAAAAGTGAAATAAGGAGATAGATTTTTATGACTTCTAATAATGGGAAATTCATAAATGAAATAACATCTAGATTTTTAAGACACTTGGGGTCGATAGAAAGACTCCAACAACAAAATGTTGAGCAAAAACCTGAACCTTCAAAGATGGACATCGGTGAATTTACATCCTACGTTTTACATTTGAAGTATAAAAAGGTTGAGGCTGAAAAAAACAACGATATAGAAAAACAAAAAGAACTAGAGAAAATTTTTAAAGAGTTAGAGGAAATTCCCGTTTACGGAATGATTGATAAGAATACAGTAGTGAAAGAAGAGGATGATACATTTACTTTATTGATAGAATCTGCAGTATTAAGTAAAGCCTATGATAATTTTATGGAAAATACAATTGATGCTTCCTATGATCAGACTCAGTTTCAAAACTCACTAATAGTATCTTTAGTGATAGGTTTAGAGTTACTTATTGCAGATATCTTCAAGGATTTTATACATAATTTAGATGTTTCAAATCAAGTGATAAAAGATAAACCACTTACATATTATGATCTTAAGAATATTGGTTCTATTGAAGATGCCAAGACATTCCTTCTAGATCAATATATTGAAAATCTACTTAGAAATTCATTTGAAGAATGGATAAAAGAGTTAGATAAGAAAGTGAATATAAATTTACACAGTGTAAGGGAATTGAAAGAGGAAATTATACTTGTTACAGAAACTCTGCAACGTCGCCATTTAATTATTCATAATGATGGGAAAATCAATGATTTATACATTAATAAAATAGACCCTTCACTAAGGAATAATTTAATCAAAGGTGAGACACTTGAGCTAGATGATGGATATATTCAATCAAGGATATCTGTATTTAGGAAGTTTGGGTTAATATTAATCTACTTGTACGGATTGAAAAAATACAAAAACAGTTTAGACGATTTCTTTTATGATTATCATGGTTTATTAGTGGGTATTCTAGATAAAGATTGTGGAGGAGTTCGTTTCATCTTCGATAAATTTTCAGAATTAAATTTGGAATACTCATCAAAATTAATGAGTAAAATTAATTATTTCTTGTCCTATAAACTGAATAAAGATGATTCCGTTGATGATGAAATTGATAAATTTGACACTTCAGCATTAAGTGTTGAATATAGAATGGCAAAGAATATATTAATTGGAGACGATCAAGCTGAAAAAGATGCCTTAGAATTTTTTAAAAGCATTGACGATGATTACTTCATTAGTGTAATGGATTGGCCGTTAATCAAACTACTTAATAAAACTCCTGCTATTAAAAGATATATAAAAAGAAGATATAGTAATATTGTGAAGAAGGAGATGAGTGAGGAATATGAGACAGCACAATGAGAAAAAGCAACTACAAATTGTAATTAAAACTATAAAGAAAAAATGAATAAATGTTAATGGGTAATCAAAAAAGCACAAATCAGTATTTTACTGAAACGTGCTTTTTTCTTTGTCTTTACATGCGAACATTCATTCTCTATAATGAAAATAAGGAGGGGAACAAACGTGCGTAAAAAATTGGAGAAGTCGGTAAGATATGGCGAATTATTGGATATGATGTACATGGCAGCTGATGGATCAATCAGCGGGAGACGAATCAGAGTCATCCAGGTAGGAGAGGTATCGTTCCGCGCTTATTGTTATCTAAGGAAATCCAAACGGACTTTTACCATTGACAATGTTCTAGCACTAGTTCCCGTTTCTCATAAAGAGAGGATGATCGTTTAATGAAGGTAGAAGGCGATATCAAAGACCGCGGTCGTATCAAATGGACAGCAATGATGCTGCCGGAACACCTAGCTGATCTAAGAGACTGGCATGCAGAAGATGAACATACCGAACGTCCTGAACTTACAGAATGGGATTTGGCAGCAATCCAAGAAGAAATCGAAATAGCAAATAAACGAAAATGCGAAACTTTAATAAAGACTTGGCGAGACAATCGTATAATCGAAAACCAAGGCATTATCGAAGCAATCGATCTACATAACAAAGCAATCCTCCTTGCCGACCCATTTGGCGATTTTCGAATCTCAATCGAACATATCATATCTGTACAATGCATCAACTGATCACTCATTTGAGTGGCCTTTTTTGTTGGAAAAATATATAAATTAGAAGGACTTTATCATCTTAAGTCGAATGTAGTAACTAGGAGGGGGAATTATGAAGGAGATGAAATTGAAGAGGCTTTTTTCAGTATTAATGGCGTTCGCGCTGATCATAGGCTTTATGCCGACAGCAGACGCGGCAGCAACAAAAGAACTGAAAGTACATTTCATTGATGTTGGCCAGGGTGATGCAATACTAATTCAATCGCCAGTTGGTAAGACAATGCTGTTAGATGGGGGACCGAAATCGGCAGGTAAGCATGTAGTTGATTTCCTTAAAGCAAAAGGCATTAAAAAGTTGGACTTTGTGGTAGCTACGCACCCAGATGCCGATCATATCGGCGGGTTGATTGAAGTTCTGAATACGTTTAATGTCACAAATTTCATTGACTCCGGCTATGTCCATACCTCGCAAACGTATTATGAACTGCTAACCTTGATTGACAAGAAGAACATCAAATTTACTGTAGCTGAAGAATTGGATAAAATTGCACTAGATCCTAAAATGGTCATACGGGTTCTTTACGCTGACGAAAACGCGAAAGACAGCAACGATGCATCAATCGTTTTAAAAGCGACTTACAACAAAGTGTCTTTCCTGCTGATGGGAGATGCAGATACAGCGATCGAGGACTATATCCGTGACAAATACGACGTTTCGGCTACTGTACTCAAAAACGGACACCACGGATCAAACACGAGCAGTTCAGCTACATTCATCAGCAATGTGAAGCCAAGTGTAGCGATCCTGTCATACGGTAAAAACAATTCTTATGGTCATCCACATACGGCAATTGAATCACGATTGAATAATGTAGGAGCCAAAACATACAAAACAGCCGTTCATTGCAATATTACAGTTACAACAGATGGAGTAAAGCATTCAGTGTCCAATAGTTGTGGTAAAACGGAAGCCAAGCCATCGCCAGCTGCTAAACCTGCTCCAAAGCCAGTGACAAAACCTGCGCCAGCAACACAAACTAATTTCCAAAACTGTACTGAGTTGCGTAAGGTATACCCTAAAGGTGTAGGAAAAGACCACCCAGCATACCAACCTAAAATGGATAGAGACAAAGATGGATGGGCGTGTGAGAGATGACAAATAAATTTACGTTGGATCGGATCGATGATGGCTTTTATGTATTCTTAAAGCGGGACGATGAAAGTGAGCAATTGTTAATTCCGTTGGAGGAAGTCGAGGGAAATCTTAATGAAGGTGATATCGTTGAGATTGAAACGAATGAAACCGGATATCAATTCAATGTATTAATAGAAGAAACTTCTGATATGAAGGTAAAGGTAAGCAACCTATTGGAGAAACTGAAGAACAAGAAATGAAGAGGGGGCTTATGCCTAACGTGTTCGGTTGATGGGGAGAATACATTAAAATACACAGAGTCAAGGGACACACTTCACATATGAATTGTTGTCCCTGTTTTTGTTGTTTCATCAACATTTAGATGCTTTATATAGATGGATAGGTACCACAATTGGCACAGGAATTAGCACCAATGCATGAATTTATGTGCCTTTGTTAATTACGTTGATAAAACACTTGCTAATTGTATAGGGGAAAGAAAAATATAGAAGGAAGATGAGAAATCTATGCTGAAATGTATTGAATATTGAAGAAATTATCTTCAACTAACGCGGCAGTTTAGTGAAATGTATTTTTACATGGGAGGCTAGAAGCGTGACATATTGTATTGGATTTAAATCAAAAACAGCAGTATTTTTAATAGCTGATAGTATGACTTCAAGTGGACGAAATCAAGAAATTGATGAAGCTTTTGGTGAATATACTACTTTTGGTGAATTTGTTAAGGAAGAAAATAAAACTATGCAAGATAGAATGTATAAAGTCTTTAAATTACCTGGTAATGTTTTGGTTACTTTTGCAGGTGATGTTGAGAATGCTTTAGAGGCAATTGGAATCTTTACAAAAGAACTTGAAAAGGGATTAAAGCCAATAACTGCTTTCGAAAGAGTGTTATCAGCTGGTCCATTTTCTCGTATAGAGTTACTAGTTGGTTTTATGGAACAAGATAGGCCAAAGCTGTATTCATATAATTACATGGGTAACGGTCAGTTCAAAGAAGAACATTCATCAATACATCTAGGAAGTGGAGGAGAACACGAATATTTAAGCGATAAAAGCTCACAGTTTGTTGATTTCATAACAAATGATAATTTTGGAGATGGAAAATGTTTAGTTTATGCACTTGCATTTTTACAAAATTTCGCCATTAAAAATCCTTTAATGTTGTTTGATGTAGGTGGCTTTTTCTTTGGGGGATTTGTACATACAGGGGGAGTTCAAAGAATGTGGAATACCACTTATTTAATGTATGCTGTAACTCAAGGTAATGGGGAAAGAAATCTTCATTTAAATTATCAAGTATCATTAACTCGAAGAGATGATTTATTGTTAGTTTCCTCTAGCTTCTTAGATCATGAAAGAATTTATTTGCAGGAAATTAATTTGGAAGAAGAAAGGCCAAAGCTTATTGATTTGGAGAAACGAGTAAATGAATTAAGAGCTGATTATTGGGAAGGGAAATATAAATTTATAGTTTTATTAAACCAATTAAATTACGGGTTTACTGTATGTTATATGGAGAATAAAAATAAATTATCTGAAATAGAGAGTATAACTGATAGAGTTAAAGGGGAAGTACGCTACCGTTTGTCGTCTGATTTAGTTAAATATCTATTATATTCCCCTAAACTAAAAGAAGAGGATATTGATCCGATATGGGATAGGAATAATCCAGCGCACTTAGAAATTCCTATTAGATGGTTTGCATAAAATTTATACTTAAAGTAACCAGTGCTTTACTTGAAAATCGTTGAGCTGCTTAGACGGCTCTTCTTTCTTGTTCAACTAAAGGGGCAGTTTAGAGAAAGTGTCCAGATTAATCTTTGTTAAGCAATCGGGCCATTTAGTGGAGCAAGAATCAAACATAGAATTGAATTTTTTGTTAATATTTATTTTAATATTATTAGTTTGTTAGGAGTTGAAGTATTAATGGGAGAAAAGAGTGATAAAAGAGATTTATTCCCTCATATACTACCAAATGGAGACGAAATTAGAGTTTGGGATTTTGCTGAAATTCAAAAGTTTACTGGTCCGGGTGTCTATGTTTTTTGGGGAAGGAATGTGGCATTAAAAGATAATTTTAAGGATAGGCATTCTTATGAGTATCAAGACTTACCTCTATACATAGGGAGAGCTGACAATTTAGCTGAACGAGTGATTAACCACATAAAGGGGAAAACTCATACAAAACCCATTTGTGTATACTTTCATACAGTTGATATATTTGACCTTAGTGATTTTGAAAAACTGCAATACCAAGGAATGGACGAATTGATGGAATTTGCGGAATTTCAAAAAATAATGACAGATAATGAACTTACTTCAAAAGCAATGTCTGATTTTTACGAGCTGTATTTCATTATGAGAAAGTTGCCCATATTTAACGATCGAAGTAACCATTTTACAACTAAAGCTTTAATTGATGGGTTTTTTAAAACAAATTTCCATAACACTTTACATCGAAGAGAATGGGCAAAAAACGAAGTGGAGGAAAAGTTCTCCTATAATTACCAACTTCAAGAGCGAAATGACTATAAAATCAATGCAAAAGAGGAATTTGATAAGCAAAATATTAAGTTGGAATATTGGTATGCAGAAAATGATTTTATTAAGAAAGTTATATTAAGATGGCATTTAAGGGTGAAAAGTGACAAAGGAAAAGAGTTGAAAAGATTAATTAAAAACCAAATAAGCAATAAACTTTTAACAGGTCTAGAAATAGATTATTCAGAAAAACCAATAAAGGTACCTTGTGAATCTATCATCTTCTATGAACAAATCTTTTCAAAAGATAACTTTAGGAAATACTATGAGTCTTTGGGTAAGACTTGGTGAATAAATTAATTAAAGCTTGTTCAATTAACGGGGATTTACTTTAATAAGAACTTAGAATGATATTCAATAATCGGGCGCTTTTCTTTAAAAAGAGGGCGTCTTTTTGTAATAAGTCAGATTCAAGAAAATACATTAATGGGATTAGATTATGTTAATGTGTAAAAGAGATTGTAAAGGTTTCTACATAAACTATAGGGTGCTTTTCTTTAAGAAGGAGTAAAGACTTTTTTCTTATTGTACTAAAGGGGCAGTTTAATTTAAAAAGAGAACTAAAGAAAAAAGAACAATTAATCAATTTTCACTAACAAAATTATTTAACCCGAGTATGTCATTGGAATTTATGGGCGAATTGAAGATTGACTTTAATTTAGGAGGGTATAAAAAATGTTTTCAGATGTAGAACTCAAATTAAAGAAAAAAAACAAATTGTTGTTTTCACGTGAAAGTCTTTGCTTGCAAGAGTTGATAAAATTAATACAATTACAAAATCATCGAGCTATTGTAATGTGGGCATTGGATTGTGCAAAAATGCCATTAAAACAATTTGAAGCAAAGTACCCCAATGAACGAAGACCCAGAACCTGTTTAGCACTTTGTGAGGATTGGGCAAGGGGAAAAATAAAAATGCCTAAAGCAAAACAGGCTATATTAGGTTCACATGCAGTAGCAAAAGAAATCGATGATAGCGTTAGCGGTCTTTTGTGCCAAGCAATTGGTCACGCTGGAGCTACTGTACATGTAGAAACGCATGCTTTAGGGTTACCTATTTATGAATTGACAGCAATTGTACGAAAACACGGAGTAGATAACTTTACAGAACCAGTAAGTGAAAAGTTAGATTATTATTATACCCGTTTGAAATACTGGCAAGAAAATACAGATAAAGTCGAACTTATATGGGCAAATTTTTTGTTAGATAACACCAAGCCTAACAAGGAAAAATTACTGAGTGAACGCAAGTAATGCAATAAAAAAACGTTATTATATTTCCATATAGATAGAATTAATAACTTTGAATTGGTTTGTAAAATAACACACCTTAAAGTAACGGGTGCTTTAGCTTGAAGATCATTGAGCTGCTTAGACGGCTCTTTTTCTTCTTTAACTAACGGTGCAGGTTAGTTCAATAAGGGAAACCCTGGAAAGGGAATGTAGGTTTTTATTTAAAATTGCTAAAAAATTTAGATTTTGTTGTTTAATACATGATATTATAGAAACGACGTATTTACTTAGGGAGATCGAAAGCAATTTTTAACTGGGGACAATATAATCCTCCATCACAACTACACCATCATAATATTCCTTGTTATAACAAGTGTTAGAACTGCAAATTTTTTATTATATAAGCTAGGGGATATTTGTTTTAGTATTTAGCTCACGTGGAGAAATTCTAAGTCGCAGATTAGTAACAACAATCAGCATTTCGATAATGATAGGGGAGGAAAGTTATGCATTTTTTTTTGGATTCTACAGTGTTTCAAAATGGAAAGGATGTCTTTTTAAATAACAGGCTTAGTCGAGAATTTCTAAATATTTGCAGGCAACAAAATTTTTCAATCTATATATCCTCTGTAGTTATTGATGAGATTCGGCGACAATTTAGTATCTTTATTAAAAGTCAGATAAAAAATATAAATTTAGGAATCGGTGCTATGAATACACTGCCTAATGTTCATAACATCAGTGTAAATCTTCCTCAATACGAAGATGTTATGCGTTCCTTCGATTCCTACTTTGAAAGATTACGAGAGGAAGGGTTATTACATATAGTTCAATTTTCAAATGACTTTTTACCTGAATTAATACATAAATCAATTTATCGAATTAAACCTTTTACAGATTCGAAACAGGAGTTTCGTGATGCGGTTATTTGGTTTTCGTATGCAAAATTAGCTGAAGATCAGCAATTAGAAAATTGCTTTTTTATAAGTGGAAATACGACGGACTACCTTGATAGGCAAGGACAAATACACGAGGAATTAGCTGAAAAGTCAGACCGTTTTACATTTTTTAGGGATGTGTATTCATTACTAAACACCTCCTATATGGATCCTTTTAAAGCTACTAATGCTTTACTTGAATCACTTAAAGAGCAAGAATGGGATAGTGAAACAATCTTAAATTTTTTGAAAGAAGATGTGTCAAAAAGCTATATATTAAAGCATCTGACTGATGATATAGATGGTTCATTAAGAGAGGAACTATGGAGTAGTATGTACTATTCAAATAGGACTATATCAAATTTAGACCTTGTGAACATATGTGGTGCCTCAATCCGGGGTATTGACTTTATAAATAATGAATTTGTCGTAAGTGGAAATTTCGAAGCGAAAATTCATTTCGTTTCTGAACTAAAAACGGAAGATTTAGATCTTAGGGACCCTCAACTTGGTCATGAAGAATTGATGATATGGTTTGACGCAATTTATAATCCTGATTCTCACACATTTCAAAGGCTTGAAATCAGTAGTTATATAGAAGCCCATGACTATTGGATGGGTGTGCATAGTGTTGGACAGGATAGGTTTTAATACATTGTAGTTGTGTTGTGTGCAACTAGCCGGTGCAATACTTAAAGAAGCTTGAAAGAGTAAAGCGAAAACAAAATTTACAAATAGACAAATAATTCCACCGAGCTTATATGAAAACTCCTTTCAAAAAAGAAGGGAGTTTTATTTAACAAGCAAAGATTGTAGAAATATACTTATACTTACCGGTACTTTATTTGAATATTTTGGTAAAATGTACTGTAAGTAAAAGGGGTGTCATTTGCCTAAATAAGCCTTTAGATATTAAAGAAGAACTAAATACATTGAATAAGATAACTATAAGGAGAATAGAAATGAAATCAATCCTAAGATCTAAGGCTCGAAAAAGAAATCTTTATGAATTATTTTACAAGCAGCCAGAAAACCGTGTTACAGAATCTTTTATTAAAATGTTGGAGAAAACAAAACCGAATATAACCTCTGAATTATTGGCTTTGCTTGGCTTGGGGAAATACAATAGTGAGTTCAAGTATGGATTGCAAGTGAATCATTATATAACAGCAAATAATTCTAATTCAGTTATCTTAGGTATATCAGAATTTTATCATGACTTTAACCCAAGTGAGTTAGAATTAGGAGATGAAAAAGAAGGCAAACCAGATGCCTATATCTATGCTAATGATGATTCTATTCATATTCTAGTTGAAGTTAAGGTCGGTAATAACAAACTGACTAACGCACAACTTTTGGGGCATAGTACTCGTTTTGTAGGAGTTGATAAAGACAATATACGTGTAGTAAATAAAACTTGGGATGATATAAGAACTGAACTATCGGCGATTCTAAAGGATTATGATGAATATCATCGTAACTATTTACTAATTCAGGAGTTTATAGATTTAATTACACCAAAAGGGTATTACGACATCTATCATTATCCTGAACATGAACATCTAAGGGATGAATATCTATACTTTGATACCTTTATTAAGAATTTGCCAGAAGTTACAGCTGATAAAAGCAAATATGATGAATCAATTGATTATTTCTATAAGGGTACAAAATTTGTTTCAATATTTCCGAAGAGAAATATCCTAATCCTTAAACCAAATGACAAAGAGATGCAAAGGATAGTTAATACAATTCTAGATTTTGAACATTTTACTGAACTAGAATTAACAGATGAGAGATTAAATCATAGAAGAGGTTCGAAAGAGGGAATTATCGATCTAAATCGTAAAGATGATTTGTCTCTTATTAAAGATTTAATACTAGTTACTTACAATGTTCGTAAAGCAAAAGGTAAATAGCAGGTTAATAATTCGTTTCTTCTTCTACTAACGGGTGCTTTAGTCAAGTAGAGCCATGTCTATTAAGACCTGGCTCCTATACATCTAAAAGTACTTCTGATAATACTCTTTCCTTAGCCTTTCACTTAATTGGGCGTAGATCCTTGTGGTTACACTTTGCCCGTGCCCCATGAGACTTTGTATAACTTCAATAGGAGCTCCATTATTAATAAAGGAATTGCATAGCTATGTCTAAGTTGATGTGGATGAATCTCAATGTTGATTTCGGCACGATTTGAAATTCGTTTAATGATATATCGCACTTGGGCGACACTCATTTTATGTGGCTGCCTTGCCGTCAAAAAGGTGCAGGATTATTGTCATTACGGCTTTCAAGATATCGTTTAAGCCAAATGTCGCACCGAGTATTGAAATAAACTTCCCTTTCCTTATCCCCTTTTTCTCAAATAATCGGATTGGTTGGTCCAAATAATATTGTTCTTTTCTATTTCTCCAAATTCGACAACCGGTAGAAAACATGAATTCAAAAATCGCTTTTTCTATTGAGGTATGACAGGATTTACGATGTACAATCTCTCTTTCGATTAAATACTTGGGTCTCCGCTTCCCGACTTTGGGCCTCTTTAATCTTGGAAGTTGGATTCTTACTCAGGTAGCCTTCTTCATGAGAACAACGAAAAAAAAGATTTCATACAGCGTATAAGATGTGCAAGACTGGCTGGTTTTAAAATGCTTGCCCGATACAGCAAGATATTCCTTCAGTTGAATCGTATCCAGCAATTCCATCTCTACATCCTTAAAATAACCGATTAGTAGCGTAGACTGTAACTGATAGGTCTTCAACGTTTGTGGTAAAAAACCCTCTATCCGCTAATCAGTTTCAAACTTAGACCATGCTTTTGACAGTAACAATTCAATTCCCCCTAAGAGAGTTATATTAAAGGGATTATAGCAAATCAATAGAAGAGTATAGTCATATGGAGTGTTTTTTACTAACGGTGCAGTTTAGTTAAAAAAGGGAGTGGGGGAAGTAAAATGACAAAAGATAAATTAAAAGCTTTATTTGCTTTAGGATCTTTAGTGACTGTAATTGGCATTATATTGCTGTTTTTCAGCATTAAATTTGGTGAATCACTTGCTCATAATTGGCTCGTAAAACGAGGCGGCGGCTCGGACACTTCAACATATCTAATAATATTTGAAGGTTATACAAATATCTTTTTATCTGCTGGAAGTATCCTTTTGGTGATTGGTCTTGCCACCACTATTTTTGTTTATTACAAGATTCTTAGTATTGACGAATGAAGCTCTCTTCTTCTTCAACTAACGGGTGCTTTAGTAAAAAATCTTAAGTATTCATAGGTAACACTTTTCTTGTTCAACTAACGTTCAGTTTAGTTTAATAAAAGCAGTAAAAAAAAATTCGTTCATCTTATCAAAGAGGGAAGGAGGACAGCTATGAAAAAGTATGTTTTGTTAATGCTATTAATGACTTTCACTTTAACGTTAGCTGCTTGCAAAAGCGAAGAAGAAAAAATACAAACTTATTTAAAAAATAAAAGTGAAATTGTTTCTCATTTTTCAGTCGTTGATTTTACAGAAGGGGAATTAAATATTGAAATAATGATGATGCTTCCCGACGAGACCGAAACAGTGTACGAAGATGCTAAAAAGTCTGAGGCGAGTAGGGAAGCAAAAACTTCATTGGAAGCTATAAAGAACTACTCTAAAAAACATAAGGGTGTAATAAAAGAAGTAAATCTTTACTTTATTACGAGAAAAACAAATACAATTGTTGCGGAAGTAAATGCAAAAAACGATACTATACTAGAAACGGATTGGAAAGATGTAAGTGAGCAAGAGCTTTTTCAAATTGCAGATGATTACAAATTTCACGGTGTATCAAATTAGTTTTCAACTAACGGGTGCTTTACTTGAAGATCGTTGAGCTACTGGGGTGATTAATTCTTATTGAACTAACGGAGCAGGTTAGTTCAATAAGAACTGTGATTACATCGCGATATTGGGGGGAATAGTTTGCAGAGAAGTTGGTTTATTACATCTTTATTGGTTCTGCTTATAGCATCTGGTTGTACACCAGATAACACTGAGATAGAGGCTTTAGAACAAAAGGTTCATCAATTAGAAGGTGAAAATAGAAAGTTGAAAACGGACTTAGAAAATACGGAAAGAGAATATGATAAGGATAGGAAGATTGAAGATTTTACCTATCTCGAAGAACTGAGCGATAGTGAAATTGAAAAATATATCGCTTTCCTAAAAGATGCTAAGATAACTCATCTTAAAGACATCAGTCAAGAACATATTGTTTTAATTTTTATGAATCTCATAAAAGAGAATGAAGTAGATAATATATTTGCATTAACCTATGACAACGGCAATCTACCTTCTAAAGAAGTCTTCATTAGCGAATACAATGATTATTTGGCTTACGATTTAGAACAGGAATATTTGAAATACAGGTATTACGATTCAGTGAGTGTCTATGAAGAATCTCAAAAGGATAATTTAACTACTGTCGGTTTAACTATTTCGTTTGGCAGCAGTTCTCAAACTAGCGTATATGCACTAAAAAAAGACCAAGATGTTTGGGAAATGGATATTTATCATTTAATTGAATTGAAAAAAGAAGATAGAAAATAACTAATAACAATATTAAACTAACGGGGCTTTAATTGAAGATTGTTGAACTGCTTAACCGCTCATCTTACTTATTCAACTAACGGGGCAGATTATTTCAATAAGAAAAAAGGAGGTTGAGTAGTGGGCTTGGTTAGATTTGTAGTTATCGGATTAATCTTCTGGGTTATTGCAGTTATTCTTGTCTTACTCTTAGATATTACTTTAACTATTTTGGGACTGCCATTGAATGCAGTTACCGAGAGTCTGTTACAAATACTCATTTTGTGTTACGGGTTATTGAAGTACGGTATTAAAAAAGGAAGTATAAATTAATATAAAAATTTTGATTTACCTAAGGGTGATAGAATGGATAACCCTTCTATTCAATAAAAAAGGTTATCTGCATACTGTTAACGAAGAACATGCCTTTCTAATTAAACTAACGAGGCAGGTTAGTTGGATAAAGCAAAGAAAATTGGGGGGGTAGAATGTCCGAGGAAGAAAGAGAAAGATTAAAAGCTAAAGAACAGCGAAAAAACCCTGGTGGTGCTTTGAACGATGCGTGGGCTCAAGCCCACACAGGAGCACCGAGCGGCAGTGGATGTTTAGCATTATTAATAATTGCGGCAATCATTCTGCTGTTAGAAACGTGCTCAAAATAATCTTATTGTAGTAACGGGTGCTTTAGTTCAATAAGGATGGTAGAAAATTACGCTAAAAAGCACTCAGATTTCTAAGTGCTTTACTTGTTTTTTTATATGGCTTTTCACTGTTTAAAAATAAGCTGATTAACCTGTTATTTACATTGTTAATTGACTTTTCCCCATCAACCGAACCCGTTATCCGTATGTAAGTGGTTTTTTACTTTGAGGTAAACATTACCTTGAACTAAGATTATATTAGGTTTGCAGTTGATATAATATTCGGATAAACGGACTCTTCAAATGACCATCCCGGGGCTCTTTAGTTCTAACAATCAATTCCCTCTATGTAAATAGTTTCATTGTAAGTAAGTTGTCGACCATCTTCAAGTGCAAGTCTAATACCAGGCATCCAATACACGGGCTTTGCTTCATTATGAAGCATATATTAAATTACGTTTAACTGAACTATTGTGGCCTTCTCAATTACCACCCTATTTGCATGTTATTCAAAAAGCGAAAACCGCCCTCATAGACTTGGCAGTCTGGGCGGTCTTGATAATCAAACAACGCAAGAAGCGTTGATACTGAAATGCAGCCACACCTCGACTCCGACATCGCTGTATTAGCCGCTTATTTATTTTCTGATACTTAATACTTCTGCTCTTATTATACCCTATATGTTAAAAAGTAAAAGTGCCACAACAGTAACTTAATTCTGTAAAGATTTCTTGGATGCAGCTGAAGCGGAAGAGAGCGCAAAAGAACTGTATTTTTCTGCTGCGATTTTTTGGCCACGATTAATTATTTCATCGATATCATTTTGCGTGAACTCGATTAGGCTGTCCAAGTTTACTCTGATTCGAATAGCAGTACCAAGATGATCATAGGGAATATTTTCTGAAGTTTGCTCAGAAATATATAACGAAGAATCACCAGAACAAATAAAGAAGGTACCATTCATTTTACTTATTTGACTTGCAATATATAACCCATAGCCAGAATGATCCCATACACCATCGATCTTTCCGCGTTCTTGTCCTTGGTACATGAAGGCTTTACCTGAAATGGCAGGCTGCAATGCCAACTCAAGCGCAGCATCAACATCAGAGATGGTTAAGTGCGGATTTACTTTAAGTGTTTGAGCTATGCCAACGCCTTCATCTAAAATGCCAATTTCAATTTCTCTCTGATAACCCCATCTTTGAGCTGCAAGCCATATTGTTTCTGACTCACTATGTTCAACTATATTGCGAAGAATTTCTCGTATGCATTGGAATAATGAATTTTTGATATCGAGATTATTGCCGCAAAGTATTCCAGCCATTTCTTTTGCTTTTCTAACGATTACCTCTTGTACCACCCCTTGGTCTGTATCATATGATTCCATTCTTAACGTCTTAACATCAAGTTTTGTAATAGGTATGTATGTAACGCTTCCTAATGCCTCACCTGGTTGTTTTCCGTGTTGTAATCCAAAGCTCTTGAAAAATCCCATGTGAGCTGCATAACTATTTCCATCAAAATTCGTAGCTTTGAAAGAAACCTTTGGATATTTAGCTTTCATAGAACGTAGTCGCTTTGAGAACAAAAGCATCGCAAGCGGCTCTACTTTATACATATTTCTAAAATCGAAAAGTACACTGTCGACTCCCTCTAATTCTAAATCAACGTTGTATAGATCTAATACATTTTCTAATGTCAAATCTTCAATTTCAAACCTTAAATCCATTCAGAATCCTCCATTCACCATCCAGTTAATTGTTGGAAATTGTATTGTTTATATAATACCATATTTTAGAAGTTAGAATTAGGAGAAGCCAGAATTATTTATTGAACTATTGATTAGATAGAATGCTTCGAAATGCCCTCAACAACTTTGCTACAATGATAAATTCCTTGCCTCCGAAGTATTGTTTTTATCGACTCGTAGTTAAAACCGATGTTAAGGATTGTTAAAAAAGTAATAAAACTCCCGTAAACATTGACGCAAAGCCATTTGTGTTTGACGGGGGTTCAAATCCTCTCGTCTCCGTATATAATTAGAAGCTCTCTCATGCGTTTTTTGTATGGAGAGCTTTTTGTATGCCTTTTCAATTGGAGACTTGTCCAAATGTCTGTTATTCTAGAAGAAAGCATCTTTTTGAAAGGTTTTTTGCATTATTAGTCGTGAATGAAATACATAGCCGTGATGAAGAACGGATGCTACTCGAGTAGGGAAGTTGGAAAAAGTGCCGAAAGTGGGTGCTTTTTTCTTTGGCTTAACGTAAAAATTTAATGAGGTGATATCCATCGAACAAATTAATTCCGTACTATCTTCCTATTTCGGTTTTTCATCCTTCCGTACAGGCCAGGAGCAAGCGATCCGAAATGTTCTCGACGGAAAAGATACATTATGTGTCATGCCGACGGGTGGCGGAAAATCAATCTGCTATCAAGTTCCTGCATTGGTCATGGAAGGCACAGTCCTCGTCGTATCCCCATTGATTTCCTTAATGAAGGATCAAGTCGATGCCCTTCATCAAATTGGAATACGAGCTGCTTATATTAATAGTACATTGTCGTCAGAAGAATATTTCGGGACGATGGAAAATGCGATAGAGGGTATGTACCGTCTACTCTACGTTGCCCCGGAACGTTTTGAATCACCCTCATTCATTCAGCAAATTAGCAAAATGGATATTCCGATGATCGCAATTGACGAGGCGCACTGCATTTCTCAATGGGGACATGATTTTAGACCGAGTTACCGGATGTTGAATAAAGTTATCTCCTCATTCGAAAAGAAACCGGTCGTTCTCGCATTGACAGCAACAGCAACACCAGCAGTGAGGGTAGATATTTGCGACCAATTGCATATTGAAAGTGACCATACAGTCATGACGGGCTTTGAAAGAAGCAATCTCACTTTTTCTGTTATTAAAGGCCAGGATCGGGATAAGTTTATCAAAGACTATGTGAAAAAGAATGAAGGGGAGGCGGGAATTATTTATGCCGCCACCCGTAAAGCGGTTGATCAGATCCATTCCACACTCGAGAGGACTGGAGTCGCTGTTGCAAAATACCATGCAGGACTATCGGACAGTGTTCGGCAAGCCGAACAGGATCGGTTCCTGATGGACGAGGCGACAATTATGGTAGCGACAAATGCATTCGGCATGGGGATCGATAAGAGCAATATAAGATACGTCATTCATTATCAAATGCCGAAAAACATGGAAAGTTACTATCAAGAGGCAGGCCGTGCGGGAAGGGATGGGTTGGACAGTGAATGCACCCTATTATTTTCCTCGCAAGATGTAATTACACAGCGCTTCCTCATCGATCAATCGCAGGACCAAAATAGGATTCCTGCGGAACTGGAGAAACTGCAATCGATGATCGACTATTGTCATACTGAATCATGTCTTCAAAAATTCATTATTACCTATTTCGGAGAGACGGACGTACAAGATTGTGGGCGGTGTTCGAACTGCACAGATACACGAGAGAGTTTTGAAGTGACAGTTGATGTGCAAAAAGTTCTTTCATGCGTCATTCGGATGGGGCAACGCTTTGGTAAAACGATGATAGCCCAAGTGCTTACAGGATCACGAAATAAGAAAGTGCTAGAGTTCGGATTCGATAAATTGACGACGTATGGATTGATGAAAGAACGGAATGCGAAAGACGTATCTGATTTCATTGAATTCATTATTTCAGAGAACTATCTTGGGGTTGAAAACGGGCAATTTCCGATCATTTATGTCACTGAACAAGGCAAGGATGTGTTGAAAGGGAATGTGAAAGTGTTCCGTAAAGGGACCGTTGAAACGAAACAGATTGCCAAAGAGGATCCGTTGTTTAACCAGCTGAGAGCACTTCGCATGAAGCTTGCCCAAGAAGCGGGTGTACCGCCATTTGTTGTCTTTTCAGATAAGACGCTTCGTGACATGGCTGCAAAAATGCCAGTTACGGAAGAGGCGTTCTTGGAAGTGAATGGGGTCGGAGCGGCGAAGCTCGAGCGATACGGCGAAGCATTTATAGAAGAGATCAAGTCATTTTCGGTTCAAATGAGTTGAATAATTGCAAACAGGTGAAGGATCGCGAATACGATTCCTTCATCTGTTTTTCATTCACTTTGCGCGATCAGTCAAGCTCCTTCTGTCAGGTGTAGACTTCTCTTCATTCCCAAAATCGAATAAATCGCGACAAGCAATAGTATGATGCCTGTCAGCATGAATCCACCATTGAAAGTTAAGTCCAGATAGCCAATTAGACTCGAGCCTGCGACGACACCGATAGAAAAGAATGCGTAGAAATAGCCGTACGCCTTTCCTCGGAATTCGGGAGAGGACGAATCGATAAGCAAGGAGTTAATCGATGGGAAAAGAAATGCAAACCCTATACCATACATAGCCATTGCTACATAAAGAAGCTGTATTTCGGCCACTTGACTTAAGAAAAGCATACTGATACCCATCATCGAAATTCCGAAAGCTAACGTAATCATTGGACGAACTTTATCGAAAACTCGGTTGATCGGCAACAGGAAGATAAGAATGGCGACGATGCCGAATGTGCTAAGCAGCATACCAGTTGCTTTCGTATCAAACCCGAGCGCCTCGACCTTTAAAGGTAGAACCAATGCTAACACCCCTTGGGAAAACATTAGGAAAAAGGCGCCCGCGAATGCACGTTTCATGCCCGGATGTTTGAATAAATACCGAACTCTGAAATGCTTCACTTCTGACGTCGTCTGTTTTTTTGCTACTGAGACAGTACGTAATAGGAAGAAGGCTGTTATCGCAAGGATGAACATGATGATGCCGTTCACCGTCATAATGAATGGGGCTCCAGTTTTTGAAGCGACGATTCCGCTATATGCGGGACCAATGATAGCAGCCATTCCTACAAAAGCACCTGAAATAGCTACACTCCTGCCTCTTTTTGATTCCTCGGAACGGTTCGCAAGGAATGTAAACGCCGCAGGGACGATCAGTCCTTCCATAAAACCGTGAACGAAACGGATTCCGAGCAGGGAAACAGGTCCTGTTGCGAATGAATAGAACAGCAATGAAATGCCCGAAGCAAAAAGGCCAATAAGTAAAATGATGAACGGTCCTCTACGGTCCGTCATGAATCCGGAAATAACATTCCCGATTGTATTGGAAAATGAATACATCCCGACAGCCAAACCTGTCATGAAGGAAGAAGCACCTAGTGACAGGGCAAAAGGGCTCATAATCGGCAGCTGTGAGAATAAATCAAAGAAGGAAAAAAAGACGATTGTATAAACAAAAGCGCGCATAATAAATCCTCATTTCAATTAAATTGACTCCTAGTCTACTTTACCATGTATACGAAAATAGGCAAAAGGACAGCTTGTGAACAAAAAGTAGTAATGGCAAAAAGAGAAGCGAAACGATAAAATGAGAGAATACTTTCTTAGAAAGGACTGGTATTAATGGTTGAAAAAATTAAAATTGGAATTGTAGGATACGGTAACTTAGGTAGAGGGGTAGAGTCAGCGATCGCTCAAAATGATGATCTAGAGCTGACAAGTGTATTTACCCGAAGAGAGCCAAACGACTTGAAAGTGAATAGTGGCGTGCCTGTTTTACGATTGAGCGAGATCGAAAACTATGTAAATGAGATCGACGTTTTGATTTTATGCGGAGGCTCAAAAAACGATCTTCCTGAACAAGGTCCAGCACTTTCGAAGTTGTTCAATACTGTCGATAGCTTTGATACGCATGCTAAAATACCTGAGTATTTTGAAGCGGTGGATGAATCGGCAAAGGCAAGTGGAAAAACCGCTATTATTTCTGTCGGATGGGATCCTGGACTATTTTCCATTAACCGGCTTTACGGCGAATCAATCCTTCCGGAAGGGGCAACATATACATTCTGGGGGAAAGGGCTGAGCCAAGGACATTCTGACGCAGTTAGAAGGGTTGAAGGAGTAAAAGGTGCCGTTCAATATACAATACCAGCAGAATCTGCAGTCGAAAAAGTACGCAACGGGTCACAGCCGGAGCTGACGACACGTGAAAAACATACTCGTGAATGTTTTGTCGTACTCGAGGAAGGTGCTGACGCAGCCGAGGTGGAACGCGCTATCGTAACGATGCCTGATTATTTCGCGGATTATGACACGACAGTCAATTTTATTACCGAGCAGCAACTGAAAGAAGAGCATAGTGCAATGCCACATGGAGGCTTTGTGATCCGCAGCGGGAAAACAGGCGATGCGAACAATCAAGTAATGGAATTTTCATTGAAACTTGACAGCAATCCAGAATTTACATCAAGTGTTCTTGTTGCATATGCACGTGCCGCATACCGATTAAATCAAAAAGGCGAAGCAGGTGCAAAAACCGTATTTGACATAGCGCCAGGACTACTTTCACCGAAAACTGCTGCGCAGCTTCGAAAAGAAATACTGTAAATATGCAACCACTTCCATTATTACCTTCTTTCCTCTATACTGAATTGGAATATTTATTTAGGAGGTCGAAATGAATGTCAAAACTAGATGATACATTGATCATGTTAAAAGATTTGACAGACGCGAAAGGAATCCCTGGAAACGAACGGGAACCGCGTGAAGTCATGAAGAAATATATTGAGCCATTTGCTGATGAAATCGACTACGACGGACTTGGTTCTTTGATCGCCAAAAAGACGGGCGATGAAAACGGCCCTAAAGTGATGGTAGCGGGCCATTTGGACGAAGTCGGCTTCATGGTCACGAAAATTGACGATAAAGGCTTCATTTCCTTCCAACCGGTTGGTGGATGGTGGTCGCAAGTGATGCTTGCCCAGCGTGTGACAATTGTTACGCGCAAAGGGGATACAGTGACAGGCATTATCGGTTCCAAGCCTCCTCATATCCTTTCCCCAGAAGCTCGTAAAAAGCCAGTGGATATTAAAGATATGTTCGTCGATATCGGTGCGACTTCGAAAGAGGAAGCGATGGAATGGGGCGTATTGCCTGGAGATATGATCGTTCCGTATTTTGAGTTCACCGTGATGAACAATGACAAATACTTGCTTGCAAAAGCTTGGGATAACCGGATCGGCTGCGCAATTGCAATCGATGTCATGAAACAGTTGAATGATGAAAAGCACCCGAATATCGTTTTCGGTGTCGGTGCGGTACAAGAGGAAATCGGTTTACGCGGTGCTAAAACGGCTGCTGCGAAAGTGAAGCCGGACATCGGTTTTGCTGTTGACGTTGG
Source organism: Sporosarcina sp. ACRSL (assembly GCF_022346605.1). Lineage (GTDB taxonomy): Bacteria > Bacillota > Bacilli > Bacillales_A > Planococcaceae > Sporosarcina. The sequence continues at coordinate 96,125 of NZ_JAKRNT010000014.1, forward strand.
TGTCGCAGGAGATACACCTGGCATCAGTAAAAAAGAATCGACGAGCAAAATGGGAGATGGGCCTCAAATCCTTCTCTACGACGCATCAATGGTGTCCCATAAAGGATTGCGCGATCTCGTCGTCGATACTGCAGAAGAACATGGAATTCCATATCAATTCGAAGCGATTCCAGGAGGGGGAACGGACGCAGGCTCCATACATGTAAGCGGAAACGGAGTACCGTCTCTAGCCATTTGTGTCGCAACACGCTATATCCACTCCCATGCCGCAATGTTGCATAGGGATGATTATGAAAACGCAGTGAAATTGATCGTTGAAGTGATCAAGAAGCTTGACCGAGACACAGTCAATAAAATCGTATTTGAATAAAAAATGTATAAACAGGCGTGGGATTATTTCCTTCGCCTGTTTTTTGTTGTTTGAATGAGAAGGTTTTGGAATGAGTTAAAAAGGCTAAAGTAAGCAAAATATGCTATAACTTGCGCAAAACTAGTTCAAACTCGCGCAAAACACTACCCGATGAATAAAAAAACAGTTCACGGACTAATAAAAATTCATTTGACTTCATAAATATACAGACATATAATAAATTATACAACGAATATTCAGGATGGAGATGATCATTTTGGTGAAAGTGAATATATCCACAATAAAAGCAGCTCGTAAAATGGAAGCTCAACTTAAAGGCCGTGACATGTTGTCGTTATTGGATTATACAAGTGAAGAAATCGATTATTTATTGGAGACAGCTCTTGTGATGAAGAAGGATACAAAAGCCGGAAAATGTCCCCCCATGCTGCCGGGTAAAACACTCGGCATGATTTTTGAAAAACATTCAACGCGTACAAGAATTTCCTTCGAAGTCGGCATGGTTCAGTTAGGCGGGCATCCGATGTACATGAATGCCAATGATCTGCAAATTGGACGCGGAGAGTCTGTGTATGATACGGCAAACGTATTATCTGGGTACTTGGACGGTATTATGATCCGCGCGAATTCACATGAGATGGTGAAAGAGCTGGCGAAGCATGCTTCAATCCCTGTCATAAATGGACTTACCGATATGTTTCATCCATGTCAGGCACTAGCGGACTTACTGACGATCTTGGAAGTGAAAGGGTCTGTTGAAGGCCAAAAGATTGCATATGTCGGCGATGGAAATAATGTTGCGCATTCATTAGCCATCGGGGCAGCTCATATAGGTATGCATGTTGCAATTGCAACACCTCAAGGTTATGAGTTCAATCAAGATCTTTTTGGTAAAGTTAAAAAAATTGCGGAGTCAACAGGTGGTTCGATCATGCAGACATATGACCCGGTTGAAGCGGTGAAAAACGCGGATGTCGTCTATACAGACGTTTGGGCGAGCATGGGGCAAGAGGAAGAGGCTGCAGCGAGACTTGAAGCGTTCAAGAAGTATCAAATTAACGATACGCTCGTTGCCAATGCGAAGAAGGATTATATGTTCTTGCATTGCTTGCCTGCTCATCGTGAGGAAGAGGTTGCAACTTCAGTCATTGATGGTCCGAATTCGTATGTATTCCAACAGGCTGAAAACCGACTGCATGCACAGAAGGCTGTATTGGCAGCATTGTTGTAAGCCTATAGAAAAAGTGAAAGCCACTCCAATGAGTGGCTTTTCACTTTGAACTATTAAGCTTTAGAGAACGCTTGAGCAAGTTCGCCGGTGATTTTTGTTTTTTCCTGTTCATCGGCATTCACCCACAATTTTTCAAAAAACACACCTAGACCTGGCAATAAATGTTCTTCGCCTCGCTGTAATGCATCCTCAACTACGCTACGAATATCGGTCGCCGAGTTATTTCTCATATTAGCTGTTATGGCGTCACGAATTTGAAAATTCATCATATCATCCTCCTGATTTCATTTTGTACACATTGATCGCCAACTATACGGACATTTGGTACACTAGAAGAAAAAGGATGTCATACTATACATGAAAAGAATCGAATCGACACAAAATGCTCTCGTTAAACACTGGAAAAAACTCGTCACCTCAAAGAAAGACCGCGATAAGTCTGAAGAATTCATTGTCGAAGGTTTCCATCTTGTCGAAGAGGCATTGAAGACAGAAGGGACAGTTCTCCATTTAATCATAAGAGAAGATTTAGAACTTCCCTCTGAATGGAAGACAGATCATTTACAAATGATCGAAGTGACAAAAGCAGTTGCTAAAGAACTAATCGAGACAGAGCAATCACAAGGTATTTTTGCACATTGCCGCCAGCCTAAACACACAGATGAGGAAGCCGCTAACTGGAAAAAGCTCTTATTGATCGATGCTGTACAAGATCCTGGAAATATCGGGACGATGATCCGAACGGCAGACGCTGCCGGAATGGACGCCGTCATTCTTGGGAAAGGTTCCGCAGATCCATTCAATCCGAAAACCGTCCGCTCTGCTCAAGGCTCGCATTTCCATATTCCAGTCGTAAGAGGAGAGCTCGGTGACTGGATCGATCAGGCGAAGGCTGCCGGCATCAAAGTGATCGGAACTGGATTGCAAAATGCAGTCGAACATTATGAGGTTGGCCAGTTACATGAATTTGCGATCATCGTAGGAAACGAAGGAAGCGGTGTAGCACAAGATTATTTATCAAAAGCTGATGAAATTGTAAAAATTCCTCTGTATGGCAAAGCTGAATCTTTGAATGTTGCCATTGCTGCTGGAATTCTTCTATACACATTCGGAAAACGCTGACACCGAATGTTGAAGTTCTGAACTAAATCGGGTATAGTAAAATTGTATATAACTTTCGAATAGCAATGACCGGGAAAAGTAAACAGCATGTAACCGACAGGAAATCAGCGCCTTGACTGAGAGCGCAGATAGGCGAAAGGTTGTTGAAGTTCACCCCGCGAGCTGCCGCTTGGACCAGTGTAACTGTAAAGGCGTGCCGGTAGAGGGCCGTTATCCCAAATGAAGTGATTATGCAGCATGACGCATAATAATCAGGGTGGTACCGCGAACTCGTCCTCGTCCCTTTTTAGGGGGCGAGGATTTTTTATTTTGGCTTTGTATTATTACATTGTTGATACAGAAGCTTCTTGATTGAAGCGGAAGGCGGCGACTCCTGCGGGAAAAGCGTCAACAGAAGACCCCGCAACGAAGCGTAGCGGAGTGAGGAGGCTGAAGCGACGCCCGCGGAAAGCGTCCGCCTGTAGCGGAAATCAACACTGTATATATCATTGCCGTTATATTGAAAGGAGAATGACAATGGAACAACAACTGCAGCAATTGAAAGAAGAAGCGCTGACGAAAATCCAAGATGCAACGAACGTCAAGGAATTGAACGACGTCCGTGTTGCTTATCTTGGTAAGAAAGGTCCCATTACCGATTTATTGAAAGGGATGGGGAAACTGCCAGCTGAAGAGCGTCCTAAAATGGGAGCTCTCGTCAATGTCATCCGTGAAGAAGTAACGGAATCACTTGAGAAGAAAATGACACAGCTTGAAGAAGAAGCGATCAATGCTCAATTGGAAAAGGAAGCGATCGATGTCACATTGCCTGGTCGTCCAGCTCCAACAGGCAACCATCATCCGCTTACACGTGTGATTGAAGAAATCGAAGACTTCTTCATCAGCATGGGCTATGAAATTGCAGAAGGCCCGGAAGTGGAAAAAGACTATTATAACTTTGAAGCGCTTAATTTACCAAAAGGGCATCCGGCTCGCGATATGCAGGATTCTTTCTATATTTCCGAGGAAATTCTTCTTCGTACACATACGTCGCCAGTCCAAGCAAGAACAATGGAAGTGAAAGGTGGAGACGCTTTTAAAATCATCTGTCCCGGTAAGGTTTACCGCCGCGATAATGACGATGCGACCCATTCCCACCAATTCACGCAAATCGAAGGACTCGTCGTCGGTGAGAATATTCGCATGAGTGACCTGAAAGGGACACTAGACTTGTTTGCGAAAAAAATGTTTGGCCCAGACCGCGAAATCCGTTTGCGTCCAAGCTTCTTCCCATTTACTGAACCGTCTGTCGAGATGGACATCTCTTGCTTTAAATGTGGTGGAGACGGATGTAACGTATGTAAAAAGACGGGGTGGATTGAAATTCTAGGCGCAGGCATGGTGCATCCGAATGTCTTGAAGATGGCGGGCTATGATCCTACGGCTGTAACAGGCTTTGCATTCGGTATGGGACCAGAGAGGATTGCGATGTTGAAATATGGTGTGGAAGACATCCGTCATTTCTATACAAATGATGTTCGCTTCATATCACAATTCCATCGGACGGAAGCTTGAGGAGGAGATTACATGTTAGTATCAACAAAATGGCTAAATGAGTATGTCAACATAAATGGAATAGACCCAGCAGACTTAGCAGAAAAAATTACACGTTCAGGCATCGAGGTGGATTCCATCATCGATCGCGCCAAAGGCATGACGAATGTAGTCGTCGGACTCGTGAAGGAATGTGTAAAGCATCCGGAAGCGGATAAATTGAAAATTTGCCAAGTGGACGTAGGGGAAGAAACGACACAAATCATTTGTGGAGCACCGAATGTCGCAGAAGGGCAAAAAGTGATTGTCGCACGACCTGGAGCCGTTCTTCCAGGTGGTATAAAAATCAAAAAAGCAAAATTGCGTGGCGAGGAATCAAACGGGATGATCTGTTCCCTACAAGAGCTAGGAATTGAAGGGAAACTTGTGCCGAAAGCGTATGCAGAAGGCATCTATGTATTGCCTCAAGATGCTATGCCAGGTGACAATGCATTGCCATTACTCGGCCTGGACGATACAGTACTTGAATTTGATTTGACGCCGAACCGCTCCGATGCGCTTAGTATGCTAGGTGTCGCTTATGAAGTAGGTGCGATTTTATCCCAAGGGATTGCACTTCCAAAAATAGATTATCCGACATCAATGGAAAAAGCTGAAGATAAGTTGAAGTTGCGAGTTGATGCTACGACCGACAATCCGATGTATGTGGCGAAAGTCGTAAAAAATATTAAAGTGGCCGAGTCTCCGTTATGGTTACAAAGCTATTTAATGGCTGCTGGCGTCCGACCGCATAATAATGTTGTCGATGTAACAAATTACGTCCTCATGGAATACGGCCAACCGTTACATGCATTCGACTACGACCGTCTTGAAACAGGCGAAATCGTCGTACGTCATGCCGAAGAGGGCGAAAAGATAACGACACTTGATGATGTCGAACGGACTTTACATTCTCACAACCTCGTTATCACGAACGGCAAAGAGCCAGTTGCGCTAGCGGGTGTCATGGGTGGCGCAAATTCAGAAGTTCATGATGGAACAACGACGGTCGTTATCGAATCAGCATATTTCGCGCCGTCATCGGTTCGTCGCACTTCCAAGGAAGTCGGTCTCCGAAGCGATGCGAGCACCCGTTTCGAAAAAGGCGTTGATCCAAACCGAGTTCAGGAAGCGGCGGAACGTGCTGCCCAACTTCTCGCTGAACTCGCTGATGGAGAAGTGCTAGAAGGATCAGTCATCTTTGATGAACTTGATAAGACAGCGGAACGCATTACAATCTCACCAGACTATATTAATAGCCGCCTTGGCATGAAAATCTCGATGGATGAAATGCTTACAATTTTGGAGCGACTCCGCATCCCGACACAGGCGATCAATGGCCAGCTCGTCATCGACGCGCCAACACGGAGGCAGGACTTGAAGATTAAGGAAGATATTATCGAGGAAATCGCACGTATGCACGGCTATGACGAAATCCCGAAGACGCTTCCAGTGTCCGAGTCGACACCAGGAGGGTTGACACCATATCAGGCGAAACGCCGAAACGTCCGCCAATTCCTAGAAGGGGCGGGGCTTTATCAGGCAATTACTTATTCATTGACATCCAAAGAACAATCACAAGCATATGCTTTGGAAACAGCACCGGTGACGGAATTGCTTATGCCAATGAGCGAGGATCGGAGCGTACTCCGTCAAAGCTTAGTCCCGCATCTGTTAGAAGCGGCTACGTATAATGTCGCCCGCCGAACTGATTCTGTTGCACTTTATGAAACCGGATCCGTCTTCCTTGGAGAAGGAGAGGATGGTCTCCCTCGTGAAGTAGAACATTTGGCAGCAGTCTTAACAGGGAAATGGGTTGACCATCCATGGCAAGCAGAAACGAAGAAGGTCGATTTCTACGTCGTCAAAGGGATTGTAGAAGGGATGATGGACCGTCTTGGCCTGCTTCAAGGCCTCTCGTTTGAAAAGGCGGTCATTGATGGCATGCATCCTGGGCGGACAGCAAATGTACTATTGAATGGGGAGCAGATCGGCTTCATTGGTCAAATTCATCCGACAGAGCAGAAGAAACGGGATTTAAAAGAAACGTACGTAGTGGAATTAAATCTTGCAAAAGTCCTTTCCGTTGAAACGGATGAACTTCTGTATGTTCCTGTCCCGCGTTTCCCATCCATTTCAAGGGATATTGCACTCGTCGTCGCGAGCGAAACATCAGCTGGCATGCTCGAATCAATTATTCGGAAGGCTGGCGGCAAGCTGTTGAAAAATGTGAAGCTGTTCGATTTGTACGAAGGGGATAATGTTGAGGATGGCAAGAAATCACTCGCCTTCTCATTGACATATTTTGACCCGGAACGAACTTTGACGGACGAAGAAGTCGTCAAAGCACATGAGAAAGTGTTGAACGCTTTAACTGTAGAAGCAGACGCACAACTTCGAGGATAAAACGAAAGACCGCTTGCGGAGATTATCTCCGCAAGCGGTCTTTTTGATTATTGGAAGCCCACGCTCGAGCCGTTCCGCGCTCGAAGTGAGCCGTTCCGCGCCCGAAGCGAGCCGTTCCGCGCTCGAAGTGAGCCGTTCCGCGCCCGAAGCGAGCCGTTCCGTGCTCGAAGTGGGTACCGTCAAGAAGTATGTGTAAAGCACAATCGCCGACAACTCAGCGGATTTTACATGGAGTGGCGGACATGTTAGCCTTGGCAGGCAAGGCCAGCATAATTGTTAGCTGGTGCCATGG
>NZ_JAKRNT010000015.1 GCF_022346605.1 Sporosarcina sp. ACRSL
TTGTCTGGTGACGATGGCGAAGAGGTCACACCCGTTCCCATACCGAACACGGAAGTTAAGCTCTTCAGCGCCGATGGTAGTAGGGGGCTTCCCCCTGTGAGAGTAGGACGTCGCCGGGCAACCCATTCCTTTTCGATAAGAATGACAATAGGTTAGAATTGATCAAGTACAGTACATTTGCAGTTACAGAACCTTGCATTCTATCGAAAGGTATACATATACGGTCCCGTGGTGTAGCGGTTAACATGCCTGCCTGTCACGCAGGAGATCGCCGGTTCGATCCCGGTCGGGACCGCCATCTTAATTTAAACTGTCAACCGATTATGGATTTATTCCAGGATCGGTTTTTTGTTGTTTATTAAAGCATAATAAGTGTATTGGACGAAATACATACCTCCACTAAACCTCATGACTTTCGGAAATGTGGGATTTTCGGTACACTTGAAGAAAGTGGAGATGAAAGGAAATTTGTATGACTATCGAATTCAATGTTCATTCTTTGCAAGAAACTGAACAGCTCGCTGAAAACTTAGCTGGGCTGCTTTCCCCGCCGGACGTCCTGACATTGGAAGGCGATCTTGGGGCGGGGAAGACGACCTTTACGAAAGCGTTGGCGCGAAGCCTTGGCATTACACGGACCGTGAACAGTCCAACGTTTACGATTTTGAAACAATATGAAGGAAGAGTTCCTTTCAATCATTTGGATGTCTACCGGTTGGCGGACAGTGATGAGGACCTTGGATGGGACGAGCTGTTCTACGGGGACGCGGTTTCCGTCGTTGAATGGGCTCATTTGATCGAAGATGATTTACCGGAAGAGCGACTCGAGATTAGAATTCAGCATACGGGGGAAGCTTCGAGGAAGTTTGTGTTCATTCCGAAGGGTGAACGTTTTGAAAAGATTTGTGAGGCGATAAGTTTATGATATGGTTAGGAATCGATACGGCGAATATGCCTTTATCCGTCGCAATTGTAAAGGATGGAGCCATTTTGGCAGAGGTGAACTCCTCGATGGCGGTCAATCATTCATTGCGAGCAATGCCGGCGATTGAAGAGCTGTTTGCGACCGTGAAGCTGCAACCGAAGGAGATAGATGCGATTGCAGTGTCGGAAGGTCCTGGATCTTATACAGGCGTCCGAATTGGCGTGACGATAGCGAAGACGTTGGCTTGGACGTTAAAGAAACCCCTTTACGGCGTCTCGAGCTTGAAAGTGCTTGCTGTGAATGCTCCGTATTTTAATGGGTTGATCTGCCCGATTGTCGATGCACGCAGAAATAATGTGTACGCAGGGGTATATGAATTTGTGAATGGCGGAGTCACCGCCATCGCGGAGGACGGGCATTTTGCGATTGACGACTTGCTCAATACTTTATCTGAGAAGAAGCGTCCGGTTTTATTCGTCGGGAAAGATGTAGCGATGTATGAAGAAGTCATAAAGGAACGATTGCAAGACGATGCGCATTTCGCTCCTTTCCCATTGCAGCTTCCGCGAGCCTCTTCATTGATATTTATCGCACAGCAAAGCGGACAAGAGGAGAATACACATGCATTTACGCCTGAATACCGTCGTATCGCTGAGGCGGAGGCGAATTGGCTGATGCAGCAACGGAAGGAAAAGGCCAGTGAATAAAGTAATCGACTATAGAAAGATGACAACGGAAGATATTCCGGCAGTTGTTGAAATCGAGCAGGAGGCGTTTGCGACGCCTTGGACGAAGGAAATTTTCGAGCATGAGATGACTGGGAATGACTATGCCCATTATATCGTTGCCGTGGAAGGCGATGAAGTGATCGGACATTGTGGGATGTGGGTCGTGCTCGATGAATGTCATATTACGAATGTGGCCGTGCGGAAGCGTTTGAGAGGACACGGAATTGGAGAGGCGCTTATGCGCAAGGCGATTGAGCTTTGCAAGGCAAACGATGTCAGGCTGATGACGCTTGAAGTGCGTGTCAGTAATGAAACGGCGCAAAATTTGTATCGTAAACTCGGCTTCCAAGATGGCGGCATACGTAAAAACTATTATACGGACGACCATGAAGATGCGCTCGTCATGTGGGTGGAATTGTAATGACTAAAGACATTTATATATTAGGTATTGAAACGAGCTGTGATGAAACTGCGGCTTCTGTCATTAAAAACGGCCATGAAATTGTTTCGAACATCGTTGCTTCGCAAATTAAAAGCCAGCAACGGTTCGGTGGCGTTGTGCCTGAAATTGCTTCTAGGCATCACGTCGAACAAATTACGCTTGTCATCGAAGAGGCGTTGGCTGTTGCAAACCTTGCGCCGGAGGATTTGGATGCAGTTGCTGTGACGGAAGGGCCTGGACTTGTCGGCGCATTACTGATCGGCATTAATGCGGCGAAGGCCTTCGCTTTTGCCAACGGACTCCCGATCATCGGCGTTCATCATATCGCTGGACATATTTACGCGAATCAATTGATGCAGCCGATGGAGTTTCCGCTTCTTGCCCTTATCGTTTCCGGGGGGCATACGGAATTGGTTCTTATGGAGAAGCACGGCTCCTTTAAATTGATTGGTGAAACTCGCGATGATGCGGCAGGGGAAGCGTATGACAAAGTGGCCCGTGTCCTTGGGTTGCCATATCCAGGCGGCCCTCATATCGATAAGCTTGCGCTCGAGAGCGATGAAGCCGTTGATTTTCCTAGGGCTTGGCTCGAGCCGGATTCATATGATTTCAGTTTCAGCGGGCTGAAATCGGCTGTTATCAATTATAAGCATAATCTTGAACAAAAAGGCGGCGAAGTCAATCCTGCGCATGTTGCAGCAGGCTTCCAGCAAAGCGTCGTCGAAGTATTGACGGAGAAGACGTTGAAGGCGGCAAAAGAATATAACGTGAAGCAAGTCATCGCGGCAGGTGGCGTCGCTGCGAATAAAGGATTAAGGTCTTCATTGGATGCGGCGTTCGAAAAAGAAGGGATTCCTTTTTATGTCCCACCGATCTCCCTCTGCACGGACAATGCAGCCATGATTGCGGCGGCAGGTACAGCGATGTACGTAGATGGAAAACGCGGTACGATGGAAATGAACGGCAGGCCGGGAATGGAGCTTGCCTCATGGAGTGAATGAATGAAGGAAATCGTCGAGTTCTGACGATTTCCGCATTTTTTTGTCCTATAACGGATTCGTCTTGTCAAGAGGGAACGTTCGTACTTATGCACATTTGTTGATAAGTTGTGGATAATTAAAATATTCATGTGTATACCCGATTCATCTTTTGGATAACTATGTGAGTAGTAAAAGTTATAACTGTGGATAAAGTGGATAACTATGTTCATATCCCGTTATATCAATGTGGACGATGTTAATAAGATTGTGGAAATCGAATAGGGAGCATGTTGAAAACTAAAAACGCTGTCGAATGGGCGTCCAACCCTTTCGACAGCGTTATCGAGTTATGAATTCAAGTTTTCGAGCTCTTCTTGCAAATTCAGCCATCTCTCCGATTCGCTGTCGTGCTGCATTTGGAGTTCGTCAATTTGTTCCTGTAACTCCATCAGCTTCATATGGTCATCAGCAAAGTCGGGGTTCAGCAGTTCATCTTGCAGAATAGCAATTTCTGCATCCATCTTTTCTAGAGACTCTTCCACTTCGGCAATGGCCCTCGTCAATCGGCGATCCTGCCGTTTGAATTCCTTGTCCTCTTCCGTTCGCCCGGTTTTTGGCTGTGTTACCTTCTCCGTTATGCTAAGTTCGGACTTCAGCTCTTCCAGCTCATTTTTCTTTTCAATGTAATAATCATAATCACCGAGATATTCGGTGACACCAGTCGGACCAACATCAATCACTTTTGTAGCGATCCGGTTGATGAAATAACGGTCATGGGAAACGAAGAGGATCGTGCCCGGGAAGTCATCCAATGCGTTTTCCAACACTTCTTTACTGTCGAGATCGAGATGGTTCGTCGGCTCGTCAAGCACGAGCGTGTTCGATTTTTGCAGCATGAGCTTCGCTAATGAAAGACGCGCCTTCTCTCCGCCAGAAAGTGTTGATATAGGCTTCTCGACGTCATCCCCTGTGAATAGGAAGCGTCCAAGTACCGAGCGGACGTCTTTTTCATTCATCATCGGCCACTCGTCCCATAACTCTTGGAGCACCGTCCCCGTACCGAGGATCGTCGCCTGGTTCTGGTCGTAATAGCCAAATTGGACATTCGTCCCGTATCGAATGGATCCTGCAATCGGCTCCTGTCTTTTGACGATCGTCTTCAGCAACGTCGATTTGCCGATGCCGTTCGGACCGATGATCGCAATCCGGTCCCCTTTGTACGCATGCATTTTAATGTTTTGCGAAACGGGTTTGCCGTTATAGCCAACAGCGATATTATCCAATGTAAGCACATCATTGCCGCTTGGCCGGTCGATGGAAAATGTAAAGCTTGCGGACTTTTCATCCCCCTCCGGCGCTTCCATCCAATCCGTCCGTTCAAGAAGCTTCCGGCGGCTTTTCGCCATTTTGGAAGTCGAAGCACGGGCGATATTCCGTTGAATGAAATCCTCGAGCTTCGCTTTTTCACTCGTCTCCCGCTCGTATAGCTTTTTATCCCGTTCATAGTTCTTTGCCTTCTCAACTAAATAAGCACTATAGTTGCCGACATATTTCGTCACTTTTCGCCTCGACACTTCATACGTGATTGTCACAATCTGATCGAGGAAATAGCGGTCATGGGAAACGATAAGGATCGCCCCTTCATACGAGACGAGGTATTTTTCAAGCCAACCGAGCGTCTCGATATCCAAATGGTTCGTCGGCTCGTCCAATATGAGAAGATCCGGTTTGCTGAGGAGCATCTTCGCGAGCGCCAGACGCGTTTTTTGTCCGCCCGATAACAAATCGACTTTCTTGTCGTAGTCTTCGGGATAAAACCGCATGCCGTGCAGGACGGAACGCATGTCGGACTCGTATTGATAGCCGCCGGAATCTTTAAATTCGATTTGTAGCGCATCGTAATCTTTCATGACCCGCTCGTATTCTTGCGCATTTTCGTAAACGGAAGGATCCGCCATTTGCGCTTCCAATTTACGCAGTCTCTTTTCCATTTCCAGCAATGGTTCAAAAACGGTCAGCATTTCATCCCAGATGGTGAGGGGAGAATCAATGCCCGCATGTTGTTCGAGATAGCCGACTTGTACATCTTTCGGCATAATCAGATCGCCGGAATCCGCACTCATTTCACCTGCAATGATTTTGAGCAATGTCGATTTACCTGCGCCATTCCGTCCGACAAGCGCAACTCTGTCACGGTGCTGTACTTCAAGTCGGACATTTTGTAATATGTCAGTTCCTGAAAAGGATTTCGAAATTCCATTCACTTGTAACACAATCATTCAGCACACCTCTATTCCACTTTTAGTTTAATCGAATGGGCGGATAGGTGCAATGGTCGGCTTTACAGGAGCCTGCATCTAGAGTACGATAAAATAAGCCCAATGCACGAATAGGAGGTAAAATATGGCTGAATCAACTCCGAAAGTTCCACAGGCGACGTCAAAACGCCTTCCATTATATTATAGATTCCTACAAAACTTTGCGAAAACAGGCAAGAAGCGCGTTTCTTCGAGCGAATTAAGTGAAGCGATGAAAATCGATGCGGCTACGATCCGCCGCGATTTCTCTCATTTCGGAGCGCTCGGTCGAAAAGGCTACGGCTATGATGTAAATGATCTTCTCCTCTTCTTTAGAAGGGCGCTCGATCAGGACGAAGAGACGGATGTCGCATTGATTGGAGTCGGGAGCTTAGGGAGCGCATTTTTGAAATACAATTTCCAGAAGAACCATAATACACGAATCGTCATTGCGTTCGACCCGAAAGCACCGAAAGAGGGGAAGACGATCAGCAATATACCTGTCTACCATCCGGATGTGATGGAGAAGAAGATTAAAGAACTGGGCATTGAGCTCGTCATTTTGACCGTTCCGACAAAGGCGGCACAGGAAGTTGCAGATCGGATGGTCGATATCGGGGTGAAAGGGATCCTCAATTTTACACCGGTCCGGCTGGCTGCACCCGACTGGATGCGCATCCATACGATCGATTTATCGGTGGAACTGCAGACGTTGATTTATTTCATAAAAAATGACGTAAAAGATTCACAAATAGAATCGTCGCGTTAATAGTAATATAAGCTTTTTTCATGTAAAATAGAGAATAACGAAGGAGGTGTCCGAAATGGCTCCAGGAGTAACAAGTTTAATTCTTATCGCAATTATTGCTTTGCTCATTTTTGGACCGAAGAAGTTGCCTGAGATTGGTAAGGCATTTGGCTCTTCATTGCGCGAATTCAAGTCAGCGACTAAAGGACTTGTGTCTGATGACGACGATACAGTGAAAAAAGTGGAAGACAAGAAAAATGATGTGCAATAAGTAAGGATGTCTGTCCGATGAAAGAGAAAAATTTAACAGTCATTGAACATATAGATGAAATTCGAAAACGACTGATGGTAATCGTCGTTTTCTTTGTTATTGCGGTCATCGGCAGCTTTTTCATCGCAAAGCCGATCATTCGATTTTTACAATCCGAGGCGGGGTATGAGGAATTTCACGCTTTCAATGTGATCGACCCAATTGCCCTGTACTTGAAGGTCATTATTCTTTTAGCAGTCGTCATCATTTCACCGATCATCATGTACCAAGTATGGGCGTTCATCGCGCCGGGACTTCATGAGACGGAGCGGAAAGTGACGTTAAGCTATATCCCGTTCGCCTTTATGCTTTTAATTGCGGGCATCATGTTTTCCTATTTCGTTCTTGTGCCATACGTCATGTACTTCATGAAGGAACTGTCTGCAGAGCTAGGCATTACACAGACCGTCGGCATAAACGAATATTTCACTTTCTTGTTCCAAATATTGATTCCGTTTGGGATCGTCTTCCAGTTGCCGATTGTCCTTTTATTCATGTCGCGGCTTGGCATATTGGATCCGAAGAAGTTAGTGAAAGTAAGGAAATATGCATACTTCGTACTTTTCGTCATTGCGGCATTCATTACACCGCCGGACCTTATGTCCCATTTGTTGGTGACGGTTCCGTTGTTCATACTTTATGAAATAAGCATCGTTATCTCCCGCTTTGGCTATCGGAAATTCCAGAAAGCCGAGGAGAAACGGAAGTTTGAAGAAATAAAGGCTGAGCAACAGCGCCAAATCGATGAAGTGATGGGGAATTTAGAGAAATAATAAGACGAGCCCTTTTTTCGGAAAGAAAAACCGGAAGAAGGGTTTTTTGTAATGAAATTCCAAAATGATTCCCGTATGATAAGAAGGAGGGGAATGGATAATAGAATCGCAATTCCTACATATACATAAGAGGTAAGGGGGAAACATATGAATCCATTGTTATCCATTTGGGGCCAACCGACGAAGACGCTGCAATATATGCTGGAGCATAAATCAGTCGGGTACGGCTTTATTATTTTTTTGTTGAGCTCGATTAGTACAGGACCAGTCGCGATGGCAAACACCGGATTTTTTAGCGGCATGCCGTTAGCTTTCATCATTATTATATCAATAATCATCGCGTACGGAGGGGCGCTGATCAGCTGGGTGATCGTTGCTGCGCTTTATACGTGGATCGGAAAATGGCTAGGTGGGAGAGGCAAGTTCTCCGATATGATCCGAATTACGCCGGCCTCGGCCATCCTCATGATTTGGCTTGCACCGATGAACTTTCTGCTTGTTGCCGTGTATGGATCTCAGCTTTATGAGGCACCGACGGATATTTTCAGCGTAACGAATTTGCCGATTGGGGTTTATTTGTTGCAAAATCTTATCATGACTGGTGTCGGCATTTACGGAACGGTCATTACGTGTAAAGGGATTGGCCTTGTTCATGGGTTCTCCGCTTGGCGCGGGCTCGGCGTCGTTGCAATTTTCCTAGGCATTGGCCTGGTTCTTGCAATCGTGTTTTCAATTATTATAGGCCTTGCCCTCTTTTCATTGTTTACAACACTTGGCTGAACGAAAAACGACTTCCCTGTATGGGGAAGCCGTTTTTTATGGCAGCAAGAAGATGAATGCTTGGTGCCTCTCTTGAAACTCTAACAGTTTATCCATATTCAGCTGAACGATCATGACGAAGCCGTTCATCATAAAATGGGCGATCATCGGAGCCCAAATGCGCTTCGTGTGATAATAAAGGAACGCGAATACTAATCCTGGCGCCATATAGATAAGCGTATGCTCCAGCTCGCCGTGGACGACTGCGAAAATGACTCCGCTCAAGATGGCGGCAACCCAGAAATTCGACTTCGTATAAAGGCCGCCGAATAAAACCCTTCTGAAAACGATCTCTTCCAAGAGTGGCGCAAAAATGACGATCGAAATGATAATGATTGGGGATGATTTAGCAACTTCACTTAGTAAAGCGGTATTATCTGATCCCGGCATAATGCCGAGCGCCATTTCGATAATCCCGGCGAGCATTTGACCTGCCATCGCCATGAAAAATCCTAACACGCCCCATACGACTGTCATCCAAGGAGAAGCCTTTTTCCCCTTTTTGAAAATATCCCAAAACTGTTTGTTTCGAGTTGTCATAAAAAGAATGATTGGAGCAGCGATCAGATTTGTAATGAAGAGCGCCCAAGCGAAGCCGTAAAACCTAGCTTCGTCTGGCTCAAAACCTCTACTATTTTTAAAATAGTTGATAAATCCTTCCGCAGCAGGAATACTTCCGAACTGCATTGCTATATATAAGAGAACGATCGAAATATAGATTTTCCAGTTTTTCAATGCAAAACATCCTTTCTCTGTTGTTCATTTTATCGTTTCTAAGGAAGATTAGCAAAGAGAAAAGAGTCCAAGTATTTTGCTTGCAATTATTGGGCAACTTTATTATGATAAGAAATGTATTAGCACTCTAGTCAGATGAGTGCTAAAAAGAAGATAATATGTCGAGGAGGTTGTTTCACTTGTTGAAACCATTAGGTGACCGTATCGTAATTGAACTGATCGAAGCAGAAGAAAAGACGTCTAGCGGTATCGTATTACCGGATTCTGCGAAAGAAAAACCGCAAGAAGGAAAAGTTGTAGCGGCAGGTACTGGACGAGTTCTTGAAAACGGCCAGCGTGTTGACCTGGAAGTAAAAGAAGGCGACCGCATCATCTTCTCAAAATATGCTGGAACTGAAGTAAAATATGAAGGCAATGAATATTTGATCCTGCGTGAAAGCGACGTTCTAGCGATTATCGGCTAAGTCGCCCCTTATAAATAAGTACAATCAAAACCAGGAGGGAATTCATAAATGGCTAAAGAAATTAAGTTTAATGAAGACGCGCGCAGCGCAATGCTACGCGGTGTAGATACACTTGCTGATGCTGTAAAAGTGACGCTTGGACCAAAAGGACGCAACGTTGTTCTAGAAAGAAAATTCGGTTCACCGCTAATCACAAATGATGGTGTAACGATCGCAAAAGAAATCGAACTTGAAGATGCATTCGAAAACATGGGTGCAAAACTTGTGGCAGAAGTTGCTTCCAAAACAAACGAAATTGCTGGTGACGGTACGACAACTGCGACAGTGCTAGCACAAGCTATGATCCGTGAAGGCTTGAAAAACGTAACAGCTGGCGCTAACCCGGTTGGTATCCGTAAAGGGATCGAAAAAGCGGTTTCAACAGCAGTTGAAGGATTGAAAGGCATTTCCGATGAAATCGAAAGCAAGCAAGAGATCGCACAAGTTGCATCGATCTCTTCAGGTGACGAAGAAGTCGGTCAATTGATCGCTGAAGCAATGGAGCGCGTCGGCAACGATGGCGTCATCACAATCGAAGAATCAAAAGGCTTCACGACAGAGCTTGATGTTGTAGAAGGTATGCAATTCGACCGTGGATACGCATCTGCATACATGGCGACTGACACGGATAAAATGGAAGCGGTTCTCGACAACCCTTACATCTTGATTACAGATAAAAAGATTTCAAGCATCCAAGAAATCCTACCAGTTCTAGAGCAAGTTGTTCAACAAGGCAAGCCATTGTTGATGATTGCTGAAGATGTTGAAGGCGAAGCGCTTGCAACACTTGTTGTGAATAAACTTCGTGGTACATTCAACGCGGTTGCTGTTAAAGCACCAGGATTTGGCGACCGTCGTAAAGCGATGCTTGAAGATATCGCTATCCTGACTGGCGGGGAAGTTATCACTGAGGACCTTGGCCTTGATTTGAAATCTGCTGATATCTCTCAACTTGGACGCGCTGCGAAAGTCGTTGTTACAAAAGACCATACGACAATCGTTGAAGGAAATGGAGATTCGGATGCAATCGCATCACGTGTTGGCCAAATCCGCGTACAACTTGAAGAAACAACTTCCGAGTTCGACAAAGAGAAGCTGCAAGAGCGCCTTGCGAAACTTGCTGGCGGCGTAGCAGTTATCAAAGTCGGTGCGGCAACTGAAACTGAATTGAAAGAGCGTAAACTTCGCATCGAAGACGCATTGAACTCTACTCGTGCGGCAGTCGAAGAAGGAATCGTATCCGGTGGTGGTACAGCGCTTGTGAACGTTTATTCAAAAGTTGAAACACTTCTTGATAGCACAGAAGGCGACGTCGCAACTGGCGTGAAAATCGTACTACGTGCACTTGAAGAGCCGGTTCGTCAAATCGCGAACAACGCTGGCCTTGAAGGATCCATCGTTGTCGATCGCCTAAAACGCGAAGAAGTCGGCATCGGCTTCAACGCTGCAGACGGCGAGTGGGTCAACATGATGCAAGCGGGTATCGTCGACCCAACAAAAGTTACACGTTCTGCACTACAAAACGCAGCATCTGTAGCGGCAATGTTCCTAACTACGGAAGCAGTCGTTGCAGATCTCCCAGAACCACCAACAGCAGGCGGCATGCCTGACATGGGCGGAATGGGCGGCATGATGTAATAAGCCGTCTCAACCCTTGCGATGAGTTGGTTTTGATGTAAGATGAGAGTGAAATGCTAACATCTTGCAAACATTGAGGTAAATTAACGGAGGCTTCTCATGAGTTCACTGAACTTTTGAGAGGCTTCTTTTTTCGTTTCTTGGGTTGCATGAAGATAGACATCTTTTGTTATTTGGTCATCTGAATGACCGAGTCTGTCTCTAATTTGTTCGAGGGCAACACCTGCTTCTTCTAAGAGCGATGTGTGGGTATGCCTTAGTGAATGTGATGTTAATTCCCGATTCAGATTGGCAAGACAAGCAATCTTTTAATTAAATTCTGGAGGTCTTAATAACAATAGGATAACCGTGTTGCCGTTCCATTTTTGCAAAGATGAAATCTTTGTTATAGTAATCATCCCCTGACTGAAGGATTTTGAGATAGTTAAAAGCGGATTTCCCCTTTCAAGAAATCCGCTTTATTTGAAAAAAGTTAGAATATACCTATTTCATCAGTTGGTGACTTTTAGATTTAAGAGTTTTTTCCTTTTAATTCAAGAATTGCATTTTTTAATGCTCCTGATATTGCCGAAAGGTTAATTTTATCCAACTTATTAAAATATTTGTTGGATTCGATGATGTGAATAGAAAAATCTAATTGTATTTTATCAGGGATTTTATTGTGTTGTATTAGGTTTACTACAATATCTTGGATGGCCCATTGATCAGAATCAGCCGCTAGATACCATAATTCTTTTAATAAAATTAATCTACATGTAGGGTAATCAGCAGTTGATTCATAGAGTCTGTGTAAGAAATATCCAAATGAGTTAAGCGATGAAAAAGGCCACCCGACAGAATGATAACATTCATGTAATTTTGAGACATATAAATCAATAAACTTATGAATATCGTTTCCAACAACAGATATATAGCCCTGTATTTTGTTAGTATCACTTAAAACATCAGATATAGGGTCTAGAAAGTCATAATAAACATGCTCATTAATTTCAGCTTTTAACACAATTTCATGGAACTCCAACCAATCAAATTCATTTTTTTGTAAAACAAAATCAGAAACAGTCCTAACAAGAGAAGAATTAACTTTTTCGTATAAGGACTTGTACTTTAAAAACTCATCTTTAAATTGAACTGCATCTTCGTAGCGACCTTCAGGGTCAAAAAGCGTTGCTTTATTTATTAAAGAACTAAACATATGAATATCGTTTGTTATTCTAGGGTCTCTCCCAGTTAGAATAAAGTAGAGTAATTTCCCTAGTGAGTAAACATCGCTCTTTTTTGTTGCATTTTCTAAATTATCTTGTTGTTCAGGTGCCACATACATCATGCTTCCATAACCCGGAACAGAAGAATAGCCTTGATTAGAAAGATTGGTAAAATCCTTTCCTAATCCGAAGTCAGAAACCCATACTTGATTGTTCTCGTAAAGGAGTACATTATGGGCTGATAAGTCTCGATGTAAAATATCCATTGAATGGGCTAGCTCAATAGCATCAAGGATTTGATTAAAGAGTGACAGTCGAAAATCTAATTCGAGATTATTATTATATTTTTTTATATAATCATGAAGATTATTAGGTGCAAAAGGCATAAGATACCAATATTCATTAGAATCTTCATTATACCTAGACTCAATAAGAGGTATTACGTTTGGATGTTTCATTTCATTAAGTCTTGATAAAATAATAATTTCTCTTCTGAATCTCCTTCTATAAACTTCGTTTTGATTAAATTCACTTTTTAATCGTTTTAAGGCATACTTTCTATTAGTTTCTGTATCCTCGTACTGTGTTACTTGTGCGAAAAAACCATTTCTAGGTCTTCCTCTATTTGTAAGTCTGTCTAATATTGAAGGTAGAATTTTAGAGGCATCAATTACACCTTCTCTATAATACCAATTAACAATACCCTTATCTAAGCTGCAATAATAACCTATGTCATTCTCAGTTAAAAAGTTATTGATTGCTTCTTCTTCTTCAGTGATAGAAAGTAATAGTCCTATAGCATCCATAGTAATAGGGAATTCTCTGTTTGTTATATGTGAAACAGCTCGACTAATGTCATCTATCAGATAATCATATGGGCCTCTTTGAGAAGGACTGGTCTTACCAAGTGCAGCTAACTGATTTTGTAGAGACCATGCATAAAATGTTATTTCTTCTTCATCTTGCTTCATTAACAATGAATGGATAAGGTTGTTGAAATCTCTCTTAAAAAAACAGGTAAATCCGTAAGGTAAAAACTTTCATGTTTGTAAGATTTATAATTAGGATGTTGATCGAAAAAACTCAATTTTAACCCACCTTTATATTAGATACATATGGTAATTGTACCAATATTTTTTTGACAGAAGGGAAAAAATATTTTCAATGTCGTTACAAAACTTTGATCAGGCAATGATGATCATTATCATGATTCTTTTGGTTGTTCTTCTGTTCGAGAAGATTTTGTCGGGGATTAGGAAGAAGGTAATATAGAACAATACATAGCTGAACCACCAACAGCAGGCGGCATGCCTGACATGGGCGGAATGGGCGGCATGATGTAATAAAAATTTCTCCAGAACCTTGGTTATACAAGGTTCTGGTTTTTTTATTGCTGACAAACGCATATAGAACAGAAACTCTCCTAACTACTTCGTTAAGAATTCCTAACTTAATGTTAATAATACTTTACTATATGTTAAGAATAGTATACATTGGGGGTAGGAGGAATTGACATGCTGAGAAACAAGGTTAGGGAGCTGCGTGCCCGTCATGAATATACCCAAAGTGATCTCGCCAAAATGGTTGGTGTCACACGGCAGACGATCGGATTTATTGAAAAAGGGGAGTTTTCACCATCTGTTACGCTGGCATTGAAGATTGCACAAGCATTCCAATGTGATTTGAACGAAGTATTTTGGTTAGAAGGGGAGGAATGAAATGAAAGGGGATATGAGGTATACGTATCCGTTATGGCAAATGGGGTTCATTCTGTTGCTGATTGCTCTCTCAACGATAATTGGATTCACATCGGACTATAAATTCTCAAATGGTACGGATAGCTTCCTATTACAGTTGAGTTTAGATGGCTTCGGCTTTTGGAGCCTTTCCGCTTGGCTCGCGGTTTTAGTTATGTATCTTCTTATATTTAGATGGAAAATGCAACAACATAATAAGCGAAATCCAGGTCGTCAAATGAAATTCATGACATTGAAGGCGCAGGAATATTTGGAGGATGACGAGTTGTTTGAGGAAGTTACAAGACGTGCGACACAGAAAGTCTATTCTTACTTCACAGTGGCACTTCCATTCCTTGCAGCATTCTATTTGATAGTACCGTTTGGGAAGTTCGGCATGCTGAACATTTTGCTAATGCTCGCAATTGGACAATATTTTATTTATTACCGTACAATTAGAAGGTATATGAAAGAGGACGCCGAATGATCATCGTATATTTCTTAAGGCAGCATGAAGTTTTTCACGGAGGCTTCTCATGAGTTGGGCAAACTTATGGGAAGCTTCTTTTTTCATTTCTTTCATAACAAGGAGGTATACATTCTTCGTAATTTGATCATCTGAATGGCCAAGTAATTTTCGTCTTTTTAAGTAGGTGTAATCTATTAATTTCTATTTTCAAGTAGTATAATAGTTGTGTATGTACTAATAGTGATATAGTCATTCATTATTAATGGTATATATTCAATAGTACATAATCGAATATACGAGGTGAATTCGTATGAAAATCTACAAGAGAAATTCAATCTCCAAAATCTCTATGAAAGGTATGGAGCTTTCCTTATTGGCCTCTGGGGATGGGACTGAAGTTATTCTCCACAAACTATATAAAGGCGCACGCTGGGCAATGGCTCCTGAAGATGACTGGACGGCATTGGAACATTTCACCATACTGTCCGGCGAACTTATTTATCTTTCACCTGATGGCGAGATACTACTAGAGGCAGGAGATTCCGTTAATGCTTGTCCAGTAACTGAGCACTCCATTTTTATTGCAAAAACCGATGTGGATTTTTTATATGTGACTTCCCAACCCCAATTTCATTTCTACAGTAACGCTGTTACAGATATGATGGATTTAGCTTTGCAAGTTGAACAAAAAGATGGGTATACAGCCGATCATTGTGAGAGGATTAAGGAACTTTCTATGATGGTTGGGAATGTTTTGGGATTATCATCGAATGAAATTTACATATTAAATTTAGCCGCCTTTCTTCATGATGTCGGAAAAGTAAAAGTTCCAGAGAAAATATTAAATAAACCCTCCAAGTTAACTGATGAGGAATATGAAATAATGAAAAAGCATACCACTTGGGGAAAAGAAATACTAAATGAAACCAATTTTGTAGACTTAATTAAAGCAGGAGAAATTGTAGAACAACACCACGAAAGATTTGATGGTAAAGGATATCCCAAAAACCTTAAAGGTGAAGAAATTAGTATCGAAGCTGCCATCATTTCAGTTGTTGACGCTTTTGATGCAATGACCTCAGATCGTGTTTACCGAAAAGGTTTGGATATAAACATTGCGTTTGAAGAAATAGAAAACAACAAAGGTACTATGTTCAATCCAGAAGTTGTGGATGCCTTTTTATCACTAAGAGATAAATTGAGTGTCGAAAAGGAGGTGATATTATGAAAAAGGTTCTATTAATATTTACTACTGTAATCCTATTTCAAACTATTTTTGTTGGAGTAGCTGGCGCCAGATATGTTAAAGAAGCGGACAAAACCATTTCTATTAATAGCGGACTTAATTTGTCCATTCCCCTAAATACCGCTGAAAAGTCATTTAAACTTCAGGAAGGTGTGCATAAGAGTTTAAAGACAACAACAGGACTTGAAATAGATTATTATTACATCTGGCTTGAACTAGATGGACAAACTATTTTAGGAATTGACCCTGCTAGAGCAATGTTTTAATAGCATGTAAGGACTGCCTTGAAGCTTTTTTATGCTGATAGGAAGTCCTTTTCATTTATTGAAAGTACGTTCCGCGCCCAAAGAAGCACGCATTCCAACATAAAAAGATGTCTCTGACAATTTAAAAACTGAAAGAGACATCCTTTATTAATCACACAACGATTTAAGGTAAAATAACATCCATTGGCATCGGGCCTGCAACCCTGATACAAATGAAGCGTTCATCTCCAGTATTTCGCATTCCATGCTGCTGGCCAGGATTGAATTGTCATAAATTGGTGATGCACAGGCACCACCAATACGTATTATTTAGGTCTTGATAAGGATTGTTTAGGGGGGATTTTGATTGTTGGGAGAATACAGAGGTAAATTTAATAAAAATATTCTTAATCAATCTCCAACCTGCGAACAATTCTTAACAGACTCTCCTCGTCTCCATAGTAGCCATACTCCAAAGCTAAGTAATAACAATAAACCTTCCAACGTAAAAATGTACCAAGGATAAGGACCTAACAAATCAAAGAGACTGAGGCTATCAGGTTTGTGGCGTAAAAACCAATAGTTCCCGTTATAGCGTTTGTTCACAAATAAGATTACTGGTAAAAGTAGATTGAGGAAGATAATAAGCTTTAATACGGACTTGAAAGTTGGGTAATATCCCTTTGCCCACATGAAAAATAAAATCACCCATACAATCATCATATGTGTGTAGAAAAAATGAAAAAATCGAAAGTGTGGAAAATTGTAACTTAATGCAGGAGTTAAAATTGCTTGAGTAGCACCCAATAGAGATATAAAAAATAGTGTTTCAAAGAATATTTTTTTTCTCGTCAGCAATAACATAACACAAAGTATGAGTCCAATATTGCACAACTCTAACGGCAAGGATCTTCCGATTTTCCAAATTCCGTTTTGGATCATCCAAAAGTGATAGATCAATTCGGATAAAATCAAAGAAATGGCTACTCCAATCTCAGCTTTTCTACATTTGTCATCATTCAATTTATAACGATAATGAAAAATTGCTACACCAATTAGAATGAATAGTGTCAATATCACTAAATGACTTATTGAAAATAAGTTGAACTTTGAAGAGATATTACTTGGACCAAAAAACATCTTTTTTCCACCTTTACTTTGTCCTATCAAGCTTAAGGTGTGCATTTTAATTAGTTTATATCCGATATAAAATTCCTGGTTGGACCGTCTATCGTAAGCAGTCTTGACATTGTGCGGGTGCCTGTGCAGCGTGCTATTCAGACAATACACTACAATTGCATAAAATAAATAAAGAAGCCGACCGTATCAACAATTGGTCGGCTTCTTTCTGTATATAAATTACCTTCATTGAATTGTCATAAATGTGTGATGCACAGGCACCGTTCGTCCGTCCCTATTTCATAAAGGGAATATTCAACAATTCAGGAACTGTGACAAATTCGTATCCTTGCTCTTGCAGGGTTGGAATAATTTGGCGAAGCGCTTCGATTGTATTAGTTCGATCTCCACTCGCTTCTGCTCCATCGTGCAGGAGAATAATCGCGCCTGAATGAATGTTGTCTACTACATTCGAAGCAATAACTGCCGGTGGATCTTCCTGCCAATCCAACGAATCAACCGACCAGGCAATCACGTAATAGTTCATTTCGCGAAGCTTTTCGACTAATTCATTGTATAAGAAGCCATAGGGTGGTCTAAATAATTTTGTCCGGTAACCAATAATGTCGTTAAGAGCAATTTCCGTTCTAGTTACTTGCCGCTCTAAGGTTTTGAGGTCGGATTCTTGGACAAGGTTAGGATGGGAGTACGTATGGTTTCCGATCACATGACCCTCGTTTTGCATTCGCTTGACAATATCCGGATTGGCAACGGCTCTTGAACCTAATACGAAGAATGTTGCTGGTACATTGTACTGTTTTAATACATCTAATACACCATTTGTAAAACGTGGGTCAGGACCATCATCAAAAGTTAAAGCAACTCGTTTTTGATCAGTAGGACCTTGTAAGAAAAATATATCTGGATACCGTTGTTGTAAAATTCTTAGGTCAACAGGCTGTTGAAGTTTCCGACTGGAATTTTCAGATCCTCCGTCAAGGTCAGGCAAATTTGGATCATTTTGTATAACTGCTTTCGACCATTGCCACGATACATTTACCAACGGTTCCTCATTCGCATAAGCAGCCATGATATCGGTTATATGCAAACAAAATAAAAACCCCGTAACCAACAACAACTTGAATATTCGATCTCTCATCCATTCATCTCCTTTTTTATTTATACGTGTCTTAACAGGGACTCTTTTTTTCACCACTGCCGTTATGTTTGACGAAAGAGGGTTATTTATTCAAAAAGAAGTGAAGGGGGTGTTAAGCCTTATGGAGAGACCGACTATGGTGAGTAACCTTGCTATTCTGCTTGGATAATTCTTAATGACGATAGGATAATCATAAAAAACTGCCGATCCTCTCAACGTTTAATTGAGGCAACCGGCAGTCAAATTCATTCATTATTAGCTAACGACAGCTTTCTGATGTTCATTCCAAAAGTTCAGCAACTTTTGTTTTCCTGTTTTTACTTCAGGATGGAACTGGATATAAGCATCGTTCCGTGTTTCTTCGATCGCTTTAATGGAGTCATTGAGTTTGGCTTCTTGCTTGCCGCCGTCTATGCTGTTGACGATTGCGAGTCCAGCGGTGACACCTTGGCTGATCGCCACTTTGGCACCTTCGATTCCTGTAATGTTTCCTGCAACGTAGAGCCCTTCAAGCGGCGATTCCATCCGTTCGTTATGAAGTGGTACATAACCGCCCAATTCTTCGATATGGTAGAACGGGCATCCGGCAACTGCCGCTAGCTCCGCTAATGGGTACAACCCGCCCGCGATACAAACGAAGTCCGCTGCAATTTTCTCTTCAGTGCCAGGTATAACTTCTCCTGCAGGACTAATTGTCGCGATTGTAACGCCTTCGACTTGGCTTTCGCCGTAGATTTCGACGACCGCTTTACGGAGCATAATCGGAATATCCCACATTTTCACACCGTTTTTCGGAAAGAATGTGATTCCCATCCTTTTCATAAAATCGTTTTTCATCAGCTTGCTTCCCATTTTCACGAAGGCGGATGGCGCCATATGGGACACGTGCAAGAGTGAATTCATGACATCTAATGGATTCCCGGATTTTTCCGTAACAATATTCATTTTCGGTAACGTAATGGCTGCAATGTCGATGCCAGCCAGTTTCAATTCCATCGCGATAGCGGAAGATAACACGTTGACGCCAACGATGACGCCTCGTTCGCCCGGCTTCACACGGTGGACGTTCGTCATGACTTGAGCGGCTCCGACGGACATGACGCCTGGAAGTGTCCAGCCTGGAATCGGCAGTGGAGCTTCCGCAGCACCAGTTGCAAGCAATAAGTGGGATGTTGTATAGACTTCATCTTCCGTATAGACGTTCCATATATCATCCATTTTTTCAATGTTGGATACAGGAGTTTTCAATTTAATTTCCACACCTGCAGCCACCGCTTTATCGAAAAGGTTTTGTGATTCCTTGATCCCATTCCACCAATTGCCGTTCGTCTCTTCGTATAGCTGGCCTAATAATCTGCCACCCGGTTTCATGTATTCATCGATGACAAGGACGTTTAGTCCGTTTTCAGCAATGGTGATTGCTGCAGATAAGCCAGCAGGACCTGCTCCGATAATGATCACTTTACTCATTATTTGCCCTCCAGTCGCGCACCGATGTCAATAGTTTTTCACCGCTTGTGACGTCCATGCCTTCTTGGATCGGTGTCAAACAAGCGCGAACCCCTTGTTTTCCATCCACTGTGACACGGCATTCAAAACAATGCCCGATATTACAGTAGATTCCTCTAGGTGTACCGGTTTCTTCATGGTTGCGGAGTGTGCGTATTCCGTTTGCAAGTAATGCCGCGGCAATCGGCTCATCTCGCAACGCTTTATATTTCTTATTATCAAACGTGAAGGAAACTGTGTCTGTGTCATCTATTTGATCAAGAACAGGATGATGAATAATTCTTTTAGTCATTGTTTACCACCTCTCCTAGCTTGCTGAAGCTGATCGGACGGATTGGTGGCTGATATTTCAAAGTGATTTCTGAGACATTTCTTTCAGTTGATGAAAGAGCAATGCTATCCACTGCATTCCGGCATGTTCTACCGCCGCAATAGCCCATTCCAGCCCGAGTACGGAGTTTCAATTCCCTTGGTGAACAGCTATATCTTTCAGCTGTTTTCACCAATTCCTCGTATGTTACTTCTTCGCATCTACATATGACCATTTTATTTTCCGCCATGTATATCACCCCTGCGTAAACTTATACTTTGTACATGTATAAATTTATGCAAGAACCGTGCCAACAGCATTATTTAATCCCTAATCTATTCATTCGGTTATACAATGTGGCTCGTGTGATATTTAGATTTTTGGCGCATTCTAGTTTATTTCCATTGACCTTGCTCAACTCTCTTAAGATGATGTCCTTTTCGTATTGTTGCAACTGCTCACTCAATGATAGGTTCTCATCTACCGTCAATTGGGCGTGTTGCAGGTCTGGAGTCGGACTGGAAGGATTTGATATCCGCTCCATTTCAATTGGTAAGTCCTCGAGTTTTATATTGCCATTATCTGAAAAAACAACTAATCGTTCAACAACATTCCTTAATTCGCGGATATTGCCGGGCCATGAGTGCCGCAGCAAGGATTGCATGACAGCTTGTGAAATACCATGGATTGGGCGGTTGTATTTCACCGAGATTTCGTAAAGGAAGTAATGCGTCAATTCGATAATGTCCTCGGGACGTTCGCGGAGTGGCGGCACTTTGAAGTTGACGACATTCAAGCGGTAGTAAAGATCCTCTCGGAATTTCCCCTCTTTCACAAGCTCTTTCAAGTCACGGTTCGTCGCTGCCACAACGCGGAAATCTGCTTCGATTTCTTTCGTTCCACCGACGGGGTAGAATTTCTTTTCCTGTAATAAACGCAAGATTTTCACCTGCATCTCGAGTGGCATTTCGCCGATTTCGTCAAGGAATAGCGTACCTCCTCTTGCCAATTCGACTTTCCCTTTCTTCCCTTTTTGATCGGCTCCTGAAAATGCGCCTTTTTCGTAACCGAAAATCTCACTTTCGAATAAACCACTCGGAATTGCTCCACAGTTAATCGCAACAAATGGGGCATTTGGCTTTTCACGCAAATGATGAATTGCTTTTGCGAAAAGCTCTTTCCCTACACCGCTTTCCCCGTAAATTAAAACGCTAACATTAGTTGTTGCTGCTTTCTCTGCGATGGACATCGTCTCCTTCAGTGCAGGGCTGTTGCCTTTGATATAGCTGAACGGGTTGACAGTCGGCAATGATTTACGGACTTCCTCCTCTAACGAGAACAATTTTTCTGAAGTCATAAACAGTTCATTATTCAACCGGATTTGGCTTGTAATATCCGTTTCAGAGACGACGGCGCCGATGATCTCATCATTGTAGTAGACGGGGTTTGAATTGATCATGACGGCAAGGTCATTCCGTGCATGGTGCTGCCTATGATAGACGGACGAGCCACTTTTTAATGTATTTAGAATCTCCAACTGGTCGGAATTGAAAAAATCGGTGATAGGCTTCCCGATGATATCTTTCGCTTTGATGGAGAATATCTTTTCAGCTCCTTTTGTCCAATACACCACGTTTGTATCGCGGTCAATGACAGTGCAAGATTCATCAATTGTTTGAAGGATCGTATCCAGATAGGCTTGCATCTGTTGATATTCATTCAAAAGCTTCTTGGAAAGGATTTCTGTATTGACGAAACCTGCATAGATACCTTTGTCATCTGTCAGTAACACATGATTATCGTGCGTGAGTGTCGAAACGATGTGTTCAATTGGACTGGTGATGGGATAAACAGGACAAGGATCATAGAATAGCTCACTTGTCGTTTCGGATAACTGCACATATTGGACTGTGTGATTGTCTTGGAGAAATATTTTTGTTGGTGTTTCCTGCATGATTTTTTCTTTTAATGAAGCCTGATCAATTTGTGCATCCATGATGTAGAAATCCGTGTCCATTACTTTTTCGAGTAGATGTTGTGTACTGTTCATTTATTTAGCCACCCCATTGTCTAAAAAATTGTGTTTGTCTAACTATTTTTACATTAATAGATTGAAAATTCAATAGAGGAATATAATTAATGGTTTGTAAGTTGTTGGCATGTTAATTGCATTAGATTTAAATGAACATACAAATGAGAGGAGGGTTTTTTTGAATAGCATTCAACATCGGGATGTTGTTGTTATCGGTGGAGGCATTATCGGTGCAGCAATAGCCTATTACGGATCGAAAGCCAGTTTAGATATAACCGTTCTTGAAAAGAACGAATTAGCGAGCGGCACATCCTCAAGATGCGACGGAAATATCCTCGCCATTGATAAAGATCCCGGCTTTGATAGTCAGATGTCATTAAAAAGCCAGCAACTGGTCCATGAGTTAAGCAAGGATTTGGAAGTTTCCTTTGAGTACCGCAACCCTGGCAGTATCCTTGTTTGCGAAAATGATGCTGAAATGGAAGCGGCACATCAATGGGTGAGCCGTCAGCAAGCAGTCGGTCTTGATTTCAAGATGCTGGATCGCGCCGATCTTCGTAATGAGTCAAAGTACTTTGCAGATGATTTATACGGAGGCCTGGAGTGTAAAACGGATTCGACAGTCAATCCATACATGTTGACATATTCCTTATTTCACAGTGCTGAAAAACAGGGAGCTAAAATTCATACTCATACAGAAGTGAAAAATACGACAAGAGATGCTTCAGGCAAATTCATCATTGAAACGAACAACGGAACCTATTCCGCTAACAAAGTAGTCAATGCCGGCGGCGTATGGGCCCCGAGAATCGGCGAAATGTTAGGGCTCGACATTCCGATATTCCCGAGAAAAGGGCAATTGATCGTCGCTTCAAGACAACAACCTGTAGGACTTCGGAAGGTAATGGAGTTCGGTTACCTCATCTCCAAATTTGGCGGGCAGCGTACAGTGGATCCGATGACAGAAAAATATGGCGTTGCGCTCGTTTTTGAACCAACGGAGTCGCAGAACTTCCTTATTGGAAGTAGCCGTCAATTCGCGGGCTTCGATACAAAAGTTGATCATGAAGTCATCAAGTATATTGCGAGAAGGGCTGTCCGATTCTATCCGAAAATAGCAGATATGACAGTGATTCGTACGTATGCCGGATTACGTCCTTGGACGGAAGATCATCTACCGATCATTTCACGTGTCGACCATATTCCTGGTTACTATATCGCGGCAGGCCATGAAGGTGACGGTATCAGTTTGGCAGCGGTGACCGGAAAATTGGTGGAAGAGATGCTTGCGGATAAGGAAACATGTATCCCAATTGAACCATTACGATTAGAACGATTCAAACAGGCGGTGACAATTTAATGAAGTATCAACGAGTGTTTACAACAATCGATACACATACGGGCGGGAATCCGACAAGGACCCTCATCAGTGGCTTACCGCCATTGAAAGGGAATACGATGTCTGAAAAAATGTTGTATATGGAAGAGCATTATGATTGGATTCGGAAGTTCTTAATGAATGAACCAAGGGGCCACGGAGTCATGTCAGGCGCGTTAATGACAGATCCTTGCCATCCTGATGCCGATGTCGGTGTTATTTATATTGAAACAGGCGGCTACTTGCCAATGTGTGGCCACGATACGATCGGATTTTGTACCGCATTAATCGAGGCGGGATTAATTGAAGTAAAAGAACCTGTAACGAATATCAAAGTCGATACACCAGCTGGCCTTATTAATGTAGACGTCCAAGTCGTCGATGGAATAGCGAAAGAAGTGACGTTCGTCAACGTGCCATCCTTCTTGTTGAAATCAATTGAAATCGATGTTGAAGGTATTGGTCATGTAGAATGTGATATCGCTTACGGCGGTAACTTCTATGGGATTATCGACGCTCGCAAATTAGGCATTCCGCTAGTGGAAAACAACGCGACGAACATTATTAATATTGGGATTGACATCCGGAATGCGATCAACGCGACTGAAAAAATTGTCCATCCGGAATACCCATTCATCAATGGGTTAACGCATATCGAGTTTTACACTGATCCTACTCATCCGGATGCAGACTTGAAAAATACGGTCATCGTACCGCCGGGTGGAATTGACCGCTCACCATGTGGGACAGGTACTTCAGCTAAGCTTGCAACATTGTACAAGAGAAAAGAGCTTGGTCTCGATGAACTCTTCGTCTATGAAAGTATTGTAGGTACGCTGTTCAAAGCGCGTGTCCTAGAAGAAACAAAAGTAAAAGACTTGGATGCAGTCATTCCAGAAGTAACGGGTTCTGCATGGGTCATGGGGATGCATCGCTTCTTCTACAACGAAGAAGATCCATTGCGTGAAGGGTATCTGCTCATTCCACCAATGGACCACTAAACTGCTGTATTCGAAAGGAGGTAGTCTACATGAACTATGAAAAGATGTATTTTACGATCGACACACATGTCGTTGGAGAAGCGTTCCGTATCGTCATCCAGTCCCCAATCACTTTTATTGGGGCTAATGTCAACACCAATCATATGGAGTTAGCAAATAACTTCGAGACTGAGAAGAATCTGTTGTTGAATGAACCACGGGGACATCGAGGCATGAACGGTTGTATCGTCACGTCATCCCTTACGGCGGATTTTCAATTGATATTCTTTAATCATGAAGGAAGTAACAATTTCAAGTATGAAGGGTTGCTAGCGACTGTCACGGCACTCATTGAGACAGGGAACTTGAAGAGAACTGCAGATGATTCTTATAAAGTGGAAACGGTACACGGCATCTACACAGTGCAAGCCAAGGTTGACAATCAGGAAGTGACCGCCGTTGAATTGGTGAGCGGTGTCTTTACGGTGACCGAATCCGAAGTCGATGCAGCGGCGGTTTCCGTTGATAACACCCGGAACTACCTGATCTACAATTTGCCTGAGTCCATTGAGGGAATTGAACTGGAGCATTTAGCGGCGGTAAACAATTGGGGGATCGCTAAAACTAGGGAGCTTGCAAAAGCGAATATCGCCTTTGACGGTGTAATCCTCGTTGAACAACTAAAAGACTCGAATCATGTCCGCTCCGTCACATTTGAAAAAGATGGCTATATTCTTCGGTCTCCGGGCGTGGATAGCAGTTTTGCACTTATGACGCTTCTTAATACAAAGGAGTCTACAACTGTCCTTGAAAATGAAAGTATTTTTGGTAGTTCATTAACAGTACATTCACAATCGGGGGATGAAAACCGATTTTCTATTCAAGCAGTACCATTCGTAACCGGGTCCCATGAATTCATCTTTGATCCGGAAGATCCATTGGAAAACGGTTTCCTTTTGGCATAAGAATCGGCTTGTCCGTATGGAAAATATCATAAGTATACTTGGAGGAATTATAGATGGTTAAATTAGAAGGCGTATTTCCAGTACTAGTAACCCCGATGTTGAATCAACAGGAAATCGACTGGGACGGGTTCCGCAACAACATCGAACATTTTGTCACGGAAGGCGTTGCAGGCATCGCAATTAACGGTAGTACGGGCGAATTCGTAAGTTTGACAAAAGAAGAGCGATTTAAAGCGGTTGAAGTTGCAGTTGAACAAGTGAACGGACGTATTCCGTTGCTTGTTGGTACAGCAGCTGAAACGACTGCAGATGCAATCGAATATACACAACAAGCAGAGAAGGCAGGCGCAGACGCAGCGCTCTTGATCAATTCATACTATGCACATCCGAAAGAGGATGAAATCTATGCGCACTTCAAAGCGGTTGCAGAATCGGTCAAATTCCCGATCATGATCTACAACAATCCATTCACAACCGGCGTTGACATTAGCACGGAAACAATTTTACGCGTAGGACGCGATGTCGAGAACATTACGCACATCAAAGAATCAAGTGGTGGCATTGGTAAGGCGCGAGACATCGCACGTCAAGGCGAAGGCTTTATTGAAGTGTTTTGTGGTTCCGAGGATCTTGCGATTGAATCATTCTTAGTGGGCGCAACGGGCTGGATCTCCGTATCCGGTAATATCGTGCCGGGTCTAGTGACTGAGATGTACAACCATATACAAGCAGGCGAATTGGACGAAGCTTGGAAACTATACGACAAATTGCTCCCGCTTTGCGAATACCTTGAAGGATCGGGCAAATATGTTCAAATTACAAAACGTGCAATGGAATTGAAAGGATTGGCGGGTGGTCCTTGCCGTCTACCAAGACTCCCATTGAATGCAGAAGAGGATGCAAAATTGAAAGAATTGATGGCAGATTTAGGCGTGCTTAAAATCCAAGAAGTGGGGTGAATCTCATGCAAACGGTTAATTATGATCTAAAACCAAAAGTCAAAGCATTCCTTGAAGGTGTAAAAGGTCTTTACATCAACGGGGAATATGTTGAGGCGAAAAGTGGGATGACATTTGACGTACTCGATCCGGCGACCGAGGAAGTAATTGCAAAAGTGAGTGAGGCACAAGCGGAAGACGTTGAGATTGCCGTTGCGGCTGCTCGCAAGGCGTTCGATGAGGGGGAATGGACGAAGATGGACGCGGCGACACGTTCTCGCCTCATATATAAATTTGCTGACCTATTGGAAGCGAACCGTGAAGAGCTTGCACAACTCGAATCACTCGATAATGGAAAACCGTATGAAACTGCACTTGCAGATGATGTGGATGGAACAATTCAACATTTCCGTTATTACGCAGGCTGGGCAACAAAAATCACAGGTCAAACGGTGCAAGTTTCCCCGGATTACTTGAACTATATCGTCCATGAGCCGGTTGGCGTTGTTGGGCAAATTATTCCTTGGAACTTCCCGCTCGCGATGGCAGCATGGAAACTCGGTTCTGCTCTTGCGGTAGGCTGTACAGTCGTCATCAAGCCCGCAAGTGAAACACCACTTTCCCTTCTATATGCAGCTAAATTGTTCAAAGAAGCGGGATTCCCGGACGGCGTTGTCAATATAGTTCCAGGGGAGGGACGCGTTGCAGGAGAGGCCATCATCACGCATAAAGGCGTCGACAAAGTGGCATTCACAGGTTCAACAGCTGTTGGTAAAGAAGTGATGAAAAAAGCAGCGGAACAAATAAAAGGGATCACACTTGAGCTTGGCGGTAAATCACCGGCAATCGTACTCGAGGATGCGAACGTTAAAGAGGCGATCGAAGGTACATTCGCGGGTACAATGTATAACCACGGGCAAAATTGTAGTGCAACTACACGTGTTTTCGTTCAGCGCGGCCTTTACGATCAATTCGTAGAAGCATTTGCTGAAAAAGCGAAAGCATTGACAGTCGGACCTGGCTTGGATCCGTCAACAGATATGGGACCTCTCGTCTCTGCAAAACAACAGAAAACGGTCCTCGGATACATCGAACAGGGGATAGCGGAAGGTGCACGGCTTGTCGCAGGCGGCGAAAGGGCGCACGATAAAGGCTTCTACGTACAACCGACCGTCTTCGCGGATGTCGAGGATCATATGACGATTGCACGCGAGGAAATCTTCGGACCTGTCCTTTCCATCTTTGTCTTCGACACGGTCGAGGAAGTCATCAAGCGTGCAAACGACAGCGACTACGGACTGGCTGCAAGCGTATGGACAGAAAACATTAAGAAAGGCCACTACATCGCAAGTAAACTCCAAGCGGGAACTGTTTGGGTGAACGACTTCGGTCTTGAATGGGAGACAATGCCGTTCGGTGGCTACAAGCAATCCGGTATAGGCCGTGAAATGGGTGGAGAATATGGATTGGCGAACTACACAGAAGTGAAAAGTGTTTTTGTGAACATTAAGCAATAATTGATTCCGGTCCCCATCGGAAAGCGAATGAAATATAACTTCTGTAGATATTTCCCCAAATATCTACAGTGAATTCAACCCCCCTTATTAAAATAGAAAAAGAGACCGCTACACCAGTTGGACACCTACTGGTAGAGCGGTCTCTTTCAATTGTAAGCAGATTTGAGAAACGGCTAAACTCGAATTTCCTTCCGTTTACTAGATGGGGGAATCCGTAATTCTTCACGATATTTACTAATCGTCCGTCTTGAGATGGAAATCCCCTTTTTCGTATTAAAGTATTCAGCAATTTTTTGATCTGAATACGGTTTGAATTTATTCTCTGAGGCGATGAACTCCTTTAAAAGTACCTTTACTTTCGTCTGGGAAATGCTATCACCGCTTGATGTTTCCAGTTTGGAAGTGAAAAGAGTACGTAGCTCGTAAGTGCCGTGAGGTGTTTGGATCACTTTATTCGCAGTCGCTCGGCTCACAGTGGATTCATGCATTTCAATCTCATTAGCTACTTCTTTCAATGTCAGAGGCTTCAATGAGGATAAGCCATTTTCAAAGAATTTCTTCTGTCTTTCCAGCAGAACCGCTACAATTTTAATGATTGTATTGCGTCGTTGTTCGATACTCGTTAACAGCCATTGATAGTTCTTATATTGGTTCTGGATATATTTTGATACATCATCTTTTGCTTGGAGATA
Organism: Sporosarcina sp. ACRSL; assembly: GCF_022346605.1. Lineage (GTDB taxonomy): Bacteria > Bacillota > Bacilli > Bacillales_A > Planococcaceae > Sporosarcina. Next base: position 28,399 of record NZ_JAKRNT010000015.1, read on the forward strand.
ATGTGAATAATCCTTATTCAATTGGATCGTCGGCAAATAGCCGTCATTCAAGTGAAAAACAAACTCATTATCTTTCATTTCAACAATAATATCCGGTGTCATGAACTCCGTTGAGTGATCACCAGAGAATGAACAAGGCCGTGGATTAAGCGAGAGGATGAAGTCATGCAGCTCTTTCACTTCAGCCATCGTAATCTTCATCTTGGATGCAATGTCATTCCATTTCCGATCGGCGACCAGGTCCAGATGATATTGCACTAGTTCAGCAGCCATTACGTTTTCCGGGTATAGATGGGAAATTTGCAAAAGGAGACATTCCTTCAGGCTCCGTGCACCGATCCCGATCGGTCCCAACTGTTGTAGAAGATGAATACCTTTTTCAATCTGTTCGTCATTGAATTCCAAGGGGCTGCCTGCATCAGCATACAAGTCGGGTAAATAGCCTTTTTCATCAAGGTTATAGATAATGTAACGTATCAATTTTTGTGTAAACTCGTCCTTATACATGAACTTGGCATGTTCGTACAATTCATCCCGTCTGTTTCTATCGTTGCTCTGTATCGATTCTGTCGGCATCTCAGAGGTGCCGGAATATGAAGAGCGGTAGTTAACTCTTTCCTCGTATCCTTTACGATCCTCTTTTTCCTTCAGTTCAATGAGTGGGTTTTCCAATTCCTGTTGCCTAATATATTGTTCAAGCTCCTGGGTCGTATATTGTAACAATTCAATGGCTTGCCTTAGTTGTATAGTCATCAGTAGACTAATCTCTTGTCGCTGCTGGAGAACAAGCTCCATGAAAACTCCCCCTCCTTATAAACGCTAATGGTATGTAAGCGTTTGCAACTATGCAAACAATATTTTATCACAAAAAAAGGTAACGTCGTTCAGAAAATATGAATGTTCAGATAAGGGGGGTGTTGAATTCACTCACCCCCAGCACATTATAGTGACTTAAAAAGATTATAAGATCTGCAAATGTTTTGGGAAGGAAGTCAATACTTCCACTTTCCCTTCCTCATTGATGTACACGATATCTTCAATGCGTACACCGCCATCTCCCGGAATATAAATTCCAGGTTCAATTGTGAACACAAGCCCCGGTTCTGCAAGTTCCTCATTGCTTTGGTGGATGGAAGGCTCTTCATGCACTTCAATGCCTAGTCCGTGGCCCACGCGATTATTAAAATAATCTCCATACCCCTGTTCGTTAATGACATTTCTTGCGGCAATATCGAATGTTTTTAACGGTTCACCCGCTTGTACTGCGTTAATGCCCGCTTCATTGGATTGAAGGACGATATCGTAGATCTCCTTTTGCTTCTCGGACGCCTCGCCAATGATGAATGTTCTTGTAATGTCAGAACAGTAGCCTCCCTTAATGACACCGAAATCAATTAAGAGATAATCCCCTTTTTGAAGTTTGCGTTCACCCGGTGAGCCATGTGGCAACGCCGCTTTCTCACCCGTAAGGACGATTGTGGAGAAAGAAGGCCCATCCGCACCAAATTTCCGCATAAGGAATTCGAGTTCCGCCGTCAATTCCGCCTCCGTCATGCCGATTTCGATCATTTTGATGCCTTCTTCCAATACCTTCTCAATGATTTCGATTGCTTTCATTAACTGGGCAACTTCTTCCTTCGACTTTTTCTTGCGCTGTTGATTGATGAAAGGTTGTACATCGGCAACTTCGATATGAGGATACACTTCCAGCAAACTATTGTAACGGAAGTAACTGAATGCCTTTCCTTCAATGCCGATAACCTCGGGAATAGAGCCGATTGTGTTTTTCACCACTTTAAATGGACTTTGTTCATCCGATATCGGAATGATTTTTTTTATATCGGAAGCCTGAGTCGCCTCCTCTTTGTCTAATGCAGGAACGAATAGGTACAACTCGTCATTTTTAATATCCATTAGTAAGGACATGAACCGTTCATGGGGATCTGAGTTGAAACCGGTGTAATAAAAAACATTTGCCGGGTCTGTAATCATCGCCACATCGACCCGTTGATCAATCAAAAAATCTTTCAATTGCCTTCGTCTAATACTGCAAATATTGCTCAAGATGGAATCCTCCTAGATTTCTTATTACTTTTACTTATGCAAGAAGTGTGCCAATTTTTAAAGAATGAGAGAATAGGCCGGCAGTTTGGTGAATGAAAATTTTTCAGAAGCGGTCTGGCATCATACTTGCATTATCCATTTGTGACGGTTAGTCCACGCTGTTTTTTTAAAAAATGGTAAAGAGGGGGAGGAAGTTGAATGAATAGACTAGAAAAGCTTCGAAAACTAATGGATGAATTACAAATTGATGGGATGATGATCAACGGGGATTGGAACCGTCGGTACATATCCGGTTTTACGGGGAGTAATGGCGTTGTCCTCATTACGGATAGTGATGCTAGATTAATCACCGATTACCGTTATTTCGAACAGGCGTCAATACAGACTAATATGGCGGTCGTATTACATGCGGAACATACTGGCCATAAACATAAGATTTATGATGAAGTGGCAAAACAGGTGAAGGATATGGGAATCAAACGTCTTGGGTTCGAGCAGCAGCATCTCCATTTCGGGAATCATTCCAAATTGGAGGGCCTCGTGGATGCTGAGTTAATCCCTACGTATGATATGGTGGAAAACTTACGGATGATCAAGTCGCCTGAGGAAATCGAAAACATCCGGATTTCGTCCGAAATTACGGACAATGCGTTCCTACATGTATTGGATATCATCCGACCGGGATTGACGGAGTTGGAGGTCGCTAGGGAATTGGAAACCTTTATTAAAAAGAACGGTGGAAATACTTCGACATTCAGCCCAATCGTAGCGTCCGGAAGTAGAGCCTCTCTCCCGCATGGTCGTGCGACCGATAAAGTTCTAGAAAAGGGAGATATGATCACCATCGACTTTGGGACAAACTATAACGGCTATTGGTCGGACATTTCCCGTGTCGTGTCATTAGGGGAGCCGAACGAACAGCTGAAAGAAGTGCACCAAGCAGTCCTTCGCTCTTTCAAAAATTGCACAAACCACTTGAAGCCTGGATTGACGGACCAAGAAGTCGACAACTATATGAGAGACATCCTTATTGAAACGGGCTTTAATGAACTCTCCGGAACGGGCACAGGCCATGGCATCGGATTGGAAGTTCATGAAAAACCACTCTTTTCCATAGACTCCGAAAAAATTCTATTGCCTAATATGGTCATTACGATCGAACCTGGCGTCTATCTAAAGGGTGTCGGTGGAGCACGTGTCGAGGATATGCTTCTCATTACAGAAGAAGGCTATGAAGTCTTATCGCCATCAACAAAAGAATTGGTAGTTTTATAAAAGATAAAAATTGGCTGAGATTCTGTAGTACTACATGGATTTCGGCTTTTTATTGTTCACTAGAGTATGTCAAATACAACTGAGAAGGAGGTTCAAAATAATTAGACATTTTTTAGTTACTTAGTAGAAACAGACGAAACTAATTATTCGCAATGAGTTGAGTAGGAATTTAATTGTATAAAAAGCTTTACAGTAAAAATCTTTTTAAAAATATTTTTACATAAGAAATGCTTACAACAATGAATGATTAATATACCTTAACAAAAAGGTAGCAAAAGAATTTCGTCAAGTTCTTATTAAGTGATTCCTTGTTTATAAAAATTATCTTCCGGCTGTCCGAATAGTTAGAGTTGGCACACTTATTGCATTATAAATTGCTAAATCGGTAAAAACAATAAATTGCTGATAATTGACCGGTTTAAAAAAGATAAATGATTAGAGGTGGGGCACTATGTCGAATTTATTGGAAATAAAAAACTTACGTACACACTTTGTCAAAAATAAACGGGTTATACGAGCGGTGGACGGCATAGATTTTCAGATTCGAAAAGGAGAAACAATCGCTTTAGTAGGGGAGTCAGGTTGCGGTAAAAGCATGACCTCCCTGTCAATTATGGGGCTTGTTCCTTCTCCGGGCGGAAAAATAGTTGACGGGGAAATCATTCTAGATGGCGTTAACCTGTTGGATTTAACTGAAAAGGAAATGTATAGAGTCCGGGGAAAAGACATTGCGATGATTTTCCAAGAACCGATGACTTCCTTGAATCCTGTACTTACGATCGGAGATCAATTGACGAGCGTCATTATCCACCATTTGAAACTGAGTAAAAAAGAGGCGAGTGAGAGAGCGATTGAAATGTTAGAACTCGTTGGTTTCTCCGATCCGGCCAAAGTGATGAAGAATTATCCACATCGATTATCCGGAGGTATGAGGCAACGGGTGATGATTGCGATGGCGATGTCCTGTAATCCGAAATTGTTAATTGCTGATGAACCGACAACAGCATTGGACGTTACGATTCAAGCCCAAGTGCTGGAATTGATGAAGGAATTAAGTGAGCGATTCTCTACTTCGATTCTATTGATCACCCATGACCTAGGTGTAGTTTCCGAGCTTGCAGAAAGAGTCGTCGTTATGTATGCAGGCCAGATTGTTGAAATCGCTAACATTGGAGATCTATTTGATGAGCCGCTTCATCCTTATACCGAAGGACTCATTAACTCAGTACCTTCGATTGATGGTGAGATCAAAAGACTTCAGTCCATTGAGGGAAATGTTCCTGCGCCAGGTTCAATTATAAAAGGTTGTAAATTTGCGGCAAGATGCAGCCGAGCATTTGACCGATGCACGAAAGAGGAGCCGGATCTTTGGCTGATGGAGGATGGTTCACGAGCTGTTCGATGTTTTTTGTACGATGACGAGGAGGCAAATTAATGAATTCTACACTGTTACTCCAACCGGTAGAGCAAACCGAAATTACAAAGAAAATTGATCACGACCCCATTTTAAAAGTGGAGAATCTGAAGGTGCACTTCCCGGTGAAAACGGGAATTATGCAACGCACGACAGGATATGTAAAGGCTGTTGACGATATAAGTTTTTATGTGAAAAAAGGGGAAACATTGGGCATTGTCGGGGAATCGGGATGCGGTAAATCAACGATGGGCAGGTCGCTGATCCGACTTAATGAACCGACCGAGGGCAGCATTATTTTTAATGGGAACGATATTACATCGATGACCGAAAAAGAACTAAGGCCGTTGATTCGGAAGAAAATTCAAATGGTCTTCCAAGATCCCTATGCTTCTTTGAACCCAAGAAAGTCACTTGGAAACACGTTGATTGAACCTTTAAAAGCTCATGGTCTGTACAGCAATCATAAAGAACGGAATGAAAAAATAAAAGAATTGCTCAACGTAGTAGGATTACATCCATCTTCTATGAACCACTATCCGCATGAGTTCTCAGGAGGCCAACGCCAGCGGATAGGGATTGCACGTGCGCTTGTCCTAAATCCTGATTTGATCATTGCCGATGAAGCGGTTTCTGCTTTGGATGTATCGATTCAGGCTCAAATTATTAACTTATTGGAGGATCTGCAGGAACAATTTGACTTGACGTATATCTTTATTTCACATGATTTAAGTGTCGTGCGGCATATCGCTGACCGAGTGGGAGTTATGTATTTAGGGAAAATTGCAGAACTGGCGCCTAAAGACGAGCTGTACGTCGAACCGCTCCATCCATATACACAGGCACTTCTTTCTGCGGTACCTGCTATCCGGTCAAAGGGTACAGAGACGCGGGAAAGAATTGTTTTAAAGGGGGATATACCGAGTCCGATTAATCAGCCAACAGGATGTGTTTTCCATACGAGATGTCCAGTCAGGATGGAGCATTGCCAAGTGGCTAAACCGACCCTCAAGGAAGTTAAACCCGGACATTTTGTAGCCTGTCACTTGTATGAGTAAAAGGGTTTCTTGAAAGGGGTGATGTTTCGACTTGTTGTATTTGTCATTACCAAATTTAGGGGGAGAAAAAGATGATGAAAAAACGTTTATTAATGGCAGTTGTATTGATCATGATGCTAATTGTTGCAGCCTGTTCTGATGGAACGGCCACTGAAGTTGAAAACAGTCAAGGCAATAAAGAGGAAGCGAAGTCTGAAGCGAAGTCCGAAGCGAAGTCTGGGGGTAGGCTTTTATTAGGAACGACAGCTGCTCCTACGCTATTCAATCCTTATTATTCGACCGATACATCTAGTTCGACTATTGAAGGATTTATTTTCAGTGGACTGGTAACGGTGGACACAGATTTTAATCCAGAGGGGGATCTGGCTGAGAGTTGGGAATTCTCCGATGACGGATTAACGTGGACATTTAAATTAAGGGAAAATGTGAAATGGCATGATGGAGAAGATTTTACAGCAGATGATGTTGTCTTCTCTTATAACATTCCACTGAGCGAAGATTACATTGGGCCACGTGGTCTTCCTTTTGAAATTATCGAAGAAGTTAACAAAGTGGATGACTACACGGTAGAAATTGTACTATCAGAACCTTACGCACCTTTCATTACAATTACTGCACAATTTGAGATCCTGCCGGAACATATACTTGGAGACGTTCCGATAGCGGAACTTGGTAAAAACGCTGCTTTTAATACGAAAGCGCCTATCGGGACAGGACCATTCAAATTCAAAGAGTGGAAAGAAGGAGAATATATCCAATTGGATGCTTTCGATGAGTATTTTAAAGGAAAGCCAAAATTGGAATCTATCATATATAAGATTGTTCCGGATACGAATACATTGATGGCTCAGTTGCAAGTCGGAGATATTAATTTGGCAGGTATTTCGCCTCAATATATTGAAACAGCAAAGAAATTAGAAGAACAAGGCAAGGTAGTTGTGAGTTCAGGTAACTCTAATGCTTTTGAATATATTGGCTATAACTTGAGAAATGAGCTATTTAAAGAAAAAGAAGTTCGTCAAGCTTTAACGCATGCAATTGATAAAGAGGCAATTGTACAAGCTATTTTGGATGGTGCGGGAACTGTCGCTCACGGACCGGGTAGCCCAGCGAACTGGGCGTTTAACCCTGACGTGCCAAAGTTTGAATACGATCCTGAATTAGCAAAGAAAAAACTTGAGGAAGCGGGTTGGACACCTGGTCCGGACGGTGTTTTAGAGAAGGACGGAAAGAAGTTTGAGTTCGTGTTGAAAACGACTTCAGCGAATGAAATACGACAACAGATAGCGGAAGTTGTCCAACAACAATGGAGTGAAATCGGCGTTAAGGTATCTATTGAATTGCTTGAATGGAGTGCTTATGTTGAACAGACGAGCCCCCCATTGTGGAATTTTGATGCAATCGTTGCGGGATGGTCGATCGGTAGTGATCCGGACCCGACATGGTTCTGGCATACATCAGAGATTGCAAATGGATTGAATTACAATGGATTCTCGAATGCACGAGTGGATGAGTTATTATCCAGCAACACAAAGATCTCTGATATTGAGGAGCGGAAGCGGATTATTGCAGAAGCAGATGCAATCGTTGCAGAAGAGCAAGTGAATACATTCCTGTATTACGTACATGGAAGTCTTGCAAAATCACCGAATCTTCATGGACCGGAATTTAATGCCGCTAACACGTATTACAAAATTCATGAATGGTACTTTGAATGATTGATTCGAAAAACGAACATCTCCCAAAATAAGGAGATGTTCGTCTTATTAGGAAAGTGTGCCATGTAATCAACTCCAACGTGTCACTCAGATAACTATAGTAGGAAGGAGTATAAGAGATATGGCTTCATATATAGTAAGACGGATATTATATGCAATACCCTTGCTGTTTTTGATTACCATCATATCATTTGGAATGATGAAAATGGCGCCTGGGGATCCGACTGCTCTGATGATGGATCCAATGATTAAAAAAGAGAACTTAGAAGCCTATAAAGAAGCATATGGCTTAAATGATAATGTCGTTGTACAGTATGTCCGATGGTTAGGGAATATGGTTCAAGGGAACTTTGGGGAATCACTTATACGCCAGGGAGTACCTGTCAGTGAATTGATTACGGCTAGGCTGCCCAACACATTGTTGTTAATGCTCGTCTCGTCGTTCATTGCTTTTCTTATCTCAATCCCATTAGGTGTGATCTCGGCGACAAAGAGAAATTCACTGACTGACTATTCCATTACATTTGTTTCTTTCCTTGGAATTGCGACACCGAATTTTTGGATAGGTCTTGTCTTAATTATGTTTTTTTCAGTAAATCTTGGTTGGTTTCCGACAGGCGGTGTTTCAACACTTGGGGAACCGTTCAGTATTTTGGACCGGATTCATCATTTGTTTTTGCCGGCACTTGTTCTTGCCACAGCTGATATGGCAGGGTTAACAAGGTATTCCCGCTCCAGTATGCTTGATGTACTTCGACAGGATTACATCCGTACCGCAAAAGCGAATGGATTTAAAAATAGCACGGTCATCTTTAAACACGGTTTGAGGAATGGTTTGATTCCCATCATCACCATTTTGGGGTTGATGTTGCCGTCATTTATCGGTGGCTCTGTCATTATTGAAAGTATATTTGCTTGGCCAGGTATTGGATTACTCTTTGTAGAGGCTGCCTTCCAACGTGATTATCCTGTCATCATGGCAGTAGTTGTTATCGCAGCTACATTAGTTGTCGTCGGAAATTTGCTTGCCGACATCCTCTATGCAATTTTTGACCCGAGAATTGAATATTAAGGGAGAGAAAGAAATGACACTTCCAAATCAAGTAGAGCTTACAAACCGGGCTAACCCAATAGAAGATCATCAATTACAGCCGCACGATTCTATTTGGAGAGTAATGTTGCGAAAATATATGAGCAATAAATTGGCGGTCATTGGCGCGATTTTATTATTCATTATAATTGGGTCAGCACTTTTTGCTCCTTGGTTAGCTCCACAAGATCCAAGTAAACAGGTATTGCTAGATAAATTAAGTCCCCCTGGTGATAAATACATTTTAGGGGCTGATAATTTAGGGCGTGACACATTAAGTCGCTTATTGTACGGTGCGCGTGTATCTTTGTTAGTCGGATTTGCTTCGGTTGCAGGTTCAATATTCATAGGTACAGTGGTCGGTGCGGTGGCGGGTTATTACGGTGGGAAGTTAGATGCAGTATTGATGCGATTTGTTGATGCTGTGATTTCATTCCCGTCATTGTTTTTATTAATTACACTGGTCACTATTTTTGAACCGAGTTTGTTTACGTTAATTGCTGTATTCGCGATTTTCGGCTGGACAGGAACAGCCCGTTTGGTTCGAGGGGAATTCTTGTCTCTTCGTTCCGCAGAGTTCGTATTGGCCGCACGGACGTTGGGCATTCGGAATACTAGAATCATCTTTTCGCATATACTGCCGAATGCCATGGGGCCGATCATCGTTTCGGCGACTCTAGGTATTGGCGGGGTGATCCTGGCGGAAGCTGCACTAAGCTATCTTGGGCTTGGCATTCAACCGCCTATTCCGAGTTGGGGTAACATGCTGCAAAGTGCACAAAACCCCCAAGTTATGTTAGGAGCATGGTGGTATCCGCTTTTCCCAGGATTTATGATCCTGATAACTGTATTGGCATTTAACTTTGTTGGTGATGGATTACGCGATGCATTTGATCCGAAAATTAATGATTAATAAAAAGGAGGGTGCGATTAACATTTAATCGCGCCCTCCTTTACTATTTAGGTGGAAGAATATTAAATCACTTTCAAGCTCTTAAAGAGGAATGTGTAAATGTCGGTATGTTCCTCGATAATTTTAACAATCGGTTTTCCTAGACCATGGCCGGCGTCTTTTTCAATCCTCAATAGAATCGGCGCATCACCAGCTTGGGCTTCTTGAAGTGTTGCAGCATACTTCATTGCGTGTAAGGGAACGACGCGATCATCCGTATCAGCAGTGGTGATTAACGTTGCTGGATAGGATTCACCTGGTGAGACATTGTGAAGTGGGGAGTATGCATGGATGTTTTTGAAATCCACTTCATTTTCTTCTGCATTCCCAAATTCTGATGTCCAGAATCTCCCGACAGTGAATTTTTGATAGCGGAGCATGTCCGTGACGGGAACTTGGCAAATGACAGCACCGAATAAGTCGGCGCGCTGGTTCATACAAGCAGCAACCAAAAGGCCGCCGTTACTACCTCCCATAATCGCGAGCTTAGAAGGGGAGGTATAGTTGTTGTTTACAAGCCACTCTGCTGCGGTAATAAAGTCATCAAATACTTGCTGTTTTCTTTCGAATGTTCCAGCTTGATGCCACGCTTCACCATATTCTCCGCCGCCTCTAACATTCGCCACAGCATACACGCCACCCTCTTTTATGAACATCGCGTTCGAGGCAGAGTATGAAGGTGTCATGCTAATATTGAAACCGCCATATCCGTAAAGCAAAACGGGGTTTTCCCCGGATAATACCAGATCTTTTTTATGTGTAATGAACATCGGGACTTCGGTGCCATCTGTTGATGTGTAAAAAATTTGTTTTGTTTCATAGAGGGTAGGATCAAGTCCCTTATCAGAAGCAAATACTGTTTCTAGACAATCCGAAGCGACATCATAACGGACAATCGTTGTCGGGTTCAAATAAGAGGTATACGCTATAAAAATCTCCTTTTGTTTTTTATTGATTGAAACCTCGGTGATTGTAATCATATCGGGTAATTCAATCGTTTTAATGAAGGAACCGTCGAGTTTAAACAACGAAATGTTATGACGTGCATGCTGCATGAAGGATAATACAAAATAATCATCCATCCTCTTTGTGAAATACATGACTTTTTGTTGCTCAGGAACAATATCGACCCAATTCTCTTCTTCGGGCTGATGGATATCAATAGCAACTATTTTCCCGTTAGGTGCATTTTTGTTCGTATAGACGTAAAACAGGGTCTCTTTATTGCCTAGAAATGAATAGTAAGCATCCCCGTGTGGAGCTAAAGGGATAAAATCTTCGTTACTATCAATTGGGCGATAATAGAGCCGGCTTTTATTTTCGGTCCCTTTCCACGATTGAAGGATAAGGTAACGATAATCGTCGGATAACGTTGCGCTGAAAGATAACTCCTTATCATCAGGACGTTCATGAATCAAAACGTCGTCCGATTGCGAGGTATTTAACTTATGCAAATAGAGTCTATTATAATTGCTTTCATCTTCCGGTGATACCGTTCCAGGTGCAGAAAAGCGGCTATAATAAAAGCCTGAACCGTCTTCAAGCCAAGCGATTGTACTGAATTTGCACCAGTTGATAGTTTCGGGATAATCTTTACCTGTTTCTACGTCTTTTATTTTTATCTCTTGCCAATCACTTCCGTTTTCGGAAAGGGCATACGCCATCAAGTTACCATTCTTATTGAACGTGATGTTCGTGATAGCGGTTGTCCCTTTTGGATTTAACGCATTTGGGTCGATAACAACTTCAGGTGAGGAATCTGAAAAATTCTTCGCTCTATAGTAAACGGGTTGATTCTGTAAGCCGTCATTTTTATGGAAGTAATAAAAATCTCCATTCTTCTGAGGCACGAAATACTTTTCATAATTCCACCCTTCTTTAAGTTTTTTCTTAATATCCTCTCTCTCGACAATCGCATCGATATACTGTCGGGTCTGTGCGCTTTGTTGAGAAATCCATTCTTGCGTGGAACTGGCATTCATATCCTCCAGCCATCGATAAGGATCTTCAACAAGCGTACCATGGTAATTCTCTGTAACAGTTTGTTTTGGGGTTAACAAGTTCATACGACAAACACTCCCTAACGCTAGATTTTAAGTGTGGACTACACTAGTAAATACATGCAATTTATATGCCAAAAACGGCTATGGTAAGCAGCCTTGCCATTTTGTTTTGACATTCTTGCGGGGAGTTTGTTGTTCAATTCTTACAAAACGTTAGCTAAAACGAACAAGTCCTGCTATAATTGCATAGCACTCAGAGCGGATTAGAACAGCTTTTTCGGTGCATACTTGATTTAATAAATATTTATTTATAAGGGGATTACATCATGAGCGGTTATAACGCAGTATCAGCAAAAAATACAGAAAATGCACCAAGCGGTAACGGTCTATATTCACATTCTGTAGCTTTCTCTCATTACAATAATCTTTCAGCTCAATTGCCGATCGATCCAGCAACAGGCAAATTGGTAGCTGGTGGTATAAAAGAGCAAGCTGAACAGTGCTTTACCAATATTAAAGCAATTGTAGACAGCATTGATCATGTTATGAGCGATATCGTTCGAATTACGGTATTCGTTAAAGATATTAAAGACGTTGACGCGGTTGATGAAGTTTATAAAACATTCTTCCCAACTTATGTTCCTGCAAGGACAACAGTTGCAGTTGCGGCTTTGCCTATGGATGCGATGGTGCAAGTTGAAGCACTTCTATCACACGGTGAAGGTACAATTCCTAACGAACCACAATCAGGCGACCTCATCAAACTTACAAACAATACACCGAATGCACCTACAAGTTCACTATCTACACAAACTGTAGCTTTTTCTCATTACAATTATCTTTCAGCTCAATTGCCGATCGATCCAAAAACAGGCAGATTGATAACGGGTGGAGTAAAAGAGCAGGCTGCACAGAGCTTGAAAAATATCAAAGCGATCTTAGAAAGTATCGACGTTCCTTTTGACGATATTGTTAAATTAACGATTTTCCTTAAAGACCTTTCGGATATCGAAGCGGTTAACGAAGTGTATTCAACATTCTTCCCGGACTCCGCTATCGCTAGGGCCGTAGCTTATGTCCCTGCACGCACAGTAGTGGCAGCTTCAGCTCTACCGATGGATGCTTTGGTACAAATGGAAGCAGTCGTGTCACACGGAGATGGGACACCACCACAAGAAATTGAAGACAGACATGGAATCGTTATTTGGGCAAACAATACTGACAATGCACCAAAGAGTTCTCTGTCTACACAAACCGTAGCGTTCTCTCATTACAATCACCTTTCAGGTCAATTGCCTGTGGATCCAAAAACAGGTCAATTGGTAGCTGGTGGAATAAAAGAGCAAGCTGAACAGTGCTTGAAAAATGTGAAGGCGATTGTCGAAAGTATCGACCACGTTATGGACGATATCGTTAAAGTAAATATCTTCGTGAAACATATCACGGATATGGCTGCGGTAGATGAAGTGTACAAAACATTCTTCCCGGGCACTGTTCCTGCACGAAGAACAGTTGGTGTATCAGCTTTACCTGAAGATGCATTAATCCAAGTCGATGTAGTTGTCTCAAACGCGGAAGGAACACCTCCAAAAGCATAACAAGGATTTTGCCGATCGTGAGTGTGAAATCGCATACCCTATTCATAAAAAAGGCTGTCTCAAATGAAAATTGAGACAGCTTCTTTTTTGATAACAAAAAATAACCTCTTGTTTAACACAATTTATTAATCTACGAAATCTGGTATCTGGGTAAGGAGTTCGTCAATAAATATTTTTTCTCCACCGATAGCTTTTAGTGCTGAGCCGAGGGATTGAAGCCAGTTACCTGCGATGGCTACCTTCTGTCCTTCAAAAACAAATGGGAGAGTAGGGTCAAATGCTTCTTTTGTAACTCCGATTGCCTCCGAAATCAATCCAGCCGACTGAATCCATGCCCCAGCCAAGGTTTCTTTTTCTCCCTCGATATTCCCTTCGCTTAACCCATACAGCCTCTGTAAGAGAACCGTTTCCAGAATCACTCCGAATGCCTGAATCCAAACCGCACCAGCGATTTGTTTTTCTAATCTCGACTTTAATTCTTCTACTTGGGAATTCTTCTTCTCCTTCTCCTTGCCCTTATCTGTCTCCTTGCTCTTATCTGTCTCCTTGCCCTTATCTATTTCCTTGCCCTTACCTATCTCCTTGCTCTTATCTATCTCCTTATCCTTCTCTTTCTCATTATCCTTCCTTTGCCGTGCATCCACATCATCACTCCCGCCCATCCTCAATGTTCCCATATGCTATACGTATGTCAGATGAGCCGAATTGTGTGGGTGCCTGTTTGGTGGACTATTCAGATAATACACTACAATTGCATAAAATAAATGAAGAAGCCGACCAAATTAACAACTGGTCGGCTTCTTTCTGCATATTAATTACTTTCATTGAATTGTCATAAATGTGTGGTGCACAGGCACCGTTACTACCGTTAACTACGTTAGTCTGGGATTTTCTCGTATGCCATCTTGAGAATGACGTCTTTATGTTGGGGGTATTGTTCTAATAGTTCCTGTTGAGTGAATAATTCAAAGTCCTTGTACTCAAAACCTGGCGAAACCATACATCCGACTAAAGAGAATGTATCCGGTTCCATTACGGATGATCCGAAAATCGTGCCTTTTGGAACTAATGCCTGTGGAACTTCTCCTTTATCCAAGTTCAACCCTAATTTAATTTCTTTATAATCCCCATTTTCGTCGATCACATGAATGGTTAGAGGACTTCCCGCGTGATAATACCATAATTCATCAGATTTCAAACGATGAAAATGAGAAATGTCTTTGGATGTTAAAAGAAAGTAGATACTCGTATAAAGCATGCGTTTCCCATCAAAATCCGTCGTTAGTTCTTGATCGGAAATCGATTCGCTCGAATGGAATGATTGTTTATAATATCCACCCTCTCGATGTGGAATGAGTCCAAGTTTGGTTATGAAAAATTGTGGATCATGGCTATTCACTTCTATATACCTCCAATTATTATTCTGATATATCAATTCTGTGCTGCTATGCTGTCTCTTCTCTGTAGCATTCCCCCTAATTGTACAAATTAAGTAAGGTTGTTACAAACTTTTTAAGATTTCTTTTACGTCGTAGAATTTTAAAAATACTAAAAAGGCGGATATTCAGACTTGGTTTCGACTGATAATTCCCGCCATTCGCAGAGTTAACGAACGATGACCTTTATTTTTTAAAAAGCATTCGGGTTTTTATTGACAGTTAGAATTTCTGGTGTTAATATGAGTTTGTAAAAATTAAATATTATTCTCGTATAATGTTGGGGATAGGGCCCAAAAGTTTCTACCAAGCTGCCGTAAATGGCTTGACTACGAGGTTGTGTATATAATTATGGGTATAAATCACTTATTTATCCCAATAATTCACCCTCCTGAAGTCAAGCACCGGTATCTTACTCGGTGCTTTTTTTAATTTTTACACAGACAAACATTCACAGGGAGGATCATTTATATGACAAAAAGTACAAAGAAATTAGCAATGGTATTATTCCTTGCTTTAATGACTGTTGTTATGGCCGCGTGCGGAAATAACTCAGATAATAAAAAGGACGTTAAGGCGGGAACTGGCGAAGAAGGGTTGAAAATCGCTATCGTAACAAGCCCATCTGGCGTAGATGATGGTAGCTTCAATGAAGATAACTATAACGGTATTTTGAACTTTATTGAAAACAATCCAACAGCAACAGTAAAGGCTGTTAAAGAGCCAACAGGCGATCCAGCTGCAGCTGTACAAGCTGTTGCGGATATCGTGGCAGACTATGATGTAATTGTTACACCTGGATTCCAATTTGCTGGGGTTTCTAGTATCGCTGTAGAAAATCCTGATAAGATCTTTATCATGAATGACACTGAGCCAACTCCGGTAGATGGCCAAACTGAATTCGATAATATTTATGCTTTTAATTTCGCTGAACAAGAAAGTGGTTTCTTTGCAGGTATGGCTGCAGCACTTGAAACAAAGACAAACAAAGTAGCGGTTGTAAATGGGATTGCGTATCCTTCAAACGTGAACTATCAATTTGGTTTTGAATCTGGCGTCAATTATGTCAATAAAGTGTATGGAAAAAACGTTGAACTTGTTGAGTTGTCTGGTTATGCAGGGACCGATGTAACGGGTGCTGATGTTGGTGGTAACTACGCAGGATCTTTTGCAGATGAAGCAACTGGTAAAGTAATCGGAAATGCGTTAATCAAACAAGGTGTAGATATCATTTTCCCAGCGGCAGGCGGCACTGGTAACGGTGTATTCACAGCAGTTAAAGAAGCTAAGGGCGACGTAAAAGTAATTGGTGTCGATGTTGACCAATACGATGACGGTGCAAACGGTTCTGAAAATATCGTATTAACATCTGGTGTTAAATTTATGGCGATGAACATTGAAAAAGTATTGAATTCTGTTGCGGATGGAACGTTTAAAGGCGGTAACGTAGTCCTCTATGCAGATACAGATTCAACTGGATTTATTAAAGAAGAAGGTCGTCATCAATTATCTGCGGACACGCTCAACAAATTGAATGAAGCTTACGAGTTAGTGAAAGACGGAACGATCGTACCTGCATCCAATTTTAATGAACATTCTCCAGAACAGTTCCCAGGATTATAAGACGAATTAGAAACACAACAACAGTAGAAGTTTATCAGTACCCTACTAATCGCATAATAGGGAGTGATGAACTTCTATTGTTTTTCCAATTAATGTTGAAGAAGGAGAATGAACGATGTCTGAATATATCGTGGAAATGAAACATATCACCAAACGTTTTCCGGGAATCGTAGCGAATGATGACGTATCCATTGGCATTAAAAAGGGAGAAATCTTTGCATTACTTGGAGAAAACGGTGCAGGTAAATCAACATTGATGAGTATGCTAAGTGGCATGTACGAACCCGATGAAGGAGAAATCTATATTCGGGGAGAGAAAGTTCAGATCAGTTCGCCGAACCATGCAGCAAATCTTAACATTGGGATGGTCCATCAGCATTTTAAGCTAGTCGAGGATTATACGATTACGGAGAATATCATTTTAGGCGTTGAGCCCATCAGTAAATTTGCCGGTCTCTTTCCATACGTAGGTATTCGAAATGCCAACCGCAAAATTGAAGAACTGTCTAAGAAATTTGGCTTGGAAGTGGATCCGACGAAAAAAATAGCTGATCTCACGGTTTCCATGCAGCAGCGTGTTGAAATTTTAAAGGTGCTTTATCGTGAAGCTGAAATCCTTATTTTTGATGAACCAACGGCAGTCCTAACGCCTCAAGAAATTGATTTCTTGCTCGGTATTATTGAAGGTCTGCGAAACAGTGGAAAAACAATCATTTTAATCACACATAAATTAGAAGAAATTAAAAAAGTGGCCGATAGATGTGCAGTGTTGAATAAAGGTAAATTGATTGATGTGTTAGATGTAAAGACAACGCCGATTAATCTTATGGCGCAATTAATGGTGGGTAGAGAAGTGAATTTTCAATCCGAAAAAACACCTGCCCAATTTAAAGAGGAAGTATTGAAAGTAGAACAGTTAACCGTGAAAAATGAGGACGGATTTGAAGTCGTCAAAGACGTTTCCTTTACGATACACAGTGGTGAAATATTTGCAATTGCGGGTGTCGCAGATAATGGTCAAGTTGAAATAGCGGATGCCATTGCCGGATTGACGAAGGTGAGCGGCGGAAAGATATTCCTCAACGGACAGGACATAACGAATGACAGCATTCGAAACAGAACGGAATCTGGAATCTCATATATTCCGGAAGATCGTCAACGATTCGGTCTGTTTTTGGATTTTGATTTAGCAACGAATATAGCTTCCAAGCAGTATTACAAGGAGCCTTTTTCCAATAAAGGAATCTTGAATAAACAGGAATTTGAACAATTTGGCAGTCGGTTGATTGATAAATATGATATCCGAAGTGGACAAGGGATCCATACGCAAGTTCGTTCGATGAGTGGCGGGAACCAGCAAAAAGCCATTATTGCCCGTGAGATTGAATTACAATCTCCGCTCATGATTTTCGTTCAGCCAACGCGAGGAGTCGATATTGGTGCGATTGAAAATATTCATAGGATGATCATCGAACAACGCGATCAAGGAAAAGCGATCCTCCTTGTATCGTTGGAGTTGGACGAGATTATGAATGTGGCGGATACGATCGGGGTTATTTACAATGGCCAACTTCAAAAGATTGCAAGCAGTGAATCCTTAACGACGAATGAAGTCGGTGAATATATGATGGGGGCAAAGCATGAGTAAAGATAAAAAGAAAACAAATCTGCGTTATCGTCTACTTTGGCCAATTAGAAATGAGAAATGGCAACCGATCAGCATTCCGGTCGCCTCTATACTAGTCAGTTTCATTGCTGCGGCCATCGTCATATTGCTACTCGGCAAAAATCCGATCCAAGCGTTTTATAATTTGTTCCAAGGGGCAGGGATCTTGCCGAAGGCCTCGTACGCTGGATATAAGAGCATGCTTACTGACTTCTTGAGTTTGTTAGACGCCATGACGCCACTTGTATTTGCAAGCTTAGCAGTGGCAGTTGCTCTAAGAGCGGGGCTATTTAATATTGGGGTTTCCGGTCAAATGCTTTTCTCCGGTTTTTTAGCGACCATTATTGTTGGCTACAGTGGGTTGGATGCCTTCATTGCAAAACCGCTTGTGTTGCTGATCGGAATGGTTGCCGGCGGCTTAATGGGTGGATTAGTCGGGTGGCTAAAATATAAATTTAACATTCATGAAGTCGTAACTACGATCATGTTAAATTATATCGCCCAATATGTCATTAGCTTCTTTATTCATATGTATTACATTGATCCGGTCTCAAGACAATCCAAATATATTTCTGAAGCCGCAAGATTGACGTTAGTAAATGTCGAGTTTGCCAACTTGAAAATGGACATTCCATTAGGCTTTATCTTAGCCATTATTGTCGCGATCTTCATCAAGTTTCTCATGGATAAAACAGTCGTTGGTTTTGAAATTAAAGCAGTAGGTTCCAACCGGGATGCAGCAAAATATACAGGAATAAAGGTAGGAACAAATACAGTCTTAGCCATGATCATTTCAGGCGGTTTGGCTGGCCTTGCGGGTGTGACATATTATTTAGGTGATTTTGCTTCCATCCAGCCAAAAGTGTTAACAAGCATCGGGTTTGACTCGATTGCTGTTGCGCTCTTAGGAAACTCTCATCCAATCGGGATTATTTTCTCTTCCTTGTTAGTATCAATCATTGACCAAGGAAGCACGTATATGAGTTCACAGGCTGGGATCAGACAAGAAATCGCATCTGTGATCATCGGGTTAATCTTATTGTTCAGTGCATGTGGTGCGTACGTGAAATATAAAGTTAGCCGCTTGAAGGAAAAAGAAGTGGATCGAAAGGACAGTGAATCATAAATGGATACGATTATTATTGATGGATTATCCTTTGCTCTGCCTCTTTTTATCATGGCAATTGGCGGTATTTATAGTGAAAAAAGCGGAATTACCAATTTAGCACTTGAAGGTTTTCAAGGATTCGGGGCATTCATTGGAGCCCTTTCAGCAGTGTTAATCGCAAATGCCTCAGGAGCGGCTATTGAAGATATGTTCTACGTGGCGTTATTATTTGCGATGATTGGCGGAATGGGCTTTTCCGTTATCCATGCTTTATTAAGTATTAAATTCAAGGCGAATCAAGTCATCAGCGGTGTCGTCATTAATATATTGGCGTTAGCTCTGACGACTTTCTTAACAACACAAATCAATGCACTCGTCTTCGGAGCAGCTTCGGACAAGTTCCGTTTAGGTGTATCGGAGCGGTTTACGATTGACGGTTTAGCCAATATCCCTGTGATTGGTGCGGTGTTTACGAATGTGTATCCGTTCCAAGTGATCATCATCGTCATTGCGATTTTTGCGTGGTATGTATTATATAAAACAAGATACGGTTTACGCTTGAGAGCCAGTGGGGAAAATCCTCAATCGGTCGATGCGGCTGGTGTAGATGTAGCGAAAATACGGTTTTCAGCGGTTCTTATATCGGGACTCTTATCCGGTCTCTCTGGCATGTGTTTTGCCTATTCCATTTCAGCTCAATTTTCTTCAGGAATCTATATGGGATACGGATTCTTGGCAATCGCAGCTTTAATCTTTGGCAATTGGAGAATTCTCCCGACGTTAGCAGCTTGTCTGTTATTTGGTTTCGCTAAATCCGGGGGAATGTTCATTGCTCAAGCAATGGCATTGCCAAGTAGTTTCACCGATTTATTCATGATTTTACCGTATGTGTTAACGTTATTGTTATTGATCTTCTTCTCTAAATCAAACCGTGCTCCGAGAGCGTTAGGTGAGATTTATGATAAAGGGAAGAGATAAAATAAATTCTTTTACCAAATAAGAAGAAGCTCTTCATAAGTCATTGGACTTGTGAGGAGCTTCTTTTTTGATCATTGTAATATGTACACAATAACAAATTAACAATAAGCAGAGTTCTTTCTTAAGTTTTTTTACTGTATAATGAGATGATTCAGCATTTCGTATTTTCATGAAAATTACATTAGGTAACTATAAGGAGTGTTTAATCATATGGAGTTCAAAAAAGAAATGATCATTGGTGCTTATAGTTTAGTTTCTTACCAAGTGACGGATGCAGATGGAAACATTACGTATCCAATGGGGAAAGATTGTACCGGTTTCATTATGTATCATCCTGATGGATATATGTCAGCGCAGATGATGAGCCAAGGGCGTCCGGCCTATGAATCAAGATCTCTACATACCGGGACGCTAGAGGAGATGGCTACTGCAGCTGAAGGGTATATGGCGTATTCCGGACCATTTGAAGTTGACGAGCAAAACAAAGTTGTGACACATCATATGACGGTCAGTATGAACCCGACATGGCTCGGCAATTCACAGCTACGCTATGTAAACTTGAAAGAGGATATACTGGAAATCACCAGTTCTCCAATTATCGTGGATGGAAAAGAACAAATTGCTTCCTTGGTTTGGAAACGCGTGGAACAATAAAAAAAGGCTCTTACATGTAATATGTAGGAGCCTTTTAATGTTATTCAAAAATTAACCCTCTGACTTCTCTTTGCCCATCGAGTCGAATAATTGTGTAGATGATAATGCATTGAATGGCATAGATACATTATGTTTAATGCCTTGGTTGTACGTTGCAATCAAGTCTTTCAATAGAACAGTTAATGCAGTTGCTGCTGTCCATTCTGAAACGTCGCCCCAGTTTCGAACGACCCAGCTATCTCCTGTACTTACTTTCAAGAGGTTTAAAATTTCTTCTTCAGGTAAGTTATAGTGCTTACCTAATTTCAAACCTTCAGCGACCGCATTCATGTTAACGCCTAGAATCATATTGTTAACCAATTCTGCTACTTGGCTGTTGCCTGGTTCTGCACCATAGTAGAATGTGTTTGATCCAATTGCATTAAAGTATGGTTCGAATGATTTCACGATTGCCTCGGATCCAGCTGTCATAATCGATAATGTACCAGCTTGAGCACCTGAAGCACCACCGCTTACCGCAGCACTAATGAGTGTTAGATCACTTTTCTCTTCCACTTCTTTGCCTAATTCATTCATTGTATCCGGGTCAAGTGTACTCATAACAATAACGGTTTTATTTTTAGGTTGAGCAGTTAAGAGACCGCCTTCACCAAAGATGACGTCAACTGTTTGAGCATGGTCACGGACCATTGAGATGATTGCTTCGTCAGCTTGTTCGGCCACTTCTTTCAACGTTTCTACCATTGTAATACCAGCAGCTGATGCTTTCTCGACGGTGCCTTTAAAAGCATCATAACCGATAACTTCAAAACCACCTTTCTTCAAGTTCATTGCCATTGGGAAGCCCATCGTTCCCAGTCCGATAAATCCAATTTTTTTACTCATGTTGAATTCCTCCAATTTCATTTTTTTGTGCAGAGACGCTCTACCAGTGAGCTGTTACGCACTCTTTAGAAGATGGCTGCTTTAAGGCCGACATCCTGGTCAACGCAACTCTGCATTTTTGCCGACTTAACGTACACGTCGTCTTCTTAACACTAACTTTCGTTACTGATTAAGCTAAACCTAAAAGCGCCATGATGACGATGACGGTCATTGCAAGCCAGTGGGTAACACTTATACTGATAAAACCTTTTAAGAACGT
The DNA here is from genome assembly GCF_022346605.1 of Sporosarcina sp. ACRSL. Classification (GTDB taxonomy): domain Bacteria; phylum Bacillota; class Bacilli; order Bacillales_A; family Planococcaceae; genus Sporosarcina. The sequence continues at coordinate 50,180 of NZ_JAKRNT010000015.1, forward strand.
ATCTTTCATCGTTAACCCTGTAATATTGTTGAAGATAATTAAGAAACCTGAGTAAGGAACAATGGAGAGAGCTCCAGATCCAATTGCAATCGCCCGGTGAACCGTTTCTGGATCTAATCCAAGATCCAGATAAAATGGTGCGAAGTTCGCAACGGAAATACCGATTGCTCCAACAGCTGAAGCGGTAATCCCACCGATAAGACCTGTACCAATCATTAATGAAAGGACGGGAGGTCCAGGAATGGATTGAATCGCTTGGAATACGCCTTTAAACGCAGGAACACCTGTTGCAATACTACCGAATGCAATCGTACTACCCGTTGTGATCGTTGATGACAACGATTCATTAGCACCTTGATTTAACACATCTCTTTGTTGAGCAATTTGTTTACGGAACAATAGGGCACTCAACAGAATCGAAGCGATTAGAGCAACAATAATGATGTTATTGACAGAACTGAATATCAAGATGATGCCTAAAAGTACTACGATTGGCAGCAAACTAGTAATGAATGCAGGGAGTTCACGTTTAACTGACTCATTACTGCTTTCAACTTCATCTTTTACAGTAAATGTCTCGCCTTTGCGCAAGCTTCGGGACAACGAAATCTTCATGAATGTGAGTATGAAGATAATCGCTACGATGGAAGTGACGATTCCGATTAGCGGCGCAGCTGTTAATGTCGTTCCTAGACCAGTGGAAGGCACAATATTGTGTAAGGAAGGTGCACCAGGTAACATCGTCATCGTGAACGTCGACGTACCACCAAATACAGGAATGACGACTAATTTCCACGAGATATTAAGTTGTCTAAAGATCGGTTTCGCCATCGGAATTAATGCGAAGATAATAACGAACACATTAATACCGCCGTACGTAAGAATCGCAGAAATAATGAACAATGCCACTAAAGCGTTGTACGGGTTCTTCGTTCCTACGACTGACAACACTTTATTTGCAATGGAAACCGTTGCTCCGGCTTTATCCATATATTTCGCTAAGATAGATCCCAGTAAGAATATAGCGAAGTTGGATGCGATGAACCCGGCAAGTGATGTCATATACGAATTTTCTTTGCCGAATACAGTTTCTAATATGGGTACATCGTTAAACAGCAATACAACTATGGTCGCAATTGGCGCAGCTACAATGATATTGAACTTTTTAATAATGAAGAGAATGATTGTTGCGATCCCTAATAAAATCCCGGCGATTCCCAAAATATCCATCTAAATCACTTTCTTTCTTTAAGTTAAGTCATACGATGTATGTTTCCTCGATTTGAATTTCGAACAGATTATTACTAATTCCTCGATACAATCAATCCTTTTGTTGAATAACTAAATTCTAATTTCGAAAATGTCTCGAATTGAATCATCTCGAATTCAAGATATCGGGGTTTTCTTCACTCCTGTTTTTTACTAGTGAAGGGGAGGGCGATCTTTTCGAGAGAACGTGATAGTATCAAACCATATCAAGAATGTATTAAACATTTCGTTTTACTAGGTATTTGTTGCAGCGGAGATCCTCAATGGCTGAAATAATTAGTTCTCTTTATTTGTTGAAACCTTTTCGATAAATAATTTCTTGCAATAGTTAACCTCCTTATCAGTTACCTTGTACTACATTTTTAATGTACCTCATCAAAACGTATAAGTAAAATTCATATAAATTATAATTCGCATTCATATTGTCTATAGTTAAAGTTATTCATAAATAATTATAATCTGTTAGCGAGCTGAGTTAATCAATAAAATCGATTGCTTGCACAACTCGTCAAACCCTCTATAATGGGGTCAGATGTCATTACTACAAGTGGAATGTTATTCTGAATTTATAAAAATGATGTAAGAATGTATTGAGAATCAATCTCATCTAAAAAGGGGTAATATCTACCATGGATACGAGACAATTATCCTATTTCATTGAAGTGGCTAAGCAGAAAAGCTTTACACAAGCAGCTCAAATGCTCAACCTATCTCAACCGACTATTAGTAAAATGGTAAGAAATCTTGAAAAAGAACTGAATGTTGAACTCATTGATCGTTCAGCCAAGCAAATTGAGTTAACCGTAGCAGGAGAAATTGTATTTGAGGAAGGACAAAAGATTTTGGGAGCAATTGATGATCTATCCTCCTTGTTAGACGATATGGTGGATTTGAAAAAAGGAAAGTTGAAAATTGGTATTCCACCATTGATTGGCGTTTTATTCTTCCCCAAAATCATAAAAGGGTTTCGAGACTTATATCCAGACATTTCAATTCAGTTAGTAGAGCAAAATGCGACAAAGTTAAAGGATGCTGTTAATGAAGGACTACTTGATTTAGGTGTAGCTGTACTACCTGTCGAGGATGATTTTAATATTGTGCCTTTTGTTGATGAAGAGATGATGTTATTTGTCCATTATTCGAATCCGCTCTCGACAAGAGATAAGGTTTCTTTAGAAGAGTTAAAGAATGAAACATTTGTCCATTTTCAAGACGAATCTACACTCTATAAGCAAGTAATCCAGGAATGTATGCATGCGGGCTTTCGACCTCATGTTGCATACCAAAGTACATATTGGGATTTCATCACTGAAATGGTAGGTCAGAATCTCGGCATTTCAATATTGCCTAAATCTGTCGCCAAGAAAGTGGATCACGATAACATTAAAGTGATTCCTATTGAGAATCCTTCAATCTCCTGGAAACTAGGAATTATATATAAGAAGGATAGGTATATTTCATATGCAGCAAATGAAATGGTGAGGTATATAACTTCTTCAAACGTTTAAGAGGCTGACTCTTTCAGATGAACTTATCTGAAGGGGGCAGCTTCTTTTTTTATGAGTTTGTCATAAATGTGTACAGTACTGACATTGTGCACAGGCATCATTTATGCTATCGATGGTGCAAATGTACAGTTTCCTGTGCAGTTTATACAAATCGAAATTATCAGTTGTATTTCATTAACAAAGGCACCAGCGTTTTATTGGCTATAAGGTCTAACGACTCAAGCGAATTAAGCTTGTATACTAAACATACTTACATATTGTAAGCGTACACATGAAGGCTAATGTTTTAAAATCAATCATTCGCCTGTATAAATTAACTTTATGGAGGGTTCCAAATGGAAAAGGAAAAAGCCGTTAAAAAGAAGTTTCAGCTACCTCATATTTACGTCATCCTGTTTATCTTCAGTGCTCTGGCGGCCATTTCGACGTACTTTATTCCTGCAGGCCAGTTTGACCGTGTGCCAGGTCCTGACGGAAGAACATCGATTGATCCGAACTCATTTACAGAAGTGGAAGCTTCGCCAATTGGTATTGCCGATTTCCTTACTGTTATTCCGCGTGGATTGATTGACGCTGGAGAGATTGTATTTTTCACATTTATTATCGGCGGTATGTTTGCGGTGCTAAAGGCAACCGGAATTATTGAAGTAGTTGTGGACAGGCTCGCAAACCGTTTTGCGAAAAATAGTATTTTGCTGATCCCGATTTTGACAACCGTATTTGCGATTGGGGCAACATTAATTGGTACCCCTGAACTATCGCTCGTTTATATTCCTGTCATTATGCCATTAATTATCGCGTTAGGGTACGATTCAATTGTTGCTGCATCGATTGCGCTTGTCGGTACGGTTGTCGGGTTTACTACTGGAGTTCTGAACCCAATTAACGTAGGATTGTCTCAGAAAATTGTTGGTGTCCCTGTGTTTTCAGGATTGCCATTGCGTCTACTTCTATTTGTTGTCTGTGTATCGATAGGAATATTCTTCATCATGCGCTATGCAAAAAAGGTGCAGCAGAATCCTTTAAACAGCTATGTGTATGAGGATGATCAAGAAAAAAGGGAACTTTACAAGCAGAAAGATAAAATTGAAGCGAAAAGCATGAACACAAGACAAAAATACGCTTCCGTTGCTGCACTTGTCTTCCTTGGAATATTAGTATATGGTGTACTTCAGCACGGTTGGTTCATGGTAGAGATGGCCGGACTGTTTATCTTTATGGGAATCGTAGTCGGTCTGATTGCCGGATTGAACGCTACCAAAATTTCTAACGCTTTCACTGAAGGATTCCGTGAAGTGCTTATGGGAGCCATTATTGTTGGTCTTGCCCGATCTGTAGCTGTTGTGCTTGAGGACGGACAAATCATGGATTCGATCGTTCACAGCCTAGGTTCAGTAGTCGGCGAAATGCCATCCGTTCTCGGTGCAGTAGGTATGTATCTCGTACAGCTGGCCATTAACTTTATTATCCCGTCCGGAAGTGGACAAGCCTTAGTCACGATGCCAATCATGGGGCCACTTGCAGACATGATCGGCGTAACAAGACAGACAGCAGTACTTGCGTTCCAGTTCGGGGACGGCTTTGCCCATATTCTATTCCCGACGTCTGGTTACTTTATGGCTGCACTCGTCATCGCCGGTGTCTCTTGGCAAAAATGGATTCGTTTCTATTTGCCGCTATTCCTAGTGTTTTCAGCAATTGGGATTATCACATTAGTAGTCGCTCAATTGGTTCAATACACAGGCTGAGAGCATTAATTTGAAACAGTAAAGCCTATTTTCTCGAAGCTAAAAGAGAAAATAGGCTTTTGTTTTTAAAAAAGATGTAGTTATTATTTTCGACCCTTTTTCGTATCAAATTCATAAACGGCTACTGTTCCTGAAACTTCATGTGTAGCTGCTAGTAAGGCTTTTCCGGTAGGACTCGTTTCTGCTGGAATAAAGTGTAGACCTTCAGGAGATACATCGCCTTTAACATCCTCGCTAAAGTCTCGACTTGAAATGAAGGTTACAAATTTAGGCTTTTTAGGTTTGCTTACATCATAGACCATTACACCACTTGTTCGTTCAAGGGCGATGAAACCATATGTGATACCGTTAATCTCTCCAGTAATAGCGGTTTCGGGCTCTGGTCCTTTAGCAGAACTTCTTTTATCGTAAGCAATCTCGTCGTTTGTTGTATTGAAGTAATCAGGTAGTGCCATTGCTGTAATTTCCTCAAAATCATTTCCACTGTCATAAACTAATTCCATTGTTTCAGCATCAAAAATAGAGAAACTACGTCCGCCATAAGAGTAAAGTGCTTCATATTTCCCCTCGTCATTTAATCCATTTTCAAGGGTAATATTTGTTTTCGCTAACTCATCAAGAAGTCCTTTTTCGACCAATCGATCAAGTTGTTTTTGATTGTATCCCCCATAGTGATCCGCATTTAATTGAATACGGTCAGCAATATCTTTGATGCTCGCTTCTTCTGAGTAGGCATCATAATCACGGGCATCTCCCTCATTAGCAGTAACGATATAATTTTTATTCCCTACAGTAAAATTATCAATTGCATCCGGCATATAGAAACCAAGAAGTGGGAGCCTTTCAATCTTTGTTTGGCCGTCTCTTTTGCCATCTAGTTCATTCCCTGGTAGAGAATGATCTTTAACTCCTAATCCTTTCACATCGATAATGGTATTCGTTTCAAGGTTAACCGTAGCGATCGCATTGTTCTCTTGAAGCGTCACATATGCCCGTTTGCTATCGTCAGACACTGTAATGTATTCTGGTTCCAGCTGTTGAAGAGTAGATCCTTTTGAATTCACTCGAACATTTTCATCCAAATGAACTCCTTCAAAAGTTAATGTTCGTGCTGTTAGATCTTTTAGACTTTCTGAGGTTACATCTTCTTGATCTAAAACGGTAGTTAAATCGATAATGGAAATTGATCCTTCAGGGTCTACACTGTAATCATCATTTGGCTCACCTTCGTTGGCGGACAATAGTTTTGTCCCATCAGGAGTAAAAGTGACCATATCCGGTAAAGCACCGACTTGAACCTTTGTTAAATACTCGCCGTCTTTTGTCAGTAGCACAACAAAACCAGGATCAGTCTTCGGGTCGCTGACGACAGATAAAGCGATCACGTCTTTGGTAGGATGTGAGGCAACACTTGTAATATCATCAACATTTTCAATCCCGAAGTCTTTTAGATAAACTCGTTTAGATGATTCAATTGTGTTATATTTTCCTGATTTTAATCCCTTAAATGACAGAATATCAAGAGCGGATTCTGCTCCATTTGTGACAAAAGCTCGATTTAAATTCTCGTCATATGCTAAAATCTCGGTTCCGCCTTCTCCAGCTCCACTATCATATTGACCAACTTGAGAAACGTTGAGATGTCCTCCTTTATACTGGAAGAATGAAGGCTGCTCTTCTGCTAATACGTTGTAGGCTACGCCACCGGAAATTAGAAGACCTACTGTAGCTATACTAGTAATGACTTTACGTTTTAAGTTCAATATAATTCCTCCATATAATTGAAATACTTCCATAGAACAATCTAATAATATTGCTTAAATGTTAAATCTAGACTGTGTATTAGTAAAACTTTTGTAAATTAAATTAGGGGAAATAGCTCTATCACAGGGCACTGTTGCCTTTAACAGAGCCTAGTAAAGAAAAAAGTTCCTACCAAAATGATAGGAACTTTTAAAGCTGCTTTGAGTTTTATTTATCCGATTGGACTTGAAACACTTCAACAGTATCAATCATTTCGTTTCCAGGAGTACTCGTGCTGATAAAGACCGTATTCGAGTCCTCACTCCAATATCCTGTATAAGCAATAACAGCATATAAATCTGCGTTTTGCATAATCAACGATGAGTTGGAAATTTGTCCATTGGCTAGCTCAGCTATATAAACATTGGCTTTATACTCTTTACCAACTTGCACAGGTGCGTCAAATAGAATTTTGCTTTTATCTGGGGAGAGTTTATAAAATGGCACCCAAACCCCTTCCTCGTCTTCGCCACCTGCTATAAGCTGTGTCACTTGTTCTGTTTTGAGATTTAGTGTATAAATCCCGGATTTTCCGTTGTATACATCGTTAAAGATTATTGTTTCTTCGTCTAAAAAGTGATAGCGGTCAATAGAATCTATTTTTTCTAGTGGCGATAATTGTTCCATTTCACCTTTTTCCGTCAAATGATAAAATCCATAACCTTCTTGTAATGATTTCCCCACAATATATACCCCATTACTACTCGTTTGGAATGATGAAATTGATAAACCGTCCCAATCAAACATGTCTGAGATTTTCCATGATGTTTTTTGATCTGTTGAAAGGTTTGTTTTCTCTAATAAAATATCACTTTCTTTATGAATGATTTGGATGACAGTTGAACCATTACTATTGCCAAAGTATGTCATATGTTCTGCTGAACCTGTTCCAATGAACTGTTTCGTATTCAATTCAAAATCAAGAACATAAAATTCTCCATTCACAAGAGATAAAGCGCGTTGACCGTCTTCCGATAACAAATAGAATGGTTCGTCTGCTATTTTCTCTTTTTTCATCGTCTCAAGTTTAAGTCGATATGTTGCTTTGTTTTGATTGTAAAATAACTGATCCCCTTTAAACCCTGTGTAGTTTGCTTCTACTTCAATAGGTATTGAACCTTCATGTTTTACGTTAAGGCTGCCATCCGTTAGAGCACTTTGTAATTTGACGTCTTCGGAAATCGTTACGGTTTTAGAGGTTGCCTCCCCAGAAATCGTGCATCCAGCTGCAATCATACTGCTTAATGCGAGTACTGCAATTCCTTGCCATTTTCTTTTCATCTCTTTATTCCTCCTTATAGTAGCTTGCAGTAATAGCATAAGGAATTGTTGTTTCAAATTTTGTAGTAGTTGTTGCCATCGTGTTGCCAACGAGGAATTGTAATTGCTACAACTGCTTGTCCTGATACTTCTTCAAATTTAATTGTCCCTTTATGGCGGTCGACTATATTGGCACAAATAAATAAGCCTAAACCCGTACTTCCTTCTTTTTTTCGATGAATAAATGGTTCGAAGATATGTTTTAAAATTGTTGGTGGGACAGGGGAGCACGAATTTCTTATTAGGATATGATCACGTACCTCTATGTTAATATCATGACCTAGCTTGCCATGCTGAATAGCATTATCAATCAAATTAATAAAAAGTTGTTTGATCTCATTTTCATTGCCTAGTATAAAATATGGATCACCACTAACTACAATGTTCATATCATGTTGTGTTGTCTTGATTTGCATGTCCTCAGCAATCGACTGTACAAGAGGAAATAAGTCAATCACTTCAGTTAGTTTAGTTGGAGTCTTAGATTGATATTTCGATAATGCAAGTAATTGGGTGACCATTTCATTTAAACGATCACTTTCACTTCTGATTTTTAGTGCTGCATTACTAAGAAAAGCAGCATCGTCAAAATCCTTTTCTCCAATAATTTGTGCATAGCCTGAAATCGTCGCCAGGGGAGTTTTTAATTCATGGGTTACATTATTGAAAAAGACCCTACGCTTTTCTTCTAATAACATGACCTTCTCTTTTTCAAGTTCAACCGTCTGGATATGTTGCTGAATTTCATGTTGCATCAGCTTAAAATGCTTCGCAAGTTTACCCACTTCATCGGTTCTATTGAGGGCAGGTATGGGCTGATAATCACCCTGTGCCATTTGTTTGGTCGCATTTGTTAAGTTATGAAGTGGTTTAGTGAGTTGGTTTAATATGAATAAAGAAATGATGAAAACTCCTAGAAATAACAGGACGGTAAGTAGGGTAAAGCTTGATATTAATCGCTTGTTATGTTGAAACACATCAGTGTAATCAGCGGTAAATCGAATGACTCCGTGAAAGGTAGTATCGATATAAAGCGGGAAAGCGAAATATAGCAGTGTTCCATTTGAAACCGGTTGAATGGTATAGGCTGATTTATTTTGAAAAGCCTGTATTAATTCTTCACTGCTCTCATTATCTACATTCGTTTGATAACGTTGATGTTCAATGATTAACGGTTGGTCAATCGGTGCTGCTTCATATAAAAATTGCCCAGCTGTATCATAGAGAGCTACGCTTTGAGCATGAATTTTACTAAGCTCATTTGCAATTGCGTAACTATCTACAGTGAAAAAGTTTCCATCTTGTTTATGTAATTGTTCATATTGCTTCATGTATTGTTTCGTTGCATATTGTAACGTGTTGACTCTTGATTCTAAGTTTGATGTCGTATGAATTTCTAACATGTTTGCTAAAACGAAATTAAAAAGGAATGCAGCTACAGAAAACAACAACAAAAATCCTACAAAGAACTTCTTTCGAATTGTCCAATTCATTCGTTTAGTTTCCCTTCATTTTATAGCCGATCCCGAACACAGTTTCAATAATTGATGAATCTAGTTTCTTTCGGATTCTTTGTACATGCACATCGACCGTCCGAAGCCCACCTTCATAATCCATCTCCCAAACGGTATCTAGGATTTCTTCTCGTGAAAACACACGATTTGTATGTTGAGCGAATAACAACAAAAGCTCATATTCTTTCGGTTTTAGTACAACAATTTCATTATTTTTATAGACTGAATATGCACGAGGATCAATGTAAATAGATTCATTTACTTTAATATAGTGATAGTGAGTTTGTGATGAATTTCGTCGCAGCAATACTTTTACACGCGCAATGACTTCGCGTACATCAAACGGCTTAGTCATATAGTCTTCAGCTCCGAGTTCTAGTCCTAAAACCTTATCTACAATATCATCACGTGCAGTTAGCATTAAGATCGGGAGGTTACTAATGGATGTAATCTCTTTGCAAAGCTCAAAGCCTGTTGTATCAGGTAACATTAAGTCCAAGATGACGAGGTCGATTTCAATTCCTTGAAGGTATTTCAAAGCATCTTTCCCTGTAGAAGCGCCCTGTACGATAAACCCTTCTTTTCGTAATGCATACGCTAATATATCGTAGAGGGATTCCTCATCTTCTACTATTAAAATTGTTTTCTTTATAGTATTCATTTTACACATCCTTCAAAAAGCATTTGTTATTTATTTTACTAGATAGTTGTTTCTAAAGTATTGCTGTACAGAATTTTGAAAAGAGAATTCAGTTATAAAACTGTATGGTCTGTATCTTATTGGCTTGTTAGGCGTCAGAGAAGGCATTTCTTCAAATCGGAGAAGTGCTTTTTTATTGGATTGTATTCAAGACTTTTGATTATAGTATTCCTTGACAGGAATATTCCTAAAGAGGTATATTGTTATTAAGAAAGAGTGGCATTTCAGACTTTTATTTTGGAGAGAAGGAGGGGAGTTAACGAAATAATAGTACCATAGAGAAAAAGTTGGGAGATGATTCAACATGAACTCGCAGATTTTCAGTGCCCTGGCTGAGCCCAACCGCCTTGATATCGTTGATCTTCTGCTAGAAGGACCGCTTCCAGTAGGAGAAATAGCAAAGAAGTTAGAATTGAACCAACCTCAAACCTCCAAGCATCTTCGGGTGCTTTGTGAAGCTGGTCTCGTCGATGTTCAAGCAAAAGCGAACCGCCGTATTTACAAGTTAAGACCTGAACCGCTTCAAGAACTGGATACGTGGCTCGATTCCTATCGGAAATTGTGGGAAACAAGGATGGATCGGTTGGACGATTATCTGAATGTATTACAGGGCAAAAAACCATTGAACTAAAGATTGCGTATATAAAAAAGTATAGGAGCGTGAAAAATGCCGATTCGAAAGTTAGGTCAAATCATGTTGTATGTCAACAACCAAGATCAAGCTCGTGATTTTTGGACGGAAAAAGTAGGTTTTCAAGTAGTTGCCGAAGAAGATAACGGTCAAGGAATGAGATGGATTGAAGTTGCCCCTCCTCACGGGGGAACAAGTATCGTTCTCCACAATAAAGATTTCATAGCTAAGATGGAACCAGAATTAAACCTTGGTACTCCTTCTTTAATGTTCTTTACAGATAACGTCGAACAATTGCATGGTGACTTACAAAATAATAACGTCAAAGTTGGAGATATCGTTGATATGCCTTCCGGAAAAGTATTCAATTTTGCTGACGATGAAGATAATTATTTCGCTGTAATGGAAAAAAAGTAATGAATAATGTTAGCATCTTGTTTTTCAAATACATTTAATGGAGGCGAATAGCCATGTCCAATCATTCAATGGTAAAAAGGGTAGAGAACGGTCGGGTTTTAATTCTGGAACGTACATTTGATGCACCTCGAGAACTTGTGTTTACTATGTTTAAAGAGCCTGAGCATCTTAAGTTTTGGTGGGGGCCGGAAGGCTGGGAACTTCCTGTTTGCAAGGTTGACTTCAGACCAGGTGGCGTTTGGCACTACTGTATGAAGTGCGTTGATCGGAATCAAGGTGAATTTTATGGGATGGAATCTTGGGGCAAAGCAATATACAAGGCTATTACAGAGCCAGAGTCAATTGTTTACACAGATTATTTCTCGGATGCAGAAGGCAGTATCGATGAGAAATTGCCCTCAACTGAAGTGACGTTGGAATTCATCGAATTGGACGGTAAGACGAAACTGATTAATCGGGCAGAATACGTTTCTGCAGATGCTCTTAAGTCCGTTATGGATATGGGTATGGAACAAGGTATTGCTGAGACTTGGAATCGTCTAGAAAGATACTTGAGCCAAATAAAATAAAAATGAATAACCATTCTCTCAGTCAAAAGAAAAACAAACACCAATGTCCGGTGTTTGTTTTTCTTTAATAAATTCTTGAGATTTTCTTACTTCGTTTCTAACGGCAATGACGGGTCCTTTGCCCATTCGGTCAGTGAACCGTCGTAGACAGCTACATTGTTTTGGCCGAGTTTATTTAATACTAATCCCGTCCAAGTCGCCGCAATTGCGCCACCGCAGTAGGTGATGACTTTTTTGTTTGGATCTAGGGCACCGACTTCGTCGAATATCTCAGCCAGCTTTTCATCATCATATAGTTCTTTTGTCTTCGGGTCTGATAGCGAGCCGAAGAATACGTTGACGCTGCCAGGAATATGGCCGGGTCTTCCATACGTGTTCACTTCGCCGTTATAGCTTGCTTCTGACAAGCTATCTAAGATGATGACGTTATCATCATTAATTGCTTCTAGGACATCCTCTTTCGTCACGAATAATTCAGGTCGTCTTTCACCTGTAAAGTTTCCTTTTGGATACGAGCCAGGTTCAGTCGTTACAGGACGGCCTTCCTCAATCCATTTTGGTAAACCACCATCAAGTACGGCGACATTGTCAAAACCTTCGTAGCGTAGTTGCCATGCTAAGCGAGATGCCCAGTCAGATGCAATAATATCTGCACCTACAACAGCGCCTTGATCATAAACGACGACATATGTGCCATCTCCAACACCAAGTTCTGAAATTTTTTCTGCGAATCTTTCACGGGAAGGAACTGTGAAAGCGTATTCGCTATCCGGATCGGATAATTCATTTAATAAATCGGCAAAAACCGCACCAGGGATATGTCCTTTTTCATAAGCTTCTTTTCCTGACCAGACGTCATAATAGCCGTCTCCTTCAGGATGTTTTAAAAATGTTGTTGCGTCAAGTAATCGTAAATTAGGGTCATCCAGTCTTTCTTCAAGCCAGTCTGTCGTTACAAGTAATGGTACTTTGCTCATTGCTCATCCACTCCCTAATCAATAATGTATTGATATCCTATGGAATTACTAGGATTAAAAGATATACTATCATTTGATTATAGTTTATTCAAACAATAGGCATTGATAAAATACATTACATACGATGTGTGCTGTGTTTAATATTATCGAAGAATTAATATCCTGATACGAACAAAAAAACAGCCAATCGCCGGTATAATCCCGACAATTGGCTGCAGTGTCAATTATTTATGAAACCTTCTTCTTATCAGCTGATTCTTTATCATCTAGTTTGAATTCATCTGACACGTCGTCAACAATATCTTTTGTTGAGTTTTTAAATTCTCTTAATGTTTGTCCAACGGCTTTTCCTAGTTGTGGTAATTTAGATGGTCCAAAGATAATTAAAGCGATCACGAGAATGATGATTAATCCTGGTACACCTATACTTGGCATGGTTGTTCCTCCTTATAATTGACGTGCTTTGGAAGTATGTAATACTAGAAAACTTCTGGCAAAATGCCATGTTGCAAAAATTATTCCTTCAAACTTTCCTCTAGTTGTTTCTCCTTTGCCAGCTTTCTCTTAACAGACCAGCTAGACACCCAAATACTGATTTCAAACAAAAGCAATAAAGGAATAATAATCAAAATATCCGAAACAAAATCTGGTGGAGAAATGGACACACCTACAACGACAAGAATAAAGTAAGCGACTTTCCTCATTTTTCGTAACTTATTCGGTGTTACAATTCCTAACTTTGTTAAAAACAGTATGACGACAGGTAATTCAAATACAATCCCTACAGGAATGAGAAGATTAAACATAAAAGAGAAATATTGCTTCATACCATAAGTTTCAATTGCACCTATAGATTCATTGATATTGGCCATGAAGTTCAACATCAAAGGAAATAACAAGAAGTAACTAAAACTGATTCCTGCTAAAAATAGTAAAAAAGAAGCAGGGATAAAAATAATTGTTCCTTTGGATTCTTCCTCAGATAATCCAGGTTTTACAAATAACCATATTTGATACAATGCGATTGGCAATGTAATGAGTAAGGATATCACTAAGGCACAACTTAGATAGATCATAAGCCCATCCGTATATCCGAACACATTCCATTCCACACGAGCCGCTGTAGGCTGCGATTTAATAAGAGTTAATAGTTTAGGTGCAAGAGTAAAACCGATTATTAACGTAACGATAAATGTCACAGCAACAATAATTAGCCGTTTTCTTAACTCTGTTAAATGCTCTACAAGCGTGTACTCTCGTTCTAGTTCCATGCTTCTTACCACCCACTACTTTCGTGTAAATAAAAAAATAGCTCGTCGTCTTGTTACATATGATACATAGTGAGCGTAAAGTATCGCTTCTTATCCACTTCATTATACACATCAAAAAAATAAAGTACAAAGCTTTTTCAGAAAATCTTAAAAATGAGTTTATTGATATTTTAATAATTATAGAATGTTCCAAATCCTTGTTTTGTAGAGTTGAATTAATGTCTATAAATTATGGTAAAGTATGAACTTACTAGAAATAAATGGTTACATAAATATTTTGAATGGTTAAACTTACTCTAAAATCATATTATTTTAAAATAAATGTAGTAGAATAAGAAGCGTTGTTTCCTGCTCCAAAAGGTCTACATATCGAACCAATTTCATAATTGCTAACACGTAGCTAGAATCGGGCAAGGTCAAGCTAGAAAGCGACCATCCGCAACGAAAATAAACCCTTTTCGTGTTGAAATTGATTCTAGTAAGAGTTACTTGAAGGGTTGGAACAAAATATCAAAGAATGGAGGAATGAGAGTGTCCCAGTACAGTAAGGAAGAACTGAGTTTGCTTTTTCAAGCACTATTTCCAGTATGTCTAATTGGAGGATTAGCTATTTTTCTTATTTCTACTTCCGGCGGCTTCCCATGGTATACGCTTTTAGGTACTGCAATTGGTCTATCTATTATTATTCTTTCATGGGTAGGGAGAAAATCTAGCATATTTGCAGTCTCACTTCTAGCCGTTGCGGCAGTTTTTACACCTCTTTACAACTTCAGTGCTATTTTTTGATATCAAATATTTACTTAGGTAAATAATTAATAATCGAATTTGGAGGTTTTAACATGTCAACAAAAGATGAGAAAAATTCACTTTTAGAGAAACGGTCCTCTAGACGAAAGTTCCTTAAAAATTCAGGACTTACAGTCGGTGGACTTATTGCAGGTGGAGCACTTGGTAGTCTTTTAGGGGATAACGAATCAACTAAAACAGAAGTCCAATCTACACCTCAAAAGACTTTTGAGAATCCGAATGTCGCATTAATGTATTTTACACCTGAGCAATACCGTATTACAGAGGCGGCGACGGAAAGAATTTTCCCGAAAGATCATAATGGTCCGGGAGCTAAAGAATTACTAGTTGCTTATTATATCGACCATCAGCTTGCAGGCGGATGGGGTACAGGTACGAAAGAATATACATCAGGACCTTTCTATCCAGGTGAACCAACCCAAGGTTATCAAGGCTGTCTTAACAGACAACAAATTTTTGAAATCGGGCTAAAAGCTATACAAGACCTCAGCTTGAAAACATACGAAAACCCGTTTGAAAAGCTTTCGGAAGAAGAGCAAGATGCGATTCTAACTGAGTTTGCAGAAGGGAAAGTAGAGCTAGTCGGAATGAAATCTGATTACTTCTTCGGTGTTTTACGGTCAGCAACCCTTGAAGGTGCATATGCCGACCCATTATACGGAGGGAATGCAGGTATGGAAGGTTGGAAGATGAAGAACTTCCCAGGACACCAAACGAGCTTCCTCAATATTATTGAAAAAGAGTTTACGAAGATCGAACCACAAGCGTTAAATTCTCAACATAGTCACTAAAACATTTTGGATCATGTAAGGCATTAAGATTGAGGAGGAAATAGTGATGGCGAAAAAATTACCAAAAACAGATGTCGTTATTATTGGTGTTGGTTGGGCTGGAGGCATTATCGCTTCTGAACTTACGAAAAAAGGCCTTAAAGTAGTTGGTTTAGAACGAGGGAAAGATAGAAAAACAGAAGATTATTTCATGGCACATGATGAACTCAGATATGCGATTCGACATGAAATGATGCAAGACCTATCGAAAGAAACGATCACGTTCCGTAACAATGAAAAAATGCGTGCTCTCCCAATGAGACAATACGGTTCATTTTTACTTGGCGTAGGTGTAGGCGGCGCCGGAACACACTGGAATGGGCAAAACTTCCGTTTCCTCCCATATGACTTTGAAATGCGCAGTAAAACCATTGAAAGATATGGTGAAGACAAAATCCCAGCTGACATGACGATCCAAGACTGGGGAATTACATATGATGAAATTGAGCCTTACTATGATCAGTACGAGAAAATGGCTGGGATTTCTGGTGAGGACAATCCACTAGGTGGACCACGCTCAAATCCATTCCCTACTGGTCCGATGAAAAAAACGCAAGCGATGCAATTATTCGATAAAGCAACAAAAAATATGGGGCTACATCCATATGTTCAACCTTCCGCGAACTTGTCGGAAAACTATACAAACCCAGACGGAATTTCACGCGTAGCTTGTCAGTACTGTGGATTCTGTGAGCGATTCGGTTGTGAGTACGGTTCAAAAGCTGACCCGCTTGTTACTGTAATTCCAGTTGCAAAACAAACAGGTAACTTCGAAGTGAGACCTCATTCTGAAGTACGCCGCATCTTAAAAGATGGAGACAAAGTAACGGGCGTCGTATACGTCGATATGAATACAGGCGAGGAATTTGAACAACCAGCTGACGTTGTTGTATTAACAGGCTATGTCTTTACAAACGTTCGTCTTCTTCTTTTATCTGGAATTGGAAGACCATATGACCCAGCTACTGGTACAGGTGTTATTGGGAAAAACTATGCGTACCAAATCCGTAAAGGTAGAGCAACAGGATTCTTCGACGAGCAAAAGTTCAATAACTTTGCTGGAGCAGGCGGCTTAGGAATGATCGTTGACGATTATAATGGGGATAACTTCGACCACACCGATTTGGACTTTATCCACGGTGGTATGATCATTCTTGGACAAACTGGGCTTAGACCGATTGCCAATAACCAGATCCCTTCAGGTACACCAACTTGGGGTAAAGAGTTTAAAGAAGCATCGTTGAAATATACGAATGCAGCTCTAACAGTTAGTGGTGAAGGTGCATCAATGGCTTATAAACAGCATTTCCTAGATCTTGACCCTGTTTACAAAGACTCATTCGGTGATCCTCTAGTTCGAATCACTTTTGACTTTGAAGAACAAGACCGTAAATTGACTGAGTTCTTGGCGGATAAATGTGAAGCGATCCTTAAAGAAATGGGTGCAGATCATATTGATACGAGTAGAGAGCTCGGACCATATAACGTTGCTGAATATCAGTCAACTCATAATACAGGTGGCGTAATCATGGGTGCAGATCCTGAAACATCTGCAGTCAATAGCTATCTTCAAATGTGGGATGTAGACAATCTATTTGTTGTAGGAGCTTCTGCATTCCCACAAAACGCAGGTTATAACCCAACAGGTACAGTTGGCGCATTATCTTACCGTGCCGCTGAAGGGATTATCAAGTTCTTCGAAAACAACGGCGGCCAATTAGTAGAAGCGAAAAAAGATAAACAGCATGTATAAGCAATCCTAGCATAATGAAAAGGCCTTTCATCAATTCGCTGAATTGATGAAAGGCCTTTTTGATATTTTCTTATTCGAGATTAATCCCAGACATGATATAAGGAATTGCTGATTTGATATATTCTTCAGGGGTCACCTTCATGCTATTTCTTCTCCATTCAACAGAAGCCCCGTACATGCCCCAGCTTAAGATGACAGCAGTGACATTGACCGCTTCCTTATTTTGACCAGAATGTTGTTGGAGCAGCATTTTCGTAAAGATGACTTCAAGTTGGTCCCGTATAATACGGGCAATCGTATCTTCGTATCCTCGATGACAACGACTTGATAATGACTTTTGGAAATCTGTGATTGCGATGAAGATGCTCACTAACGATTCCTCATTCAGTTCTTTATTTTCATAGTCATGACAATCCAAATTAATGGATAGAACCTCGAATAACACTTTGTCCAATAAGTCGTAGATATCTTCGAAATGATAATAGAATGTGGCACGATTGATCATAGCCTCGGTTGTAATATCTTTAACGGTAATATCCTTAAATTCTTTTTTACTCGACAGTTCCATGAAAGCATCCATAATGAACTTACGTGTACGAAGAACGCGAGGATCCGTTTTTACTTCAGTCAAGTTGATGTCCCCTTTCTTTTTAAACAGTTTCGTCAATGTGTTGGATAAGCGACGAATCTAAACTTCTATTGGTTTTTCTCCCATTCCGTATGGTCTACAATTCTAATTGTAAAGCAAATTAAACAAGTTTGCTAAATGAAAAAATAGACGAAACATCATTGGGAGGAATGGAAAATGGTTAAAATTGGTATTATTACGGGGAGCACTCGCGATTCTCGAGTGAATTTACAAGTTGCAGAATGGGTGAAATCCATTGCAGATCGAAGAACGGATGCAGAATTTGAATTGGTGGACATTAAGAATTATAATCTGCCGAAATTCAATGAGCCGATTCCGGCGATCATGTCACAGGATTATCAAGCACCGGAAGCGAAAGTTTGGTCTGAAAAAATTAGTGAGCTTGACGGGTTTGTATTTGTCACTCCGGAATATAACAAAGGGATTACGTCCGGGTTGAAAGATGCAATCGATTATCTATATGTAGAGTGGAACAACAAAGCGGCGGGGATTGTAAGCTATGGTTCTACGCTTGGCGTGACAGCAGCGAACAACTTGCGTTTAATCCTCACGGTACCGAAAGTTGCTACAGTCGGAACGCAGGCGGCACTAAGTCTGTTTACGGATTTTGAAGAAATGAGAACGTTTAAGCCAGCACCGTTCCATGAAGAAACTGTTCAAACGATGTTGAATGAAGTTGTCGCTTGGTCGACTGCTTTGAAAACGATTAGAGAGTAATGTTCTTAAACAAAAGGGTTCGAAAATGATTTGAGGGTAGAGCTTCTTGTTGGTCATAAGCGCTAGAAAACCACTTTAAATCTACAGGTCTTTCATCAATTCAGTGAATTGTTGAGAGGCCTTTTTCTTTTCCAAATAAAATGACCGTATTTCTTTCACCAAGCAGTTTAGTTTAATAAAACACCTTATTTGGCAATAAAATAAGAGTGTAGGCAAAAAAATGAGGGGTGACGACGTATGACAGCGAATAAAAATTCAGGTGATAGTAAGAAATTGTCGGGTCCTGAACAGGTGGCGGAATTTATGAACAAACTTGACCATCCGCTTAAAGATAAAATAGAAGAAGTTCGCAATATCATATTAAGCACAGATGATAATATTACAGAACATATTAAATGGAATGCCCCTAGTTTCTGTTATGAAGGTGAAGACCGAATTACATTTAATTTTCATGGAAAGGGCTTATTTCGACTCGTTTTTCATTGTGGCGCTAAGGTAAAAGACCGAAATACCAATGAACCTCTCATTGAAGATCCTAGTGGCATATTGGAATGGAAAGCAGCTGATAGAGCGATAATAAAATTTACTGATAAAAATGACGTTAAAGCGAAAGAAGAACAACTTAGAGAAGTAATCGCAAAATGGCTCAAGGTTGTTTAAGAAAGATGAAAACGAATAGAGAATAATATCCTAGGAGGAGAAGAGGATTTGCTCTTTTCCTCCTTTTTATTTATCTCAAAGAAAGAAAGCACTCTGCATTCTATAAATTCGAAATATCCATATCATGAAAGAAGACATAACGAAGTAGAGGTGGATAAATGAAAGCAATTGTATACACAAAGTACGGCCCCCCGGATGTTCTTCAATTGAGAGAAGTAGAAAAGCCGATTCCTAAAGAAAATGAGATTTTGGTGAAAGTAAAAGCGACAACGGTAACTGTGGCAGATATTCGGTCACGGAGTTTTACAGTTCCTAAAGCTTTTTGGCTGCCTGCCCGAATCACACTAGGTTTTAGGGGACCGAAAAAACAAATATTAGGAATGGAGCTGGCTGGAGTTGTGGAGTCAGTTGGAAAAGATGTCAAAAGGTTTAAGGAAGGTGACCAGGTCTTTGCGGCATCTTTGTCGGATTTTGGAGCATATGCCGAATATAAGTGTTTACCAGAAGATGGTCCTTTATCTATAAAACCTTCAACTATTACTCATGCAGAAGCCGCTGCCATCCCAATTGGAGCACGCACAGCATTGTTTTTTCTGAGGAAAGCTAATATCCAGAACGGACAAAAGGTCTTAGTGTATGGTGCGTCGGGAAGTGTAGGAAGTTATGCAGTTCAGATTGCCAAGTATTTCGGGGCACACGTTACAGGGGTATGCAGTACAACAAATCTAGATTTGGTAAAATCCCTTGGAGCCGACAAGGTGATTGATTACACCGAAGAAGATTTTTCTACGACAGATGAGACATATGATGTAATCTTTGAAGCGGTCAACAAGAGTTCCTTTTCAGCGTGTCTGAAAGTGTTAAAGAAGGGCGGTACGTATATAAATATTACCGAACCGCTACCAAGTCCTCAAATGCTTTGGACTACATTGACAAGCGGCAAGAAGCTGGTATTAAGCCGAAATGCTCCTGAAACATCCGAAACGCTAGACTTCTTGAAAGAACTTGTTGAGACGGGAAAGGTAAAAGTGGTCATTGATCGGTACTATGAATTTGATGAAATCGTTGAAGCTCATCAATATGTGGAGAAAGGACACAAAAGGGGAAATGTCGTCATCCATGTGGAGAAGGAGCGTTCGTGATGTTTACTGGGAGAATGAACTTTATTCGCTTTCTCCTTTTTTGCGGATTTTTGTCAAACAGTTGGAGAAAGAGTTGCCTTCATTGTTCTGTTATAATGGTATGCACAGACTAGATACGATGGAGGGAACTAGATGGACTTTATACGTAACCGACTCTTGGGTTACGGAGTGGATGAAAGTTTGATTGGCAGCCTTTCAAATGTAATTATGATTTTGTTTATCGCGTTACTTTGTGTCATTGCGAATTTTATTACGAAAAAAATTGTCATTCGATTCATTACTCATATCGTAAACAAGAATACATTTAAATGGGATAACATTTTATTGGAACGAAAAGTGTTTCATCGCTTGTCCCATATCGTACCTGCTATCATTATTTATTCATTTGCTACAACGTTTAGCACGTATGAAAACATAATTGCGAAATTAGCAATGGCGTACATTATTATTGTGGCGCTTATTGTCATTAATAGTTTATTGAATGCCCTGAATGATGTGTACCAAACATATGACGTGTCGAAAGTGAAGCCGATTAAAGGGTATATCCAAGTCATCAAAATAGTACTGTTTATTTTAGGCTTAGTTTTAGTCATTGCGATTCTCGTTGGGGAGAGTCCACTCATCCTATTAAGCGGGATTGGAGCCCTTTCTGCAGTGTTGATGTTAGTGTTTAAAGATTCCTTATTAGGGCTTGTGGCGGGTATTCAATTATCTGCCAATGATATGGTGCGAGTGGGCGACTGGATTGAAGTACCGAAATACGGAGCGGACGGGGATGTCATCGATATTTCATTGAATACCGTCATGGTGCGGAATTTTGATAAAACGGTGACGATGCTGCCGAGTTATGCGCTCATTTCAGATTCATTCAAAAACTGGCGGGGGATGCAAGAATCCGGTGGTCGGCGCATTAAGCGTGCCTTGTATATAGATACGACAAGTATTACATTTTGCACGAAGGAAATGATTGAAAATTATAAGAAAATCCATTACCTTACGGATTATATTACGGAGCGGGAAAGTGAAATCGAAGAATACAATATCAAGAATCAGATTAACCGCAATAATGTCGTAAACGGAAGAGCGCTCACGAATATCGGTGTGTTCCGCGCATACATTACGCAATACTTACAGCATCATCCTGGCATCCATCAAGAAATGACATTGATGGTTCGGCAGTTAGCACCAA
This sequence comes from Sporosarcina sp. ACRSL, assembly GCF_022346605.1. GTDB lineage: Bacteria > Bacillota > Bacilli > Bacillales_A > Planococcaceae > Sporosarcina. The sequence goes on from NZ_JAKRNT010000015.1 coordinate 71,654, forward strand.
CTGAAAATGGTCTGCCAATCGAAATTTACGCCTTTGTGAACGATATAAAATGGGCAGTGTATGAAACTGTGCAAGCCGACATTTTTGATCATTTATTCGCTGTTGCGCAGGAATTTGGGCTCCGTGTGTTCCAAAATCCGGCTGGCAGTGACTTCAAGGCGTTGAGCGAAGGAGTAAGAAGTGAGGCAGAAAGCAGTGAATCAAAAGGTCTTTCATCAATTTGAATTGGCGAGAGACCTTTTATTACATAAAAAACACATAAAAATGCGTTGGGAATAATGTGAATTTTGAAACATGAACTGCGATTACTCGTCTATTTTATAAATGAGAATGTAGAGGAGGGGACTGGTTTGGTAAGCGCTTTACGGTTTGTTTTTCTAGGGATGATGTTGGGATTATTCGTAGCAGGATGCGAGAAAGAAACAACTATCAATTATGAAGCTACTCCGACATTTATTTCTGAAGATGAGGAATTTGTAGGTGTTGAAGGTAAGGTAGGTTTTCTGAACGGAAGTTATACTGCAAATGAACCCCAAAAGACAGTATGGCATTTTTGGGGAGAACCGGATGAAATCAATGGGGCAGTTCGAGTTGAGGGGACTTATTTAGAAACAGGAGAAAAATACCCTTTATTATTAAATGAACATAGCTTTAAGACTGCAACTTGGGAATACAATAATGGATTCACTCAACCTAACTTGGGAGCATCTAAAACAATGCCATCATATGTTGGATTTGAAAAATCAGGTCTCTGGAAAGTTTCTGTTTATATCGATAGCGAAAAGTTTGGTGAATTTATATTAGAGGTGAAATAATATACTAGTGTAATTGGAAGTCCAGCCACCTTGAAAAAGTTAGCGTTGGGAACTGTAATAGTTCATTCTTACTTATGGAAGATGGATAAGATGAAGAAAGAGCTCTTAATGGAAAGGACACGTATGATGAAAGCTGCAGCATACGTTCTGTATTCTAAATTCCCGGTTGGAGCTGCATTGCTAGGGGTGATTTTCAAGCAATTGTTGTAGCAGGCAATGTAGTGGATTTTCTTCCGCCTTGCAGCATTTGCCGACAAGTCTTAGCCGAGTTCTATTCCTCTGAAATGCCTGTCTATTTAACAAACGACAAAGAAGAGATATTGGAATTGACTTTAAAGGATTTATTGCCGTACGCATTCACGGATTTAGAGATGTAACTATTAGTATGTTTTGCACTTGCGGCGCGACATTCCGACAAAACACTGCAATTGAATATAAAAAAGAAACCGCTAAGTTAAGATATAGTCGGTTTCTTTTTGCGTTTGTATAACTTTTCATGAATCGTCATAAATGTTGTACTGTAACAAATTAGGCGCCGAGAAGACTGGTCTTTGGGGCTATTCATTATAAGTGATGGGATATAGTCTAAACAGTTTTATTTACCCAGCATAATCTACTAGGAGTCTTAAAAAAGGGGGGTAAATATGAGAAATCCAGAAGAGTTACATCATGGGCACGAGCATCATCGCCACGAGCACCGCCGCGAGCATCATCGCCACGGGCACCATCACGGCCATCACCACGGGCACCACCATCATGGGCATCACCATCAGCACACTCATCACCATGTTCATCATATGCACGGTCACCATGTAGGCCATACTACAGGACACCATATGAGGCATCACCATGCGGTTCAGCCTGTATATGTAGGTCCTCATCAAATGATTCAATCAGTAAATGTCTACCCAGAAAGTCATCGCCAAATGGTTCAACCTGTGAATGTCTTCCCAGTAAGTCATCACCAAATGGTTCAACCTGTGTATGACTTTCCTGTAAGTCATCACGGATACCCATGTGATCACATGGGACATTTTGACGGATACGGCTTTTGAGCTTAGACTTGTACTCAATTCGTATGGATCAAATCTACTAACTAAACAAATGGAATTAGAAGATCTTATAAACAGAGAGCCCTTGCAAACTCCAACCGAAGTTTACAAGGGCTCTCATTTATTAACTTAATTTACCGTAGGGCATACGGTTCAGGCAGGGAATGACAATAACATTACCTGTTAAATGAAATACATATTCAGTTGTAATTGTGTTATTTTATTTCTTGATCAATGCCAAGAATGAATTATAAGCTGAAGTAACTTGTTGGTAATAGCCAACTAGCTTGTCCCAAACCGTTGTTTGAGCAACTTCAGTTGCTGGTTCTTCAGCAGTTTCTTCGTCATTAGCAGACTCTTCTTCTGCTACGTCGTCACCTTCAGTAGCTTCTTCGCCTTCAGTAGCTTCTTCGCCTTCAGTAGCTTCTTCGCCTTCAGAAGCTTCTTCGCCTTCGGTAGCTTCTTCGCCTTCAACAGCGTCGTCACCTTCAACAGCGTCTACGCCCTCAACAGCATCGTCGCCTTCAACAGCTTCGTCACCTTCAACAGCGTCTACGCCTTCAGCAGCGTCGTCGCCTTCAACAGCTTCTCCGCCTTCAACAGCGTCGTCCCCTTCAACAGCTTCTCCGCCTTCAACAGCGTCGTCTTCAACAGCGTCGTCCCCTTCAACAGCTTCTCCGCCTTCAACAGCGTCGTCTTCAACAGCGTCGTCACCTTCGACAGCGTCATCGCCTTCAACAGCGTCGTCACCTTCGACAGCGTCGTCGCTTTCGACAGCGTCTCCGCCTTCAGCAGTTTCTTCGCCTTCAGCAGCGTCGTCACCTTCGACAGCGTCTCCGTCTTCAGCAGCTTCTTCGCCTTCAACAGCTTCTCCGCCTTCAGCAGCGTCGTCACCAGTAGGTAATTCTATTACATCGTCAGCTTCGACAGGTAGTTCTTCTGCTTCTTCACTTGGTAAGACAACTCCAAGTGTATCTTGGATGACAAAATTATAGTAACCAAGTAAACTTACATAATTTTGTACTAGAGCTCTATATTCATTTGCTAGCGTATTTGTTACAATATCGTCAGCAGGAGCTTCTGTAGCTTCATCTTCTTCTACAGGAGTTTCTGTGCCTTCTTCAGCTGGAGCTTCTGCATCTTCGTCAGCTGGAGTTTCTGCATCTTCTTCGTCAGCTGGAGTTTCTGCATCTTCATCAGCTGGAGTTTCTGCATCTTCGTCAGCTGGAGTTTCTGCATCTTCATCAGCTGGAGTTTCTGCATCTTCATCAGCTGGAGTTTCTGCATCTTCTTCGTCAGCTGGAGTTTCTGCATCTTCATCAGCTGGAGTTTCTGCATCTTCGTCAGCTGGAGTTTCTGCATCTTCATCAGCTGGAGTTTCTGCATCTT
>NZ_JAKRNT010000016.1 GCF_022346605.1 Sporosarcina sp. ACRSL
TATCCGGTTTTGAACGAACAAGATCGTTCATACATAGTCTGGTGACGACGGCGAAGAGGTCACACCCGTTCCCATCCCGAACACGGAAGTTAAGCTCTTCAGCGCCGATGGTAGTAGGGGGGCTTCCTCCTGTGAGAGTAGGACGTCGCCGGGCAAAGACCATCTCCTGTGGGGGGTGGTTTTTTTTTATGTTTAAAAGGAAGTGCTTAAATTGTCAAATGCATTTGGCTCGATTCAGTTTAGGTGAGGTAAATCGGTATTTTTCTACGTTCCACGTTCAATAAGTAATGAATCGCGTCCAAAGAGTACTGTTCCGCGTCCAAAGCAATCCCATACGCTTACAAATAGCACCAATCCGTGTCCAAAGTAGCCACATCCCCGCTAAAGAAACCTCCAATTGACTTGAATAAATCCCCTCAAGCATACTCCTCATTCATTAATTTCATAGATCAAGACATCAAATAATTCTCCATCCGTATATAATAATATTGCCCATTCCCCTGCCTGAGGTATCTGTACATTCGAAGGTATGTGAGCATCTGCACCATTATTCGCTCCTCCAAGACCTGTCGTCCAACCTGTTGTCAAAATTGGATGGACAGTACCTGTGTCTCGGTGAAACCCAACGACGGTTAGATTGGTTGTTGCGGGATTTTCAATCCCCCAAAGATGCCACATCCACTTTTGTTTTGTCGTAATGCTTGGCATGTTAGCACCGATCACACCTGATTTGTTTTCATTACCGATGATATTGCGGTTGAATGTAACGGCTTTATTCTCCCAATCAATTTGTTCAAAATCACTTTCTGTAACGAAGTCTGGAATGTTTTCAGGAAATTGAAGATTACTTTCAACCGATTCATTTCTTGAGCAAGCACTGGCGAGAAGAAGTAAACCGAAAACAATAAAACTTAACGTTTTTACCTTCAAAAAAACACCTCCTATTTAGATAAAAGCCCTATCTCTATATCAATTATATCAACATTCAGACACTTTGGTTAACTAATATGCAGTCACTAAAAGGATTGTGCGGGATTCAGGCTGGTTCAACGAGTTACGCAGCCTGTAGAGAAAAAAGCCTGGATGGACTGCTCTATTTATCCGTGTTTATTTTAATTTATAAGCTTCTATATCCATTTATGCGTATTTGAAATGGCTTATGCGTGGTTGTTAGACTTTATGCGCTTGTGCACTGATTTATGCGCGAGTATTAGAATTTATGCGTATCTCTAGGTCAATGGCAGACATACAAGCAATTTTAATCCCAAATTACTCTTGGAAGTCAAAATACTAATCACTATTGCTTAAAAAATATGAGTAGTTCATGATTAGAATGATAGAACGGAGGAGTGGTATGAAAAGTTTCTCTTTGTTTTTATTTTCATTAGTACGCATAACTATGTTAGTCATTTTGAGCGTTTACTTTTTACAAAATGCGGATGGGATGGGTGATTCCCGAACGCTCTATATCATTGTTGCGATCCCTATATTTATTGCCAGTCATTTTATTCAAATGGGCAACGTCAGAGAGAAGAGCAGGATTCTTTGTTCATCGATCGATTTTCTTGTCGTTACCGGCTTCGGTTTTTTATTTCCGGAAAGCGGTTATTTGTATTTGATCTTTTTTGGTGTCCTGTCAACGACTGTTTTCATACTGTTTGGTCATAAGAGACTCCTTGGATTTTTCTCAGGGCTGTTCGTTGCCGTATGGATTATGACCAGCTTCTGGATCTATGCACAAACCGGTGAATATTCACTCTCAAACAATATTATAAATGCGATGTTCGTTTTTTATGGCGCTTTTGTCGGGAGTCTTATTCGTAATTTCCATAATGCGAAGGAGACGATATCTAATCAATATGGGCAATTAAATGAATCACACGACGCATTGCAGGCTGCGCATAGGCAGTTGCGTGAGTATGCAGAGCAAGTAGAGCAGTTGACGGTCATTCGGGAGCGGAATGAGATCGCGCGGGAAATTCACGATACGGTCGGACATAAAATGACGGCATTGATCGTCCAATTGCAGGTTGCACGTGAGATGGTCGAAAGGGACGCGGAAAAAGCGAAAGAGGTGATTGCCGTCTGTGCGCAGCTGACAAGGGATTCACTTCACGAGCTTCGGGTGTCTGTCAGAACGTTGAAAGAGGATGACCGGGGGTTGTCGTTCGTTGAGGTGTTGCAGGAGCTGCTGGATGAGTTTTCTGCCATGACGCAAATGCAAACAACTCTTTCCTTGGAGGGGGATTCATCCGCCATTCCTTCTTCCTTACAGCCGACAATTAAAAGGGTTGTCCAGGAAGGATTGACGAATGCGAAGAAGCATGGGAATGCCCGTACTTGCTTAGTGGAAATTCAGATAGGGGAAAAGGAGATCCTTCTGACGATCAAAGACGATGGCATGGGGCAGAAGAATATCCTTCCTAATTTCGGGTTGATTAACATGAAAGAACGTGTCGAGGAGCATGGAGGCTTATTTGAGATCCGAAGTGTTGAAGGAGAAGGCTTTGGAATCTATATTACCTTTCCATTTCAACAGAAATTGATGGAGGTGACAGTATGATAAAAATCATGATTGTTGACGACCAGCCATTGGTACGTGAAGGGCTTGGTACATTGTTAGGCTTACGGCAAGAAATCGAAGTCGTCGGTATGGCAGTGGATGGATCGGATGCATTAAACAAGGCGTTGCAGCTTCAACCGGATATTGTGTTAATGGATATAAGGATGCCGAAAACGAACGGTGTTGAAGGGACAAAGTTGATAAAAGAAAAATTGCCAGACGTGAAAGTATTGATATTGACGACATTCAATGACAGTTCATTTGTTTTCGACGCGCTCGAGGAAGGGGCGAGCGGCTATTTGTTAAAGGATATGCCGACGGACACGATTGCCCAAGCTATCCTGACCGTCCATCATGGTGGCGTCGTTCTACCGAAGGAATTCACGTCACAAGTATTACCTGAGCTAAGAATGAGAAATCATGATAGGCCTGCTGCTTTGCCGGAAGGGCTTGGGGAGTTATCAGAGCGTGAAAAGGAAGTACTCATGCATTTGGGGCAAGGGTTGAATAATAAGGAAATTGCGGACGCGTTGTTCATTACCGAAGGGACAGTTAAGAATCATGTATCGAACGTCATTCAGAAGCTTGGGCTTCGAGATCGTACGCAAGCTGCCATTTTTGCCGTACGCTACGGTGTTACGACTTTTTGACATTACTTTTTACATAGAGACCATGCATAACGGCACATCGGTGTCGTTTTTTTTATGTCCAAAAATCTATCGCGCGCTCGATGTAAGAAAGACGGCAGGAACGTAGGATGAGAGTAGAAGGAGGGGCTGTCATGCTTACAGTTACGGACGTGAAAAAGAGCTTTCAATCTAATGAGGTGATTAAAGGGGTTACGCTTACCGTCAAAAAAGGGGAGTCGTTCGGCTTGCTCGGTCCGAATGGCGCAGGGAAGTCGACGCTCATTTCCATGATATGCGGGCTCATTCCGTACGAAGGCGGGGAGATTCTCATTAATGGCAAGCTTGTCGGCAAACATCATAAGGAAACGAAACAGATGATAGGAGTCGTCCCGCAAGATATAGCACTCTATCCGACGATGTCTGCGTTGGATAATCTTCTGTTTTGGGGAAAGATGTACGGTCTATCGGGGAAAGCAGCTAAGACAAGAGCAAAGGAAGTGTTGGAGTTAGTGGGGTTAACTGGACGGGCGAAAGAACGTATCGAAACGTTTTCAGGCGGGATGAAGCGGCGGATCAATATCGGGGCCGCTCTTATGCATGAGCCACAGCTTCTCATTATGGATGAACCGACAGTCGGCATCGACCCCCAATCGAGGAATCATATTTTAGAGACGGTGAAATCATTGAATGAACAAGGAATGACCGTCATTTACACGAGTCACTACATGGAAGAAGTGGAGTACCTTTGCAGAAGGATTGCCATTATGGACGAGGGGAAATTAATTGCAAGCGGGACAAAGAAGGATTTAGCTAACAGATTGGCGGGCGGTACCGTATTAAAGATAGCCGTAGACACTGTACGCCCACAATTTATTGAGCAGTTGAAGGCAATGGACGGCGTTGAAAAAGTGATTGTCCTGCCAGAAAATGAGATCGATGTGCATATGGAGTCTAAAATGGAAACCGTCTCGGACGTCATCCTGCTCGCTAGCCGGTCAAGCGTGGCCATCCACAATATGCAATTGCAAGAAGCCAATTTGGAAACATTGTTTCTGCAATTGACAGGACGCTCTTTGCGTGAATAGGAGGGATTGCAATGAAAAGCCTTTTAATCGCCGTTAAAGACGCGAAAATCCATTTAACGGATCGAAAAGCCATCCTCATGATGATTCTCATGCCGATTCTGTTGACCGTCATTTTAGGGTCAGCCTTAAAAGGGGTCATGGGAGGAGGAAACATGCCGGAAACGATTGTAGGCGTCTACTCACCCGAATCGAACGTAATGACCGATAGTCTCCTCCAGACAATGGGAGAAGAAGGGCTTGCCATCACGGTCAAACGGGCAGAGTCGGGGAAACAGCTTACGGATTGGGTGGAGGACCGGGAAGTGCATGTAGGTGTACATTTTCCGGATGGATGGCATCCCGATACAGACAGAGCTGTCATTACGCCAATCTCCGGACAGGAAACGGCAGCGACCGTCATTCAACAGATGATCGAAACATTCGCTCAAACGTCTCTTGCGATTACAACTTCGACAACTGCAATTATGACGGAGGCGTCTGTATTGTCTGCTAATGGCGGCTCAATTGATATGGATGCCATCCAACATGAGCTTGCCTCATCCATTGAGACTGTCATGAATGAACAAAGGTCGTATATAAGTGAGTCGCCGGAAGAAGAAACGGTCAGTTCCATGCAGTACTATGCCGCGGCAATGGCAGCGATGTTCCTTTTATTCAACGCGATGGCAGGCGGAAAGTCTTTTCAACAGGAGAGGCGGAGTGAAACATTGTCACGATTGATGATGACACCAACTTCCGTCCGTTCGATCCTCGTTGGCAAATTCATCGGTGCATTTCTTTTTGCATGGATTCAATTTTTGATATTCATTGGAGCTACGCATTTCTTGTTGAAGGTGGACTGGGGGCCGTCCATCATGCAAATCCTCTTCATCACCTTCTTTTATATCTTTTCAGTAGCAGGATTGGCAATGGTTGTAGCTGCGTTTACGACAAATGAAAAAATGGCGGATATTGTTGGAAGTATGGGGGTTCAATTATTGGCATTGCTCGGCGGATCGATGTTGCCCCTTGCTTTATTCCCCGAAATCATGCGAAAAATTGCAATGGCGACGCCGAATTCATGGGCATTGACGAGCTACACATCCATCATGACAGGAGCTCCATGGTCCACGTTATGGCTGCCTGCAGGCGTTTTGCTCGGTATTGGGGTTGCGTCCATTTTCATCAGTTCCCTCCGGCTTAGACGCCGGATGACATAGGAGGTGTGCGGAATGAAGAAAATCTTATCCATTTGCCTTTTTGAAATTAAACGGACATTCAAGAAGAAATCTTCGATTGTCGTAATGCTCGGTATGCCGTTGCTATTCACTTTTCTATTCGGAACTGTTTTCGGATCAGACGCAGATGTAAGTTTCCGCATAGCGTTGGTCGACGAGGAGCAATCAACTCTATCCAAGTATATTGCTCAGCAACTGATGAAGGATGAAATGATTATCTATGAACTCGTCTCTGCAGATGTTGCGGAGGAGCAATTGAGCGGAAATGAAGTGCAAGGCACCATGACAATTGAAAAGGGAATCACTGAAAAGCTCAGGGACAATGAGCCAGTAATCCATTTTCAACCGACTGCAGGGCTTGCCACTGCCCCTCTCGTTGAACAACAAGTGAATCAGGCGATACAAGGCGTAGACATTTACGTTGCAGCAGCACAAGTAGGAAGCTCCTATTTAGATGAAAGTTGGGAGTCCGTCTTTGGCAGGCTTATTGAGAATGAAGTCAAGATCCAAGTATGGACTGAACAAAAAACAGGTATATCTACGGGAAATCCGATGATGGGCGTCTCTTATAGCTCCGCAGGATTCTCAATCATGTTCGTTATGATCATGATGCTTTCGATGACAGGTACGTTGATTGAAGCGAGGCAGGTCGGAATCTGGTCGAGATTGTTTACGACGCCCGTCACACGTTTCCAAGTGCTGCTAGGCTATTTCCTTTCGTTCTTCATTGTCGGATGGATTCAGTTCTTTCTTCTTATTTTGCTATCGTCTACCCTGTTTGGCGTCTACTGGGGGCCTCCGGGAGCATTGCTTCTTCTTATCACGTCCTTGCTCCTGTGTGTCGTAGGCCTCGGAATGGCGATTGCAAGCTTCGTGAAAACAGTTGAGCAGCAGAATGCGATTGGAACATTGGTGATCATTTCGACATGCATGCTCGGCGGCGTTTATTGGCCGATCAGTATGGTGCCGGACGTAATGCAGAAAATCGCCAACTTCGTACCGCAAACGTGGGCGATGGAAGGCTTCACGACGCTTATTACGGAAGGCGGCACTGCAGGGGATATTATGATGCCTCTCTTCGTATTATTAGGGTTTGCAGTTGTATTTCTTTCAATAGGATTATCAAGAATGAAATACGCGTGACACCATCACAACAGGTGTCACGCGTATTTCATTTCTTAGTTAACGCACTTCCTCTATAATAGAAATAGATAAAGGAAGTGTAACGTTAGATGAATCAAACTACTCGCCCGCTAGTGCAGGCATTACAATATTTTAAGGAACAAAATCCGGTTTCATTTCACGTGCCCGGACATAAGAATGGCCTACTTTCCAGCTTGCCAAGGGAAATGCAGGCTTCTCTGGCGTATGACTTCACCGAGCTTACGGGGTTAGATGACCTCCATGAAGCAGAAGGGGTTATACGGGAAGCTGAAAGACTGCTTTCCTCTCTTTATCAGTCGAGCAGGAGTTTTTTCCTCGTTAATGGCTCCACGGTTGGAAACTTGGCGATGATTTTTGCGACATGTAAAGCCGATGACATGATCATCGTACAGCGCAACGCCCATAAATCTGTTTTCAACGCAATCGAAATGACGGGAGCCCGTCCTGTATTGCTTTCCCCACCATGGGATGCGCATACACAGACACCGGGTGTACTGACGGCGGAGCTCGTAGAGGAGGCACTCGCTGCATACCCTGAAGCGAAAGCTGTCGTTCTAACGTACCCGACGTATTATGGAGTGGCGGGTGAAGGCCTTCAGGAGATTATTAATTTGTGCCATGCCCGCTCCATCCCTGTCCTTGTCGATGAAGCCCATGGTGCACATTTTATCGTCGGCGAGCCGTTTCCTCGATCCGCTATTGAGTTAGGGGCGGACGTTGTCGTTCATTCCGCCCACAAGACGTTGCCCGCAATGACGATGGGCTCGTTCTTGCATGTTCGGTCGGAATTAGTCTCCGAGCAGAAAATTGCGCATTTTTTACAAATGCTGCAGTCAAGCAGCCCATCATACATGATTATGGCGTCCCTCGATGATGCGAGAGCATATGTTGCTTCATACAAAGACAGCGATAAAAATCAATTCCTAGAGCTGCGCAATTCGTTCATCCGGGAACTGACGAGTATTCCTATCCTCAAAATTGTGGAGACGGATGATCCGTTAAAGCTGTTGATCCGTGCTGAAGGGCATACCGGCTTTGCCTTACAGGCATCTCTCGAATCAAAAGGATTTTACGCAGAGCTCGCAGATCCATACCAAGTGTTATTCGTGCTTCCGTTATGGAATGTACAATCTACCCCTCCCTTGCAAGCTTGGAATGAAAAAATTGTTGCGGCCATAACGACATTGGGTAAAGTAGAAGAGAACCCTATTTTGCCGGATATGGATGCTTGGCCCGCTGGAATTTCCATGCTCGCCTTCCCACCACCTTTGTTAACAGACGTGGAGACAGAATGGATCGCATTGGATGAAGCCGCGGGACGAGTCGCCGCCGGCTCAATTATCCCGTATCCTCCAGGCATTCCATTGCTGATCAAAGGAGAACAAATTACGGAAGGCCATATTCGGGCATTGTCGGCATTAATAAGAGCTGGCGCAAGATTTCAAGGCGCTGTTCAACTTGCCGAAAAGAAGTTGTATGTAATGAAATGAAGGTCGGAGGAATCAAGCATGCATAAAGGAATATTTATCACATTCGAAGGCCCTGAAGGTGCAGGAAAAACGACTGTGATTGCAGAAATATATAAGAGATTAGTGGCGGAAGGAAAAAAAGCGATCCTAACCCGTGAACCGGGAGGCATCCGCATTTCAGAAAAGATCCGTAATATCATCCTCGACAACGAGCACCAGGAAATGGACGGTAGGACGGAGGCGCTTCTATATGCAGCTGCCCGACGCCAACACCTCGTCGAGAAAATTATCCCGGCATTGGAAGAAGGAAATATCGTCCTTTGCGACCGATTCGTCGACAGCTCCCTCGCCTACCAAGGCTATGCACGCGGGCTAGGCATGGACGAAGTCATGTCCATCAACGCATTTGCAATCGACAATACGATGCCGGATAGGACCGTGTACTTCGATATCACGCCGGAAGAAGGGTTGCGAAGAATTTCAAAAAACGACGAACGCGAACAAAATCGATTGGACAATGAAACATTGCAATTCCATCATAAAGTTCACGAAGGCTACCAATTATTGATCGAAAAATTCCCAGATCGCATCGTCAGCACAGACGCCAGCCAGCCATTATCTGAAGTAACTGAAAATGTTTGGAAAATTATAAGTTCTCAACTCATTTCCAATAAGAATTCATGATATAATATATAAGAGGACTTATAGCCTCATGATTTGGTATATGTTCTGTTATTAATAGGTATGTTAAGTTGATTGAAACGTAGGGCGGCGACTCCAGCGAAAGCCGTCACGAAGAACGGCTTTTGCGAGTAAAAGCGCAGCGTTACGAGCAATGTGTTTTGCGACCTTAAGGGAGCAGGGATTAGTTAATGGCTGCCTTAATTTCTGCAAAAGGCGCAGAAATTAAGGCAAATCGAACCCTTCGCTGTTCGATTGGCTGAAGCCGTGCCCGCGGAAAGCGTCCGCCCGGAGTGGAAATCAACTGTATTCGCAATATCATATAAAAAAGCTAAAAGGAGAGGGTACCGTGAAATTGATTGTGGCAGTTGTACAGGACCAAGATAGCAACCGCTTATCTGCGGCTTTAACGAAAAATGATTTTCGCGCTACGAAACTAGCCAGTACTGGAGGGTTTCTGCGGTCGGGGAATACGACTTTCCTCATCGGAACGGATGACAGCCTCGTTCCGAAAGCTTTAGAATTGATTCGGGAAAATTGCCGATCTCGTGACCAAATGGTTGCGCCCGTATCACCAATGGGCGGCAATGCCGACTCCTACATCCCCTATCCGGTCGAGGTAGAAGTGGGCGGCGCAACAGTATTCGTCTTACCAATTGAACAATTTCATCATTTCTGATGAAATGAGGTGATGTAAAAAATGAAAGTGAATGGAGAGTACCGGACCGGGCCTGACAAATTCAGAAATGAGCCGTTGCGTCCAACGCAAGGGAATGCCCGGTTCGGCCAAATGGTTCTCCAACAGGAAGAAAAACTGCACGGGGAACAAATCACAAGGCTGCTTGGCGACATCTCCTCGGCAGGGGACCGTCTAGCCCGTTCACGGAATTTAAGAGATATGGCAAAATTCAAGATGCTTGTCCGCCGTTTCCTGAAGGAATCGGTTGAATCCGGAATGGGATTAAAACAATCTCATACGTGGAATCAATTCGGCGAAGGGCGCAGATTGAAAATTGTCCAGACGATCGATGAAAAGCTCATTGAATTGGCGGAAGCCTTATTGAATGAAGAGCAGACATCTGTCGAGTTATTAGGGAAAATCGGAGAAATTAAAGGACTTCTCATTAATTTATATAGATGACCCGTGTTCCTAACACGGTTTTTTTGAACCAAGGAGGTACAAGCAAAGCATGGAAGGCGTTGAAAACGGCATCAGGAAGAGGCAAAAGGCTGTCATCGATAGACTGGAAGCGACATTCCGCAATCACCGGATTGGGCACGCCTATCTATTTGACGGCGAGACAGGCACTGGAAAAGAAGAGGCGGCCATCCATTTTGCGAAGCTTTTGCTTTGCGAGCAGCCCGAAAATGCTGTTCCATGTGAAACATGTCGGGCTTGCAAACGCGTTGCATCAGGAAATCACCCGAATGTGACGAAAATTGAGCCGGACGGACAAGACATTAAAAAAGAACAGATGTCTTCGTTAATTATGAAAATGACGAGAAAAGGATATGAACCCGGGCGTAAAATCTATATCATATCCCGCGCGGATCGGATGAATGTAGCTGCCGCCAATACGCTGCTTAAATTCCTGGAGGAACCGGAAGGAGAAGTGACGGCAATCCTTCTAACCGATTCTTACCAGTCGATCCTACCGACCATCCAATCGAGATGTCAGCGTGTCAGCTTCCTCCCACCACGGCGGGAAGAGATGATTGCAAAGTTGGTCGATACAGGGATTACTGCGTCGATGGCAGCAACGGTTACGATGATGACAGCGGATATCGGGCAAGCAAAAGAGCTTGCTGAGAATGATCAATTTGCACACATGCGAAAAACAGTGTTAAAATTGATAGAAGCATCAGATCGCAATGTAAATGAAGCGCTTCTATTCGTCCAATCGGAATGGTTGCCGGCAATGAAAGAGAAGGAAGACGTTGAACGAGGTCTTGATATGCTTCTCTATGCGTACCGTGATATCGTCTCATTGAAATCCGGATTGCAATCGGAATTAACGTTTCCCGATCAGCAGGAGTTTTTCCGGGGACTTTCAATGAAGATGACATACAGTCGTCTATCGGCGAATATGGAAGCGATTTTACAAGCGAAGAAAAAGCTATACGGCAACATGAACCGTACACTTTTAATGGAACAACTGGTGCTCAATTTGCAGGAGGGGTTAATGCTTGTATAAAGTTGTAGGAGTCCGCTTCAAAAAGGCGGGTAAAATATATTACTTCGATCCTCTCGATTATCCGCTCGCTGTCGGTGATTATGTCATCGTTGAAACAGCCCGAGGCATCGAGTACGGAAAAGTTGCTAGTCCTGTGAGGGAAGTCGGTGAAAATGACGTCGTCTTGCCACTTAAGAAGATCATCCGTAAAGCTCTTGAAGAAGACCAAATCCAGGTAGAAGAAAACCGGATGGATGCAGAGCAGGCTTTTGGCAAATGTGTCGAAAAAATACGGGAGCATGAGCTGGAAATGAAGCTCGTCGACGTGGAATATACATTTGATCGCAATAAGATCGTCTTTTATTTTACAGCAGAAGGACGGGTCGATTTCCGAAATCTTGTAAAAGATCTCGCTGCCATTTTCCGGACGCGAATCGAACTGCGTCAAATTGGTGTCCGTGATGAGGCGAAAATGCTCGGAGGCATCGGGCCGTGCGGCAGAATGCTTTGCTGTTCAACTTTCTTAGGTGATTTTGAACCTGTATCGATCAAGATGGCGAAGGATCAAAACCTTTCGCTTAACCCATCCAAGATTTCGGGGTTATGCGGTCGCCTTATGTGTTGCCTGAAATACGAAAATGATGAATATGAAGAGGCAAAAGCCTTGATGCCCGACATCGGTGAACGGGTGCAAACGCCTGAAGGGCCGGGGAAAGTGGTCGGCTTGAACTTGCTGGAGCGGATTTTGCAAGTGAACTTGGCGGACCAGGAACAGGTCTTGGAATATTCATGGGAAGAAATAGAGAGTCGAACAAGCTCAGTAGCTCAATTGACGAAATGATGGGGTGAACAAGTTGAAAGAAGGGAACTTTCTCGACAGAGTGATGGAGTTTGAGCAGCAGCTCGAAGCCATGCATGATCAATTCCGAGAATTAATTGGATTTGTGGCGAAGATGACGGAAGAGAACCACTCACTTCAACTGGAAAACCATCATCTCCGGACAAGGCTTGAAGAATTGACTGACAAAACTCAATTAGTAGATGAACAACGGCCGCCTGAAAAGCCTCATAAAGTCGATATCGGCGAAGGGGTGGACAACCTGGCCAGGATATATAATGAAGGATACCACGTCTGCAATGTCCATTTCGGTAGCAGTCGTAAAGGGGAAGATTGTTTATTCTGCCTATCCTTCCTGAACAAACAGAATGCTTGAGATGAGCCGATCCTAATCAATTAGGCATCGGCTCTTTTTTCTATTGACGGAGGAGAATATATGGAGAAGTTATTGAAGGAAGATGAAAGACTGGATTATTTATTAGCGGAAAACTTGCGGATCATCCAAAGCCCATCCGTATTTTCCTTTTCTCTTGATGCCGTGCTGCTCGCAAAATTTGCATATGTACCGATCCGCTCGGGTCGAATTGTCGATTTATGCGCAGGCAACGGGGCAATCCCACTTTTCTTAAGCGCCCGAACGAATGCGGATATTATCGCAGTCGAGCTTCAGGAAAGGCTTGCCGATATGGCGCAAAGGAGTGTTACGTACAATGGGTTGGATGAGCGGATTACAATCGTGAACGACGATGTGATCGGAATTGCCGCGAAGCTTGGCTACGAAAAATACGATACCGTCACTTGCAATCCCCCTTATTTCCCTGCTATCGAAGCAAGTGAGAAAAACTTGAAGGAGCATGTCGCCATTGCGAGGCATGAAATCTACCTGACGCTGGAACAAGCTGTACAGTCTGCGAGCGAGCTGTTGAAGCAAGGCGGAAAAGCGGCATTCGTCCATCGACCTGGCAGGCTGCTCGATATTGTGACGGCTATGCGAGCACACAGGTTGGAACCGAAAAGAATCCGTTTTGTGTATCCGAAGGAAGGTAAGGAAGCCAATACGTTATTAATTGAAGGAATTAAGGACGGCAAACCCGATTTGAAAATATTGCCGCCTTTATATGTTTACGGTGAAGATGGGGAGTATACGGAAGAAGTGAGGCAGCTTTTATATGGACAAGCCGAATGAGCATCTGTTCTATGTCCTTGAATGCAACGATGGCTCTTACTACGCAGGCTATACAAATGATTTGGAAAAGCGCATCCGGACCCATAATGAAGGAAAGGGCGCTAAATACACACGCGCTAAATTACCGGTCCGTCTTATTTATCAAGAAAAGTATGAAACAAAGCGGGATGCGATGCGGGCGGAATACCAGTTCAAGCAATTAACACGTTCGGCAAAGGAACGATATATGCGAGAGGGGCAAAGGAACGATGAAATCACAGAAAAGCACTGAAGCAAATGTCGCAAAGTTATTTCTCGTAGGAACGCCAATCGGCAATCTGGAAGATATGACATTTCGAGCGATCCGAATCCTCCAGGAAGCAGATATGATTGCTGCAGAAGATACGAGAAATACGATCAAGCTCTGCAACCACTTCGACATAAAAACACCGCTCATGAGCTATCATGAGCATAATATCGAGAAGGGTGGAGAAAAGATCCTGTCGCTTTTGGCAGAAGGAAAGACAATCGCCTTAGTAAGTGACGCTGGGATGCCTTGCATATCCGATCCCGGGAATGATATTGCAACAAAAGCGATTGAAGAGGGATTTGATGTCGTTCCGGTTCCGGGCGCCAACGCCGCAATCAGTGCATTGGTCGCTTCCGGGCTACAGACACAGCCATTCACTTTCTTTGGATTTCTATCGCGGCAGAAGAAGGATCGCAATGAACAATTGCGGAAGCTAAAGCAAAAAGAGGAGACGTTGCTCTTCTATGAAGCCCCTCATCGCTTAAAGGAAACGTTAAAGGCGCTTTATGAAGCATTTGGCGGCTCTCGCCAAGTCGTTTTAGCAAGAGAATTAACGAAGCGATATGAAGAATTTCTTCGAGGAACGCTTGAGGAAGCCGTCTCTTGGGTGGAAGCAAATGAAATTAGAGGGGAATTTTGTATCGTCGTTGCGGGAAATGAAGATGTAGAAGAAGCATCGGATAATTGGTGGAATGAGATTAGCATAGCAACGCATGTAGAAATGGTGATCGAACAGGAAGGCGTTTCTTCAAAGGACGCGATCAAGTTGGTCGCAACGGAAAGAGGGATGTCCAAAAGGGATGTTTATCAGGCATATCATGTGAATAAAAATGCATAAAAAGAATCCAGAACAAGAAATTGTTCTGGATTCTTCAGCCTGAGGATACTCCTATTTATCGTATTATCCTTAAATACTATTGCTAGGATAATATTATTTTATTTTCTCTTCAATCTCTTTAATAAGTTGTCTAGCACCATCTGGGCTTAAAATTAGCTTTCCATCAATAAGTTGCAAGTTGTTATCTGATACTTCACCTGTAATAGAACAAGTCATATTCGGCATGTATTTCTTCAAGATAATCTTGTCATCATCGACATAAATTTCTAGAGCATCTTTCTGCTCAATTCCTAGTGTGCGGCGAAGTTCGATTGGAATGACGACACGGCCTAGTTCGTCAACTTTTCTAACGATTCCTGTTGATTTCATGACAAGAATTCCTCCTAAACGATTTAAATTTTCGTCAAAATTCGACATATTTCTCTTGTCTACCAAATATCATACCAACTCTTCCAATAAACGTCAATAAATCTAGCTGAATACTATGTCGAGAATAATAGATTGAGGAGAAAAAACGGGACTTTTGATGTTCTGATTTTCTATTGGCGGTGGGGTATTAAGTAACCAAAGGAAAGGGATTATAGGGAAATGGAAGTGAAAGAGTATTTGAGCATTAATAAGGAAATTTAACTTAATTCATCAAAAGTTGAGACTAACTGAACAATGAGTGGTTATTGTGTTTATGCGTATTTGGAGCGGTTTATGAGCATCTGCGAGAATTTATGCGCAAGAAAAAATGTATATGATCATTTCTAGGGTTTTATACGTACATTCGTAAATTTATGCGTGGATTATCAATTTTATGCGTGTCTACATAGCGCTTTTGTTGAAATTTAGATAATATGGTTAGTATAGATTGAAACACAGGAGGTATTTTGGTGGCTGAACAGCAAAAAACATTTTATATTACGACTCCTATTTATTATCCAAGTGGGAAATTTCATATAGGAACTGCATACACGACCGTTGCATCAGACGCGATGGCACGCTATAAAAGACTGCGTGGATTTGACGTGCGTTTCCTGACGGGAATGGACGAGCACGGACAGAAAATCCAAGAGAAAGCGGAAGAGGAAGGACTTCCGCCGCAACAATATGTAGACCGTATTGCAGATATAGCTATAGACCTCTGGAAACTCATGGATATATCGTATGATGATTTGATTCGAACAACGGAAGAACGTCATAAAACGGCAGTCGAGAAAATCTTCCAGAAGTTCCTCGACAATGGCGACATTTACAAAGGCGAGTATGAAGGATGGAAATGTGTCCCTTGTGAATCCTACTTTACCGAGTCGCAGCTCGTTGAGGGCAACTGCCCAGACTGTAATCGTCCAGTCGAAAAAGTTTCGGAGGAATCGTACTTCTTCAATATGCAGAAATATGCGGACAGGCTTCTAAAATATTATGAAGACAATCCGAAATTCATCGAACCCGAATCCCGTAAGAATGAAATGATCAATAACTTCATTAAACCGGGTCTTGAAGACTTATCCGTCTCCCGTATGTCATTCGACTGGGGCATTAAAGTGCCGGGAGATCCGAAACATGTCATTTACGTCTGGGTCGATGCGTTAACGAATTACATTACCGCGCTCGGCTACGGCTCTGATGACGACTCGCTATTCAAGAAATACTGGCCTGCTGACGTGCATGTCGTCGGGAAGGATATTGTTCGTTTCCATACAATCTACTGGCCAATTTTCCTTATGGCGCTCGATCTTCCGTTGCCGAAAAAAGTGTTTGCCCACGGCTTCATCATGATGAAGGATGGAAAAATGTCGAAATCGAAAGGAAATGTCGTCTACCCTGAAATGCTTGTGGAGCGCTACGGGCTTGACGCTACGCGCTATTTCCTTCTTCGGGAATTACCGTTCGGACAAGATGGTAAATTCTCCCCTGAATCATTCGTAGAGCGGACAAATTACGATTTAGCCAATGACTTAGGAAACTTGTTAAATCGAACGGTTTCCATGATCAATAAATATTTCGGCGGTGTCATACCGACGACAGGGCTTGAACCGACTGAATACGATCAAGTATTGCGTGACTTTACAGCAAGCGCAATCGAGAAATATGAAACTGCTATGGAGAACATGCAATTTAGCGTCGTCCTTTCAGAGCTATGGACGATCATTTCACGGACAAATAAATATATCGACGAAACAGCTCCTTGGGTTCTTGCAAAAGAAGAGGCGGATAAAGGGAAATTGGCATCCGTCATGGCTCATCTTGCCGCATCGCTCCAACAGATTGCTGTTCTCTTGCAGCCTTTCATGACGAAAGCGCCGATTCAAATTATGGAACAGCTCGGACTCGATGAGACGATGCTTGCATGGGATAGCTTAGGTAATTACGATGCAATTCCTGAAGGAACGAAAGTAGTGGAAAAAGGAGTTCCGATTTTCCCTCGCCTCGATCCTGAAGTGGAAATCGTTTATATCCGCGACCAAATGGCAGTTACAGCTCCGAAGGAAAAGAAGGAGGAAGCACCTGCTGAAATCGAAGGACCGGAAGAAATCACAATCGATGATTTCGCGAAGATTGATCTGCGGGTTGCAACCGTACTTGAATGTGAGCGAATCCCGAAAGCGGACAAGTTGTTGAAGTTTCAACTCGATTTAGGCTATGAACAACGCCAAGTCATCTCAGGCATCGCTGAGTATTATGAACCGGAACAATTGATTGGCGAGAAAGTGATTGTTGTTGCCAACTTGAAGCCGGTCAAATTACGAGGTGAAATCTCTGAAGGAATGATTTTATCTGGTGAGTCCAACGGCGTTTTGAAATTGGCAACCGTCGACCCATCATTGGAAAACGGAGCAAAAGTGAAGTGAATTGTAACAGGCGGCGTTTCGTAAAGAGGCGCCGTCTTTATTTTTTAACAGGTTTGTCACTATACTGTAACGAAAGTCATAATTCGTTGGAATAGAATGAACTTTATGAGGAGAGACGCAAATGTATATCGATACACATGTCCATTTAAATGCAGACCAATACGAAGAAGATGTCCAAGAAGTCATCCAACGCGCGATTGATGCGGGAGTCCATAAAATGGTCGTTGTCGGCTTTGATCGGAAGACGATCGAGAAAGCGATGGACTTAGTTGAACAATATCCATTCATTTACGCGGTCATTGGATGGCATCCTGTGGACGCTATTGATTGCACCGATGAAGATTTGGAATGGATCGAGTCCCTTGCGGCACATCCTAAGGTCGTCGGCATCGGAGAGACCGGCCTGGATTATTATTGGGATAAATCGCCGAAAGACGTTCAGCAAGAATTGTTTAGAAAACAAATCCGGCTTGCGCAAAAACTGGATCTTCCAATCATTATCCATAATCGCGATGCAACAGGCGATGTTGTTAAAATTTTAAAGGAGGAGGAAGCCGGAATTACGGGCGGTATCATGCACTGCTATGGCGGCAGCGTCGAAACAGCAAAAGAGTGCATCAACATGAATTTCCTCATTTCCCTAGGTGGCCCCGTCACCTTTAAAAATGCAAAAATGCCGAAGCAAGTTGCAACAGACATTTCATTGGATCATTTGTTAATTGAAACAGACGCTCCTTACCTTGCTCCACATCCTCATCGCGGAAAACGGAATGAGCCGGCGCTCGTTACACTTGTGGCGGAGGAAATCGCCCGTCTGAAGGATATTCCGGTTGAAGAAGTGGCAAAAAGAACGACCGAAAATGCATTAAAGATCTTCCGTATTTCGAAATAACTTATAAAGTGATTATATCGCTTCCTACTTGTATTCATCCATACATAGGGGAAGAATTTGAAGTTCCAATGAGTTGACACGTCGAAAAGGAAGCATTATAATCAGCCGAGTGATAAAGGAGGAGTTTTTTCATGCCAAAAAGCACCATGAAAAATCTGTTCTCGATGTCATTGAGGAGTAAACAAATAGCATTAGTAACTTTTGCATTTACGCTATTTGTTTCAATCATTTCACTTGTTCTTTACGAAGGATCTAAGAAATCGGTCACATTACTTGTGAACGGTGAGCAAATTGAAATAAAAACATCTGCACATACAGTTGGGCAACTTCTATCAAGCGAAGATTTCGAAGTTGCCGAACATGACTTAGTAACACCCTCAGTGAATACACCGATCGAAGAAGGATTATCGGTCAGGTGGGAACAGGCAAAGCAAGTAGAGATTCATACAGGCAAGGAAGTACAAAAGATTTGGACGACTGAACGGAACGTCGGCGATATTTTAGCCGCTGCCGGTGTTACCCTTTTAGAGCACGACAAGGTTCTGCCAAATCCGAATGAAAACCTTGGGGAAGATCTACGCATCAATGTTCAAAAAGCGTTCCAATTGACGCTTATCGATGGCGGGAATGAGAAACAAGTGTGGTCAACTTCGACTACGGTCGCTGACTTTTTAAAGAGAGAGAACATTCAATTGAATGAACACGACAAGCTGAACCGGAAGGCGGACGGATTGGTCAAGCCGGGTTCCATAGTTGAAGTCGTGCGTGTGGAAAAGGTCACCGATGTAGTGGAAGAGCCAACGAACTTTGCGGTCGTAACGAAGAGTGATGCCGAATTGCTGAAAGGACGCGAAAAGGTCGTCCAAGAAGGCAAGAAGGGATCTGTCGAGCGCAAGTTTGAAGTTGTCAAAGAAAATGGCAAAGAAGTATCTCGTACGTTATTGAGTGAAAAGGTCATTAAGGAACCGCAAAAGAAAATTGTTGCGGTCGGTTCCAAAAAGATGGTGGCAAGCGCCAACACTAGTAAACCTAAAACGATTGTATCGCGTGGCAGCTCGGCTGCACCATCCGGAGGGAAAGAATTTTACGTCACCGCTACAGCCTATACGGCGCACTGTAACGGCTGCACAGGAACAACGGCTACAGGCATCGACTTAAGAGCCAATCCGAATTTGAAGGTCGTTGCCGTAGACCCTAAAGTCATCCCGCTAGGTTCCAAAGTGTGGGTGGAAGGATACGGATACGCAATCGCTGGGGATACCGGCGGGGCAATCAAAGGAAATCGAATCGACCTCCATGTACCGACAAAACAGGCAGCGTACAATTTCGGACGTCGTACCGTGAAAATTAAAGTGATCGACTAAATCCATAGCAATCATTTTAAATCCACATCTACCCGTGGGGCTAATCCAGTCCCACGGTTTTTTATAATTTATATATATTTAATAGCCGTTTATATGGATAGGATTGAAGTGGAAGGCGGCGAACGCCGTAACGAAGAACGGCGTTTGCGAGTAA
The DNA here is from genome assembly GCF_022346605.1 of Sporosarcina sp. ACRSL. GTDB lineage: Bacteria > Bacillota > Bacilli > Bacillales_A > Planococcaceae > Sporosarcina. The sequence goes on from NZ_JAKRNT010000016.1 coordinate 19,381, forward strand.
AAGCGAAGCGTTACGAGCACATCATTGCTCTGCCGTAACGAAGAACGGCGTTTGCGAGTAAAAGCGAAGCGTTAGGAGCACATCATTGCTCTGCCGTAACGAAGAACGGCGTTTGCGAGTAAAAGCGAAGCGTTAGGAGCACATCATTGCTCTGCCGTTACGAAGAACGGCATTTGCGAGTAAAAGCGAAGCGTTACGAGCACATCTTAACTCTACCGTTACGGGGAACGTCTTCTGCGACCTTAAGGGAGCAGGATACGGCTGCCTTAATTTCTGCAAAATACGCAGAAATACGGCAAATCGAACCCTTCGCTGTTCGATTGGAAAGCGTCCGCCTGGAACGGAAATCCAGAGTGACCCTTTGAGTAAGGACTCACCTGTACAACAGACGCTTCAACACGTAAAATTAAACAAACGCAATGAAACGAAATGAGGGTATCGGTTGAACATAAAGGAAATAATCGTCGTAGAAGGCAAATCCGATACGATTGCGATCAAAAGGGCAACAGGAGCTGACACGATCGAGACAAACGGGTCGGCAATCGATGAAAAGACATTGGATCGGATACGTCTCGCTCAGGAAACCCGTGGAGTCATCGTTTTTACGGACCCCGACTTCCCAGGCAGGAGAATCCGCTCCATCATCGAAGAACGGATACCCGGCGTAAAACACGCGTTTTTGCATAAGTCGAAAACAATTGCCAAAAACGGGCAAGGACTCGGCATCGAACATGCAAAAGACGAGGATATCCAAAAAGCCCTGGAGGCGGTCTATTCCGTCGATACCGAGCCTATCGAAGAGATTCCTTTTGAAATCCTTCTGGCGGAAAGGCTTATTGGACATCCTGATGCGAAAAGACGACGTGATCGGCTCAGTGAAATTCTTCAAATCGGACAAGTGAACGGCAAAGGATTGAAAAAGAGACTTGAAATGTTCCGGATTGGGCAACATCAATTCGTGGAGGCATTGAAAGTCCTGCACGAGGAGGATGGCCATGAATAAAGATATTGCAACGCCAGTCAGAACGAAAGAGATTTTAGAGAAGCACGGGTTCTCCTTCAAAAAGAGCTTAGGTCAAAACTTCTTGATCGACCCGAATATATTACGTAATATCGTTTCGCACGCCGACTTGACGGACAAAACAGGCGTGATTGAAATCGGTCCTGGCATCGGGGCTTTGACCGAGCATTTGGCTAGGAATGCAGGGAAAGTTGTCGCATTTGAAATTGACCAACGTTTGCTGCCCGTGTTAGAAGATACGTTATCGCCGTATGACAATGTTACGATCATTAACCAAGACGTCCTTGAAGCGGATTTGAATAAAGTCGTCGAGGAGCAGTTTAGCGACTTTGACGATATAGTCGTCGTTGCCAATCTCCCTTATTATGTAACCACACCGATCATTATGAAATTCCTTCTTGGCAAAGTTCGGATTCGCGGCATGGTAATCATGATGCAAAAGGAAGTGGCTGATCGCATCACGGCATCTCCTAGTACAAAAGCGTATGGATCATTGTCGATAGCCGTCCAATATTACATGGATGCCGAAGTTTCGATGATTGTGCCGAAGACAGTTTTCATCCCGCAGCCGAATGTCGAATCTGCTGTGTTAAAGCTGACAAAAAAAGCGGAGCCGCCAGTAGAAGTGATCGACGAAGACTTTCTGTTTGAGGTAGCAAGGGGTTCATTCGTCCAGAGAAGAAAGACGTTGTTGAACAACTTACAGTCCTCTTTGCCAGAAGGGAAGATGAAGAAGGAGCAAATTCTTAGGGCATTTGAGCGGATTGACATAGATCCGGGCAGAAGAGGTGAGACATTGTCAATCGAGGAGTTCGGTAAATTGTCGAATGCTCTATACAGTGAGTTCAAAAATTTGTGACAATCAAGTAATTGCTCGGGTAATTTGTCTAAAAAAGCGAAAAAAGAATTGACAGCGATAAGGTTTTATTGATAAAATTCTCATTTTAATTGACAGAACTTTTTAAAAGTGTTATACTTATATCCAGTGAGGTGTAAGCGACGTGCCAAAAACATTAGCGGACATTAAGAAATCATTGGATGCTCACTTAGGGAAACGTTTGCACTTAAGAGCAAACGGTGGCCGTAAGAAAACGATTGAACGTGCTGGAGTCCTTCGTGAGACGTATCGGGCAGTTTTTGTTGTAGAACTGGACCAGGATGAAAATGCTTTTGAAAGGGTATCTTACAGCTACGCGGATATTTTGACTGAAGCAGTCGAAATAACAGTTCTGGATGACGGAGACGCCACTGCGTTTGTCGTCAAATAGTCTTCATAGCAATCATGTATTGTTTTTATTAAAATACCTATGCACTTCTATTCTGAAGCGCATAGGTGTTTTTTTATGGCCCTAGCCCATACTAGAATTGTCAGTCGAAAAGGAGGAAAAACCTAATGGCGAGAAGACGGAGTATAATGTCTGAGCACTTGAAGGAAGAAATTGCGAAAGAGCTTGGCTTTTACGATGTTGTTCAGCGGGAAGGTTGGGGAGGCATCAAATCACGTGACGCCGGTAACATGGTGAAGTATGCCATTCAAATGGCCGAACGTGGACTGGCGGAAAAACGAAACAACAGCTAAGATCCACCCATCTCATAAACGACTGACAAAGGAAGAGTTGCATGGATGTCGTATTAGACGCCATGCAGCTCTTTTATTTTCTAGAAAACATGTTATCGTCTAGACTCCGGGTGCTGGAAGGCTGCCTTAATTTCTGCAAAGACCGCAGAAATACGGCAAATCGAACACTTCGCTGTTCGACTTGCTCGGGTCATTAGTCAGATCTGCTGCACGGCAAAGTGCGCCGTTACGCAGATCCGCCTTATGCCTGTCGCAGTGAAAGCCGTCACGAAGAACGGCTTTTGCGAGTAAAAGCGTAGCGTTAGGAGCACCGGTCCCGCCACCCTCCGCTTTTGTGAAAAATTTTCAGGGGTGCAATCCAATTACCTATGGTAAAATAGGGGACAATGACAAGCTTGGAATGGAGGGGGCTGAATGTTATATGAGAAAGCACCTGCAAAAATCAACCTGACACTTGATGTCTTACATAAACGCCCCGATGGTTTTCATGAAGTGGAAATGATCATGACGACGGTCGATTTGGCTGACCGGGTCTGGCTTCGTCCTTCAAATGACGGGCACATCAACATTAAAGTATCCGAGCGTTTCGTGCCAAATGACCGGAAAAATCTTGCCTATCAGGCAGCCGATCTGTTGAAACGGAAATACGGCGTCCGAGAAGGAGTCGATATTACACTCGATAAAAAAATTCCCGTAGCCGCGGGTCTTGCAGGCGGAAGTTCAGACGCAGCTGCAACACTACGTGGATTAAACAGACTTTGGAAGTTGCAGCTGAGCGCAGACGAATTGGCTGAGATCGGTTCAAAGATCGGTTCAGATGTGTCGTTCTGTGTTTACGGAGGAACGGCACTCGCAAAAGGCCGTGGGGAGAAGATACAGCATTTGCCGGCTCCACCTAACTGCTGGGTCATCCTCGCAAAACCTTCAATCTCCGTTTCTACAGCGGATATTTATCGGAATCTTCATGTCGATTCTATCGTCCACCCTGACACGGAAGCCATGCTCGAAGCATTGCATTCAGGAGATTACGACAAAATGTGCGCGTCTTTAGGCAATGTCCTTGAGCCGGTGACTATGAAACTGCATCCTCAGGTCGTCGTCTTAAAAGAGAAAATGGAACAGTTCGGGGCTGATGCAGTTTTGATGAGTGGAAGCGGTCCAACCGTTTTCGGTTTCGTTAGGCAAGAAGCTAGAGTTTCAAGGATCTACAATGGATTGAAAGGCTTCTGTAAGGAAGTTCATGCTGTTCGAATGACAGGAGAGCGTTTCTTGCTTGATTAAAAACGTATAATTATGATAATCTACGGATAAAACATTCGGGTCTAGGGGTTGTTATTGATGAAGTGGAAAAGGAGCGGGCGACTTGTCGATATGACGCGTCACCTATTGGAAAATCCTCATACACTCATACCGCTAACTTTCTTTTCCGAGCGCTATCAAGCTGCGAAGTCTTCCATTAGTGAAGACTTGGCAATTATCAAGGAGACGTTTGAAGAGAATGGAACTGGCAAACTGATGACGGTATCAGGTGCTGCCGGCGGAGTGAAATATATTCCGCATGTCTCTGAAACGGAAGTCCGTGAAGTGATGGCCCTTATTAAGGAAAGTCTCGGACGGTCAGATCGTCTGCTGCCCGGCGGTTATTTATATATGACGGATTTTTTAGGGGAACCAAAAATTATGGATCGGATCGGTAAAGTATTTGCCTCCGCATTCGCAGAAACAGAGATCGATGTGATCATGACAGTCGCTACGAAAGGCATTTCGATTGCCCAAGCGATTGCCCGCCATTTGAATGTCCCGGTCGTCATCGTTCGAAGGGACAGCAAAGTGACAGAAGGATCAACGGTCAGCATCAATTACGTGTCCGGTTCAACTCGCCGTATTCAAACAATGGTTCTATCAAAAAGAAGCATGAAGAGCGGTAGAAAGGTATTGATTACAGATGACTTCATGAAAGCGGGCGGAACGATGGCCGGCATGAAGAATCTATTGGAGGAATTCGACTGTGAGCTTGCTGGGGCTGCCGTCCTCGTAGAGGCGGAACATACTGAGGAAGTGCTCGTAGACGATTATCTTTCATTAGTGAAACTCCGTGCAGTAAATGAGAAGGACCGCATCATTGAATTGGAAGAAGGAAACTATTTCACGAAGGGTGGAAAAACGGAATGAATTACGTAGCTACAGAAAACGCTCCGAAAGCAATCGGACCATATGCACAAGCCGTTAAAGTGAATGGATTGGTTTATACATCAGGTCAACTACCAATGACGCCGGACGGGCTGCTCGTCGAAGGTACAATCGAAGAGCAGACGAACCAAGTTTTCGCCAACTTGAAAGCTGTTTTGGCAGAGGCAGGCTCTTCCCTTGATCAAGTCATCAAAGTGACTGTGTTCCTTAAGGACATGAACCAATTTGCCGCATTGAACGATGTATATGCCCAACATTTCGGCTCGCACACTCCCGCACGCTCGACGGTGGAAGTGGCAAGGTTGCCGAAGGATGCACCAGTCGAAATCGAAGTAATCGCGCTTGCAGGGGAATAAAAAAAACAGATGGCGGTCCGTTCTAAAATGAGCGGGCCGCCATATTTATTTGAAAAAAACTGATATAAAAATTTTTTAGAAAAACTTCGAAAAAATAAAAGGGAAATGCTTACTTTTGTAGAATATAGTCGTTGTGGACTATAAACCGAAGCGAAGGGTACACCTGAGCTAGAAGAAACAACAAAGGGAGTGGGGAGTTAATGGAAGTTACTGATGTTAGACTGAGGAAGGTTGAGACGGACGGCCGCATGAGGGCGATCGCATCGATTACCTTGGATGGTGAATTTGTCGTACATGATATTCGTGTCATTGAGGGGAATGACGGCTTGTTCGTTGCGATGCCAAGCAAACGTACTCCGGAAGGGGAATTCCGCGATGTGGCACATCCTATCAATACCGCGGCAAGGATGAAAGTCCAAGAGGCGGTCCTGACAGCTTATCACACAGTCGAGGAAAAAGGGGTATTGGAAGAAGCCGGCGCGTGAGCTTCCGAATAAATAGAAAAATGAAGCACAGAATCGGTGTTGAAACTACACATCGATTCTGTGCTTTTTATAAGGAAAAATGAAAACAACAATATTAAAAGAATTACATGCCGTTGTCAAGGGGGGATAGTTGAAATTAATATTAATTTCAGCTATAGTCAATAATGAAATTATGGATGGAGGCCAGCAAATGACGAATACATATGCCATCGTCCTAGCTGCAGGGCAAGGGACGCGGATGAAGTCCGATTTATATAAAGTATTGCATCCTGTCTGTGGAAAACCGATGGTCGAACACGTTGTCGACCATATCCGTGGCATCGGAGCAGAAAAGATCGTAACGATCGTCGGCCACGGTGCGGAAAAGGTAGAAGAAACACTTGGTACGAAAAGTGAATATGCCCTTCAGGCTGAACAGCTTGGAACAGCTCATGCAGTTCAACAGGCTGAGGATCAGCTAGGTGAATTGGAAGGGACTACGCTTGTCGTCTGTGGAGATACACCGCTTATCACTTCGGAAACGATGCAAGCATTGATTGCGCATCATATCGAAACGAAGGCGAAAGCAACAATTCTGACCACTCACGCCGACGACCCTACAGGCTACGGCCGTATTATCCGAGATAAGCAAGGAAACGTCCTTCGCAATATCGAACATAAGGATGCAACGCCTGAAGAACGCAAAGTGACTGAAATCAATACAGGCACATACTGTTTTGATAACCGTGCACTGTTCGAAGCGTTGAAAAAAGTGAAGAATGACAACGCACAAGGCGAATATTATTTGCCCGACGTCATCGGCATATTGAAATCCGAACAGTCTTTGATTTCCGCTTATGTAACCGATGATTTTAGTGAAACGATCGGTATTAACGACCGGGTCATCTTGTCGGAAGCGGAAAAAGTGATGCGTCGACGGATCGCAGAATTCCATATGCGAAACGGCGTTACAATTATCGACCCAAGCAACACGTATATTAGCGCAGATGCTAAAATCGGCCGGGATGCAGTTCTTCAACCAGGCACGATGATCGAAGGACAGACGGTCATCGGGGAAAAGTGTATCATTGGACCGAATAGTCATATCGCCAATTGTGAAATTGGCGAGTCTACAACCATCCATTCGTCAGTTGTACGGGACAGCAAGATCGGGTCCGGTACGACAGTAGGCCCGTTCGCACATATCCGTCCGGAATCCAATCTCAGCGACAATGTAAAAATCGGCAATTTTGTCGAAGTGAAAAAGTCAAGGTTAGGAGAAGGAAGCAAGGTTTCTCACCTCAGCTATATCGGAGATGCTGAGGTCGGCACCCATGTCAACATCGGCTGCGGAACGATCACGGTGAATTACGATGGAAAGAACAAGCATCAGACAACGATTGAAGATGACGCGTTTGTCGGCTGCAACTCCAATCTGGTGGCACCTGTAAAAATTGGAAAAGGCGCTTATGTAGCGGCTGGATCAACGATTACAAAAGATGTACCAGAAAGTTCACTTGCAATTGGGCGCGCGCGACAGGAGAATAAAGAAGGATACGCAACAAAATTAAAACTTAACTAACCAGGGGGACCATGATGGCTAATCATTATCCTAATGATAAACTGAAGATATTCTCTTTAAATTCCAACCAAACACTTGCACAAGAAGTAGCGGACGAAATCGGACGCCCACTCGGCAAGTGCTCCGTCAAACGTTTCAGCGACGGAGAAATTCAAATTAATATCGAAGAAAGTATCCGAGGCTGTGATGTCTTTGTCATCCAGTCAACCTCCAATCCAGTCAATGATAACCTGATGGAGCTCCTTATTATGATAGACGCATTGATGCGTGCTTCTGCACGTACAATTAATGTTGTCATGCCTTATTACGGCTACGCGCGACAAGACCGCAAAGCACGCTCCCGTGAACCGATCACGGCGAAGCTTGTGGCGAACTTGCTTGAAAAAGCGGGTGCAACCCGCGTGATCGCCATTGATTTGCACGCACCACAAATCCAAGGCTTCTTTGACATTCCGATCGACCACCTCGTAGCAGAGCCGATTTTGACGGAATACTTCAAAGGAAAAGGCTTGGAAGGCAGTGAACTCGTCATTGTATCTCCGGATCATGGCGGTGTTACACGTGCACGAAAAATGGCGGACCGCATGAAAGCACCAATCGCGATTATCGATAAACGCCGCCCACGTCCGAACGTTGCAGAAGTGATGAGCATCGTAGGGAACGTCGAAGGGAAAACAGCTATCTTGATCGATGATATTATCGACACTGCCGGAACGATTACAATCGCAGCGAACGCGATAATCGAGAATGGCGCGAAGGAAGTGTACGCTTGCTGTACGCATCCGGTATTATCCGGCCCTGCAATCGAGCGGATCGACAATTCGCAAATTAAAGAATTGGTCATTACGAATTCAATCGAATTACCGGAAAGCAAAAAGTCCCTGAAAATCAAGCAATTATCGATTGCCAAGCTTTTGGGCGAAGCAGTAATCCGTGTATTTGAGAAAAAATCTGTCAGCACATTATTTGAATAAGCAATTTAGTTAGTTTCATGTCGTCTGATTTTGGGTATTTCAAGAGATAGATAACTTTTTTTAGGAAAGGTGACTACGCAAATGAGTACAGCAATTCAGTCGAAAACAAGAGAAACAAAAACGAGATCAGCATTAACAGCACTTAGAAATGAAGGGTATATCCCATCAGTCGTTTATGGTTATAATACAGAAAACACACCGATTGCCGTAAAAGAGGGCGACTTGTTGAAAACATTGCGTGAAGTAGGGCGCAATGGCGTCATTAAGCTTGAGCTCGACGGCAAGAAATTAAACGTCGTCTTGAACGAATTCCAAGAAGATGCTTTGAAAGGCGAGATCCGTCACGCGGACTTCCTTTCAATCGATATGTCTGAAGAGCTGGAAGTCGATGTCACAGTACAACTTGTCGGCGAATCGGTCGGCGAGAAGGAAGGCGGCGTCGTACAGCAGCCGAACCGCGAAGTGAAAATCAAAGTCAAGCCTACGGATATTCCGGAGTCGTTTGAAGTCGATGTTTCTGCATTGCAAATTGGAGAGACAATCACTGTCGCGGACGTGCGTGAGAATTCGAAATTCGAAATTTTGAATGAAGATGACCATGCACTTGTGACCATCTCTGCTCCACGTTCCGAAGAGGAATTGGACGGAGATAACCTTCCGGATGCTGAAGCCGAACCTGAACTTGTCGGAGAAAATCAGGGAGACAAGGGAGAAGAATAATAATAACTCAATTTAGGAGCGCACGTGCAAAGCGTGCGCCCTTTTTATAATTTATTCAAAAGGAAGATACGCCTTATGAAAATGATAATCGGCCTCGGAAATCCGGGGAGGCAATATGAAAAGACCCGGCATAACGTAGGATTCCAGGCAATCGATGAATTAGCAGATCGCTTAGACACACCCGCGATGCAAATGAAATTCAATGGTGCCTATACGATCATTCATCGTCCAGAAGGAAAAGTGATGCTCGTCAAACCGTTGACGTATATGAACCTTTCCGGAGAATGTGTTGCTCCTCTCATGGATTATTATGACGTAGAGCTCGAAGATATCGTTGTTTTATATGATGATCTTGACCTCGCTCCTGGCAAACTGCGATTGCGTCAAAAGGGCAGTGCCGGCGGCCATAATGGCATGAAATCATTAATTGCTCATCTTGGTTCCGACTCCTTCAACAGAATACGCATCGGCATCGGCCGTCCGACAGGCGGCATGAAAGTATCCGATTACGTATTAGCTCCATTCAGCAAAGAAGAACAGCCCCTCATTGAAGAAATGGTGGAAAAAAGCGCTTCTGCTTGTATCGATTGGCTAAAAAGCCCATTTTTAGAGGTAATGAATAACTATAATGGCGCATAAGGAATAATCATCTGCTCCCTAGCCTATACTTTGATAAAAAGGGGCAGATGAAACTGATGAAACCATCGAAGATACGATATTCTTGCAGGCATTGCAATACAGAGGTCGGCAGCATCCCGTTCTCATCCGCCGAGGAAATTATCCGGGAACTTGAAAAGGCGGAGCAAGGACAGGATGAGCAATTTTTGGAATATGATAAAAACGGTTCAGTGACCGTACGTTGCATTTGTGAGCAATGCGAACAGTCACTTCGTCAGAATCCGGATTACTATGCATTACGGAAATGGCTACAATAATTTTATGCTTTGGCGTATCGTGCGCACAAAGCTTTTTTCACTTCAATTACAGCAAAGCGAGGAAAATGATCATTGGATGCGCTCATAGATTTATTTCTACAAGACAAAGAGATTACTAAGGTAATTGAGGAATTGAAAACAGGACAGGACCGTCAATTATTGGCGGGCCTATCAGGCGGTGCAAAAGCTGTCTTCTTCAAGACGGTACAGCAGTCAGCTGAGAAGCCAATCCTCATTATCACACCCAATATGCTGCAAGCACAGCGTACATACGAAGACCTTGTGAAGATGCTCGGTGATTCACTCGTTCACTTGTATCCGGCAGAGGAATTAATCGCTGCCGATTTTTCCGTGTCCAGTTATGAGCTGCGCGCGAGTCGTATCGACACACTTGATCATATGGCGCGCATCGGCAAAGGGATCTATATCACACCGGTTGCGGGGATGAAAAAGCTCCTTCCGCCAAAAGAGAAATGGCTAGATATCTCCTTGTCCGTCAATCTGGATGACACGATCGATGTGGACGAATGGATCCGGAAGCTTGTGGAAATGGGCTATGGAAGACAGGAAATGGTAACCGCGCCGGGCGATTTCGCTCTTAGGGGCGGTATTTTGGACGTGTATCCATTACATATGGAAAACCCGATCCGGATTGAACTGTTCGACACGGATGTCGACTCCATTCGAGCATTTTCCGCGGATGATCAGCGCTCGACCGACAAGTTGACGGAAGTGACGATTCTTCCTGCGACGGAATATGTTTGGGATGCAGCCGAATTATCACAAATCGCATCGAACTTGGAGGGAGCCTTAAGCGCAAGCTTGAAGCGGATGAAAAATGAAGAGACAAAAGAATCCCTTACGATGAATATTACCCGAGACATCGGCCTTTTACGGGATGGCATCACTCCGGAAGGGTTGATGAAATATGTATCATTCTCGGAAAATACACCATCCTATCTCGGCGATTATTTTCCGGAAGATGGCATTGTCCTATTCGATGAAATCGGACGGATTCTTGAAGTGTCCTCCTCTTTAGAAAGCGAAGAGAAGGAATGGTTCCTGACGCTTCTTGAAGACGGAAAAATCGTCCATGACGCAAAACTCTCTTTTTCATTCGAAGAGATGCACAAAATGCTTGATCAGCCAAAATCATACTTATCCTTGTTCGTCCGGGCAGTACCAGGTATCGTTCTGAAAAAGACGGTGTCGTTCTCCTGCAAGCCGATGCAGGAATTCCATGGGCAGATGAACTTGTTGAAAAATGAAATGGAACGTTGGCAGCAAGGGAAATACAATGTCTTCATCATTGCGGATGGTGAAGAACGGATGAAAAAAGTTCAATCCATTCTAAGAGATTACGAGATGGAAGCAGCACTGAACGGCAAGCAGACGGACGCAGGAAGCATCTCCATCATTGAAGGAGATTTGTCTGCGGGCTTCGAATTGCCATTCCAACGTCTTGCGGTCATAACCGATGCGGAGCTGTTCAAAGGAAAGCCGAAGCGCAAAGCCCGTCCACAGAAAATGACGAATGCAGAGCGCATTAAAAGCTATTCAGAAATCAAGCCTGGTGACCATATCGTTCACGTCCATCACGGTATCGGGAAGTATTATGGCGTTGTCACGCTTGAAGTGAACGGCATCCATAAAGACTATCTCGATATTCGCTATCGTGGGGAGGACAAACTTTTCGTCCCTGCGGATCAGATCGATCTCATCCAAAAATATGTCGCTTCCGGTGAAAAAGAGCCGAAACTTCATAAACTCGGCGGCGCTGAATGGAAGAAGACAAAAAGTAAAGTGTCTTCAGCAGTCAAAGACATTGCAGATGATCTGATCAAACTTTATGCAAAGCGCGAATCAGAAAAAGGATATGCGTTTTCTCCAGACGATGATTTACAGAGGTCCTTTGAGAATGCCTTCCCGTATGACGAGACGGAAGACCAACTTCGTTCCATTCTAGAAGTGAAACGTGATATGGAGAAAGAGCGTCCGATGGATCGGCTTCTTTGTGGCGATGTTGGCTACGGGAAGACGGAAGTCGCGATTCGGGCTGCGTTCAAAGCGGTCGCGGATGGCAAGCAAGTCGCATTCCTCGTCCCTACAACAATACTTGCTCAACAGCATTACGAGACGATGAAAGAGCGGTTCTCCGGTTTTCCGGTGGAAGTGTCCCTATTGAACCGTTTCCGCACACGGAAAGAACAGACGGAAACGTTGAAAGGGTTGAAGGCCGGTACGATTGATGTCGTCGTTGGTACCCACCGTCTTCTTTCGAAGGACGTCGTCTATAAAGATCTAGGCCTGCTCCTCGTCGATGAAGAGCAGCGATTTGGTGTATCACATAAAGAAAAGCTAAAACAGCTGAAAACGAATGTAGACGTCCTCACATTGACGGCGACGCCAATACCGCGGACGCTGCATATGTCGATGCTAGGTGTTCGGGACTTGTCCGTCATTGAAACTCCTCCAGCGAACCGTTTCCCGGTCCAGACGTATGTCATGGAGCATAACTTCGGTCTTGTAAGAGAAGCGGTTGAGCGGGAATTGGGAAGAGGCGGCCAAGTGTTTTATCTATACAACCGCGTCGAGGACATGACACGTAAAGTAGATGAAATTAAACAACTTGTACCGGAAGCGCGCGTCGCCTTTGCCCATGGGCAAATGACCGAGTCAACACTTGAATCGGTAATCTTGAGCTTCCTAGAAGGCGAATATGACGTCCTCGTCACGACGACAATCATCGAGACAGGAATTGATATTCCGAACGTCAACACGCTTATCGTCCATGATGCGGACCGTATGGGCTTGTCACAGCTATATCAGCTGCGCGGTCGGGTCGGACGGTCCAACCGTGTCGCGTACGCGTATTTCCTCTATCAGCGGGACAAAGTGCTAACAGAGGTGGCGGAAAACCGCCTGCAGGCAATCAAGGAATTTACGGAGCTCGGGTCTGGGTTCAAAATTGCGATGCGGGACTTGTCGATCCGCGGAGCAGGGAACTTACTCGGTTCCCAGCAGCACGGCTTTATTGATTCTGTCGGCTTCGACCTTTATTCACAAATGCTACAGGACGCTATCGAAGAGAAGCAGACAGGTATCGTAAAATCAGAAATTCCTGATGTCGAAATCTCCTTGCCGATCAATGCGTATTTGCCGGATTCGTATATTAAAGACGGTTTCCAGAAGATTCAAATGTATAAACGGGTGAAAGCGATTGAAAACGAGGAGGATTACTCCGAACTCGTCGATGAAATGACAGACCGCTTCGGCGACTTGCCATTTGAGGCAGATCTGTTGCTGCGTGTCGGAAGGATCAAAGCTTGGGGCCGCATGGCAGGTGTCGAATCGATCAAAAAACAACGTTCCATCATCGAAATCCGCCTAACCGAAGAAGGGACGGCGAAGACGGATGGAGCTAAAATTGTTGCAGACTCCATTGCACTTGGTCGAGCGGTTGGATTTACGATGGAGGACGGCCGGCTCATCATCACAGTGGATGAGCGCCATGCAGGGAAAAAGACAGAATTCGATGTCCTTGAGGAGATGATGAGGATTTTGAAATCGTCGATGAAAGAAACCTCGCCAGTCGATTCCGTCTAAAGGAATTATTGCATAAAATGTCCAAGCATGATGCATACTATATCCGAACGGAAAACGGTTTTAATTTTTGGAAAGTGAGGCATCATGCATGAAAGCAACAGGAATCGTGCGCAGAATTGATGATCTAGGGAGGGTGGTTATCCCGAAAGAGATCAGACGGACGCTTCGCATACGTGAAGGAGATCCGCTTGAAATCTTTACCGACAGGGATGGCGAGGTCATTTTAAAGAAGTATTCCCCTATATCCGAGCTCGGTCAATTTGCGAAAGAGTACGCAGAAACACTATACGAAACCCTCGGAACACCAGCCCTGATCAGTGACAGAGATGAAATGATCGCCGTATCCGGATTATCGAAAAAAGATTATTTGAACCGCCAATTGGCTCCGGACGTGGAGGATATTTTAAAGGGCCGCACCATGGTAACGGAAAAACTTGAAAAGGCAGTGGAATGGGTGCCGGGACAAGTCGAGCAAGTGAAGTCCTATTGTATCGCTCCGATCGTAGCGGGCGGAGATACAATTGGCGCAGTATATTTACTATCGAAAGTCCATTTCATCGGAGAAGCTGAACAAAAAGCAGCAGAAACCGCCGCGCATTTTTTGGCGAAACAGATGGAACAATAAAAAACAGCCTACACGTACCGGAAAGAAGCGGTGCGGGTGGGCTGTTTTTTTGTTTGACGGTTATATTTCCGAATATAACATTTTGAACAATTCTAAAAAAACAAACCTTAGCAGTTTAAGAATCGTTTACTATATAGGGAAAGGGGTTGAAGCTGTGACAGGCACGAATCAATTAAAAGAATTAATGTTTCAATACACGGAGTATTTAATACGGCTTGCCTATTATTACGTGAAAGATCTCCAAGCGGCAGAGGACATTGTACAGGAAGTATTCATAAAGTTTTACGACGGCCAACATTCTTACGAAGAACAAGGCAAAGTGAAGGCCTATTTAACGAAAATGACGATTAATAAAAGCAAGGATTATTTGAAAAGCTGGACCTACAGAAAAATCCAACTACAGAACAAATTTTTTTCATCTTCCGGTAAAGAAAATGTAGACGAGTTGGTGAGAAATGACGAGAAAGCTATTATTGGAGAAGCAATTTTAAAATTGCCCTTAAAACAGCGGGAAGTTCTCATACATTTTTATTTTAATGAGTTGGCGGTTTTGGAAATTGCACATATTTTATCCATTCCGGAAAGTACAGTAAAAACCCGTTTAAGCCGAGGGAGAGAACTATTAAGAAATCAGTTGAAAGGAATTGAATGGGAGGTGCTGTTAAATGGATAAATCCATTCCTACTGAAGTGAAAGATGTAACCGAAAGTAAAAAAAGGGTTATGCGAAACGTTCTGAACGAAATCCAAAACAGATCAAAAAGACCAAAACATCATTGGAGATATGTCGTAATTGCCGCTGTAATATCAATGAGCGCAATGCTTTTTGTCATAAATGAAGTATTGACTGATAATGAACCGTCTGTAGCAGAACAACCGTCTCCAACGGAACTACACATGGATTTATCAAAACCTACATTCTCCGAAGAACAAGGATTATTTTTTCTTGAAGGCGTAACGTTAGATGACTCTCAATCAAAAGTAATCGAAGTCTTCGGTGAGAATTTTACAATAGTGCAAGAGGATGACAGTGAAGAGGACGGTAGTGAGGCAGACGTTATAATGGATTATTATGGTCAGGCGAAATTCTCTTTTATTGAAGATAAATTAGATTCAATCACATTCATGAATGTAGATGAAGATTACGTTGATAAATTATTTAATGACTACGGTGGATTTAAATTTGTATTTCATTGGGATCTTGATGATGATAATCGTTTATTCTACTCCAAGGAAACTTCCCAAATACTGCGTGCATCAACAACGATGTCTATGGATGGGAATCTATACTTATCCCTATTTCGTGCTGGACTGGATCACTGGGGGAAAAAAGCAGAATATCTATACATGACGCAACAGAATATTAAAAGTCAACACCCTTCTCCAACCAACACGGATGTAGATTTCGCTAAACCCACGTTCTCTGAAAAAGAAGGTTACCTATATCTAAATGGATTGACGTTAGGTAATTCACCATCAAAAGTAATTGAACGATTGGGTGATAATTTTATAATCGAGCAGGCTGATGTAAGTGAATCTGATTTCTACCTAGATTATGGAGGGGTAGCGAGTTTCGGTTTTTATAACGATAAAGTAAATTCGATTGTATTCAGAAAAGTAGATAAAGATTTTATTGATGGATTATTTAATGATTACGATGGATTTAAAATTATTTCTTCATGGCATGAAGATGATAACGATCGTTTTATCTACTCAGAGGAGACGTATCAAGTAATGAAAGCATCATCACAAACACCTAATAATGACCTTTATTTATATATCGGTTATCCTGGCCCGGAGTTCTGGGAACATCCAGAAATGCAAGATATTCCGAATCCTTGGAAACAATAAATTCATACCTGAAAAACAGAGCACGTAGACAATTCGGCTATTGCTCTGTTTTTGTGGTTGTTGGTAAAGTGAGGAAAAACCTATTGAGTATACTCTATAGCGCTTTTCGCCACTATGAATGGTTTTAAGGTAAGGAATACGACTGCTAAAA
This sequence comes from Sporosarcina sp. ACRSL, assembly GCF_022346605.1. Classification (GTDB taxonomy): domain Bacteria; phylum Bacillota; class Bacilli; order Bacillales_A; family Planococcaceae; genus Sporosarcina. The sequence continues at coordinate 35,434 of NZ_JAKRNT010000016.1, forward strand.
TGATAATTGAGGAAAATAAGTTGACCGGAAAATAGATGCCTTTTTCGTATAAAGCGCCATAAAAGATTGTTCCTATCGGCATAAGAATCATGCCTAATGTGCCGTTGATTGAAAATACTCTGCCCTTATACTCGTCGGGAATCGTCTTTTGCATATACGATGACATTGGAATCGATATGAACTGAAAAACAAGTGCCATCGATAAACCAATTAACCCGATGTAAGCCATTGATATGAACGTATTCATCTCGACATAAACAGGCAATGTAAATGAGAGCAAGAACACAGCAACGACAATGAAAGCATACTTCACCACGTTAAGAGGATTTGTAATTTTCCTTTTTAATAATAGTAGACTTCCCACAAGTGCTCCAACGACAAAGATGGTGTTTACGATTCCGACCTGTGGCGGGGTGAACTTCAATTCTTTAATCATGATGGTGTCCGGCAGAACGCTAAAACTTGCAGCCCCTACAGCGTTAATTACCGCCGATAACATCAGTAGATGTTTTAACACATCCGATTGCAAGATAAATCGATAGCCAAAGCCAATTTTGTCCCAAAAATTTTTGAACCAGTTTCCAAAGCTTTCTCGCTCATTAACCGCTTCAAATTTTTGTTCACTAAATTTCAAGAAGAAGTTTGAAAACAAAGATATCAGCTGCATGATAAAGAAAACAAGAATCATTGATTGTAATGTTAAGAAACCATAAATGACTCCCGCTATTATCGGTCCTAAAAGCATGATGGTCGTTTTATACATTGAGATCTTACCAAGCGTCTTTTGAATGTTTTCTTTATCGAATAACTGTGTCATGCTCGCGTCGAAAGCATTGAATATAACGGGAGTGATAATTGATCGAACTGCCGTGATCATGAAAAGCGCGTAAATATTAAAGCCGAAAATGGCAATATACAAAAATAGTAGAAGTAACGTCAATGCAGATAGCGCCTCAAAAGAAAGGACAATCTTCTTCCTGTTCATGCTATCTACCATTACTCCGGAAATTGGTAAAGCGATAATGGCCCCAATACTTATAATTGCAGTATTGATGGAAAAGTACAGCGCAGATCCTGTCTCCTGTAAAATAAAATACGAAATTGCAAATGTATAAACCATACCACCTAGCGATACAACAATTGTGCTAAGAATATAAATGAAATAATTTCTCCCCATACAAATCTCCCCTTTGTAGTTATTTCAGCCCCATTCGTACACTCTTCTCCTTCTCATTTAATAATTAAAAGAGTCTCAAAACATACCTCCTCACCGAAAGTTAAATTTAATTTAACAAGATAATAGCACGCATTTACTTTCGTTACAAGAAAAAGTTAAGTATAATTTAACTTAGATAACAAAGAGGGGTGTTCATGTTGAGTACTTTAGGTGAACGGATCAGGGCGATACGAAAACAGAGGAAGATGACATTGGACGCTTTGGCGGGAGAACAGATGACGAAGGCAATGATGAGTTATATTGAGAACAATAAAGCGAATCCATCGATGGAAAGCCTCAGTTACATTGCGGAGCGTCTTGGGGTCAAAGTGTCTGAGCTACTGGAAGATGTAAATCCACAGGAGTTACGGGATTTATTGAAGACAGTGGAAAATATCTTTACTGGTGAATCGGAGGATAAATATAAGCAAATCATTGATGCTGTCGATTCGTATAAGGAGAGGTTGGACCAGGGGTATGAAGCTGCAAGATTGTTGGAGTTGTATGGACGTTCCCTTTATTATGCTAAGAAGGACGGCTGGAATGAGTGGATAGATAAGGCGGCTAACCTTTATGAGCAACTAAACCTAACGAGTCGCCTTGCTGCAATTGGCATTTTCCAGTCTATCGTGAAGTACACTAAGCGTGAGTATGATGCTTCCCTTACATTGCTTTTGGAGGAACGTTCTAAAATCGAAGCGAGGAATGGGCTTATTGAACCTATTACTCGTCTCGACTTCGATTATTGGGAGTCGCTTCTTCACTTTGCAGTCGGCAATTCCGAAGAGGCTGTCCGAATCATGAATGAAGGGATAAAGTTTTCTAAGGAGCAACAGATCTTCTATCGCATCGCTCACTTATATCAGTTGGCAATTGTGAATGCGATGATGAATAAAGATGTAAGCTCCATACAGTATTATGAGCGTAAAATTCTGCACTACGGAGAATTTGCCGACGATCGGGATGCAATTCCTTTTACAAACTTCGTGAAGATTCATTACTTAACTACTTATGAAAAGGACTATGTGAAAGCGTTAAGGCTCATCCAAGATCATCATGGTAAACATGGCATTGACGAATCGCACACTTCTTATTCCTTTTTGCAAGAGAAAGGCAAGGCGCTTTATGGTCTTGGAAGATATGAGGAAGCGCTGGCTTGTTTTGATAAAGTGAAAATACCAGATTACGCACATCATCCATTTGATTTATCAATTCTTTACGAGAAAGACGCTTACGCCGCTCTTTGCCATATGACTTTAGGGAATAAAACGGAAGCTAACCGTTCGATTGAAACAGCGGTAGACAATATTTCAAGCATGCCACGAACCCCTTATAAGGATTTCATAATGAAGACCTATAAAATGATACAAAGACCATGAAGATAAAATATGAATAGTAAACTACTACTTGTCATTGTGAGGGTCATGCAGTTTTATGAGTGTCGTGCAGTTTTTTCCATAAACACTTATACTATTGATAAGGCGGTGATACGTTTGCTAACAAATGAAATAAAAGAACAACTTATTGAAAAGTTAAAGCAAGAAGTAAATCCAGCTTTCATCATTCTCTTTGGCTCTTTTGCAAAAGATGCTGTACGCAAAGAGAGTGATATCGATCTTGCTTATTTTAGCAACAAGCAACTATCATCTTACGATCGTTTTCTCCTAATAAATGAGCTTGCCATAATAGGCGGGCGAGAAGTGGATTTAATTGATATTAAAGAAATTGATACGGTTTTTACGATGCAAATCTTTGCACAAGGTATTCCAATCTATATACAGGATGAAAATGAATTTATCCGTCAAAGAATGAGAGCTTTTAGTATGTACGCAACTTTAAATGAGCAACGTGCGAGAATTATTAATGACATTAAAGAAAGGGGAAGTGTATTTGGGGATGAATGACGTCATTTAAAACAAAACGACAACGATTGAGCGCTGTTTGAAACGTATTCATGAGGTGTATGAAGGTAACCCTGAAAATTTAAGAGATTTCACGAAGCAAGATAGTATCGTTTTGAACATCCAACGTGCTTGTGAGGCAAGTATTGACTTGGCTATGCATGTAGTGAGTGAACGTAAATTAGGAGTTCCAAAAACGAGTCGCGAAGCATTTAAGCTATTACATGAAGCAGATTTGATTGATCAAAACCTTTCAAAAACATTAATGAATACGGTTGGCTTCCGCAATATCGCTGTTCATGAATATCAAGCGCTAGAACTTGATATTTTAGAATCGATTTAAATAAACATATAGAAACAGTTCACAAAGGTATTTTTACAGTTGGATGATAATTAAATGAATGAAACAGCCACACCTTCGTATGTAACGGAGCGTGTGGCTGTTTTAAAGTTAATGGTATATTATAGTATACCTATTAAACATCGAAAGAGGCGCAGTTATGTCGAGAGCGGATTGGAATATGAAAACATTCATGAAAGGCGCGTCGATTCTGACGATATCGGCCATCATCGTCAAATTGCTTGCGGCGGTATACCGGATTCCGTTCCAAAACCTTGTCGGGGATAAAGGCTTTTTCATTTACCAGCAAGTGTATCCGTTCATCGGCATCTTTATCGTGTGGACATCGTACGGTTTTGCGGTGGCGGTTTCGAAGCTCCTTGCAGGAAGTTCAAACGATGGCGAGGCGAAGGCGATCAAGCGGGTTGCCTTTCTCTATTTGGCCGGATTATCTATATTGTTTTTCATCATTCTCATGACGTTTGCTCCGTTTTTCGCACAGGCCATGGGAGATCCCGAACTTGCCTCACTTCTTCGTGCAGGTGCTTATATCGTGCTCGTCATGCCGATGCTAGCTGTATTGAAAGGTTCATTCCAATCGGAAGGGCAGATGACGCCTGTCGCGTTTTCAAATGTCGGTGAGCAGGTGTTCCGTGTTGCCGTCATCCTCATCGGAACTTGGGTGGCGGTACGTGCAGGAGCTTCGCTATACACAGCCGGCGAAGTGGCGATGTGGGGGGCGGTAGTCGGGGAGACGGCGGGAGTCGTCATACTGGCGCTCTATTACCGGAATGCATTCAAGGGGCCAATGGAGAAGATTGATACATGGCGGGTCGTAAAAGATATGACGTTCGTCAGTATCAGTGTCAGTGCAAGTTCGCTCATCCTGCTGTTCTTCCAGCTTGCCGATTCGTTTACCGTTTATAATATTCTGCTTGCGAAAGGATTCATGGCTGACACCGCAATGGAACTGAAAGGTGTGTATGACCGTGGGCAGCCGCTCGTTCAAATGGGGATTCTAATCGCTTCTACACTGGCGCTGGCAATCGTTCCGCTTATTGCACATCATGCGGCGAAAAAGGAAGGGCGAGGTGCGGAGCCATTCATCCAGCTCACGTTCCGGACGGCGGTTTTATTCGGATGGGCGGCTGCAGTTGGGCTTGCATTCGTCCTGCCATATGTGAATGAAATGCTGTTTGAGACGCGAGATGGGTCTGTCGCACTGATCATATTTGCGTTTCAGATCTTTTGGCTGTCGCTCATTTTGCCGTTGACTGCGATTTTGCAAGGGGCGGGAAAAGTGAAAATCCCGACGCTTTTCCTTCTTGGCGGCCTCGTCTTGAAAATCATTGCGAATCAATTTTTAGTCCCGCTATTAGATGTGACAGGCGCAGCAATTGCTGGAAATGTCGGCTTTGCAGCGATTACATTCGGACTGCTGCTTTATTTCAAATCCGTTTGGCCAATTAGACTGGCTCCTATCCGTTTTTACGGTTGGCTCCTACTTGCAACGCTAGCAATGGCAGCGGTCATCTTCCCGTGGATGCTTACAGCGGATCAATTATTATTCGATAATCTATCATCTCGGGTTGGAGCGACGTTGACAGCTCTGACTTCTGTTGCTTTAGGTGCGGGCGTTTTCCTACTTGTCGTCATGAAATCACGTATAATGGCGGAGAAGGAATGGTATTTGCTGCCGTTTGGAAGAAGATTAGCACGTGTACAAATGATTCTTACTAAAAATAGAAGGTGAATGGATGAATACAATTACGATTATCGGCCTTGGCGCAGGAGATCTTGACCAGCTAGCCCTTGGTACATATAAAAAGCTGAAGGAGGCTGAGTTCGTCGTTGCTAGGACGGACCAGCACCCTGCTATTGCAGAATTAAGGGCGGAAGGTATGGCAATAGAGAGTTTCGATGACATCTATATTGAAAACGATGCTTTCGAGCAAGTGTATGAGGAAATTACGGAGAAATTAGTTTCGATGGCAAAAGAGAGGGCGGTTACGTATGTCGTCCCAGGACACCCTCTCGTTGCTGAACGTACGGTGCAATTGTTGATTGAAAAAGAACGAGAAGGCGTTGCACAACTTGAAATTGCAGGAGGCAACAGCTTCTTGGATCCGATTTTTGCAGCGCTCCGCATTGATCCAATTGAAGGGTTCCAGTTGCTCGATGGCACGGATATGAAGCGTGACGACGTAATGATGACGCAGCATGTTTTAATCGGCCAAGTGTATGATTCGTTCATCGCTTCTGAAGTGAAGCTGTCGCTCATGGAGAAGTATGCGTATGATCATCCGGTGACGATCGTTACGGCGGCGGGCTCTTCATTGGAAAAGCTTCGAACTGTGCCGTTATTCGAGTTGGATCGTGAGACGGAAATCGACAATTTGACGACGGTATATGTCCCGCCTGTTATAGAGCAGGAAGGGCGTTTGAAGGAATGGTCGACTTTCCGTGAAATCATTGCCGCATTGCGCGCTCCTGATGGCTGCCCGTGGGATCGGGAGCAGACGCATGAATCGTTGAAACGTTATTTGATCGAGGAAGCGCATGAGTTGCTCGAAGCGATTGACCAGGAGGATGATGAAGGAATCATCGAGGAGCTGGGCGATGTGCTCTTGCAAGTGTTCTTGCATGCGCAGATCGGCGAGGACGATGGCTATTTTGCAATGGAAGACGTCCTACAGGCAGTCGGGGATAAAATGATCCGCCGCCATCCGCATGTGTTCGGCGATCGCAACGTAGAAAATTCGGATGAAGTCTTGAAGAATTGGCAGGAAATTAAGAAGACAGAGAGGCCGCAAGCTGAATCGCTCTTGGATGGACAAGCGCGTCATAGTTCGTCACTGCTAACTTCATTTAATTACCAAAAAGAGGCGGCGAAGGTCGGATTCGATTGGCCGGATATTACAGGGGCTTTCGATAAATTCGAGGAAGAATGGCAGGAATTCAAGGACGAAGTGGCGAAAGGAACGAAGCAGAGTCAGACAGATGAGCTTGGGGATGTTTTATTCACACTCGTTAACTTATCGAGGTTTTTGAAGCTGTCTCCAGAGGAAGCGATGGCTCATGCGAATGAGAAATTTAAAAGACGCTTTTCATTCGTCGAACAGAGCGTAAGGAATGGCAGAGGTGAATTCTCCGCTTATACGCTAGACGAACTGGATGCGTTTTGGCAGGAAGCGAAAGGAAGGGAAAAGAAATGAGATTAGATAAATTTTTAAAAGTGTCCCGTTTGATCAAAAGACGTACGTTAGCGAAACAAGTGGCGGACCAAGGCCGTATTACGATCAACGGAAAAGTGTCAAAAGCATCGTCGGTCGTAAAACCCGGCGACGAGCTAGCTATTCGATTTGGGCAAAAGATCGTTACAGCAAAGGTTGAAATGTTGAAGGAATCCACAAAAAAAGAAGACGCTGCGTCAATGTACACGATTGTAAAAGAAGAGAAATTGGACAAGGTGGAACCTGAGTTTATTGATGATGAAGATTGAGGATATCTCTTGCGGTAAGGCGTTAGAGGGTGATGATTATATCGAGTTCTTACAAACGTTGCGTTAAGAAAATGAAAGAATTTATTCAGACTGATGAATTGAATAAAGCAGATAAAGAGTATTTAGAAAGTATTCCTTCACAAAACCCATTTGGTTTGATTTCTATGGTTTTAGGGGGAGCTTCATTTACATTTGGACCCATCTATGGTTTTTTACCCGTAATTTCATTGGTATTTTGCGTCGTAATGTACAGAAAGTTTGATAAGGAGAAAGAAGATAATCCTTGGACGTTTTATATAGGTTTCATTCTTTGATAGGATTGATCATGTATCTTCGTGGAGTCACACATCAATTAATTGTGTAATTTATAAAAGACATGACAGGAATTTTTCCTGTCATGTTTTTTTATGCCCCGGCATAAGATGGCAGTGAACGTACAAGCAAAGGAGGAATAGTATGCAAATCCAAACGGATAACCCATCATACGCTATCCCATCAGGTGATCATGTCGTCACGATGAGGAACCGAAAACGAATGGATCTGACATCTGTAAAAACAATCGACCGGTTTGACCAAGAGGAGTTCATCATTCGAACATCTCAAGGAGTATTAGTTATTCGCGGGGAGGAGCTGCGCATCGTCCATTTGGATGTAGACAAAGGGCTTCTTACGTTGGAAGGCACGATCAGCACGATGCAATATGACGAAGAAGATGCAAGTTCACGTGGTTTCCTCCATAAATTATTTGGATGAGTCTCTCTGTCCAGTTTCTTAGTCTTCTTGCAATGATTGGGACAGGCATCGGGGCCGGTGTTCTCATGGATTTGATCGGAACTGGCGTGGATGCGACCGGTAAGAAATCGATCATCCGGAGATACGCGGTCCCTATCGAAGTAATCGGATGGATTTTAATAGGATGCGCTACATTTTACGTACTCTTCATCGTCCGGGACGGGGCATGGAGGATGTATGATCCGGTAGCTCAAATTTGCGGCTTGCTTCTATACGCATCGATTTTCCACAGGCCTTTCAGGTTTCTCGGGAGAATTCTGAACATGTTGATCATCAAACCAATTTGGTTCATCATCACACTCGTCGTAAAGATCATCTATCAACTGTATAAGCTGGTCGTCAAAATTGTAAGTATTCTTCTTTCTCCATTTATATTTCTTTACAATAAAGTCTCTGAATCTCTCTTTAAATCCGATAAGAAATGATGTATAATTACTAGACTTATCGGATTTCGTATTGTAATGAGAGGGAGTGCAGACATGGAGCAAAGGAAAAGGAAACCATCCGCAACCGTTGCATCGATTGAAACTGAATATGTCCGCTCGTTGCGTAAAAAAGAAATTTGGAGAAACAAGCAGAAAAAGCGACTCCGAAAGAAGCTGTTCATCTATGCGGTGATCGCGTTCGTAACACTCGGCGGGTTGACGAATATGTATATTCAACAACAACAGACACTGCAGGAGAAGGAACAGCAAAAAGAGGAAACGCTCGCCAAGCTGAATGAAGTGAAAGAAGAGCAGGAACTTCTTAAAAAACAGCTTGTGAAATTGGATGATGATGATTATATTGCGAAGCTCGCACGAAAAGAGTACTTCTTATCTGATAAAAATGAAATCATCTTTTCAGTACCTCAAAACAAGAAGAAAAAAGACGAAAAAGATGACGGAAAAGAGTAGTCTTATTGACACTCTTTTTTTGTTGGCTATAATGAAAGTAAGGATCCTGCACTTGCAGGACTCGCCATATGGTAAAAAGGCTTTTGAAAAAGGGCCGTTTAAATCTTAAGGAGGAGCATTTTTTTTATGTCAATTGAAGTAGGCAGCAAGTTACAGGGGAAAGTTACAGGGATCACAAACTTCGGTGCGTTCGTTGAACTACCGAACGGTTCAACTGGTCTGGTCCATATTAGTGAAGTAGCAGACAATTATGTAAAGGATATCAATGACCACCTAAAAGTAGGCGATATGGTTGAAGTGAAAGTGATGAATGTCGGCACTGACGGAAAAATCGGTTTATCCATCAGAAAAGCGAAACCGGAAGCTGAACGTCCTCAACGCCCTCAACGTCCTCGTCACAGCGGTGGCCGTCCTAGCCATAATGACCGTCCAGAGAATTTTGAGCAAAAGATGGCTAAATTCATGAAAGACAGTGAAGAACGCCTTTCAACTTTGAAAAGAGCAACAGAATCTAAACGCGGTGGCCGTGGCGCAAGAAGAGGGTAACTTGCTGGCTGTTTCAATTAGTGGAAAAGAATCTCTTATAGGCGACCTGGTATCTAGTAAGATACCGGGTCGCTTTTTTGTTATTTGGAGTGAGAACTATCTAATACAGAAATAGAGGAATTGGGATAGATTCATCGAATAGAAACTAGTAGAAAAGGGAGTGATGAAATGAGGAAACATGAAATACTGAAAGACTTTGGATTGTACATTGACTGGATTGAATCGTTGCGAACGTTGACGGAGCAACAGGTGAATACACCTTATCAGGAGGGGAAATGGTCGCCAAAAGAGATTGTGATGCATATGGCGGAATGGGATCGATTTACGTTAGAGCAGCGGCTCCCGAACATGAAAGAATCCGAGAAGCTTGAAGATGTGCCATGGGAATCGTTCAATGAGCAGGCTGCAAAACTTGCAAATGACTATACGTTCGAAGAGATCCTGGAATTGGCGAAAGGCTATCGCCGGCAGCTACTTGAACGTCTTGAAGCGATCGACGAGGCGGAATGGACGAAGTCTTTCTACATTGGCGAGCATGTTTTGACATTGGAGGAGTATTTCTCGGATTTTGTTTGGCATGATACGCATCATAAGGAACAAATCGAGTCGATTCGATAAGATGGATGGTAGAGTTTATGCGTGATTGATGGATTTTATGCGCAATTCGAAGCGTTTATGCGTATCTGTAGGGGGTTATGCGTGAGTGAATGAATTAATGCGTGTTTGAATGAAGTTATGCGTATTTAGTAGAGTTTATGCGTATTTAGCATAAAAAAGCGTCCTGTCAAAAAGACAGGACGCTTCCTTATTGTCCAGCTCCGGCGGCCAGATGCTCGGGGTCATAAGAAAACCCGGCTGAGTGGCAAAAAGCGCCACACGCCGGGATTTCTTATGCCTGTCGCATCTAAACAGGCCGCCTACGCATTTCTATATAGCGGCGGAGGGGGTCGAACCCACGACCTTACGGGTATGAACCGTACGCTCTAGCCAGCTGAGCTACGCCGCCGTGTTGTCGGTTGTGTACCGAACGACAATAATCATAATACAACGGTCGACGGTGTCTGTCAACCTCTCGTTGGAAAATAGAAAAACACTTCGGAACGAGTCGAAAGATTTATTGGTCCCCTTGTCAGGAACAGACAAATTCTTTTGCTTGACCTATGTATACTCAGGAACAAGTAAACATAGGGGGAATGTAGAGATGAAGATGACAGGGAATCTCGAAAGACCGGTAGGCCAGCAGATTCGTCAGATGTTCGATACGGTGGGCAAGCGGAAGATGTACGTCTTATTGGCAGCTTTCTTTTTATTGAGTACGTTTTTCTTGTCGCAAGCTGTTCTGTTTGATGCAGCGGTCCCATTTTTCTTGCCAGTTTGGGCACTGGCGCAGATGCGATTTAGGAATCATCTCATTTATGTATTCATCGGTGGAATTGCCGGGGGCGCTTTTCTAGGATTGGGACAAGCTGTTATTCATTTATTGCAATTGCTGTTGTTCCATGTCGTGAGCAAGCATCCTTTTATGCGGAAGTCCATTCCGTTGACGGTTGCGGGGACGATCGTCGTCGTTCAGCTTCTTTGGCAGTTCGTCATGTATGGCGGACAGACGCCTGTCGATGTACAATTGACGATTGGTTTCGAAGCGGTGTTGGCGCTCTTCATGACGTTTTTCCTGTTTGTCGCTTTTCCGCATCGAGAGCGTATCTTTTTTGGACAGTGGACGCCGGAACGTCTCGGTGCCGTTTGCATTGTCGGCATTATGGCGACAACTGGAATGGGGGATCTGATGGTCGGTCCGATTTCAATTTCAGGCTTGTTGCTTCATCTGACGATTTTGCTTGCGGCGCTTGCCGGAGGCTTGCCGTTTTCCACGACGATCGCCATGATGATTGCTGCGATTGCTGGAATTGCGGAGCTGTCATTTACCGGGATGATGGCCGTATATGGAATGACCGGTTTTTTCGCGGGGGCTCTCCGTCGTCTTGGAAAATTGGGCATCGCGACAGGTGGATTTGCGGTATCCGTTTTTTTCCTCATGTATGATTTTACTTTACCGCTCGATACTTCCCATTTCATGACAATCGGATTGGCGACGCTTCTGTTTTTCTTCGTTCCGGCAAAGAAAGTCGAGCCGCTTAGCCGTGTCATCACGCCGAGCGGACAACAGGACATTTCCGTGAAACGACAACAATGGCTGACCGATCGTCTTGATGGACAATTGTCCGACTTTCAGCAGTTCGCGGAATTCATGTCTAACCTCGTCAATGACCGCTTTTCTTCGGATGAGGGGAATGCGACGCAGCATATCCCTTCGATATGCCAGTCTTGCTTTAGATATTCGAAATGTTGGGAGGGGAATGAAGATGGCATGGCTCGTCTCCTTTATGAATGGGAAGGGACGTATTCCGCGACGAAGAAAGCTGCACGCCATCGCGTTGAAGAGAGGATCAAATATAAGTGCATTCGGTCTGCAGGTTTGATTTCTGAGCTAGAGGAGCAGGCCTCCAACCATCTTCTTATGGGGCAGCTCCAACATGGAAGGAAAATGCTGGCACTCCAATTAAGGGATATGAGTAATCATTTGGAAAAAATCATGAAAGATATAAAAGGGGAGTTAAAGGTAAATCATCTTGCAGAGGAGGAATTGGGGAAACATTTAGAAGCGCAAGGAATCGAGTACTATCAGATTGATATTTTATCCGAGGAGAAGGGTGCTTACCGAATTGTCATCTCCACTCCTGAGAGGCGTTCGGATTTCGAAACCGATACGACGGTCGCGGAACGTCTCATACTGCCATTGCTCGAAGAAGTGTATCGAGAGCCGTTTAAGGTGGAGAAGACCGTTTCGCTGCAAGACCCTTTCCCGCATCTACAAATAATGTTCTCCTCGGCAGTCCGTTTTTCATTAGAATATGGAATTATGGCGACGGCTGGAGGAGGGGCGTTCCATGCGGGGGATGCTTATGAAGTGTTCCCAATTCACGACGGACTTACAGCGGTTCTTCTGTCTGATGGAATGGGACATGATTTGAATGCCTATCGGGAGAGCCGGAAAGTAATCCGCCTTATGCGGGAATGTTTGGACCGGAAGATGGATCCGGAAACGGCGATGCATACATTGCATTATATGATGTCATTAAACGGACTGGACGATATGTACGCGACGCTCGATCTAGGTTTGATCGACCTGCAGGACGGTCGTCTATGGTCTTGGAAGGCGGGGTCCATGAGTACGTATATAAAACGGGGCCAGGATTTCCTCCGACTCGATAGTAAGTCGGTTCCGGTCGGATTCTTGCCGACATTTTCTGTAGAAGCGACAAATGAAGAATTGAAGTCCGGAGATGTTATCGTCATGTTAACGGATGGTGTATTCAATGGATCGGTGACAATTGAGAAGCAGGAAGAGGCGATCTATGGAATATTGGAAAAGTACGAGCACCTTTCCTGTGAGCCGTTAGCTGACCGTATAATGTCGGAAATGGAAAGGAAATTTGGGTTAGTTGCAGATGACCGCACTGTGTTAGTCATGAAAGTTGAACACGTCTTACCGAAGTGGGTGACAATAAAACCGACAAATCGATTTATTTCCCGGGAAAAAGTTATGGGGTAGAATAGGGGGAGTGTGAAAAACGACACGGAGGGACATGAAATGCAGGCATTTGAAAAGAAAATCCTTGATTTCATTCATAAAGAAACGTTGGTGGCACAAGGTCAACGTGTCTTGGTCGCGTGCTCGGGTGGAGTCGATTCAGTAGCATTATTGCTATTCATGGCGTTATCTCGGGAAAAACTGCGAATTGAATTGGCTGCCGTCCATGTCGACCATATGCTTAGAGGTAAAGAATCTGCTGACGATGGTAAGTTTGTGAAGGGAATTTGCGATGGGCTCGGAATTCCCTTCTACGGCGGCAATGTGCCTGTCCCTTCCATCCTCCACGAGGAAGGGGGAAATGTGCAGGATATTTGCCGAACTGGCAGGTACACATTTTTCAATGAAGTGATGCGTACGGAGAACTATGATGTGCTCGCAACTGCCCATCATGCCGAAGATCAATTGGAGACTGTACTTATGCAATTGTCAAAAGGAAGCGTCCCTCTCGGCATTCCAGTGAAGCGGGAGACGGATTACGGTACGGTAATCAGGCCGTTTCTTCCTGCGATGAAGGACGAGCTTATTTCGTATGTGAAAGAACAAGGTGCTCATTTTCGGGAGGACCCGAGCAACGAAAGTGACGCCTATTTGCGGAACCGGCTCCGCCATCATGTCGCACCTATCATTTTATCGGAAAATCCATCCGCAGCCGTGAATGTCGTCAAAATGACTGCAGGATTACAGGAGGATGGAGCGCTGTTGGATAGCTTGGCGAAAGAACATTTTTCGTCGATCGTGACCTTCGACGAGGATGGGCTTCCGTCCTTTCCTACAAATAGGTTTTCAAGCATGCACACTGCTTTACAAAAGCGCTTCATTCCACTACTATTGAAGTATATTTACTACGGGGAAGGTATACCTGTAGAGTACAATGCGGCTCTTCTGAATCAAATGCATCACCACCTATCCACTAGTGAAGGAAATGTCACAATCTCCCTGCCGAAAGGATTCCGGTTCGTGAGGGAATACGGAACAGTGTCGATTGTGAAAAATGTCCAGAATCCGGATATTTCCCCTAAAATGCTCCGAAAAGGCGAATGGACAAGCTGGGGGCAAATGTTGCTATGTTGGGATGACGCGGACACTGAGGATGGGGAAGCGACCGAGCGGATGTATTTTGATTTGCCTGATTCCGATTTGCCTCTTTACGTTAGGGGCAGAATGGAAGGAGATCGTATATTGCTTCCAGGTATGGTTCAACCGAAACGTTTGTCGAGATTGTTCATTGACGAAAAAATAGGGGCCGAAAAACGGTGTACATTGCCGGTGGTCACGACCGCCCAAGGCGAAATTTGCGCCATCCCAGGCGTGCGATATGGCATCCAGTTCAAGAAATCGGAACGGGAAACGTACATATTCAAAGTGAAAGATAAGTAAAATGAAGAAGAGAGGGTAACTGATGTTACAAAAAGATATTGAAGAAGTGCTCATTACCGAAGAGCAAATCCAGGAGAAAGTCGCTGAGCTTGGTGCTGTGTTGACGGAGGATTATCAAGATAAGTTCCCCCTCGCAATCGGCGTTCTAAAGGGAGCGCTTCCGTTCATGAGTGATTTGATCAAACGGATTGACGCCTATGTTGAACTCGATTTCATGGATGTATCGAGTTATGGAAATGCAACTGTCTCGTCTGGCGAAGTGAAGATCGTCAAGGACTTGAACACAAGCGTAGAGGGCCGAGATGTATTGATTATTGAAGATATTATTGATAGCGGTAAGACGTTGAATTACTTAGTGGAACTTTTCAAATACCGGAAAGCGAAATCCATTAAAATTGTAACGTTGCTTGACAAACCAACTGGACGAAAAGTGGATTTGAAAGCGGATTATGTCGGATTCCTAGTACCTGATGCTTTCGTTGTCGGTTACGGGCTTGATTACGCAGAAAAATATAGAAATTTGCCTTATATCGGTGTATTGAAAAAGGAAATCTACTCTTTCTGAAAGCTTTTCAACAAACCTTTACAAGGGGCGGTGGAAAGCTTTTTCCATATTCGTTCGAAAGTTTGACATACTATCATCTTTGTAATTGATGCTGTAAGCATAGGCGGTAAGCGAACAATTCCGTTTTATGGACCTCGACAAGTAAGGCATTTCCTTTGTAGATTGAATCTGTTATATGATAAGATTTACAATAGTTTTCTGTTGAAAGAAATGAGGAGGCTTGGGATGAATCGTATACTTCGATACTTTCTATTATACGGATTGATCTTCCTTGCAATTATGGGGATTTTCAGTTCACTAAATAACCCGAATCCAAAGACAAAAGAGATTCGGTATGATGAATTTTATACAGCTTTGGAAAAAGGCGAGATTGAAACGATGTCGTTTCAACCGGTTCGCGACGTTCTAACCGTTGAAGGTACGATGAAAGGCTACGAAGAGGGCGAGAAATTCACGACGAATGTCCTCATGAACGATAATGCCGTCATTAATGTCATTAGTGAACTACGTACGGTTGGAGAAACAAATAACCCTCAGATCCAAATCCTGCCTGCACCAGAAACGAGTGCATGGGTAGCTTTCTTTACAGGGTTGGTTCCCTTCATCATTATCATCATCCTATTCTTCTTCCTATTGAATCAAGCGCAAGGCGGCGGTGGCGGCCGGGTAATGAACTTTGGGAAAAGCAAGGCGAAGCTCCATTCGGACGATCGCAAGAAAGTCAGATTTAATGATGTTGCAGGTGCTGATGAAGAGAAAGCCGAGCTTGAAGAAGTTGTGCATTTCTTGAAAGATTCACGTAAGTTTGCCGAACTTGGGGCACGTATTCCAAAAGGGATTCTTTTAGTTGGGCCTCCAGGAACAGGGAAGACGCTTTTGGCACGTGCTGTTGCGGGAGAAGCGGGCGTACCATTCTTCTCGATCTCCGGTTCGGATTTCGTTGAAATGTTCGTAGGGGTCGGGGCATCCCGTGTCCGCGACTTGTTTGAAAATGCGAAAAAGAATGCGCCATGTATCATCTTCATCGATGAAATTGACGCAGTCGGACGTCAACGGGGCGCTGGTCTCGGTGGTGGACATGATGAGCGCGAGCAGACATTGAACCAGCTATTAGTTGAAATGGATGGATTCGACGGAAACGAAGGAATCATTATCGTTGCCGCAACGAACCGCCCGGACATTCTTGACCCAGCACTTCTTCGTCCAGGACGTTTCGACCGTCAGATCACAGTCGGCCGTCCAGATGTCAAAGGCCGTGAAGCAGTTCTAAAAGTACATGCGCGTAATAAGCCGCTTGACGAATCAGTCAATATGAAAGCTTTGGCACAACGTACTCCAGGATTCTCCGGTGCAGACCTAGAGAACTTATTGAATGAAGCAGCTTTGGTCGCTGCTAGACGCGGCAAAGCGAAAATAGACATGGCGGATATCGATGAAGCGACGGACCGCGTAATTGCGGGACCAGCTAAAACGAGCCGTGTCATTTCCGAAAAAGAAAGAAACATCGTCGCATTCCATGAAGCGGGTCACGTCGTTGTCGGACTTATGTTGGATGACGCTGAAATTGTCCATAAAGTGACAATCGTCCCTCGCGGCCAGGCCGGCGGATACGCAGTCATGTTGCCGAAAGAGGACCGTTACTTCATGACGAAGCCTGAACTTCTCGACAAGATTGCGGGACTTCTTGGTGGACGTGTGGCGGAAGAAATCGTTCTTGGCGAAGTATCTACAGGAGCCCATAACGACTTCCAACGTGCTACAGGCATTGCGCGCTCGATGGTGACGGAATACGGAATGAGCGATAAGCTCGGACCGATGCAATTCGGTCAGGCGCAAGGCGGAAATGTCTTCCTGGGCAGAGACTTCAATTCGGAGCAGAACTACTCCGAATCGATTGCTTATGAAATTGATCAGGAAATGCAGCGCATTATCAAGGAACAATATGAGCGCACAACGAAAATCCTGACAGAGAACCGCAATTTGCTCGACTTGATTGCAACCACGCTTCTTGAAGTGGAAACGTTGGATGCGGAGCAAATCAATCACTTGAAAGACCATGGCACATTGCCGGATCGTCCGTATGATCAAAATGGAAATGGCTCTGACAAGAAAGCGGATGACGATACTGAAAAGGACACAGTACATTCAGATTCGACCGGCGCACCTTCAGATCCGTCCGTCGGAGATCTTCCGAAAGAGAACGGTGGAGATCAATCCCTTCCTCCGATCGATGAACATAGAAGAGATTGACGGTATCTCACAACTTTGAAGGATAACATTCCAGTCGACTGCTTTTTAAGGCAGTCGACTGTTTTTATTTCCCTTTGTTATGGTATGATATTTTGGAAAATGACGAATGTTAGCGAGGAAAAGATTATGATCTTAGTATTGGATACAGGAAATACGAATATTGTCCTTGGCGTCTATGATAAAGGTGAATTGAAACACCATTGGCGTATGGAAACGTATAGGCAAAAAACGGAAGATGAATACGCGATGTCTGTCAAAACGTTGTTTGCCCATGTTGGACTAGAGTTTGAAGATATTAACGGCATCATCATCTCATCTGTCGTTCCGCCGGTCATGTTCCCGCTTGAACAGATGTGCAGGAAGTATTTTAATTTACGCCCGCTGATTGTTGGACCTGGCGTCAAAACAGGGTTGAACATAAAATATGAAAATCCACGGGAAGTGGGTGCTGATCGTATTGTCAATGCTGTTGCAGCTATTCACGATTACGGTTCTCCGCTCATTGTTGTTGATTTTGGAACCGCTACGACATTCTGTTATGTGAATGAAAAAAGTGAATATATGGGTGGGTCGATCGCACCTGGCATTGGCATTTCTATGGAGGCTTTATTCGACAGGGCTTCCAAATTGCCGCGTGTTGAATTGACGCGGCCTGAACATATTATTGGCAAGAACACTGTCTCCGCGATGCAGGCAGGGATTGTTTATGGATATGTTGGACTCGTCGAGGGTATTGTTGAAAGGATGAAAGCACAGAGTAAGGTAGAGCCGACTGTCATCGCGACGGGTGGACTCGCTGAATTGATCGCGAGTGAGACGAAAGTGATTGATATCGTAGATAACTTCCTTACGTTGAAAGGGCTACATCTGATTTACGAAAGAAATGCTTGAAGGGAGCAAGAATGATGACTGATTATTTGATAAAAGCATTAGCTTTTGAAGGAACGATTCGCGCGTATGCGGTGAATTCGACAAACGCGGTGGCTGAGGCACAAAGAAAGCACCACGTTTGGCCAACAGCGACAGCTGCTTTAGGCAGAACGATGACAGCTGGACTTATGATGGGTGCGATGCTGAAAGGTGACGACAAACTGACAGTGAAAATCGAAGGGAACGGCCCGGCTGGACCTATCGTTATCGATGCGGATGCCAATGGGGATGTAAGAGGATACATTACTCATCCACATACCCATTTTGACTTGAATGAAAAAGGGAAACTGGATGTCCGACGGGCTGTCGGTACGGAAGGAATGTTGACGGTTGTTAAAGACCTTGGCTTACGGGACTTTTTCACAGGGCAAGTTCCGATTGTTTCCGGTGAAATCGCAGAAGACTTCACCCAATATTTCGTTGTATCTGAACAAGTTCCTTCAGCAGTTGCATTAGGTGTACTTGTCAATCCTGATAATACTGTTAAAGCTGCAGGAGGCTTCATCATTCAAGTGATGCCGGGAGCTACAGAAGAGACAATTAGCCTTCTTGAGAAAAAACTTGCGAACGTTGAACCGATTTCCAGTATGATTGATCGAGGCTTGACGCCGGAAGAAGTGCTCGGTGAAGTGTTAGGAAAAGAAAACGTCGAAATTCTTGAGAAAATGGATGTTGCATTCCGTTGCAATTGCTCAAAAGAGCGTTTCGGCAAAGCGATTGTCGGTCTTGGCGAGCAGGAAATCCGGGAAATGATCGATGAGGATGGCCAGGCGGAAGCACAATGTCACTTCTGCCTCGAGAAGTATGTTTTCCCAAAAGAAGAACTTGAAGGATTCATCGATGAAATACGGTCAAGGTCGTAACGTCCAAGAGACGCTTCCACAAAAACGGAGATTGAAGGCGAAGCCCCTTCTCATCCTAATCGGTATCCTTTTTGCTTGTAATGTTCTATGGTTCATCGGATGGCTCATCCCCGACAAATCGAAACAGCCTGACGAAGAGGTTGCAACGGTCGCGGGTGAGCCGATTACGAGAGCGCAATGGATGACTGCCATGGAAAAGGAAGTCGGAAGAGAAGTGCTTTTAGATCTCGTTAATAACAAAGTGATGGAAACGGCAGCAAAGAAATACGGCATCGAAGTGACGGACGAGGAAATTGAACTTGAACTTGCGCTGATCACTTCGGTGGATGGCCGTTCGCATTCGGGTTTGGATATTGAGCAAACTCGCCAAAAAATCCGGGCTAACTTGATTTTGGAAAAGGTATTATCAAATGATGTCGTCATTGACGATGCAACGGTGAAGTCTTTTTATGAGGAAAATGAATCGCTCTACAATATATTGACGGCCTATCGGACCTCGGTCATCATCGTTCCGACGAAGCAAGAGGCGGAACAGGCGATAGATGAGTTATCGAAGGGATCAAGCTTCGATGCGTTAGCAAAGGAGTTATCAATCGATCTCGCATCTGCTAGTCTCGGAGGCGATATCGGCTATATTAACGCCACGACAGAGACCGTCGATCCTGCAATCTATAAGGCAGCATCCAAACTAAAAGAAGGCAAAGTTGGGGATGCTGTTCAACTGCAGGACGGTACATATGCTATTATCCTAGTGAATGAAGTGGTGGAAGGAAGAACCTTCTCCTTTGACGAAGTGAAGGATCATATTAAGCGTGAGCTGGCAATTGAACAGCTTCCCCAAACCGTCAATCCAGAAGCGTTCTGGAAAGAATTCGATGCAACATGGTTTTATGGGAAATGAAAAAGAGCCGTCCGAAAGACCCGAAGTTTCATAGGGTTTTTCGGGCGGCTTTTAGGATTACATAGGTATAAATAGGGGAAGGATAAAATAGACATTATTGATTGACAATTATCACAATGTGGGTGTACTATTAATACAATAAAACATATCAAATAAGTAGGGATTAGGAGTGGGTAAGAATGAGTATCGTTGGAAACTCAATTGCGGACCTCGTTGGGAGAACACCACTTGTCAAGTTGAACAGACTGGCGAAACCAGACAGCGCGGACATTTATTTGAAACTAGAATACTTCAATCCAGGTTCGAGTGTTAAAGACAGAATCGCCCTCGCGATGATCGAAGCGGCGGAAAAATCCGGAGATTTGAAAGAAGGCAGCACGATCATTGAGCCGACAAGCGGAAATACGGGCATCGGTCTTGCGATGATTGCGGCCGCGAAAGGATATAAGGCAGTCCTCGTGATGCCGGATACGATGAGTTTAGAGCGTCGGAATTTGTTGCGTGCTTACGGGGCAGACCTTGTCCTTACTCCTGGTGCGGAAGGGATGAAAGGGGCTATCGGAAAAGCAGAAGAACTTGCTGAGGAGAATGGCTGGTTCATGCCGCAGCAATTCAATAACGAAGCGAATCCTGAAGTGCACCGTTTGACGACGGGACCCGAAATTGCCGATGCCCTTGATCGGGTTGACGCATTCGTTTCGGGTATTGGTACGGGTGGTACAATTACGGGAGCAGGCAGCGTATTGAAAGAGCGCTTCCCGGAAGTACAGATTATCGCGGTAGAACCAACTGATTCACCAGTCCTTTCAGGTGGGCAGCCTGGACCACATAAAATCCAAGGAATCGGAGCTGGCTTCGTCCCGAAAGTACTCGATACGGATATTTACAATGAAATCATCCAAGTGACGAATGACGAGGCATATGAGACGGCAAGAAGAGCTGCTCGGGAAGAGGGCATCTTGGGCGGAGTCTCCTCAGGAGCAGCGATTTTCGCAGCGCTTCAAGTGGCTGAAAGACTTGGGAAAGGCAAAAAAGTAGTTGCCGTTCTACCATCAAACGGCGAACGCTACTTAAGTACCCCGCTTTATCAGTTTGAAGAGGATTAAGAGAATAATTGTTTGAGGAGGGAGCTGATGAGGCTCTCTTTTTTGTTTCTATTAGTAGCGTGAATGGCACTTTACACGTTAAGATAACTATATTATCTACGAGTTGGGGGAAAACGAAATGGATAGATTGCATCCTACTTATACGAAAACAAGCATGACGAAGGAGCAATTTTTTTACGCATATAAAGAGCTTGCAAAGACTACGGAACAGCATGTTTTGCTTGAAAGCGGGCGCACAGGGAAGCTATGCATCGCGGGAATCGACCCACTTGTGACGCTGACTAGCAAGAAGGATCACTCATTGGAAATTGAATGGCGTGACGGTACGAAGGAAGTGAAGGAAGGCGATCCTCTGGAACTTGTATCTGCATTCGTCCAATCGATGGAAATGGAAAATATGGAGGAGCTGCCGGACTTCCAAGGGGGAGCTATCGGCTTTATCAGCTATGATTACTCACGGTCGTACGAGCCCATTCCTGAAATAGCTGTGGATGACTTGGAGACGCCGGACATTTTCTTTTATTTGTTTGATCGTTGGGCAGTCCTTGATCTGGAGACTGAAACGGCCTATTTCATGACACTTCCTAGACGTGGGCTTGATGCGGCAGATGTGGAAAAGGAATGGATGGAAGAAGCTGAAGTCGGTATCGGGAAGCGTGTCCATTCGCCAGGTGACAGCGCAATTGATTATACAAGACCTGAAAATGTCGAAGTATCCGTGACCGGTCCGCAATTCGAACAGATGGTGCGCGATGTCCAGCGTTATATAGCGAATGGGGATGTCAACCAAGTCAACCTAACCGTGAGGCAATCGAAGGAACTATCCGCTGACCCGCTGTCGATGTACGAAGCATTGCGATCTTTTAATCCATCACCCTATATGGCATCAATTGGAGCAAAGGAATTCGCTGTCGTTTCTGGCTCTCCCGAACTACTCCTGAAAAAGCGGGGAACGGAATTGAGTACGCGTCCGATCGGCGGAACGAGGCCGAGAGGGGTAACAGAACATGAGGATCAAGCGCTTGAGACGGAATTGCTCTCCAATGAAAAGGAGAAAGGCGAGCATATCATGCTTGTCGAACAGGAACTAGAGGATTTTGGACATGTGTGTATCCCTGAAACGGTGGAAACAGATGAATTCATGGTCATAGAGAAGTATTCGCACGTCATGCACCTCGTTTCAAACGTAAGAGGGACAGCTTCCCCCGAGTTATCGAATGCTGCCATTATTAAAGGAGTGTTCCCGGGCGGTTCGATTACAGGTTCCCCGAAACTGCGTACGATGGAAATCATTGAAGAATTAGAGCCGACACGGAGAGGACTATATACGGGATCGATCGGATGGATCGGCTTCAACGGCGATATGGAATTGAATATCGTCATTCGAACAGCCTATATAAAGGACGGAGTGGCGCATATTCAAGCAGGTGCTGGCCTCGTTGCGGACTCCAATCCAGAAGCTGAATACGTGGAATCGTTGAATAAGGCGAGGGCGCTTTGGCAGGCAAAGGAGATGGCCGAAGCAGTAGAATCAAAGGTGTGAAAAGGAGGTCGCCTTCATGTGCTGTTGGATGAATGGTCAATATGAACAGGCAGACGAATTGCGCATTTCCCCGTTCGATCATGGGTTTTTATATGGAGCAGGTTTTTTTGAAACGTTCCGGACGTATGATGGACATGTGTTTTTATTCGAAGAACATATGGAAAGACTTCGTGCAGCCTTACATGAATACCGAATTGTAATGCCTTATTCGGATGAAGAGATCTTGGAAGCGGTATATGGGTTATACATTCGTTCAGGAGAACGTGATGGATACTACCGGTTGAATGTGTCTGCAGGCGTACATGATATCGGTTTGGCCCCTTCCGAATACAGGTCGCCGAATGTGATTTTGTTCCGGAAAGAGTTGGCATTGGCGCCGAGGGGGACGGAAAAGAAGGCTGTCTGGCTGGAGACGGAAAGGAATCTCCCGGAAAGCAGCGTCCGTCACAAGTCGCATAACTTCCTGAACAATGTGCGTGGGCGTATGGAGCTTTCATCTTTAAAAGATCTGGAAGGGATATTCCTTACAGCGCATGGACATGTTGCTGAAGGGGTGACGTCGAATGTGTTTTGGGTGAAGGATGAAGCGTTATACACGCCCTCTGTAGACACGGGAATCCTGCCTGGAATTACACGTGCTTTTCTATTGGAACTTGGGGAAAAGTTAGGGATGGACGTACATATCGGGTTGTTTCCGAAAAATGATGTCGAGCAGGCAGATGAAGTGTTCGTAACAAATGCTGTCCAAGAGCTCGTTCCCCTTTCTGCGGTAGGCGACCGGTTGCTGCCCGGATCATCAGGGGTTTACTATCAAAAATTGCATCGTCTATACGTTCAGGCGATAGATGAGATAAAGGAAGGGTAAAGTCATGGAATTATCGAAAGCGAAAGAGATCTACCGTTTAGGGAATACCGAATTTGACTTTAAGAGGGAGACGGCTGTCATGGGCATTTTGAATGTCACGCCGGATTCCTTCTCAGACGGAGGCAAATACGGACAAGTGGATGCAGCGTTGAAGCGTGCGGAAGAGATGCTTCGGAAAGGCGCGAAAATCATCGATATCGGCGGCGAGTCGACTCGACCTGGGCATGAACCGGTCTCGCTTGAAATGGAGTTGTCGCGTACGATTCCGGTTATCGAGGCGTTGGTTCGGGAATTGGACTGCGTCATTTCAATTGATACATATAAAGCGGACGTAGCGGAAGCCGCATTGAAAGCGGGCGCTAAGATCGTCAATGACGTATGGGGCGCGAAACGCGAGCCGAGGATTGCGGAAGTGGCAGCAGAGCACAGAGCGCCGATCATCCTTATGCACAATCGGGAAAAAGCCGAATATGAAGGGCCTTTCATGGATGAAATGATTGCGGATCTGGAAGAAAGCGTGGAAATCGCACGTAAGGCAGGTGTACCGGAAAGCAACATTTGGCTAGATCCAGGTGTCGGCTTTGCAAAATCGACGGCTCAGAACGTATTGGCGATGCAAGGACTTCGCCGTATTTCTGACATGGGTTATCCGCTACTGCTTGCGACTTCGCGGAAAAGAGTGATCGGCAACATTTTGGATTTGCCGGTAGATGAGCGGATGGAAGGGACCGGTGCAACAGTTTGCTATGGCATTGAGCACGGTTGTCATATGGTCCGCGTTCATGATGTGAAAGAGATATCTCGTATGGTGAAGATGATGGACGTTCTGACAGGCAAAGCGGAATTGAACGTCGACTGATCGGGAACTGGAGGGTGTAAAGTTGGATTATATTCATTTGAATGAAATGGAGTTTTACGGCTATCATGGTGCTTTGGAAGAAGAGAATGTCCTTGGCCAACGCTTTCGGGCCAATGTATCGCTTGCAGTCGATTTGGCTGAGGCGGGCGCAACCGATGATTTACAAAAGACGGTCAATTATGCGGAAGTGTTTGAAGTTTGCCGTTCTATAGTCGAAGGGGAGCCCAAAAAACTGATTGAAGCGGTCGCAGAAGAGATTGCGCGTCTCATTTTGCAGAGGTTCGCTGCGCAAGTCCGGGGTGTCCGTGTCGTCTTGATCAAACCGGATCCGCCAATCCGGGGACATTACGCTTCGGTCTCCGTGGATATTACGAGAGGGGACTTTTCATGAATACGGCTTACATATCTCTCGGCTCCAATATTGAAGATCGGCTGCAGCATCTTACGGAGGCGATTCACGCACTTCATTCCCATCAACAAATCGAAGTGACGAAGGTGTCATCGATCTATGAAACAGCGCCAGTCGGCTATACGGATCAAGCAGACTTCCTGAATTTAGCCGTCTGCGTGAAAACTTCATTGAACCCGTATGAACTATTAGCAGCATGCCAAGATATCGAGAACGGTTTAGGTCGAGTCCGGGAAGTCAGATGGGGTCCCCGGACTGTCGACCTTGACATTTTACTGTATAATAACGACAATATTGAAGCGGAGAACTTAATTGTGCCGCATCCGAGAATGGGTGAACGGGCTTTTGTTCTTGTACCCTTGTTGGAAATTGCACCTACCATCGAACATCCTGTTTCGGGAACTCCTTTTTCGGTTGCCGATGAGAACGGTGTTGTACTATGGAAGAAAATCGAGAAAGTCGGAGAGTTACTTTGATTTGGCAGATGGCCGGCTTTATCCTATGAAGCAACGATGCGAGCCTCCATTATAGTGGCGGCTTTTTTTACATAAAGAGTTTGTGTACAATAGGAACATGCCATCCGGCGTGAGGGATAACTAAGAAGGAGTGAATGAAATGTCCCATTTGGATGAATTGAACGATCAGCTTTTGGTGAGACGCCAGAAGATGGAGGAATTGCGGGAGAGCGGTTTAGACCCGTTCGGCGCGCGATTCGAGCGGACGCATCTATCCAATGAAATCCATGAGGCTTATGAAAGCCTCTCAAAAGAGGAATTGGATGAAATCGTACATGAAGTGAAAATTGCAGGACGTATCATGACAAAGCGAGGCAAAGGGAAAGCAGGGTTTGCCCATATCCAGGACCTCGGCGGCCAGATTCAAATTTACGTCCGTCAAGATGCGGTCGGCGAAGAAGCATACGGTCAATTTGACCATGCAGATTTAGGGGATATCGTCGGGATCAAAGGAAACGTCTTTAAAACGAAAGTTGGCGAACTTTCCATTAAGGTGACTGAATTCACGTTTCTGACAAAAGCGCTCCGTCCATTGCCGGATAAATTCCATGGTTTGAAGGATATCGAGCAACGTTATCGCCAAAGATATCTTGATTTGATCATGTCAGAGGAAAGTAAAGAGACATTCATCACAAGAAGCCGCATCATCCAATCGATGCGTCGCTATTTGGATGACCAAGGGTACCTCGAAGTAGAAACACCGATGCTCCATTCAATAGCAGGAGGAGCGACAGCCCGTCCATTCATTACTCACCATAACGCTTTGGACATGACACTCTATATGCGCATAGCGATTGAGCTTCATTTGAAGCGCCTCATTGTCGGAGGACTTGAAAAGGTTTATGAAATCGGACGTGTTTTCCGTAATGAAGGGATTTCCACGAGACATAACCCTGAATTTACAATGATAGAACTATATGAAGCTTATGCGGACTATAAGGACATCATGGAACTAACGGAAAATATGATTGCTTATATCGCACAAGATGTCCTTGGAACGACTAAGGTGACATACGGGGAAGACGTCATCGATCTTTCTCCAGGCTGGAAACGTCTGCATATGGCGGATGCTGTGAAGGAATATACAGGTGTAGACTTCTGGAAGCAAATGACGAAGGAAGAGGCCCATGCACTTGCAAAAGAGCATGGCGTCGAAGTGGCAAGCATGATGGAAGTCGGTCACGTATTGAATGAATTCTTCGAGCAAAAAGTTGAAGAGCAACTTGTCCAGCCGACATTTATTTACGGCCATCCGGTTGAAATCTCGCCACTTGCGAAGAAAAATCCGGAAGACGAGCGCTTCACAGATCGTTTTGAATTGTTCATTGTGCGTCGTGAACACGCAAATGCATTCACTGAATTGAACGATCCGATCGATCAGCGTTCTCGTTTCGAAGCGCAGTTGATTGAAAAAGAGCAAGGCAACGACGAGGCGCATGAAATGGATGAAGACTTTATAGAAGCACTTGAGTACGGACTTCCTCCAACAGGTGGTCTAGGCATAGGCATTGACCGTCTTGTAATGCTGTTGACGAATGCCCAATCAATTCGCGATATACTTCTGTTCCCACAAATGAGACCTAAAGAGTAATCTTGGGAAAATGCCGTGCAATCATGTTCTAACAATGATTGCACGGTTTTTGTTTTCGAGTGAGACGACTAGTTGAAACTTTCTTTGAAAAAAGTATTGCAATCAAATAGACAAGCTGATATAGTAAATAACGTTGCGTTTCCGGTAAGTGAGTAACTGCTCCAACAACTTAAAAGTTTTTCGAAAAAAGTTGTTGACATCGGAATTGTGATTGTGATATTATATAAGAGTTGCTTCTGAACGAAGTGACCGACAATGAACCTTGAAAACTGAACAGCAAAACGTCAACAAATAAAGTCTCGAAGCCGACCCCGTCGGTGGACAGACAAAACGAATCTTCGGATTCGAAATTGACATCTTAAATGATGCCAGCAAGAAACTCGAGCTACTCGAATTTCTCTATTATGGAGAGTTTGATCCTGGCTCAGGACGAACGCTGGCGGCGTGCCTAATACATGCAAGTCGAGC
>NZ_JAKRNT010000017.1 GCF_022346605.1 Sporosarcina sp. ACRSL
TCAGCTGGAGTTTCTGCATCTTCATCAGCTGGAGTTTCTGCATCTTCATCAGCTGGAGTTTCTGCATCTTCATCAGCTGGAGTTTCTGCATCTTCATCAGCTGGAGTTTCTGCATCTTCATCAGCTGGAGTTTCTGCATCTTCGTCAGCCGGAGTTTCTTCATCTTCGTCAGCCGGAGTTTCTTCATCTTCGTCAGCCGGAGTTTCTTCATCTTCTTCGTCAGCTGGAGTTTCTGCATCTTCATCAGCTGGAGTTTCTGCATCTTCGTCAGCCGGAGTTTCTGCATCTTCGTCAGCCGGAGTTTCTGCATCTTCGTCAGCCGGAGTTTCTGCATCTTCGTCAGCTGGAGTTTCTGCATCTTCTTCATCAGCTGGAGTTTCTGCATCTTCTTCGTCAGCCGGAGTTTCTGCATCTTCTTCATCAGCCGGAGTTTCTGCATCTTCTTCATCAGCTGGAGTTTCTGCATCTTCTTCGTCAGCCGGAGTTTCTACTTCTTCCTCATCAGCTGGAGCTTCTGCATCCTCTTCGCCATCAGTTGCATCTTCGTCATCTGAATCGACGTCTTCATCACCTTGTTCATCTGAATCTTGATCTTCATCTACAGGTACATCTGTATTTTCGTCATCTTCATTAGGTGTATCCGTTGTGTCGTCTTCATCCGTAGAATCATCCAAATCATCTTCCACGGCCACCAAGTCTTTATTTTTTGCGATAGCACTTATGATTTTACCTTTTCCAGGTCCACCCGGAATGCTTGTTGCATAATAGGAAACCTTTTGACCGTGATTTTTAAATTCTTTTTCTTCACCATTTTCAGCTGCTGCAGCCGCACCGCCTGCACCGAAAATAGCAGCAGTTATCATTGACGTGGACATGACAAACGGTAAAATCTTTTTGTTTGTCTTCTTCTCTTGTGGATTCGTTTCTTTAACCAAGATTCATCCAACTCCCTTTTTTTGATGTTTTACCCTCGACTACTCAATCATGAAGCGCATACAACACTCACTCTTTTAAGTCGTTATGTATATCCGCCTCCTTCTCAAGCTCAAGTGTTGGGACAGTGGTTTATTATTCGTGCTCTCATCCGAATAATGTAGCAGCGCCCCGAACTGCTAGTACCAACAATACCAAATAAAAATAACAATAGTGTGACAATAAAATAACAAGTATTCATGGAAATATTAACCTTTGTAACACTGAAAAGATGAGAAAAATACAAAAAGAGGGTTTAATCTAATCGATTCGACCCTCTGATAATCCATTTTATTCCTATGTCGAAAATGTCGAAAAAGTGGCCTTGCATACGTACCCTATTACTTTTTCGACATCTTTATTGAATGGTCTGAAGGGTCCAAGCTTCATATATTTCTAAATATTACAGACAGGTAAAATATTGTAGATAATTCATTAAGAATGTATAAAATAAATGAAAAAGCCAACCATATTAGTCTTTGGTTGGCTTTTATCTGTATTTATATTACTTCTCTTGAATAAATGTGTGCTCTAGTTATTAATTATTGCAGATCATTAATACATTACCATCTGGATCTTCAAAGTTGAAATAGGCAAAGTCACCAATCCGCTCAATTTCTCTAACAATTGTTATCCCTTTATTCTTGATAAAATCGTAAGCTTCATCAATAACCTCAACGAAGAAATTAAATAAGACATGATTGAAAGGCTTTAATGTAAAGCCTGGATCAAAAGAGTGATCGTCCAATGTGAGTCCAGTTTCAGATGTAACAGGGATGTTGTAAACAGGGGAGGCAACGTCTTCTTTTGAAAAAGGCAGTCCAAGTAGATTGCTATACCATTCCGCTGATTTTTCCAAGTTGCTGACGTGAATAAAAACGTTGTTCACCTTGCAGGCGATGGGGGAAGCGATTGAGTTCATTACTAGTACACTCCTTTATTCATGGTACAGTAACAATTCAACAAATCCTCAGCATCTCCTTTTAACAATATGTAATTTTCCTTTCAATAGTAGGAATCTGTAGAATGAGCCGTTTTTTAAATTTTATTATATTATCTATATTCTATGTATTTTAAATATTGAATAAAAGATAACGAAGGCTGGTAATTGAGAATAGCTTACTGAATTAATGTTTGAATTTTCTTTTATTAATTTAGGGTAAATATTTCGAAATATTATCTGTACATATATTAGACAAGGGTTTATGACGAATTGGAGTGTATCGTTTGACAAAAATCTAGGTCTATATAATAATGAATATGTAATTAGAATTATTATAGTTAAGCAGTTACGAATACATAAAATTGTGGCTGCGGTTTAGGTTCAGATGAAATGACCTAAACTAACTATGATGCAAAAACACATTTAGGAGGAGTTTTTTTATGTCACTTATCGGAAAAGAAATACTACCATTCAAAGCACAAGCTTACAATAGCGGCACAGGTGAATTCATCGAGGTAACGGAAGAGAACCTAAAAGGTCAATGGAGCGTTGTTTGCTTCTACCCTGCAGACTTCACATTCGTTTGCCCGACTGAGCTTGGAGACCTTCAAGACCAATATGCAACTTTGAAAGAGCTTGGCGCTGAAGTTTACTCCGTTTCTACGGACACTCACTTTACACATAAAGCTTGGCACGATCATTCAGACGTGATCAGCAAACTTGAATATATTATGATCGGTGACCCTTCACAAACAATTTCACGCAACTTTGACGTACTTGACGAAGAAGCAGGTCTTGCACAACGCGGTACGTTCTTGATCGATCCAGACGGCGTTGTTCAAACAGTTGAAATCAATGCAGACGGTATCGGCCGTGACGCTAGCGTTCTTGTCGACAAACTAAAAGCTGCTCAATACGTACGTAACAACCCAGGTGAAGTTTGCCCTGCAAAATGGAAAGAAGGCGAAGAAACACTTAAGCCAAGCCTTGACCTTGTAGGTAAAATCTAATTTCCCAATAACCAAAACGGGGACGGGCCCCCTACCTCTTGTGGGATAGGGGGCCCTTTCTTTTATAAAAGTATTCGGCAGATGTCTTAGATGTTGAATTGAATTAAGGAACGCGATCTAAGTGCGCGACGTCCTGTCGCAACGATCGCATGATCCGCATCGTGCGGGCCTCAATTCAACATCTAAGGCAGTTATGCCGAGTTCTAGAGGTAAAGTACAAGATAAGGAGTAGATTACATGTTAGACGCAGATATAAAACAACAATTAGCCCAATATCTTGAATTGATGGAGGGCGATGTCCTTCTAAAAGTGAGCGCGGGATCTGATAAAGTATCGCGTGAAATGCTAGAACTTGTGGATGAACTTGCAACAATGTCATCCCACATCAAAGTGGAGCATGCCGAGTTGGAAAGAACGCCTAGCTTTAGTGTTAACCGCCCTGTTGAAGAAACGGGCATAGTGTTCGCAGGTATTCCTCTAGGACATGAATTCACTTCATTGGTCCTTGCTTTATTGCAAGTGAGCGGTCGAGCTCCAAAAGTCGATGAGAAAGTGATTGACCAAGTGAAAAAAATCGAGGACAAGCTCCATTTTGAATCATATATTAGCTTAAGCTGCCAAAACTGTCCGGAAGTTGTACAAGCGCTGAACTTGATGACGGTGTTGAACCCTAATGTTACACATACGATGATTGACGGTGCAGCTTATAAAGAAGAAGTTGAAAGCAAAAATATTCTCGCTGTCCCAACCGTTTACTTGAATGGGGAACCGTTTACGAACGGCCGTAAGACAGTCGAAGAAATTCTTGCAGAACTCGGAAGCGCTCCAGATGCATCTGAATTCGAAGACAAAGAACCTTATGACGTACTTGTCGTCGGTGGCGGTCCAGCTGGGGCAAGTGCGGCAATTTACGCGGCACGTAAAGGGATTCGCACAGGTATCGTTGCAGAACGTTTCGGCGGTCAGATTTTGGATACAGCTGCGATCGAAAACTTCATTAGTGTGAAACACACGGAAGGCCCTAAACTTGCTTCGAGCCTTGAAGAGCACGTAAAAGACTATAATGTCGACATTATGAACTTGCAGCGCGCGAAGCGCCTGGAAAAGAAAGACATGATTGAAATCGAATTGGAAAACGGGGCTGTTCTGAAAAGTAAATCCGTTATCCTTTCAACAGGGGCACGCTGGCGCAATATCGGCGTACCGGGCGAAGCTGAATTCAAAAACAAAGGTGTCGCGTACTGCCCGCACTGTGACGGTCCTTTATTCGCAGGCAAAGACGTTGCGGTCGTTGGCGGCGGAAACTCCGGCGTTGAGGCGGCAATTGATCTTGCGGGAATCACGAACCACGTAACGGTGATTGAATTTGGAACTGAATTGAAAGCTGATTCTGTTTTACAAGACCGTTTGCACAGCTTAAAGAATGTAACTGTCGTGACGAATGCTCAAACGAAAGAGATTACCGGTACGGATAAAGTGAACGGTATCACTTACGTTGACCGTGAAACAGGCGAAGAAACACACGTCGAACTAGCTGGCGTATTCATCCAAATCGGCCTTGTGCCGAATACGGATTGGCTAGGTGACGCAGTGGAGCGCAATAAGTTCGGCGAAATCGTTGTCGACAAGCGTGGCGCAACGAACGTCCCTGGTGTATTTGCTGCGGGAGACTGCACAGATAGTGCGTTTAAGCAAATCATCATCTCAATGGGATCTGGCGCAACTGCTTCATTAGCAGCGTTTGATTATCTCGTAAGAAGTTAATTAATTTTAAGGCAAAAACACGATAAATAGGGATATCCTCAGCCTGATTGAAAACGCTTGTCAGCCTAGGAGCGAAGACGCGAATAGAACTTGAGTTCATGAGCGGACGAGCGACACAAGCAACAACGGATGCGAGCGTTTGCCAACAGGCTGAGAGGAACAGGTCTATTAATGGACCTGTTCCTTTTTTGTATTGCTATTTTCTTAGGAATTCCTTCTTGTTGTAAAATCCTATTTTTGATGGTCTGGAAGGACTCTTTTACAGATTTTCTGTTTAACATACGCACTGTAGTGAAATAGGATAGTATCAATCATTACTAGAGGAGTGTGTGGAAAATGAAAAAATGGATATGGACAACTATGATTCTCACATGTGTTTTTATTTTAGCGGCATGCTCCGATGAAATGAATGAGCCGACCCCGGCTACTCAAGTGGAAGGGTCGCTGCCTGATGTTGACGAAAATGATGAGAATACGACGGAGCCCGCTGAAGAAGAGGAAGTAGTGGAGGATGGCTTCTTGCCTGTGACAGTTAATCTAAAAGATAGCGATGGAAATTCGGTCGGAACAGTGGAATTAATTGAGGAAGAGGAATCGCTGCGAATCGTGGTGGACGCCGAAAATCTACCTGAGGGAACTCATGGCTTTCACTTCCACGAAAAAGGAGTCTGTGAAGCTCCGGACTTTGAATCGGCAGGTGGCCACTTCAACCCGACAGGAGCTAGCCATGGATTTGAGCATGAGGACGGGTCGCATGCCGGAGACTTACCAAATCTCGAAGTGGGTCCGGATGGAACGGTGAAGGAAGAGTTCTTCGTTGAAAACCTTACATTGTTGGCAGGAGAGGAAAATTCATTATTCCATGAAGGCGGCACATCCCTCATTATCCACGCGGAAGCAGACGATGGAAAAACTCAGCCCTCCGGCAACTCCGGTGACCGGATTGCTTGCGGAGTTGTAGAATAATAAGGTTCACCAAATTGTATAGAAACACCTTCTTTACGAGGGCAACCTTGTGAAGAAGGTGTTTTCTTTGTTAATGCGACCTGATGATCGCTTTGAGCTTGCGAAGAATGAGTAAGCTTAGTTCCATGAAAATCCAGCTATAAAGCAATGAGAAGGTGAAAATGAGAAGCAAGCTGACCAAATTGAAGGAAGATGAGACGGTAGGACCAAAGACGGGAAAGCCAAGCAAGTATAAGGGGATGCAAATGCCAATACATAAGAGAAGGCCGTTCACCAGTACCACTTCGGGGCGCCTGTTAAGCTTGTAAAAGGACCAACCCAACCCTAACCCGAGCAATCCGGTTGTAAAGGGGAAGATCAGTAATTCGCTCGATTCGATGACGAACAGTAAAAGGATTGTTACGACATAAGTGAAAACACCGTAGCGAACGGAAATTAAGGAGACGAGCATAATGGGGACGGTGGCGAAGGGACTGACGGCAAACCCGATGCCGGGCAGCAGTCCACCAGCTGATTGGAGTAAGGCGGCGAGTGCAGCCAACAATGCGATAAACAGGAACTTTTTTGTTTGTGGCCATCGATTTAGCCTTTGGTGAATGTACTTTGGATTGGATGGGAGTGAGGGAAGCATGATTTCTCTCCTTTACTAGTTGTCCGTGACACGTATTCCTCTAGTCTATTTGGAAGGACCGAATTCCGTGAGGGTTCCGATGTATAAGAGATTTATAGAAACACTCTTGCTTTATTTGAATTGATTGTTTATTATAAAAACTGAGAGGTGATTCATATGTCAGAAATGAGTGCAGCGAGCACGTTAACGAAGAAAGGGGAGAAAACTCGCCAGCATCTTTTGTCGGTTGCGGAGGAAGTGTTTGGGGTGAAGGGGTACTTCAATGCTTCTATCGTAGATATTACGCAACAGGCAAAGGTGGCGCAGGGGACGTTCTATAATTATTTTCCTTCGAAGCAGGCTATTTTTGAGGAGCTTGTCCGAAATATGAGCCATAGTTTCCGAAGTGAAATCCGGGAGGCAATCAAGTCGGCGAGTAGTTTTGAAGAATCACAGCGTATCGGCTTCAGAACATTCTTTTCTTACGTCAAAAGTCACCGGAATTTGTATAGTATCGTTCAGCAAGTTGTGCTCGTCGATGAGGAACTGTATAGATGGTATTATGATCGTCTCGCATCCGGGTACATAAAAGGGCTGGAGGAAGCGATTGGAAAAGAGGAGATTCAGAAATATGACACCGAAACGATTGCCTACTGCCTAATGGGAATCAGCCAATTTCTAGGCATGCGCTGGGTGTATTGGGAAGACGAGCACGTTCCGGATCATGTGTTGGAGGATGCGATTGCCTTTATTTTTAATGGACTAAAGAAATAAAGAAGAGGTGTTGAAATGAAGGGCATATCCGGTTGGATTGAAAAACGAGCCATGATTACACCGAAGAGAGTTGCATTAATTGACGAACAACAGAGCCTTACGTATTTGGAAATGAATGAACGGATTGAGAATGCAGCTAGCATCATGCATTCGGTCTGCAGCATTCAAAAGGGTGATCGGATTGGGATACTTGCCGCAAATAGCATCGATTATATTATCACGCTATTTGCTGCAGCGAAGCTGAACGCAATTGTCGTGCCGCTCAATATCCGATTGACGGCGGATGAGCTTGCCTACCAAATAGCGGACAGTGGTCTCCGGACGCTCATTGTTGACGATGTGAATTATGATCGAGCTATTGAACTGAATGGAAGAATTCCTATGTGTCTATTGACATTCGACTCCCTTCAACAGACTGCGCCTCCATTAGCGGGGATCAACGAGCCTGATCCAGCGGCACCTTATATTATTTGCTACACATCGGGGACGACAGGCCGTCCGAAGGGAGCAGTGCTCACGCAAGAACATATGTTTTGGAATGCTGTCAACAATTCGTTAAGCCTTGATATTACTTCAAAAGATAACATTATCACCTTATTGCCGTTATTCCATATCGGTGGAATCGGACTGTTTACGTTCCCGGTCCTCATGGCGGGAGGAACGGTCGTTGTGCCGAATCGTTTCGATCCAGATCAGGCATTGCAGATCATCGAAACACATCGGATTACAATCGTGATGGGTGTCCCTGCAATCCATGACGCAATCCGGAAATCCGCAAAGTTTGCTGATACGGATTTTTCCTCCGTCCGTTTCTTCTATAACGGAGGGGCACCGTGTCCGGAAGAGCTGATCCGTTTTTATTTCCAAAAAGGAATCCGCTTCGGCCAAGGATACGGGTTGACCGAGACGTCCCCGACCGTATTTTTGCTTTCGGAAGAGGATTTCGAGCGGAAGATTGGTTCCATCGGTCAGCCGGTCATGTTCACGGATATTAGAATCGTGGACGAGGAAGGGAAGGACGTGCGGCGAGGTGATATCGGCGAGCTAATTGTGAAAGGGCCGAACGTCATCCGGGAGTATTGGAATTTGCCGGAAGCGACTGCACAATCGTTCCGTGACGGATGGTTTGCAACAGGCGATATGGTGACACAGGATGACGAAGGATTTGTATTCATTGCCGGACGGAAAAAAGAAATGATCATTTCGGGCGGGGAGAATATTTATCCGTTAGAAATCGAAAGGGTCCTGCATGAAATGGAGGAAGTGGATGAGGCGGCAGTGATTGGGATACCGCATGAGAGGTGGGGGGAAACACCGATTGCTTTTGTTGTCATGAAAAGCGGTTCCACACATACGGAAGAACAGCTCCGTTCACATTGCGCGGATAAATTGGCTCGTTACAAAATCCCAAGCCAATTCATATTTGTAAGCGCTTTACCGAGAAATGCGACCGGCAAAATCGATAAAGCGGCATTAAGAAAATCTTACTCTGAAGAGGTGAAGTCATGAGCAAATTTTATGTCGGACAGACAGCGAGTATCAGCCGGACAGTCACTGAGACCGATATTGTCATGTACGCAGGTCTGAGCGGGGATTATAATCCAGTTCACGTGGACCGGGAATATGCGGCAGGCACAAGGTTTGGACAGCGGATTGCCCACGGCCTGCTGACGGCATCCTTCCTTTCAAGGCTTTTCGGTATGGAGCTTCCGGGACCAGAGTCCGTCTACTTGGAGCAGACGCTCAAATTCACGAAGCCGGTGTTCATCGGCGATACGATTACGGCGACAGCGGAGATTTTGGACATTGATCAGAAAAGGAACATTATTACCCTTTCGACGATCTGCCGGAACCAGAACGGAGAGACCGTTCTGAGCGGAGAAGGAAAGATGATGATGCCGAGAAAGGAGATGCATGATGATTCAAGTAGTTAAAACGGGTGTTTATTTTCCGCCTGAAGTTGAAACGGCGAAGGACTTGGAAGCGAAGACGGGCATTCCTGAACAAGTTATTATTGAGAAGTTCGGCTTGCATGAAAAGCATATTGCTGATTCTTCCGAACACGCAGCGGACATGGCGATTAAGGCGGCAACACAGTTGCTCGACGTTGTCGATCCGCTGGACATCGATGTCATTATCTACTTCGGGAGTCCGTATAAGGAATACCAAGTTTGGTCGTGTGCAACGAAAATCCAACACGAATTAGGCGCCAAAAATGCGTATGCGTTTGAAATGATGAATGTGAGCTCATGCTTCCCGATTGCCCTGAAGGTAGCGAAAGACATGCTCTCCGCGGACGAATCGATCCGAAATATTGTGCTCGCAGGTGGTTGCAAGGAATCGCAAATTATTGATTACGAAAATCCACGTTCGCGTTTCATGTTTAACTTTGCGGATGGAGGTGCAGCGGCCCTCATTTCAAGGTCGGAAGGGGAATTCGAAATTTTGGATTCGTCCATCAAGACGGACGGGTCGTTTTATGACGATATTAAAGTGCCTGCAGGAGGTTCTGTCCTTCCAGCTTCACACGACACAGTGGAGAACCGTCTACATGCAATTGATGTGAAAGATCCTGCAGATATGAAAGAACGGCTCGACCCTGTTTCCGTACCGAGCTTCATTCATGTTGTAAAGGAAGCTGTGAAGAAAAGCGGCTATACAACAGAAGATATAAAGCTATTGTTACCGCTTCATACGAAGAAATCAATGTTCCGGGAATTGCTCACTAGTTTGGAGTTAACGGAGGATCAGGCGATTTATCTCGACCATCATGGGCATATGTCAGCGCTCGATCCGTGCATCGGGTTGAATTTCTCATCTCAGAAGAACTTGAAAAAAGGGGACCTTGTCGTGGCGGTCAGTGCCGGAACCGGCTACACATGGGCTGCAACGACGTTACGAAAAACAAAGGACTAACGAGGGGGAAAGGTAGAAATGAAGACGTTCAAACGGTTGGGTGTAGCGTTGTTGGCATGTTCGCTTATTTTAAGCGGATGCAGTTCGGGGGAGAAGGCGGAAGGGACAGAAAGCGGGCCGATTAAAATTGGTGTTCTTGCTTCATTGACAGGGGCCTTGGAATCGTACGGAAAACAAACGACACGAGGATTTGAACTCGGGTTGGAGTATGCGACAGATGGCACGATGGAAGTAGCGGGCCGGGAAATCCAGTTCATTTTTGAAGACACGGAAACGAAAGCGGAAGTGGCTGTCCAAAAAGCGACGAAGCTTCTGGAGGACGAGGGTGTTGATTTCCTCGTAGGGTCTTCGAGTTCAGGGGATACACTAGCCGTTGTACCGCTAGCGGAGGAGTATAAGAAGATCTTCGTCGTGGAACCGGCGGTAGCGGACTCTATTACAGGCTCGGAGTTCAATCAATATATATTCCGGACGGGCAGGAATTCCTCGCAAGATGCTGTAGCCGGGGCTGCTGCA
This sequence comes from Sporosarcina sp. ACRSL, assembly GCF_022346605.1. GTDB lineage: Bacteria > Bacillota > Bacilli > Bacillales_A > Planococcaceae > Sporosarcina. The sequence goes on from NZ_JAKRNT010000017.1 coordinate 10,472, forward strand.
ATCGCGAAAGAGGGAGTAACAATTGCCACACTTGCTCCGGACTACTCATTCGGACATGACGGCGTTGCTGCGTTCAAGGAAGCAGCGGAAAAGCTAGGGGCAAAAGTCATTCATGAGGAATATGCGGATCAGGCAGCAACCGATTTTACGTCAAATATCCAGAAGATCATCGACCAAAAGCCAGATTATTTATACGTCATCTGGGCAGGTGCCAACACTCCATGGAATCAAATCAGTGATATGAAAGTGCAGGAGAAAGGTATACAAATATCGACGGGCGTAGCGGATATTGCCACTTTACCGACGCTTGCACCGCTTGTAGGCATGCAAGGGTTCACGGTTTATTACCACGAATTGCCGGATAATGAAGTGAACGATTGGCTCGTCAAAGAGCATAAAGAGCGTTACGGGGAAGTCCCGGATTTATTCACACCAGGCGGAATGAGTGCCGCAATCGCCATTGTGGAAGCGTTGAAGAAAACGAACGGCGTTACGGATACCGACCTTCTCATTGAAACGATGGAAGGCATGAGTTTCGAAAGTCCGAAAGGGAAAATGACATTCCGCCCCGAAGACCACCAAGCACTACAATCACTATACGCAGTAACACTAGAGGAGAAGGAAGGATACGATTATCCGATCCCCGTATTGATTCGCGAATTAAAACCTGAAGAAACCGAACCACCGATTCGAAATTAGAATTGTTTCGGTTCCTGTGTGGCGAACGATTTATAGTGCAGTACAATCGAATAAAGTGTGAAGACCATCTATATCAAACTTAAACTGCACCCCAATTGATAGACTTGCATCTATTAATTGGAGGTGCAGTTTAGCGTTCGTTCTTTAAACATCCTCAAAATCCATTTCCCATATATTACGTACTTCTCCATCATTAAATTTAGTGAGTTTTTCTGGATTCATAACGATATAAACATCCGAGATTCGATCAACTTGAAATTGAAACGTAACAACTGTGAAAGTGATCTCTCCAATTTTGATAATGACCCCAGTTTGACCGTTAATCTCATGAACTGTACAAGTGAATCCTTTCGGTACTTTCGGGTAAATTGCGTTGAAGTACATAACAATTCTATCAGGACCAAGTATTGGACGGAGAGCGGCCTGCACCTTCCCTCCACCATCAGTGTATAACACTGCTTCCGATGTCAATACATCTAACAGTTGATTGATGTTTCCGTTCATGAGGGCAAGTGCAAATTTCTCTGACAGGGCCCCCTTATGCGCGTTACTTGAGATATTTTCCTTTGGGAGATTACCCATGACTTTTTTGGTGCGATGGTAAATCTGTCTGCAATTAGCGCTGCTTTTCGAAGCAATTTTCGAAATGTCGTTATAACTGTATTGGAAAACCTCTCGTAAAAGAAAAACAACCCGCTCCGTCTCCGAAAAATTCTGGAGCAACAATAGATAAGCCGTGGAAAGAGATTCTTTCAGCAAGTAGTTGCCTAATGGATCATCAGAATCACCGGGGAATCCGGTCTCAGTCATGATAGGCTCAGGTAGCCAGGGTCCTACATACGTTTCTCGCTGCCTTCCAGCAGATCTCAGCAAATCAATGGATCGGTTCGTTACCATTTTACACAGATATGCCTTTACATGATTTATATTTTCTTCAGGCGTTTTTTCTAACGTAAGAAACGCCTCTTGAACCATATCTTCAGCGTCTGTTGCACTGCCTAAAATATGATAAGATAAGGAAAAGAGTAATGGTTTAAGTTCTTTGTATAACCCTTCTGTGTCCATACATGTCTCCCTCCACTTTTAACTCTTCAATTACGGCGAGTGCGGCGCGTTTTGCACTATCTAATGAAGCATCTACTAACAATTCACCACGCCCAGTCCAATCTCCTGCAACAAACAACCCGGGAATTTCCGGAACGGATGGGCCTGGAGAAAAATCATTCCGATCGAGCGAGTTGAAATCATGGCTTGCGGTCATGTGAGGCAAAAATTGCCGGGTGATTTCTTCCACTCTCCAACCAGGTTGAACGACGTCCATCGCCTGTTCCAATTCGTGCAAATCGAGCTTTGGATTCCCTGTACTCGTACCGAGATGCTTGGCAAGATGAATAACAACAGAGCCATCATCGCTCATTTTCGTAACATAAGTTGGATTGTTATAAAAAATCGGCTGATCTATCCAAAAACCAGCGATAAAGTCGGCATCCGGCTGCGGCAGTTTTCGTAAAACGAGATCCAGACAGGCAACATGGACGGGACGTGCTTGACTCTTCCACAGTGCCAGTTTCGTATTTTCCGCACCATTGACAAGATGATATGTTTCTTCAAGCCCAGCAGTCACGATAACTTTGGGCACTTCCAGTGTTTCACCATTGTTGAAAACAATCTTTTGAACTCTTGAATCGTACTTAATCTCAGAGACGTTTCGATGATTCATGATCGTGACTCCTAATAAAGTAGCCTGATTTGTAAGATCTTCAATGATCGTTTCCCATCCTTCACGAATATACATTACCTTCCCGCTAAATGTACGTTGCAATTGTCGTAAAGCAGGACCTGCAAGGTGAAGATCCGGGTAAGGGACGTACGTGTTGGAACGACTAATCGCATATAACAGAAAGCGAACCATCGGATCGTGAATTTCCTTCTCCGCCCATTCTTTCAAGCTAATTGTACCTATTTTTTCGGTGTCAATCTTATTCAATTTCAGCATCAGTCGAGTCAGACTCATTTTTCCTTTTAATGAAAACAGGTTGTCGGAAAAAAGCTGAAGTGGCCCAGTCGGAATGGCATGAACCTTATTTTTCCATACCCCTACCGCTGAAGCAGAAGGGTTCGCCCCCTTTAAAGAAATGCCTAATTCCTTTAAAACAGATTCTCCTTTCCCATCCTGATAAAAAGCGTGCACTCCTAAATTCAGCATCGCCTTCTTCTTTCTAATCGTCTGCCCACGTCCTCCCAATTGGTTGGACTTTTCCAAGAGAATCACAGAGTAACCAGACCTCGCCACATAAATAGCGGATGCCAATCCAGAAATCCCCCCACCAACAATTGCTACATCGTACTGTTTCATAAAAAACACTCCATTCGCTCGTTTAAAAATAAGACGAATGAGAATAAAGGTTTGTGACAAATGTTAAAAAGTATAAAAGCTATTAAAGTTATGAAAGGATCCTATTAAACTATTTATTTGCGAGAATTGAGGGACGATTAACAAAACTATGATATTCTATACAAAAGCAGTTTAGTAAGTTTTTTACAAGAGTTGTTATTACCATTCAAAAGGAGCTACCATCATGACATTTCCCGAATTAGAAACAGAGAGGCTACGTCTTGTAGAGGTCAACAAGGAGCATGCCGAGGGGGTATTTGATAACTTTTCAAATCCAGCGGTCACCAAGTATTACGGAATGGATCCGATGACTGAATTGGCACAGGCGGAAAAGCTGGTTGAGCGTTTCAAGAATAGTTTTTTAACAGGTCACAGTGTGCGGTGGGCCATGATACGGAAGGAAGACAATCGTTTCGCGGGAACAATCGGTTTGAATAACCTTTCGAAAGGAATGAAACGAGCTGAAATCGGATTTGAGATCCACCCGGACTTTTGGCGAACCGGTATCACATCGGAGGCTTTGAAGGCAGTATTGCATTATTCATTTACAGAGATGGGCTTGCACCGTATGGGGGCTGTCACGTTTTTGGACAATGTGGCTTCTATTGGTTTATTAGAAAAGCATGGGTTTGAACAAGAGGGAATCCTCCGCAGCTATCTCTTCCAAAATGGACAATCACATGATGCCCGAGTGTTTTCGGTTTTGAACAATCAATGAAGGAGGATGCCGTTTGAAAACATTTTTTGCGTACAATTGGCAAGTGAGAGAAGACTGGTATCGCTGGTGTGAAGAGGTGGAGGAGGCAGAGCTGCTAAAAATCCGGACAGGTGGGGTAGGCAGCATTTTAGAGACGTTGTTCCACATTATCGACGTCGAGTGGAGCTGGATTCGGTTGCTAGAAGGAAAACCGGATTTTCAGGAGAACTTTGAAGACTTTAAAAGTCTACAGAAAGTCCGTGAGCTCGATGCACGGTTCAAGCCGGAAGTTGAGGAGTTTGTCCGGAATTGGGAGGAGAGCATGGAGCATAACTTGGTGCAGGAGACGATGCCTGATGGCCGGATTGTGACTGATGCTTGGGGTGAGGTCATGCGGCATATCATTGCACATGAAATTCATCATATCGGACAGCTGTCGGTATGGGCGAGGGAGATTGGGAAGAAGCCGGTTTCCGCGAACGCGATCGGTCGAGGGCTTATTCCGCATACGATCGATTAACAAAGGTGTTTGGGGGATACTAAATGAATTCAGGGAAACCGATTGCTTTCGGAAACACGGCGGAAATCTATCTTTTTGAAAACAAGATCGTCAAAGTTTTTAAAGATTATTTGCCACCTACCGAATCGGCTTACGAGGCGAATAAACAACGATTTGCTCACTCATGTGGGCTTTCCGTTCCGAAAGTATTGGATGTCACGAAAATAGACGGAAAGCAAGCGATTGTCATGGAATATATTGAAGGGAAAACACTAGGGGAGCTGTTTTTTGCAAATATGGATCGGGCGGAGTATTACATAGACATTTCCATTGATATACAGCGAGAAATCCATCAGATCCACGCCGATTCCCTTAAACCGATGTCCCAAAGATTACGCCAGCAGCTTGAGGCAGCCCTTCATCTCGATAATAAGCAAAAAGAGAAATTATTAGAGAAGTTGGATTCGATGACGTATGAAAACAGGCTTTGCCATGGGGATTTTCATTTATTGAATTTGATCATGTCGGATGATCAAGTGACGATTATCGACTGGGTGGATGCGACTGCGGGAGATATTCGCGCTGATGTTTGCCGGACGTATCTTTTGTATGTAGAACTATCGCCGGATGTGGCCGAACTCTATTTACGGCTGTATTGTGAAAAAAGCGGCTTGCCAAAAGAGGATATCCTACAATGGTCACCGATCCTTGCAGGCGCTCGTTTAGCTGAGAATGTATCCTCGGAAAGCAGGGAGTTTCTTTTGGATATTGTGAATACTTACTATCCTTCGGTTGAATAAACAAGATTGAAGTGGGTGAACTGCAATGTCAGTAGTGAAAAAAATTCTAGAGAAGGATCACTGCCCCATCCATTATTGGATTACACCCAATCATGAAGGACCGTGGCTTATTTTTCTACATGGCGCAGGCGCAGATCATAGAATGTTTAGTGATCAGGTCAATGAACTCGATTCTATGTATGGAATACTGATTTGGGATGCGAGAGGACATGGTTTATCCAGGCCGATGGGTGTTGACTTCAGCATAAAACTGCTCGTCGAAGATCTACTGGCAATTATGAGGATTGAGGGGATTGAAAAAGCGACTTTTATTGGTCAATCGATGGGCGGGAATACGGCACAGGAGATGGTATTTTATTATCCCGATAAGGTAGAAAATCTTGTCTTGATTGACTGTGCATGCAATACTTGGAGCCTTTCTGTTGTAGAGAAGTTAGCAATTATGATGGCACCATTTATCGTTAAGCTCTATCCGTGGAAAGCCATGATTACACAAAGTGCTCGTGCAAGCGCAGTAAAATTGGAAGTGCAAGAGTACCTAAGAGATTCTTTTTCGACGGTAGGTGAAAAGGATTTTAAGAAGATTTTTCTTGAGACAGCAGCCTGTTTACATGAGGAGAAAGACTATCGAATCAAAAAGCCAGTGCTGCTTGTATGCGGAGAACACGATGACACAGGAAATATAAAAAAAACGGCCCCACAATGGGCGAAGCAAGAACCAAATTGCGAGTTTCATTGGATTAAAAATGCAGGCCACTGTTCCAACCAAGACAACCCAACCGCTTTTAATACGCTGCTTATTCAGTTTTTACGCAAGAATGTGTAGGCAACTATTAAGTAAATGTACTACGAATATCATGAACGTTATGGGGGATTCAAATGGAACGGATGATGAAAAACGAATACGGCTCTCTTGCCATTCCTGAGGAAGTTTTTATGTTGATTCGATTGGAGGAAGAGTTGGCGAGGGAAGGGGGGCGTTAGATACAATCGGCTTCATACCGATTGTACAAGAATCACATTACGCTTATCCGATTACACCAATTGATGTAATTCCGTTTGCAAGTACAGGAGGGAATGGAATTCATTTTGGTTTTCTCACAGATTTTGGGCAAATTACAAAGTTGGATGAGGCTCCTATTGTATGTGTCTCTCCAACGAATGATCCACCCATTCGATTAGTCGCGCCAACGATCCGTGATTTCCTAAACATGGCTACTTCTGTGCCGCATGTCGAACTGATTGAAACATGTTGGCCTTGGAATGATAAGGAAATGACAGAGGGCATACTGGATGAATATCGAACGGATGATTTTCAAAAGAAGAGGGATAAGCTATTGAGGCGTTTGCATGAAACGTTCGGTACCGATCGAGTGGACGTGGCGGAATGTGTCCGCCAAACTCTTCAAGATCGGAACAACAAGGTAAATCTTCCGACATATGATGGGCTTGGCATTGTATCTACAAGTGACATCGAATCAGTAAATCGCTACATGTTTGATCCGGAACGGAGGCAGGATGAGGTGGAGATAAAAAAGATGCAAAACTTTTTAAGCCAGGCCACAACAGAAGAGAAACTAGGGTTTATTCGCGACGCCTCGTATTGGTATATACTCTCTTCCGACTATGACAGTAATGTAATGGAGTTGGTAGGCGAAATCTTGCTGTCACTTCAATTGGAAAATGAAATGAAACGATTCGTATTCAGAAACTGAACTACAATTGCAATGAATTAAGAAGCCAACCAAAGCGGCATTTGGTTGGCTTCTTTCTGTATTTCTATAAGTTAAATTGAAATATCATAAATGTGTGGTGTACCTGCTGTTACAATGGGGCAGGAGCTCCGAACGATGCCCATTCTTCCCGAGCTGGGCCGTACACGCCAATTACAGGCAGTCCAGCTTGGCGCATGAGTATTGTCATTTGTCCGCGATGGTGCGTTTGGTGAGCCGTTAACATACCGAGTACAGTACCGATTGACCATTGTTCTCCGTACATCTCTTTTTGCTCTGCAAGGGATTCGTCCGTCCATTGTTCTTTGATTGCGGCGATCATTGCCTCATTGGAAGTGCGATACGCCTTAGCAATTTCAGCTGCAGTTTCCGGAACGGGCAAATTGTGATCTGTTGATTCAAACTCAAGGCCTGTGCGCGACATCATTTCACCGAGTGACGTCACAATATGCCAAGCGATGCGTCCGAGCGTGCGGTCTTCAGGAGTAACCTCTGTACGCAGTGATTCATCTGTCAATGTGTCCAGTAATTTCTGTGTCGAAGTACCTTCATGTTCCCAATGAATAAGAAAATTTTCAATCGTCGTAAACATAGTAACATCTCCTTTATTGTCATTCCTTTACTACTTCGTGAAATGTCTAGCAAACCCCTTCATTACACATTAAGTTCCTGATTGCATAAAACGAATGAAGAAGCCAACCACCTCAACATTTGATTAGCTTCTTTTTGTATAGAAGAATTATTTTGATGTCATCCATGTAATCTTCAAATTTGTCCAAATTGTGAACTCGTTATTGAGGAAATAAAAAATAACACTTACATCGGCAAAAAAATTCCTGCTATAGTTAGAATCCTGTTGTGCTATTTGGATGAGTATTATGTTTTCGGATTCGAAAACAAGTAAACGCCAACAGAACATTTCGCATTGAAGGAGTTTTAAAAAGTGACGACATCATCAACACCAAAGCAACAATTCAAAAATGGTCCGATCATGGCTGCTCTTCTAGTAGCTGGCTTTGTAGGGCTTTTTAGTGAGACGGCATTAAATATTGCGTTCGTAGAATTAGGTGCAATATTCAAGATCGATCCTACTACGGTTCAATGGTTAGCAACTGGCTATTTCTTAACATTAGGTATTTTAGTGCCTGTATCAGGTATTTTGATGCAAAAATTCACAACCCGCCAAATGTTCATAACGTCCGTAGTTCTCCTACTCGTTGGAACCATATTAGCTGCAACCGCTCCTGTATTTGGTGTCCTCCTTGCAGGACGTATTATTCAAGCAGCTGGACTCGCGATTAATTTACCGTTAACACAAAACGTGATCTTTACCATTTTCCCGCCGAATAAACGGGGCGCCGCAATGGGCGTTATGGGATTAGTCATGTTGGCGGGTCCATCACTCGGCCCAACAGTCGCAGGTCTCATTTTAGATACACTTTCATGGCATTATATTTTCTGGGTTACGGTACCTTTCTTGCTGTTTTCACTCATTTTCGGATTCATTTATTTACCGAATGTCAATGAAATCCGTAAAGTTTCAATAGACGCGATCTCTGTCATACTTTCAACGATTGGCTTCGGAGGCATTGTTTACGGCTTCAGCGTTTCTGGCGTTGAAGGTTGGACGAGCGTAACGGTTCTTGGAACAATCATTGTCGGGGTTCTAGCGATTATCCTTTTTGCAATTCGACAAATGAAAATGGAACATCCGATGATGAATTTACGAGCATTCCGTTATCCGCTTTTCGTACTTGGCGTCATCATGAGTTTCATCACGTTCTTTAATATGTTATCGATGCTAGTCATCTTGCCGATGTATATGCAAATGGCGTTAGTCATCGCTGCATTTACAACAGGTCTCATTCTGCTACCGGGTAGCTTGCTGAACTGTATACTCGCACCAGTCATTGGTCGTCTGTTTGACAACTATGGTCCGAGAGCGGTCATTACACCGGGAACTGTTTTAGTCGCCCTTGGGTATGTCAGCTACACGCAATTCGGCACGGAAACGGCGTTATGGATCATAGTCGTATCGTTTATCGTCATGATGCTTGGCATTGGGGCAGTGCTGGCTTCCGTACAGACCAACACACTGAATTCACTTCCACGTCAGTTTTATCCGGATGGAATTGCGGTTACGCAAACGATCCAGCAGGTGGCCGGTGCGATTGGGATTGCCGTAATGGTCTCACTGTTAGCTGCCAAACAAAATAGTTACCTAGAAACTGTTGCAAATGTACCGACGGAAGCTGCAGCATCTGCTTCATCTCTCGTATTTACAATCAGTTTAATCCTTGCGGTCATTAATATTATCCTATCGTTATTCTTGAAAAAACCTGCTTCCCATATTCAATAATTGAGCATAAAAAGAAGAAGTCGACCAAATCAACATTTGGTTGGCTTCTTTTTGTAAGATTGTCCTAACAATACATTTTCCCTGTTAGTCATTTAATTCTATTGTTTCATTGATGTCTGTGGACTTAGTACTTTGCCCTGTCATCTGTTTATAGAAAAAGGCGATTTTCTTTGTGAAATTACCAGTTTCCCAATATTCGGCTGCTATTGCTTTTACTTTAATCAAAACGACATTAGGATCATCATAAGAAGTTTGCATTATTTTCTCATACGCTTTGTTCCATAATTCCTTTTTCTTGTTTACATCCTCAACGACTTCGGCTCTTCCTCGTACGGATACATAGGATTTGCCTGCGTAGGCCACATTAACCTCTTGGTCATGTAAAATTTCTTCGTATTTATTTGTCTCTTTTTTAGTAAAAAACCATAAGTCGCCATCAAACTCCACTTCTTGTGTTTTCATAGGACGAGAAACAAGCCCTTCTTCTGATAACGTAGTCAGCATTGCTGTGTCAACGTCTTTAATTAACTCTCGTAATGTTTCTAAGTCTTCTTGTTTCATTCCATCACCTCGGTACGGTTATAAAGATAGAATCCCCTTCGCACGAAATAATTATTCAGTATGGGGAGCTTCGCAAAATTTTTGGTTTTTTCTTTTGCTGCGGAGGACTACAATGGTAGGGGACATGATTGATTAGAAAGAGGGTGATGGGATTGTTCGGAATAGGGAAGGAGCGAGTGTTCAGCATTGTGAAAGTTCTGTTTCCGCTTGTCTTACTAGCTCTTGCCGTTTTTGAAATTCATCAGACGGTTAGAGGTGTGGACATTCCAACACTTCGGATTGAGGTAAGTCAATTACAGTCATGGGAAGTTGTACTCATCTTGGCGGTCTCTCTTTTGGCGATCGCTCCCATGCTTTTCTATGACGTCATCCTCGTAAAATTGTTGGGCATTAAAATGAAGACACGGAAGCTTTTGCGGAATTCGTTCATTACTAACACGTTTTCCAATCTGATCGGGTTCGGCGGTCTTGTTGGTGTCATGCTGCGCAATTATTTTTATTCGAAATATAGAGTAGAAAAAGAAGGCGTGTTAAAAATCATTGCCACCGTCACGTTGTTTTATTTGACGGGAATCTCACTTTTGGCTTGGATGATTGCTATCTTTTATCGGGATATTCCATTATTGAAAGAAACGACATGGCTCTTCATTGCGGTAGTAGCTGTCAGTTTGTATTTTCCGATTTTCATTGGCATTTTCATAACGCGCTATCGAAAAGTGGACGCGCCTCAAGTGACGACAAATAAAGCCGTTCAATTAGTGATAATATCGTTGCTTGAGTGGATTTGCATCTTTTTAGTCCTCTGGATTATCTCATTCATATTGAAGATCCCGATTAATCTATCGGTGCTCATTCCAATTTTCTTAATTGCTGCTTGTGCAGGGATTGCCAGTATGATTCCCGGCGGGCTCGGTTCCTTTGACGTCGTTTTCTTATGGGGGACGCAAAGCGTAGGCATCGCCGATGAAAAAGTGCTGCTCTTGCTTATTTTGTATCGAATGGGGTATTTCATCCTTCCGTTTCTCTACTCCTCCCTACTCTTCATAAAGGAATACTGGTTGTGACAGAATTGTTTGGGTGCCTGTGCAGCAAACAATTCTGTCTATGCACTACAATTGAATAAATTAAAAGAAGAAGTCAGCTATATCAACATTGGGCTGACTTCTTTCTGTATTAATATCCCTTAAGATGAATTGTCATAAATGTGTGTTGCACAGGCACCGATTAATCCACTTCAAAAAACAAATAAAAAGGCTGTTTCTCTAACTTCTTCAATTCCAATTGGAAGTCGAATTCTTTCCGCTGTTTTTCAGTCATTGGGATGACACCAAAGGGGATGTTGTAGGATTGTGCTAACTCTTTCATCCGATTCCCTTTTGCTAGGCTATCGTCGTCGAGCCAGAGGCGGTACGTAATAGGCTCTTCCTTATCCGTAAAAAAAATCAATCTCCAAGCAAAATAGGTGTTGTCCGTCGGATCGCTTAAACTTGCATATTTCACAAATGGTTGCACGGCAATCTCAACAATTTCTTCATACGGCACGATATGCTCCTCGCCGTTCCAATGATGGGTCACAAGTCCGTCAACTTCATGGATGCCACGATAGTCCGCCCACATCATATACTGATAGCCTGCATACACACCCGTCACGACGACTGCTGCAATCGCGATGATCCCTTTTCTCTTCCGTGTTGTTTCATAAAAAGGAAAGCAGAATAACCCTAATAGGAGTAGGATGAAGAGGATGGCGAGCCCTCCGATGTAATCCGTCGCAATCGTTTCGAACAATAAGAATTGATTGTTGGAAAATGTCTGTTCCTTCAGATTCTCGTATCCTTCAAAGGAAAGCAAGAGTGCGGGAACGATGACGACACCATAGATATACGCCCACATCCAGCGAAATCCGTTTTTCTTAGCCTTCGATACATTAGTCCTCACAATGTGACCGACCGCATAGATCGGCATGCTAATCAGAAATATGCCGAACATCGATGCTCCGAAGTCTTCTTCTACTGTGACGATGCCACCTAGTGCAATGAACAAACTGAAAATGATTAAGATAATGCCGAATATCCTTCTCATCTTTTCACCTCTCACACTTCTACGTGAGGACCTATCGGGAAGATTCAATTATAAGGAAGGAATTGCTATTGCAGGTGAAGAAGATATAGACAAAAGGAGTCGATGGATGATGATTACTGAAAGAGATAAGGTTTTTTTGCAAATGGCGCTTGAGGAGGCGGAGCTTGCTCTCGAGGAAAATACGTATCCTGTTGGAGCAATTCTTGTCGATGATCAATTCAACGTAATTGCAAAGGGGCGAAATCGAGTACATCCGGCGCAAGACACAACGGCGCATGCGGAAATTGAAGCGATTCGCAATGCGGGGGAAGCGATCTTTGACGCGAAAATACATAATAAATCGTTCACCTTGTACAGTTCATTGGAGCCATGTCCGATGTGCACAGGCGGAATTCTGTTTGCAAAGATCAAACGAGTCGTTTGGCTGTTGAATGATGATTTGGGATTTGGCGGGTTTCAAAAGATGAAGGATGCCGCTATATTCGAAGCGAAATTCAATCGGATTGAAATGATTGCAGAGCCTGACGAGGAGCTCAGAAATCGCCAACTGGAGCTTATGCATCAATGGGAGAACAATGCGAATCACGTCAAGAACTTGCGGAAAGCGGTTAGTGTAGGTGGGGACGGGTAGTATTGTAAATTCACCTTCATTTTTTCGTACCACTTTTCGTAGGATGAAAGGGAATTGAAATCCAAGCAAAAGGGGAGCTGGATAAATTGGCAAAGGTGTTGCTACTGAGTAGCAGGATATTTTTAGGTGTCATGTTTTTAGTCGCGGGAATCAACGGCTATTTTGTCATCTTCGGTTGGGAACCGTTCATCGCGACAAGTCCCGACGCAATGGCATTATTCGAATTCGATTATTTATTAATAGTAGAAAAATCTTTAGAAATCATTTGTGGGATCTTACTTTTAACGAATCAATTCGTCCCGTTGGCCATTATGATATTAGCACCGATCGTCGCCAATATTCTGTTGCTTCATCTATTCCTCGATCATTCATTGCTTCCGTTAGCCATCATTCTCGTGATTGCCCTTGGCTATCTGTTGTACGTTTACCGAGAGAATTTCTTAAAGATATTGGAAAGAACACCGAAACCTTTATAACAACACAACAACCGACTGGGTGTTAGCACTCAGTCTTTTATTATCGTTTGATAAAGTTTTGATAAGGTGGAAGTGGGAATACATGTTACGTATAGAAAGTTCTTCAGTTTATCTTGAATTCTAGGCAATTTTCTTGAATGCCTATTAAAATAGGAATAGGATTAGTATTGTAACACCGTACGATAAACAACTAGGAGGGTACTATTATGACAACTGAGAAAGTCGTATTAATTACTGGAGCTGCTGGTGGTATCGGAATTGCGACTGCAAAAGCATTTGCGGAGCAAGGTGCAAAATTAGCATTAGTCGACCTCAATCAAGAGGCATTGGAAAAGGCGGTGCAAGAGGCAGGCATTACAGACGCCTTGCTTTTGACTGCAAACGTAACAAAAGAAGACGAAGTGAAAAAGTACGTAGACGCCACTGTTGAAAAGTACGGAAGAATCGATTCCTTCGTGAATAACGCTGGGATCAACGGTGATTTCGCGAATATTGTCGATCAAACAGTAGATAACTATAAAAAAGTATTGGACGTTAACGTCATTGGGGTATTCCTCGGCTTGAAGTATGTCATGAAAGTGATGACCGAACAAAAATCTGGTTCCATCGTAAACTTAGCATCTAACGGCGGATTGCTTGGCGCACCGGGAATGAGTGCATATGTAGCGTCGAAACATGCGGTCATCGCACTCAATAAAACAGCTGCACTCGAAGGCGCAGAACACGGCATTCGTTCCGTTGCGGTTTGCCCTTCAGGAGTAGACACACAAATGATGCGCTCGATCGAGAAGAATGCGATGCCTGGACAAGAAGAACAAGCGAAAGCGGCATTCGCGGCTACAGTGCCAATGAACCGTTATGCGGAGGCTTCTGAAATCGCAGATCTCATCACATTCCTTGCATCAGATAAAGCATCCTTCATCTCAGGCTCTTACTACCGTATTGACGGTGGACAAGGTGCCACTTCGGTTTAATAAGTACATGCAGAAGCCAACCGTCCATTCGGTTGGCTTCTTTATTTACATAAAAGAGTTGGCAAAGCAAGAAGGGTAATAGCCATCCATTGTAGAATTTATGTAAGGAAAATGCTGGGAGGAATGATGAAATGAGACAGATTATTGCAATGGGTGGCGGAGGTTTTTCTATGGAACCAGCAAACCATTTACTTGATACTTATATTTTAGCTCAAGTCAAAAAAGATTTACCAAAGGTATGTTTTGTTCCAACCGCAAGTGGAGACCAAACAAATTATATTGAAAGATTTTATAAAGCGTTTAACACTCTCCCTTGCCAACCTTCACACTTATCCTTATTTGAGCCTGAATTCACAGACTTAGAAAGATATGTGCTTGAGCAAGATGTGATCTATGTCGGCGGTGGCAACACAAGAAATATGCTTGTTTTGTGGAAAGAATGGGGTTTAGATACCATATTGAAAAAAGCGTATGAAAAAGGGATAATACTTGCTGGTCTAAGTGCAGGTTCAATTTGTTGGTTCGAAGAAGGATTAACTGACCCATTGAATGCACCATTATATAAGTTAGAATGCTTAGGCTTCTTGAAAGGCAGCAATTGTCCTCAGTATGATGGAGAGAATAAAAGGAAGCCGTCCTATCACCAAATGATCTTAGAAGGAAAAATAAAAGAAGGTTATGCAATCGATGACGGTGCTGCTCTTCACTTTATTAATGAAACACTATCTACTTCTGTAAGTTCTAGACCAAAGGCCAAGGCATACTATGTGGAAGGTGTAGATCGAGAAATAGTTGAAATTGATATTAATACAGTTTACTTAGGGGAATTATTAGGAATCACTTCTACAAATGCATAAAATAAAGAAGCCAACCGTAACAACATGCGGTTGTTTTTTTGTTGTCTCGAAAAACAGAAAGCTGTATGATATTTGACATAGCCTGTTGGGCTATACATCAGGGAGGTGATGTGAAGATGGCAACTCAAATGGCATTGCCAGCTTCTAACAACACTCATGCAAAGCCTGATGATGAAAAGGCGATACTTTGCATGGGGCGAATGAACGTTTAATCGCCAGCAGAAAGTTTCCATTTCTGAATGAAGGCTATACGCTTTGTTACGTACTGAAAAACAAAGGAGCTTACAGAAATGACGAATGAACCATTTTTACGAAACGATCAATTTAATTTCATAAAAAGACAAGTGCATCAACTCGTCAATGGCCACGCATCGGTAAATGACCAACATGTCATTGGCGCACTTGAATCACTTTCCATTGAAAAAGTGTTGGATTTGTTTTCGGATCTGACACCTGAGCAAAAAGAAGTTCTCCAGCACATTGTCAAGATTGGAGATAAGGAAGAGGCGGAGATATTCCTCTTCAACTTGGCATCTTACATCATTCCGTTCAGTGAACCTTCGGAACAAAGGCTGAAAAAGCTATTCCCGAAAGTGAAGAAACTGAAGTTGCCGACGGAAGGTTTGAACTATAAGAGAATGACCTATTTAAGTTTCGACGATATCGGAACAAAAAGAAGGTATATCATCACACCTTCTCAAAAGGGCATGATCGGACTTTCGGGTACGTATGAAGAAACGAACGTTAAGCACTTTTGTGCAATCTGCAACCGCCTGACGAATGTCTGTATGTTTATGACCAAGACGAAAGGCGATATTCCCGGCACCTACACCAAAAAAGGGAATTACATTTGCCAAGATGCCGAAGATTGTAACCATCATGTATGGTCGTTGGATAAATTATTTGAGTTTGTCGATAACGTAAGATAAGTAAACGAAGAAGCCAACCGGATTAATATTCGGTTGGTTTTTTGTAATTAGGAAGGATATTACCTACCAGTATGGAATAAGTACATAATATGGAATAAAGAAAATGACGATAGCCAAAAGCAAAGCTTGCTCATATTCACCGTATGTATCTTGTGAAAACAATAGATGAATACTATATGGATCAAATAGCTCTTTTGATTATTACTGATATCCTTATAAAAATAGGGATCCTCATCCTAGGTAGTTATATTGTACTGAATATTTTAAGGTTATTGGCAATGAAAAAGAGAGACGATGAGTATATGAAGGGTATTCGTGATGAATTAGATAAGATCCGTAATGAATTAGAGAAGAGTAATAAAGATTAGAAAAACACCAATCGTAGTTTTTTTGGCCAACCGGATCAATGTTCGGTTGGTTTTTTGTGCAATTAATTAACGACGAAAGATTTAGTTAAATAGTAAAATGTTCTACGTGAAATATGTCTATAAAAATTAAATAACGGGTAGAGAATGATAGTGGGAGGAGGTAAATAATAATGAAAAATCATGTGATTGGCGTATACGAAACCGAACGACAAGCGGCTGAAGTTGTTGAAGAGTTGAAAGGGAAAGGCTACACAACTGAGGAAATTTCAGTGATTGCTAAAAATACAAAAGAACCATCTGAAATCATACAGGAAGTCAAACCCTCCACGAAGGATGGAGCGATTGCTGGAGCTGCAACTGGAGGAGCCATTGGGCTAGCGGGAGTAATGGCAGGGTTGTCCACTCTATTGATTCCCGGAGTTGGAGCTGTGTTGGCGGCGGGGCCTATTCTTACTACGATAGGAGGGGCAGTTGTCGGAGCCAGCTCTGGTGCTGGCGGTTTAAAGCCTGCCCTAATGGAAATTGGAGTCCCAGAAGATGAAGCAGAACGCTATTCTACTGACGTTGAGGACGGTAATATTTTGGTGTTCCTTCATCCGAATGAGTGAGACCTATAAAGAAATGTACATGAAGAACGGAGCTGCTTAGGCGGCTCTTTTTAATTGTTAACTAATGGGCAGCTTAGTTTAAATAGGAGTATATAATTCTCTATTCGCAAAATCATAGTATTCTTGATGTAAAGGGGGAATATACATGACACAGTACGAAAACGAAGAAAGGCTAACAGGAGGAAATGTCTCGAACGTCTATCGTTTAGCAGATACTGTTCGACGAGAATTAAAACCTGATAACCATAAAACTCATAAATTACTGCAACATTTGGATAGAAAAGGTTTTGATTATGCACCGAAGTTTATAGGCATTGATGAAAAAAATAGAGAGGTCTTATCATTTATTGAAGGAGAAGCTGGTACTTATCCTTTGAAAAAATATATGTGGTCAAATGAAGTGTTACAAGAAATAGCGAAAATGCTCCGTCTCTACCATGACGCTGTAAGTGATTTTCCGTTATTACATGAGTGGGAACCGATGGAACATACTCCAAATAATATTGAGGTTGTCTGTCACAATGACTTTGCTATCTATAACATTATTTTTGATCAAGAAAAGCCAGTAGGTATCATTGATTTTGACGTTGTTGCTCCAGGCCCAAGACTTTGGGACATCGCGTATACTCTTTACACATGCGTTCCATTAAGTAGACATTATCATACCGAAAAAGGCGAAACAGTTTATTATAATCCAACAAAAGATGCTGAACGAATAAAACAGAGAGTTGAATTGTTCTTTGAATCCTACGGTATGGAGGGAATGAAAGAAGGATCTGTCGAGATGGTACTGTTGCGATTAGAAGGATTATGCAAATACATGAAAAGAAAAGCTGATGAAGGTGATAAGGTTTTTCTGAAGATGATCGATGAAGGACACTATGAACATTACCAAAACGATATTAGGTTCATTCGTGAACATGGGGAAGAGTGGATGTAAGATTCTTCTTTCCATTGACTCTAACGTAACGTAATACTTTATGGTGGATAGGAAGGTAAAAGAAGCAACAGAATGGGAGGTGGCTGCAATGAAAATAATTATCGAGGATACAATTGATCAATATGAAAAATTGTTTTCAATGGAAGAAGATAAAGAAAATTATTATCGGTACTCAATGATGAAGCCCTTTGAAAAGATGTGGAATATGATTAATGTTCCATTAAAGGCTAAGCAACCTAATGGGTATGATGTAATAATGGCTACAAATATGCTTGGTTACCTTAATGTATTCGATACTCAAACTGGAAGACAAGCTTTGGAGAATTTAAAGGAAATACAGGCTCTTCAAAAAGCAAATAGCACGTTGAATGATTGTCTTGATTTTGTTGAGAAAAATAATTTAACTATTAATGCGAATGAATTGAGATTTGGTATGTTTATCGCTGATCCGAAGAAGCTCGAATTACAAAAAGGTTATTGCGGTTTTGGGGGAATTCCGGGATTTATTCAAGTATCTATTTACCCAAACTCCTTTAATATTCCGAGGCTTCCTGCTGTAATTGCACATGAGTTCCATCATAATATCCGTTTTTCTTATTTTGATTGGGATCATGGAAACGTAACTGTTGGTGATTATTTAATTATAGAGGGTTTAGCGGAATCATTTGCAAAAGAACTTTATGGAGAAGATCTGTTAGGACCATGGGTTACTACTTTTGATAAAGAGGACATAGAATATTCAAAGGAAGTTATAAAGGAAGCTTTGGATATTAAAGGATTTGCTGAGGTCAGTAGTTATATGTTTGGCGATACCATTGCAAAGGAACAAGGCTATCAACCTGTTGGTTTATCACCATTTGCAGGTTATGCAGTAGGCTACCAAGCAGTACAATCTTTCATGGAAATCAATAATGTGGGGATAGAAGAAGCTACCTTACTAGGTACAGATGAAATACTAAGCAATTGTGGACTATTTTCTAAATAACTTTTTCTCATCGAGCTGCTTAGACGGCTCTTTTTTGTTCGACGAAAGGGCTTGAATTGCCAATCTTATCGCGCAAACATAAAGTGTATTTGTTCTTATTAAACTAACACAGCAGGTAAGTTCAATAAGGCAAACAAAAAACCGCTCAATCATCCAATGAATGAGCGGTAATAAAGATTATCTTTTTACAGCATGGACAAAATTGATTGTCTCAAAAGCAGAGAAATAATCTGTTCGCCCCTTAAAGAAACGCCCCTGAATTGCATCAGGTGCCAAATGTTCATAAATAAGTAACCCTGCTTCTTCTAACATGGTTTGTATTTCATGATTTGTAAAGCTAGATTTCATCGGTTCCCCACCTGCTGCGGCCATTTTAACCATATTTTCGACTCTGTTAGATATACCCTTTGCTTTAAAAAGTGTTTCATCTGCATAGTCAAAAACTATAGAACTTCCTGGTGGGAGGTTGGCAAATAAATGTTTGACCAGGTTTGAATTTTCCTCTTTTGTTAAATAATACGAGACACCTAAAAGACTAAAGAAAGCTTTTTTGTTCTTATCAAATCCATTTTCCATTAGGTTTTGATAGGAGAACTTCTTTGTGAAATCCATAGGGACAAAGTAAAGATTATCCGGTTTTTTCAAGCCGGCATAAGATATTTTTTTGATTTTGACTTCCTGTGAAGAGGGATGGTCAACTTCAAATACTTCAACTCGATTCTCTAATTCCGGGTAGCGAAAGCAAAAAGTATCGAAACCGGCTCCGAGAATCACGTATTGTTCCAATCCTAAATTCACTTCATTGAGCAAAACTTTTTCACAAAAGGCTGCACGTGCAAGCGGTGTTGGAGAAAGTTGAACTTGTGTAATCCATCTTAAAATTTCTTCCGGTTGGTCTTTAAACCTTTCAGCAATACCTTTGTTGAAGAATTGAATTCCATTAATCATATTCTCGCTAATCATTGAAAACTCTTTTTCCGTAAGAAGATCTTTAGCAATATAGTCATTAAAGATTATTGGTTGGTCATGTTGACTGTGATAAGCACGAGAAAAAGCTGAAACTAAGGCAGTTATGCTCGCTTCATTTTGCTTCACATTGATAACCTCCAAACAAAAATAGGATTCCCCTGGCCAGGGAAATCCTATATTACACTATATTTTGATTATTGTAAATAATAGCATAAATAAATTTTTTTGTCAAATATTATAGCTTAAAAGTTATGTTCTCTGTAATTCAACTGGTCCGTTAGTTGAAGAAGCCAATCGGAAATTAATTTAAAATGAAAAAGCCAAACATCACACGTGAAGAAGGATAATTCTTGTCAGTATGGAATATACATATCATGGAATGAGGAGGACGATAATATCGCTTTGTCAATGGATCAGCATATGACAAGCAGTCATTCACGATAGTTAAAGTATAGGGACTTCAAACTGTAGCCCCTCCATACTAACCTGAACTAAAAAAGGAGGAGATTTTATTTGTTTTTATCCGCTTTCCCAAGTCTTTATACGTCAGACATTAACAGCTCTTTGACCTTCTATCGGGATCTTCTTGAATTTGAAGAGACCTTTCGCTTTCCAGATACAGGAGAGCCCGAACATGTTGAACTTCGCCTCGGAAATTCTCTGATCGCCTTGACAACCTATGCAGCAGCGAAGGAAGGAAGCGTGTCTGCGCCTACCACAGGTCACCCTTTTGAATTAACTATTTGGGCTGAGGATGCGGAGCATGCCATTAACCGACTGCGTGAGGCCGAAGTGCCAGTACTCATCGAGCCGAAAGTCCATAATGCCGGAATTCGCCGTTCGTATGTGTCTGATCCTGATGGTAATTGGGTTGCTATCGTTTCCCGTAAATGAAGAGTTGGTTAGAATCCCAATATTTCTTCATCCAAAAGAGCGAGGCGGATGCCGCGCTAGATGTATGTATATTCACTTGAAGATCGGAGCTGCTTAGGCGGCTCTTTTTTCTTGTTCAACAAAAGGGATTAGTGAAGAAGGAGTCTGATCGATGCTATGGAAATTAACCGAAACGATAAATCGGACTACAGACGTAGTTTTAAATCAAACTCTGGAACCTCTACTAAAAAACACTTCTCGTATATCATCAAAACTAAGATGACCAAAAGGAGTGGAATACTTTGGAAACCCGTTTAATAACGAGTCTGGTACCACGGACATCCCCAAGGCCAGGTGTTTTTGTGATCGCGATCCTAATGGCTCTGTGGTGCATAGCGTTTGCGGTAGTCAATATCGTCTTCGAGGTCACAGACTATTTCTCCAAGGGGCCACTTGCCGAGTATGCGGCCGGCATCACGGTGATGAACTGGCTTGTCGTTGGCTTTAAGGCATTAGGCGCGGCAGTGGCATTGCTGTCGGTTGCAAACCTCCCGAAATTTCACCTCCCGTCTCTCATGACCGTGTTGTTGTGGGGAGCTTTCGCCACGCTCGGATTATATGCTCTGGGCAGCGTGACGCAGGCGCTAGGAATGATCTCCGGGTTTGCAGGCACTCCCGACCAAATTACACTGAAAGGCATCGGCTACGTATTGATGTTCGTGTTGGCTGCAGTTGGCTATGGCTTTCTAGCCGTCTCTTACTCGCGGCGTCATGGCACACGAAGAGGCTATGCCTTCCTCGGCGTGGTGGGAGCTCCCGTGGTGCTTGGTTTGATCCTAATAGCGGTCCCGATGCTACTGTGGAATCTCGGAATCATGCCTGCATACTGATGTCACTTTCGCTAATAGGAAAAGCTGGAGAATAAGTTGTCACGATTGCTCGCTTAAATTTTAATTTTAAATGATCTTGGGGTGAAAGGAATTGAAGATGAATCAAATGAAATGGGCTGGTTATGCTGCGTGTATCTGGTCGCTCTTGTATATTCCAATTCACATTTATTGGGCATTTGGAGGAATGGCATTGATGCCTGGGGTATTGCAAGATGAGGCGATGTGGGAAGCAGTGAACTGGGGAGCCTCTGTAATGTTGTTAGTAGCTGCATTACTTGCGCTTTCACTGGTTCATCCTTGGGGGAAAAGTATCCCACGAGGGTTATTGCTTGTGATGGGCTGGACTGCTTGTATAGTTCCGTTCCTGCATGCTGTATATGGCTATGTTACAAAGGGGCTTTTATTGGCTGGCATTATCCGTTCAGAGTTCTTTGATTTCTCTGTATGGGCAACTGTAAACTTTGAAAAATGGATCCTAACTGACCTGTTACTTTTCGAACCTTGGTTTTTAATTGCAGGTATCTTATTTGGATTGGCTAGTTTGCACTATCAGCGTGAAACAAGGGGACAACATAATATGTAAACAATAAATAATGTAACTGAGGATGCGGAGCTGCTTAGACAGCTCTTTTCTTGTGAACATATTTTATGTAGCGTCATATTGTTGAACAATCCCTAGATTTCTATGTTAAAGTTTAGGAGAGAAGGGGGCGTTTACGATGTCTAAAAAAATATACATCATCCACGAAAATGATGAGTGGACCTCTCATTTAACAAAACGATTGGATGAATTACACCTGCCGTATGAGGCATGGCATCTTGATAAAGGGATTGTTGATTTAACTTCGGCACCACCTGAAGGGGTATTTTATAATCGGATGAGCGCGTCCTCTCATACGAGAGATCACCGCTTTGCGCCGGAGTTGACGGGTGGAGTTCTGGATTGGCTTGAGTTCCATAATCGAACTGTTTTTAATGGAAGTAATGCATTGCGCCTTGAGCTTAGTAAAATTAAACAATATACAGCGCTTGAAGCGAATGGAATCCGGACCCCGAAAACAATAGGTGCAGTGGGACGCGAGCAAATAATAGAAGCTGCTGAAAAGCTAGGAACAGCCCCATTTATTACAAAGCATAATCGGGCGGGTAAAGGACTCGGCGTCCAATTGTTCCAAACTGTAGAAGCGTTAAATTCATACGTCTTTAGTTCTGCATTTGAAGAGCCTGTAGATGGAATCACGCTGATCCAGGAGTATATCCAATCACCCGATTCCTCTATTACAAGAGCTGAGTTTGTGGGTGGCAAATATGTCTATTCGGTAAGGGTCGATACGTCAGAAGGATTTGAGCTATGCCCAGCGGATGCGTGCCAAGTTGACGACCTATTTTGTCCGGTAGGAGAAGAAGAAGCAAGACCTAAATTTGAAATTATAGAAGATGTCGATCGTAATCTAATCGAAAGCTTTGAAGCTTTTCTGAAGGCAGTGAAAATTGACGTTGCCGGCATTGAATTTATAAAAAATGCCGCGGGAGAGATTTTTACGTATGACGTCAACACAAACACAAACTACAATGCAGACGCAGAAGCAAAAGCAGAAAAATACGGAATGCTTGAGCTTGCAAAGTTTCTTGGAGACGCGTTGGAGAGTATATAAGGTAAAAGATGAACCGAAATTTCCTATCATACTAATGAAGGGATTTCGGTTTTTCTTGTTGAACTAAAGCGTAGGTTAGTTTAAGTAAAAAGGGGAATTGCAATGACTATGTCAGCGATAAAAAAAACATCTGTCTCATTGTTTTTAGGGATTTTTTATCTTTTTGTTACCCTGTTAGTAATACAAATAATATCTGAATTCTCCAGTGTAAGATTGTATTTACTTTCCGACAACGGTCTTAGTATTTTTGACGGATTTGGTATCGCAGTAGGCTCATTTCTATTAGCCTGTATTTTGGAAAGAAAATTAACCAAGCCACTTAAGTATGGCTTATACTCAATAATCATTTTAATCGGGGGCTTTTTGATTCTCTTAATTACTGCTCTTATTGCAATGTCTGGTTTTGGTTGGTTTACGGGATGGTTCCAATGACGAACACAAATATGAGGGACAAATACAAGTCTCAATAAGGTATTTTCACTAACGAGGCAGGTTAATGAAACAAGCATTAATTAAATAGAGGTGTAGAGGGGATAGGTGAGATGCAAAATACATTGTTGGGTGGAATTGGTCTACAAGTATTATTCTTTATCTTATTCTTCGGAGCTATTTTGCCAAAAATGAACAATATATTTGGTGCGATTGTTTGTTTTATCATAAGTTTATTAAGTTTATTCATTGGTATTAAATCGTTAAAACAACAATTCAAACCTGTTTTATCAATGATTGTTATAGCTATCGCGATTCTTATTTTGGCATTTACACTTTTTGCTTATTTCTCAACAGAAGGTGGACTCCCGCCTTTGATTCTGCAATAAACGGGTTGTTCATTAAAGAAGTAAGACAGAAAGTAATTCAAAGCCAACCAGATAAAATTTTGGTTGGCTTTAGTGCATTGATAGAACTTATGTTGGTTGTCTTACGTACACAGTAATAAAGAAGGACATCCCTTGCCAGTATAGAATTCTACATATAATAGACGAAGGAAGGTCGTGAATGAATTGTATGAGAGCAACGTAAAAAAAGCCGTGGACAATAATATTGCCTGGTGTCAATTGGTCAGTGCAGCACATGGTAAGGAGTCATTCACGACAGATAAAGTTTGGGGACTTCGAGCGGTAGCCCCTCCATACTATCCTGAACTGATTACCTCAAGTAGGGTAACCATAGAAGAAGATATTGTAGAATTTCTGAAACTAGATCATGTTGGTAGCATTAAAGATAGCTATGCCACCCTCCATTTGGAGCCTTTTGGATTTCAAATGTTGTTTGAAGCGGAATGGATTTATTCTCCCTCAGTAAGTGAAAAAGAGACCGGACCATATGAGTGGAAACTCGTTCGGACAAAAGAGGAATTTGAACGATGGACGAAAGAGACTGGATTGGAAAACTCAATACCAACCAGCCTTCTGGGGGGACCGGAAATGAGGATGTACTTTCTAAACTGTCCAAATGGATGTGCAGGTTTTATTGCGAATAAAGCGGCGGATGTCGTCGGAATATCCAATGTCTTTTCAAGGGGGATGGATGAAATCAACCTATGGCGTACCATTCCTCATGTCGTATCCAAAGAATATCCCGGAGTCCACATGGTCGGGTATGAACATGGAGACTTGCTTTCGGCTGCTCGTTCTTCTGGGTGGACATCAATGGGTGCTCTTCGGGTGTGGATTAAATCCCGATAAGGCTCCCTGCCTTGGAATAGAAATATAGAAGGTATGGAGGATGACATATGATGAATGAAATCCACTTTACGACAGAGCACCCAGACGATTTCAATGAATTGGTAAGAATCTATGAAGAACTTGGATGGAACTCACTACAGTTGACGGTCACTGATCTTGAGAAAATGTGCAAGCAAAGTTGGTATGCGGTGTATGCTTATGAAGACTATAGATTAGTCGGGATGGGCCGCGTGATTTCTGATGGAGTCATTACCGCAATCATTTGTGGTTTATGCGTTTTGCCAAACTACCAGTCGAGGGGAATTGGTAAAGAACTCATGAAATGTATCATCAATCATTGCGAGGAACATCAAGTCATTCCACAATTAATGTGTGTAGAAGACTTGGAAAGGTATTATGAGGAACTCGGTTTCAAAAGATTTTCCATCGGAATGACTAAACAGCGAGGATAAACTAAAGAAGGTGTTTTTAGGGAAATGGCGAAGTGCCATAAGATGTTCTATGGGCGGGAGAATGAAAAAACGAAAAATGGGGGATTGAATGAAAAGATTTTCATTTTATTTCGTTTCTACAGTAGTTATTGGCTATATTTTGTATCTAGCGGTGGGTTATCAAGAACGATTAAGACTAGAAGCGGCAGAGACTTTTAATTATCTGGCTTTTATAACACCTTTAACTGTATTTCCGATTTGTTTTGGATTGTTGCTGCGAACGCCCAAATTGGTTTTAGAAATGAAAGAAAAAAAGCAATGGTCGTTTGATTGGATTAAGTTTGTTGCAATTGGAATCCCGTCTCTCTATATAACAATGTTACCAATGCTACAAGCTCTTTTCGGGGTGAAACTGTTATTCGGAAGAGTTCTACTGCTTGGTAATCCGATTGCATTTACAACAATAGCTAGAATTGTATTTGGTTATGTTTTATTTGATTGCTTAAAAAAGTAACCTGAAAGTTACACTTTTCTTATTGCTAACGAAGTAGAATAGTTTAACAATTATTTGGATTTTACGGTAAACTATTTATATATTGTTTTCGTAAGAAAGGGGTCCACAACTTGATTGATGTAAAGAAAATACTTTCATTTTATCGTGTTCTCGGAAAGAAAAGACCATTTATATTTGCCTGTGTGAATGTATCAGCAGTAGCAATTTTGTTTTTAGTCGGTTATAAAATTGGTTTTGAATTATATCATTTATTCAGCTAACAGGTCTTTATTTGAAGATCGTTGAGCTACTGAGACTGCACCTTTTTCTTGTTCAACTAAAGGTGCAGGTTAGGGAAAGATGAACAAGATAAGTATGGGTTTATAAGGAACGCTGTTTACATTAACGAGGAATGAGGGGGCATTGATGATGAGCTGGGGAGATAGGTTAGTCGAATCTAAAGCCTTTAGATTTTCGATAAAAGGAGTATTTTGGGGTGTTATTGCCATTGCCTTACTCACTATCTTCATGATAGGTAATTTTCTCTTCAAGATTTACGTTTTAGATTATAGGTTCGACGATGGGAAACTGCATCCGCCGATTGAAGCTACAACAATCAATGACCAATTAAAGGGGTAGTCAAATGTAATTTGAGGGGGTGATCTTAATTGTTAAGTTCAAAAAGACTTCAGTTTCGAAAAATGGTGGAAAATGATATTGAACAGTATCATTCTTGGAGAAACGATTTACATGTAATGAAAACAACAAGTCCATCATTAGACTTATATTCTCTGGAGGAAACAAGGAGTTTTGTAGAAAATATTATACTCAAATCAACATCTTCCAAGAGCTATATCATTGAGGAGAGGGAAGGAAACACTGCAATTGGCGTTACTTCATTAATCAATATCGATACGAAAAATAGAAATGCTGAATGTATTATCGATATCGGCGAGAAGGATTATTGGGGTAAAGGGTATGGAACAGAAGCTCTAGACATGTTGCTTGAGTATGCCTTTTTGGAATTAAATCTGCATCGTGTTTCACTTAGGGTCTTCTCTTTTAACGAAAGAGCTATACATATTTATCAAAAACTTGGATTTGTAAAAGAAGGAGTCATGCGCGAGAGTTTATATAGAAATGGCGAATGGCATGACATCATCATCATGGGAATTCTAAAAAGGGAGTATTTGAGCAAGCGGTAAAAAGTCGCGATGTGACTGAAATAAAAAAAGATGCCTATGACCAAACAGAGGAAGTGGATTTGGTCATAGGCATCTTTATCTTGCTTGTTGCAACCGAAGCACATCGGCTTTTGTCTCTAACAACTCATTCGAAAGAATGGTTACTTTGGCATCGACTTTTCGTATTTTTTCACTGAGGTTTTCTTCAACCGAATCAATTCGTTCCATTAATTCTTTGTGGCTTGAATCTTTCAGTTCGCTAGTATTAGATTCGACGTTTAAACGTAATTCTTTCATCTCGTTTGTATTGGATTCGATAGCCAATCGTAACTCTTTCAGTTCATTCTGGTTCTCTTTGACAAGCGACGATAATTGCTCAAGTGCCTGTAAAATAACATCGTAATTAATGTCCCTGCTCATTTGATTCACCTCTTACATTAACAATATTGTACTCTTATTATATCCTGTTTCGACAATGGTTTAATTCGAATGTAAATTATTGGAGATGAATTGTTTGGGTGCCTGTGCAGCACACAATTCAGACTATACACTACAATTGTATGAAATATTTCTAGAAGCCCACCGTATCGATGTTTGGTTGGCTTCTTTTTGTATTTATATAAGTTTTATTGAATTGTCATAAATGTGTGGTGCACAGGCACCGATAACTTCTTTAATTACTCAACTCAATATATATTTATTGTAAGTCGATAAATAATATGCTACATTCGATATGAATATAAATTTGTGAGGTGCTTTTTATGAAAAGAGGGTCAACGCTCTTCTTGAAGATGGCGGTTATTTTGATGGGGCTTCCCGTTCTTGCGTTGTGCATATTTGGGTTGTATTGGTTAGTGAGAAACCCGGTAAATCCAGATTATGCTCATATCCTATATCCCATTGTGATTGGGATGTTTTTAGCCGCCATACCGTTTTTCGTAGCATTGTACCAGTCTTTTAGGTTGCTTAGCTTAATAGATAAAAACGATTCATTCTCTAATTTGTCTGTTCAGGCACTTAAGAAGATCAAATTCTGTGCCATGACAATTAGCGGTTTGTATGTGCTCATTTTGCCATTTGTCTATATCGTTGCAGAGCTAGACGATGCCCCGGGTCTAATTATTATTGGAATGGTTCCTGTCTTTACATCGCTCGTCATAGCGGTATTCGCTGCTGTGCTGCAAAGGCTTTTACAAGAAGCGATCGAGATAAAATCGGAAAACGACTTAGTGGTCTGAGGTGATAAAATGGCAATTATAATTAATATTGACGTGATGCTGGCGAAAAGGAAGATGAGCGTAACGGAGCTTTCGGAGAAGGTTGGAATTACGATGGCCAATCTTTCGATATTGAAAAATGGAAAGGCAAAGGCAATTCGGCTGACAACGTTGGATGCGATCTGCAAGGCGTTGGAATGCCAACCCGGAGATATTTTAGAGTATCGAAATGAAGAGGACTCTCAAGGATGAACAGCACTAGATCCCGCGGGATCTTCCCAACTAGTTCAATGAATCAAATATCTACACAAAGCAAATCCATGAGGGCACTAATTCAACTTGTTCGGTTCGGTTGGGAGCAGGCGTTGTCATGTTTGTTTCCCGTCGTCATTTTTGCCTCTCTGGCAATAACAAAATTCGTGCCTCTTCCTTTCCTAGCGAGGTATGATTGGCTGTTCATTATCTGCCTGTTGATGCAATGGTGGATGGTGCACTCGGGGCTTGAAACGCGGGATGAACTGAAGGTAATCACAGTATTTCATCTCATTGGGCTTGCGCTTGAAATTTTCAAAGTGCATATGGGTTCTTGGGCGTATCCGGAGGAAGGGGTTTTCAAAGTTTTTGGAGTGCCTTTATTTAGCGGATTCATGTACGCTAGTGTTGCAAGTTACCTTTGTCAGGCGTGGAGGAGGTTGAATGTTGGCCTCGTACAGTGGCCGCCTTTTTGGGCAGTCGTTCCTCTAGGAGCTGCCATCTATTTGAATTTCTTCACCCACCATTATTGGATCGACGTACGGTGGTGGTTAGCGATACTTGTTGTCATCGTCTTTTGGCGCTCATGGGTCACGTATTCGGTGAATGAAACCCGTTACCGCATGCCACTCGTATTTTCATTTGTACTTATCGGGTTTTTCATATGGATTGCGGAAAACATTGCAACGTTCTTCGACGCATGGCAATATCCAAACCAAAAAGCTGCATGGAGTCTCGTTCATTTTGGAAAGATAAGTTCCTGGCTTTTATTAGTCATCGTCAGCTTCCTTATCGTCGCGACGTTAAAGCAAGTGAAAAAGTACAATCCACATTGAATTGTATAAATGAAGAAGCCAACCAAATCGATGGTTGGCTTCTATGTGTTTGATTAAGCGCGCGTATACTTTCGAATGGCAGGTAAAATCTCAGATCCGATGATCTCAATATTTTTCGCTAGTTTATCGAAAGGCATGCCGCCGAAATCCATTTGGGCGATGTACCGTTGGTGGCCGAATAGTTCGTGTTGGTACAGGATTTTTTCGATGATTTCCTGCGGGCTGCCTACGTTGATAACACTTTGTGGATCTGCGGCATGTGCAAAGGCTTCTTTCGGAAACCCACGTCCGTTCGTCAGTTTCATTCCTTCATTAATGTACGGATATATCTCGTTAATTGCTTCTTGCGTCGTTTTCGCTGCATAGAAGAATCCAGTAGTTCCGACAGGTAAAGTTGCTGGGTCAAATCCGTTGTTTGTGGCATGCTCTCGATATATATCAATCGATCGTTTGAAAATATCTGCAGGACCACCGAGTGTCGCGAGCATCATTGGAACGCCGGCGTGACCAGCTTTCATCGCGCTACCAGGACTTCCGCCAACCGCACGCCAAATAGGAAGCGACCCGTTTTTCGGCCGCGGCAATACGGTAGCATCCCGTAAAGGTGCACGGAATTGTCCATTCCAATTCACCACTTCTTCTCGATTAATCCGTAGCAATAAATCAAATTTCTCTTCGAACAATTCCTCGTAATAACGGACATCATACCCTAATAATTCAAAAAGCCCGATACGGGAGGCCCGCCCAGCAACGATTTCCGCACGTCCATCTGAGAGCAAGTCAATCGTCGCAAAGTCCTCGTATACGCGAACCGGATCAGATGTACTGATGATTGTCGATGAGCTTCCAAGTTTAATCCTCTCGGTCGCTTGCGCAATGGCAGCCAACACGACGGTATGTGCTTGCGTCGTAAAGTATTCCTGATGGCTTTCCCCGACACTGAAAAAGTCCATGCCAGCTTGCTCAGCGATTTTTGCTAGCTCAATAATTTCCCGAAGTCGTTGTTGGGAAGAAATCCGCTCCCCCGTGTGAGGATCTGGGATATGGTCACCTAATGTATAAAGTCCGAACTCAAGCCCTTGACTAGGATCAATTCGATATTCTTTCATAACAGTTCACCCTATCTATGGATAAATGATTGTATATACTAGTGTAAGTATAGTTCATAAATGACGGGTGTTCATTGAATATGCCAAAGGTTGGAGATAGTGGACGAGTTATCAGGCAGTACGGATGCACCATCAGGCGTTTCGGAATAAAGGAATGCAGAATATAAAATGGCATCCTCCCGTCGAGGGGGACGCCATTAATTTAATCAGCAGGCCTCGGACCAGCTGCCTTTCCAGTATTTTCGACAGTCATGATTGGGCGCACGGTGATATCTCCGTTAACAAGAATTTGACAAGATAAACGCAAACAATCATCCGATAATAAATGCTCGTCAATTCCTTTATTCTCAAAAGCCGTCTTCTCTTTTTGGGTAACCTCCAAATAATTTCCATCCATCACCTCTACTCTGCAAGTCGTGCATCTCGCATTTCCTCCACATTGATGCAAAATATTTACACCGCTATCTTCGAGTGCCAATACTAGTTTTTTCCCCATTTCCACTTCAAATGTCTCTCCGCCAACTACAGTTACGTAAGGCATATTCCATCACCTCATTACATGATTGTTTTAGTATTCTCGTATTCCGTATGTTTAAGTCATGAAGCCCTCCCAATTAAAGAATAAACCAAAACACTCCCGAATATCTTCATCTAGAAAGGAGTGTTTACGATGGTCGTGAAATACAAAAACAACTGGATCCCGGAAAAATCAGTCGAAGAGATGTCACAGACCGAATATGACGTACTCATTGTAGGATCTGGCCCTGGCGGGGGAGCGACGCTGCAAAGGCTTTGCGAACTTTGGAAATACCAAGGTGCTAAAAAGATTGGGATGCTGGAAAAAGGAGATAAGCTTTTTCATTCGCACTCATTAAATATTCCTACCCAAAATGTAAATACGGCGCGCGACGAACTGCTTCCAGACAATTCGACTCCCTTAGGTAAACGCCTACCTCAATTTTCCGGGGCTACAATGGTTTATGCACTTGGGGGAAGGTCCTTGTTCTGGAATGCTGCTACGCCGAGACCCATTCAATCGGAACTCGAAAATTGGCCGATCCATCCAATGGAATTGAGTGTGTATTATGGGATGGCGGAAAAGTTGATGAATGTCACTAGAGAATATGCCAAAGGTTCGGATATGCAAAAGACGATGTTGAACAGACTCCATGCAGGAGGTGTGGTGGAAGCGGATGATATGCCGCTTGCATTTGACATGACACCTTCACGGCGAGGGGAAGTCCATTCGAATCCTTGGTTCAGTTCAATCAATGCCCTCGCATCCGCTCGGTTTGACAGGCCTTTTGATCTCGCAGTCAATGCGTATGTCTCCAGGGTTTTGATAGAGGGTGGTAGAGTTTCAGGCGTCGAGGTTTTTACTGCAGATAAACGGGCTCACAGAATTCGGGCAAAAAACGTGGTCATCTCTGCGAGTACGTTAGAAACTCCACGTATTTTGCTGAACTCGGGAATACAGGGACCAGCGATTGGTCGTTATTTAACAGGTCATGTTTCGATAATTGCAGTTGGAACAGTTAGCCGAAGTCAGTTCGCGGAAAACTTGGGGAATCTAGCTGTCTTGAAATTTGAGACAGAGGAATCTCCTTACCAAATTCAAATTCTTGGGCCGGATCAATATTTCTCGTACCAGCAATTTGAGGACCGGGAACTGACGGATCAGCTCATGGTTGTGTATGCTTCCTTCGGCAGGGTTGAGCCCCGTGCGGAGAATCGGGTATATATCGAACCATCTGCAAAAGATGAATTCGGTGTACCTTTACAACAAGTCCATTATTCGTTGAGCAATAAAGACCGAGAAACAGCTCAGAAAGTTGAGCAAGGCATTAGGAAATCCGCTGCAGCGATGGGTGTGACGCTCGATGAATCCACATTAGTCCTTCGTCCGCCTGGTGCAGATATGCATGAATCATGCACATGCCGAATGGGGGATGACCCTGCGACATCAGCAACAAATCGTCACGGTCAAATACATGGCGTGCAAGGATTGTTCGTAGCGGATAATAGCGTTCTTCCGACTCTAACCGCAGCTGGGCCTGTTCTTTCCAACGTTGCACTAGCCATTCGATTGGCAGATCATATTGCCACGCAGTCAAGATGAATGTTCATTGTCACAACCTAACTTCGGTGCCTGTGCAACAAACTATTCAGTTAATACACTACAATTGCATGGAATAAATGGAATGGCCAACCGTATCAACATTCGGTTGGCTTCTTTGTGTATTTATATGAGTTTTATTGAATTGTCATAAATGTGTGTTGCACAGGCACCTTTGATTTCTGGTGAGATAAATAGTTGTCTTTCGTTTATAATAAGGCAAAACATGAGCTTTTTAACAAAAAAGCGTAAGCATAAGGAGGTGCAGGCAAGTATGGAGCTGAAAGGAATTTTTATAGGTTTGCTTGTAGCTATGCTTGCTGCATGCAGTGCATATACAGGAGCTGATGATAGTCCAGCGGTGCAAGTAGAAGAAAAGGAGGAAACTAATTTGGAACAGCAGTTAATTTCTGCAGCTGCAGAAGGGGACACAGAAACGATTTTAGCATTACTAGAAGATGGAGCAGAGATCGATGCGATAGATAGTGAGGGAAATACAGCAGTTATGGCTGCAACACAAAATAACCAGAATGAAACGGTTAAGTTACTTATCGAACAAGGGGCGGACATAAATATCCGGAATAACAATCTGGATAATGTACTTTTATATGCTGGGGCAGAAGGATTGCTGGAAATTGTGAAACTTGCTGTTGAAGCTGGAGCGGATACAACAGTAACAAATCGTTTTGGTGGAACAGCTCTTATTCCTGCCGCGGATCGAGGACATGTGGACATTGTGGAAGAGTTATTAACTACTTCTGACACGGACGTGAATCACCTAAATAATTTACATTGGACTGCACTATTGGAAGCGGTCATTTTAGGAGATGGCGGCGAAAATTATCAAAAAATCGTACAACTATTAGTAGATCATGGTGCCGATGTCAAGATCAGTGATAGAGATGGGGTTACCCCTTTGGAACATGCTGAAAGGCGTGGGTTTACAGAAATTGAACGTATTTTGAAAGAAGCGGGTGCTTAATTGTCTTAGTAAGGCTAAAGGGCATCCTCACACAGTGATGCCCTTTTTGACGTCTGTGAAATTGGAACCGAATCTACCAAATAACAAAGGACATTATTGCATTCTGTCGAATATGTCATTATGGTCAACAGCAGAAACTAGAATACATGAATGGAGGAAATAGAATGAGTATGAATATAGAAGATACGCGTCGGTTGGCAATAAGAATACCGGAGCTGCGAAAAAAGGAATTGACGTCAAAACTGACATACGCGGAACAGCAGGAGCTGGATAAGAAGCTTGCAATGAATGCGGAAAACTATCCGAATCAAACGGAGCAGCAATACGCTGAAAACGTCAGATTGACGGCGATCAAAAATATGACAATCAAAGACGTCACGCGGAAAGCATCGTTCTTTCAAAAGCTGATGAAGCAGGAAAACAGTAAGGAATACAGGATCCACATCCTAGACGAGGAAGAGGACATCGCATACTACAACTTCCATTTCACATTCGGCCTTGAAATCCGGCAACTGATGGAAGACGTAGGACTTGGGCTCGATTGGCCGAAAATGTTGCCTGTCGATGACGCTATGAACTATACGGACCCGCTTGAAGAGGATGATAAGGAATGGTTCGAATCTTTCCCTGACCCTGCTTGGTGCTTATCCAAACTGGAAGAGGCCCAAGATCTTGAAGAAAAAGCCGCTGCGCATGGCGACGAGATGGTACAAGCAATCCAGTGGCTGAAGCATCATTGGGGAGAAGGATTTCAAATTTATGCGGACATTGACCCCATGGACGATGATGAGTATTAATGAAGAGGTAAAGGCAGGCGTTTTCGATTCAACAGTTACATTTATTGCAAAAGGTCATCGATACGATCGAAGACCGTATAAAGGAAGAAATCAAACCTGAGAATTTGGCGAAAATGACCGGGTACTCTCCTTTCCATTTTTATCGGATCTTTCATCAACATATCGGCTATACCGTTATGGATTATGTCGTGAAAAGGAAACTGCAACACGCGTTATTCGAGCTGGTGAATGGCAAAAAAGTAATTGATATCGCACTTGACTACGGATTTGAAACCCATTCCGGCTTTACGAAAGCGTTTAAACGAGTGTTCGGAAGTCCACCGAGCTTATATCGGCTGCATTGTCCGACGTCATTACCGCCAAAGTTGGATTTACTGAACTTGCATGAAAAAGAAGTTGGCGGTATCGTCATGCAACCAAAAATTGTTCGGAAAGAAGGCTTTACGATTGCCGGAAAAACCTATGAAAGCAAGGTAGACAACGTATTTTACACAAGGGATGCACCAGCTTTCTGGGATCAGCGTATTGCACCGGAAGAGGCAATCGAAACGATGTTGTATGCCCAACTATCCCCGAAAAAACACGGAGAATATTGCGTCAATCTGAATGATCGAGAAATGAATGATACGTTCACATATTTATTTGCAGTCGATTGTGATCATGAAAATGCCCAACTCCCAGAAGGGCTGACGAAGCTGCATATGAAACCGGCAACGTATGCGGTATTCAAAACTCCGCCAGTCGATGTGGAGCAGTTTGTTACCGCGATTAAAGGAACGTGGAAATTCATAGTAGAGGATTGGCTGCCTCAATCCTCCTACGAAGTCGATGAGCAAGGGTATGATTTCGAGTATTACGATGAACTTTGCCATCACTGGCTGTACGAGAAAATCACGATGGAAATTTACGTGCCGATCAAAGAGAAGGTTGGAAATAGATCATAGGCCAAACAACAATAGAGGCGGCAACTAAAAAACGCTCATAATGAGCGTTTCAGACTGTAGACAAACACCAGGAATTTTTGGTGTTTGCCTACAGTCTTTTTTCTTTTAAAATAGAAGTAACACTAGAAAAGTTGATTTCCGCTGCGGTCGGACGCTTTCCGCGGGCACGGCTTCAGCCGCTTCCCTCGCTGCGCTCAGTCCAGGGTCTTCAGCTCGTGCTGTTCCCGCAGGAGTCGCCGACCTCCGCTTCAATCAACGGTGTCTCTTTTAAAATTAATGAGGTGATGGATATGATGACGAAGAATCAAATCAATGAACGCGAACAGTTGGAAATACTAACTATTGAACAGTTAGTTCCACAAGACCATCTTGTTCGTAAGTTAGATGCGGCAATTGATTTTTCCTTTATCTATCCTTTGATTGAAAACCTTTATTCGACAATAGGGAGACCTAGTATCGACCCAGTGGTACTTATCAAGATGACTTTTATCCAATATACCTTCGGCATACGATCCATGCGCCAAACCATCAAAGAGATTGAAACGAACATGGCATACCGCTGGTTTCTCGGATTTGGTTTCCACACCGAGGTTCCCCATTTCTCAACTTTCGGGAAAAACTATGTCCGTCGTTTTGCAGACACAGACCTGTTCGAGCAGATCTTCTACAGAGTGTTGAAGGAGGTCGCAGATCGCGGGCTCCTAAGCCCCGATCATGTCTTTATTGATTCGACCCATGTGAAAGCGAGTGCGAATAAAAGAAAGTTTGAGAAGAAGGTTGTTCGTAAAGAGACGCGGGCTTATGAAAAGAGGCTCCAGGAGGAGCTCAACCTCGACCGGGAAAAGCATGGGAAGAAACCATTTCCACCCGAAAAGTTTGAGAAGGAAGAGTACAAGGAAATTAAAGAATCGACAACAGACCCTGAGAGTGGTTACTACGTAAAAGATGAACGGACAAAGCAGTTTGCCTATTCTTTTCACGCAGCTACGGACGAGAAGGGTTTTGTACTTGCAAACATTGTCACTCCAGGAAATGTTCACGACAACCATATGCTTGAACCACTAGTCCGGAAGGTGATTGATCAGGTGGGACGCCCAGTCGTCGTTGCCGCTGATGCAGCCTACAAGACACCAGCTATTGCGAATTTCCTTTTAGAGAATCATGTTCTTCCTGCACTTCCGTACAAACGACCAATGACAAAAGAAGGCTTCTTTAAAAAACATGAGTATGTCTATGATGAGCATTATGACTGCTATCTCTGTCCTGAAGGACAGGTTCTTACATACCGAACAACCACAAAAGAAGGTTATCGCCAGTATGCCTCGACTCCTTCGATTTGTGCAACTTGTCCAGTGATTGACCAATGCACGCAGAGTAAGAATCAACAAAAGATGATTCAACGTCATATCTGGCAAGACTACTTGGATGTAGCTGAAGACTTGCGCCATAACTATGAAATTAAAGAAGTATATGGGAAGCGGAAAGAGACGATTGAGCGTGTCTTTGCCGATGCCAAAGAAAAGCATGGTATGCGATGGACAACCCTAAAGGGTCTTAAAAAATTGTCCATGCAGGCGATGCTAACTTTTGCTGCCTTGAATCTCAAGAAACTTGCCACTTGGCCGTGGAAGTGGCCAGCTACGGCATGATAGTAGCTATTATATGAGTGAGGATGGCCTATTTCCGTTAAAATAACTTCGATAATTGACAAAAGGGTTGGAAATCAATTCGATTTCCAACCCTTTTGTCTACACTCTGAAACGCTCATAATGAGCGTTTTTTCGTGTTACATTTTATTTAAGCATTAATGAAATAGAATTCGCTTCTTGCGTTACTAAAATATCTTGCTCTTCAGAGCTTCCATCTGCATATGTTACAGTTACTTTGATGTTCACATCGTCGTCGATTACATTATTACCATCGTGAGGAATGGCAAGGGTATATTTATATTTATCCTGCTCATGATAGGCAACTGTGTACGTTCTCCCGATATTTCTCATCCCCTCATATACATCTGAACCCGGCTCACTCAGAATGAAACTGATCTTTTCCGATCGTAACCATTCAGTACTTGGATGCTTTTTCGATGTAAATGTAACATCTTCTACGAACTTGCCGTGGCTCATTGTATACGTAATTGACTCGATCTGTTCTCCAGTTATTTTGAGCATAACATCTGTGAAGATGTATCCACCTCCATCACCGCCCACACCCATAATACCCATTCTATCTTTAGTTGCTAATTCAATAGCAGCTTGTTCTGATGTAATGGCTGTATTCAGCTCTTTCCCATCTTCACTCAATGCATAAGCGGTAATTGCAAAATTGGCAACTTGGAGCTCTCCATTCTTATTAAAATACGGAATGCCCATCATAATCGCCAATAGGATTGCAAATGCACTTACTACCGGAATCCACCTTTTAAAATTCACGTGAACTGATTTTCTCTTTCCAATATTCTCTTTCACACGCTCTTCCATAGCTTTTGACATCTCAATAGAAGTAACAGCATCTTTGATCTTCTCAAAATCCATATTCATTCTCCCTTCGATATTTTTCGCGAAGAATCTCTCTTCCCCGTTGTAATCGCTTTTTTACTGCTGATGTAGTAATGGTAAGGATTTTTGCAATTTCATCTACTTTATAGCCCTCTACATAGTAAAGTAACAAGACAATCTTATGTTTAGTTGGTAATCTCATAAGATGGTCCAGCAAACCATAGTTTTCATCATTGATAGAATATAGTTGCAAATCACTGATATCCATATGTTTTCGAATGATATTGTATCTTCTCTTATTCTTGCTGCGATTGGTGGCAACTGTAATCAACCATGCTTTTTCGTGTTCTGCATCGTTGAAAATTGGCGCTTTAGTGAGATACGTAATAAAAGTGTCTTGAACGACATCCTCTGCATCTTTTTCATTGCATAGAATGACAAGACAGATTCGAAATAGCATATTGCCATATGTATCAACAATTCGTTCTATATCTAGATCAGTCGACCAAACCGATTGTTGCACCCCATCAACCCCTTTCACTTCTAACACACATGATGGTGCCATTTGGTGACTTTTTGTTAGCACATCAATTGATATAATAATTTTGATATGTAAAAGCGCTTAGTTCATCAAAAAACTAAGCACTTTTTACTGTTTCGGTATTCAACTATTCAACAAAATCGCTCGTTAGTTGAGGAACTCAAAAATACTTATGTTGATTTAAAGTAAATGATCTCTGGATCTCCTTCGTCTAAGTTTTCAACAAATCCACTTTGTATAAATCCATTTTTATTAAATACTTCCTGCATTCTTTTATTTGATTGATTGGTTGAAGAGAATATTTTCTTAGTAGGCGATATGCTTATAAAATACTCCAGAAGGGATGTTGCATATCCTTTTCGTCTTTCAGTCGGTTTAACTATTATCAGGGATATAAAGCTACAATCAAAAAAATGAAGATCAAAAATTAAAAATCCTACCAATGAGAACTCGTTTCTAATGGCTATACATCTTTCTTCCTCAATAGCTTTTTTTATGTATTTTCGTCTGCTATCACTGCCTATTACTTCTCTATCAATATTCACTATTTCATCTAAATCGTTTAATTGAGATTTAACCAAAGATCCCATAATAAAGTTCTCCTTATTGAATTTTTATTTGTTAAAACATTTCCTGGTTCGACTAAACTGCCTGTTAGTTTAAGTGGCAACCTTCACAATCTTTAAATTTATTGTACCTTGCAGTCCGAATTCTTTCAAAATTAGTTCTATAACTACCAACCTAACTAATTGAATAGATGTACTAATTAATGTGTTAAATTCATTGAAGTGTTTATGTAGCCACAAAAAAGGAGACTCCAATTCATATATAAATTGTGCCTCCCAATAAAAATATCCGTTGATCACGCTTTGTCTTTTTTTAAGACGACCGTATACAAATATAAAACGGGCATGACGAAGCAAGCACTTACGAGGATTGCAATTTTCACTGCAAATCGTGACGCAATCACTCCAATGATTGGCCCACCGCCAATTTGACCGATTGCATCGATTTGGCCTTTTACCGAAAAGAAGGTTGCACGTGTTGAGGAATCCGGGATGATTTTATTCAACCAAATATCCTCCAACGGGTACATCACTTGCCGCGTCACTTGGATTAAGACGTAAAAGACTAGCAAGCTGACGACGAATGCAGAGAATGCAAAGCCGATCAGTGACGTGACAATCAGTGCACTGCCGATGAAAAGGGCGACGTAAATATGTCTCAAATTCAAATGGATCGCACTTCGGTTCATAAAGTGAAGCACCGTAAAGGAAAGTAAAACGACAATCAACTGAAGTCCGCCCATGAACAAGACAAGCTGTTCATTCGTGAATGTTGCTAAAGCGGATACGTCAATGAAATGCGTCATCCATAACCGGTCGAAACCTTCGCTATACAATCCGATAAATAACGCGATTAGAAGCAACATTCTCATGACAAAACTCGCTTTGGAATAAACAACAATCTTTTGCATATTCCCCTTCATGCTTTTCCAAGTGGAAACTCTTTTCCCTGACCGTAAAGGCTTAAAATTGTTCTCTTCCATGAAAAACAGCAAGTAGATGGCGAGCCCAAGCATACAGAAGCCACCGATGATGATCGGCAAGTTAATCATGTAATATCCCACTAAGATGCTAAGGGGGATTGCGATAAGTTGCCCTAGTTTTCCAACCTTGGCTCCTCGAATAAATGCAAGTGACGCACGTTCTTCCCCGATTTCATCTGCAATCCATGCCTGCTGGGCGCCGCTCGTAAACGTATAGCCGATACCCCAAGCAATCTGCGAGAAAATGACAGCTGCGAATAGCGGGAATATCCCTTCGATCATAAATCCGATTCCGATTAAAAAATAGCCGATGACGAGTGAAAGCTTTCGGCTTTTCACGTCGGCCAGCACGCCAGTCGGAATTTCAAATAGGAAAACCGTGAGCTCCAAAACGGTTCCGACCAACACAAGCTGGAGTGGATCAAGCTTCACAACTTGCACATGGTATAACAAATTCACTGTAAAGATGAAAGTGAATAACAGTTGCGATAAAAAACTGGTGTACAAGTAAACTGCATATGGATCTTTGTTAATGAGTATTCGCATAATCTTCCCCCTCGACTTGATTATAAAAAAGGGGCTTCCGATTTACTTGTCCAAATTTGCGGTTTTCTCGTGAAAATGAACAACCATTTTCATTCCACCCAATTTCCGTTATAATAGGACAGTTGAAGAAACAGGCAAGCCGATTGACGGCGGCCGTAAAATAGATGAAAAAATTTGAAAGGGGAGTCATCACTTGACCGTTACAACAGGAGAAAAAATGGTAGCGAAAATCGACCATTTGGATGGGAAAGGAAACGGACAAGCGGCCATTTGGCGTGAGAATGAGTTGGGCAACTTGAGAAAGTTGAAGCTTATCATTCCGCAGTCGTTGCCGGGAGAGACCGTACAAGTTACAGTGGATGATCCATCCATGAGATGGCAGAAGATGTTACCGGATGAAATATTGGTCGCGAACCCGGATCGAACCGAAGCGCCTTGCCCGCATTTTGAACTTTGTGGTGGCTGCGTTTGGCAGCATTGGAATTACGAAGGTCAGTTGAAATATAAGACGGATTATGTAAAAAAGGCGTTGCAAAATGTCGGAATGAATCCGGATATCGTGTTGGACACGATTGGCATGGAAGACCCTTGGCATTACCGCAATAAAATGGAATTCACGTTTTCGCCTGGAGGGGATCTCGGACTGCATGAGCAAGGGAATTTCCGTAAAATTATTCCGCTTGAAACATGCTTGATCGCGGGCCGCAATATGGTCGATGCGACGATGGAAGTAGGCGAATGGGTGAAGGCGTTCGATCTATCGGGTTATAACAAAGATACGCATGAAGGGCTTCTCCGTCATTTGATGGTTCGTGAGTCGTTTGCAACTGGCGAAGTGATGCTTGCCTTGTTTGCGACGAAAGCGCCTATCGGTGATTTGGCGGCTGCAGCGGAAGACTTGATTGAGCGGATCACAAAGAACTATCCGAACGTGAAGAGCCTAATGTGGATCGTGAATACGGATATAGCGGACCGCACACAATCCGAAGAGACATTCGTCTTGGCGGGCCGCGACTTCATTTACGATGAAATGGCTGGGTATCGCTACCGACTTTGGTTCGACACGTTCTTCCAGACGAACCCTGTCCAAGCGCAGAAGCTTGTCGATCTTGCGCTAGAAATGGGCAAGCCACAAGAAGATGAAAAAATGATCGATTTATTTTGCGGCGTCGGGACGTTCTCGCTTCCGTTTGCAGCACGCGTGAAAGAACTCGCCGGCATCGAAATCGTCGAGACGTCAATTGAATCCGCAAAACGGAATGCGGTTGACAATGACTTGCATAACACGACATTCCTTGCCCGTGATGCACGGAAAGGTATCGATGAAATACACGAAAGCTGGGGCTTGGCGGATCTATTACTAATCGACCCACCACGGAGCGGGGCAGGCGGCAAAGTGATGCGCCGAATCGGCCGCGCCCAACCGAAACGAATCGTCTACGTCTCATGCAACCCGGAAACATTCGCAACGGATACTGCGGAATTGCTACAATTCGGCTACAAACTTCAACAAGTACAGCCAGTTGACCTATTCCCGCACACCGTTCATGTGGAGTGTGTAGCGCTACTAATAAAAAATTAAAGTGATAAAGCTCGTTCGATTTAAAATATTGGACGAGTTTTTCATTTTAATTTATTACCTCAAACAGGTTAATTCGATAGAATAAAGAGAAATAACAAAACAAAGGGTGAGTGGTATGAATGTTGATTTTTTATCAAACCATCCAGATAAAATAAGGGAAGTCTCTGAAATGATTTATAAGGAATTTGTCGTAAAAACGGGTAGTAGTATGAAGTTTGAGGATGTTGTTAAACACTTTTCAAATACAATGGATAACGGATTTCCAATAACACTCATTGCTATCGAGAAGGGAGAATGTTTAGGAACTGTATCTATCTTTGAAAACGATTTAAAGATAAGAGACATGTATAAACCCTGGCTTGCATCTCTCTATACGAAACCAGAGTATCGTGGTAGGGGTGTAGCACAAAAGTTAATAGACAAAACCATAGAGGTAGCGAAAGAATTAGGATTTAATGAACTTTATTTAAGAACAGAAGACGCATCTGACTATTATAGAAATAAAGGCTGGACCTACCTTGAAACTGTTTCGGATGATAATTACAATAGAATTGATGTATTTAAAGTAAAGTGTATTTGAATGGCATTCGATGTATAAATCAAAGGAGCTGTCACTGAAAGTCGAAAATAATGACTTTACGTGTCAGCTCTTTTTTGTAATAAAGGAGGAGGCGTCCAAAGTGAGGTGTATAGCGTCCAATGCATGTCTTTCCTCGTCCAAAGCGAGTGTCTTCGCGTCCAAAGCAAGTGGTCCCACGTCCAAAGCGAGTGTCCCCACGTCCAAAGTGAGTGATCCCACGTCCAAAGTGAGTAGTGTCGCGCCTGAAGTGAGTGGCTCCACGCCCGAAGTGAGTGGCCCCGCGCCCGAAGTGAGTGGCTCCGCGCCCGAAGTGAGTGGCTCCGCGCCCGAAGTGAGTGGCTCCGCGCCTGAAGTGAGTGGCCCCGCGCCCGAAGTGAGTGGCTCCACGCCCGAAGTGAGTGGCCCCGCGCCCGAAGTCATTGGCTTCGCGCCTGAAGTGAGCGGCCCCGCGCCTGAAGTGAGTGGCTCCACGCCCGAAGTGAGTGGCCCCGCGCCCGAAGTGAGTGGCTCCGCGCCCGAAGTGAGTGGCTCCGCGCCCGAAGTGATTGGCTTCGCGCCTGAAGTGAGCGGCTCCACGCCCGAAGTAAGCCCCTCCGCGCTCAAAGCCAGCCGCCCCGCGCTCAAAGTAAGCCACCCCGCGCTCAAAGTGAGTCGCCCCATGCCCAAGGTAATGTTCTAGGTTCACACTATTATTCTGTTTCCCCGTCAATTGAAATAGTTTTGCCTACTTTATGAGCAGATTCCCCATGTCCCGGTCCAAACAGATTCAAGATGACAACTCCTGCAAGAATCAAGCTGATGCCTAACACACTTGCGAAGTTAATTTTTTCTTTCCAAATTAACACGGAAATGATTGTTGTAAAAACAAGTCCTAATCCTGACCAAACAGCATATGCAGTATTTAAGGGGATTGATTTAAGTGACAACGACAAAAAGAAAAAACTACTTACAAATGCGATGATCAACCCTATCGTAGGAAGGAGTTTTGAAAATCCGTCTGATGCTTTTAGTAAGGAAGTGCCAATAAGTTCTGTAACGATTGCAATGAATAAATATAAATAGGGCATTGCCGACCTCCATAATAATTATCTGGGCTTCAGTCGTCACCCAGATTGATTTTATCCTATTATCGTGATGGAGGCAGGATATACGCATAAACAACTCCGAAGAACCCAAACCAAAATCGGTCCGGGTTCTTTCCTATTTATTGCTCCGAACCTTCGCAAGCAGCCGGAGAATTTCTAAATACAACCAGATCAGCGTCACCATTAGGCCGAACGCGCCGTACCATTCCATAAACTTTGGTGCCCGTTCTGCCGCACCCGATTCAATAAAATCGAAATCTAGCACAAGATTCAATGCCGCTACAATTACAATGATGACCGAAATGGCAATGCCGACGAGACCCGTCTCGTGGATGAAAGGGACCTCCATGCCGAAGAAGCGGAGGATAAGATCGATCAAATAGACAAAGAAAATGGCACCTGTCGCCGCAACGACCCCGAGTCTGAAGTTCTTTGTCACCTCGATAAGCCCCAATCGATACACAACGAGCAACGAAAAAAGTGTCCCGAATGTCAACAGCACGGCCTGTATCGTGATCCCTGCAAACTGGGCTTCGAACATCGCCGAAATCCCACCGATTGCAAGCCCTTCCAACAGTGCATACAGCGGAGCCGTGAACGGCGCAACCCTTTTCACAAAAATCGTAACGAGCGCAACAACAAACCCAAGCAAAAAACCAATCCAAACAAGCGCACTAACGTCATTTCCAGAATAGTACCGGTACCATGTAAAAACGGCAGTCACGCATAACAACAAAAACAAGATGAACGTCTTGTTCACAGTCCCTTGAATGGTCATCGCCATCCCATTGACTGACCGCATTCCTTTAAACGTATCTTCCCGTAAACTCGGATTTGCAGATCTCATAATGAACTCCTTTCATTCTCGTTACTAGAGTATACGGGGAAGGGGGACAA
Source organism: Sporosarcina sp. ACRSL (assembly GCF_022346605.1). GTDB lineage: Bacteria > Bacillota > Bacilli > Bacillales_A > Planococcaceae > Sporosarcina. The sequence continues at coordinate 54,776 of NZ_JAKRNT010000017.1, forward strand.
TGGATTCGAATTTGTGTTAATTAAAAGCCGCAGAATGGTCATTCTGATATAATTGGAACTTATATATTGATCTTTACTGCATCTCAATGAAGTATGCATCGTATAGACAGCTTAGAGAGGAGAACAGGTTTTGCATACTTACAAACAACAATGGTTCGGGAATATCCGAGCCGATATTTTAGCGGGAATCGTTGTGGGACTGGCACTCATTCCCGAAGCGCTCGCCTTTGCGTTCATCGTAGGGGTGGATCCGCGGGTTGCACTCTATGCTTCATTCACAATCGCCGTCATCACTTCATTCGTCGGCGGCCGTCCAGGGTTAATTTCAGCGGCGACCGGTGCGATGGCGCTAGTGCTCGTTAATTTGATGGCAGATCACGGTTTGCAGTACGTACTCGCGGCAACGGTGTTAACCGGAATTATTCAATTGATCCTTGGGGCACTCGGCGTTGCGAATTTAATGCGTTTCATTCCGAACTCCGTCATGCTCGGATTCGTGAATGCGCTCGGCATTATGATTTTCATGACCCAGCTGCCTTATTTGCAGGGACAAGGTGCAATGACGTATGTTTTTGCAATCGCGACATTAGTATTGGTCTACGCGGTTCCGCGTTTCTTCACGGCGATCCCCGCGCCATTGATCGCAATCGTCGTCATGACAGGTATCGCACTGATGAGCGGCGTATCGCTCCAGTCCATCGGCGACTTAGGAAAGATGCCAAGTACATTGCCAACGTTTTTCTTTCCAGATATCTCACTGAACTTGGAAACGCTGAAAATCATTTTCCCGTATTCATTGGCTTTATCCATTGTCGGTCTGCTTGAATCGCTACTCACTTCCCAAGTGTTGGACGATATGACGGACACGCCGAGCGATAAAAATACAGAGGCGCGCGGGCAAGGGATTGCGAACGCCATTACAGGATTTTTCGGTGGGATGGCAGGATGTGCATTGATCGGCCAATCTGTCATCAATATCAAATCGGGCGGCCGGGGACGTCTATCCACATTCACAGCGGGTGTCTTCCTTATGTTTTTGATCATCGTGTTAGGGGATATCGTCGTCAAAATTCCGATGCCCGTGCTCGCGGGCGTGATGATTATGGTTGCAGCGACGACATTCAACTGGGGGTCGTTCAAGTTCTTGAAACAAGCGCCTAAAACGGAATCACTCGTCATGCTCATTACAGTTGTGATCATTTTGTACACACATAATCTCGCGATCGGTGTTGTCGTCGGTGTCATCTTGAGCTCACTCTTTTTCGTCTCCAAAATATCTCGCGTAACGGTTACGAATGACGCGGGTGTTTATAAAGTGAAAGGACCGTTGTTTTTCGCATCCACGACAAAATTCATCCAGTCTTTCCAAGATGTAAAGGGCAAAGAGATTGTTATCGATTTTGAAGATAGTCAGTTATGGGACGAATCTTCTGTCGGGGCGATTAGTAAAGTGAAGGAGAAGCTTGAGGGGGATGGGGTGTCCGTCACCATCCAAGGGCTGAGTTCTTCAAGTAAACAACTATACGAAAAATTACTTTGAGGGAGGAATGAAGATGAAGATTGCTGTTGCTATCGATGGATCACAAAATGCGTTGCGCGCTGCAAAACATGCCATAACGCTCGCCCAACACTTCCCGGAAGCGCAATTGGAGATTATCTATGTTGCGGATTACAATAAAGCGAAAGACGAACGGCTCTTAGCGCAAAATGAAGACAGCCTCCTACTGAAACGAAAGAAAAAAATTGAACCCGTTCTAGAATGGGCACAGCAAGCCGGCGTGAAAGTGAAAACGACGATGTTGAAAGGAACTCCGAGCCTGGAAATCATTAAATACGTGAATGCCCAAGCGGTCGATCAGCTTGTCATCGGCAGCCGAGGTCTGAATACCCTTCAGGAAATGGTGCTCGGAAGTGTCAGCCATAAAGTAATGAAACATGTGAAATGCCCGGTGACGGTTGTGAAATAAGGTACTAAACGAATACGGAACCCAAACTACATCTAGTTTGGGTTCTGTTCTTTTCATTTAAGTGAGCATGCATGTCCCTGCATATTTGGAAAATACATTTCGTACGCTAAAGAAACAGCTAAATATGTATGGGGGAATGGGCATGGCGCAAATAGACGATCTATGTAAGCAGTTTGGCGACATTCTACACGGTAAAGGCAAAGTAGAGAAAGGCGTTTGTACAGTCACTTTTCAAAGGGCTTTCAACGTCACAATTCTAGGGAGGAAAAGTTCCACAGCAAATGTTGAAGTGTCGTTCGAATCACTTGATCAAAACGGCCGTGCATTGAACTTGTTGGAAATCGCAGTCCTTCAAGAGGAAATTCCGACATTTGTGCAATCTTTGACGCATCAAGGACTAATCGTTAGTGCATTGCATAATCATTGGCTCTTCACGAGTCCGTTGATTATGTTTATACACGTCCAATCGGTGGAGCCTCCTCTCGATTTTGCGAGAAAGCTGGCGTATTCCTTCCGGTTTCTGAGCACCTATCCTGTTTCGAAGTAGATGTATAAAGCCATGGAGAGGTCTTTCGAGTATGTTATGATAAAGGTAAAATGAAACCGACCGTCTCGATTGGAAAAGGGGATTTGCTATGAAGCTGGAACGTTTGCGTCAGTCATTTGAAGAACTTGCAAGATTCACAGACGAAGGGGAAGGGATTAATCGGCTAGCTTACACTGAAACCGAGCGGAAGGCACGGGCTTTTTTAATTGACCAATTTGAACGTGCGGGATTGACAGTGCGCACTGACTATGCGGGAAACGTCATTGCACGCAGGGAGGGAAGGGTTCCCGATCTGCCGGTTGTCGCGACAGGTTCGCATATTGACTCCGTCTATGCTGCCGGTGAATTTGACGGTACTGCAGGCGTTCTTGTGGGACTTGAAGTGATGCTGTCCCTCGCGGATGAAGGTGTGGAAACGGATCACCCGCTGGAAGTTATCATTTTTGCTTGTGAGGAATCCTCCCGCTTTGGCGCTTCGACGCTTGGAAGCAAAGCAATGACAGGCCGTCTTGACCCTGCGTACACGCGGTCGCTCACTGACAAAAACGGCGTAACCCTCATGCGGGCATTTGAAGAAAACGGTCTTGATTTGGAAGAAGTCCATTTGGCCAAACGCTTCCGAGATGAATTCAAAGCGTTCGTCGAGCTGCACGTTGAACAGGGACCAGTGCTCGAAAAGCAAGGGAAGGCGATTGGAGTCGTCTCTGCCATCGCTGCGCCGATTCGTTTTTCTGTGCACGTCGGAGGGACAGCCGATCATTCCGGCACGACGCCGATGGACTACCGTCACGATGCATTGCTCGGAGGCGCGGAAATCGCGCTTGCCGTAGAAAAGGCGGCGCTTGCGGAGCTTGACCATGGCACAGTCGGCACGGTCGGTGTCTTTTCCATACAGCCAGGTGCTATGAATGTAGTGCCAGGCGCAGCGGATCTGAACGTTGACATTCGGGGAACAAGCCTGGAATCACGCCAACGAGTGGTTGAAGCACTCGAAGCAGCGGTCAAAGATGTCGCGAAAGCACGTGGCCTTAACATTTGGATGGACAAGATTTCAGAAGAGGAACCTGTTCAGATGGATAGCGAACTTGTAGCCGAGTTAAAAGGGATCTGTGAAGAAAGAGGAGTGGCGTGGATTGAAATGCCAAGCGGCGCAGGACATGATGCGATGAATATGGCGGCGCTCTGTCCGACAGGCATGATTTTCGTCCCGTCAAAAGACGGACTGAGCCATAATCCGGCAGAATATACGTCAATGGAGCAGCTGATGGAAGGCGCAGAAGTATTACGTGCTTTCATGCTGAAACAAGCGAAGGCAGCTCGATAAGTGATAGTAAAGAAGTTCAACATGGAAACAATACTTAATATCAATTCGTCTATATAGATTATGGAATGAATGTGGATTAATTGGGAGGCAGTATGGGAGAATTAGATATTGTACTTATCATCAAAATGATTATTATTGGATTAGTTCAGGGCTTTACAGAACCAATCCCTGTGTCATCAAGTGGCCACGTAATGATTGCTAGTGAAATTTTAGGGCTAGGTGAACAGGGGTTTACATTTGCAATCTTAACAAATACAGCTTCATTATTTGCAATACTTTATTTTTATAGAAAAGATATCGCAAGACTAGCAGCCAATTCAATTCTCTATTTGAAAACGAGAAACGCTCGCTATCAAAGTGACTTTCGTTTTGTATTCTTTATTGTCATTGGTACGATTCCGGCAGGTGTTCTTGGAATTTTATTAAGTGACTATATTGCAGAAAATGTTAGCATGACAACGATTGCGGTCATGCTCTTCATAACAGGGATTGCCTTGTGGTTAATTCGCAATCTCAAAGGTTATAAAGGCGAAAGCGACATTACAATCAAGGACGCTTTCATTGTGGGGTTAGGGCAGGCAGTCGCATTAACACCAGGGATTAGCCGATCAGGTGCAACGATTATATCAGCGGTTGCCGTAGGAATGAAACCTGAAACGGCCCTTCGATTTTCATTTATGTTGTATATTCCCGTGAGCCTCGGAGGAGTTATACTAGGTGCCACTGATTTTCTAGATGAACCGAACAAAGCAGACTTAGCCATTCCGTATCTAGCTTCATTCCTAGCAACACTCGTCATGACCTATTTTGCCTTGAAATGGTTTATGGGCATTATGAAAAGTGGGAAGCTCATTTATTTTACGTATTATTGTTTCCTCGTAGGAACATTACTTCTCATTTTCTTTTAATTTCGGCGCCTGTGCAGCATACAATTCAGATTATACACTACAATTGTATAAGAAAAGTGAAGAAGCCATCTGTATCAATTAGCAGCTGGCTTCTTTTTGCATAAATATACTTATCATTAAATAATCATAATTGGTTGTTGCACCACTAGCGTTGCATAGCAAGAAATAAAAGTAAAAAAGTACAGTAAATAGAAATAGATAACTTGAATAAAAACAAAAAAGCTCCTAATGTAGGTAAGGAACGACGACTAAATCAGTTCCCT
>NZ_JAKRNT010000018.1 GCF_022346605.1 Sporosarcina sp. ACRSL
TTAGGCACGCCGCCAGCGTTCGTCCTGAGCCAGGATCAAACTCTCCATAATAGAGAAATTCGAGTAGCTCGAGTTTCTTGCTGGCATCATTTAAGATGTCAATTTTGAATCCGAAGATTCGTTTTGTCTATCTGCCGACGGGGTCGGCTTCAAGACTTTATTTGTTGACGTTTTGCTGTTCAGTTTTCAAGGTTCATTTCGCTGCAGTTCTTTTAGCGACTTTACTAATATAACATATTCTCTTTAACGCGTCAAGCGTTTTTTGAAAGAATAATTGGAGCGGGTGAAGGGAATCGAACCCTCATCATCAGCTTGGAAGGCTGAGGTTTTACCACTAAACTACACCCGCGTATGAAATATGGCGCGCCCGACAGGAGTCGAACCCATAACCTTCTGATCCGTAGTCAGACGCTCTATCCAATTGAGCTACGGGCGCTCTGTTAATTTATTAATAAAGTTTGGTGCGGTAAAGAGGACTTGAACCTCCACGGGGTTAACCCCCACTAGGCCCTCAACCTAGCGCGTCTGCCATTCCGCCACTACCGCATTATTTGCGACACACTTTATTATACAACTTTCTATAAAGATGTCAATAGTTTTTTTAGAATAAATGGTGAGCCATGCAGGATTCGAACCTGCGACCCTCTGATTAAAAGTCAGATGCTCTACCGACTGAGCTAATGGCTCGTACTTGGTGTAATGTCTTGTTGTGTAGGATTGGGGTCCTTTTTATATGAAGACGTTGGATTGATTTGTTGAGTTTAAAACCTTTTGCTCTTAATTCCTTTAAGATGGAATGCATCGGAATTAAAACCTTATTTGCTCGCAATTACCTTGCGGTATTGCTCGCAAAACTTTTTAATCACGAAGCGCTTAAAAAGTTTGGCTGGGGTAGCTGGATTCGAACCAACGAATGACGGAGTCAAAGTCCGTTGCCTTACCGCTTGGCTATACCCCAACGATTGTATCGGCCACTTTGTGAAATAAGGGCACTTTAATTGTTACCCTTTTTACTATGGACGTAAACGTAGAAATTATACATACGTATAATGGTGACCCCTACGGGATTCGAACCCGTGTTACCGCCGTGAAAGGGCGGTGTCTTAACCGCTTGACCAAGGGGCCATTTTATTTTATTCGACAGGAAGTTGAAAACTTGTTTGTTATCATTCCCTAATCGACTTTTCCTATTATAGACACTCATCATCTATTCGTCAACACTTTTCTCGAATTATTTTTCGCACCAGCTAGAAAAACTTTAGATAGAGCGTCGGATATCGCATTGTAATAGGATTTGCACCCTTTTCAATTGGATGCGGAAGAAGGAATTTATCTGTTTCATTCCAAAAACAAAAGTAGATGAAGGAAATAGTGCTTTCCTTCATCCGTTTGAAATTTCGAATCGAGTTATGCGTGATTCGTAGACTTTATGCGTATTTAATTTGCTTTATGCGTAGTTCGCCAATTTTATGCGTCAATCATTGCTTTTATGCGCACTTCATTCGTTTTATGCGTAATTCACAAGATTTATGCGTAAATTTGTAGCTATCTTCTATTAGTAGAGCGGAATGATTTCGCCGGCGCATTTACCGCATCGGTATTTCCTTACGTCCATTCTTCGTTTGCGCCTGTATTCCAAGTTACAGGATTTGCAGACGTATCGATGAATCGTTTTTGGTTTGCTGTTTGCTTTCCCGAGCGGCTTGCAGTATCTTGGTGAGCCGGTTTCCTTTAATAGCTTTTTGAAGTCGTCGTCTCCGTGTCGATATCCTTTTCCCTCTTGGTGGAGATGGTAATGGCAAAGCTCGTGTTTGATGATGCCGATCAGTTCTTCCCTATCATAGAGCATTAACACAGTCGGGTTGATTTCGATGGAGCCGTCGAGCAGTTTGTAGCGCCCGCCTGTTGTTCTGAGGCGGGCGTTGAAACGGGCTTCATGTCTGAACGGTTTTCCGAAAGCTTCTATAGATAGTTGTTGGACGAGTTGCTGCAGTTCACTTTGTTTCATGCTCGTTTTCACGATTGTAGCTCATTTCCCTTTTGGCGGAATCATCGTCAATGAGATTCTGCCTTTGTTTTTATCTACACTTTCCACCCAGACGGTGACGATGTCGCCGGATGCGACGACGTCTAGCGGGTGCTTGACGAATCCTTTTTTCAATTTGGATATGTGGACGAGTCCGTCTTCCGAGACGCCGATGTCGACGAACGCTCCGAAATCGACGACGTTCCGTACAGTCCCTTGCATTTCGAGTCCTTCATATAGGTCTTTAATGTCGAGGACATCTGCTTTCAATAACGGTTGCGGGTAGTCGTCACGCGGATCGCGATTTGGTCGCATTAATGTATCGATAATATCACGCAATGTCACTTCACCGATGTCTAGCTTTGTCGCTAGCGTCGGAACATCCAATGCGGACAGTGACTTGACCGCCTCTTCTTTCCCTAATAGACTTTTATCGATACCTGCTTCAGTAAGGACTTGCTCCGCGATTGCGTAGCTTTCCGGATGGAGGCCGGTCGAGTCGAATCGGTCTTTCGCTTCCGGGATGCGGAGGAAACCGATTGCCTGTTCATATGTTTTAGCGCCAAGACGCGGTACTTTTTTCAGTTCTGTCCGTTTGTTGAACTGCCCTACTTCTTCGCGCGCTTTGACGATGTTTTCGGCAACCGTCTTCGAAAGGCCCGCCACGTATTGCAGCAATGACGCGGAAGCGGTGTTGACATTCACGCCTACCCGGTTCACTGCCGTTTCAACGACGAACGATAGCGACTCAGACAGTTTTTTCCGCGCGACGTCATGCTGGTATTGGCCGACACCAATCGATTCGGGATCAATTTTGACGAGTTCGGATAAAGGATCTTGCAATCTACGGGCGATGGAAACGGCGCTCCGCTGTTCGACTTGGAGATCAGGGAATTCTTCCCGCGCTTGGGCCGATGCAGAGTAGACACTCGCCCCCGCTTCATTGACGATGACGTATGAAACTGGGGATTTCGCTTCTTTTATGCAGTCCGCGATGAATTTCTCTGTTTCCCTCGATGCTGTTCCGTTGCCGATTGCGATGATCGGGATATTGTATTTGGCTAAAGTTGAAAGGATCGTTTTCTTGGATCCTTCCTTATCTGCTTTCGGCGGGTGAGGATAAATGACCGACACTTCAAGCATTTTGCCCGTTTCATCGATGACCGCCAATTTACAGCCTGTCCGAAATGCCGGGTCAACTCCGAGCACCATCCTGCCTTTAAGCGGAGGCTGCAATAGCAAGCTTTTCAAGTTTTCGGAGAACACATGAATCGCTTGGGCTTCCGCCTTTTCAGTAAGCGAGGTCCTGATTTCACGCTCGACAGATGGGGCGATCAACCGTTTGAATGCATCTTCCGCAGCCTCTTTCACTTGAGTGGCAGATGGGGATTGCTGCTTTTTGATCAATTCACGTTCAAGCATTCCGACGATACGCTCTGCCGGAAATGCCACTCCTACACGTAGGACCTCTTCTTTTTCTCCTCTGTTCAAAGCAAGTACCCGATGCGGAACGATCTTTTTCAGCGGCTCCTCATATTCGTAGTACATTTCGTATACAGATCGTTCATCTTCAGCACCTTTTCGGAGAACAGAAGTCATTTGACCGTCGGACCATGCAAGTTTCCGAACGTTTTCCCTTAGCGCTGCATCGTCCGCAATCCGCTCTGCTATAATATCGCGTGCTCCCGCGAGCGCCTCTTCAATTGAATTGACATTCTTCTCTTCATCTACGAATGATGCAGCCAGATTTTCCGGTTTTTCCGGACCGAAGGCAAGTAAACGGTCCGCGAGAGGTTCGAGTCCGTTTTCAATCGCAATCATCGCACGCGTTCGCCTTTTTTGCTTATACGGTCTGTATAAATCTTCAACCCGTTGCAAAACAGTCGCTGATTCGATTTCCTTTTTCAGCTCGTCCGTTAGCTTTCCTTGCTCTTCAATTAACCGGATAACTTCCTCTTTTCGTTGTTCAAGCCCTTTTTCGTAATGGTACGCATCTTCGATCGCCTTGATTTCCACTTCATCGAGGGAGCCGGTCGCTTCTTTCCTGTACCGCGCGATGAAGGGGACCGTATTGCCTTCGTCAAGAAGAGCAATGACATTGGCCGTTTGCTTCGGACTTATCGATGCCCGTTTGGCTGTTGCTGCTATTAGTTTGTCCGTCATTCATTCCACCCTTTCTTTCCTTATCTCAGTTTACCATTTAACTGAATTAAGTTAAAAGCCTACAGCGGCCTACGCAAATTAAAAAACCCGCTTCAAGTTACTGAAGCAGGCTGCCGACGATGAATGTGGCGTCGTCCCCGGATTGGGCCGATTGTTTTACGTTATTGTACAGCTCGTAGGCATTTGCACTCTCTTTTAAGCTTGCTTTCGGGCTGTTCAGTGTAATCCCGTCCGAATGAAGGAAAAAGAGGTCGCCTACTTCGTATTTGTATATTTGCGTGTTCATTTTTTGTGGTCTTCCGGATAAATACCCCATGACCGGCAGTGGATAGATCATTTTATTACAGCCATGTAAAATGTACAGTCTGACGTTGCCGACACAACTATACTCGATCGTTCCTTCCTCATAGTTCACACGTACAATTGCTACGGCTGCTCCACGTTTTTGCACCATATGTTCATTGCAACGGCTCAATTGTTCATCAAGCGATTCATGGTGATACTGCGCGAGGACGTGGGGGATGACTTCTGCGGATTGCCTTGCGATTAAGCCGTTTCCCAGTCCATCGGCTATCGCGCAGATGAAGTAATCCTCTTCGGAATGGATGAAGTACGTATCCCCTGACTCGAGATTGCCATGCTTCGCTGCATTGTATACATACGCCTCCACATGCTCATTTTTGAACATCTCCACTATGTTGCACCACCAGCTGCCAAAATGGCTTCTTGAAGTTTCTTTATTGCTTTCCGTTGCAGTCTTGATACATGCATTTGCGAAATGCCGAGACGTTCACCCGCCTCTTTTTGGCTCAATTGCTCGATGTATGTATATTGGATGATCTGCTTTTCTCGTTCCGACAATACATTTAAAGCATTGGCCACGACGAGTCGGTGTTCCGTTCTTTCAAATCCATCATCGGATTCCCCGATAATATCGAATAACGTCACAGTGCCGCCTTCCGAATCAGCTTCGAGCGTATGGTCCATTGAAAGGGCTTGGTAGCTCCGACCCATTTCCATCGCTTCAAGCACCAGTTCCTCGTCTGTATCCAAGTATTCTGCAATTTCACTTACGAGCGGCGAACGTTGCATCTCAATTGTCAACGTTTCCACTGCAGCCTTGATCTTTGGACCGAGTTCCTTAATGCGTCTCGGTACATGGACGGCCCAAGTCTTGTCGCGCAAGAACCGTTTAATTTCCCCAACGATTGTCGGAACGGCAAAAGCTTCGAAACTGCGACCGAGTTCTGGGTCATATCGACGGATTGCCCCGAGGAGTCCAAGCATGCCGACTTGCACGATATCTTCATGATATGGTTTCCCGTTTGAATATTTACGGGCGATGGAATGGACGAGTCGTTCATAATGAAGGACGAGATTCGTCTGCGCTTCATCATCATTTGTCTCCTGGTATTGCTTGATCCATTCCAATACTTTCTCTTTCGTATCCGGCTTATGAGTTGGCTGTTCGTTTGACATCTTCTTCGCCTCGCTCTCTGCCGAGATATTTAGTCATAAAGACCGTCACGCCCTCCTCGTGATGTAATTTCACTTCATCCATAAGTGTCTCCATCAGATAAAGCCCTAATCCCCCTTCACGGAGGAAACGAGCATCTGATTCGTCGCTATATGGTCCGATATGTTTTTTCGTTTCTTCAAAGTCGAAACTTGTCCCGTGATCGGCAATCATGATTTCCAACCGGTCTTCATACATTGCACATCCGACGACGATTTCACCATTTTCATCATCGCTGTACGCATGCTGAACCGCGTTTGTAATCGCTTCACTGGAAGCGATCTTTAAGTCTTCGATGTCATCATATGTAAACCCAAGACGGCTTGCGATCCCTGAAATCATTAATCTGGCAACACCGACATATTGGGCTTTTGCAGGAATTTTTATTTCAATATAATCATAATGTTGCATTATTGTCCTCACTTTCCTTCATCTCAATATCGATAATTTCATTCAGGCCGGTAATTTCAAAGAGGCGACTTAGTCGTTTGTTCAATCCGGTTATTTTCACATGACCGCCATTGGAAGAGACAGCCTTATAAAAACCGACGAAAACACCGAGACCTGTACTATCCATATAGTCGACTTCGGATAGATCCAGTTCAGCCTTCAAGCCTTCGACATTTTCAACGGATGCGAGACGTTCTCGCAGAACAGGTGCCGTGAATGCATCTATTTCTCCGACAACCTTGAAATATTGAACACTATTTTCTTCAAGTAACTCAACTTGTAAATTCATTTTTGCACCCCGAATCTCTATTTTTGCGTTGGATAATTTATAGCGCTATGTCTGTTAATACCCGCCACTCAAAAGATTTAAACCTGTTCCGGCTCTTTTTTGAAAATAACGATCGTGAAGTCGTCAGTCAATTGATAGTTTTGTATATCTGAAAGCTTCTGATAGACATGCTCCGCCATTCCCTGGGCGGTTTTGTCTTTCACTTCATATAAAAGGTTTTGAATTGTATTCATATCGATAAACCCATCCGCGGTTCTCGTTTCGGTCACGCCGTCTGTCATCATGACAATGAAATCGCCGTCTTTCAAAACGACCGAACGCTCTTCATATGCAGAATCCGGTTTGACGCCAAGAAGCAGCCCCTTCGCGTCCAATTCCGAAAACGCCTCCGCCTTGCTATCAAAATGCAAAGCTGGTTCATGACCTGCGGAAGCGTAAGAGAATGTTGTATTTTTAGCATTGTATTTCCCGTAAAACATTGATACGAACATCGAATCGTCAACGCTTTTCTCGACAATCCGGTTAAGGATGCTGAGTACGTTCTGTGGACTCGTGTTTTCATCAGGCAAGCCGTCCATCCCGAATTTGATCATCGACATGCATAAGGCCGCGGGAAGCCCTTTTCCGATTACGTCTGCGACGGCAACACCCGATTCCTGCTCCTGATTAAGGAAATAGACATAGTCCCCATTCATCTGTTTAGCAGGCTGTGAAATAAAACCGATATCGAGCCCACTGACATTTGGCATCTTCGTTTTCAATAAAGTGTCCTGCACTTTCGTCGCGACATCCATCTCCATTTGAATGGCTTCCTGTTTACGGATGAGGCTTTGGTGCTCACGCAATGTAAGTCCGTAGTGGATCATCATTTCAATTAGGAAATCAAGTGAATCCCACACCTCATCCTGCAACGTAGGGTGAAGTTGCAATAATGCGTTTTTATGTATGCTAATGACATCTTCAGGCGCAATCTCCTTTTCGATGAAACGCCTGCTGAATTGTTGTCCAACATACAAGTCCTCTTCGCTATGGGTCTCTAAATACTTCTTTAAAATTTCCTTATATTGTCTGCCAACTACTTCCGGCATCCATTACCGCCTCCTCAATGAATCCATTTTGTTGTTGTAATGATTGTACCGGCCCCCGGCTCCGAAGTCACTTTGAACTCATCCATTAGCCGCTTTACCCCCGGCATCCCTGCCCCGAGGCCACCCGAAGTCGAAAAGCCGTCTTCCATCACTTTTCGAATATCGGGGATTCCCGGGCCTTCGTCGGAGGCAATGATTTTAATGCCGAATAAACCGCCATCCGCAACTCTTTCAATCTCGATTTTCCCTTTTCCGGCGTACAGATAAATATTTCTCGCCAACTCACTAATAGCAGTTGTGATGCGAGCTTGGTCGACAGTCCCGAAACCGGCCTTCTTTGCTTCGTTACGACCTAGTTGCCTAGCAGCAACAATGTCCCATTCCGTAATTATTTCTACAGAAGACCTATAGTTCATTGTCAGGCCTCCAATTCTTTATTTAGTTTATCCAAACCGTTTTCCAAATCTAGTGCTGTCATTACATTGTTTAAATGGATGCCTAGTTCGATCAATGTAATAGCGACCGCGGGCTGAATGCCAGTAATTACTACTTTAGCGCCCATCAATCCTGTCATATTGATCACATCCCCCAATACTTTTGCGATGAAGGAATCAATGAAATCAATCGGTGTCAAGTCGATGACGACTCCGAGAGCCGCAGTTTCATGCATTTTATTCAGTAGATCTTCTTGGAATTGAATCGCTGTCTGATCATCTAGTTCCCATTGAATGGAGACAATGAGGACGTTGTTCAATTTCAAAATCGGTATGCGTGTATTCATTATGCTTGCACCTCCACAATCGCTCTGTTAGTTAACCCTAAAGCTGCCTGCATTCCCCTTTGCAAAGTGCTTTTCGTTGTGAATTCTTGGAGGTCTATACCTAGGGCAACTATGGTCTGAGCAATTTCAGGTCGTATGCCGACAAGCATGCATTTCGCACCGACTAAACGCACCGCTTCTGCCGCTTGAATAATATGATGCGCTACCATTGTATCTACAACCGGAACTCCAGTTATATCGAGCAGCACGACTTCGGCACGCTGGCTCACAACGCCTTCCAGAAGGTTCTCCATGATCAATTTCGCCCGTTCCGTGTCGATCGTCCCGACGAGTGGCATGACCGAAATTTTGTCGAATACCGGTATTAACGACGCTGACAATTCTTGCAATGCAATCTTTTGCAAGCTGACTGTCCTTTCCCATTCCGTTGAATACGCCTCGATAATGCTTTCCCGAAGAGGGTTTATCCAATTTCTGAATACGAGAATGAAAGGCCTTAAATTGCTTTCGTTGATGATTCCATTCTCCTCAAGAAATACAAAAACGACTTCCGAAAAGTTGTCGATTGCCTTATTCACAAATTTGATCGTCCAGCCGAATCTGACGACTTTCTCGGTAAAGTCGTTGATCCTTTCGGTATTTGCGACCGTTACATTGGAGGGATCGGTAATATTGGAAGTCATAAGCTCCGCAAATTCCCTGCTTGTTTTTTCGACAAGATGTTCGGGCATGAAGTGGAAAAAACGTTCTCCTTTTTCTTCCTTCATTTTTGTTATCCAACGGCCAATGATTTCATCCATGTTCTGATTGATGCCTTTTACCATAATTCTGTCCATATGTTCCTAATGCCTCCTCGCCAAATTGAAAATCCCATACCCCCATTGTACAGAAAAAAGTCGAATTGGACAGCAATTTCGATTATTATTGTCAGATCTTTTAAAAAACAAAAAAACACTTCGCAAAATTCCGAAGTGTTTTTACATATGTATTCAAAATTTAACTAACCCGAAGCTTATTTCAAGCGCTTCGTCTACTTTTTCCATCAATGGTTCATCCAGATGGGTTATTTTATCCGTCAGCCTTGACTTGTCAATCGTGCGGACTTGTTCGAGCAGGATTACAGAATCCCGCTCGAACCCATATCGTTCCGCATCAATTTCGACATGCGTCGGCAATTTTGCTTTTTGGATTTGCGCAGTGATCGCCGCTACAATCACTGTCGGGCTGAACCGGTTGCCTATGTCGTTTTGGATGACCAGTACCGGTCTCGTCCCACCCTGTTCGGAACCAACGACGGGTGACAGGTCTGCAAAAAAGACGTCCCCACGTTTTATTGCCAACTTTTCATCCTCCGCTTACGAGTCGTTCCACCGTATGCTGGGCTTCGAGTTCCGCATGCAAGCATTCCTTTGCAATTCGTAAGTTGATTTGCGACATTTCAACATAGCCGATCATCATCGCTTCACGAATCGTATCCGCTTCACGATCAGTCATATACCGCTTTGTTGAAACATAAACGAATTCTCCGCGCTCCGACTCCTGATGGACGGCCGTATGTTCAATTTCATTCCCTTTAGATACTTTTACGATTTTTATGTTTTTCTCTCGCAATTCTAGCACCTCCGACAGACCCCGTTCCCTCGATCGATTCTATTCAAAGTCTATCTTACCATTGAACTTCGACAATGAGAAGACAAAGAAGGATTTTTATTGACAAGAATCTTCAAATAAAGGTGCCTTTTGTCGAAAGTTGGAACTGTATACATCTTATCCATGTGAGGTTCAATATATTCTCGGAATTCGTTTTCCAATTGTAACCGCAATTTCATATGGAATCGTCCCGAGCCGGTCTGCCCATTCTTCTATTGTGATCTCCTCGTCGCCTTGTCGGCCGATCAACGTCACTTTCTCCCCGACTTGTAATTCACGCGGCAGCTTCACCATGCATTGATCCATGCAAATTTTACCGACAATCGGCATCCGTTCGCCTGCAATCAATACTTCCTGTCCGCGAAGGCCACGTTTCAAGCCGTCAGCATACCCGATCGGCAACGTGCCGATCCATTCATCCTGCTCCGTTACATATGTTGCCCCGTAGCTGATCGAACTGCCCTTTTCTAGCTTTTTCACGTATGCCAATTCCGTTTCGAGCGTGAGTGCTTTCTGTAATTTAAACGGCAATTTCTTCTCGACGTAAACTGAAGGGGCGATTCCATACAGGCTGACGCCAAACCGGACAGCATCAAGTGCATATTGTGGATAAAGCAGTGTGGCCGCACTATTCGATGCATGCACAAGCGGAGGCTTTTGCGGGAATTTATTGACCAATTCCATGAATCGATTGAATTGCTCCTCCGTTTTGCTAGGATCCTTCTCATCTGCGCATGCAAAATGAGTGAATGTCCCTTCTAAACGGATGGATTGCGTTCCTTCGAGCACTTCAACAATTTTCTGTAACTCGTTTTCATTCCGGAGTCCAATCCTACCCATGCCGCTGTCTATTTTCACGTGAACGTTCAAGGGATGACCTGTTCCTGCTACCATTTCTGCAGCTTTGCGAAGCCACTCGGCATCCGAGACAGTAACGTGGATGTCGAGTTCTGCAGCCTTTTCAGCAAATCCCACCGGAGACGGGCCCATGACAAGAATATCGCCAGTAATACCCCCATCACGCAATTGTAAGGCCTCATCAGGCGTCGCAACCGACACCATCCGGGCCCCCGCCTCGATTGCAGCGCGTGCTACTTCAACCTCCCCATGCCCATAGCCGTCCGCTTTCACGACGGCTATGATAGATGTATGGCGAGGCAAATATTGTTTCAAATTGTTGATGTTCTCTTGTATCGCTTGTAACTTGACGGTTGCTTTCGTTGGACGATAGTGCATTGGAATCCCTCTTTTTTCTCTAGTTGTCGTCTCTATTATCCGTCCTACTGGCATCATCCGTCAATTAATGTTCTAATTATTTGCTACTTTCAGGAGACATGGAGGACGCTACTTCGATCAGTTCGTCAGGCGTCAATGTGGAAGAGGCAACGAAGAAAGCCACACCATCTTGCTCCCAACGAATCGAGTTTGCGGTCAATGCCGCCACTGCGAAACCAAGGTCGACCGGATCCCCTTCAATGGACACTGGCAACTGATTGTCCGGTGTTTCAGCCGGCTCTTGTACGACGACAAACTCTTTATCTCCGCCACCGTATGTCATGAATGACCGCATTCCTTTTTCTGTTGGAACCGTTTCCTCTTCAAGGACTGTTCCATTCCAATCCAAATTCGGGTAGTACCTCATCATGCCCGTTTGTTCAGATTGTGATTTTTTCTCGGACGGAGGAGCTTCCATATCGACTTTATATTCAGCTGGCTTATGTTCTAAACCAAGTGTAATTTTATTGAACGTCACACGGATCTTCTCTTCTTTGTTTTCATCCATGACGGATACGTATCTCGGCAACAATGTTTTCTTATCAATATGGATTTGCTGAGTCGGAAGAACTTTTTTATGATTGTTCCGGGATGCTGTTTCAAATATATACATATTATCCTTTTCGACCATCGTGGAATTCTTATCCGCCTTTATGTCGTCCGACAACGTGCCGATCAAGTATGGCATGCTGTTTTGTGTCGGCCAATCACTTTGGAATTTATACGTTTTTCCGAGTGACGGAGTGATGACAAAAACGCCTTCTTCATTTCTGACGATCATTTGTGAGTCTTGGCTGCCTGCCTGTGCAACATTGACTTTGTAAAAATCGGGCTTCGTATGCCAAACAACTACGTCGTACGTTCTCGGTTCAGAACCTGTCTTAATTTCCATCGTCGCTTGCAATTCGTACCCTTTCGTCTCGTTCCACTTCCCACTGAGCTTCTTCATGACATCCTCTTTAGACGGTGATCCACAAGCTGCTAGTAGTGCCATGATCGCAACTAGCAATAAAACAAAAATTCGGCTGCGCATACAGTTCATCCTTTCTCATTTCAATCGGGTAGGTCATCTTATGAGAGTGGACAGTCATTTATGCAAGCTTGTTTACATTGGAATTTTATTTCTTAAATCAATTACGTCTTGACGTAATTGCGTCCGGATTTTTATCGAGCTTGAGGCCTACAGGATGTAGGTCATGCAGTCGTCGCGACAGGATGTCGCAATTTTAGACTACCTTCCTAACTCCTTTAAAAATCCGTGACATCCGCCGGAGGCATTAGGCCAACGTGATGTTGGTCACTCAGGCGTTGCCGCAGGACGCGGCGCCCTTAGCCTGAGTTCCCCTGTCCAGCGGTGTTTGCTGGATTAAGTCAATATGACTTGCGCTGCTGCGACCGTACGAGTGTGGGTGATCGACACGAAGCCGGTGACTTCCTTGCCGTCAAAACATAATACCGGTTTCCCTGAAGGCTCCTTCAAAATTTCAATTTGCTCGAACCGGCAGCCTTCCCCGATTCCTGTACCTCTTGCTTTGGCGAATGCTTCTTTTGCGGCAAATCGTCCTGCGAGAAATTCGATCCTCCGGTGCCCCGGCAGCGCTTCATACATTTGTAGCTCTTTATGAGACAGGATGCGCAACCTGAATTTATCCGATCTTTCATCCAATCGGGCGATGCGATCTAATTCCACAATATCTAATCCGATGCCTGTTATCATTGTCTTAGTTCCTTTCTTGCAATGTTTTACGAGTAGTTCGCACTTCTTATCCGTTCATAAACTATGTATAATAAATACAAAGGTTAGGTGAAAATATGTTTATTCGAAGAGAGAGCTTTTCCCAATACATTCGTTTGTATCCATTGGTATCCACATTGCTTGCGATTAATATACTTGTTTTCATTGTAACGGGCCTTCCGTTTCAAGGGAGCCAACAATTATATTATACGGGAATGGGCATCAATTATATGATATCGGAAGGTGAATGGTGGCGGTTGATCACTCCGATGTTTTTACATGCCGGGCTGATGCATCTTCTATTCAATATGTTCTCCTTATTCATCTTCGGGCCAGAACTTGAGCGGGTTGCAGGCAAGGCGCGCTTCCTGACAATTTATTTACTTTCGGGTGTTTTTGCGAATATCGCCTACTTCTTTCTCGGGAATGATCTCATACCCCATGTAGGGGCAAGCGGAGCGATTTTCGGTATCTTCGGTGCATTTGGCGCACTCGTCTACTATACGAAAAATGCTTTTCCACAACTACGACAAATCATTGTGCCCATCATCGTCATTAGCGTGATTATGACGTTCCTTCAACCCGGCGTCAATGTTATCGGACATATTGCAGGACTGATCGTCGGCTTCATCATCGGGTTAAGCTATTTTCATCCGAAAAGAATCATTAGTTGGCGATAAAAACAAAAGCGAAAGCCGTTACGAAGAACGGCTTTTGCGAGTAAAAGCGTAGCGTTACGAGCACATCTTTGCACTACCGTTACGAAGAACGGCTTTTGCGAGTAAAAGCGTAGCGTTACGAGCACATCTTTGCACTACCGTCACGAAGAACGGCTTTTGCGAGTAAAAGCGCAGCGTTAAGAGCACATCTTTGCACTACCGTCACGAAGAACGGCTTTTGCGAGTGAAAGCGCAGCGTTAAGAGCACATCTTTGCACTACCGTCACGAAGAACGGCTTTTGCGAGCAATGTTTTCTGCGACCCTAAGGGAGCATAAGCGTAGCGTTGCGAGCACATCTTTGCACTAGCCTCCACCATTAGATAAATTAAAAGCCTGCGAGCGCTCGCAGGCTTTTTTATTCTGCCGATTTACCTTTTTCATACCAATTCAAAATCTTCTCCGCCTCTTCGACATCCATATGATGCACCCCCGCATGGTAGCAGCCCATGCCGGATTTGACATTCGCGATGACTGTCGCAACGCCTTTCCGTTTGTGGAAGTAGCTTTGCTTCATCTCCATTGACTGTATTCTTTTCTTCATCGTATAAGCCGTCTGCAAGCTAAACAATCTGAAGCGCATAATGAGCTGGTTTCCGACGACATCATACGACGCCGAGCGATGCTGCCATATGCCGTACGCGATGACGACGGGAATGAGCGCGAGCGAAAACAGGCCGTATGGGAAGAAGAAATAGATGAGGGCCCCGATGACCGGCACCATCCAAAGGAAATCAATGCGGTAATAGAACGGGCGACCTTTCGGCGTGAGCTTTTTCGCCGGTTCCTCCAAATGTAAATCCGGAAAAATTTCTTGCAAATACGTTTCTACTTGATCCTTTTTCACGAGCGGGAATAAATTGATTTTGGAGCTGAGGCCGATACTTCCTCCCGCACTATGGAGCGAGACGGATACATAGCCGAATAGCTTTCGGAACGGGTTCTCGACGAGCACGACACTTTGAATCCGTTTCAGCGGGACGGTCACTCGTTTTTTCTCGAGCAGTCCTCTCGTAATGATGATATCTTCTTTGTCCAACGCGACCGTAAATTTATAATGGGACAGGAACGTCATCGCGACGGATAAGACCCAGACGAAAAGGAACCCAAGAAAAATGGCAGCCGCCACGATAAGCGCACCGAATTTGATGAATGCTGAAATCTCTTCATACATCCATTCGAACGGAATGAGATCCGCAAATTGGGATAAGAAGATGGCAACCCCGGACAAGATGACGCCAATACCTCCCGATGTGGTCGCAAGGACGAATAGATCCTTCGTCGACATCGTGAAAATCCGCCGAAGAGCGGATTCCTCTTCAGCCGGCTGCTCATACATCCCCTCAAAAGCGGCCTCTTCGCCATCCAATCCGGGCGTAGCCTTCTTCCGCCGTTTCGCTTCGGCCATCTCCATTTCAACCCGTTTTGCAGCTTCTTTCGTAATGGCGGTCAGTTCCCCTTCCGCCTGCTTCTGTGATGAGCTCCCCGCCGTTTCCACTTTCACTTTGACGAGCCCGAACGGTCGATGGAAAATCCCTTCCGTATAATCCAAGCTTTGAATGCGGTCGAATGGAATATAGCGTTTCTTTTTGACGAATAAACCCGATTCGATTCGAAGCTCATCATCCTCGAACCAATACTCGAACCGTCTCCATTTCACAATTCCCGCGATTGCCAATCCGATGATTAATGCGCCGAAGATGATGAAGGACAAATAATCCACGTACCAAAGTCCGGTCATTTCGCCTTTCCATCCGCCTTGAAAGCCATTCACGAAAATCAAAGCAAGAAGTGGTAGGATCGCTTCTTTCACTGTTTTAAGCACTTCGATAATTGCGGTAATCCAATGCAGTTTATAACGTTGTTGTTGTTCAGACATCATCTTCCGCCACCCTTGCCAGAACAGAAATCCTACCGCGCAGTTCATCAGCTTCCTCTACGACTAACGCAGGAATTGTATGAACCGTCGCAGCCGTCGAAATCGAAATTTCAGCTAATTTATATTTCCGTAAAATTGGCCCTTGAGATGTGTCGACGTGTTGGACACGCACCATCGGGATCAACGTCCGCTTCACGATGAAAAGACCGTGCTGTAATTCGATTTCAGACTCCCTTACTTCATAACGCCAGCGGAGCCATCTCACCTTCGGGAATAAAAAGACCATGAAATAGGCAAATAACACAAGAACAATCGCTTCAATCGGATAAATCCACCACGGCCATTCGAATATGTATACGAGCACACCGCCGCCGATAGCGACCAATGCGAGAATGATCGTTTGAATCCAGCCGTATAATCGCCATACTTTTAACCCTTTTTTCGAAATACGATTTGCTGGTTGAGCTCTCATTTCCATACACCTCTTTCTCTTCTTCCATTGTATACGTAGTGAGGCTGAAAATGTTTCATTATAATAAAAAAAGCGAAGGGCGCATGCCAAAGCCGTCACGAAGAACGGCTTTTGCGAGCACAAGCGCAGCGTTGCGAGCACATCTTTGCACTAGCCGTCACGTAGAACGGCTTTTGCGAGTAAAAGCGTAGCGTTACGAGCACATATTTTAGAAGCCTTAAATAAAAAAATCCCCGGGGATGAAATTATCATCTCCCAGGGATTATTATTATCTTTCCGATCTGCCTCTTGAACGGTCTCTACGTCCGCCGCCATCACGGTTGCCGCGACGTGAACCGCCGCCACTGCCGTAACCGCGTCCGCCACCGTAAGAACGACCGCCGCCGCGGCTTCCTTTGTAGCCACCGCGATCACGGGAGTGCGTTTTGCGGGAAGGCAATGGACGCTCTTCCGTAATTTTAACTGGTGTATCATCTGGCTCTTTCGTCAACGAGCGAATCGCTGCAGCAACGATTTCTTTTGCATCGTGCTTTTCAAGAAGCTCTGCTGCTAGAGTTTTATAATCATTCAATTCGTTTTTCTCAATGATTTCCGTCAGCTGTTCCATCGCAAGACGTTGCTGGCCGATTAGTGCCTCGTCTTCCGTTGGTGGCTGTAATGGCGTCATCCGTTTTTTCGTCGTTTCTTCAACGACGCGAAGATAACCCATTTCACGCGGCGTGACAAACGTAACCGCCATACCGCTTTTACCAGCACGTCCTGTACGACCGATACGGTGTACATAGCTTTCTGGATCTTGCGGGATATCGAAGTTGTAAACGTGCGTTACACCCGAAATATCCAATCCACGTGCCGCAACGTCCGTTGCAACAAGTACGTCGATTTTATTTTCCTTGAACTGGCGAAGAACAGACATCCTTTTCGCTTGCGTTAAGTCGCCGTGGATTCCTTCTGCCAAGTAGCCACGGATGCTCAAAGCGTGGGATAGCTCATCGACACGACGCTTCGTACGTCCGAATACGATCGCTAGCTCAGGCTGATGAACGTTCAATAGACGAGAAAGCACATCAAACTTTTCTCTTTCTTGCGCTTTAACGAAATATTGGTCGATGTTTTCTACCGTCATCTCTTTTGATTTGATTTTCACCATTTCCGGCTCTTTCATGAATGTCTCAGCAATTTTACGAATTGCAGGAGGCATTGTCGCCGAGAATAGAAGTGTTTGGCGAGTATCTGGAACACTTGCCAAAATTGTGTTGATGTCTTCGATGAAGCCCATGTTGAGCATTTCATCCGCTTCGTCAAGGACGAGCGTATTTACATTGTTCAATTTCAATGTTTTACGGTTAATATGGTCGAGGATACGTCCCGGAGTTCCGACAACAATTTGTGGATTGTTGCGCAATGCTCGAATTTGCCGCCCGATTTCCTGGCCACCATACACAGTCAACACACGTGCGCGTTTGCCGTATCCGATTTTGTAAATTTCTTCAGACACTTGGATCGCCAATTCACGTGTCGGTGCAATGACCAAAGCTTGTACTGCCGGATTGTTCACATCGACTTTCTCAATGATCGGAATCCCGAATGCAGCAGTCTTCCCCGTACCTGTCTGTGCTTGACCGATAACGTCGCGACCTTCCATGCCGAAAGTGATTGTGCCTTCCTGGATCGGTGTCGCTTCTTCAAATCCCATGCGCTGTAGAGCATTTTGTGTGGATTCGCTAATATTAAGTTCTGAAAATTTCGTCAAACTTCTCAATCTCCTTTAGTTTCTTCATTTAGCAATTGGTTACATTTGCAAATGAAAGCACGGCAAATTCGAGCCTTAAACTTCTATGGGAACGTTTCCGATATTTTTAATTCTCTGGAGTGGGCAAAGTTCAATGGTGAACTTCATGAATTCAGAGGCGTTAGTGAAAAGGAAAGCTAGTCTTTGCCGATCGGGTTATGCGCAAGCATGTACAAAACGCGCGCTCAACCGTTTTATTCAAAAAAAAGTACTCTTCGCCACCGGAAGAGTCTCGTGTAAATGTATCCAATACTCATAGTAGTTTATCACGCTTACGTTCGATCCGCAATCAATCCGCTTTAAAACAAATAATCAGAATTCCCGATTTTCTTTCTTCATGAATTCATATACTTGGGGGAACCATTCGTCGCTATCATCGCTGTAGCAAATGTGATGCTTTCCATTTTCCGATACGATGAGCTCCTTTTGAACAGAGCCGAGTGAACGCAATAGATGGTATGCAGAAGAAAACGGTACGATTC
This sequence comes from Sporosarcina sp. ACRSL, assembly GCF_022346605.1. Classification (GTDB taxonomy): domain Bacteria; phylum Bacillota; class Bacilli; order Bacillales_A; family Planococcaceae; genus Sporosarcina. Next base: position 18,316 of record NZ_JAKRNT010000018.1, read on the forward strand.
CATCTCTCTTCCCTTGCACAATACAAACAGGTGTCGTGATCATGCCGTAATACGGTTCCACCATTTTGACGACACGTACAAATTCCTTGGCGGCATGGAGTGGCGTATGCCGTAATTTGTAGTCGTATAAATGATAAAACGTATTCGGCGGATAGTTTTTCGTGACGGATTCCGATAGGAGGACAGCCATGTCTTCAAGAAGATAGCGCGGGCTGATGTACTTCGCAGCAGCACTGAGCAGGACAAGCTTTTCAACTTTGTAGCGCAATGCTAAATATAAGGCAATGATGCCGCCCATCGAAAAGCCGACGATCATTACGCGATCGACCTTTTCTTGCAATCGTTTAAGCGCGAGTTCCGCTTCCATCATCCACGATTCTGCCGACACTTTGGTCAGATCGATCGGGAAATCATGCCCCGGCAAGATCGGGACAGATGTGATCCAGTCCGTCCTTTCCTCTACATATTGAATGAAAGGACGGACTTCAAACACCCCTCCGGTAAAGCCATGGAGGAACAGTACGCCTGTTTTCATGCTCGCAACACGCCGTCAATAATTGTCTCTAACGCCATCCCTCTCGATCCTTTAAACAGAACGATGGAGTCCTCGTTAGTCGAAGCAAGTAGTTCCTCAATAAGCGGATTGTAGTCGCTTTCCGACCAGATAATTGTTGCTTCATTCCCAGTGTTTCGAAGCTCTTTAAAAAGCCAGTTCATTCGCGGGCCATATAGAAGGATTCCTTCTAATTCTATAGTGGCAAGCTGATGGGCTATTGATTCATGGTAATGCCGTTCATTTTCGCCAAGTTCGAGCATATCACCCAAAACAGCCCATTTTTCGGTCCGGAGCTTCGTTTCCTGTAGGAATGAAAGTGCTGCTTGCATAGATGTTGGTGCTGCATTGTATGCGTCATTAATGAAGAGCGCTCCGTTTTGAGCGACAATCGGTTGCATCCTCATTTCTGTCAGTGTCGACTGACGAAGTGCTGTATCGATCTGTTCGTCGCTAAGACCGAGTTCACTCGCAATTAAAATCGCCGCAAGCGAATTTTTCACTTGGTGGGCGCCGAAAACCGGAATTGTGAAGTTGCCGGCGATTGTTCCTTCGACGGAGAATTGGCTACCGTCATCGCCTGTTTCCATAGAGATGAGAGAAAGGTCCGCATCTTCGCTTTGACCGAATGAGACCGCTCTCAGGTCAGGATGGTTGGATACGAGTGTCTGTAAAAGCGGCTCATCGCCATCATAGAATAAGGTTCCAACTTCTTGCAGTCCATCGATGATTTCGAATTTCGCCTTGGCGATCCCTTCGCGCGAGCCGAGATCTTGCATATGCGCTTCGCCGATATTTGTAATGACGGCGTAGTGCGGCTTCGCGAGTTTCGACAGGAACGAAATTTCACCGAAACCGCTCATCCCCATTTCAAGGACGGCGACTTCCGTGTCTTCTTCCAATGAAAGAATTGTCAACGGCATCCCTAATTCATTATTGAAATTACCTTCTGTCTTGCGCACGTTGAAATACGGAGAAAGGACGCTTGCCACTAAGTCCTTCGTCGATGTTTTGCCGTTCGAGCCGGTAATACCGATGAATTTGCAGTCGAGCTCTTCCCGATATGAGCGTGCAAGCTGCTGTAATGCAAGTTCAGGGTCGTCGATGAAAATGAGAGGGATATCGGAAGGTGCGTCCGGTTCATCCTTCATCCAAAGGGATGCTGCCGCTCCTTTTTCAATAGCTTGTCGAACGTATTGATGACCATTCACCTGTTCGCCGCGGAATGGGATGAATAAGTCCCCTTTTTTAAGTGTGCGCGTATCGATCGACGCCCCATTCACAACCACGTCGTCCATATGCTGCCCTTCTGCCTGCAGCCAACTAGCCAATTCAGTCAATAAACGCTTCATCTTCCATCACGCTCAATCCATTGTATATTGTATCTGTTGCTTTTCTTCATGCCGTTCAAGTCCCAGTTCAATCAATCTGTCAATCAATTCCGGGTAAGATGTACCTGCATGCTGCCATAATAAAGGGAACATGCTTGTCGGTGTAAAGCCCGGCATCGTATTGATTTCATTGATCAGCACTTCATTGTCTTCTGTCACAAAGAAGTCTGCCCGAACTAACCCTGCGCAATCAAGTACTTTGAATGCGCGGATTGCAATGTCCTTCAATGTCATTTCCACTTCATCCGTCACTGGCGCAGGGATGAGCAATTCCGTATTGCCGTCCTGGTACTTCGCTTCATAATCGTAAAATGCCGCCACCGGTTTGATTTCCCCGAGGACGGAGCACTTCGGATCGTCATTGCCGAGGATGCCGACTTCAATTTCACGCGCCGTGATCCCTTGCTCGACGATGATTTTCCGGTCGAATTTCAATGCGAACTCGACTGCAGCAATGAGGCTTTCATGGTCCGTCGCTTTGCTGATGCCAACGCTTGAGCCTAAGTTAGCGGGCTTGACGAACATCGGGAACGTCAATTCCGACTCCATTTTATCAATCCAAAATTGTTGATCCTTTTTCCACTGGTTCCGGATGAAGTAGACGTAAGGAACTTGCTTCAGTCCTACTTGTGCAAAGAGCTGTTTCATAACTACTTTATCCATTCCTGCGGAAGAGGATAACACGCCATTGCCTGCATACGGGATGTTCATGACTTCGAACAATCCTTGGACCGTTCCGTCTTCCCCGTTCGTTCCGTGTAAAAGCGGCAAGATGATGTCAGGCACACCGTTTCCATTCAAAAAATCATGGATGCTGTCTGGCTTACCGCCATCACGCGTAAGTCGCAATTGTTCAGCCGTTTCGACAGGAGCGACGAGCGGCTCCCCTTTTCTCCATTCACCTTCGTACGTTATATAGACAGGGATCACTTCATATTTATCAAAGTCAATCGCATTGGTTACCGCCGTGGCAGTCGATAGGGATACTTCATGCTCCGCGGACTTCCCGCCATATACTAAACCCAGTTTCTTCTTCATTAAACTCCCTCACTTACCGTTAGATTTCGTTCCTTTAGTTTACCACGAATCGATGTGGACGTTCGTAAAATATCATCATACGGAAGGACCCTTTTTTCAATGGGCAACTTCCTCCTAAATCGTGACGTCTCTTTGAAGGACAGCAATCGGTACGTTATACTGAATATGTCTATTATTCTTCTATTGTATATGTATGCACATTTTTTTCGGGATGAACACCCAATTCCGTCAAGCTTTGAATAGTTTACGAATTGACATTTTTTAAAGTCCCGTACAAATCGTCTGTTTTCCGTTATAATGATATCTAGTTTTCAATCAACCCAACTAAACTGATAAGGTGAATGACATGAATATAGATAAAAAACCTGTGGATCGATTCGATTGGCCGCTTGCATTCATTATGCTCCTCTTCTTCGTGATCAGCCTAATTGCAATCGCTTCTGCACAAACAACAGGACAATATAAGATAAACTCCATCCCGATAAACTTCATCCCGTCTCAAATCCAATGGTATGTCATCGGTTCTATTATAATCGCCATCACGATGTATTTAGAGCCGGAACAATACAAGAAAGCTGCCTGGATCATCTATGGCGGCGGTGTATTCATGTTGGCAATGCTTTACATTTTGCCTGATAGCCTGGAACTAGTCAGCCGCAGAAACGGGGCAAAAAGCTGGTTCCATATACCTGGAGTCGGCAGTATCCAGCCTGCTGAGTTCATGAAGACGTTTTTCATTATCGGTCTTGCCCGCACGATTACGAAGCACCATGAAAGATATTTGGAAAAGACATTGCAGACGGATTTCCTGCTGCTCGGCAAAATTATCGCCGTCTTCATTGTCCCGTTCGCTTTGATCATGCTCCAACCAGACTTAGGAACAGGACTCGTCTTCATCGCTATCACCACTGCATTAGTTATCGTGGCGGGCATTACGTGGCGGATCATTCTGCCGATTTTCCTAGGAACCGCAACTTTGGGTGCGACGTTGTTATGGATGGCCCTCTACGCTCAGGAAATTCTCGTGAAGTTTGGCGCCAAGCCGTATCAACTCGAACGGATTTACTCATGGCTTGATCCGTATTCATATGCATCCAATGAAGGACGTCATCTGATCACATCCCTGAACGCCATCGGTTCAGGGGAAATTTTCGGGAAAGGGTTCCAAGGGCGAGAAGTGTATGTCGCCGAAAGCCATACAGATTTTATTTTCAGCACCATTGGAGAAGACTGGGGATTCGTCGGCGCAAGCCTCGTCATTTGCTTGTATTTCTTCCTGATTTATCATATGACGAAAATTACACTTGAGCTAAAGGATCAATTCAGTACGTATATTTGCGCAGGCATCATCGCGATGATCACCTTCCACGTGTTCGAAAATATCGGCATGACAATCCAATTGCTGCCGATCACAGGAATTCCCCTGCCATTCATTAGTTATGGCGGGAGCTCATTGATGGGCAATATGCTCGCCATCGGACTGGTATTCAGTATGAAGTTCCACCATCGGACGTATATGTTTAGCTCGGATGATGAGGATTAAAGATAAAACGCATAAACGGCTAGAATTGCGCATAAAACCATTGATATGCGCATACACTTGCCCAAACGCGCATAAATTAGTTATTTCACGCATAAACCGGTGTACATGCTCATAAATCTATTTATTTACGCATAACACTTCTCAAAAACGCATAAAAAAAATCCCCTGCATGCTCGTATGCGGGGGATTTTCATTATGACTGTATTTGCGGGTCATTTGCAGGTGGCGCGAGGGCTTTCAGCATTTCCATCCGGGATTTCGTTGCTGTTGCCGAAACACCCAACTTCGCCAAGTTGGAGATGATTGTTTTCAAATCAACTTTTTCTTTCGCCATCTTTTCCACCTCGACCTTTCTATCTGTTGTAGACGCATCAGACAATTGGAAAGTTTCATCAGTGAAATGAAAATCATGCCAATTTTCATCTATACACATCATACCACTCCTGTCCACTTTTAAATCTTTCAATTCTGTTACAAATTGTTCGCCTTTTGTAAATGCTTTATACACGAATGGAAAATTAAAGATTGCCATCGGGGCGTTTATGCGTATACGTGGGGATTTATGCGTAGTTGCGCCGGTTTATGCGTCTGTTAGGCGATTTATGCGTGAACTTCTTGATTTATACGCGTGTAAAGCAATTTATGCGGCGATTAATAGATTTATGCGTGTTTCGTACGGTGTAGTATATAGCAGTTTCTCCTTACATACATATTCTTTGTAACTGCAAGTGTAGCGAAGTAAAATAGACGTATGATGTTCATTGAAAGCAGGTTCTCCTATGAAAAAACCAATATTATTATTAATGTCCGTGCAATTTTTCGTCTATCTCGGATTCGGGATCATCATTCCCGTTTTGCCGGAAGTCATTGTGCAACAGCAGCTTTCGGAAATTCACGTCGGCGGATTGCTGACGGTTTATTCGCTTGCTTCCTTCTTTACCGCTCCGCTATGGGGTTCGTTATCCGACCGAACTGGGCGCAAAAAGCTAATCTTAGTCGGCCTGATCGGCTTTAGTTTAAGCTTTTTCTTGTTTGCCTTCTTTATAAATAATCTCACGATGCTCTACCTTTCCCGTGTCGTCGGTGGAATTTTCTCGGGCGCCTTGTATACGGCGGTTACTGGGTTTGTCGGGGATATGACGACTGAGGAAAATCGGAATAAATATATGGGCTTGCTCGGCATGTCGATAGGTCTCGGATTCATTTTCGGACCTGCGATCGGCGGTGTTCTTGGCGATATTAGCTTGCAAACTCCATTTATCGCATCCGGTGTATTAACGTTGCTTCTTCTCATCTATGCAGGAATCATCTTGAAAGAGCCGGAGCGTCTTGGCGAGGTGAATAAACGCGCGCTTCTTCCGAAGGGCGGTATGATGCTTTGGCAGTACCGGATCCGGAACTTGTTCATGCTTTCTTTCATGGTGACGCTCATATTGGCAGGAATCGAATCGACCTTCCAATTGTTCCAGATTTCCGCGATTGAAATCACCCCGTTGCAAATCGGCTATTTATTCATGGCGAGCGGATTTGTTGATGCGGCCATTCAAGGCGGTGTGGTGCGCCGGGTGAAAAACGGGTCGGAAACAAAATGGATCATTGGTGGCCAAATCGTTACAGCGATCGGATTGATTTTGATACCGTTCACAAGCAGCCTGTTTTGGGCGGGCGTTGCACTCAGCGTCTTCACAGCGGGCAACGCACTTTCAAGGACAGTGCTCGTGTCATTAACATCGAAGGAATCCGGAGGGATGTATGGAACAGCAGCCGGCATGACCTATTCGATGGACAGTATGGGTCGCATCATCGGGCCGCTATTGTTTACATGGCTCTTCACAAGGATGACAGGCGAAATTTACTATATTTCCGCTGCGCTTGCAGTCATTTCGATCCTCTTCATTTTCATGTATCGCAAGTCTTCGAAAACATTACGTTCCAATTAAAATAAAAGGCACAACATATTCATTTCGCAAATATGTTGTGCCTTTTCTTATTTAATCAATCGTAATAGCCAAGCCTTTAATCTTCAGGGATGGTGAACCGATATACCCGTTGTAACTAAACGGTGAAAATACTAAGTCTTCTCCAATGTTCTCAATGTCCTGGAGCACTTCAAAGAAGTTCCCGGCTACGGTCATCTGCTTCGTTGGTCCGACAATCTTGCCGTCTTTCACATAATAACCGTCAGCCGCTAGCGAAAAGTCGCCCGAAATCGGATTCGCCCCCGAATGCAATCCAGCCAAGTCGGTAATGATAATGCCTTCTGCAATCCCTTCATAGAGCTGCTCATACGTTTGATTGGCAGGTTCTATATAGAAATTAGATGGACTGACTCCGACGGAATCCTGATAGGATTGGCGATGCGCATGGCCGGTAGGCTCTACGCCATCCTTTTTCGCTGTTTTCAAGTTGTGGAAGTATGTTTGTAATTTCCCACCGTCTACAACGTTGTGCTTTCTCGTCGGGACCCCTTCTGAATCGAACGTCGCGCTGCGGATTCCTTCCGGAAGGAATGGATTATCGATCAATGTCACATGATCCGCCGCAATCTTCTCGCCTAACTTTCCTTTCAAGCGGGACTGGCTATCCTGCACAGCCTGAGCCGAAAATGAGGATGTGAACGTCGCCAAGAGGGAAGCTGCCGCTTCATTTTTCAAGACGACAGGATATGTTTTATTCGGATAATTTTTTTCTCCTAACATGCTTAACCCTTGTTCAACGACCTCTTTTGCGATTGCGTCAGCATTCAGCTCTTTAAAATCTTTCGTAATTCTAAAAACCGTACCTGATTTCAATGGGCCATTTTCTTGGACGAGGATAGATACGTAAAATAGTAAAGAGTTATTCTCTTCCCTTAGCGCAAGCCCTTTATGATGGAATAGGCCATTTTCCCATTTCTGGTTTCGCATTTGGGCTGAAGTCACCTTCGTTACTCGCTGATCTAACGAGAGGATTTTCTTCTCCACTTCCTGTAAGAATTGAATCATTTCTTCCGGCTTGACCGTTTCTAAGTCCGGTGTGTAAAACTTGATATCTTCATACGTGGACTTTTCCGTAAAGAACTGTTCAGGTTCATTTTCATTGAGCTCTGCATTCTCCGACGCATTTTTCAGCAAGAATGAAACCGAGTCCTCGTCGAATTTCTCTGTAAAAGCGTATCCTGTTTTTCCATTATACAATCCTCTCACAGCTGCACCTTGAACATCGGAAAAATCGTACGCATCCACTTCCCCTTCGTACACCCCGACGGTAAGGCTCTCTTTTTTCTCATAGTAAAGTTCTAGATCGGTAAAGCCTGCTTTTTCCCCTTCTGTAAACAGTTGTTCCTTCAATTGTTCGATGCTCATTCTTTTACGCCTCCTTTCCGCCAACCGTAATTTCACTGACACGTACCATCGGTTGCCCAACGTTCACTGGTAAACTGCCGCTTGATGCGCCGCACATACCAGCACCGTGGCCTAAATTATTGCCGACGCGATCGATATTCAAAATCGTCGTTGCTCCGTTCCCAATCAAAGTCGCACCGCGGATCGGCTTCTCAATTTTCCCGTTCTTGACCAAATACGCCTCATCGACGGCAAAGTTGAAATCTCCCGTTCCCGGATTGACCGAACCGCCGCCCATGTATTTCGCGTAAATACCGTATTCCGTGTCCGCAATGATCTCTTCAGGAGTGGATTTTCCTGGAGCGATGTACGTATTCGTCATCCGGGATGTCGGGGCGAATCTATACGATTGTCTGCGGCTTGAGCCTGTAGACTCCATTCCCATCCGTCTGCTGTTTAATTTATCGATCATGTACCCTTTAAGAATCCCGTTTTCAATGAGCACATTTTTACGGGATTTTTCACCTTCATCATCGATATTGATGGAACCCCACTCGTTTTCAAGCGTCCCGTCGTCAATGTATGTAACGAGATCTGACGCCACTTTTTCACCTAATTTATTCGCAAAGACAGAGGCATTTTTCGCTACAGATGTCGCCTCTAAGCTGTGACCGCAAGCTTCGTGGAATATGACGCCGCCAAATTCGTTGTCGATAATGACAGGGAATTTCCCGCTCGGGGCTGGAGCAGCATGTAACATTGTTTTAGCCATCCGGGCAGATTCCTTCGCATAATGATTCAGATCGAGATTTTCGATGAACTCAAAACCTTGATAGGCGCCAGGACCATAATAACCGGTCTGCATATCCGCCCCGTCTGAAGCGATGGATACCATGGACATCCGGCTTCGTACGCGCTGATCCTCCACAAATTTCCCTTCGGAATTGGCAATGAGGACGTTTTGCTCTTCATCAATGAGACGAATGATCGCTTGCACGATTTCCGGGTCATAATTTCTCATAATGTCATTGGCGTTTCGCATGACCGCAAGTTTTCGTGATTTTTCTGCTTCATGAGGCATGATTTTTATCGGATGAAGCGTCGAGATCGATTCTTTCATAAGCGGAATGATCGTCGTCTTTCCATCCTGCTTCCCTTGAATGGCTTTTGCAGCTGTACGCGCGGCTTTCAAAAGACCTTCTCGAGAAGAATCGTTCGTATAAGCGTAAACACTTTGCAACCCATGGAACACACGGATTCCCACACCAAAATCCCTGCCAGACAAATTCTTCTCCAAGCGAGCGTTTTGCAAGACCATTTGGTTTGTGAACCGATCCTCCACAAACACTTCCGAAAAATCACCACCCGTTTCAAGGGCAGCTTGCAACACATCTTCAATAAGCGCTTTGTTCAGCATAATTTTCCCCCAGTTCCTATTTTTCTAATAGTTCCATCTATAGGTATACGACGTGCTATGAAAATAGTTTCATTTTGATATTGTTTCTTGTAAAAGCTCAAAAGCCTTCTTTATGTCGATATCTTCATCAATATGCTCTGGTGTCCAAGGGATATGAATATGCGGCGTGATACCGACGCCCGTCATCCCCTCCCCTTTGTCGATCCGTGAAAGACGTGAAGACGGATACATCAGCTCGAAGCCTTCCTCCCACTTCATGCTCACCAAATTCGCGTAATCGTTCAGCCCCATCGTCGCTCTGCCGATGACAGTCACTTTATTCGACTTTTTAACGCCTTCGACGAATGAATCACCCGAGCTGCCACAGAAGACATCCGCCAAGACGATGACCGAAGATGGGTGTTTAGACCCTTTTACGAACGTACCGCTGACGAGATCACCAAAGTCAAATTCGACAAAGCCTTTCCCGCGGTTCCGCTCCCACTCCCGCTTGAAGACAGTCAAGAACCACCGAGCCTGTTCATCTTCCGTACTCGCAAGCGCCTCTTCCAGTTCAGACAGGATTCGATCTGTACTCGCTTCCGTACAATTGAACAGCATTTTATTCTCCGGATCCGCAAGCTCGACCCCCTCTTCAGGCATCAAGTACGGAATAAATGGATAAAAGCTCGAATCGCTCCCTCCATAATTCACACGAACGTCGATAATCCATTTATCGGTCTTCTCAAGCAGCTGTTGATGCTCCTCAAGCATTTTCAGAATGGCATCCGGGTTCGCAAAGTCAGACATCGTAATAAAAGCGACACCATCCCTTTCTTCCACCGAATAGGTCGGGATATACGGCTTCTTCTCATACAGGCGGAACGGGATCGTCCGTCTTCCGTTGTCACCTACAATTTCCCCTTCATTGTAGAGCATGAGAATCGGCATCCAATTTTCGCGTTCAGGATGATTTTCATTTAACAGTCGGTGATGCCGTTCCTTCAATTCTGGAATGCTGTATCCCCCTATGGATACGAAGCTCATCCCGGGCTTCAACCGTTCCTCCGAATCTACCTCCGTCACATAGAGATGATCCTCAAAACGGCGTACTTTGAATCCTCGGTTTTTCGGCTTTTCACTTCCCACATTCTCAGCTATAAAATGTATATGCTTATCGTTAAAGTCCAACAAATACTCCTCAACGATTTGCTTGAATTCTTCATGCGACAGCTGATCATTTCCCCTGAGTTTTTGAAGGAAATACTCCGGTCTATCCCAGCCCAGTTTATCATTGCAGCCTGCGTAGTCGTTATGCATAATGTGAACAATTTCTGTAAAGATTTTTTCCATTCCCAATACCCCCTACAAGTTTCATTCTTGAACTGCTTCTGCTTTTATTATTTTTCTTTTATCCAGTTCTGGATGCGCCATCCGAATGGCAGAAGGTCTGATCATAATGAAAACTGTGCTAATCAGCAATAGACTAGAGACGAGAAGGATCCATTGCGCAGGTAAAATATCATACAGAAATCCGTAGATCACCATTCCGAGAGGCATCAATGCCATCGCCATCGTTTCAAGAATCGAAAATACACGTCCCTTATAATCGTCGTCAATCATCTTTTGCATCATGACCATCATTGGCGTATTGACGATAATTTGCGTTACCCCGAAGGTGAACATCAACGTCGCATAATAAGCGAACATCCCATTGTACGGCATTGCAAAAAACAAAGGTAAGCCGATTCCGGCCATAATCAAAGCCATGCCGAGAATTCCCCTCTTCGCTACTAACATTGGAAACTTCACTTCTTTTTTCACCGAAAGGTAAATAGACATAAGCAACATACCGACTGCGAAAGCTCCTTCTGTGAATCCAAAATGTTCAGGGGCCATTTTCATCTTCTCAATTAGAATGAATGAATAGCCGACCATGAAGGCTCCGAAAAGAAAGTTAATGACGAGCGAGACCCAGATGATTGCCATTATAATTGGCTGCAGCTTCAAATAGGAAAGTCCAGCCTTCATACTTTGAAGCATCGATTCCTTTTGCTCGCCTTCCACCACTTCTTTCCGTTTAGCAAATAGTTTAAAATCCATCGTCGACTCAAGGAAGACTGCAATAATAGAGGCAGTCATGTACATAATGAGAAACACCGGCAACGTAACGTATCCGTAGAGCAGGCCCCCTACCGCAGGACTGGCGATTGCTGCAAACGAAATCGACATTTGATTCAGTGACATCGCCCGTTGGATTCTTGCTTCATCGACAAGACCTGTTATAGACGAGCTGAACGTTACACCCGAAAAAGTAGAAGTAAGTGACAATATAACTGTCGTCGCATAGATCGCTAGTAGAGAAATGCCTGAAGTCAAGCTGACAGCGAGAAGGCCACCGATTGCCAATGACGTAGCAATCTGCGCCGTAATAACAATCGTCTTGCGTGAATACCTATCTGCGACATAACCAGCAAACGGGGCTACTAACGTCCTTGGCAAAATGCTGCAAATGAGGTTCGTCGCAAAACTCGTCGCAGACCCCGTCAACTGCAAAATGTAAAAGCTGATCGCAAAGGCGTACACTTGCGCGCCGAACGATGAAATAATCTTGCTAATTGTGAACGTCCATAGGTGATAAGTTGCCCTTTTTAATTTTATTGCTTCACTCAAAATAATCGCTCCATTCAGGAAGTTTAATTTAATTAAACAAATAATAACACGCACCCTCTTCCATTGCAAGAGAAAGTTTAATATAATTAAACTATATACAAAATTAGATGGAGGTGTTCCTGCTGCATACTTTAGGTGAACGGATCAGGTCGTTGCGAAAACAGCGAAAGATGACATTGGAAACATTGGCGGGAGACCAACTGACAAAGGGAATGCTCAGTTTAATCGAGAACAATAAAGCGAATCCATCGATGGAGAGCTTATCGTATATCGCGGAACGTCTCGGCGTGGAAGTGTCCGAGCTATTGGAGGAAGTGAGTACACAAGAATTGCGGGAAGTTTTGGAGAAGACGGAGAAACTATACAATACGGAATTTGATAAGTTAACGGACGAGTATCAGCAAATTATCGCTTTAATAGACCCGTATGCTGACAGCTTGACACAAGGCTACGAAGCTGCCCGTCTGTTGGAAATCTATAGCCGCAGTCTTCATGTAGAAAAGAAGGAAGGTTGGCAGGAGTATTCCGATAAGGCGGCACAAATTTACGACCAATTGAATATTATTCCTCGCCGTTCCGCAATAGGAATTTTCAGGTCTTTGGTGAAATTTACAGAGCATAATTACGAAAGTGCTCTTGCTACCCTGTTGAAGGAGAGGTCGGATATCGAAGCGCGGAATGTATTCATTGATCCGATGACCCGGCTTGATTTTGATTATATGGAAGCTGCCCTCCATTATGCTGTTGGGGATGCAAAAGAGGCAATTCGTGTCATGAATAATGGAATTGAGTTTTCGAAGGAGAAGCAAGTTTTTTATCGCATTGATCATCTATATCGCTTGGCCGTTTTTCATGCAATGATGACAGGCGACGAGGAGGCCATGAAATATTATGTGCGGAAGATTGAGTTATATGGTGAATTTGCGGATGATGAAGAAGCTGTTTACTTCCCTACTTACGTACGGACCCATTATTTAACCTCCTATAAAAAATCGTATGAGGAAGCATTGGATCTAATCAATAGCTTTACAAATGAAAATGAACTTGCCAACTACCAGACCCCCTACTTCTATATGGAAAAAGGGAAAGTGCTATATGGATTGGAAAAATACGAGGAAGCAATTGAATGTTTCCAAAGTGTCACAATCGCAGACTATGTTCACCATCCATTCGATTTGTCCATTTTTTACGAAAAGGATGCGTACACAGCATTGTGCCACTTAGCATTAGGCGAAGAAGACAAAGCGGTTGAAGCCATTGATAAAGCAGTTGAAAATATTACTCCGATGCCTCGGACCCCCTATAAAGACTTCATTATGGATACGTATGAATTGATTCAAAATAGTTGAATTCAGAAACTTTTCTTACACATTCTCGTTCATATGTATAACGGGGGTGTGTTTTTATGAAAATGAAAACGGCATTAGCAATTGCATGCATGATGTCTCTTTTATTGGCAGCTTGTTCTAACAGTTCCACTCCACAAGCTGCTAATTCTGTACAGTTGCATATTACGAATAATACAAATGCAACAATGTACGGAATGGAGATCAGTTGGCATCAGGACGGAGAAATAAAGGGCACGCAAGGAGGAGTAGATGCAGACGGTTCCAAGATGAAAAAGGGAGAATCGATGGTGTTTGAATTCCTCCCAGAAGAGGTGGATGTAACTAAGGACATGTTATTGGAAGTCTCCTTGATTACCTCACCTAATCATTCGACCGTCCAACTCGATTCAAAAACTCCAGTCAAGCTGACAGGGTACGGAAATTATAATTTTGAGCTCATATCTGATTCAGGGGAAATTCAATTACTGAAATCTAAGGAATAAAAAACCGCGAAAGCGCAATGGCTTACGCGGTTTATTCAATCATGTAGCATCGATCGACTGATGCTCGATTGAACCGTTATATACATCTTTATCCAACTCACCGCTCATGCGTGCAGTTGTTACACCCGCTGTCATTGATCCGCTCACGTTCAATGCCGTACGTCCCATATCGATCAACGGCTCTACTGAAATCAATAGACCCGCCAATGCGACCGGAAGATTCAACGCTGAAAGAACAAGGATTGCAGCAAATGTTGCGCCACCGCCGACTCCCGCAACCCCGAACGAGCTAATCGCCACAATAACAATCAATGTAATAAGGAATGTCGGCTCCAGCGGATTTTGACCGACAGTAGGCGCAATCATGACAGCGAGCATAGCCGGATACACGCCTGCACAGCCATTCTGTCCGATTGACAATCCGAAAGATCCTGCAAAGTTTGCAATTCCGTCCGGAACGCCGAGACGATCCGTTTGTGTTTTAATGTTTAGGGGTAAAGCACCTGCACTCGATCTAGAAGAAAACGCGAACAGCAAAGCTTCCGCCGTCTTCTTCACATACGTAATTGGATTCAGTCCCGAAATGGAGACGATGGCCAAATGGATGACGAACATGACAAGCAATGCGACATACGACGCCAGAACAAATTTCCCGAGGCTATAAATCGCTCCAAAATCCGATGTTGCCACCGTTCTCGCGATAATCGCCAAAATTCCGTACGGCGTTAAGCGTAAAACGATTCGAACGACGCCCATTACTAATGAATAAATAGCGTCGATTCCCTTCTTCACCAATTCCGCATTCTTTTCATCCCGTCTAGTCAACGCTAAATACGAAAATCCGAGAAACGCTGCGAAGATGACGACACCGATTGTCGAAGTGGGACGGGCGCCCGTAAAGTCAAGGAATGGATTGGCAGGCAATAGATCCAAGATTTGATCCGGCAACGTCCGGTCTTCGATTCCCGCAGAACGTTCTTCAATGGAAGCACCGCGCTCAATTTCCGCTTCCCCTTGGACGATTTCTGATGCGTCCAAGTTAAATAGCAGTGTTGCCGAAATGCCGATGATGGCTGCTATAGCAGTCGTTCCGACAAGAATTCCTAAAATCATTCCCGCCATTTTCCCGAAATTCTTGCCAATCGTCACTTTCGTAAAAGCACCAAGAATTGAAATGAAAACAAGCGGTATAACAATCATTTGAAGCAGCTTGACATAGCCTGTCCCGACGATGTTAAACCAAGGCACAGTTTGTGCAAGCACTTCCGAGTCAGCACCGTATGCTACATTCAAGATGAATCCGAACAGAATCCCAAGACCGAGACCTGCAAACACCCTTTTGGAAAACGAAACCTTCTTCCGATGCATAGTATAGAGAATACCGATCAACAGTAATAATGCAAATATATTAACAAGTAACAGTACTGTGTCCACTACTTTTCCTCCTTTATTAAAAGTACTAAAAGAATATATACCCTAAAAACTAACCAGTCAACTAGGAATAAATGACTTTAGGAGAATTGCGCTAAAGGAAAATTGTCCCTCAGAAGGATGCAAAAGATTTTTCAGGGTGATTTTCCATTCTTTTTCATAAACTTTTCGGTATACTAATAAGACAGCAGTCACTAAAGGAGGGCGTATATGGCCAATTTAATTACGCTGATGGTAACAGCCATTTTTATTTTGAACATATTCCTTGCGATTGCCCTCATCTTCCTCGAAAGAAGGGATCCCACCGCAACATGGGCGTGGATTCTCGTTCTATTCTTCGTGCCTTTATTCGGCTTTTTCATTTATTTACTATTCGGCCGGCAATTGCGGCAGAAGCATTTGTTCAGATGGGAATGGAAAGACCGAATCGGCATTGAGACATTGATTGATTATCAAATTGAGGCGATCGAGAAAGGGACGTTCGATTTCAGATTGGCCGATACCGAGCACTACAAAGATATGATTTACCTTCATCTCCGAAATAACCACGCAGTATTGACACAAGATAATGACGTTCAAATTTTCAATGATGGCGTTGCGAAATTCGAAGCGTTGCTGCACGACCTTGAAAACGCCAAAGACCATATCCACTTTCAATATTATATTTTGCGGTTGGACTCATTAGGTAAACGGATATTGGACGTATTGATCAAAAAGGCGAAACAAGGCGTTAAAGTCCGGGTCCTGTTCGACGATATCGGGTCCCGTGGACTCCGGGTGAAACATTTGAAGGAATTAATTGATTGCGGTGGTGAAGTAGCGGCTTTCTTCCCCGCCATCCTCCCTCTCATCAATCCACGTCTCAACTACCGGAATCACCGGAAAATTGTTGTCATTGACGGACGTGTCGGCTACGTCGGTGGATTTAACGTCGGCGACGAATATTTAGGGTTGAATAAAAAATTCGGCTATTGGCGTGACACGCATCTTCGCATTGAAGGCAGTGCGCTCCATCCGTTGCAAACACGGTTCATCCTTGACTGGAACCAAGCGACTGATATGGAAGACATCGAATACGCCGAACGCTATTTCCCTGCGATTCCACGGAAAGGATCGGTCGGATTGCAAATCGTATCAAGCGGCCCGGATGCCGAGTGGGAGCAGATCAAAGACGGTTACTTGAAGATGATTTTTTTGGCGAAGGAATATATTTACATTCAGACGCCATACTTCATTCCGGACGTTAGTTTCCTTGATGCCATACGAATCGCTTGTCTTTCGGGAGTCGATGTTCGGATTATGATTCCAAACAAGCCGGACCATTTGTTTGTGTACTGGGCAACGTACTCCAATATCGGAAAGCTGTTGAAAGCAGGAGCAAAAGTGTATATTTACGAAAACGGCTTCCTCCATGCAAAAAAAATTGTCGTAGATGACGAAGTATCCACCGTCGGAACGGCGAACATCGACGTACGGAGCTTTAAACTCAACTTCGAAGTAAATGCATTTATTTACGATCGCGAGAAGTCTCATGAACTCGCGGAATTATTCGAGCAAGATATGCAATTATCGACGGAGCTGACGTATGAGATGTATCAAAATCGGACGCGTTGGATCAAAATCAAAGAATCGATTTCAAGATTGTTGTCTCCTCTTTTATAATCCAGCCTACAATAAAAAATCCTCTTCCATCCATGATGTCAGGATGGAAGAGGATTTATTCATTCTATGCCGAGGTATTCTTCAAGGGTGATGTTGCGTTTGAAGATTTCTTCGGCGATTTCTTTTCCTAGATAACGGAAATGCCATGATTCATGCATGTAGCCCGTAATCTCTTCTTTACCGTTCGGGTATCGGAGGATGAAGCCGTAGCGATAGGCGTTTGCCGCGACCCATTTGCCTGCCTCGGTCTCCCCGAACTTGTTCGATGCCCAATATTTTTCGTAGTTCACTTCCCCAATATCGAATGCAAGACCGGTTTGGTGCTCGGAATAGCCCGGGCGTGCACTATAACGATCCGCTTTCTCAACGCCGTCTCTACTGACGTAGCGGTTATAGAGCGACGTTTGGTATTCAAATGAACGGTAAGTGCTGAAGGCGGTTAGATTGAAGCCGGACAATTTAGCTTCCGCCGCCATTTCCTCGAATGCTTCCCTCGCCTCTTTATTTTCACCGGGAGCGTAAGTGCTCGGCAAAGGATATTTCTTATTTGCGATGAGGATGCCATTAATGTATGTCGGTTCATCCGGAAGCTTCTGACCTTCGATATAGCCGCTCTTATTCGGGCTTGTCTGTGGTTGATTCGTCACCTTTGGCTTCTCCTCGACTTTAGCTGGCTTTTCGGGAGCCGTTTGTTGCTCCGACTTCTTTTCTGTCTCCTCCACTTTTGCAGGCGGCTCTTCTTCAACTGGTTCTTCCTCGACAGGAGGTGTTTCTTCTTCCGCTTCACGTTCTTCCTCAGGCGTTTCCGTTTCGTCAACGTCCTCAGGCTCGATTTCTTGCTGTTCCGGCAACGGTTCCTCCGTTTTGCCAATATCTACTTGTCTCAATGTCTTCGATACATCCCAGTCATTCATACCGATCCAGACGACAATCGCTGTCATGAGTAATCCTGTTAGCAGCAGCGTTATTGTCAACGCTTTACCTGTGCTTTTCTTGCTCTTATATGTACTTCGTTTCCGCTTCATCTTTGTTGGCCTTCCTTCTACTCTAGGTATCTCTTAATTATTAATAAGATTAAATCGCCAAATGACGATGTTCTTTCCAGTCCTTGTATGCTATTATTTACTTTCAAAAGTGTATTTACATGAATGTGAGGAGTATCCATGAATAATCAACGCTGGCTTTCGCTTAGTTTTTTTATATTTTTCTTCACATGGGGTGTCTTTACCCCTTATTGGACAGGCTGGTTGACGATCGAAAAGGGGTTAACCGTGAAGACCGCCAGCATTATTATGGGTACCGGGATGGTCGCCCGATCGTTTTCCACGTTTCTCGTCTTTCCGTATTTGACGGAAAGGACATCGTATAGCCGTGTCCTCAAATGGACAACAATCGTTTCGCTGCTACTGGCCGTCCTTTATATCCCTGAGTCGCCATTCGTTGCGTTATTCATCATTACAGTATTATTTAGCGCTGTTTATCCGATCATCTTGCCTGCTGTTGAAAGCGGGGCATCCGTTTTGATGAAAAAAGAGCGTGTCCATTATGGAAAAAGCCGATCGTTCGGATCAATCGGGTATACGGTTGCTCTCTTGCTCGTCGGCACCGCAACAGCGATTTGGAATGAACAAGCGATTCTTTACATGATGATTGCCGGGCTCGCCATCGCTGTCGTCATTTATTCCCAACCTGCACCTGCAGTTTTACAAAGCATGCCCGATAAGAAAAACTCGCGTGATCTGAAAACCGGGTTGAAGATGTTATTTGCTACAAAAGGTTTTCCTGTCGTCATGGTACTTGCGATCTTGCTGCAAGGCGCGCATGCATCGTATTACAATTACGGCTTCCTTTTCCTCAATGACCTGAACGTCAATGGGTTTTATATCGGTGTCATTTTAAATATCGCAATTCTATTCGAAATCCTTTTTTTCGCAAAGGCGGATCGCTTATTGGCCGGTATGCGGATATCGACGATGTTCCTGATTGCTGGAATCGGATCAACGTTACGGTGGGTACTCGTCTTCCTTTTCCCGAATGCCATCATGTTCATCGCAACTCAAGCTTTGCATGCCGCTTCGTTCGGAATTGCCCATTATGCGTTCATCCAATACATATCGAATAAGCTTCCGAATTCGCAGATTGCTGCGGCCCAAGGGTTTTACGCTGCCTTCGCGATGAGTTTAAGCGTTGCGATCTTGACGTTCCCTGCAGGATTCCTTTACGAAATCTCACCAGGAACCGCATTTTTAGGAATGACAATTTGCTCGATTCCCGCTATCATTATTGTCCTAGCAACTCGAAAACGGTATGCCTATTAATGTTTGACGTTCTTCGGAGAAAATCGTTTCCGGAGGACGTTTTTTTATTTGAACAGAATAAGAAACAACACAACGAAGAACGAAATGGCGAATAGGATGGACAAATAGCGCATCCATTTGGACTCCCTGTCAAACCCTTGTTCCTTGAACGATTTCGCCCTGGAAGCGTTCGACAAAGTAAAAAGGGCCATCATCGTCAGAATCGCTAAATCCAATTGCCCTCTGACTACAAAAAACAACGTCACGACCCCTAACAGCACAACGCCAATGACGGTTCCTTTGCTAAACTTCATGTTAAATCCCTCCAAAAAAGGCCGGAGATTGCTCTCCAGCCTAAAATATGACTCAGTTCAATCTTTCTTTGTTTGTGGAGCCGGTTCGACTTCCTTATAATAGAACTTCCGGCCCAAATAGGTTTGGAAGATCAGCAAGATTCCACCTACCGCCCAATAAAGCGGAAGTGCAGCCATTACTGTAAAGGAAATGAACATGATCATAATCGGTGACATATAAATGAAAATTTTCATCTGCTGTTTTTGCTGTTCAGGCATCGTCCATAGCGATACGCGTGCTTGGACAAAGTAGACCGCACCTGCGACGAGCATCATGATGATATCCGGTTCGCCCAACTTGAACCAAAGGAATTGGTGCTCCTTCACTTCCGGTGGAGCGTAAAGGATTGCAAAATAAAGACCCATGATGATCGGCATCTGGATAATTAACGGCAGACAGCCCATGTTCAACGGATTGACGCCATGCTTGGAATACAAGCCCATCATTTCCTGTTGGAGCTTCACTTGCTCTTCCTTATCTTCCTTTTCTCTCGCTTCTTTCAAACGTTTCTGGATATCTTCCATTTCCGGACGGAGAGCATCCATTTTGACCTTCATCTCTTGTTGCGCCTTATAGTTTTTCAACATAAGCGGCATGAGAACTACACGGATGGCAACTGTGATAAGAATAATCGCTAGGCCATAGCTTCCGTTAAAGGAGTCTCCTAAGTAATGAAGCAGCCATTCCATCGGTTTAACAAAAATATTATAGAACGTTCCTTCTTTATTCTCGACTCCAGCGCAACCGCTTAGAAAAACGGCAGCGGTTATCAATATCGTGAAAAAACCAAGTTTCTTTTTCAATAAATTCACCTTCACTATTTCAAACTACTGAAAAGTATACATCACTTCACGGTGTAAGTACAATCAATGTTCGTGATTTCTCCCATTTATCGAAAAATGTTCAAAAAAAAACGCCTCCAGATTGGAAGCGAATTGGTTATTGGTTTTGAGGGGCTTGGCCTGGGTCTTCCTTTTTGTGGTAGAGACCATCTACGTTGGACTCCTTCGATTTATCTTCGACCTCTTGGTTGTAGTAATGGACACTCGTTTGTGCGCCTTCACTGACCATTTTATTATCCTGCAAGTCGTAAGGATCCGAATGACCGGCTTTCGTAGCATCGGAACGGTTCAATTTTTGCGATTGAATAAAGGAATCGACTTTCGTTTTCATATTATTGACCGCTACCATCGCTTTGTCGCGGTTTTCTTTTTTGCTGAAATATGCGTATGCACCTGCAGCCAATGTAGCAAGAAGTAATCCATTTCCGCTTTTACGTGCCATACTTATCATTCCTCCAGTAATTTAAAAAATCGTCTTGTACGTATAGTATACCCTCATCTTCTTTTTAAAAACTTTCCTTCACCTCTATCGAAGTGACGGTTGGATTGTTTTTCTTGTTCTTAGCATCTCATATCAACGTACGCATTTCAAACAATTCAGTCCACTACCTTGTCAAAATCGCAAATTTTTAGATAATTTAATTTTTAATATTTCATTATGATGACAAGCATAGTTTCTCAGCTGTTTTTTTGTTATCATAATAAAAAGGAATCCGGAGGTGATTCGTCATGATTAGACCGATGACTAACGAGGATATTGCCTATATACAACACATTGCCCACGTTACGTGGAATGATACATATGCAGGGATACTTCCTGAAAACATTCAGACAGCTTTTATCAACCGCTCCTATTCTGACGCCATGATGATGAAGCGGATGGAAAAGACTCATGTGCTAATCGCTGAATGTGACGAAGGAACCCCGATAGGCTTTCTGAACTTCACGAAAGAGGATGAGGACGGCGATTCGGAATTGACAGCCATGTACATCCTGCCTTCTTATCAGCAATCAGGTTATGGCAAGAAATTATTTGATACGACGCTTAGCATGCTTCGAAACGCCAAACAGCTTTTCGTTTATGTCGATAGCCGGAATACGGCTGGACGGGCGTTCTATGAAAAGCAAGGCTTTGAATTGCTGGAAGTGTTCGAGGAATATTTTGAAGGATATCCCGTCGAAACCGCCCAGTATGTCTACTACATTCACGAGCCGGTATTGGCTTAATAAGAAAGACGCCCTCCGAACTTGGAGAGCGTCTTTTTACATATTTTTATAACGGTCTCATTGTGCTGTCTTCGTGCGATTGATTTGCGTAAAGCATATCGTCTTGCAACGGTGGTTTTTTCGTGAAGCAAAGGATTGCTGCAACGTATAGTAGGATCGATGACAATGAAAGAATGCCGCCTAGGACACCCGCGATGATGAACATGATCCCCGCTAGTTTTGCATTTTTGTTTTTCCAAATGTTGACGATTCCAACGATATTGAGGACGATGCTAATGATCATTCCAATGATGATGAGCCATAAGAAGCCGCCAAAGACGTTGAATACTGTATAAAACATTTCGACGTCAGCCTGAGTCAACGTCGGATCAGCCATCATTTCCGCTTCAAATTCCGCTTTGAACATCGGATCGTTTTTCATGAGATTAAAAATGGCTAAACCTATAAATCCAAATACTGTTCCAATTGCTGTCAAGACGACTGCAATGATTGATAATACCTTTTCCGCTGTGCGATTCAAGTAAAGCACCCTTTCTAACTATGGTTTTTTCTATCATATCAAGTATACGAGAGATGAAACAATAAGTTTCGTTTTTATCCATAACTTTTTTAGGGAAGTTTTGGGAATGTCGATTGCGGGTATAGTCAGATTATTAAGGATTTACATCAAGAAGCGGAAAGGAGAGCATGAGATATGAGAGAGAAAGTAATATTCACATCAACAGACATGCTTTACACTGTCGCAGGCGCATCCGTATTAACTGGTATCGTATATTTCGTCACAATGGCATGGGGACTTTGATTCATTTTATGAATAAATAAAAGGCAATCCTTTAATTGAATGAGGATTGCCTTTTTTTGCGTTTGTTACTTCTTAAGCTTTTACATCGTCGTATTCTTTATACCGATTAAATGCGGTGACGACGTATGAGCATACCGCTTCCATCTTATATCCTTTTTCACGGGCAAATTCTGCGGCGCGGTCGAGCAATTGCTTTGCCACACCTTGCCCCCGCAAGTCTTCCGATACATACGTATGATCCATGACCATGACGTCGGCGAGAAGTGTCCATGTAATTTCGGCTAGCATTTTACCGTCCTTTTCGTGACGGAACGCGAATGCATCTCCACCAAGTTCGACGAATTCAAATTCCATTGCATCTCTCTCCTTTTACAAATATTCTATCATATCGCACGCTTGTATCACTTGAACCACGACTTGATCGATTCAAAAAGATCTGCAAAGAACTGTTTCACTTTCTCCCAGAAGCCAGGGTCGATCTCACCGAACTTCTCTTTGATGGTCGTTGCCATATCGGATAATTGCTCCGACAGCTTGCCGAAGTCGATATCTAATTGCCGGATTCGATCCATCAAGTCGATGAGCAATTGCCGATCGGCCTCATTCAGCTCGATGTTCAGCTTCTTCAATTGTTCATTTACAATTGTCTCGACTTCTTCCCTTGTGACCGGATTTTTTTCGGCGATCGCTTTTTTGATGTCCGTTAATAGCTCCGCCACTTTGTTCTCATCAATGCCGGAATCCTTCGCAAACTTCGTCGCCAAATTCAACTCGTCATTCGCGACATCTGTCCGCTCGGTATCGAGTGTTTCTCCTGAAACTTCATACGCCTTATAGATTCCGACTAATGCGGAATGGCCCGTCACCGGTTTCGGCGCCGCCACTTCTACGATCGCATCCTCGATTCCGGCAGTCAGCATAGCGGTCGCGTACATTTCGTTCGTCACTTGCGTAATATTGTCGGGTGTGACGATGTTGATAACGAGGCCTTTGCCTTCATCCTGCCTTGTAATTTTGGCGGATGAATACATTCTTGCCTGGGAATTGCCGTCTTTAATATATTTCACAAGATCATTGCCATCGACTGTTATCATGTCGACCTCATCATTTTCTTCGACTTTCAAGCTTTTCTTGACGCTTTCCTTTTCTGCATCTGTCAAGTTTGCTCCTAATACAACAATGGGTACACCGAGTTTTTCATCAATGGCCGCATCCGCTTTCAAATTCGTTGGAAGCAAGGCTCCGAACATGAGCAGCAATGCGCTTGCTGCCATTAGTAGTTTCTTCATAAACTTCCCCTCCTGTACTATGAAGTAGTACGAAGCTGTCATGAAAAAAGTTTCCGATTGTTACTCTTTCAAGGACGTCCATCCTTCACGTTGCGTCACTTTACCTTCTTTCATCAACTTGCCAAGCGCCCGTTTAAAGGCCGCTTTGCTCATGCCAAACATTTCACTTATTTCGTCTGGTGTCGACTTATCCGAAAAAGGCATTTTGCC
The DNA here is from genome assembly GCF_022346605.1 of Sporosarcina sp. ACRSL. Taxonomy (GTDB): domain Bacteria; phylum Bacillota; class Bacilli; order Bacillales_A; family Planococcaceae; genus Sporosarcina. Next base: position 42,178 of record NZ_JAKRNT010000018.1, read on the forward strand.
GCCGACATCCATCAAATAGCGATAGATCGTTTCCGCATCATCACCGAGCCGCTCCTCTTTCCTCGGCAGTAAGGAACCGTTTAACGTACCGTCATCCCTTACATCAATTATTCGGATCTCCACTTCTTCTCCAAGACGCGGTTCATGCTCCCGTTCCGTATGATGGACGAAGATCCGGTAGTTTTCCGGAATGCTTAAAAAGAATGAACCTACCGGCAACAGGCGGTATGCCCGTGCTTTTAAGTTTTGATTGAACACGGTTGAAGGTGCTTCGATGATTAACTCCAGCACTCTTTCCTCCGTCGCAAGGCGTCCAAAAATATTTCCACCGAGATCGGTTCGCAACGTCATGAACAGCTCGTCGTCCGTCTTTGGCCATAAAGCTTTCACTCTCGGCAAGTCCGCTTTATTGACGAGCACTTCGAAGGAAGAACCGATGTCTACATACGCACCTTCCTTTTCATCGATCCGAATGACGCGTCCCCATCCGAACGATTCACACGTCATGTTTGGAATTTGTGCAGTCGCTGTCAATTCGCCCCGCCTGTTCATGTATAGGAAGACTTCTACGTCATCTCCCTCTTGGATCGGGGAATCGAATTCGGATGCGTTGATCATAATTTCGTGTTCGCCGCCATCCAAAATCCATCTTGATCCTTCCTTGCTCTTCACCGTCAACAGGGAGATATATCCCGGTTTATGTTCTGTCATGTCATATCTACCTCTTCCATTTAGAAGCTTTGCCGTTCCTTCAGTTTTCGTACAAATTCATCGTCATCTTTCATCGCTTCCACGAGGTCCGTAATCCGGTCCATCGCATTCCAGCTCAAGTGGTGCTCTATCCCCTCGACATCTTTATAGATATTCTTCTCTTCAACGCCAATAATACGGAGAAATTGTTCGAGAAGATCATGTCGTTTGACGAGTTTTTTTCCAAATTGCATTCCTTTGTCTGTCAGCTCAAGCCCTCGGTAGCGCTCATAGACGACATACCCTTCACGGTCGAGCCGCTGCGCCATTTTCGTGACAGATGAAGGTAATACCGATAACGCTTCAGCTACATCCGAGACGCGTGCCTCGCCTCTCGCTTCCAGCTGTAAATAAATTTGTTCGATATAATCCTCCATACTTGGTGTTGCCAAACGTTCCACCTCCAGTATGTACATTCCCTGCCTTTTCAATGATGAATCATCTTCATACGGCAGTTTACATTTTCTAACTAACGGGTAAATTCACTATACCACTTCAAAGGAGTGATTAAAAATGGGTAAAATACTATGGATCATCATCGTAGCATTAATTGCCTTCTGGCTGCTCGGTTTCGTAATGAAGATCGGAGGAGGACTTATCCATCTTCTATTAGTTATCGCAGGAATCATCTTCATCGTCCAGCTATTGACTGGAAGACGATCGGTTTAGAGAAACATAAGATTATAGGGATTTTTTCAGCCTGATTGAAAGCGCTTGTCAAGGAAGGCAACCTAAGAGCGCCACGTCCTGTGGCGACGGTTGCATGACTCGCCTCCTGCGAGCCCGTGCGAAGTGGAGCGAAGACGCGAATAGAACTTCAGTTCATGAGCGGACGAGCGACACGAGCAACAACGGATGCGAGCGCTTGCCAACAGGCTGAAAAGGGTGCCACCAATTGGCACCCTTTTTTATTTTACTTTTGCATAGATACATGTATTCCGCAACTGCTTGCCATCTGCTGAAAGGGAATCGTTTTTCAACGTCCCTTCCAACTCATATCCCGCCCGTTCCGCCACATAACGGCTTTTCACATTTACCTCATCACATCTAATTTCCACTCTGCGGGCGTTCAATTCATCGAACGCAAAGCGTGTCAATCGTTCAACCGCCTCGGTCATAAGCCCCCGTCCTTCAAATTTCGTATCGAGCCAATAGCCGATTTCAAACTTTGGCACCGACCAATCGATCCGGTGAAGTCCCGTCGAGCCGATAAACTCGCCTGTTTCCTTCAAGAACACATGAAGCCTCAAGTCTTTTCGCGTAATGAAATCCGCAACAGCTTGACGAAGATTTTCCTCTGTTGAATGAAGCTCAGGCGCCTTTTGCGCAAAAGGCATCCATTCCTTTAAGGAGGCTCGCGAATTCCGCATTGCATTCCACACGTCTAAGGCATCTTCCACTTCTGGCATGCGAATGATGAGCCGCTCCGATTCAAATTCAGTCGGCACGCTCGGAATGCGTTTTTTCGGTTTTTCTCCAAATCCCGCATCTTCCCACTGAACTGGCGTCGTCGTTCCCGCCAAAAAGTCTTCCCGCGTCATCCCGTATGTGACTGCATCATAATAGGAATTCTCCTTTGGTGAAAACCATGCATTGCGCAAATGGGCTTCTTTCACAAACCCGGCACGCTCGAACGTTTTCCGCATCGCCAAATTATCTTGGCGCGTATGGCCTTCCAGGCGGATTTTCTCTTCCGGCAACCCGAAGACGAACTCTGTTATAAGACGGAGCGCTTTCGGTCCATAGCCGAAGCCGCGAAACCGATCCGCAATCCGCAAATCGAAAAGTGGAATTTCATCTTGCAAATCATAGATTTTCACGATTCCTACAATGTCGCCTTCATCGTTTTCGACCCAAAACGTTTTCACTTCATCCGATTCATATCCGCCTTCTTCGATCGTCTTTTCAATCAATTCACGCTCCGGATGCGCATTTCCATGAAACGGCCATGTATTCGTCGTCAAAAAATGAATGAGCTGTTCTTGTTCTTCCATCGTCCATTCCCGTAATTTCATTTCCATTCCCCCAATCGGGCTGCGTACTTTATTTATGGATTCGTATCAATCGTAATGAATTCAACACGACGAGCAACGTCGCGCCCATGTCTGCGAAGATCGCAATCCATAATGTCAACCATCCCGGGATGATTAAAAGCAGCGCTACTATTTTTAAGCCTAATGCAAACATAATATTTTCTTTAATAATCTGCAACGTTTTTCGGCTTAATTTCATTGTATATGGTAATTGTCGGAGGTCATCTGCCATTAAAGCGATATCAGCCGTTTCGAGCGCTGCGTCCGCCCCTGCCCCTCCCATCGCGATTCCGATCGAAGAAGCGGCAAGTGCAGGCGCATCATTAATGCCGTCACCGACCATGGCGACACGGCCGTATTGTCCAATCAACCCTTTTACAGCCGTCAATTTGTCTTCCGGCATGAGCCCCGCACGGATATCTGTTACGCCGGCGACTTTGGCAATTGCTTCAGCGGTCCGCTCGTCATCTCCTGTCAGCATGACCGTATGGCGGATGCCGACTTCTTTTAATTGACGGATGACGTCCTTACTCTCTTCCCGTAGCGGATCGGTAACTGCAATCAGTGCTTTGAACGTTTCATTCACAACAACTGCCATGACGGATTTTCCGGCAACTTGCATTTCCTCGGCGCACTGTTTTATGTCCAGTGGGAGTACCGTCAGCTCCTCCGCCCATTTCATGCTTCCGACGTATACCATCTTTCCATCCACTTCTCCGACGGCCCCTTTACTGGTGACCGACTGGAAATTCCGAAGTTCCGCTAAGACAGCACCTTGCTTTTCGGCATAGTCGACAATCGCACGTGCGAGCGGGTGCTGTGACATCGATTCAACAGAAGCTACCGCTTGCAAAATCGCTAGCTTCTCCCCTTCAGCGGCAATGAAATCGGTCACTTCAGGATAGCCTTTCGTCAATGTACCCGTCTTGTCGAACGCGATCGCCTGGATTCGGCCCATCTCTTCCAGATGAACCCCTCCTTTAATGAGCACTCCTTGACGAGCTGCATTTCCAATTGCTGTCACAATGGCGACAGGCGTGGAAACGACGAGTGCGCACGGACAGCCGACGACGAGTACGGCGAGACCTTGGTAAATCCAAGTTTGCCAATCCCCGCCGAGTAGAGGTGGAACGATTGCAACGAGGAAAGCGACAGCGATAATGATGGGCGTATAATATTTCGCAAATCGATCGACGAATTTTTGGGATGGCGCTTTTTCAGCTTGGGCGTCCTCGACAAGGTGGATGATTTTCGCGATTGTCGTATCCCCGACGAGTTTTGTCACGGTCACTTCGAGTGCGCCTTCTTCATTCAACGTTCCTGCGAATACATCGTCATTCATTTGTTTCAATACAGGCACGGCTTCCCCCGTAATTGCCGCCTGGTTGACCGTCGACCGGCCGCTCTTGACGACGCCATCCATCGCAATCTTCTGCCCCGGCTTCACGAGTAGAATGTCGCCGACTTGTATGTCCTCCGTCGGCAGCTCGACCAAGTTGCCATGCCGGTTGACGAGAGCAGACGTAGGAGCGATGTCCATTAGCTGGCGGATTGATTGTCGAGCCTTGTTCATGGAGTAGGCTTCCAGCGCCTCACTCACTGCGAATAAAAAGACAACGACCGCTGCTTCCTGCCATTCACCGATAATTGCCGCTCCGATGATGGCAATTGTCATGAGCGTCTTCATATCAAAATCGAGTCGCACGAGATTTTTAATACCCGTGATAAACATACCTGTTCCACCGATAACGATCGCAGCAGCAAAAAGGGTTGTCGCTATAACCGGATGCGGAACGTCCCAGTAGGTGAACATCATTCCCGCGATAACGAATAGGAGGGATAAAATCGTGACAATGTTTTCCTTCCTTTTGAAAAATGGAATTTTCGGCTCCTTCTTCCTTGTTGATAACGGCACGACTTGAATGCCATCGAAAGCACCTGCCGCTTGAAGCTCCGCAATTGACGCATCACCTGTAAATGAAAGCTTTGATGCGCCAAAATTGACGGTCGCTTCCGATACGGTAGGGATGCTTCTTACATTGTTTTCGAATTTCATTGCACAATTCGCACAGGATAGATTCTCTAATCGGTATTCTGTCTTACTGGCCATCCGGTTCACCGTCCTTTTCGAGTGAATGATCGTGGGCAATTTTCACAAGGTCAACGATATGTGCATCTGCAAGCGAGTAGTAGACCATTTTCCCTTTACGCTCCGATTTTGCGAGGCTATGCTCGCGCAAATAGCGCAAGTGATGAGACGCTGTCGCATTCGACGATCCGATGACCGCCGCTACATCACAGACACACATTTCCTCCTCGAGCGTAAGTGAATAGGCAATCTTCAATCTCGTTTCGTCTGCGAGCGCCTTGAATATTTGCACCATGCCACTGACATCCGGCAGCCCCTTTTGAACTTTCTCGACGACATCCTCATGGACGGCCGTCACTTCACATGTATCTTTCACTGTCATTTCGACACCTCATTCAAATGTCCGTTTGATTGTTAAAGATAGTATATGTTTCCCCTTCACCGATTGCAAGTACAAACAAACAATTATTTGAATGATTTTTCATTTTGAAAAATAAAGGGTTATCGACTTTCATATGGAAGATACTTATGTTGATATTTATTGAAATTGGAGTGTGGAAAGATGGAAAAAGGAAAGTGGAATGCGATCACGGATGTGCCCGGTGTCTCGGTTGGACACGTGACGTTGAAGGAGGATCCAGGCCCCAATAGTGCCTGTACAGGCGTGACAGCCATTTTGCCCCATAGTGGAAATAGTTTTGAACAGAAAGTGCCGGCAGCCAGTTTCGTCTTGAACGGCTTCGGTAAATCGGCAGGACTTATTCAAGTGGAAGAGCTCGGTCTCATCGAGTCCCCGATCATGCTCACGAATACGTTCAGCGTCGGAGCGGTGCTCGAAGGGACGCTGCAACATATGCTTAAGGAGAATCCGGCAATCGGGGATTCCACGAGTTCATTGAACATCGTCGTAGGCGAATGCAATGACAGCTATTTAAATGCGATGCGGTCGATGAAAATTAGACCAGAGCACGCAATCGAAGCGATCCGTAAGGCAAGCAGCGGTCCGATTGAACAAGGGGATGTCGGAGCGGGGAAAGGGATGATCTGCTTCGGTCATAAAGGAGGAATCGGCTCCTCTTCAAGGGTCGTCTCGCATGAGGGGAATTCGTTTACCGTCGGCGTCCTCACATTGACGAATTTCGGCAAACCGGAAGAGTGCTTAATTGATGAATGGCTCGTGCGGAATGATGTACAAATGGAAACGGTAAGTGGTGAGTTACTGTCGTCAGAAGAAATGAAAAGCGAAAAACCGGATGGCTCGATCATGATCATCGTTGCAACAGATGCGCCAGTCGACAGCCGCCAATTGAAGCGATTCGCCAAACGGGCCTCGATCGGCCTTGGCCGAACGGGCTCTCATATCCATAACGGAAGCGGCGACATTATCATCGCCTTCTCGAATGCCTATACCATTCCGCATTCGAGTGAAGGGAGTTCAATGGTGAGCTATACGCTTTTGCGAGACGACGCGAAAGTGATGAACGACCTTTTCCAGGCGGTCATCGAAGCGACGGAAGAAGCGGTGTACCAATCATTACTGCATGCCCAAACGACAACGGGAAGACATGGGAGAACAGTAGAACGATGGCCGTTTGTTGAGGGATGAGCTTGGATTTGTGAGGATTTGCTTTGAGCGCTAGCGGGCTTGCTTCGGGCGTGCGGGGGCTTACTTCGGGCGCAGGGCGGCTCGCTTCGGGCGCGGGGCGGCTTACTTCGGGCGCGGAGGGGTTTCCCTCGGGCGCGCGGCGACTCGCTTCGGGCGCGGAAGGCTTCCCTTCGAGCGCGCGGCGGCTTACTTCGGGCGAGGGTGGCTTTCCTTCGGGCGCGCGGTGGCTCACTTCGGGCGAGGGTGGCTTTCCTTCGGGCGCGCGACGGCTCACTTCAGGCGCGCGACGGCTCACTTCGGGCGAGGGTGGCTTTCCTTCGGGCGCATATCGAAATTTATGATCACTTACACGGATTTATGAGCACTTATACGGTTTTATGATCACTTACCGCGATTTATGAGCACTTTCACGGGTTTATGAGCACTTACCGCGATTTATGAGCACTTTCACGGGTTTATGAGCACTTACCGCGATTTATGAGCACTCATACAGTTTTATGAGCGCTTGCACCGGTTCGCGACAAATAAAAAAGGCACGCATGAAGTTTCCTTTCATGCGTGCCGTATTCTATATAATTATTGAGCTGGGTTTGCTTGTAGGTCGATGGAAATTTTGATTTCGTCGCCTACGAGGACGCCGCCTGCTTCTAGTGCTTGGTTCCACGTAAGACCGAAATCTTTACGGGAGATCTTGCCTTCGACTTCGAATGCAGCGACTTGAACGCCCCATGGGTTTGTGCCAATTCCTTCGAATTCTGCTTCAAACGTCACTTGCTTTGTGACGTCCTTAATTGTCAAATCACCAGTCACTTCATACTCATCTTCGTCTGTTTTTACGATATTCGTAGAGACAAATGTTAAATGAGGGAACTTTTCAGTTTCGAAGAAGTCCGCTGAACGCAAGTGGTTGTCGCGGTCTGCTGCGTTTGTGTTGATTGTATTTGCATCGATTGTGAAATTGATTTTTGCATCTGTTAAATCTTCAGGATTCCCCTCAATCGTTCCTTCTACCCCTGCGAAACTACCTTTCACTTTTGAAACCATCATATGTTTCACCGAAAATCCTACACTCGTATGCGCCGCGTCAACATTCCATGTTGCCATTTTACCCATCCACCCTTTCATTTTCATCCATTTTTATTCTACGTTATTCCTTATACCCTGATGCATGAAAGATAATCCTTTTTAACAAAAATCTTCATTCCAAGGTATATCCATATGATATACTTAATTTATCTCGAAGTAAAGATAATAATCTTGAAATAAAATTGTTTGTTCAAAATACTCAGGAGATCTCATTAAATAGGAGCGTTCCCAATCATTTCGCTATTAATTTCAACGTAGAGCCCTTTTTCACTTCACCGCTTAGGATGGTTTCGTGGTAGATGCCGTTCGACCAATCTTCGGATTGATCGTGGAACCATTTTGATTTCATATGTCCGCTTTGACCAGGCCCGACGATGTGATGTGCCGCCGACAAGTCGGATAGATCTGCGACGAAGCGCCATGATGCGCCGTGATACACCGTTCCATCATCTCTGAATGCGGCTGCCTGCACAGTGACGTGCGAGCCGCCGATTGCCTGTTTTTCAGGGTTTAGGAAATAGGCGAGAATCGGCGATGCCGCCGCTAATGAATGCGGGAAGGCCAACTGGTGGAAATCTCCCCACTTCCATTTTGCCGAATCGTTCCCGAACTGCTCTTCAATTTCCGCAATGGACGTCTTGAATGCATCATAGACCCATTTGTCGACGCCTCCATAATTGAACACCCACACGCCCGGCTTACCGCTATATGCATCCCTCAGCATTTGGTCAACAATCTGCCCTTTGCCTGGCATCAGTTTGTACACATCTTCATGCATTTCATTACTGAACATCGTCTTCGGCAATTGTCTCATTAACTTATGGAATACGAGCGGCGCTCCCGAGTCAGTGGAGTCAACCTGATCCCATCCCTCAAGCATACTGATAATCCCGGCATACTCTCCTTCGCTATCCGCAGTCTTCAAGGAACCAATCAGATCTTGTAAAAATTCCCGGGCATATAAATTCTCCTGATCCATCTGCAAGTCCATCATATCTTCCGCTGTGAAGTTATCACCGCCCTGCAGCACTTCTGCAATTCGCATATACCGATACGGCTGAGCCCAGAATTTCGTAATGTGATACGGATACGAATCATCGATGACCTCATTATTTGCAGTTGCGATGAACCCTTCGGAAGGGTTAACGATTTTAGGCAGTTCGTCGTAAGGGACATATCCGCTCCAGCCGTATTCGGATGAATCACCCGGTACTGGTAGCTGGGCGTCCCCTTGTTTGCGGATCGGAATTCTACCGTTCGCTTTATAGGCGATTGTCCCGTCCACAGCAGCAAACACGAAGTTCTGCGCTGGCGCATGAAAATCTTCCAATGCTGATTCGAAAGTCTCCCAATCCTCTGCTTTATTCATTCTCATGATCGCTTCAAGCTCTTTCGTCGGCTCGAGTGCTGTCCATTGCATGGAGAATAACGCACCCGGATCCTCGGAATTATAAATTATGTCCGACATGATTGGCCCGTGCCTTGTGACGATCACTTCGAACGGAATATCTTCCTCACCTTTTACCGAAATCGTCTCGTCCCGCACTTCAGCCTGCTCCCACTTTCCGTCATAGCGGAATTGGGTCGGGTCCTCGGGATTCGGAATTTCGATATACAGATCCTGCACATCCGGCCCGACATTCGTGACTCCCCATGCAATTTTCTCGTTATGACCGAGGATGATGCCTGGAACGCCTGCGAAAATAACGCCTCCAACATTTTGCTCAGGAGATTGTAAATGCATTTGATACCAAATCGAAGGCGTATTCAGTCCCAGATGAGGGTCATTCGCGAGCAGTGGCTTTCCGGAAGCCGTCTTATCTCCGGAAACGACCCAGTTATTGCTTCCATTGAATTCGTGCGGCACCAAATCCGGATTGAAGCGGCCCACCACTTCAACTGGCGTCTTCAAATTCGCTTCGATGATTGAAGGGGCATTATCCGGATAGCTGACGAATAATTCACGTGCCTGCTCCTCCGGGAAATTGTTCAGCGCCCAATGCCTGACAGCAAGGCTGTGCCAGTTGCCCCCTAAGTCGTAGGCCATATACTTCCCGATTGTAAGCGAGTCAATCGGCGTCCACGCTTCAGGCTCGTAGCCAAGGAGCTTGAACTCGTAAGGCAATTTCCCCTCATCCTTCGCCTGCTCCATGAACGCATTGACGCCTTCCGCAAACCAGCCAAGCACTTTCTTGGCGTCGTCGCCGTATCCGTCATAGGAGGCTTCCGCCGCATTGCGCAAACTGAATGTCCGGAATGTTTTATCCGTATCAACAGCAACGGCACCGACCACTTCAGCCAACCGGCCGCTCGCCTGTCTTCTTGCCAGATCCATTTGAAATAAGCGATCCTGCGCCTGCACAAACCCTTGCGCCCGATACAAATCGGCATCGGAACTAGCGGTAATGTGCGGCACGCCGTTCGCATCCCGCGTGATTTCCACGTCTTCATCCAAGAAGTCCACGCTAAGCTCCCCTTCGATAAGCGGCTTCGATTTACCTATGTATATATTGATGACAATGAGCCCGACAACGAGTATTGCGAGCAATCCACCAAAGCCGGATAATAATATCTTTGGCCACTTTCCCATTTTCCTTTTCTTCAAAGTGAATCCCTCCCTGCAATACAATTCGATGAATAGCCATTTACCTCCTTTATTTCCAATATGATTTATCAAACATTGGAAACCCGGTTATCTTTTCTTGTCAAAACACCCGATAGCTAGCATAATTATAAAAGTGAAGCCTTCTTTTTGGTTGAGGAAAGAGAATGGTTTTCATCGCATCAGATTTGAAGGGACTGGATGTTGATGTCGAAGCATCAGTGGTTTAAGGACTTAAGCGGAATTATAAAAGAAGGTATTCTACGGATAGATGAACCATTACACAAATATACGATGACAAAACTTGGAGGAGCTGCGGATCTGCTCGTCATCCCTGGAACAATCGAGGAAACTGAAGAAACAGTACGGTATGCGTATGAACATGAAATTCCGCTACTTTTATTAGGAAACGGGTCAAATATGGTCGTAAGGGATGGAGGGGTTCGTGGAATCGTTCTCCATCTGTCAAAATTGGATACAATCCGAGTGGACGGCACAAAGGTTCATGCGGAAGCAGGCGCACTGATTATTGACGTTTCTAGACGGGCAGCAGCTGAATCATTGACAGGGCTTGAATTTGCCTGCGGAATCCCTGGCTCGATCGGCGGAGCGATGGCTATGAATGCGGGAGCCTACGGCGGGGAAGTTAAAGATGTGATCGTCCAGTGTACCGTGCTGACGAAATCGGGTGAGCGGCTCGTTTTATCGAAGGATGAATTGGATCTGGGCTACCGGAAAAGCATTATCGCGTCCGAAGGTTATTATGTATTGTCCGCCGATTTCGAACTGACCGAAGGAGAAAAGGAAGCGATCGACGCGAAAGTGGCAGATTTGACGTTCCAACGCGAATCGAAGCAGCCTTTGGAATATCCTTCTGCAGGTAGTGTATTCAAAAGGCCGCCTGGATATTTCGCAGGGAAATTGATCCAAGATTGTGGCCTGCAAGGGAAAGGCCATGGCGGTGCGGAAGTATCGACAAAGCATGCAGGATTTATCATTAATAAAAACGGAGCAACCGCATCCGATTATATTGAAACGATCAATATGGTAAAAGCTGAAGTGAAGAAGAAATTCGATGTCGACTTGGAGTTAGAAGTGAAGATTGTCGGTGAGGAATAATACACAAAAGCGAAGGACGCCTGCATAGAGGCGACAGGCAAAGCCGTCACGTAGAACGGCTTTTGCGAGCAAAAGTGAAGCGTTGCGAGCACATCTTTGTATTAGCCGTCACGTAGAACGGCTTTTGCGAGCAAAAGCGAAGCGTTGCGAGCACATCTTTGTATTAGCCGTCACGTAGAACGGCTTTTGCGAGCAAA
>NZ_JAKRNT010000019.1 GCF_022346605.1 Sporosarcina sp. ACRSL
TGTTCACTCACTCGCTTCCTAGCACTGCACCACACCTCAACCGCCAGACGAACCTTCTATAATAGAAAGGTTAGAGAAACTTGAATAGCTCGAGTTTCTTGCTGGCATCATTTAAGATGTCATTTTTGAATCCGAAGATTCGTTTGTCTGTCCTCCGACGGGGTCGGCTTCAAGACTTTATTTGTTGACGTTTTGCTGTTCAGTTTTCAAGGTTCATTTTGCGTCGCTCCGTCAGAAGCAACTCTTATATAATATCAAATCGAGTTTGTATTGTCAACATCTTTTTTGATATTTTTTCTCGCTTCCATTCTCTCAGCTTCCATTCTCTCAGAAGCGACGTTTAATAATATACCATCAAATTATATCGATTGCAACCATAATTTCAAAAAAATGTTCTGTGCCATGTTTAATGGTATGTTACAGTTCGTTTATAACGTGCTATTCCCCCTCAATCTAGTTAAGAAGATATAACCGTTAATTCGATCATCCCTTTTGTATGTTTACATGTTTCCTTATTTCGCAATTATCGTTAACTCGTCCGTTTGAGAAATTAAATCGATTATATGCCCCTCTTTTTCATAATAAGTTGACGCACCTTCTCTACCAACATTTCTCCATCCTTTTGATTTGATTATTATCTCATATACAAATGGAATTCCATTTTCTTCTGTGGCTTTTGACCAATTATAAATAGCAACATTTTCATTACCACTGAGTAATTGGGCATTTTTTGGTATCGGGAAATTATAGAATTCATCGCTTTCTTCATATGCAAAATAAGTAGTAAAAAAGAGAATACCACCTATTAATATTGTGGTTAAAATCGCTAAGCTTATTTTACTCTTCAAACTTTCCCTCCCCTTTCATTTTCAACTTTCATAACACTAATAACATTATAACTCCCTATCATAGTATTATCAGGTCTACTATTGATAAACCAGAAACTTGTATCGCTTATAAGAGCAGATGTTGTAAGTGTATTGGGTAAACCTTACCCCAAAAACAAAGAATGGCCGTAAACGCTGATCAACGTTTACGGCCATCTTCTTACTTCTTATCGAGTATAGTTTTTAATACGTCCCAGGAGGGATTCGAACCCCCGACCGGTTTTACACGACGTTATTATCAGCGCTTTAAGTATCGTTAATTGATTCGGTCATTGAGCGGTCATTCGACCGATTTTTCATTTTCACTATATCACTCGTCTTATTTCGCAGTCAAGACATCGTACCTTCTATTATAACTACGATGCGATTGACGCAGTACAGCGCGATATGAAAGAGACTGCGGATTACATGCGTGCGAATAAACTACGCCTAGAACGCGGCGCTACTGGCGATACATTTACGACATACATATTTTCCTACGGAGGCTACACGGAGGAACGGCGTTATTTAAACGTTAGATTGCGCAATCGTAGTTGACTTCCAACTTCTTCCGTTATACAATGAGTGTAACATAACATAAGAAAACATTACACTGATGGATAGGAGCGAATAACATGAACGAAGTCCAGTCGTTTAGATCGACGAAGGAAATCGACGCAATGAAACGATCGCTGCATGGGCGCAACCTGCTAATGTTCACTATCGGAATTAATACCGCGCTACGTGTGAGCGACCTTCTGCAACTTAAAGTAAGCGACGTAACCGGCGAGTATATCGAGGTCGTCGAATCTAAGACCGGCAAACGCAAGCGCATTAAGATTAACGCCAGCATTAAAAAAGCCGTTAAGACGTTATTATCTGCGGACGCAAAGCCGGATGATTGGCTGTTTCCGAGTCGAAACGGTGGCAAGCCGATTACACGCGTTCAAGCCTACCGCATCCTCAACGAAGCTGCTGAGCGCGCAGGACTGGCGCATATGAGGATCGGCACACATACGATGCGCAAAACGTTCGGGCGATTTGCCTACGAGAGAGGCGTAGAGTTGCCGCTAATAATGAAGGCGCTCAACCATTCGTCAGAACGCGAGACACTCCGTTATATTGGTATCGAGCAGGACGATATCGACTCGGTTCACATCGACATATGCCTGTAATTTTGGACGGTTATTCCTTCGGGGATGGCCGTCTTTTTGCGTTCATTTACGGACGCCTGCGAGGTTTACACGACCCCTGCGGTTTACTCCGATTTGACCCCGAAGATTACGAAAAATTGTCGCGATTTTTTTGACACCGAGGTTTAAAATTTGATTTCCGCGTTTAAGAATCACCTGTAATTGTGTCAATTTTTCAAACAATGCCCCCGGGTTATTTAATTCAGAATCGTTTCACTTTCGCAAACAATTTATCGAATTATCATCGTTGCTTATACAATTGCGATAGTGTGAACGTTTATATTTATTCATTTTGACCGTATATCTATCGTAACAGAATCGCATTAAGATACGCTCACTATCGCCCTCAAACGTTGTTATGACGCCATCTATGCGGTGTTAAGCCGCTAATGGATCGCCTATGTATTTATACAGTCGCCTAATCGTTGATATGCGTACACTTACGAAAAGTAAGCGAACACTCTCCGCTGCATAAACGGTGTATACGAGTTGTGTCCGTTGTATATTCAATTAACACTATCGGAATAGTCTGTCGATTCAACCCCGAAGTTTCGGAGGTCCTCGCACGTAACTAGGCATCGCCTGATCGTACGCAACTATCAACCGTAAGTATCCGTTCATCGCGTAAACTTTCGTAAATCTAACGTCACCATTGCGACCTATCATACGTTACCATATAACGCTATGCCCACGTCACCTTACCGCCTGTTCATACGTTGCTATATACCCGCAGATAGTACGGTGTATCTCCGGTGATAGTACGCTGTATCTGCGTCTACTAATCGCCTCTATGTAGGAATGTCCGCGATATGTAAATATCAACGCAATACATTCCCCGTATAATGTCCCCGCTTGTCGTACCGACCTAAAACATACCTCCGGCTAACGCCGTCGGACGTGTCACTATTATCTATTGCGCCTATTACTTTAAAAGAGAAAGACCCGCCGAAATTCCCGGTTTTGGAATTGAGGCGTATGTTTAAGGTACTTATTACTGTGTTTATTGCGCCAATCGTTATTAGCGTTAATCTAAGAAGAAGACGACACTTTCACGTAAAACACGCCTAACGCCTACTCTCCGTAAGGCTCACGCCACTTTTGACGTGTTCGGTTTTCGTCACACTGAAACCCCGATTTGTTCGGTTTTGGTCACACTGAGATTTCAGCGACCTGCCTTTTTCGCATGATCGTCGAACATTTTACGTACTGCCCACGTCCATTTCGTTTCTGTACCCTCCGCTTGTCGGAACATTAAATCCGGATGCACTAAGTAACGCGCTTCATTCCGTGTGCCAGTCACAAGGATAGCGCCAGCACTTTGTAACCTACTGACTAGCCTCGTCACTGTAGCCGGAGCATGGCCGATAGCTTCCGCCAAACCTTCACGCAACATATATTCGATGTTCTTAGGGTCGGCATTCGAATTAACGCAAAGGTAATACTCGGAGTAATGAAAGAACGGTATAATCTTGTATAGCAAGCCGATTTCGCTCAGCTTCAAATCCGCTATAATCTCGCGAGTCCTCACCGTATACATCTTCGTAAATACCTCGGTTGCTGCCATCTTGCCCATGACGTGAAATTTCTCGTCTATGCGGAATCCGGTATCATCCGAAATCAGTACGCCAATTAATATTAGACGGTCGATAATCTCGTTAGTAGCCGACCTACTGCGTCCTAATAGCCGTGCAATGTCCGCCTTATTCAGCGACTTACCTGCCGACATAATACGTCCGTCACCGTTCATTTTCAGCGTAAGTAATAGCTTAATTAGCGCGCCTGCTTCGATTAGCGACAAGTCTTTAATTATCTCCGCTACAGCATCGTTATAACTGACGAAGTAGTTGCGACCGTGGTGGAATCGTTTGCGAGCCGGTAATGTAGCGAACATCTTAGCGCGTTCGACTTCTTCGGGCGTACGTATAATTGCGTTAGCGGAGTCGGGTACAAATACGCCTACTTCTCCGTTTTCCGTGACTACTTGCTCGTATTTACTCATATGACACCTCCCCTTTTTTTCATAAAAAAAGAGCGCCCATGACGGACGCCCTCAGTTCTTCATTATCCTTCTTTGTCGAAAATCATTCTCCCCACGACTTCCTCTCGGTAAATCTCGTATATCTCGTCATGGGCCTTTGTTTTCGGATAGTCGTAATTATTTATACGGTCTAGTTTAAGAAATATCCGCGCAAGTAATTCCTTCGATTCGCTATCGCTCATATTAGCAACCATCTGAATAATTTTGCCTTGAAATGTCATTTAAGCACCTCCCTACTAACCTAGTAGTTCTACGTTAATAAGGGGAACTCCTTTTTTGCGTCGTCAATTATCAATGTAGCCTGCGCGTGATTTCCTCTAGTTCTGCGGCGATTTGCTCGCGTGACATCGGAGTACGGTAATCCTCAACATGCGTAACTTCCCGACGTTCTACGAGGTCGCCCGATAGCTTCAAGTACAGTTCAATCGCCTTTATCGATGGTATCCCGTTGTTCCCACCGCGGATTGCCGTCAATAGCTGCGAATAAACCATCGGTCGTGTAGCTGCCATATGTTGCGACGATACATGCGACATGTACTCGAGAAACGCCGGTATCTGCTTCCATTTGTGTATAGACTGGCGCGACACCCCTACGATTTCCCCGATTTCTTCGAGTGTTTTACGTTTGCCTCCGACACCGTATTCCAGTTCATTCATTGCGATAAGTTCCGCACACTCCTGTTGTTGCGGCGTTAATATTTCTTTCATCTGCGCCAAACTCATTCTCACTGTGTCTTTTCCCCTTTCAATTGATTTTCCGCGTACTCTCGTTCGAGTCTCGCTTCTTCCTCGATCTCCGCTATACGTTGTTGGTCGTATGCTTCGAGTATTCCGTCCCAATCCTCAAACTCTTTCATTCGCGCATAACTGCGGTGCGAGTCGCTAAATGCTTTTAATGCGAGTACTACATTTTCCATCATTCTTTGATACGACATACGCCCTTCTTGAGCCGCTTTAATCACGCTTAACGAACTTGCGAGCATAAACGCTAACCCCGCGTAACTGTTTGACCTAGCATACCGCAGAATAAGCAACTTCTTTTCAAACGGATCGAAGACGCTCATATCAACGTCTACCACTTGGCCCGTTTTTGCCATTACCGTAGCATATCCCGATAGTACGTCAAATACCGGTTTTACCTCATGTAGTAATCGCGCTGCATGTTCGTCTGTTACAAAACCGGCGGGCGGGCTAGGTGATAATCCCCGCGATACCCGATCCGCTTTCCATTCCGCTATCTGCCTTTTCATCTTCTCGATATCCACACTACCCACGATACCACCTCATTTCTCCGATTTAACACACGCAAAAAGAACGACACCCCGCGAAGGAGTGCCGCCGTCTTACGTTTGCCTTCGTACCTCCGACCGATTTCTGCCGTTACAACTGCGTCCGGGCTTTGCAACGGACTTACTCGGTGATAATCTCGGGGGTCAGCGGTCGCCCTTAGTAAGCACGATGCCCCTCGACGCTAGCGCACCGATTACGTTTGTCAGTCAGCAGTAGCCGTCTTACTGCGTATTTATTACCCCATTAACGCATCTATTGACGCCTGTGCCGCCGGGTCGTTTTTCATTAACTGATCGACGGTCGCCTTGTAGAAGGGACTTCTCGCGACAAGTACGTTACTTATACGAATAACGTCTTTCAGCGATAGCTCACCGGCTTCGATCATTTCATCTAATGATTCTTCAACGTCGTATTCGTTATAAATCCCGTCCGTGTGCTTGAGTGCAGCTAGGATAATGTGCGGGAACGTTTCAATGTCGCCCATGAGCGCCTTTCCGATAAGCTCGAATGAACCGCCTTCATACAGTCCGTTCAAGTATTTAATTCCTGCGTAGTTCAATTTTAGTTCTTGCATTTCCCCTTCAATTTTGAACATTAAAGGCTCTACTGCTTTCGGTGCTTTAGTTGTTTTTGGCGTTGTATTTGAGTTTGTCATTGTGTAATTCCTCCATTATTTTAGGTTTTTGTATTAAAAAAGACGAGGCAGTTACGCACCCGTCTTACTTCTGTTCGATTAAGTTTATTGAATCCTCGAAGCATGAAAACTCATTGGTGTCCGGATCGCGATAGATTGCGATGTACTCGAATGTTTCTGATACCGCGTCAGGGTTATTCAAGTGGAAGGCGCGCTGAATTTCAGATAGAAACGTTACCGTATGATCGACGTACGCTCGGTAATTTGCCGGGGTACCGTACTCCACATTCTCCGCAGCTGCCTCCATTTCGTCCTCTGACGGCGCAATAAATTGTAAAGTGCCGTAGTTTGGGAGGATCGTATACTCGACTTCGCTATCTCTGCCCGTCACAAACGATACCCTTCCTAGTGAATTATCCGCATTGAATCCCGTTATCATTACCTGCGCATATATATCGTTATTCATCTTGCGTTTATAAGCTGAATCACCGTATAAACGGGCGACGCAAGCCTTAAACGGTTCGATAAAATCCTCGATGTACCTCCCGCCCGACTCTTTAAGTTCCCGTTTAATTTCGTCGACGATTGAATCTCCTCCACCACCCCCGAAGATACAGTAAGGTGATAGGCGTTCAATTTTCGACTTATCTCCGGTAAACTTGGACTCAACCATAGTCCCTAACACGTTCATACGTAGAACCTTCCGCGTATCACTGGACATTACAGTCAATAATTGACCGAAGTTTTGATTCATAATTAATGTCATGCAAAACTCACCTGCTTCGCTTGTATTTTTTCACTCGGTTTCATAGTTTTTAATAGCACCGCTAGTTTAGCAGCTCGTTTTTTCGTTTTAGGACTAGATTTCTCTATCGGCGAATGAATACCGAGCAAATTCTTCACCACATCAGGAAGTAAGTTCGCTAATTCCGACACTTTAGCTTTTACATCCTTAAATTTACCGCTGATTCCATCAATAAGACCTTGCACGACGTCCTTACCGATTTGCAGAAGGTTAATACCTTTAAGGAATGCCTCCGCCGTTTTCCATCCGGTTTCGATCTTTTCCTTAA
The DNA here is from genome assembly GCF_022346605.1 of Sporosarcina sp. ACRSL. Taxonomy (GTDB): domain Bacteria; phylum Bacillota; class Bacilli; order Bacillales_A; family Planococcaceae; genus Sporosarcina. Next base: position 7,095 of record NZ_JAKRNT010000019.1, read on the forward strand.
CTTCAACCATTTTCTCTAGTACACCATCGCGGATTTCTTCGAATTTCTTTTTGACTCCGATTACCATTTCACCAATCTTTAATCCGGTCGCCTTCACGATTTCACGCCACTTAGCCGCTACGCCGTTCTTGAAGACTTCCCACTTCGAAAGCACTTCGCCGGTTTCCCAGTTTACGTTGTCGATGTGTTCCCCAGCCTGTGCTTTCGCTCGCTCAACGACTTCTTGGTGCATTAATTCCGCTTGCTTTACAGAACCGTCCCTCGCGCGTGTAGCTTCCGCAATCATCTGCGCTGCTTGTTCTTCAGTAATAGCTCCTGTCTCGTCACGCATACGAATGATTTCCGCTATAGTCTGGTCGTATTGAGCTTCTGCCTCCGTAACGGCTTTCTCCCGCTGTACTGCCGAGTTCTTAGCAACTTCCGCAGCTTGCTTCGCCGATAGATCGCCAGCCGTTTCTTTCAAGCGCTCCATGATGATTTTCTGCTCGACTTCGCTCTGAGACAGATATTTAACGGCGTTCTCGTTCATCGACTTTTGAATACTATTAATCTCGTCTTGCTCGGACTGCGTAAGCCTACGGTTAGCTTCCGCTGCCGCGTTCATGATTTCCGCAATGCGAGTCTCTTTCGCTTCCTGTGCCATAACTTGCAAGTCGTGTGAGTTTTGCTGTTTCTGCAATATCGCCGCTTCTTGCTCGTCAGTAAGGACGGAAGAATTAGCGAAGAAGGATGCCATAGAAGCCTCTTGCGCTGCGTGTCTTTCATTCATCGCGCTAAGAATCTGCTTATTCATTTCCGAGTACTTCCCGATTAAGTCCGTAGCCATTTCGCCCGTTATTCTACTCGAGTTAATGGACATATCCGCAATCGCCTGCGAAGCACCGTCCGACAACTCGAAGAATCCTCCGAGCGCTTCTTTCGTAGCGTCCGAAACACCTTTACCGAATCGATCGACTTCCGGTATCGCATCCTGTTTCAAGTGCCTTACGAGCGCGATTACTCCGACCGTTATTCCCGCTATCGCCGCGATTGTTAGACCGATCGGCCCCGATAAGAATGTGAGCGCCGCTGATAGTGGCCCAATACCCGTCGCTAAGCCGGCAATAGCCAACTTCGCCGCACCGAATACCGTCACTACCGAGGTGATTCCTGCGATGATAGAAGGAATGGCTCCGACCAACATGAGCAACGGTCCACCGATAAGCAACAAGGCACCCGCAATCGCCGTTCCTTTTACGACTAAATCTTGAAACGCAGGACTCGCGTTGTTAAATTTATCGACTAGCTCACCGATTTTCTTAGCAAAACTCGTCACGTACGGAACTAGCACGTCACCAATTAAGATTGCTGCCGACTCAAACGCGCCCATCATTTCTTCCCACGCTCCACCGATACCGCCCATCATCTTATCTGCCGCTTCTTGCGACGCACCCGCACTATTTTCGAGTGCTTTCGTGTTCGCGTTAATCGCGTCAGGACCGGCTTTCATAAGAGCTAGGAATCCGGAAACCGCCTCTGTACCGACTAGCTTACCGAGTGTTGCGACTTTATCTGCTTCGCTCATATGCTCAGTTGCGGATGTCATGTCGCGAATCATTTCCGCTAAACCTTTCGCGTTTCCTTCGCCGTCTTGGAACGAGAATCCGAGTTCTTTCATTATTTTTGCTTGCGCTTTTGCCGGGTTATTTAGTGCTAAGAGTGACGCCCGAAGGCTTGTGCCAGCGGAACTCCCGTCAATTCCTGCATCAATAACGAGGCCGGCCGCAGCAGCCAATTCTTCCAACGAAATTCCGAGCGCACTGGCTGGGGCGCCGGCGTACTTCAAAACATAACCGAGGTCGGTAATACCTGCCGCAGATACGTTCGCAGAAGTCGCAAGGATATCCGCGACCCGTCCGGCTTCTCCTGCTTCTAACGCCCAAATATTAAGCGCAGATGAAACGGTGTCTGCCGTTAATGCCAAAGACTCCCCCGATGCTTCGGAAGCTGCGATTACCCCTGGCATTGCTGCAATTATTTGTGTAGCTGAGAAACCTTTCGCGGCCATTTCTGTCATCACTGTGTTTTTGTAACGGCTCTTTATCCGCTACTTCTTACGGTTTCCCGCAAGGTCAGACTATATCATCACCTTCGCCAATTGACGTTAAGGTGTCGCGCGCTCGTGCCTCTTTACTGCCGTCGTCTTTACGTTACGGCTCCGTGAGGTAGTCGTTGCACCTTCCCGCCGTTTCCGTACGGGCTTGGCTCATGATTAGCGTAGCTTGCGCCTTAGCCTTCCATGAATTCACGCGATTGTCATTTGCATATTTCTACGCAACGGGCCATGTATGTTTAGCCTCAGAAACTTCCCCTGCGCTCTTACTTGTATCTGCTCCGAGTTTGATCGCTGCCGCTTTCATTAAGTCGAATTCCTCGGCTGTTGCGCCCGCAATTGCGCCTGCCTTCCGCATCGAAGTATCGAAACTGGCCGCAGATTTGACTGTTAAACCTAGCGCGCCGCCTATAGCGAGGCCCGTGGCAGTAAGTGCCTGCCCAACTTTTGTAAATGATTGGAACGTTTCTTTGTTTTGCTGCTGGAATCTATCTAGTTCGGAAGTCGCTTGACGCATGGATCTACTAAAAGCTGAAATATCCGCACCCACGCGGATTAAGATATCGCCGTTATTCACTCGGATCGCCTACTTTAATTCCGACCGCTAACGTATATCGGAACGCTTTTTCTCCGGACTGGCTACCGTACTGCGTCGCTTTTGTGTGGTTTCCTTTGCGAATTTCACGCATTGAACGAATAACATCGTAGAATGCTTCGCGTAGTAATGAGAAGTGTCGACGATCTTCGGGCGTCAGCTTTAATTTTTCCAATTGCGCGAGGCCTTCCATGAACCTTGACTCGGCAACTCTTGCGCCCTCGTAAACTTTCGAGAGGTCTTCTACTTGTTGCATCTGTTTCCCCGTCCCGTAGTAGTATTCGATTACGAGGCGCTGAATATCTTCCTTTGTGTTCATTTCCTTCTCCATTTCCATTCCTCCTTATTTTCCGCACGCAAAAAAAGCCCCCATTCGGGAGCCTTCATCGCGTCGCTATGCTTTTAGTTATTCCGCTTCTCTTTCAGCTTTCAGCGTGTCGTATTCTTCTCCGATCACTGTCGGCAACGCTTCGGCTTCTGCCAACGCGTCGTCATACGGCTTCGCAACGTTCTTAATCTCGTTGATTACCGCTTTTAGTGAAGCCTTCGACGCAGCCTTGTCGATTAGTAGTCCGTTAATTGCTATCAATTGCGGACGAAATGCTCTTTTCTGCCCGTCTGAAAAGTATCTCAACGTGTCTTCAAGTTTTTTGAGTACAGCGTTTTGCTCCGTAGCATCATTTGCCGCGATTAAATCAACGATTACGTCGTGTGCGTTGTTTTTAGCTGTAGAACGATCCCACGGCTCGTAAGATACCGGATTCAAAGCCGCTTGTTTGCGCGCTCCTGCAATCGTTTCCTCGCGGAAAGCTGCGTACTTGCTTCTGACTTCACTGGCGCGATCGTTGAGGACTGCCCACGCTCTATCGACCGCTTCCGCTATTTCTTCTTCCGATCCTTGCGCGAAACGAACCGCTGTCTTGAATCGTTGAATATCGCCTTCTATTTCAGTTTGGTATGTTTGTAAGTTTGTCATTTCCATTCCCCTTTTCTAATTGTTTTTTATTCTAATATCATTTTCTAATTGTTTTTTATTCTAATATCATTTTCTAACAGCTTTAATATCACAATTTCCGTCGCATGATTTGCGTAGTCCTAATGAAATCCGCCCGAACATCGCCTCTTTGTTGAGTCAGCGCTGCATACAAATCCGCCCGCTTCTTTAATTCCGCTTGTTCCGGTGTCATAGATTTCTGTTTGAGGCTATCGTATATTTTAGTGAGTTCTCCCGCTTGCTTAATCCGTTTGATCCTATCATCGCTGTTTGACATTCTCGATTGTAAATCGGTCTTGATTTGATAGAAATGTGATTGTAATTCCCTTAGTACACTAGGATCTGAATATTCAATACGTTCTTTTAAAACTTCAATAGCGCCCTCGAACGTAGGAGCCAGCATTGTATCCGACATAATCAATCGTGCCTGTGTTCTCACTTCATCACCGGAAAGTTTAGTCTCGGGGACGGAGTGCCTGAACTTCTCATGAGCTGAATCACTTAGAAGCCGTAACTCGCGTTCGTATTGTTCTTGTACGGCTTGCGCGATCCCTTCACTCTCTTCTATTGCTGCCCTCTTGTCTTCTCTTTTAGCGAAATCCGTTAGCCTCGGGTCGTCATTTATCTTTTTCAACTTCTCTTGTAGTTGTTCCGTTAAAACTTTCATGGTGTTTTTATGTGTTTCTAGCGGTGCAACATACGTAATTTGACCTTTACCCTGTGACTCAATTAATCGCGCATCTTCTTCACGCAATTGATATATATTTCCTTCGTACTTATGACCTCCGCCGATATCTGTTCCCTCTGTGATTAGTACGTCAACGTATTTTTCTGTCATTTTTCATATCTCCCTTTTTTGTAGTTTCATATTTTGAGCCAGTTCGTAGATGCGCCGCTCCCCGACGTTTCTGCCGACTGTGAATTCGTATTCCTCTCCGTCGCGCCACACGATAACCCTCGTAATTCCATGTGGACCGTATCTGCGTTGGATTTGAATGTCGCGTTGCTTCAAACCGCTGCCGCCTTGCCGGTTTTATCCGAAACATAGCGCTCCAAACCGTATGCCTCTATTAGATCAGGCTTCATTTTGCGCAAGTCGTATACAGTCGTATGACTACATTTACTGCCGGCGACAGCCGGAATAGTCGTTATACCTTCATGTACCTTCAACGCAATACCCTCCCCTTTACTCGCCTACTGTTCGTTAATCCGCTTTTTTCATCGCCGCAAGCTGCCTTAACATCTTTTCAGCGAATATATCGCGCTTATCTTTCTGCTCCCTATCCGATTGCTTATTCTTTGATTCTCTATTTTTGAGGTTTTGCGGCTTATTCTGTTCGCGCACCTGCTTCGATGTCTTCCGTGCCATAATTACCGCGCTCCTTCCGCTTTATTTTCGAAAACTGTCTCGAACGGCCTGCTTCAAGTCCGACCATGAGTAATGTAGTCGCCGTTTGGAGTAATACAACGAACCTTCGATTACCTCCCTGCACTTGTCGAATTCTTCCTCGGTCATTTCGAAGTGTTCAAGTGCATCGAGGCGTGCGCGTTCGTCGATTGTCATGAAACCCCCTCCAATTCCGATTGCTTGTCCAATTGCTCGAACAATCTACCCGTAGTCCATTTCGCGTGTTCCATCAGAAGTGATTGCCGCAACTCTATAACGGGTGTTCCCGACATTAGTGCGAGAAATTGTTCAACTACTACGAAGTTTTCACCGGGAAAGATGCCTGTTTCCTTTTGATCGATATAGAACGTTGCAAGCGGTTTGTCGTTCTTTGAGGCATTGCAACTGTTACACGCCAGGACTAAATTCGAAATATGCGAAGTTCCCCCGCGACTAATCGGAATCACATGGTCGATTGCGTGTCGTCTTTCTTCGCCTTCCTCCGACTTTCCGCAATATATACATAGACCATCAAAGGCTTCGTATAAGGTGTTGATTTGTTCAATCGTGACCTCTACCTCCGCACCGTGACGCGCTGCCCTCTGTTTCATACTCGCAAGTGCTGTACTGGCGCGATCGTTTAATCCTGCTTTGCAGACCCGACACCTCGACGTTTTCCCTCCGATTACTCGCTTATCGTTCTCGAATAAATCCAAAACCTTGACCTTACCGCAAAGTCGACACTGGCGCGTTTCTTCATTCCGTGTTGTCATTTGCGGTCACCTACCAAACTATCTAGCTTACCCTCAACGCGTTTAATCACCTTTAGTAACTCTAGTAGCGATGGTAACATCGTTTTCATATTCGTTTTCATATTCGTCTATCTCCTTTTCGTCTACCTGTTTTATTGTGGTGAATACAACTGATTTACGTTCGTTTCCGTGTGATTACAGCACCTTTAAATTGTTTCGAGTGTATTCGTTCATCCCTGCGTTAAAACGTCTTAGAACGCCGTCTAGTCCTCTAAATTTGTCATGAACATTCGCTCGGCAACGCGTCGTTGCGAAATCGGCACTTTATACTGAATGCCGATAAATCTACCGTTCTTGTAGTAGTCAGCCATAATCGTCCAACCTTTCGGCTCTTTGTAGCGCCGGATACGTCTAATTAGTTCGCGATCCTCCGTGTAACCGCCTATAAAACCCGTTTCCATACGCCAAAGTTTGTTATTTCCCATCCGAAACGCGGATAATTAAATTGTTGTTCTGCGCTTCGCGTCGGAGGTTTTTCGCAAGTGTGCCAGTCTGTTCGTCCAGTTCCGTTATTTCACGTTTGAAACGACGGTGATTCGAGTTGATGACTATTTCGCAGTTGGTGACGTGCTTTATTTCGTCGCGCAACGTGATGTATAGCGGAAATATAGCGTTCCCTCCGCCAAAATACCGGTCTATATCGGTTGTTTCTCCCGCAGCGGTTAGTGCGCCGGTCACGTTGAAGCCTTTGCCGCCATCGTCTTCCTCAATGTTTAAAGTTAAATCGATTTTTTCCATAAGCTCATTCCCCTTATCCCTTAATTTCTTTCGTATCCATAAGCAAATCCCCTAAAGTATCTCTCGCTCTACGAGCATCCGCGTAAGTCGTTTCAGTTGGCGATATGCTGTGAGCGATCGCTACTTTTACGAGCGACTTTGCAGCGTCAACTACCCGCGAACTTTCTAACTGCTCCAATTCGTGTAAGTCCGCATGTAAAGCTGTAGTGACTCTATGCGGGACTCCGTAACAATCTAGCGTGGATACTGCCGCTAATACCGTGTGTTCAGTGACTTTGCGTGTGATTGAACGCTTTAGTTCATGTACCGTCATCGTAAAACTCCCCTTTAGATTCAATTTGATCGTCCGCTTGACTCTCTGAAATTGACGTGGTATGATTAAATTGGGAAAACACGCGCTCGATTTCCTTTAAACGTTCAAAAAAAGAAGCAAACTCTCCTTGAACATCGACAATTTGAGCAAGCCTAGTACGTGTATTGTATGAGATTTCTCTACGTCCCGCTTCGATGTGTGCAACTGTGGACTGCGATAAGCCAAGCGCGTCTGCAAATTCTTTTTGTGTCATCCTTTTCTGCAAACGCATGTCTTTAAAAATGTTATTCTCCATTGCTAACCCTCCTTTTTATGCGTAAGTCCTTAAAAAATAATGGGCACATCTGCCCTCTTACTATATAAGGGAATTTTCCCACGCTTATTTTCTTGTTTTCGCGAAAGTTTATTCAATTTAATCAATTTATTTTCACCCACCCTTCACGTTCCACATCATCATACGCTGCAACTGCTTCCGCCCGCGTTTTATACGTTGTAACCACCCCGCCCGACGTACCTTTATCGTTCACTTTGCGGACGACTACGCGACGTTGTGGACGCTTCTTATCCACTTGTTTTTCGATTTTATCCGCTTCATACGCACTCTCATACATACGCGCTTCATCGTTCACTGACTCGGTTAATTTCGGCAAATAGTAGTAAACCGGCAAGTACGATCCCGTCGCCTCGTAACGCTTGTGTGCGTCTTTGTGCGCCACTCGGCAACCATCGCAACAATAGCGGGCACCCTTGCGTTTGGCCGGGAATAGTTTAAAGTTGTCTTTGACAGTCGGAAATACGTTCAGACAATACATATGCTTGCATTTGCGCCACTTCTTACGCTCGGCGCGATAGTCCGCCCACGTTCGTTCCTCCGCCTCTATGCCCTCTTTATAATCGCTATACAACGATGTGATCGGATAGTCAGCGCGTTCTACGTAGCCTTTGCAATTGACCGGCGGATTAGCACGAATAGCGATTTGCTCGGCGCGTTCTACCGCTGTTATCATATCGCGCGCTGCGCCTTCTAGTGTCGTTCTTGGTGCGCGTTTGAGTGTAACGTCGTCTACGTTGGCATACGATTCTAGGACGCTGTAATTGCGTTGTTGAAAGCCTTCACCGTACTGTACTGCGTGAAATGCCTTTAGGCGCGGATACGTTGAGTAGTCGATTGATTGTGTACTATTTTTTGTCGTTGTCATATTAATTCCCCTTTTCAATTTGGCTGTTTTTACGGTCGGATAAAAAATTGTCCGACGGCTTGTCTGTCTTTGGTTGTTTTCAAATACTTGGCGCAATAATCTATATACGTAGATAGTGAATATGCGCAAGCATATGAACAACGGTTTTTAATCTTTGCGACTATGTTTTGTAAGTCTTAATAAAGTAATTCTTAATAGAGTAGGTCTTAGTAACGTAAACAAAAACAACCTTACTGTCGGATATTTTTTTATACTACCGGACAGTATTAAATTTAGCTTTCCGCCTTTTTCTGCCTAGTTTTCGCCAGTCGCTCTTTCTCCGCCTCTGCTTCTTCCCGTGTCTTTTGCGCCTTCTCTTCCAACTTTTTTAAATGCCCCTCAATTTCAGGAAACTTCTCTAGTAATTCCTCCACGGTTTCGACCGGCCTGTTAAAAAAATAGTTATTGTTGCTGTGTCGAATATTATATTTAGTTGTAATCAGTCCGGCGTTTCGCAACCTCGCGACTGCGTTCTTTATCGTTCCGGTAGTAACGCCGAAATTAATAGCCATTTCAACTTGCGACGGGTAAGCATAGCCGTAATCATCGTTATGCAGACGCAACAGATACGTATAGACCATTATCGCGGTCGCATTGATCTCCGGGTGTTTGGTGTAAACCGTAAATATCGAATTAGGCACGCCTGTCCACCCCTTATTAACCGCAAATGGTAACGCCTTTGACGCACTTTCTGTCTTCTCTACTTCCGTTTCTACGTTTGGCTGTGTTTGTTGGCTGTTTTTCGTCATTAATAAATCCCCCTCAGTATTGTTTTTGCGCGATTCCACGCATGATTTCTTCAAAGTCCTCCGATAACGCCGGAGTCTCGTTGAAAATAAAGACGTTAAAGCCTTCTGATTTCCGCGAACGTTCCGTTCCGACTGGTACATGGCCGCGCTCCATAAGAAATTGCGCTACACGAAACGAGCGGATACACTTTTTAGCGACATTCAAGATGCACACCTCCTTAGTAAAATTTGTTTGTAATCGGGGAAGAAATCACAGCAGTTATTAACGTTCAGGTAAGTAAGTCGTTAAATCCGCCTGCAACTTCTTAGAATTAAGAAATATGTGATAGATAACCCCGTGCCTGGTTTCTGATTCCATCTTGCATAGAAATAAGTGACCTGCGTCGATCAACTTCAACGCAAGTTCTCGGCTTTCGACTGCTTGAAATTTCTCCATATACAGCTCCCTTTCTGTAATTTTTACTGTCTTTTCGGTTTCACCGCATTACCTGCCGCCGCTTTCACCGCGCTTAGATTTCCGCTCTTTGCGTAACCCAAAATCCGGTCTAACGCGCTTGTCTTGCGCCTTAACTCCGCTTTCACCTCCTTAATTTCCGCAATTAATTCCTCTTGCGACCAATCCTTGTAGTGTTTCGCCAATTAAATCCGCCCCTTTTCCGTCGATACTTCCGCTGTCAATTCCATAAACCATCGGCTGACGTGGCGCTTGTCCTCGTCTAAAGGCATAGTGTCTTTCATCGCGTCGTAAACCGTGTGAAGCAGCGCCCGCATACAATCTTCGTCCGGGCAAACCGCGACATCGTAGCCGATCCCTTGCCATATTCCGCCTTGTCGCGTGTCATTTCCGCAATGAAAACACTTTCCTTTAAGGTCGATCATTCCTCCGTGTGCTATCTCCAATTAAATCGCTCCCTTTTCTTTTAATCTTTTCGCTTGCAATACTCCGCGCCCACTGCTATAATTGACTTAAAGTGATAAGATAGGTGTATTGCGCGAAAAAATAGATACACCTAAGTATATTATCGGCTGATAATTTCGGTTGTTTAGCCTTTTTGCGTTTATTTTAAAAAGTTTTTTAAGAAATTCTTCATTCTTGTTTACAAACGATTAAACAGTATGCTAAACTAAGGAGGAAGGAACTGCGTTTTTGTTATACTACGAAAATAAAAAGACCTAAAAACTGTTAAAAACGAGCTAAAATCAGGCTCGAAAATAGCGCATCGATTTAAAGCGCCCTAGAAGCCTCGTAGAACGTTTTTAAGGTGTTCCGGCTGTCCTTACCCTAAAAACACCTCAGAACGTCTCCTGCGCGTCCAGAACGCGTCGAAAAACACACCTCCCCTTTTTTTCTGCCCGAAACACGATCACCTACCTCCTCCTCGAAAATAAATTACTCCTCTCACTATATAGTAGATTGTGAATGTAAAATATTAGGTTAAGCAATGACTAAAGTCCTGTAAATTGTGACAACTTTGTGTCTAAACTAGACATTTAGTAATGGAAATTCCTTGAATTAAATTTAAAATAGACCCCATTAACACCCATCAAGTTTTCATTTCACAATCTTTCGCTGGAAAAACTTTACATATCTCTTTTTCACCATAAAGCTATATTAATATAGTCAAACGCTCATTCTAACGTCGGATATTCGCGAAACTCCCCTCATAGGTATTAACGTTTCAAAATCGGAAGTGGATACCTAAACGGACGGAAATCTCCCTCCTAATAGATATATCGTTTCAAATCGCGTCGCGCGGACTGATTTCACAAATTTCTTTTTCTCCTCTTACTCCAATTTCCCCCTACGCAACTATGCAATTGCTACATCGACCATGCAAAATAATCCTAAAGACCTAATATTTATATAAGAAAAGGACGCGTGAGCGTCCCTTCCCTAAACATGACTCCCCTATTTACGATCAAACTCGGCCAGTCGCGCCAACCGGTCGCCTACTTCCTCGTAATTGTTGCGGAAGAAATCGCGCAACGGTAGCAGTTTCAGCGATATGTCCTTAACGCGCGCACGGTCTTCGAGCAGCATACGCATTTCGTCCGCAGTTTCTTCGATGTTGCCGCGTTTGCCTAGCTCGTTGAGTCGTTTATCAATCTGCGAATTAATATTGCGGTAATATTCGAAGTCCGATTGAATCCGTTCATTCAGCTCGTTTAATTGATCGACGTATTTTTCATGCGGCTTCATGTGGAACTCCCCTTTCTACTGCGTCCAGTAGTCGCAGGATCGCTTCTACTTGCGCCTGTTCTGCCGGTGACAAGGCGACTTCTTCGCGTGGTACCAATTGCCAACCCATTAGACAGCCACCTTTCCGACTTGCGCCGAGCCGTCCGTTCAGTTGGCGATTAAGTCTCGCGAGTAGTTCGAGCAGTTCGATCGGCTCGCATACATCTATATTTGCGAATAACGTTGCCGCCTCTTGCGTCCAGTTAAATTCGATGATATCCTCACCATTAACGCGGAGTGATGCTTCTTTGTTATCGATCGTTACGACTTCCACACCTTCAATTATCGGCATAGTGCGAATATGCACTGTCCACCCTTTTTCGATTTCCATTAGTTCATCTTTGATTGTCAACATATCCCATTCCCCCTTAAACGTTATAGTTTGTCCGTGCCCGTGATAAACTCTCCAAGCTCCCATACCTGCATATGCGCCAGTTTTTCGACGTCCATATGTTGAACAGAATTGCCGCGAAAGATTTCGAGCTGATAGTGCGTTGCATCGTGAACTGATACTGTCAAAACTTCATCCGTAATCGGCTTATCGTATACGAGGAAGCCTAAACCCATTTGATTAGGTTCTAAAACCATGCGAGGATTGATAAGCAGTCCTTCCGTATAATCAGTCCATCCGAGTACCGGCCCGTCGCTGTAGTCTGAATGCATTACTTGAATGCGCCTCAAATTTTATAACCCCTTTCATTTTTGAACACCTTAGTGTGCATTTCTTAATTCTCACTATAAACACCTTAGTGTGCATTGTCAACTCTTTTTATGCATATTATAAAAAAGATGTAGACACCTTAGTATTCGTTTATAGTAATAGGAGCTACTAAAAGGAGGTAATAACTGTGATTGTGATTAAACTAAAGGAAACAATGAAAGCAAAGGGCTACAATATCGGAACTCTTGCGGAGGCTGCTGGCATGCACCGTAACGGAATTTCGAAGATATTGCGCGAGGTAAATAGTGGAATAGAATACGAAACATTGAATCGGTTATGTAAGGTACTTAATTGTAAAGTCGGCGATATTATTGAATATGAAGAAGACAGAAAAGACCCCGCGAAGTAATTTGCGAGGTCTTTCTTTATTGTTGACTTCTATAGCCTACCTATAAAATTCCTTTTGTGAATATACGAACTCTTTAGTACAATTTAATTGGGTGATGTTATGATCGAAGGTTTAGGAGAGAGAATTAAGCAACTAAGGAAGGGAAATAAAGATACATTAAAAGGACTAGCTGAGAAAATAAATTATGATTGGAGCAACTTATCCAAAATTGAACGCGGTAAATATGGTATCACAGCCGAACTACTAAATGACATTCTCGAAATTTATGGAGTAGACCCTAATGACTTTTTCGGTAATGTCCTAAAAGCACCGGAAACCGAAGCATCACGATCCGAAAAAAGGTTTTTCATCGACGGAGTGGAAACTACAGAACGAGAGATTGCCGATGCGATTCGATTAATACGATATTTCCGTTCTAAGATTTGAGGGGCTGCGACCCCTCTTTTTCTCATGTGAACGCCTTTAATGCCGCTTTAGTAAACTTCATCGGCTTTTCAACCGGAGGCATAGGTATAGGCATAACAGCCGCAGGAGCGGGCGCGGGAGCAGCTATCGTCATCGTACCTGACCGATCCTTTTCTATCAGCCGCTTAACGTACTTTGAGAAATACTTATCCTGCTCCATTGCGAACTCATGCAGTCCGCGCTCATAGTCATTGTCTAGATTGAAGCTGACGGACGGTGTGATTCTCATTCATATAACTGCCTTGCCAGCTCGTAGAAGCCAATAGCATTCGCAAAGGTCGGTAGATGAATCTGCATACCGTTATGAGAGTTTAACTGCGGAATGATCGGCTGAACATTTTTATAGCGTTCAGATAGAACAGGTATCACTTCTTCCGTCACGCCGCCGCAGACATAAATCGGTTCTTCTTCACGCCACCTCAGTTTAGTTGTAGATTGAATCACGGCTCTAGCTAGGTTGTCAACGTTATCCCTACCGCCAGTAGTCTCCACGCCGTAATTGAACGTGCCGGAAGATTGATTGATGTGCTTGGCATCCGTCAGAGTTGCGAGGTTGACCGTTCCGCTCCCGATATCAATGATGTGTATGCGCCCGCTCTTAGGAGAAGCGAAGAATGCTCCGGTACCTTCGGCTACTACCTTGACTTGCTCGATTGTATAGTGAAATGTTTTCCGATTGACAATGATTTTATGAGGACCGACGAGCATATCTATGAGCTTCTTCTTCTCAGACGGTTTATGAGTCGCGATAGGCTGCCCCACGATAATATTAAACCTCAGGAAACCGGGGCAATACTTTTGAGTGTAACGATAGATTGCGAGCAGGACACGGATCACCGTATCGTCATGCGCCTTGTTATCGCCGTACATTCCAGATTCCCCGAACATATCCTCATAGGAAGCTAGAGTGCCTGCAAAGCCTTTCCTTCCGTTGTACTCGAATTCCATATCGTCCTCTCCAAAATCCTCCTCGATGTTCCGCTTGAACCAACTACAGATCGCAGTCCGGTATGAATCCACTCCGTAAGGTCCTGCTGTCTTAGCCCGATAGTTACCCGCGTCAATCCCCAAATTTAAAACGCTCATCAAAAACCCCTCCATTTTTGTAGTACAGTTGTGGCACATTCGAGAAATTAGAGGGAAATTTGTGCCACGCTTGTAGAACATTCTACGCAACAAAATTGGTTAATATGCAACCAATTCTCAGCATAAGCTAAAATAAGTCCGCTACTTGCTACTTGGTAGCGGTACTATAACCGAAAAAGGAGGATAGTCTTTGCAATGGCTTCGCAAAAAGAAAATTGAAGTCGAAGTTGAACGCAAAGAACGATCGGATAAGAAAGTGCAGGTCGCGCCCTACGTACCTATTCAGTTGAAACGCGAGATTGAGAGACTTGCATTTATCCTCGATCAGCCGGTGAAAACTACGGGTGAGCTGCTTTGTCATTACGGATTCAAGACGCACGACGTAACGCACCGCTTTGGAGACTATATGCAGACGGGCATTTTACTCGTAGGCAGCACGATGCATTACGGTCATGATATGAAGCCATCGTTGCGCGAACTTCCCGAACACGTCGAGACCGAGCGTATACACTTACGCTTTATTCGCGAGGAATACGACGACAATATTAAACTACTTGCGAGTTTACTAGACGTATCTCCGACGCGAGCTACCGCAGTCTTACTAGACTTTAGCATCCGCCATCACGGAATCATCGAGGAAATGCTACAGAAGCATACTAACCGTCTAGGATTAGGTTACGAGGAAGATGAAGAAATGCGGAAACTAATGCGCTTTATAAATCATCGCAATCCTTACAAGACATCGTGGAATCAAATACTCGTACAGTTAGTCGAAGGATTCTCGAAAAGAGCGCGCGGCCTCGGTAAACGGATACCGGATAAAGCCGTTGATCGCGAAACGTATCGCTGGACACTGGACGACTTTGACGAGTTCGAGCTAGCCGAGGATGATTCAGATTAGTATGTACGTTAATTTCGCGGTGTATACTATTCTAAATTGCCAGTACATTCCAATTGTACTATGATGGATATAAAATAAAATTAGGAGGCTATACAATGGCAAAACCCGAAAAATTGATTAAGTTTGCGCAGGAGCATTTAAACGGTGAAGAAGTCAAGTATTGGATATTCGGCGCATTCAAGTCGGAGATTATGGGAAAGAGTACGCTTCGTAACGGTTTATTTATCGCAACGGATCGGCAAGTATTCTTCTATTGCAAGAAGACATTCGGTTATGAAACGGAGTCATTTCCGTTCTCTAATATCTCAAGCATCGAAGCCGGAAAAGGCGCAATGGGCCACAAACTTAATATCTTCGCGTCCGGTAACAAGGCTGAAATGAGCATGATAAATACGGGGCAGTACGCGGAATTCGTCGAGTATGTACGTTCAAGGATCGGTAAGTCATCGGCACCTGCGCCAGTGGAAACGAAAGTTGATACTTCGGAGGAGCTGCGCAAATATAAAGCGCTAGTGGACGACGGCATCATTTCGGAGGAAGACTTCGCCGAGAAAAAGAAACAGCTGCTCGGAATTTAATACGGATATATATAGCGACTGCTTACGCGGTCGTTTTTCTTTTTTTGAATTAAAAAGCACCCCGTCCGTTATGGATAAGGGTACTTTTCCTGATTAATCACAGATATTTTCGTAGGCTACCTACTACCTCTTCTTTATCTAAATGAAGGTAACGTGTAGTGACAGCTAAATCACTATGGCCCAACGCCTTTGAAATAACAGCGACATTCGCGCCCCGATCAAGTAGACGTTTCGCAAAACCTCGGCGCAAAGCGTGAGGATTAATATTTTTCAGTCCGTATGTTTTCGTATAATTCCTAAGTCGCTTCTGAATTATGTTATTTGTCGGCGTACGTAATACGGAGTTTCCATGTTGCGTAATGAATATAAAATCATTCCTTGTCCGCTTTTCTTTCCTGATGCTTTCATTTTGACGGATTAATGCTGCAAGAAGACGCGCCAATGTTTCGTCAAACGGCAGAAAGATTTGATCGTGGTTTTTAAGTAACCCGCCGTCAATCTTGAAAATCTTCTCCTTCAAATCAACATGCGAGCTTCTAAGCTGCGCTACGGTATTTGAGCGCAATCCAGTCTGAAACATCACAAGAACCGCCGTGGCATCGCGTAGCTGCACGAAGTCGGTTAAATCCAGCAAGGAAAGCAGCGTCATGACCTCTTGCTCCGCAGCACCCTCTTTAACGGGCGTAGACACCCTTACATTGACCTGCCGCCAGAAGTTCACCGGTAGCCATCCGTTATGGAAGCAACGCGTTAGGAAGGCTTTTAGACACTTTAAACGCGTCAGCTTCGTTTGGTTGCTTACTTCCATGCTCGCAAGCCATTCGTAAATATGCTCGACAGTTAATTCTTCGAGCGTTTGCGCGCCGGTCACTTTAACGAAATGGAGAACGTGACGATTGTAGTCGCTAATTGTCCGCTCTCGCATTCCGGAAACTTCCATCTGACGCGTTACCGATTTAAGTGCGTCCGTAATCGAAAGACCGTCGACAGTTTCCTCCGCTTGAATTATTTTCCCTTCGTTTAGATCGCGTGAAGGCGTAACCGCAAATAAGTCCGTAAAATCTTCCGTTACGATTAAGGACTCACGCTTTTTCGACATGAAAAAACCTCCTAAGAACGAGTGAGTGATAAAATCGGCATAATACGATAATTGACCGTATCATTGACCGTTTCATTCAACGTCTTAGAAGGCGATAACAGCGCGGTTTATACCGCTTTTTAATACGTCCCAGGAGGGATTCGAACCCCCGACCCACAGCTTAGAAGGCTGTTGCTCTATCCAGCTGAGCTACTGAGACATGTTGTTTGGTAACTAGTGATTACCAACGACAAATTTTATTATAGGCAGGTCCGTTGGAAATGTCAACGTTAATTTGTGATATTTTTCATTTCCACTGCAATAACCGTTTCAAGATCCATATTTTTGAACGAAACTCGGTAGCCGCCATCCCATTCAATTTCAGCGAAAGTTGCTGGTTTACCTGCTCTTGGTAACTTTGTGCTCCCTGGATTAACGAATAATATTCCATCCCTCAGCTCAGCCGCGTACGAATGGGAATGGCCGAACAAGACGATGTCAGCCCCAATTTCTTGAGCCCCATAATACAATGGCAACATTGTCCGCTTGCAATCATGCTCATGTCCGTGCACCATCCAGATCTTCTTAGCGCCCACTTCTACTATGACTGAATCAGGAAAACGCGAATCCCTATCACAGTTGCCTTTCACAATATGGATGTTATGCAATATAGGATCTTCCCATGACAGTTCACTGTCACCACAATGAAAAACAGCATCCGCCTGCAATGCGGAAACGGTCTTCACCGTTTCCGTATCACCATGCGAATCACTCATGACAATAATCTTCATTGCTGTTCACCTAACGAATCTAACAACCGTGGTAATTGCTCCTTCAACTGGCGAAGTGCAGCCCCCCGATGAGAGATCTCCCCTTTTTCCTCTGGTGACAGTTCTGCCATCGCCCGTCCCTTTTCAGGTACATAGAAAATCGGATCATACCCGAAGCCGTTCGTGCCCCTTCGCTCTTCCAATATCAACCCTTCACAGCTTCCGGAAAATGTGACAGTTTCAACCCCAGGACCCGCAACCGCAAGAACGCAACGGAAGCGAGCTGTACGCTCCTGCTGAGGCACTCCTTGAAGCTCTGACAGTACTTTGTCGATATTCGCCTCATCATTCTTTTGCTCGCCTGCATAACGTGCAGAATAGACGCCCGGAGCCCCTTTTAGTTTATCGATTTCGAGTCCACTATCATCAGCGATAACGATAATCCCTAAGAGTTTTGAAACTTCCTCGGCTTTCAATACCGCGTTTTCCTCGAAGGTAACACCAGTCTCTTCTACATCGATGTCCTGATCTAGGTCATTTAATGTTTGCACTTCAAAACCGTACGGACTGAATAGTGTTTCAAAATCTTTAGCCTTCCCTTTATTGTTCGTTGCAATCATTAATTTCTTCATTGTTCGTCACCCTTTCTGCCAATCAGCGGTCCGATTTCCCCGAGCACTTCTTTTTGGATGTCGATTAACCGTTGGATGCCGTATTCCGCAAGTTCGACGAGGTCATTCATCTCTTGTCTAGTAAAAGTCGATTCCTCACCGGTGCCTTGTAATTCAACAAATTCCCCAGCACCCGTCATGACGACGTTCATATCGACAGCTGCTGTCGAGTCCTCTGGATAATCAAGATCCAAAATCAATTCGCCTTCTTCCGTCTTCCCAACACTTATTGCAGCTAAATAGTCACGGATTGGAAATTGTGTCAATTCCTTTTCCTTCGCCAATTTGGAGACTGCTATACTCATGGCGACAAACGCACCTGTAATGGATGCCGTACGTGTACCTCCATCCGCTTGAATCACATCACAATCGATCCAGATCGTCCGTTCCCCAAGCGCCTTAAGATCTATCACCGCGCGCATTGCTCGTCCGATCAAGCGCTGGATCTCCATCGTTCTTCCGCCCACTTTCCCTCGTGAGGATTCCCGTTGAGTCCGCTGACCGGTTGCACGGGGAAGCATTGAGTATTCTGCCGTCACCCAACCTTGTCCACTCCCTCGTAGAAAAGGCGGAACCCTTTCCTCAATGGATGCCGTGCAAATCACCTTCGTATTCCCTACGGAAATGAGCACCGACCCTTCCGGATGAATCAAATAGTCCGTCTCGATCGTTACCGGCCTTCCCATGTTTGCATTTCTTCCATCATGCCTCATATTGGATACCCTCCACAATTCGAATTCAGCATCCATCTTACCATACTCATTTTAACCATAGCAAAAACCCGGTTGCCTTTATTGGCAGCCGGGTTTCCCTAGAACGATATGTCTAACGTCAGGTCTTTCTATTCCGAGCCAATCGATTGCAATCGATCGGAACCCTTCCAATTCGCCTGTCGTGTAAAAAATCGGATCTTTCCGCTCGCCGGAGATGTTCTCAAGACGCAATTTGGATAAAACTTTCTCCACATCCCGCACTGTCTCATACGCTGATGAGACAATCGTAACACCTGCGGGTAATTGTTCTTGTATTTGATTATACAAAAGTGGATAATGCGTGCATCCCAAAATGGCTGTGTCGAATTCCATGTGCGCAATCGGATCCAAAGATCTTTTTACAACTGGTCGAATGTCCATCTGTTTGTACTGACCACTTTCAACAAGGGGAACAAACTCCGGACAGGCAAGCGGAACAATTTCCGCATCTGCCGAAATAGCGGAGATAGCATTCTCGTATGCCTGGCTTTTGATCGTCCCGACAGTACCTAAAACCGCGATCTTTCTTGTGGATGAAACTCGCGTAGCTGCCCTTGCCCCCGGTTCGATTACCCCTAAGACGGGAAAAGGGAACTGTTCACGCAACAAATCCAACGTCACCGCAGTAGCTGTATTGCAAGCGACGACAAGCATTTTAATTCCCATTTTGGCAAGAGCGGAAGCCATCTCCATTGTAAATTCCTTCACTTCTTCAACTGAACGTGGCCCGTATGGACAACGCGCATCATCGCCTATATAAATGATTGTTTCTGTAGACAAATATTGTAACATTTCCTTTACGACGGTTAATCCGCCAACTCCGGAATCTATGACTCCGATCGGTGCATTATTCCGGTTCATCAATCTTTGATCATCTCTTTATGAAGCTTTGTTAATAATCGGGAAAACTCGTTTATTTCTACTTCTGTAAAATCTTCCAGAACATCATTTAAGTATTTTCGTCGTTTATCGATCACTTCTTCGATGATTCGTTCTCCCTCATCGAGCAAGTGGATGCGCACGACTCGCCGGTCTTGCTCATCACGCACTCTCTTCACGAGCTTGTTATTTTCCATGCGATCAACAAGATCTGTCGTTGTACTAAATGCAAGATACATCTTATTCGATAAATCGCCGATCGTCATGTCTCCATGCTCGAAAAGCCATTGCAAAGCAATGAACTGGGGAGGAGTGATCGTATAATTGCTTAATATTTTTCGACCTTGTTGTTTAATGATTCCGGATATATATCGAAGTTCCTTTTCCATCCGAGCAATGTTCTCGGTACCATTTAGACTCATTGCGTTATGTTCCGCCACATATACCAGCTCCCTGAAAACGAATACTGTCTACTTATTGTCACCTTTTTCGTCATATAACGCAACAATTTTATAAAGGATTATAAGTATAAGAAGTTATTTCCAGGGAACTGAGCATATGGCACATTGATATATATGACGGCTTCATAACGACTAAGTCTATATTTTAAGGAACGTCAATAATTTGTTTAGTTCAGTTTCAGTTCCCCTAATCGCAACAATTCGACAATCGCTTGTGCCCTACCGGATACTCCTAATTTTTGAATTGTATTAGAAATATGGTTCCGGACGGTTTTTTCGCTAATGCCGAGCCGTCCTGCGATTTCTTTCGTCGTATGATCATCTACTAATAGATGAAAAATTTCTCGCTCCCTTGCTGTAAGCAAAGAACGGTTTTTCATTTCTCCTGTCAAGACGCGCCCCCTCCTATCCACGTTCACTTTACAATATGTGAGGAGGGTTTAGGCTGTGCCGGCTCGTTCATCATTTTACAAGGAAAACCCGGATTTTTGATCGTCTTTCCAAGGAACAGATTTACCAGTTGTCCTATCGATTTGGACAATCGCTCCTCTCCCTGTAAACACGATTTCGCCCTTCGCATTTTTCGCCATATAATGTATGTCCACAGAGCTGTTCCCGACAGCTGCTGTTTTGACAAAAATCGACAGTTGTTCATCAAAGAATACTTGCTTCATATAGTCACATTGCAGATCGGCTACAACTGGTATTGTCGTTCCGTTCGGGTCAAGCCAGTCCGCCATGTGTCCGACATGTTTAAAATATTCGATTCGTGCATATTCAAAGTATGCAAAGGTAACTGTATTGTTTAAATGCCCGTACATGTCCGTTTCAGAAAAACGAACGGTTACAGGTACTGAAAATGTGAACTCTTCACTCCACTTTTCCATGTTTTCAATATAAGCAATCCTCAACATTCCCACTCCCCTTTATCAATTACGCCTCGGCGTAATTGCGTCCGGATTTTGAATTGTGCTTGCACAATTCAAAATCCGTGACATCCGCCGGAGGCTTTATCTTTGTTCAGCTGGCCAATGAACATCCACTGGACAGGAGTTAAAACTTGATTTCATCCCGCCACCTATAAAGATAGGTTTTTGCTGAACAAAGATAAAATGAATGAACATTCATTCTTTTAGTATATCAAATAAGTCGTAAACATCCAATATATCATCTGATCTCCAATATTCGCGGCTAGCTTTGGGCGCGAGACTTCTTTATTACAAAAAAGAACTGTCTCAGAAAGCCGTTTGTCGACTTTCTGGACAGTTCCATTAAAAGATTATTCTTAGTCTACCATATGGTCGCTTCCGAAGAAGTTTTTGAACATTTGTACTGTCGTTGCGCGGTTCAAGGCAGCGATGGAAGTTGTCAAAGGAATGCCTTTCGGGCATGCGACGACACAGTTTTGTGAGTTACCGCATTCGCCGATTCCACCATCGGACATGATTGTCGCAAGACGTTCGTCTTTGTTCATAGCACCTGTTGGATGCGAGTTGAAAAGGCGCACTTGTGACAATATTGCAGGACCGATGAAGTTCGATTTGTCGTTGACGTTCGGGCAAGCCTCAAGGCACACACCGCAAGTCATACATTTTGACAATTCGTAAGCCCATTGACGTTTACGCTCAGGCATACGTGGACCTTCACCTAAATCGTAAGTGCCATCAATCGGAATCCATGCTTTGACTCGTTTAAGGGAATCGAACATGAATTCTCGGTCTACTACAAGATCTCGGACAACCGGGAAAGTTCTCATCGGCTCGAGTTTGATCGGCTGTGTCAGCTGATCGACCAAAGCCGTACAAGATTGGCGAGGGCGTCCGTTAATCACCATTGAACATGCACCGCAAACTTCTTCTAGGCAGTTCATGTCCCAGTTGACTGGAGTCGTTTTCTTTCCTTGTGCATTCACCGGGTTACGACGGATTTCCATCAGAGCGGAAATGACGTTCATGTTCGGTCTGTATGGGATTTCAAAGCTTTCCCAATACGGTTTTGAATCAGGTGTATCTTGACGCTGTATTTCAAACTTGACCGTTTTACTTGCAGTTTGCTGTTCAAGGACAGCCGTATTTTGCTCAGTCACTTATGTCAATCTCCTTTCTTCGCTGAATAGTCACGTTTACGCGGCGGAATCAAGGATACATCCACTTCTTCATAAGAAAGGATCGGCGCAGATTCTCCGTCGAATTGTGCGATCGTTGTTTTCAAGAAGTTTTCGTCGTCACGGTCAGGGAATTCCGGTTTGTAATGCGCACCGCGGCTTTCATTACGATTCAGTGCCCCTAAAGTGATGACTCGAGCTAAGTATAGCATGTTTTTCAACTGGCGAGTGAACGTTGCACCTTGGTTGGACCATTGTTGTGTATCGCCAATATTGATATTTTCGTAACGTTCAAGAAGTTCTTGAATCTTGTAGTCTGTTTCTTGCAATTTATCATTGTAACGAACTACCGTTACGTTATCTGTCATAATTTCTCCAAGTTCCTTATGCAGCATATACGCGTTCTCGTTGCCATCCATTTTCAACGTGTCGTCCCATTTTTGCTGTTCGTCTTTTACAGCCAAATCGAACAATGTTGATGGAAGTTCGTCTGCAGTGCGCTTTATGCCGCGCATATACTTGACCGCTTCCGGACCGGCAACCATCCCGCCGTAAATAGCGGAAAGGAGGGAGTTCGCACCAAGACGGTTTGCACCGTGCTGAGAATAATCACATTCGCCAGCTGCAAACAGACCAGGGATGCTTGTTTGCTGCTCGTAATCGACCCATAGTCCGCCCATTGAATAGTGGACAGCTGGGAAGATTTTCATTGGCAATTTACGTGGATCGTCGCCTGTGAATTTCTCGTAAATTTCAATAATTCCACCGAGTTTAATATCCAGTTCTTTCGGATCTTTATGGGAAAGGTCGAGGTATACCATGTTTTCCCCGTTAACACCCAATTTTTGATTTACACAGACATCGAAAATCTCACGAGTCGCGATATCACGTGGAACGAGGTTTCCGTAGTCAGGATATTTTTCTTCAAGGAAGTACCATGGCTTACCGTCTTTATATGTCCAAATACGTCCACCTTCACCACGAGCAGATTCACTCATAAGACGAAGTTTATCGTCTCCAGGGATGGCAGTCGGGTGAATTTGGATGAATTCCCCGTTTGCATATTTAGCCCCTTGCTGATAAACGATGGAAGCAGCAGAACCCGTATTGATGACAGAGTTCGTCGATTTACCAAAGATGATTCCAGGACCGCCTGTTGCCATAATAACTGCGTCGCCAGGGAATGCTTTGATTTCCATAGATTGCATGTTTTGTGCTTTAATGCCTCGGCAAATTCCTTCATCATCCATGATAATACCGAGGAACTCCCAGTGTTCATACTTTTGAACAAGGCCCGCTACTTCATGGCGACGAACTTGCTCGTCCAAAGCATAAAGAAGTTGTTGGCCTGTCGTAGCGCCCGCAAAAGCGGTACGGTGATGCAATGTACCACCGAAACGGCGGAAATCCAATAATCCTTCAGGAGTACGGTTGAACATAACTCCCATCCGGTCCATCAAGTGAATGATCCCCGGAGCAGCTTCTGTCATCGCTTTTACAGGAGGTTGGTTCGCAAGGAAGTCACCTCCGTAAACTGTATCATCAAAATGGATTGCAGGTGAGTCCCCCTCACCTTTCGTATTCACTGCGCCGTTAATGCCGCCTTGTGCACAAACGGAGTGGGAGCGCTTTACCGGAACGAGCGAGAATAGGTCTACTCCGACCCCTTCTTCCGCAGCTTTGATAGTTGCCATCAATCCGGCAAGCCCGCCGCCGACGACAATCAATCTGCCTTTTGCCATTATTGATTCACTCCTCAAGTTTTACATAATCTTATAATTAAATTAACCTCAAGTTTGCTACTATTATAGTTAAATCATCTACTAATTATACGAACGCCAATAATGCTTGAACACCAATTACAGAAAGTACTAAGAATGCTAAGATTGTAATATAAGAAACGATTTTTTGCGAACGAGGAGATTGTGCAATTCCCCAAGTTACCGCGAACGACCATAGGCCATTTGCCAAGTGGAATGTTGCTGCAAGAACTCCTGCGATATAGAACGCAAGCATGAACGGGTTATCCAGAATGTTCGCCATCATGTCGAAGTTCACTTCAGCACCAAGTGCTTTTTGAATTCTTGTTTCATAGATATGCCAAGCTATGAAAATGACTAGGAAAACACCAGTTACACGTTGCAATAGGAACATCCAGTTGCGGAACGTTCCGTAGCGCTGAACATTGTTTTTCGCAGTGAAAGCTATGTACACACCGTAAAACGCATGGAACATTAACGGAATATAGATAATGAACCATTCCAAGAATAGGACGAACGGTAAGTTCCCCATGAAATTGGACGCGTTGTTAAATGCCTCTTCACCGCGAGTTGCGAAATGGTTGACCACCAAGTGTTGAGTAAGGAACAACCCAACCGGAATAATTCCGAGCAAAGAATGCAGTCGGCGCAAGAAAAAATCTGAATCTCTTGACAAGTCTTTTACCCTCCCTTGTTAATGAAGAATGTCGAATAACATCGTCACTGTTTGTACAAATGATAGAAGTACACGGCATCCCTCTTGATGTTACAATATTATAACATGTTCATTGTACTCCTCACTTTTAAAGAGGTCAAGGCGATGAGGACTTTTCTCTACTTAGCAAAAAGCCCTTACATAACCCGATTTCCCCGAAAGGACTGCATAATCATTGAATAAACAAACTATAAATAAACAATCTTATGAAACTCCATCACAATTAGGATATGAAATTATTAGGGATCATGTGCTGCCGAACATATTAGGTAAACACGAGGATGATATTCTTTATTGGTCGGGTAAGGAAGTTGCAAGAAAATTTCCGATTTTTTCAGTAGATGAATTACCGGATTTTTTCCGCGAAGCAGGTTGGGGGCATCTCACCGCCTACGATGGAAAAACTGCTAAAGACGAAGCTATATTCATATTGGAAATAACTGATCAAACAGTTTTGGAAAACAGGTCTTATCATCTTGAAGCAGGTTTCATTGCTGAACAGTTCCAAAAGTTGAACGGATTCCTCACCGAATGCTATGCCGAAAAATTCCCGAAAGAAAACCATATACGTTTTCTAGTGAAATGGGATACGAAAACACAAGTATAAGTTATCCGGGCGAATAAACATTTTCACGTATAAAAATATGAAGAAAAAGGGCTCATCAGCAATCGGATGAAGCCCTTTTTCAATTTTCTTCTTTCAGATATTCGACAACCGTTTCGGCTACTTTCATTGGAAGACCTGCATCTTTCAGTTCCGTAACAGTCGCTTCGCGAATTTTCTTAACTGAACCAAAATGCTTCAGCAGCTGCTGTTTCCTCTTAGGACCGACTCCTGGCAAGCCATCTAAAACAGATGTCAATGAATTGGCATCCCTCCGTTGCCTATGAAACGTAATGACAAACCGATGCACTTCATCTTGTATGCGTTGGAGTAAATAAAACGCTTCACTCGTCCGCTTTAACGGTACGACCTCAACCGGGTTCCCGTACAGTAATTGAGCAGTCTGATGCTTTTCGTCCTTTGCTAGTCCCGCAATGGGAATGGACAAGCCGAGTTCATCCTCAATGACTTCGCGAGCAATTTCCATCTGGCCTTTACCGCCATCAATGATGATCAGGTCAGGCAACGGAAGTTGGTCCCTCAATACGCGGACGTACCGTCTTCTGATCACTTCTCGCATTGCCCCGTAATCATCATGGGCAGCCGCTGTCCTCGTTTTGTATTTCCGGTAATCTTTTCGGTTCGGTTTTCCGTCAAGGAAAGAAACCATAGCTGATACTGGATCGACTCCTCCAGTATGCGAGTTATCAAATGCCTCAATCCGCAACGGCGTTGCAATTCTCATCGCCTCACCAAGTTCCTCACAAGCACCGATTGTCCTCTGTTCCTGACGCTCGATAAGCTGGAATTTCTCACGTAAAGAAATCTTTGCATTTTTACTCGATAAATTGACAAGATCTTTTTTCTTACCCCTTTGCGGGATGAACACGTTTACTTGTAATAATTGCTGGACAATTTCCTTGTCGATCCCTTCAGGCAACAATATTTCCTTTGGCAAAAGATGGCCGGACTTTCCGTAAAACTGACCGATGAACGTCAGCATTTCCTCTTCTGGATCCTGATAGAGCGGGAAGATGGAAACGTCTCTTTCGATTAACTTCCCTTGACGGACAAAAAATACTTGGACGCACATCCAACCTTTCTCGACAGCATATCCAAATACATCCCGGTCGGTGAAATCATTCATCATCATCGTCTGTTTCTCCATGACGGCCTCGATATTCGCAATTTGGTCTCGGTACTCTTTTGCCCTTTCGAACTCAAGATTCTCTGCAGCTGACGTCATTTTCTCCGTCAACTCTTTTTTCACACTTTTATATCCACCGTTTAGAAAACGGCTTATATCGTCCACCATTTCCTTATACGTTTCCTGTTTGACTTCATTCACGCATGGGGCAAGGCATTGGCCTAAATGATAATAGAGGCAAACGCGGTCCGGAAGTTGATGGCATTTTCGGTATGGATATAAACGGTCAAGTAATTTTTTCGTCTCATGTGCAGCGGTCGCGTTTGGATAGGGACCGAAATACTTTCCCTTATCCTTTTTCAATTGCCTCGTGACGATCAGCTTAGGATGTCGCTCCGAAGTGATTTTCAAATACGGATACGTTTTATCATCTTTCAGCATAATATTGTATTTTGGGTCATGTTGCTTTATGAGGTTCAGCTCTAAAATGAGCGCCTCGATATCCGATGACGTAACGATATATTCGAAATCCTCTATTTCTCCGACAAGTCGCTGGGTTTTTGCATCATGCGTTCCGGTGAAATAACTGCGGACTCTGTTTTTCAAGATTTTCGCCTTACCTACGTAAATAATCGTGCCTTGGCGATCTTTCATTAAATAGCAACCCGGCAAGTCCGGCAGCAAGGACAGTTTATGTTCTATTTTTTCATTCATCTTTCTCACCTACCAAAAAACCGGGATCCTCTGCAGGCCCCGGTTTCAAGTAATTCATTACGCATGTTTTTCGATCATTTCAGCAAGTTGTTCTTTCGGTTGGAAACCGACAACTTTATCGACAATCTCCCCATCTTTGAAAAGAACGAGCGTCGGGATTGACATAATGCCGAATTCGCCAGCAGTTGCTTGGTTTTCATCGACATCGACTTTAACGATCTTTGCTTTACCGTTTAGATCGCCATCGAGTTCTTCCAAAACTGGAGCAATCATTTTACAAGGTCCGCACCATGTTGCCCAAAAGTCAACAAGGACAAGACCGTCTTTTGTTTGTTCTTTAAAGTCTTGGTCAGTTGCATGTGTAATAGCCATTTAATTCCCCTCCTTTAGTAAATCCAACTATGTCTGCATTATAGCATGTCAAATATTGACGAGCGAAACATCTGCTTGAATGAAGTAGGAATTACACTATAGATAGGAATTCCCTCAGCCTGATTGAAAACGCTTGTCAGCCTAGGCGCGAAGTGGAGCGAAGACGCGAATAGAACTAAAGTTCATGAGCGGACGAGCGACACGAGCAACAACGGATGCGAGCGTTTGTCAACAGGCTGAGAATTAATTCGTTTTAATCTTTTTGATTTCTTCAATCATCATTGGGATGACTTCGAACAAGTCCCCTACGATTCCGTAATCCGCCACTTTGAAAATATTAGCTTCCGGATCTTTATTGATGGCCACAATGACCTTCGAGTTGGACATGCCCGCCATATGCTGGATAGCGCCCGAAATTCCTGCTGCGATATACAGATCAGGAGTTACGACTTTACCAGTCTGCCCAATTTGCAAAGAATAATCGCAGTAATCAGCATCACATGCTCCACGGGATGCACCAACTGCACCGCCAAGCAATTTTGCCAATTCTTCAAGAGGCGCAAAACCTTCCGCACTTTTTACACCACGGCCGCCAGCGACGACAACTTTTGCTTCCGATAAATCGACGCCTTCCGTCGATTTACGGACGACTTCGCTAATGACAGATCGTAAATTCGTAATGTCGACCGATACGGATGAGACGTCACCCGAACGGCTTTCGTCTTTTTCAAGTGGTTCAATATTGTTCGGACGGACTGTAAAGAAGAGTAGACCATCCTTGTTTTTCACTTTTTCAAACGCCTTCCCGGAATAGATCGGTCGGATGAAAACTGCGTCGTCACCTTCCCCTTCGATTGCTGTTACGTCAGATATTAATCCTATTGCTAGTTTACTAGCAATCTTCGGAGACAGATCCTTCCCAAGTGCAGTATGTCCGAACACGATAGCGTCTGGCTTTTCCTGCTCATAGACAGCCATGAACGCTTGACCGAAACCGTCAGATGTATAATGTTTCAAATGCGGATGTTCAACAGTGATGACACGATCCGCACCATATTTAATCATCTCTTCCCCCAAAGATTGCACAGCGTCGCCAAATAGCAAACCGACGATTTCCCCGCCGCCCGCTACCGTTTTGGCTGCTGCAATCGTCTCAAACGAAACATTCCGCAATGCCCCTTCACGAGCTTCACCAAGCACTACTACTTTTTTAGACATATACAGTCCCTCCCATTACAATATGAAAATCACGCAATCAATCACGCCTCGGCGTGATTGCGTCCGGATTCTTTCGAACCTTCTCGAAAAACTAAAAATCCGTGACATCCGCCGGAGGCGCTTTGATTTGATTTGCTAGAATCAAATCAAAGCACTTTTGCTTCTTTATGCAGAAGATCTACGAGCTCTTTCACTTGATCGGACAAGTCGCCTTCGAGTACGCGTCCAGCCGCTTTTTGAGGTGGTAGATAAATTTCGATTGTTTCCGTCTTCGCTTCCACATCATCCTCATCAAGATCCAGATCATCCAACTCCAGTTCTTCGAGCGGCTTTTTCTTCGCCTTCATAATGCCTGGTAAAGACGGATAGCGAGGCTCGTTCAGACCTTGCTGTGCTGTGACCAATAATGGCAAGGACGTTTCTATCGTTTCAGAATCCCCTTCAACGTCACGAATAATCTTTACGGATGTACCGTCGATTTCAAGATTTGTAATTGTTGTTACATAATTGATTCCGAGCAATTCTGCAACACGCGGTCCAACTTGGCCGGATCCGCCGTCAATCGCCACGTTCCCCGCTAGGATAAGATCCGCATTTTTGTCTTTTAAGTATTCCGCGATGATTTTAGCAGCCGTGAACTCGTCCATTTCATCAAGGTCGTCCTCGGTATTAATGAGAACGGCTTTGTCTGCCCCCATTGCAAGTGCCGTCCGAAGCTGTTTTTCAGCCTCTTCGTCACCGATTGTAATGACGGTTACTTCCCCGCCATGTTCATCGCGTACTTGAATCGCTTCCTCTATTGCATATTCATCGTATGGGTTAATGATGAATTCAGCACCGTCTTCGACAATTTTTCCGTTCGAAACAGCAATTTTCTCCTCAGTGTCAAAAGTACGTTTCACTAATGCATAAATGTTCATATTGCGTACCTCCTCGGCTTTTTTAATTCCCTTTGAATTGTGGTTCCCTTTTTTCTATGAATGCTTGGATTCCCTCTTTAGCATCCTCCGATACGAAAACCTCTCCGAACGAATCAGCCTCGGCTTTCACCCCTTCATAGAACGAGTCCGTTTTCGTAAATTGAAGCATACGGAGTGCGGCTCTCATAGCAATCGGGCTTTTCTTTGCAATCTTTTTCGCCAGTTCCATCGTTTTTGGAAGTAGCTCTTCTTCCGGGAACGCGTGATTAGCTAGACCCCATCTAACTGCCTCTTCCCCAGTAATCGCATCGCTCGTCAACAGCATTTCTGCCGCCTTGGCCATCCCGACGTAACGAGGCAAGCGTTGCGTGCCCGCAAACCCCGGGATAAGACCTAATTGCAATTCAGGCAGTCCGAGCTTAGCTTTCTCCGTAACAATTCGGATATGGCAACCCATTGCTAATTCTAGTCCGCCGCCAAGTGCTGCACCATGAATAGCAGCGATGATTGGCTTGTTGAAGCTTTCCATCCGTTCAAAAACGTCCTGTCCGGCAGAAGCTAGCTTGGAAAATTGTTCTCCTGATGTCACTGTCGTAAATTCCTTAATATCGGCGCCTGCCGAAAAGAATTTACCTTCCCCATAAAGCACAATGACTCTTACGGAATCGTCATTTTCCACTTCGTCCAATATCCGATCGATTTCCTGGATAAGACCGCTGGACAATGCATTTGCAGGAGGCCTGTTAATAGCAATGGATGCTACTCCTTCTTCAATCGTCATTTTCAAAAACTCCATCTTTCCCCACCCTTTCTAAAAACGCTTACTTCAACATCGTTCATCGTACGTATTTTAAGCCTTCATTCCATTTAAGATAAGGCGATGAACTTCTGGTGCCAATTTCATCAAATCATATTTTTGATCATTCATTACCCACGAGGTAATCGTTTCGTCAATCGTTCCAAACACCATTTGACGTGCTAACCGGATGTCGATTCTGCCGTCAAATTCACCTTTTTTGATACCTTCTTTTAAAATGGTATCGAGCAATGTCAAATACTCCTTCAATACTTCATTGATCCTGTAGCGGAGTTCTTTGTTTGATTGCCGCAATTCCAACTGGGTTACAATGGCTAGGTGGCGGTCACCATTGAGTAAACTAAAATGGTTTTCAATCATCCTTGCTAGCATTTCTGTAGCAGTGATTTCTGTTTTCAATATTTCTTTAACGTTCTCCACAAAAACGCTCATCTTTTCACGGAACACGGAAATGAGGATATCCTCTTTATTTTTGAAATAAAGATAAATCGTTCCGTCCGCAACGCCTGCTTCCTTGGCGATTTTCGAGACTTGTGCCTGATGGTAACCGTTTTCGGCAATAACGATTACGGCTGCATCCACTATTTGTTTATATTTGGGTTTATCGCGTTTCAATTTTTTCACCACCAAAAAGAAGAAAATATGAATGACTATTCATTCATATTTTCATATTAATCGTTTATTTAATTGTCGTCAAGTCTTTCAAGAGGAAGTTTGCAATTCCTGCTCGATCTTCTTTTTCTCCTCATCCACGAGGGCACGCCGCAATATTTTACCAACTGCCGTTTTTGGCAGCTCTTTCCTGAACTCATATTGACGTGGCACTTTGAACGATGCCAAGTGCTCTCGGCAATACGCATCCAATTCTTCCTCTGTCACCGATTTCCCTTCTTTAAGAACGATATACGCCTTAACGGTTTCTCCTCGGTAAGCATCTGGAACTCCCGCTACAACACATTCTTGAATCGCCTCATGCTCGTAAAGTATTTCTTCGATTTCGCGCGGATAAATATTGAATCCACTCGCAATGATCATATCTTTCTTCCTATCGACAACATAGAAATGTCCTTCATCATCCATGTACCCTAAATCACCCGTCAAAAACCATCCATCCCGGAATGTTTCAGCCGTTTCCTCCGGTCGGTTCCAATAGCCTCTCATCACTTGAGGTCCTTTCACCGCAATTTCGCCAATTTCCCCACTTGGCAACGGTTCCGTCGATTCCGGACCTAAAATGCATGCATCTGTGTCTGGCCAAGGGACTCCAACCGATCCTTTAACACGTCTTTCCTCCCATACAAAATTCGCCATTGCTACTGGAGACGTTTCTGTCAAACCGTATCCTTCCACAAGTTTGCCACCAGTCACCTTTTCGAATTTCTCCTGTAGTTCGACAGGCAATGCAGCGGATCCACTTATACAGGCTTTGATGGATGATAGATCGTATTTCGATAAATCAGGGTGATTGAGCAATCCAATATAGATTGTCGGGGCTCCTGGGAACAGCGTCGGTTTCTGTTTATCGATTGTCTTCAGTGCGCTATCAAGGTCAAACTTCGGCAACAACACCATCTTATTGCCCTGCATGACTGATAAAACAAGAACAGTCGTCATACCATATACGTGGAAGAATGGCAAGATCCCCATGATTGTCTCTTTGCCTTCCTCACATTTATACAACCATGCATTGCACATTTGCGCGTTGCTGATCAGATTGGCGTGTGTTAGAATGACACCTTTCGGCGGTCCTGTCGTTCCCCCGGTATATTGAAGCAATGCAATGTCTTCATCATAATCAAATTCGTATGATATCGGATCAGGTTTAGCTATTTTCATAATCTCCGTGAACAAATGGTTCATGCCCCGGTGCTCCACTTTCACGATAACTCCGTACTCTTTTTTCTGGATGAAAGGATAAATAAGATTTTTTGGGAAAGGCAAGTAATCCTTAATTCCCGTAATGATGACGTGCTCCAATTTAGTTTCCTTGATAATCTTTGAAATCCTTCCATATAGAATATCAAGTGAAATGATTACCTTTGCCCCGGAATCCGCCATCTGGTAAGCTAATTCCCTTTCTGTATAAAGCGGATTTGTCTGTACGACAATTCCTCCAATATAGAGGATGCCATAATAGGCGATCGCTCCTTGAGGACAGTTCGGAAGCATGATGGCAACTCGGTCCCCCTTTTCAATGCCGAGTGTTCGCAAATAGTTGGCGAACTTCAATGCCGATTCATGAAACTCTTTGTAGCTAATGTCCTTGCCCAAGAAATGCATAGCGGTCTTTTCAGGATACTTGTTACTTGACCTTGTCAGAAATTCCTGAAGTGGAATCCGATCATAATCGATCGTCTTCGGTATTTCTGACGGATACAAATCTAGCCATGGTCTCCCCGTCATTGTAACCCCCCTTTTCCCATTCCAATACTTAGAAAATTCCATCTTCTAGTATTATATCGATAAATGAATCCGCTTTCAAATAGAATATTAATTTCCAAGTAAAAAAATGCCTTAACCGAAAAGTTTCGGTCAAGGCGTATTTGTGAACATCCAATATACTCCTACAATAATAAAAAGAACACAGACGACGATTAATATTTTAGATAATTTCTCCATATCAAGTCTCCTATGAAATGCTTGCTCCAATTACAAATGATAACCCAACGGATATCGTCAAGGAGATGAAGCCAACAGATCGGTTATCTTCTTCGATTTCCTTATCGATATTAAATTTCGGTGTCAGGAATTCAAAGAGGAAATAAGCGATGACGAGCAGGACAAATCCATAGAGACCCCACCCGATCATTTGCGGCAACGAATTATGCTGTTCAATTGAATATCGGAAAATATTGGCCACTCCAAATATCTTCCCTCCTGTCGCCATCGCAACAGCTACATTCCCTTTTCGAATTTCTTCCCAATTTTTATATTTAGTTACAAGTTCAAATAGCACCATCGAAACGATGAGGCAAAGGATTACAACGCTGAAATAGCCTGCAGTTTCCACAAGGGGATGGCTCCAAAACCCAGTTTCCGTCATTTGTTTGACTCCTTTGAAAATCATTCATCCTAACCTATACGATTAGCGAACGGGAAAGTTTCACTTCGCTTCAACTATTTACTTCAGTTCCACGACAGTAACGCCGTGTCCTCCTTCACCCGCTTCTCCATAACGGAAGCTTTTCACACGGGGATGGTTTTTCAAATACGTTTGAACACCTTGGCGCAATGCTCCCGTCCCTTTTCCGTGGATGATCGATACTTGATGGTAATTGGAAAGCAATGCATCATCCAAATATTTCTCTGTACGGAGCAACGCGTTTTCATATCGCTCTCCTCGAAGGTCAAGCTCCAATTTGACGTACGAATCTCTTCCTTTAACGGAAGCAGAAACGACTGTGTCCTTCACTTTTTCAGGCTTTGTATATTCCAGCACCGATTCATCAAGCTTCATTTTTAAGATGCCGATTTGTACAATCCATTCTTTTTCGGACACTTTTTCAACGAGTGTCCCTTTTTGTCCATACGTGATGACCTTCACTTCATCTCCAGCTTCCAAAGGTCTTGAAGCCGCCTTTGCTTTAATCTTTTTCTTTTTGTCTTCAGGGGCAGCCCCTTCCAATCGCTTGCGTGCCTCAATCAATTCATGCTCTTTAACATTCGCTCCCGCATTCAACCGCAATGCACGCAAATCGGAAATAACTGCCTCTGATTCGACACGGGCTTCTTCCACGATTTTTTTCGCTTTTTCTTTTGCATTTTCAATCAATTTTTCTTTCATATCATCGAATTCGGATAGCTTCGTTTCCAATTCACGTTTCAGTTTTTCCGTTTCGATCAACAATGCATGAGTTTGTTCCGCATCTTTCTCTGATTGAACCCTGCTTGATTCCAATGAAGCAATCATGGAATCGACCTCTCCACGGTCCGTTCCCGTGAATTTCTTTGCCCGTTTAATAATATGCTCATGAAGTCCGAGCCGTTTTGAGATTTCAAATGCGTTACTACGTCCAGGAACCCCGATTAACAAACGATACGTCGGACTAAGCGTATCAATATCGAATTCAACGCTCGCATTCGCCACGCCAGGACGGTTATAACCGTACGCTTTCAGCTCTGGATAGTGAGTCGTCGCCATCACTCTAGCCCCTGTACCATGCACTTCATCCAAAATGGAGATTGCCAAAGCTGCTCCTTCTTGTGGATCTGTACCTGAACCGAGTTCGTCAAAGATGAGCAACGAGCGAGAATCGAATTTCTTAAGAATATCGACAATGTTTACCATATGGGATGAAAACGTACTCAAGCTTTGCTCGATGGACTGTTCATCACCTATGTCGGCGTAGACGGAGTCGAATACAGCAATTTCCGACCCGTCCAATGCAGGGATCGGCAATCCTGCCTGGGCCATCAATGTGCATAAGCCAACTGTCTTTAATGTGACAGTCTTCCCTCCTGTATTCGGACCAGTAATGACGATCGTTGTAATTTCCTTCCCAAATTCAATCGTATTGGCAACCGCCTGTTCAATTGGCAATAAAGGATGGCGTGCCTTTGCCAAACGGATATATCCTTCATTATTCACTTCGGGCTTCGTGCACTTATGCGCAATCCCATATTTTGATTTGGCGAGGATGATATCGATTTCCGATAAGACATCGACGAGAACAAACAGATCATGTGCGACAGCTTGGACTTTCATCGATAGTTCCTGCAAGATTTTTTCGATTTCATCCTGCTCTTTCATCTTCAAATTGCGAATTTCATTATTCGCTTGGACGACAGCATCCGGTTCGATGAATAAAGTCTGTCCTGATGAGGACATGTCATGAATAACCCCGCCAAAATGAGATCGGTATTCCGCTTTGACGGGTATGACGTATCTGTCGTTTCGGATAGTTACGATGGAATCGGAAAGCATTTTCGATGCATTTCTACCACGTGTATATCCTTCTAGTTTTTCCCGAACACGGCCTTCCTGGATGCGCAAGCTTTGACGGATCGACCGAAGCGTGCCGGATGCACTGTCCACAACATGTCCATTTTCATCGATGGCCGCATTGATTTCGTGCTCGAGTGCCGTAAGAATCGGCAATGCCTCTTTTTTAGCTAGAAAATGTGGAATTTCAATATCTTCATCCTCATCAACGGACTCAATGAACTGCCGTAAGATCCTACTTGCTCGAATCGTATTGGCAGTCTCCATTAATTCGTATGCACTGAGAACACCGCCGATTTGAGCACGTTTTGCATGGGGCCTTATATCACTTATGCCGCCCATTGGCACATTTCCGCGCACTCTCAAAATTGCGAGTCCTTCGTCCGTTTCTTCAAGCAACCGGACGACTTCTTCATAGTCGCTTTGAGGAACTAACTTTTCAATATATGATCTTCCTGCGGATGACGTGCAATATGTCGCCACGATATCCCGGATTTTATCAAACTCAAGTGTTTTTAAGACACGGTTTTCCAATGTCTTACACTTCCTTTCATTTCCTTATGATTTCCCGGATGAATTGTTCAATCGGCCATGTATTCACGACCGTTTCTTTCTTCAACCATGCCTTTTGCGCGTATTTCACGCCAATTTCCATATGATCCAATTGATCGATCGTATGCGCATCTGTATTGACGGCAATTTTAACGCCTGCTTCTTGAGCCAATTCCAAATAGTCGACTGCTAAATCGAAGCGGTGCGGATTACCGTTCAGCTCCAATATTTTATCGTACTTTTTCGCCCATTCAATTAATTGGGGCACGTCAGGGTTATATCCGTCCCTTTGACCGATAATACGACCTGTTGGATGAGCGATCATCGTGACATATGGATTTTTCATCGCCGCATGCAGCCTGTTCATAATCTGCTCCTGCGATTGATTGAAATTGGAATGGATGGACGCGATGACAAAGTCGAGTTCCTGCAATAAATCATCATCGAAATCGAGCGTCCCATTCGGAAGGATATCCATTTCCGTACCACAGAAAATCTCGATGTCATCGTATTCCTCGTTCAATGAACGGATTTCTTTCATTTGGCTTCGAACTCTTTCCGGCGTTAATCCGTTCGCTATTTTTAAGTATTGCGTATGGTCGGTAATGACGATATGCGAATAGCCTTTCGCTCTACATGCTTCCACCATTTCGCGGATCGAATATCCGCCGTCCGACCAAGTCGTATGCATATGAAAATCGCCTCGGATATCTTCGAACGTTACAACTTCAGCAATTTCATTTGCGCGGTCTATCTCCGTCCCGTCTTTACGCAATGCTGGAGGGATGAAAGGCAAATCGAAGAAGGCGAAAAAATCGGCTTCCGATTCAAACATCTTAACCGATCCATCTTCCATTTCAACGCCGTATTCGCTAATTTTCATCCCTTTTGATTTCGCAAGTTGACGCATTTTCACATTATGGTCTTTCGAGCCTGTGAAGTGGTGCAAGGCGGTTGCAAATTGTTCATCGTTCACAAAGCGGAAATCCGCATCGACCAAATCGGCCATATCGAGGACGACAGATAGCTTCGAATCACCCGCAGCAACTGTTTCTTCGATCGGAAGTACTGCCATCAGTTTTTCCCGAACAGTGGACGGTTCATCCGTAACGATGATGAAGTCAACATCGCTGCTCTTCTCTTCAGCACGACGAAAACTTCCCGCAACAGAAAAACGAGTGATTTCCTCAATTTCACTCAATTCCTCTTCAATTGCATGTACAATCGTTTCCACTTGCCAAACGGGCAGCTTCCCTTTCCGGGTACCTAGTTGCTGCAGTTCATGCAATATTTTCTCTTCCGTCTTCTTACCGAATCCTGGAATGACACTCACTTTATTCGATTCACAAGCAATACGCAACGACTCGACAGAATCAATGCCGATCGCTTCCCGTAGCTTGGCAATTCTTTTGCCGCCGAGGCCGGGGACTTTTAAGAGTGGAATTAACCCTTTTGGAACCTCTTTCTCAAGTTCCTTCAGCAAGTCGGACTCCCCTTTTTCCATTAAATCGATGATGACGGCACCCGTCCCCTTACCGATCCCTTTCAGCTTCAATATATCATCCATCTCGGAGAGGCTCCGCGGATCAAGTTCGAGCACATTCGCGGCTTTTCGGAAGGCTCCCACTTTAAACGGATTTTCACCTAATAACTCCATATACAATGCGATTTTTTCGAACGTGCGAATGATCGTTTTTTTATTCATACATAACCACCCCTTCATTCTTGTGAATCGTTTAAAAAGGCCTCCCTCCAACGAAGAGGGGGCCGTGAACCGTTACTTAATATAAATATACCACCAATTCTTCACCATTTCCGAAATGACCGGAGTGTGTTCAAATATCATTTCTGCTAAGAATGATTTCCCGATCAGTTCTTGGATGAAATTAAGCGGCAGCATTGCCGAAAGATAGAGTAATAGGAATATGATTATATAAAACTCGATGAAACCTAAAGCAGCACCAGCAAAACGTGATAAAAAGCCCAAAACCGGTAGGAATTTCAGGAAATCGAACATGGATGCAATTAGCTGCAATATGAATTTGACAACGATGAAAATAATAACAAAGGCAAGCATCCTGTAAAACGTCTGATCCAGATCAAGTTGCTCGACAGTCCAACTCAATTTCGATCCTGCCGTCACGCCAGGATAAGGAATCCATAAGACGAACTTCTCAGCAAGCTGTTTGTAATAGAGATAAGCAACGATAAATGCGATAATGAAGCCTGTCATATGTATTAGTTGTACGATAAGCCCCCGTCTAAACCCGGTGATCAATCCCCCTAGTAGGAGGATGATAAGTAGTAAATCAAGCATATACGACCGTCAACCCTTCAACTTATTCAATTCTTCTTCTAAAAGCTCAATGCGCTCTTTTAATTTCAAGTAATCATGCACGCTGTTCACTGCGGTGAGGACAGCAATTTTGGAACTGTCCAGATAAGGGTTTCGTGAACTGATTTCCCTCATCCTTTCATCGACCATTGAAGCGACGAGTCGGACGTGACTGCTCGTTTCACTGCCGACAATCGTATACGTCTGTCCATATATGTCAACCGCAACGCGCGTCTTCTGCTCGTCTGTCAATGATGAAACCTCCTATTAATAAACACTTATCTGATAGCAGTTTGACGCTCCTGTACATGCTGCGTCTCTTCAGTAGAATAACATCTGCACATTTAAGTTAAAACTCTGTACACAATCATACCATGAAATCGTTTTAGATGAAAAGGGAAGGCGATGGATTCTGCGATATTGTACAATAGGGGAAATGAAGTTAAAGCCGGAGAGGAAGAGGACCATGGGTCAAAGCGTGTTGCAATTGGATAATGAGAAAATGACAAAATTAATCAATCATTACAAGGCATTCAAGATTATTCGAAATGCACCAGGGGTCGTTTTTGCTGCAAAACTGCCAGATGCCGCCATTACGGCATACAAATCGGGAAAAGTGCTATTTCAAGGTGGCGGAGCGCTTCGAGAGGCTAGTTTATGGGGCGATGGAGAAACGCAAACTGCTCCTTTACTCTCCAAACCAAAAGGTGAAGTGTTGCCTGATCGATTCTCCGAGATGTCCGTTCTTGGCTCTGATGAAACAGGTACAGGTGACTTTTTTGGTCCTGTCACGGTGGCGGCCTGTTTCGTCAGGGCCGATCAGATCGAGCTTGTTCGTGAGTTAGGGGTTAAGGACTCGAAGCAGTTGAATGATGATTTGATGAGAAGCATTGCACCTGATTTGCAGGCGACTCTCGTTCATAGCGTCCTAACGTTAACGAATGAGAAGTATAATGAGGTGCAGGCAAAGGGATGGTCGCAAGGGAAGATAAAAGCGTTGCTTCATAATCAAGCGTTGAAGCATGTCTTGCGTAAACTGAATGGCGAGAAACCTGATTATATATTGATTGATCAATTTGCTGAGCGTGGCATTTATTATAACCATATTAAAAACCAGCCGGAAATTGTTCGAGAAAACGTCTTGTTTTCAACGAAGGCGGAAGGTTTGCATGTCGCTGTAGCAGCGGCCTCCATTATTGCTAGAGTAGCATTTTTGGAAGAGATGGATCGGTTGAGCGAGATTGCAGGTGTCCGACTTCCAAAAGGTGCGGGAAAGATAGTGGATGAAGCAGCTGCGAAGATCTTATTAAAAAGTGGCGAAGAGACTCTGAAGTCAATGACGAAATGGCATTTCGCCAATGCGCAGAAGGCGAAAAAAATTGCGGCGATGAAAAGGTGATTGCTTGGATGTGGGACGGCTTGGTTTGAGCTCTAGGCGGCTCACTTTGAGCGTGGGACGGGTCGCTTTGAGAGCGGGACGGCTCGCTTTGAGAGCGAAACGGCTTACTTTGAGCGCGAAACGACTCGCTTTGGGCTCGGAACGGATCGTTTCGAGCGCGAAACGGCTTGCTTCGGGCGCGGAACGGCTCACTTCGAAGCTCGGAACGGCTCGTTTCGGGCGCGGAACGGCTCGTTTCGGGCGCGGAACGGCTCGTTTCGGGCGCGGAACGGCTCGTTTCGGGCGCGGAACGGCTCGTTTCGGGCGTGGAACGGATAGTTTCGGGCGCGGTACACCTCACTTCGAGGTGACGTACAATAGTCTGTGTAAGCACAAAAAAGATAGGGCATCCTCAAGGTTAATCACTACAAAAACCAAGGAGGATGCACTATCTATGTCTAGTATAATCGATAATCTGTTTTCTAAT
>NZ_JAKRNT010000001.1 GCF_022346605.1 Sporosarcina sp. ACRSL
GAGATTTCCCATTACATTTGTAAGTAAGATCCCTCAAAGAAGATGAGGTGGATAGGTCCGGGGTGGAAGCGTGGCGACACGTGCAGCTGACGGATACTAATCGATCGAGGACTTAACCTTATAAGTTAATCTAGTACAGTTGAACTTGATGAAGTTCCGTAACAATGTTGGTTTTATCCGGTTTTGAACGAACAAACATCGTTCAAACAAGTTTTTTTAAAAAAAGACTTGTAAATTTCTACAGAATTGGTATAATCAATATTGTCTTGATTGAGAAGCCAATTGGTCTGGTGACGATGGCGAAGAGGTCACACCCGTTCCCATCCCGAACACGGAAGTTAAGCTCTTCAGCGCCAATGGTAGTAGGGGGCTTCCCCCTGTGAGAGTAGGACGTCGCCGGGCCAGCCAATTTCATTACATAAGTAAGAAGTGTACAAGCATACACAACTGACGGAATGAATGCGGATGACGCAGTAATGCGAAGCTTATCGCAACTCCCGTTAAAATTGGGAGAAGCGAGTAGAACAAGGAAGCGATTGAGAGAAGGAAGGAACGTAC
The DNA here is from genome assembly GCF_022346605.1 of Sporosarcina sp. ACRSL. Lineage (GTDB taxonomy): Bacteria > Bacillota > Bacilli > Bacillales_A > Planococcaceae > Sporosarcina. The sequence goes on from NZ_JAKRNT010000001.1 coordinate 559, forward strand.
AAAAGTACGTGACTGACAGATCGAATGAAGCTGACGCAGTAATGCGAAGCTTATCGCAATTTTAACACGGAGGATTAGCTCAGCTGGGAGAGCACCTGCCTTACAAGCAGGGGGTCGGCGGTTCGAACCCGTCATCCTCCACCATAAATATCAATATTAATGATTTGCCGGTGTAGCTCAATTGGTAGAGCAACTGACTTGTAATCAGTAGGTTGAGGGTTCAAGTCCTTTCGCCGGCACCACTTTTTGAGCCATTAGCTCAGTCGGTAGAGCATCTGACTTTTAATCAGAGGGTCGCAGGTTCGAATCCTGCATGGCTCACCATTTCTTGACTCTCTGTCTTGATACAATATGCGGGTGTGGTGGAACTGGCAGACACGCTAGACTTAGGATCTAGTGCCGTAAGGCGTGGGGGTTCGACTCCCTTCACCCGCACTCTTAATGCGGAAGTAGTTCAGTGGTAGAATACGACCTTGCCAAGGTCGGGGTCGCGGGTTCGAATCCCGTCTTCCGCTCCATATAACTTGCCGGGGTGGCGGAACTGGCAGACGCACAGGACTTAAAATCCTGCGGTAGGTGACTACCGTACCGGTTCGATTCCGGTTCTCGGCACCAATTTAATTATTATAGAATGCGCCCGTAGCTCAATTGGATAGAGCGTCTGACTACGGATCAGAAGGTTGTGGATTCGAATTCTTCCGGGCGCGCCATTATTTTATGAGTAACGGGAAGTAGCTCAGCTTGGTAGAGCACTTGGTTTGGGACCAAGGGGTCGCAGGTTCGAATCCTGTCTTCCCGACCACTTCTTAACTTATGGGGCCTTAGCTCAGCTGGGAGAGCGCCTGCCTTGCACGCAGGAGGTCAGCGGTTCGATCCCGCTAGGCTCCACCAATTCTTTAATACTTTTCCCGGCGGCGTAGCTCAGCTGGCTAGAGCGTACGGTTCATACCCGTAAGGTCGGGGGTTCGATCCCCTCTGCCGCCATCCTAAAGGACCTTTAGCTCAGTTGGTTAGAGCAGACGGCTCATAACCGTCCGGTCGCAGGTTCGAGTCCTGCAAGGTCCACCACTATTTGAATAGTTATTACGGAGGAATACCCAAGCCTGGCTGAAGGGATCGGTCTTGAAAACCGACAGGGGTGTTAAAGCCCGCGGGGGTTCGAATCCCTCTTCCTCCGCCATTATTTTAAAACAACTATAGTGATTATGTTTAGGAATTAAATATTATTATCGCGGGGTGGAGCAAATCACATCACGTAGAATGTGATTTGTGTAATTTCCTAAAAGGAAATTACAACAAAGTCCCAAAGCAAAACTAAATGCGTAGGATTTAAACTTCCTATAATAATTATTATCGCGGGGTGGAGCAGTGGTAGCTCGTCGGGCTCATAACCCGAAGGTCGCAGGTTCAAATCCTGCCCCCGCAACCAAATGGTCCCGTGGTGTAGCGGTTAACATGCCTGCCTGTCACGCAGGAGATCGCCGGTTCGATCCCGGTCGGGACCGCCATCTTTTATTTATTACATATACATGTGGCTCAGTAGCTCAGTCGGTAGAGCAAAGGACTGAAAATCCTTGTGTCGGCGGTTCGATTCCGTCCTGAGCCACCATTCCTTGCGGGTGTAGTTTAGTGGTAAAACCTCAGCCTTCCAAGCTGATGATGAGGGTTCGATTCCCTTCACCCGCTCCATGGGCCTATAGCTCAGCTGGTTAGAGCGCACGCCTGATAAGCGTGAGGTCGGTGGTTCGAGTCCACTTAGGCCCATCATCATATTCCGCAGTAGCTCAGTGGTAGAGCAATCGGCTGTTAACCGATCGGTCGTAGGTTCGAGTCCTACCTGCGGAGCCAATTTTTATACGGGGAAGTACTCAAGAGGCTCAAGAGGCGCCCCTGCTAAGGGCGTAGGTCGCGAAAGCGGCGCGAGGGTTCGAATCCCTCCTTCTCCGCCATACTTATTGGCCCCTTGGTCAAGCGGTTAAGACACCGCCCTTTCACGGCGGTAACACGGGTTCGAATCCCGTAGGGGTCATACTACTAAGGAATCTGGAATAGATTCCTATCAAGAAAAACAGTTTGAGAAAAGAAATTTTTCTCAAACTGTTTTTTTGTTTTTTAGAAACACGTAACATAATGGAAGGTGCTCTTTGGACGTAGGAAAGCCTACATTGGTCGCAAGAAGGTCCATATTGGACGCAGAAGGTCCGATATTGGACGCGGGAGTGCGCTGCCCGTATTTGGCGCATTCCCGTCTACCTGGACGTCGAGAGATGCTCTTTCAGCCTTTCGCTGAGATAGCCAATTATAGTTAGACCGAACGTAATCTGGTATTCAAAATTCCTTTCCTGTATAGCTATCCTTTCGTCGATATGGAATATCTCCGATCGGTGATTCCAGCCCTTCATCATCCAGTGTCTCTTCATACTCCTCGGACGTTTCTGATCGAACGAATCCTCTCGTTTCTCCGGTGATGTCTGTACTCACGAATTCCTCCATCTCTTCTGTAGCGCCATCCATTAGTTCATTGTCATATAGGGTATTATAATCATGACGGTCTCCAAAGAAATCAGCAGGTGTCTCAGACGTACCGAATTTAGCTATTTCCTGAAAGCTGTCTTCACTGTCTCTTTCATTATGATCACGATCAGTGGCTTCTCTTCTTTCCGCGAAAGTGTTAGGGTTGGCCATGATTAAAACATCCTCTTCCGATGGTCGGTCGTTTGGCACATCCCGTTCCGGCGTATGCTCAATGCAGTATGTCGTGTAAGGAAGTGCTTCCAGCCTTTCGTATGGTATTTCGCTATTACATACTTCGCAATAGCCGTAAGTGCCATCCATCAAAGCATTTAACGCATGCTCTACTTTATCGGATTCATCACCTGCATGTGTATGCAATGCCAAGTCCTTCTGTCTTTCAAATAGCTCCGTACCCATATCCCCGGGATGATTGTCATACGTTGATAATTCTCCAACTTCTTCCCGTGCGGCGTCTCTTATATCCGTTTGACTTTCCGTTTTCTGAAATTGTGATTTCATTTCCAGTAGACTTGTCTTAAGCATTCTCTTCTGTTCAGCCGTTAACATGATCAGCACATCCTTTTATGTTAGTTACGTTAGTATGCTCATTGACTGATGACTTCATCATAGAAGCATTGTACCTTCACAATTCCTTTTGAATGGAAGAACTAAACATGGAATACAAATACAAAAAAATGAACTTGCCAAAAGGGCAAGTCCATCGAAGTAATTATAGTATGTGACCAATTAGGATGCTGATACCTAACAATAAACCGAATAATGTATTTGTAATTGCTGTGTTCTTCATAGCAGGCATTACTTCCAATGGAAGCAGATGTGCCCGGAATGTTCTGATCGCTTGTATCGGTTTACCAATACTTAGAAAGACGAGCAATGCCCAAGGTGTTACAATTCCTAAAACAATCAGTATGATAATCCAGACATACGCTACGATAAAAAATGAAGCGAGGATTGTAATTGCGTTGGATCTCCCGACAAGAATGGCTAACGTCTTCCTGCCACCTTCTTTATCACCCTCCAAATCGCGTATGTTGTTCGACATCATAATCGCAGCAACGAGAAGCATACTTGGAATGGAAATCAGAATAGCATTTGTCGTCACTTCGCCAGTTTGAATATAAAACGCGATAAGAATTAGTAGCATTCCCATTACAACGCCCGATATGAGTTCCCCGAATGGTGTGTAGGCGATTGGAATCGGGCCACCGGTATACAAGTAGCCGATGAGCATTGAGACGGCTCCTACGACAGCTAGCATCCAAGAAGTTTCCATGCAAATATATATTCCAATTAAAACCGAAATGGCGTACAATGCCAAAGCGATTTGAAGTACAGTTTTTGGCTGAACTCCATTACGGACAATTGTGCCGCCTATTCCAACAGAATGTTCTGTATCAAGTCCGCGTTTGAAATCATAATACTCATTGAACATATTTGTTGCCATTTGAATTAAAAGGCTCGCTACGAGCATTGCCAAAAATAGCGGAAAGTGAAGGTTTCCGTAAGTTAGGGCGATCATTGTTCCGAGGAAAACCGGAGCGAACGCTGCTGTAAGTGTATGTGGCCGTGTGAGCTGCCACCAAATGCGCCATCCGGAATCAGCTTTAATAGTTTGTTGCATTTTTTTCTCTCCTATCGTCATGTTTCCGTAATCCATTGTACTCTAAATTAGGAGAAAGAGGTATCCTTCCTGCATTATCTATGTCAGATTGCCGATATTCCGGTATAATGGAACTAAGAACTCGTTCTTCTAAAGTAAAGATAAAAACATCACATGGCAATCGATTATGAAGGAGAGAAAATGATGGGTCACAGAATGACGGATATTCGTGAAATGCAAAATGCGATCATATCCCCAAGTACTCGTTTTTTCACGGAAACAGTAGAAGTGGGAAGAATATCGCCTTTGTCATTTTTTGAAGCAGGCGCTTCCTTATATAGAGATAAACGTTTCTATTGGCAAAATGCTGATAAGACGTTGACGTTAGTAGGAGTAGGACATGCCTACATATTGGCGAACAGCAAAACAGACGACCGTTTTAAAGATATTTCGGAGAAATGGAAACAGCTATGCTCCATTTTAATTAAAGAGGAAAAGGATATTGCACCTGTCATATTCGGCGGGTTTTCTTATGACGAGAAAAATAGAAAAGAATCAGAGTGGAGTGGTTTTCCATCCGCATACTTCGTGATCCCTTCCTTCCAATTGAAAATCGAGGATGGCAGGACGATGGTATCGATCAATATGATTACAGACCAGAAGGAAGCTGCCGCTGATTTTGAAAGGCTTCGTGAGGAACGTGACAGACTCATTCACGTTGCACAGGTTGAGGAATTTGACTTTTCAAACCAAAATAACATTCTTTCTATGAATGAACGAGGAAAAGCGCAATATTTGAGTGCAGTCGAAAACTCAACCGAATTAATTCGAAGAGGCAAGGCGGATAAAGTTGTCATAGCCCGTGCCCTTGAGCTCTCATTCGAAGATGAAGTAAGCAGTGTTAATGCATTACATGCAATCACGAATGAACAGCAAGAAAGTTACCATTTCGGTCTCCAAAAAGGGAAATCACTCTTCTTTGGAGCAACACCAGAGCGGTTGATTGAAATTAGCAACGGAAAAGCATATTCCGCCTGTGTCGCGGGGTCCATCCGTCGAGGGAAATCTGCGATGGAAGATCGTCAACTTGGCGAAGAGCTTCTTGGTGACAGGAAAAACAGAGAAGAGCATCAGCACGTTGTCGACATGATTTCAAATGTCTTCAACAGCTACTGCAGTGAAGTGCACATACCGAAAACACCGAGATTAATGAAAATCCGAGATATCCAGCATCTTTTCACTCCTGTCGAAGGGACGCTCGCAGAGGAAATCGATATTTTCTCATTCGTTGAGGCTTTACATCCTACACCTGCATTAGGAGGTGTTCCTACGAACGTTGCTTTGGAAATTATCAGGCAAGAAGAAGGGATGGACCGTGGGTATTACGCAGCTCCAATCGGCTGGACAGATGCTGTCGGCAACGGGGAATTTGCAGTGGCGATCCGTTCTGCCTTAATTAATGAAAACCGTGCCTATTTGTATGCTGGCGGCGGAATCGTTGCGGATTCCGACGCGGAGCTCGAATATGAGGAAACTTGGGTGAAGTTCAGACCTGTATTAAGGGCGCTTGGAGGAAAGTTGAATGGATGAGCGAAGAATTTTGACAGACCATGTTTTACGAATGACGGACTCTTTATTGCAAGCAGGTGTCGAAAAAGCCGTCATTAGCCCTGGGTCGCGATCCACACCCTTGGCATATGCATTCGCTTCGTCCGACAAACTCGAAACGTATATGCAAGTCGATGAAAGGTCTGCAGCGTATTTCGCGCTTGGATTGGCAAAGGCATCCGGGAAACCGGTCGTTCTCTTATGTACATCAGGGACAGCTGCATCGAATTTCCATCCTGCGATCACCGAGGCTTATTACGCACGCATTCCATTGATCGTGCTCACTGCCGACCGGCCGCATGAACTGCGAGGCGTCGGTGCTCCTCAGGCGATCGACCAATTGGATATGTACGGCAAGCATGTGAAGTTTAGTGTGGATCTGCCTTTGGCGGAAGATAATGAAGAACTTGATTGGTTCTTGGAGCGGCATATTAGCCGTGCAGTTTCTGTTGCGATGACGAAACCGATGGGACCGATTCATTTGAATATTCCATTGCGGGAGCCTTTGCTCATTGATTTTGATAGGAAACCACGGACATCCACTTTTGTGGAAAGAGTTCATGGTGAATTGGAGCTGACAGCAAGCCAACAGCAATCGCTTGCAACTCTTTTATCGAAAGCGGAAAAAGGATTACTCATTGCAGGGGAATTGCCGATTGGATTTGATAAGGCTGCATTTTGGAGTTTTGCAAGGAAACTTCAGTGGCCTGTGTTGTGTGATCCTTTATCCAATTTGCGCTCAGAAGTACCGGATGACTGCAAGTCGTTATGCATCGTCCATTATGACGCCCTCTTGAAAAGCGGACAGTTCCAGTTGAAAGCCGTACCCGATACTGTCATCCGTTTTGGTGCACAGCCGGTTTCAAAGCCATTGAGTTTATTTTTGAAAAAATATCGGCCTAAAGTGTTCATCGCCGTCGATGAATCACCGGAATTCCGGGATTCGCTTGGCGTTGTGACACACCATCTTCAACTGTCTCCAGAGGCCTTGTATGCCGTTCCAAATGAGCAGGAAGCCACTCCTTATAGTCTAATATGGTCTTCAGCAGAGGACATCGCAGAAACTGCAACTCGCCGTTACGAGGGGATGGCAGGGGACGAAGGTGTCATTGTGAAAACATTATTCGAAATGCTTCCGGATCGAACAGATTTATTTAGCGGCAGCAGCATGCCAATCCGGGATGTCGATACATTTTTCTGCAAGACGGATAAAGACATCACGATATTTTCAAACAGAGGGACGAATGGAATTGATGGTGTCGTCTCCACGGCATTTGGAATTGATGCGGCGAGAAAAAGAACGACGTATCTACTAATCGGGGATCTATCTTTCTTGCATGATGTGAATGGGCTGATCGTATCCCGTTTTCACGAAACAAATTTGACGATCATAATTGTCAACAATGATGGAGGCGGCATCTTTTCTTATCTTCCGCAATCGACGGTTGAAAACCATTTTGAGGAGCTGTTCGGCACCCCGACAGGCTTGACTTTCGAGCATATCGGCGCCATGTATGACGCTCAATATGCAGCCGTACATTCAGTTGAGGAATTCAAAAAGGAATTCCAGAAGGAAAAGACGAAAGATGTCCGGATCATAGAAGTGTTTACGAGTCGACCGGTGAACGTTGAAGCGCATCGGGCGTATTGGGCTAGTGTCGTTGAGGAGCTGGAACGAAATGAATGAACTTCAAATTCCCGTTCGCGGGCTGTCAATTCATGTCGAGATGGAGGGTGAGCCGCATTTGCCGGCTGTCGTCTTTCTACATGGTTTTACAGGAACCTCAGCTACTTGGAAGGAAGTTCGAAACGAATTAAAAGGGAAATACAGGACGATTACCGTAGACTTGACAGGTCACGGAAACACAACTGTACCAGAATCACCCGAGCGCTATTCGATGGAAGAGCAGATTGAAGATCTTGAAGCGCTTTTCGTGCAACTTGGCTTGGATACGTTTTACGTAGTTGGTTATTCAATGGGCGGTCGCATCGCCCTGGCTTACACGATTCATTATCCAAAACGGGTGAAGGCATTGTTCCTTGAAAGTTCGTCTCCTGGCCTAAAGGAAGAGCGGGATAGAATAGAACGGCGAAAAGCTGACAAATTGCTTGCGCAAAAAATTATGGAGAACGGCATCGTTTCATTCGTTGATAAGTGGGAGAATATCCCCCTATTTGAATCTCAAAAAAGTCTTCCCGCTGAAAAAAAGCAGGCGGTTCGGAATGAAAGATTACAGCAAAGTGAAACCGGACTTGCGAACAGTCTGTTGGGAATCGGTACCGGCAGCCAGAAATCGTATTGGGAATCGCTTCATTCAATTCCAAATCCCGTTTTACTAATGACAGGGGAGCTAGATGCGAAATTTGTAGGAATTGCCCGGGAAATGCAAGCACTTTCTCCAATGTGGCGACATATTGTCGTTCCGGAGGCGGGACATGCAATTCATGTGGAAAAACCACGTATCTTTGCTACAATGATTATGGAGTATATGCAACATATTCAACAATTGGAGGAGGAAGAAAATGGCTCGTCAATGGGAAACAATCCGTACATATGAGGATATCAAATATGAGAAATACAACGGCATTGCAAAAGTGACGATTAACCGTCCAGAAGTGCGCAATGCATTTCGTCCGAAAACTGTTATGGAATTAATCGATGCGTTCTCACGTGCTCGCGATGATAACAGCATCGGAGTTATCATACTGACAGGTGAAGGTGAGAAAGCATTTTGTTCAGGTGGAGACCAATCTGTCCGCGGACACGGTGGTTATGTAGGGGATGACGAAATTCCACGTTTGAACGTACTTGACTTGCAAAGGTTGATTCGTGTCATTCCGAAGCCTGTCGTTGCGATGGTGGCAGGATACGCAATCGGTGGCGGTCATGTATTGCACGTCGTTTGTGATTTAACGATTGCTGCAGACAATGCACGATTTGGACAAACAGGACCTAAAGTTGGTTCATTTGACGCGGGTTATGGCTCTGGCTACTTGGCTCGTATCGTCGGTCATAAGAAAGCAAGAGAAATTTGGTACCTATGCCGCCAATACGATGCTCAACAAGCATTAGATATGGGTCTGGTCAACACAGTTGTCCCTTATGAGCAATTGGAAGACGAAACGGTCCAATGGTGCGAAGAGATGCTCGAAATGAGCCCGACTGCACTTCGTTTCCTGAAAGCGGCTATGAACGCTGATACAGACGGACTTGCAGGTCTTCAACAAATGGCTGGAGATGCAACATTGCTTTATTACACGACAGATGAAGCGAAAGAGGGAAGAGATGCCTTCAAAGAGAAACGTAAACCTGACTTTGGTCAATTCCCACGTTTTCCTTAATATTTCGAAGGCTGCTTATTCTAATAGACTGCTCAGATTGTAGACAAAGTCGTTTTTTGACTTTGTCTACAGTCAATTTTAAGGGGAAACACGATAAATAGGGATATCCTCAGCCTGATTGAAAACGCTTGTCAAGGAAGGCAACCTAAGAGCGCCACGTCCTGTGGCGACGGTTGCATGACTCGCCGCCTGCGAGCCCGCGCGAAGTGGAGCGAAGACGCGAATAGAACTAAAGTTCATGAGCGGACAAGCGACACGAGCAACAACGGATGCGAGCGTTTGTCAACAGGCTGAGGCAGCTTTTTTAATAGGAAGAAGGGTGTATCTATGATACCTAATTGGTTACTCCAAAGAGCTTATTTGACACCGGACAGGATGGCTCTTTCATTTGGCGATAAACGATGGACATTCCAGGAACTTTCAGAAGAAGCAACGTCGATAGCCCGGAAATTGAGATGGAACGGTTTACATGAAGGTGATCGAATTGCCTTGTTAGGACCGTCCACGCCTGAAATGGTCTTCGTTATCCATGGCTGTTTGTTGGCGGGGCTTGAAATCGTCATGCTGAATAGCAGACTAACGTCTAAAGAAATATCTTGGCAATTGAATGATTGCGATGCATCGATGTTGATTGTAGAAGATGAATTACTGAATCGAGTCAAAGGATTACCTAAGTCGAAGCTGACGTTTTCTGCAATTGATGCAAGCGGCGAACAACACTTCGACATAACAAAAATGTGGAAACCTTTCAGGACAATGACCATTATGTATACATCGGGGACTACCGGTTATCCGAAAGGCGTCCGTCAAACAGCAGGCAATCATACGTCTAGTGCAATATCCTCCGTATTGAATCTTGGACTTTCGGAAGATGATATTTGGCTATGTACGATGCCGTTATTCCATATAAGCGGTTTCTCGATTCTTGCGAGATCCGTCATATATGGAATGGGTGTAAGGTTATATGAAAAATTAGATGCCGAATCGGTCGTTGCGGAAATTCAAAGCGGTACAGTTACGAGAATATCTGTCGTTGCGACAGGGTTACATCGGATTCTCGAGCAGTTTGAGAAAAACAACGCTATGGCCCATCCTACATTTCAGTCGATGTTGGCTGGAGGAGGTCCAGTGCCGGATGATTATTTGCGCCGGGCGGAAATGCGGCGGTTGCCTGTTTTGCAGACGTATGGCATGACGGAAACGAGTTCACAAACAGCAACACTGTCCTCCGAGGATGCATTGCGGAAATCCGGTTCTGCAGGCAAGCCGTTATTTTTCAATCAAATTAAAATAAGGGATGCAGAGCACCCGGGACAATACGGAGAAGTGCTCGTTGCAGGCCCACATGTCACGCCTGGATACATTGGTCACGCCGCCGATAAGGATCCGCTAGAAAACGGATGGCTGCCGACAGGGGATATCGGCTATTTCGACGAGGATGGCTATTTATTCATCGTTGATCGGCGGTCCGATCTGATCATTTCAGGTGGTGAAAACATTTATCCTGCTGAAATCGAAAACGTGCTCATTTCACATCCTGACGTAAAAGAGGCGGGCGTGTGCGGAGTGGAAGATGCTGAATGGGGCAGTGTGCCGGTCGCTTTCATCATCGGCAATGAAACGCTGACAGCTGCTGATCTTGAACAATATTGTAAACAACAGCTTGCGGGCTATAAGATACCGAAAGTATTTCATTTTGTAGATGAATTACCGCGCAACGCTTCCAATAAGCTGCTACGCCGGGAATTGAAACAATGGGCTTCTGAAAAATAAAAAAGAGAGCGGCCCCTTGAAAAGGGGCCACTCTCTTCGTTATTTACTAAGCGCACGTTCAAAAACAGTCAAGTTTCGTTCCATCAACGTGAAGTATGTTTCTTCATTTTTAATATCTTCCTGGGTAAGGACTCCTAAATTATGAAGCGTCAATGATTCTGCGCCGACTTCATTTTTAATCACTTCGGCTAACTTCGAAGAAACATTTTGTTCGAATAAAATATATTGTACATTTTCGTCTTTTGCCTGTTCGACAATTGCTGCGAGTTGCTTTTGAGACGGTTCACTTTGGGAATTCAGTCCAGCAATGGCTACTTGATGTAGCCCATATTCATCCGCAATATAGCCAAATGCCGCATGCGAGACAAAGAAAGTCTTTGTCGCAGCTTGGTCGGCCATTTCCTTAAATCGTTCATCCAGTTCGATCAAATCATCTTCAAGAAGGTCAAAGTTCTTGACAAACGTTTCTTGCTGAGCAGGCATTTTTGAAATGAGCGCTTCCTTTATGGAGTTTGCGAGTTCGATGCTCAATTTTGGAGAAATCCAAACGTGCGGATCGAATTTTGAATGATTGTGACCATGTTCATCGCTGTCTTCTTGATCATTCTCATGTTCATCTTCATGCTCATCTTCATGCTGGTGCCCTTCTAGCTGCTCCTCCGAAATGGACGCAGCAGTCGCAACGAATTCAACATGCTCATTCTTTAACGTCTTTCCTGCGTTTTCGACGAAACCTTCCAGACCGAGCCCGATGTAAAAGAATAGATCGGCATCTGAAAGGGCGATCATGTCTTTCTGGGTAGGTTCAAATGAGTGTTCATCTGCTCCTGCTGGATAGATCGATTGGACGTTAACGAGATCTCCACCGATCCGTTCAGTAAAGTATTGGAGTGGATAGACTGTCGTGTACACGTTCAGTTTTTCACCTTCTCCAGCTTTCGTCTGTTTATTAACTTCCTTGTTCCCGCAGGCGCTGACAAGTAACATCAAAAAGAGTGCCAGAAAAACGAGTGATTTCTTCTTCATATTATAATTCCTCCACTATGGTAACAGTAATGATTACGATTTAATTGCTTTACCATAATACAAGATATAATTGTTTTTCGCAACATAAAAGAAAAAACCGGCACGATTGCCGGTACCGATTATTTCTTTTCATTCAATTTGTCCGGTACGGGATCGAAGCCGCCTTCATGGAAAGGGTGGCATTTTAAAATTCGACGAATCGTCAACCAACCGCCTCTTAACGTACCATGCTTTTGAATCGCCTCAACGCCGTAATGTGAGCATGTCGGATAAAAACGGCATGATGGCGGAGTGAGCGGAGAAATAACTTTTTGGTATATCTTTATCATACTAATTAATATTGTTTTCAATCATGAACACCTTGCTTTCTGCTATATGTTTATTTTATTTCTTCCAGTGGTAAATTAACAGGGAGAAGCATTATAAATATGAAAGAAGAGGGGTTTTTTTATGTCTAAGGAATTAATGGAAGAGTTAAATGTACAAGTATCCACTTGGTCGGTCATGTATGCCAAGTTGCATAATTACCATTGGTACGTGAAAGGAAAACAGTTTTTCACCTTGCACGCAAAATTTGAAGAGCTTTACAATGAGGCTACGGCTCATATGGACGAGATTGCAGAAAGGATTTTGACGCTAGGTGGGAATCCTACAGCAACATTGAAGGAGCATTTGGAGCAGTCCGTCGTAAAAGAGGCGAACGGTGATGAAACTGCCGAGGATATGGTGAAAACGATCGCTGACGACTTCGGCCGCATTATGAAGTCCTTGAAAAAGGGGATGGAAGCGGCAGCAAAAGACGGCGATGATATGACAGAGGATTTACTGAATGCGACATATCAAAGCATTGAGAAGCATCAATGGATGTTGAATGCATTTCTCGGTGAAGACAATAAATGATCATGAAGTATTGAATTAGTGTTTTTTTCTCCGATAATACCAGTGTAAAGGAGGAATCGTTTATGAACATGAACTCCATCATGGCGAGCCAATTGAGAAGTTTACAATCTACTGTCCAATTGAGCGTCATGAACAAGGCATTATCGGTGAATGCGACGGCAGTGACAGATATGCTGCAAAGTATGCAGGATCAACCAGCGGCACATCCTTATAAAGGCGCTGCTGTAGATATCAAAGCATGATTCAAAAGAGCGGGAATTCCTTGTAAAATAAGGAATTCCCGCATTTATTTTGTTGCTGGCGCTCGATACGTGTAAAATGGGGTACGGGAAGTAATGAGAATCATAGGAGGTACATTATGTCACAAATCCAATTCATACGGAATTTAATTATTGAAACGCCATCGTCGCCAGGAAACTTTGCAAAAGTTGCATCGGCAATCGGTGATCTGAAAGGTGATATAGGAGATATTCAAACAATCAAGGTTGGTACGTTATCTACGATTCGGGATGTGTCCATACAATGTACAAGCGTGGAGCAATTGGAGAGTATTGTATCTTCCATTAATGCCATCGGTGACGGCATTCAAGTACATGCTGTAACGGATGACGTTTTACATGCACATGAAGGCGGCAAGATTGGGATGAAGAGCCGTGCAGAAGTTCGTTCGTTAGGAGATCTCCGTAGGATCTATACGCCTGGAGTCGCCAATGTTTGTAAAGTGATTCAAAATGATCCGGTACAAGCGAACTATTTTACAGGGATTTCAAACACCGTTGCAATCGTGACGGACGGCACTGCCATTTTAGGACTAGGCAATATCGGTCCGGTCGCAGGCATGCCAGTAATGGAAGGGAAGGCTGTCTTGTTTGATCAATTCGCAGGCATTAGCGGAATTCCGATTTTGCTCGATACGAGTGATCCCGATGAGGTTGTGGAAACAGTTAAACATATTCATCAAAGTTTCGGTGGGATTTTGCTCGAGGATATCGGGTCGCCGCATTGCTTTGAAATTGAAGAACGGTTGAAAGCGGAATTGCAAATTCCGGTTATGCATGATGACCAACACGGGACAGCAGTCGTTACTCTCGCATCAGCTCTTTCGGCTTGCCGTCAATCCGGTGTGGAATTATCGAAATCCGTTGTCGGGCAAATTGGATTAGGCGCTGCAGGTCTGGCCATTAGCAGGATGTTCATGGCATATGGGGTGAAAGAAATGTATGGGGTCGACCCGAATCCGGCAGCTGTCGAAAGACTGACACAACATGGCGGAACGGCTTTGGATTCCATTGAAGAGATTATGCAAACTTGTGATATCGTCATTGCAACGACAGGTGTTCAAGGATTGATTAAACCAGAGATGGTCCGTAAAGGGCAAATAATCTTGGCATTGTCCAATCCGAATGCTGAAATTGAACCGGAAGTCGCTTTAAAAGCAGGGGCAGCATTTGCGGCAGACGGCAGACAAGTGAATAACATACTCGGTTTCCCTGGAATTTTCCGTGGTGCTTTGAATGCTCATGCAAAAGACATTACATATACGATGTTAATCGCCGCAGCACTCGCCATTTTGGATAGTACAAAACCGGGGGATCTCGTGCCGCATCCATTAGATCCCGCAGTACATGAGAATGTAGCAATTGCTGTCGAGCTCGTTGCAAACGAAGAAGCGAATTCCATCTAACCGGCGCATCGTTTTTCCAAAGTGACCTATACTACGTGAAAAAAGGATGGGACACATGGAAAATGAAAAAGTAAGAATGTACGTTTCGATTGCCAATCAACAAATCTACCCGTATAAGCATGACTCCCCATGGGAATACGAGGTTGAGATGAGCCGGGAATTCCTGCCGGTTTTCCAACGATTGTTTAGACAAATGGACCAGCAGGAATTCCGTAACTTTCTAAGATCTCATTTGCCTTACGTCCCTTATCATTATGATAGGGATAATGACGACATCGATCGTAGTACGATGAAAGTGTATGCTTTGATTCACGAATTTTCGGATGATGAAACGAAAAGATTTATTGAAAAGTTGCCGTATTTCTCAAGGCCGGCAAGTCAATAAGACTGATCAGTCACGAATTTCATCCAGAATTGAATGAAAGGGCGTGATGTCTAATGGTAACGACATTTAAGGATTTACAAGGAGCCCATGTTGAGCTGACATTCGGAGAAAATCGGATGGGGATGGAAGCGAGGCATGTGCTCGTTGTTTTGAAACATAAAGGAAGATGGCTCATGACACGCCACTCCATACGCGGTATCGAGTTTCCCGGAGGCAAAGCGGAGGATGGGGAAACGATTGCGGAGGCGGTGGTTCGCGAAACGATTGAGGAAACGGGTGTAACCATTACGGATCTTGTCAAGTTTGCTGAATACGTTGTCGTTAGTAATGTGACGTTTTGTAAAGCGGTATTTACAGGAAAGGTCCATTCCATCGAAGAAAATCCACAATTGTTCGAGACGGAAGGCGCACTGTGGCTGACGGATGAAGAATTGGACAACTGCACGGAGCTAAGCTTTCATATGAAAGATACCGGGATGGCAGAAATACGGAAGTGGGTGGATGTCAATGTTACGTAACGGTGAAATATTGCATCGAAAGGATTATCCATCCCCGAATCCCCATATCCGACTTGAAGAAATAACCTACTGGTCGGATGGATTCAAGGTCAAAGGAATGCTGGCTGAACCAGTCAGTGGCGGGAATTATGATGGAATCATATACTTACGCGGAGGGATCCAACATGTCGGCATGGTCCGACCTTCTAGAATCGCTCAATTTGCCTCACAAGGTTTTGTCGTATTTGCGCCATATTACCGTGGGAACAGAGGCGGGGAAGGGCGCGATGAGTTCGCCGGTGCCGATCGGCAAGACGCCGTCAACGCTGTGGAAATCCTCAAGCAGAATCCGAAGGTGAACAAAGAACGAATCCATCTCTATGCTTTCTCCCGTGGAGGCATCATGGCGCTTTGGACCGCAATATTGCGAGAAGATATTACGTCTGTTGTCACATGGGCCGGCGTCTCAGATGTCATCTTTACATATAATGAACGGAAAGATATGCGCAGGATGATGAAACGGGTCATAGGAGGAACTCCGAACAACATGCCCGATGCGTACAGAGAACGAACTGCTTTATTCCGTGTGGATGAAATCAATGCTCCTGTTTTAATTATCCATGGGATGAAGGATGAAAATGTTTCTTTCGAGCAAGCGATATTGCTTGAAAATGCACTGAGGCAGAAGGATAAACAGTACGAAACATGGTATTTCCCTGAATACAACCATTATTTCCCTCCAGCACATAATGCACAAATCGTGCGGGATTTATGTGATTGGATGAAGCAGCAGGGGGAATGAATAACAGCATGTAAAAAGTCGTTCAAAGAGCATACTTTGAACGACTTTTTGTTTATTATTCCTGAACACTACAAACAACTAATCCTACAGCTTTTGCTGCGACGAGGAGTGAATCTTCATCGATATCGAATTTTGGATGGTGGTTAAAATATGGTTTTTCCACACCTTTAGGAGTACAGCCGATATAGAAGAAACAAGCAGGGAATTTCTCCGCGTAATAGGCAAAGTCTTCGGAAGGTGCCATTGGAGGCACTTCCTTCACTTCTGTAATTTCCTTTACATTCGCGTTTTTAAGCGTTTCCGCTACTTTTTCCGTAACCTCAGGATCGTTGTACAATGGTGGATAATCCGGAGTATACGTCAAATCACATTGCACATCGAACTCTTCTTCGAGTCCTTTCACCATACGTTTGACTTCCCGTTCAATGATTTCTTTCGTTTCTATCGTCATATAACGGATATCACCTTCAAGCTCCACACTATCCTTAATGACATTAAACGTGCCCGCTCCATCAAACGATCCGATTGTTATAACACCAACGCTAAAAGGACTGAGTCTCCGGCTGATAATCGTTTGGATAGCAGTCACGAAGTGAGCACCCGCAACAATTGCGTCGTTTGCTAAATGAGGGGACGAACCGTGTCCGCCTCTACCTTGTATTTTCAGCTTCATGTATGCCCGTCCATTAAAAGCGTAGCCTTTATTGTAACCGACCATACCGGCAGGGGAAATCGGCAGCAAATGAATGCCATACACTTCATCCAAATCATCCAACAGTCCAGATTCTACAATGCTTTTTGCTCCGCCAGGCGGAACCTCTTCCGCATGCTGATGAATGATTTTAATCGTGCCGGATAGCTCGTCTTTCAATTGAATTAAGCAATCTGCAAGGACTAACAAATAGGCTGTATGCCCGTCGTGTCCACATGCATGCATGACGCCTTCATTTTTAGATTTGAACGGCACATCCGCTTCTTCCACAATCGGAAGTGCATCAAAATCTGCACGCAATCCAATCGTTTTTCCGGGCTTTCCACCTTTAATCGTAACGATGATTCCGTACCCATTCCCGACATTCGTTTGGATATCAACGTCCTTGCCTTTATAGAAATCAGCAATATATTGAGCCGTTTTCTCTTCCTCAAATGATAATTCTGGATTTTCATGTAAATAACGGCGAATTTCAATCATTTCATCTTTACGCTCATCAAGCATTTGCATTAGTTTTTCTCTCACGAAATCCACACTCCCTTATTTAGCTTCGCTTTTACCAGCATTATTTGGAACCATGAAGATAATGGATACCAATGCAATTGCCGCGAAAATGACATTAGCAATGATCCCTCCAGTGGCAGCTGCGTGTACGCCGATATTATCAGAAATCATGGCATAGACAGTGGCTGAGATGGCAACCCCAAAAGCTGAACCGAGTGAACTTGCCATTTTATAGATTCCCGAAGCTGCACCAATTTTTTCGTCCGGCGCATTCGAAACGGCAGTGTCTGTAGAAGGTGTTGCATAGATCCCTAACCCAAGTCCGAACACAGCGAAACCTAAAAATACTACGACTGTATAAGCGAAATCCGGTAAAAACGTTAGACCCATAACACCAACTCCGATGAGTGTGAATAAAGTACCCCAAACCATTGGTTTTTTTGCACCGACCTTTTGAAGAATCTTTTCTCCGACGCGGATCATGGAGAGTACGACAACTAAATAACCGATGGAAAGCATACCTGATTGGAAAGATGTAAATCCTCGTCCTTCTTGTACGTACGTATTTGCAACGACAAGCGTTCCAGCCACAGCATTTAGCAAGAAGTTTGAAATAGTTGCCCCTGTATAGGGCATGTTTTTAAATAAATTAAAATCGATTAAAGCGTTTTCCTTGCCATTCTCTACTTTAATGAAGGCAAACGCCCCAATTATTGAAACGGCAATCAAGATAATCGTAACCCAGTTTGTCCAACCTAGTTGGTCACCTTGTGTGATAAAAATATTCAACGCTAACATTGTGATGATGAAGACAATCAGACCGCTAATATCAAACTTGGAATTTCCCGTTTGTTTTGCTTTACTTTCTGGTGTGTCCTTAATTAGCCATAAAGCAAGTATTGCAAAGATAATGGAGAAAATAAAAATCCATTTCCATCCCATATATGTTGCAACTGCTCCACCGAATAACGAACACACTCCAGATCCACCCCAGGAACCGATTGACCAGTAACTTAGTGCCCTTTGACGTTCAGCGCCTTCAAAATAATCTTTCATTAATGCAATCGTCGCAGGCATAATGCAAGCAGCAGATACTCCTTGAATGATCCGACCAACAATGAGTAAAAATGAACCTGTTGCTAAAACTAAACATAGAGACCCGATAATACTTAAAAAAAGTCCGATATTTGTCAGTTTTTTTCGTCCGAACTTATCGGCAAGGCCACCTGCCGCTACGATAAAAATTCCGGAAAATAATGCAGTTAAACTAATGGCGATGTTTAATGTCCCTGACGAAACGCCTAAATCCGTTTGTACCGCAGGAACAACGTTCACCATTGCTTGAGCGAACAGCCAAAATGTCAATACCCCGAATACAATCCCGGTAATTAATTTATTTGTACCTTTGTAGGCAGTTGTCATAATATGCTCTCCCTTATTTTTATTTCTTGATTTATTGTTTGCAGTGCTGTTGAATCTATGCACAAATGAAAATGGACGAATAGAAGGGAAAGGGGATATGACTGTGGGATTGTAAGGAAAAAAGGAAGAAATAAAAAAATCCAGATGCCTTTCAGCACCTGGATTGCAATTTATTAAGCGATGGGTCCGCCTTTTTGAGTGATTTCTTCAGAAACATGACCGAATTTCTTGAAGTTCTCGCGGAAGAGATCTGCCAATTCTTTCGCTTTTTGATCGTACGCCGCCGGATCGCTCCATGCATTGCGAGGGTTCAACACTTCAGTCGGCACGCCCTCTACTGCTTTTGGCATTGCAAGACCAAAGATTGCGTTCTCCTCGAATTCGACATTATTCAATTTGCCAGCAATTGCTGCACGAACCATTGTGCGAGTATGCTTCAATTCCATACGTTTGCCGACTCCATATTCGCCGCCAGTCCAACCTGTGTTGACGAGGAATACTTGCGCGTTGTGCTCATCGATTTTCTTCCCGAGCATTTCAGCGTAAACTGTCGCTGGAAGCGGAAGGAACGGAGAGCCGAAGCATGTCGAGAATGTAGCTTCCGGTGAAGTGACACCGCGCTCAGTTCCAGCAAGCTTCGAAGTGAAGCCGCTGAGGAAGTGATACATTGCTTGTTCCTTCGTCAATTTAGAAATCGGAGGCAATACGCCGAATGCATCCGCAGTCAAGAAGACGATTGCTTTAGGATGTCCTGCGACAGAAGGCGTCACAATGTTATCGATATTGTGAATCGGATATGCTGCACGTGTATTTTCAGTTAAGGAATTATCATCATAGTCCGGTACGCGTGTTGTTGGATCAAGCACAACGTTCTCAAGAACAGAACCGAATTGGATCGCTCCAAAGATTTCAGGCTCTTTCTCCTCGGATAAATTGATGCATTTCGCATAGCAACCGCCTTCGATATTGAATACGCCGTTATCTGACCAGCCATGCTCATCATCACCGATCAGCTTACGGTCTGCATCCGCAGAAAGTGTCGTTTTTCCAGTACCGGAAAGACCGAAGAATAATGCTACGTCTCCATCTTCACCAACGTTTGCAGAGCAGTGCATTGGTAGAATTCCATGCTCTGGGAGCAAGTAGTTCATGACGGAGAAAATTGATTTTTTCATTTCTCCAGCATATTCCGTTCCACCAATCAACACAATTCGCTTCTCAAGTGATACAATGATGAAGGTTTCGGAATTCGTTCCGTCTACTGCCGGATCCGCTTTGAATGTCGGAGCAGAAATAACCGTGAATTGCGCTTCATGCGCTTTCAGTTCTTCTGCTGTCGGACGGATGAATAGATTGTGAACGAATAGGTTTTGCCAAGCGAATTCATTGATAACTTGGATAGAGAGCTGTGAGTGTTTATCCGCGCCAGCAAAGCCTTTGAAAACGAAAAGCTCATCTTTTGTTTTTAAGTGGTTAAGAACTTTCTTATATAATGAATCAAAGATTTCAGATGAAATCGGGCGGTTCACTTTGCCCCAGTCAATTTTGTCTTTAGAAGAATCTTCTTCGACAATATATTTGTCCTCGGGAGAACGACCTGTATACTTTCCTGTCTCCGCAGAGAGTGCGCCGTCTGCAGAAAGTTTTGCTTCTCCACGTGAAGTCGCTTTTTCAACCAGTTCTGCAACAGAAAGTTGGATGTTGACATTGCTGCCTGAAAGTAACTCGTGTAATCCGTTTTCAATTTTAGCTGAAATCATTTATCGTACCGTCCTTTGCATGTAATCCCATTTGATGGGTAACAACACATTTCGTAAATAGTATAACACATTTAGAATAATAATCTATACTAATTAAAAACTCAAGCATATATGTCAAAAAAGATTTGACAAAGTGCATATTATTTCGTAGGATTGTTTATTGAACGGATACTCTTATCCCGAGCTGGCGGAGGGACAGGCCCTATGAAGCCCGGCAACCTGCGCATAATACTTGCGAGAAGGTGCCAAACCTGGAGCAAGGTGAACTCCTTGGACGATAAGAGTGAAAGGTGCTGCTTTTGAAATTCTGCCTTTCCTCATGTATATTTACGTGAGCGAAGGGCTTTTTTATTGATTTTATTTGGGCCCTTAATCCTTGTGTATGTTGACGTCGACTCTCTAGGCGCTAAACTGACTGGGACAAACAGAGTACCGTATCAATATTTGCAAGCCTTTAAGGAGGAAATTACAATGACAAATCGCCGATTGTTCACTTCAGAATCGGTAACGGAAGGACATCCAGACAAAATGTGCGATCAGATTTCAGACGCCATTTTGGATGCAATTCTAGAGGAAGACCCGAATGCACGCGTCGCGTGTGAAACGACAATTACGACAGGCCTCGTTTTAGTCATCGGGGAAATTACGACGACAACATACGTTGACATCCCGAAAGTTGTACGGGACACAGTGAAAGAAATCGGATATACTCGTGCGAAATTCGGATTCGACTGGGAGACTTCATCGGTATTGACATCGATCGACGAACAATCCCCTGATATCGCAGCGAGCGTTGACCAGGCACTCGAAGCACGCGAAGGGACAATGAGTGATGAAGAGCTTGAAGCGATCGGAGCGGGGGACCAAGGGCTAATGTTTGGTTATGCTTGCAATGAAACGCCAGAGCTGATGCCAATGCCGATCAGTTTATCTCATAAGCTTTCCCGCAGACTTGCGCAAGTGAGGAAAGATGACACGCTTGACTATTTGCGCCCTGATGGTAAAACGCAAGTGACCGTCGAGTACGATGAAGACAACCGACCTGTTAGAATCGATACGATTGTCATTTCGACGCAACACCATCCTGATATTACACTCGAACAAATTCAGCAAGACATTAAAGATCATGTCATCTATCCGGTTGTGCCAGCAGAGCTATTGGATGAAGAAACGAAATACTTCATTAACCCATCTGGTCGTTTCGTCATCGGTGGACCACAAGGAGACGCCGGTTTGACAGGAAGGAAAATTATCGTCGATACGTATGGCGGCTATGCGCGTCATGGCGGCGGCGCGTTTTCCGGAAAAGACGCAACAAAAGTTGACCGTTCTGCATCTTATGCAGCTCGGTATGTAGCGAAGAACATCGTTGCTGCAGGTCTTGCAGAACGTTGTGAAGTCCAACTTGCATATGCAATTGGTGTGGCAAAACCGGTTTCGATTTCAATCGATACATTCGGAACAGGAAAAGTCGAGGAAAGCAAACTGGTGGAAATTGTACGTGAGCTCTTCGACTTACGCCCGGCAGGCATTATAAAAATGCTTGACCTTCGCCGTCCGATCTACAAACAGACAGCGGCATACGGCCATTTCGGACGCACTGACGTCGAACTCCCTTGGGAGCAGACAGATAAAGCGGCAGACTTGATTGCAAGAGCAGGTATGACCGTATAATTATGTATATGAGAAACAGCAGCAATCCATCGTGGTAATCGATGAGTGCTGCTGTTTTTTGTCGTTCATTGGCACAAACGCTTAATGAACTGGACGCAATAATGCTGAACTGAGAAAGGAACCTAACAAGATTGATAGCGTTTTTATATAATAATAGTAAGGCAGGTGAATCAGCAATGAGTCTTCTAGTAGCGCTTATCGGTCTAGTTATTTTTGTCGTGTTGGTGGGTATTATCATTTTAATTGTTTCGAAAAATAAGTAAGGTGCTGCCAATTTACGCAGCACCTCAGCCTGTTAGACTTTTTTATTTTTGCATTTCCTTATAGATTTGTCCTTTTTCAATATAGCTGTTCACAACGCGTTTCATTTCAGCTCGGTCGTCATCGTTTAATTCGCGAACGACTTTTGCGGGTGAGCCGAGGGCAAGGCAGCCTGGTGGTATTTTCTTTCCAGGGGGGACAAGGGCTCCGGCTCCGATAAATGCCCCTTCGCCGATTTCTGCGCCATCCAAAATGATCGACCCCATTCCGATGAGTGCTCCTTTTCGGACGGTGCAACTATGTAGAAGCGCCTTATGCCCGACGGTTACGTCATCTTCGATCAATAATGTCTTCCCAGGGCTTTGGTGTAGGCAGCTCAAATCTTGGATGCTGACACGTTCTCCGATAATTGTTGGAGCGACGTCGCCCCGAATGACCGTGTTGAACCAGATGGACGAGTTTGCTCCGATCGTTACATCACCTGTAATTGTTGCATATTCCGCTACATAGACGGATGCATCGATTTTTGGTGTTTTTCCGTTGTATGAATAAATCATGAACGTCTCCTCTTTTCTAGAAATCATGTATAATTTATCGTATCATAAAACTTTCAATTATATAAAGGGGAGGTGAGTGCCATGTGGAAATGGGAAGCGGAAGGGCAGCCGAAAGCAGTTATCGCGATTGTCCATAATGCTTATGAACACCATCGACGATATGCGTGGCTGATCCAGAAGCTCCGAAACGGCGGATTCCATGTAGTCACGACCGATCTACCGGGGCATGGCTCTGCAAACGGCAGAAAAATCCATGATGAATCGTTCGAGTCATATGTGAACCACGTAAAAAAGATGATTGACATTGCATTGCAAGATAATTTGCCGTTATTCGTCCTAGGGCACGGTCTTGGTGCAACTCTTGTCATGCATATTTTACAACGTGAAAAACTAGAATGTGCTGGCTTCATTTTCAGTTCACCTTGGCTCTCCCTGAAGCATCAGCCTTCCAAGTTTTCAGGGGTATTAACAAAGCTATCGAGCTCTATGAAAGTGAATCATGACATTACAATCGAAATGTTAACGCGGAACTATGATATGTACATAGAATTTCAAAATGACCGAGATTATAGCTCCGTCGTCCTCACTTCCTGGTATCGTGAGTTGCTTGCGATGATGAAATCGATTACGAGTCATGAAGATAGTATTTTCGATGTTCCGGTCCTCATTCATACGGGGGAGAATGATAACATCACCGATGTTTCATTGGCAAAAAGATGGCTGTTGAACCAACATCTGTCGGAATTTCAATATAAGGAATGGAAAAGGCTTTACCACGATCTGTATCAAGAGCCAGAGAGGGAGGAAGTCTATTTGTACATCGAATCTTTCATGAACAATGTGCTCCGCTCGCTCGGCTATATTGTATAAAGCAAACTATAAGGGGGAGTGGTTGTTTTGACGATCATAGGATTTGTAAGACATGGTGTGACCGCGTGGAATAAAGAAGGTAGAGCGCAAGGCAGTTCGGATGTCCCTTTGGATGAAGAAGGGATTGAAATGGCGAAGCGCGTGGCGGACAGATTGTCGAAGGAGCCGTGGGATGTCATTTACACGAGCCATTTGCAAAGGGCAAAGAAGACGGCAGAAATCATTGCGGAACAAATGCCGGGCATTGAACTCGTGGAAGATGCACGATTGCGAGAAATCGGCGGAGGAAAGATTGAAGGGACGACCGAGGCAGAGCGCGTTGAAAAGTGGGGGAAAGATTGGAAACTGCTTGATATGGGGTTTGAAACACATAAGGCCATCGTTTCCCGCGGAATGGAATCCATTGAGGAAATCCAACAGAAACATGCCGGAAAACGGGTGTTGGTCGTCAGTCACGGTAGTTTCATTAAACATATGTTAAACGAACTCATAAAAGATAACGGCTATGAGCAAAGCCTAGATAATACATCACTGACTATCATCGAACTAAAAGACGATAAAAACCTTTGCCATCTATTCAATTGTACTGCGCATTTACAAAAGACGGCGGAGTCTTAATCAACCTCAGCCTGTTGACAAACGCTCGCATCCGTTGTTGGGGCCTACAGGAAGTAGGTCATGCATCCGTTGCCGCAGGACGCAGCGCCCTTAGGATGCCTTCATTCGCTCGTCCGCTCATGAACCTTAGTTCTATTCGCGTCTTCGCTCCACTTCGCGCGGGCTCGCAGGAGGCGAGTCATGCAACCGTCGCCACAGGACGTGGCGATCTTAGGTTGCCTTCCTTGACAAGCGTTTTCAATCAGGCTGAGGATATGTATTCTCTTAAATAATGAATCTTTGAAACGTAACCAATCATACCGGAAATGGTTTATACTATATACTATAGAAATTGTAAGAACGGGGGCTTTCACTTGAGAAAAGAAACAACAGCAGAAATTATGTCATGGATCAAAGCTATTGCAGTCGCTTGCGTCCTCGTATTCGTCGTTCGCCACTTCCTCTTTTCACCTGTCATTGTGTCTGGCCAATCGATGGAACCGACGTTTGAATCGGATAATCGCGTGATCATATCGAAAATCCATAAGCTCGACCATTTCGATTTAGTCGTCTTTCATGCACCGGGATCGGAAGACGATTATATTAAACGGGTGATCGGCCTGCCAGGGGATACGGTTGTCATGAAGGATGATCGACTTTTCATAAACGGGAAAGAGTATGAAGAAGAGTATATTCAAGCGAATAAAGAACGACTTTTTAAAGATCAAAAATTGACAGAGGACTTTGAAGTGACTGTACCACAAGGGCAGCTTTTCGTGTTAGGCGATAACCGGAGAAACAGCACGGATAGCCGGGATATCGGCTGCATCGATCAGGATTCTGTCGTTGGTAAAGTCGGATTCAGATTTTATCCATTCAATTCAATCGGAATCCCTAAATAAATGAACGCCATTTCAAACGCCCGACTTATTGGTATTGACGGTTTAGGTGGTTCAGGAAAAACAACTTTGGCACGAACATTGGAGAAGCACCTTGGAAATGTAATGGTTTTTCATCTCGATGACTTTATCCATCCGAAGAACGTTCGATACGATGAAACTGTCTCAGAGTGGGAAGCCTATTACTATAAACAATGGCGATATGATTATTTAATTCAACGTTTATTGCAGCCAGTAAAGAAAGGGTTATCTATAAACGACAACATTGAGTTGTATGATAAAGAGCAAGATGATTATATACGAAAGCAGATCTTCATCCCAACAGGCACTCAAATACTCATTGAAGGTGTATTTCTTCAACGAGCCGAGTTACGAAAGTTTTTCGATTTTGTCATCTATCTCGACATAGACAAAGAAACGAGACGGAAGCGTGTGCTCAAAAGAGATTCCTATATCGGAACGCAGGAAGACATACTTACAAAATATGAACAACGCTATTTTCCCGCGGAGGAAAGGTATGTGAAAGAGTACGACCCGATTCGTCTCGCGAACCAAGTCATCACGGAGAGTACGATGAATAGCTGGAATCGACTCTTTCGTGATTAACTCTTCTTTATTCGGGTATTCCTATACAGACTACCGAAAAAAGGAGCGATGACATTGTCTAGAGATGAAAAGAACAAAAAGAAAAACAACAATGACAATACGAACAGAGCCCAATTAGCGGAAACCGAGTATACCGACGAACAACGGCATACGAACGAAGTCGCTTCAACTGCCTATAAGGGCAGCAAGAAGGAAAAAGTGGATATCCAAAACGACAGGCTTGAATCCGGCGGCTTTTAGTATGTACAACCTCTGCGCAGTAAAATGCAGGGGTTGTTTTTTCTTGTCCGATGAGCCGACTCTACAAATACGTATTCATATGATAAATTAAGTACAACGTAAGAAGAAGGAGCACCAACGCAATGACTGATTTTTTTACAAGGAAAAAGAAAGAATTACATATAGAATTAAACGATGTCCAGAAAAAGGCTGTATTGCATTCGGAAGGTCCGATGCTTTTATTAGCCTGTCCGGGGTCGGGGAAAACGACTACGATGATCATGCGGATCGGCTACTTGATCGAGGAAAAGAACGTTAACCCGAATCGAATAAAAGCGATTACGTTCAGCCGGGCATCTGCTCTCGATATGACGGAACGATTCAAACGTTTTTTCCCGCAGCATCCCCCAGTCGATTTTTCAACCATTCATAGTCTCGCATTCACAATTACCCGCATCTATTTGCAAAAGACTGGTGTCTCATTCGATTTAATCGAAGGCGGTGGAAAAGAGAAACACGCTCTTACGAAATCGATGTTACTGAAACGCCTTTACAAAGAAGCGCTCCGGGAAGATGGCACGGAAGATGAATTGACCGCTCTTTCTACATTTATTTGAAAAATAGGATGATCCCATTCAATGAATGGAAACAAGTATCGGCTCCTTTTGACAAAGCAGGCACGATTGCGTTGAACTATGAACAGATGAAATCGAAGACGAAAGGGCATCTTCTCCTCGATTTTGACGATATGCTGTCAATTGCAGAACAAGCTTTACGCGTGGATGAGCAGCTTGCCGAACAGTTCCGCAGTCGGTATGACTATATTCTGACCGATGAAAGCCAAGATACATCGCTCGTGCAGCATCGGATTGTCGAACATCTTGTTGCCCACCATGGCAATCTCTGTGTCGTAGCGGATGACGATCAATCGATCTATACGTGGCGAGGGGCAGATCCCGCCTACCTACTGAATTTTATAGACGTATATCCGGATGCGAAATTGCTGCGAATGGAGCAAAATTATCGTTCATCAAAAGAAATTGTGGAGACCTCTGCCCAATTCATTACGCGCAATAAGCATAGGTATTTAAAAGAGATGAGAACAGTCAATAAAGAAGCAGGACCGATTGTCATTAAACAATTTGAAGACCCAAAACGGCTTCTGGAATATGTCACGTATGAATTATTGGATGAGCAAAATCTCAACGAAGTCGCTGTTTTATTTAGAAATAACGCCTCATCAACGATGTATGTCAACGAGCTCCATAGAAGAGGAATCCCATTTTACATGAAAGATGCGGATGATAAATTCTTTTCTCATTGGGTTGTCGAAGATATTTTGAATTTCATGCGACTCAGTTTTAATGTCGAACGAAAAGACATTTTCGCAAAAATCATTATGAAAATGAATTTGTTCATCTCTCGAGATATGTTGTCTTCGTTTCTTAATAAAAATACGTCCGGAAATGTATTTGAGGCGTTCATCCAATCTGTTCAATTGAAAAGTAGTCAAATTGAACGATTGGATGCTTGTATCGACGTTTATAAAAAAATCCCTAACATGCGTCCTGCCCAAATTATTAGGATGATCCGCTATGAGCTGGAATATGAGGAAGCATTGAAAAGCCGGGCAGCAAAGTTCGGCTATCGAATCGATCAACTTCTCGGCATCCTTGACACGCTGGAAGGCATTGCATCACAAGTGCGGACGATGGTCGACTTTGCGACACGGTTAAAAGAATTGGAACATGCGGTGCAGCAGGCGAAGTTCAACCCGCCAGCGAATGCATTGACGTTGTCTACTTTCCATAGTGCGAAAGGGTTGGAATTCAGGCGCGTCTTTATGATCGATTTAGTGAAGGGAATCATCCCATCCGAGGAAGATGAAACAGATCCGCTATTGCTTGAAGAAGCAAGGCGCTTATTTTACGTCGGAATGACACGGGCTAAAGAGCGGTTGGAATTGTTGTCATACCGAGAGGCGAATGGAAAATCGAAAGAGGATTCAAGATTTTTGAATGAAGTGCGGGGGATTATAATGAAGCCTGAAGAACGGAAATCGGAAATATTGAAAAAAGCAGATTTGTCGATTCCGCTAGATCCAGATGGCATTAGTAAGCGGACAGGATTATCTTTAGGCATGCACGTCTCGCATAGAGTTTTCGGAAGAGGAGTCATTAAGTCAATCGGTGATGACGATATTCAGATCTTGTTCGGGGAGAATGAAAAACGTCTGTCGCTCGAAACCATTTTATCTCGTCGGCTTCTGAAAAAGGTCGAGCTATGAAACAAGTCCTTTACGTTGGGTTTGCTGGGGCAGTCGGAGCCATTTGCCGCATAGGGATTGGAACACTCATTGGCTCATCGGACTTTCCATTGGCGACGTTAACTGTCAATCTAATGGGGACGTTCATTCTTTGTCTTCTTAGTGCAGGTGTTCTCCACCGACTCATTTCGGATCAGGAGCTTCAAACTGCTATCACAACAGGTTTTTTAGGCTCGTTTACAACGTTTTCCGCATTTAGCATGGAAACGGTAGACCTCATTCAAACTGGACAAGCGACGTTCGCTATTCTGTACATGATCCTCAGTGTTATCGGCGGGCTTGTAGTAGGAATCATCGGTGTACGAATTGGCCGTAGGATGGTGAAAGCATGACAGTCGTCGATGCAATTGTTATCGGTTTAGGTGGTTTCATCGGAGCAGTCCTACGACTTTTAATTTCCGCAAGGATGAATAAAAAGGAAGGAATTCCGATTGGGACATTGGTCGTCAATTTGACAGGCTCATTGCTGATCGGTTTTCTGATTGGATTGGAATTGCCAAAGCTTTGGACGATCTTTCTTGTGTCCGGCTTCTTAGGAGCGTTTACGACTTTTTCAACGTTGATGAAAGAGTTGCTTCAGTTATGGAGAAGTGGCAAAAGAAAGGAATCACTACTTTATTGCACATTGTCTTTCGTTTTAGGAGTTGTTTTAGCTTACGGTGGATATGTCATCGGCCAATAATACTAATTTGCTGTTTGTTTGGGAAATCTCTTGACGGGAATAGAGTAGGAGACTACAGAAACCGAATGGAGGAAATGAAATGGATAAAAACCATTCCGTAGACGCCAACAGCAAGGATAAACAATTGGAACATTACCGTTCTATCGACAAAGGGAAGAAATTGACGACCAATCAAGGATTGAAAGTTTCGGAGGATGAACATTCATTAAAAGCAGGATACCGCGGACCGACCCTAATGGAAGACTTCCATTTTCGTGAGAAGATGACTCATTTCGACCATGAGCGAATTCCAGAACGGGTCGTTCATGCGAGAGGATATGCAGCCCATGGGGAATTCGAATTGTATGAGTCAATGAGGAAATATACAAAAGCAGCCTTTTTGCAGGAAGCAGGTTCGAAGACTCCAGTTTTCACACGATTTTCGACTGTGGCGGGAAGTCGCGGATCCGCAGAGACTGTACGAGATGTCCGCGGATTCGCCGTGAAATTTTATACCGAGGAAGGTAATTATGACCTTGTCGGAAATAATATCCCTATTTTTTTCATCCAGGATGCCATAAAATTCCCGGACCTTATTCACGCTGTGAAGCCTGAGCCACATAATGAAATGCCACAAGCCGCATCCGCGCATGACACATTTTGGGATTTCGTTGCAAACAATCAGGAATCAGCACATATGATTATGTGGCATATGTCCGACAGGACGATTCCGAGAAGCTTCAGAATGATGGAAGGCTTCGGAGTGAATACGTTCAGATTGATTAATGCGGAAGGAATTGCGCACTTCGTGAAATTCCATTGGAAGCCGAAGCTCGGTGTACACTCATTAGTATGGGATGAAGCCCAAAAGATTAACGGAAAAGACCCCGACTTCCATCGTAGGGACTTGTGGGAAGCGATTGAAAAAGGGGACTTCCCGGAGTATGAATTAGGGGTACAGATCATCGAGGAGAAAGATGAATTTGCATTTGATTTCGATATATTAGATCCAACGAAGATATGGCCTGAAGAACTAGTGCCCGTTAAAATTATAGGCAAGATGACATTGAACCGGAATGTGGACAATGTATTTGCGGAAACCGAGCAAGTCGCCTTTCATCCGGGCAATGTCGTACCGGGCATCGATTTCACGAATGATCCATTATTGCAAGGGCGTTTGTTCTCGTATACGGATACACAGCTGATCCGATTGGGCGGACCGAATTTCCACGAACTCCCGATCAACCGTCCCGTCTGTCCATTCCATAATAACCAGCGGGATGGATATGGGAGGCAAACAATTAATGTTGGACAGGTGAGCTATCACAAGAATTCTTTGGCGGACAACACACCTTCACCTGCAACCGAAGACGAAGGCGGTTATGTACATTATCAAGAAAAAGTCGAAGGTCGAAAAATTCAAGCTCGCAGCGAATCATTCGCGGATCATTTCTCACAAGCGAGGCTCTTCTGGAACAGCATGTCCATTCCTGAGAAAAAGCATATCGTCGATGCCTTCAGTTTCGAACTCGGCAAGGTGAAAAGTATGAGTGTTAGACAGCAAGTCGTTGACATGTTTGCCAATGTGGATGTCGGATTGGCAACAGCGATTGCTGAAGCGATCGGAGCAGAATTTCCGACAGAAGCGAAAGAATCGACCGTGACACAATCTTCACCAGCTTTAAGTCAACTGAATACAGTCAAACGTCCAGACACTCGTAAAGTAGCTGTCCTGATCGGCAGTAGTTTCGATGGGGATGAAGTGGAAACGGTCGTCTCGTCTTGTGAGAAGGCGGGGATGAATGTCGACCTGGTAAGTGATAAATTCGGAGTCCGATACGGGAAAAATGAGTTAGCGGCTGAAATCGATGAGACCTTTTTGACTGTCCATCCGACACTCTACGATGCCATTTATGTAGTAGGAGGCGAAGCGGACAATCAAAAGAAATTCACGATGGATATTGTCGATTTCATCAACGAAGCTTATAAGCATTATAAGGCGATCGGCATTGCATCCACAGGAAAAGAATTCTTTGAGGCGTCAAACGCCGAAGTGGGACCAGGAATTATTATGAACGAGAATTCCACTGCATTTGCCGATGAATTTATTAATGCCATAGCGGAACACCGCCATTGGGACCGTAAAGTCTACGGTTGGGAATAAATAGTGCATTGAGGTGCCATACCTATTAAAGCAATGAGTATGGCGGCTTTTTGCGTAATTTGTAAAATCAGACGGAAGGACTGTTGACATATTCGTCATGGCTGGTAATATACAAACATGATCAATCATCAAGTATTGAATAAGTAACGGAGAGTCGGCATAGTAATCCTGTTGTGGGCAGTAAAAAGAGACTGAATGGACAGTGCGAATTCAGGCAGCGGCAGGCATGAAGTACACCGGCGAAGAAATTCTCCGATTTGAAATGAAGTGGACATCAGGTTTGCCTGTTGTCAATCAGGGTGGTATCGCGGAGAGCTCCTTCGTCCCTTGTCCAAGGGATGGAAGGTGCTTTTTTTGTTAACGATAGATTTAGGAGGAATGCATATGTTTCAAATAAAAGCGATTCATTCGCCTAAGTTATGGGAGTCGATCCTACTAGTTTTCGTTATCGTGGCGATGATCAGCGTAAGTTTAACCAAATTCGATGCCGTCCCCCATTTGCCGATTCTATTTTCAATTTTATTATTAATTGGATACGGTCTACTGAAAGGGATTCCTTTCCGTCTACTTGAGAAAGGATTAGTGGAAGGGGCAGGGGCCGGTATGGGTGCGGTCTACCTCTTTTTCTTCATTGGCATCTTAATTAGCAGCTGGATGATGAGCGGGACGATTCCGTCGTTAATATATACAGGTTTCCATTTAATTACACCTACATTCTTTTATGCGATTGTCTTCGTAATTACTGCCATTGTCGGTGTCTCCATCGGAAGTTCCCTTACAACTGTAGCAACGGTCGGTGTTGCGTTTATCGGGATGGCTGGTGTACTTGAGCTCTCGTTGCCAATCGCGGCAGGAGCAATCGTTTCTGGAGCGTTCTTTGGGGATAAAATGTCGCCGCTGTCGGATACGACAAATCTTGCTTCCTCGATAGTGAGAGTCGATTTGTTCGAGCATATCCGTAATATGGGGTGGACTACGGTTCCAGCATTCATATTGTCATTACTTTTCTTCGGATTGTTGTCACCAACTGTCACGGCGGGTGAATTCGATCAGATTGCAGTTTTTCAAAAAACACTTATGGAAACAGGGATGATTCATTGGTATACGGTTATTCCGCTTGTCGCATTATTTGCATTGACGATTGCCAAAGTGCCTGCTACTTTAACACTCGCAATCAGCTCAGCAGTTGCGGTCATTATTTCTTTTTTTCATCAAAGCTTTGAATTCTCGGAAGTACTTGAAATACTCTTTAGCGGGTTTGTCCCCATGACTGGAGTTGAGGACGTAGATATCCTGTTGAAGGGTGGCGGCATGGAAAGTATGATGTTTACAATCGCTCTCGTATTATTGGCGCTAAGCATGGGAGGATTGTTGTTCACGTTAGGGATTGTCCAAAATATATTAGCCCAGTTTGAGCGGCTATTGAAAAAAGTGTCTTCCGTCATTTTGGCATCGGCAATGACAGCGATCGGCATCAATGTGCTGATCGGCGAGCAATATTTATCGATTTTATTGACAGGACAGGCATTCCAAACGCAATATGCAAAGCTCGGCTTGGCTAATAAGAACTTAAGCAGAGTTATGGAAGATGCGGGGACAGTTGTGAATCCGCTCGTACCGTGGAGTGTTTGCGGCATCTTCATAACGGATGTGCTAGGGGTTGCAACAATAGAGTATTTGCCTTTCGCGTTCTTCTGTCTGTTATCACCGATACTGACCGTGCTGTTTGGTTATATGGGCAAGACATTGACAAGAACGACTTAAGAAAGAGAAACACCGAGGATAAGTGTCCTCGGTGCTTTGTCATTTATTCAATTGAAATTCTTCGGTATAGTTTGTCGCTTCCTTAAGCGCTCGTTCCTCCGCAGGAATCCGAATGGTCATCATCCATATGTTCAGAAGTGAAAATAAGACGGCAGTGAAAAATGCGTTAAACAATAATGGCAGGACAAGCAGCTCTGTTGCGACAATGATGTAATTCGGGTGACGTACCCATTTGTACGGTCCTCGCTTCACCACTTTGGCATGGGGTAGGACAATGATTTTCGTATTCCAAAACTTTCCTAAGGAAGCTAAGCACCAAACCCTTGCAATCTGCGCTGCCAAAAAGATACCGAGCAAAATCTGCCAAATGGTGGATAGCTGGCGATGGAAGAAAAGCACTTCCGCAATGAGTGTAATGAAAAAGAAAATATGCATCGCGACCATGAAAGGATAGTGTGACGAACCAGCTTCAAAAGCACCTTGGCTCTTCATCCATTTTTCGTTTCGCTTTGCAATGAACAATTCAATGATTCTTTGCAAAATGACAATCGTAAGTACAATGCCCAAAATCAATGCAACCACCTCAATCCCACTTTAACAGCAGCAATTCACCACAAAATCCTGGACCTAGCGCTGCCATCAATCCGTATTCTCCTTCGGAAGGATCCGATTCCATAAACTTCTTGAGTACATAAAGGACGGTCGGCGAAGACATATTACCGTGATTCCGCAACACTTCCCTCGATATTTCCGTTTTTGAACTGTCGAATCCTAATGCATCCTCGTACGCTGTTAATACTTTTTTGCCGCCGGGGTGTGCGACGAAGTGAGTGATATCGTCTTTTCCTAAATTATAGGAGTCAAGGAATTCATGGACGAACGGCCCTAACCAATTGGTAATGATCGATGGGATGCTTTTCGAGAATATAACATAGAGCCCGTTGTTTTTAATGTCCCAGCCCATGACGTCCTCTGAGTCGGGCATCCATTTCGACGTCGTGCCGATAATAGACGGGACAGGAATGGTAACGCCGATTTCAGATCGATCTCCCGAAATTAACGCACAGGAGATGCCGTCGGAGAACAAGGACACCCCGACGAGATTGCTTTTCGAATAATCATCTTTTTGGAATGTCAGACTGCAGAGCTCAATCGATAACACTAATACATTCGCCTTTGGATTCGCTTTACAATATTCAAAAGCACGGCTGACACCTGCAGCCCCTCCGGCACAGCCGAGTCCCCATATCGGAACCCGTCTCACATCGTCCCGGAAAGGTATTCTATTCATAATGCGTGCTTCAATGCTGGGTGTTGCAATACCGGTACTGGAAATGAAGAAAATGGCGTCGATTTCCGTTGGGTCCACTCGTTCAGCAAGTGTACGCGATTCGCTGAGGCATGCTTGTACAGCTTGAACTCCGAAATCTATAGCGTGGCGGATATACAAGTCATTCCGTTCTTCAAAATCATGGGTTTGCCCATACCACTCAAGTGGCATGCAAACATCCCGCTTCTCAATATCGCCGTTTTGAAAGATTTTCAAAAGTCGTTCGATATCTTTGAATTTACGGCTGAATAGGGAACGGGTTAATTGAACAGCTTCCTCCTGTTTCACTTCATGAGGAGGGAGAATCGTACTGACAGACAAAATTTTTGGCATGGATAGACCTCCGATATCTTTATCAATCTCTTTTCCTTGAATGGTAGTCGTTAAACATTTCTATATCTGTCAATAGATGAAATAGGGAGTTGTCATTACAGTAGTTTATGAAGGGAGGAAATCGAATATGAAAGCCCGGCAAAAGGGCGGGCTTCAATCGGTTGGAGAGAGTATCGTTTTACACAAGTTACGGAAGTTTTCCTTGAATCTTTCATTGCTTTCTTTCGATCGTTTTTTTGGACCGCGGAGTCGTCCTCCCGCCATCCTGATTTTCTGTGCTGTATGTCTTGCGAATAGAAGCTGATCGATATTTTCATTTGTATACAATCTGCCGTTCTGATCAATCGGATGTCCTTGTTTCGCTAATACCATGGCCGCTAACCCATAATCTTGAGTCACAACAACATCCCCTTTTCGTACTTTATTAACAAGAACAAAATCGACAGCATCTGCTCCTTTTGAAACGATGATCGTTTCAGCACCTTCACGATGCATTTCATGGGCGGTATCACAAATGAGCGTACAAGGTAGATTGAATTGCTTTGCAATGGAAATCGTTTCATTGACGACGGGACAGCCGTCTGCATCTACAAAAATCATCACCATGGCAGGACCTCTTTTCAGTTTGAGTATGAAGCGTTTACCCATAATCATACTATACATAGATTAGAGCCGTACTATATCATATTCAATCGTATTCGTTTCATTCAAAGAGGGTAAGGTATTGGAAATAGTGGTAAATGAGTGGGGTAGGCATGGATAAGGAAGAAGAAGTACGAATGACGTTGGAGGAATCCGAAAGCTATGGCCGTGCAATCAATGCCCGAAATGCGGCTGTCGAGAGGAATCAAGTATATGAAGAGGAAGAGATCATCCCAGCACTCGAGCTGCCGCCGCCATTGAGCGAGGAAGAGATTAAGAAACGGGTTGGCGAAGCGAATTACAACTACATGAAAGACGAAAAAACGATGAACTCCATAAACAGTTAATAGGCTAAAGTATAAGAGGATCTATGTTCAATCTATGAACATAGGTCCTCTATTTTTTATCCATACGTTGTTTGTGGGGGAGATTATGTATAACAGTTAATGATCGTTACTTGTTTTTAGAATATTATGTTATTATTTAAATAGACTTAATGCACAACTCATTAGGGGGAATTCCATGCAAACTATTAAGGAAAGATTAATGAATCACGTAAAAGTCCTATCAAATGAGATTGGATGTCGTCCTGTGGGAACACAAGCGAATAGTGCTGCATCCGCTTATATTGAAAAAGTGTTTAGGGATTCAGGTTTAGAAGTAGAATTACAAGAGTTTGAAGTTCCAGTTTGGCAACTAAATGAGGCTTTTATAGAATTTAATAGTGAAAGGCTTGAAGCAAGAGGTAATAGTTTTACAGAAGCATGTGAGGTTTCAGGTGAAATCATACCCTTCTGTACGATGGAAGAGCTTGCATCTTCATCGAATTTAGAAGGAAAAATAGCCTTCTTATATGGAGAATTATCGAAGGAAAATTATGTTCCAAAAAGTTTTACCATTTACAATCCAGACCATCATAAAAAAACAATACAACTATTTGAAGAGAAAAAACCATCAGCAATTATATTTGTACGAATGGAAACAGAAAAAAACTTACCAATCATCAATGACTGGGACTTCTCTATTCCTTCCTTAACGGTTACTCCAGAAGTAGGTTTGAAAATAATAGATAATCATCATGACTCATCAGCAGTTTGCACTATTAATAGCACGAGTAGTCGGGGAAG
Source organism: Sporosarcina sp. ACRSL (assembly GCF_022346605.1). GTDB lineage: Bacteria > Bacillota > Bacilli > Bacillales_A > Planococcaceae > Sporosarcina. The sequence goes on from NZ_JAKRNT010000001.1 coordinate 37,139, forward strand.
CACAAAAAACATTATCGGGAGAATGCAAGGAGATGGGGAAGAAAAGATTATTCTTGTTGCCCATTATGATACTGTATTTGAAACGAATGGAGCGTACGACAATGCATCGGGGATTGCTCTTCTACTCTCGTTAGCTGAGGAATTAGCAAATGGAAAAAATCGGAAGAACGGATTCGAATTTATTGCATTTAGTTCTGAAGAATTCCTTGCTCTCGGAGATGAATACTATTTAAAAGAACATAAAGGAAACCTGCAAAATATAATAGTAGCAATGAATTTTGACGGAGTGGGACAATCACTTGGGACAAACAATATCACGCTTATGTCAGGTTCAAAGGAATTAGAAGCTGATTTAAGAGAGATCAAGAGGGCATTCCCTTCGGTTCACTGGACATCTCCTTGGTATGAAAGTAATCATTATACTTTTTTCTCAAATGGAGTTCCAAGTATTCCTTTTAGTAGTACCGGCGTGTCTGATCTATTACATACAAAAGAGGACACGGATCGATGGTTAAGTAAAGACAAATTATATGAAGTATACTTACTTGCTTTTGAAATAATAAAGAGCTTGCAAGGTAAAACGAGTAAGTGGACAAGGGATTCCTAGGTCTTGTTGAACTACGAGCACTTCGTTTAAATAAGAGAGGGCATACCATCGCATAAAAACGTTATGCCCTCATCTAGTGAAAAACGATTCAATAAAGAATTATCGAACTGTTATTCTTCCGTTATCCGACTTCAACTTAATTTGGTGCAATTCCGCACCAAAACGGCTGCGTGAATTGCGCTCACCATAAATATCGATTCTCCCATGTCCTGTTTTCGCGAGGATGGTTGCATTGGTAGCTTTACGCTTTGTCGTGATTTCGATGCTGCCATTATCCGTTTGGAAATCAATATTGCGATCCAAATGTTCCCCAGCGAGGACAATCCGACCATTGTCCGTAATTGCCGTTATTTCTCCATCGACTTGGTCGAACTCGATGCGCCCGTTATCTGATTCCGCGTAGATGGCATCTGCTTCGACATGTCTCATCGTCACCCGTCCATTATCCGTTTTAGCCTTCAGACGGTCCGTCTGTACTTTTGACATTTCGATTCGCCCGTTATCTGTTTCCGCTTCTAGCGAAGTTGCAGCAAGTTCGGACAATTCAATGCGCCCGTTATCGGTGCGACACTCGATCTGTTTCCCAATCAATTTTTCGGCGTTGATTCGACCATTATCCGATTTCATGGAAATGGATTGATACAATTTCTTTGGAATGAACACGTTCAATGCCACACCTTTCGTATTGAAATTGAACAAGAATAACCAATGCATTTTGTTTTTCAGTTTGACCCTTAGCGTATCTCCGAAGACTTCTGCGGTAAGTTCCAGTTTATCTTTTGGTCCGGTCAACTCGATCCTCGTTTCATCATTGTCGGAAGGGAAGACCGTCAGTGAGCCGTGCTGGACTTCAATATCCACTTTCGTGAAGCTGTTATCTTGAATGGTAACTAATTCGCTCGTCGGGTTTGTGATGATTTCATTGTGATCATCTTTAAAAGGATAGGCTTCTAACAAATCCGCTGCGATTTTTGCAGGAGAGCCTAGTGATGCGGCAATTTCATCTTCAGCTTTTCCATCTTCCCGGCCATCTGAAAAGTATTCGCGGATATCTTGGAGAATATCGTTTCTTTCATCTACAGGCAAACGTCTTAACGCGTGTTCAAGTTCACTGATAAATTGGTTTTCAGTCATGGCGAACGCCCTCCTCGATCAATTTATTAACCCCATCCGTAAAACTACGCCATTCATCCAATTGCTCATGCAAATACTCCCGTCCGGCATCCGTCAGCTTGTAATATTTTCGGGGAGGGCCTTCTGTCGATTCCTGCAAGTATGTTGTGAAATAACCTTCCTTCGTCAAGCGGCGAAGCAAAGGATAGACGGACCCTTCCGAAATGGAAATCTGGTCTGAAATCTTCTGAACCAGCTCATATCCGTAACGATCCTGTTTATCCAAAAGAACAAGGACACAAAGATTTAATACGCCTTTTTTGAATTGGATATTCATGAATCAATCTCCTTTCAGTATTGTCTATTGAACACTACTGATTGATCAAACATACTGATTAAGAACAATATATCATATGGTATTATTCAATGCAAGGTACTGTGATAAATTTATTTTCGGAACTTTTTCATCGTTTAGACGTATAGAAAGGCAGACATCGAAGTGAGGAGGAAAAGGTATGGAAGGAACCTATTTCGTTGGATGGGGAACGCTTGCATTAATTAACGCGGGAATCGCGCAAGGAAAAAATAGAAGTGGCTTGAATTGGTTTTTATTATCGTTAGTATTAGGCCCTGTGGCCACATTCTTCCTAGTTATAGTTGAAAAAAGATAAGTCTTTTCAAAACGCACACTTATGGTAAACTATTTCTGTAATCGAAATATATAGTCGTAGGGGGAATGGAAATGTCGGAAGTGAAAATAATCTTTGCAAATGATGAATTGATTAACGGTAACGAAGCACGGAAAAACTTCGTTGCACAACAGAAGGCTGGCCATAGTTCAGTTTTGATCGATGATACGCATTATGTGGTCATCAAGGAAGTTGAAAAGGCAAGTTTAGAAAAAGTCCGTTCAACAGCAGGAGACATTGCGCGTGATTTGGCAGCGCAAAAAGTGGAGAAGGCGACTGTGCAAGAAGGAGTTTTAAATAATGTATTCGCTGACTTGGATAAAGAGGCTGTCTACACTGCTTTTGCAGAAGGTTGGGATCTCGGTTCCTATCAATTCCTATCGTATAAATCAGAGGCAGAGCGATTCAATACTGAACTTCAAGTAAATAACGGCGAAATGGAAGCAGCTGTTCAAACGGGTAAAATCCGTGCTGCCGCTACTGCGTTCTCACGCGATTTGATGAATGAAGTGTCGGACGTCCTGAACCCTGAAACGTATCCGGATGTATTGAAGCAAAAGTTCGAAGGCAAAGGCGTGGAAGTAATTGTTCACGGTAAAGAGCAACTTGAAGAGATGGAAATGAACGGTCTCCTGACAGTTTGCCGTGGTAGTAAATACAAGCCATCTTTCGTGGAGCTTCATTACAAAGGCGATGCTTCAAAACCACTCGTCGCACTTGTCGGGAAAGGTGTCACGTTCGATACAGGCGGAATCAGCCTGAAAAGCGGCAAAGACTTGAGCAGCATGAGAATGGACATGGGCGGTTCTGCGGCAGTTGCAGGAGCTATGCAGCTTCTTGTTGATTCAAATGCGAAAGTGAATGTTGTTGCTTTGATTCCGATGGTTGAAAACACACCGGATGCAAATTCCGTATTCCCAGGCGAAGTGATCCGATATAAAAACGGTAAAACCGTGCAAGTGGGGAACACAGACGCAGAAGGACGCCTCATCTTGGCGGACGCATTGATCCGTGCCGGTGAATTGAATGCAGAGTATATCGTCGATATCGCAACATTGACAGGAGCTATCGTAGCCGCATTAGGTTCTGAAATCGGCGGTGTCTTTGGTGATGAAGACCTAGCTTTCGTCATGAAAAAAGTCGGTGACCAAAACGGTGACTTCGTCTGGCCGATGCCGTTGGTCGAAGCATACGACAAATCATTAGCAAGCGACTACGCAGACATGAGCAATATCAGTTCATTGAACTTTGCCGGTTCTATTACAGCAGGTCTATTCCTACGCCGTTTTGTGCCGGAAAACAGCAAATGGCTGCATGTTGACATGGCAGGTATGATGAGCAAGTCAAGCGCATCAGGCTACTACGCAAAATCAGCTACAGGCTACGGTGCAAGGCTATTGGCTGACTACACTGTGGAAATTTCAAAATAAGATAAAAAAGAGGATAGTATGTTCAATTTGAACGACTATCCTTTTTTTTTGTACCAAGACATTGAAAATTTTGTCTACTATGGATAGAATGAATGGAAATAATTGTTTGATGAGGGGCGATTTTTCAAATGACTGAAATCAAGGATTCGACACAATTACTGAGGATGCTCAACGAATTATATCCTGTAGAGCTACTAACAGTACAAGCAGTAACAAATGAGATGTTCAGATGTACTGCCAAACAAGACGTTTATTTCGTCCGAATCACCAATTATAAGTCTTACGAAGAACAGCTTGAGGAAGTGACATATACGAACTTCTTGTGTAGGGAAGGTTTAGCGGTTTCACCAACAATTTCTTCATTGAAACGAAACGTCGTAGAAAAAATAACACTTAACGGCAAAGAAGTGTTGACGGTTTTATATAAAGCAGCGCCTGGTATCCATTTACCAAGAGAACAGTGGAATGCTGATGTATTAAAAGAATTAGGATGCCAAATCGGTAGATTGCATCGTTTTTCGCAGAAATTTGAAGAGATCCATCCTGTAAAATATATCAACGATTGGCATGACAATGAGGAATATGATTTTCTCAAATATATTCCGAATGAAGAAACCGCTATTCGAGAGATTGCACAAGATGTCTTATCAACGATTAAAGGGTTGCCAAAAATTCGTTCGAATTACGGATTATTGCACGGAGATTTATGGTTAGAAAACATCCTTGTGGATGATTCGAAATTATCAATGGTCGATTTTCAAGATTGCGAGAAGAACTTTTATATTTTTGATTTGGCAGTTCCGATCTATAGTGCGATTGAGTACTCGTTTGTAGGGGGAGGCAACATCGTTGAATACGGACGAAGTATCACCAAAGCAATTCTTGACGGATACCGAGAAGAACATGACCTACCCGCAGAAATGGTAGAACTACTTCCTCTGTTCATTAAATTAAAGGAAGTATTTGAATACAGCCTAATGCATATGTATTGGAATAAAGAAAAGTTAACGGAAGAGCAAATTCGAATCATGAATCATTATAGGATGAGAATTGAACGAAATCATTTGCTTCTAGATATGTAGCACAACTACTATGGGGGATTCTCTATGATCTATGTAGTAAGACATGGCCAAACAGATTTGAACAAAGATAGAAAAATGCAAGGAAGAATGGGATTGCCGCTAAATGAGTATGGAATCGAACAAGCAAAAGCCGTAAAAAAAGAATTAGAGAAAGTAAAGTTTGATTTTGTATTTTCATCCCCACAAGTAAGAGCTGTGCAAACAGCAGAAATTGTTACCGGGGTACGAGCTGTATTGGATGTATTTGATTTAGGTGAAGCGGACGGTTTACCTATTAGTGAAGTAATGATGGTTGGAGCATTACCGGATTCTTCTATTTACAATGGGGTTGAAGAACCATCTGACTTTGTTAGAAGAGTGTTTGATTTCATGAAGGAGCTTGAAAAACATTACGGGGATAATGAAGTAAATGTTCTTATATCCGGTCACAGATGTACAACCGGTTGTATCGGCTCCTATTTCAAAGGGATCCCTACCGATGGAAATGTATTGAAATTTTCCTCTGATACGGGTGATTATAAGACATATTATTTTTAAAAAGTTTAGAGTGACTGAACTAACACAAAGAGGGGGCAATGACTTTGGGACAAAATACAACACATGTTTACACACCGCCTAAACATTTTGTTTCAGCTGCAACGATTGTACTCAATGATCAAAATGAAATTTTGTTAATAAAAGGACCTATGAGAGGTTGGGAAATGCCAGGTGGAATCGTTGAGGAAGGCGAGTCTTTGAAAGATGCAGCAATTAGGGAAACTAAAGAGGAGTCGGGTATCGATATTGAAGTTCTGAAATTCTGCGGGATTTTTCAAAACGTGAACAAATCAATTTGTAATACGCTGTTTCTAGCTAAACCAATTGGAGGCAAATTAACAACTTCAACAGAGAGTTTAGAAGTGGGATTCTTTCCTATAAAACAAGCTTTGGAGATGGTGACATTGGTAAACTTCAGGCAAAGAATAGAGTACTGTCTTAATGACAGCATTCAACAGTTTTATGTAGAATTTTGAGTTTATTTATGAGCAGGTAAACAAACTATTACATAAATAATTACATTGGAAGGGAGACAGGTTGTATGATGGAGAAGGGGGCTTTTTCAGTAGAAAAAGATAAAGGTGATATTAAATTTTCAATAATAATACCTGCTCATAATGAAGAAAATTATATTGGGAAATGCTTGCAGTCTATATTGAAAGCCTCAAAACCATATGAAAATCAAGTTGAAGTCATCGTCGTGTTAAATCGGTGTACGGACGGAACGAAAGAAATCGCAGAATCATACAATTGCTTCACGATTGAGAATGTCGATAAAAACCTATCCAAGATTCGTAACGCTGGCGTTGATATTGCGAGAGGTGAGATGATCGTCACAATTGATGCGGATTCCCAGATGAACGAGAATTTATTGTCCGAAGTGGAACGGTTTCTAACAAGTGGAAAGTATATCGGTGGCGGAGCGGCAGGGAAATTCGAAAGAATGTCTATGGGGATATTTGTTTCAACCTTATTACTCATCGTCCCACTACTTTTTAAATATGGAGCAATCTCCGTAGGGATATTTTGGTGTTATAAAAAGGACTTTAAGGCGATCAACGGGTTTAATGAGAAAATGCTTATGGCGGAGGATGCCGATTTTGCGAAGCGATTAAAAGATTGGGGAAAGAAGAATGGAAAAAAATACGGTACGATAAAAAATGGGATGATTACTTCTTGCAGAAAGTTTGATAAACATGGAGACTGGGCTTTGCTTAAACGTCCGAAGTTAATCCTAGCCTATCTAAAAGGGACTGATCAGAAATATGCGGATGAGGCATATTATGAAAATCAAGATAGATAACAAAGTAGTGTAATACAATGTCTGGGTTAGCATTCTATTTTATGTAGAAGGCGAGGTTTTTTTATGAAAAAAATAATTATTGAAGATAGTACAATAAAGGACATACCAATAATAAGCATTTATCAAGCAAATATACGTAAGTCCCCATTGGTCTTTTTTTTACATGGGTACGGGGGAAAGCGTGAACAAGCGTTGGATTTTGGATATATGCTTGCAAAAAAAGGGTTTTATTACGTTAGTATGGACTGCAAAGGTCATGGTGAGAGAACACTAACCAACGAAAGTTTCAAGTTTTCCGCGGTTTTTCCACCAGATACTGGATTGGATACATATGTCCGCATGCATGAAGTTATTGAACAAACAGCCACTGATATCCAAAGTTTAATTGATTACTTTAAAAGTAAAGACGAGATTGACTCCAATAAAATTGGAATATCAGGTTTTTCTATGGGAGGATATGCATCATTTTATATAGCAGCAAATAACCCCAATATTAAGGTCGCTGTTCCAATAGCCGGAAAACCAGCCTTTACTAAAGCATGGCAAGATTCTATCGCTTCCACAGTTACTTATGACAAGTGGAGTCCTCAACTTCAAGAAGCAGTTGAAGAAATAGAAAGACGTACAGATTATTTTCAGAAAATAGACCCTTTCGATAAAATGAGTAACTTTTCTCCAAAACCATTGCTAATAATTAATGGCGATCAAGACACTGATTCTCTATACATTTATTCATTAGAGCTTTATAACAAGTTATTACCTTTGTACACTGATAACCCGGATAAGCTTAAGCTCAGTATGCCTTTTGTTAATCATCAATTTAACTATAGTGTGAAACTTGAAACATGCAATTGGTTTGAAAAACATCTTGTTTAAGTGTTAATTTGGAATAATCAGGTGCTAGAATGAGAAATGACATAAGGTTGTTTAGGGACAAATTATTAAAGAATTATACATGTTGTCGGAATATTCATTTAACAAATTAACGCAAAATGTGATGAGGGTATAAAAATGGATAATGGAACAGCCAAAAATATTAGAGAAGGATTAACAGCTGACTGCTCGAAGTGCTTTGGCCTGTGCTGCACAGCGCTTGCAATTGTAGCATCAACTGATTTTCCAATAAACAAGCCAGCAGGTACGCCTTGTGTCAATTTACAATCTGATTATAGTTGTCAAATTCACAGTAACCTTCGGGGAAGAGGTTTTAAAGGCTGTACTGTTTTTGATTGTTTAGGTGCTGGACAAGTCGTTTCTCAGGTGACTTTTAAAGGTCAAAGTTGGCGAGATAATCCTGAAATTGGAGATAAGATGTTCCGCGTGTTTCCGATCATGGAACAAATACATGAAATGATAGCTTACATATCAGAAGCCTTGTCGTATGACATTCCCCATAAATTATCTGATAGATTGAATGTGCAGTTAGTAGCCTTACAGAACTTAACAAGACTCGATGCTGAACAATTACTAGTTCTTGATTTAGCGAAGTATAGAATTCCAATAAATAATTTGCTTTCTGAAACTAGCAAGTATATTCGAGAAAGCTTACTCGCAAAGTTGCCTGGCAATAAAAATGCTACGAACTATAATCATGAAAGAGCTGATTGGATTGGCAAAAAATTAAGAGGTAAAGATTTAAGAGCGATGAATTTTAGGGGAGCATATTTGATAGCTGCAGATTTGAGGAATACAGATCTAAGAAGTGCCGATTTTATTGGCGCTGATTTGCGTGATGCTGATGTAAGCGGAGCGAACTTATCTACGAGTATGTTTTTAACTCAAATGCAAATTAATTCGGCTAAGGGTGATGTAAAGACAACGTTACCATCTCAAATAGAAAGACCCTCTCATTGGGTTAAGTGATGTTGTTCATGTTTGTCCATTAAAGGAGATAGTTAGATAGCATTTCCATTTCAAAGTGCGCTACTGGAAAAAATGCACCATTTATGAATTAACTTATGATATTGATATTTAGCTGTTTGAAAAAGTTTTTTGCATAAATAGGGAAGGTTTAGTTAAAAAGAGGTGAGTTAAATATATGTATCAATATTTCAATGGCCTAGTAATTAGGGAAGGCACTGAGGGAGTTCCAGCTGACTATGTAGAATATCTTTTTGAAGATGCAGGATGGGCGAGAAATACTCCATCTTGGCAGAAAGAAAAGTATTCCATAATATTTAGAAACTCAACCTGGGCATTTACTGTTTGGGATAATAACAAAATGATTGGTATGGTTAGGGTCATATCAGACAAAGTTATGGTTGCCAACATACTGGATTTAGTAGTTTTATCAGAATATCGAGGAAAAGGTATAGGCAAAAAACTTGTGGAACTTTGTGTTCAAAAACTTCCCCACGGTGATTGGTTCGCACACACTTCTGCTAACAATTTTAAATTCTATGAAACATGTGGCTTTGAAGTAAAAGACTTAACTATGAATGGTACTTGTGCTTATTACGGATATATTCAAGCACGTAAAGATGGACAAAGGTAAATAATCTTGTTATTGTTTATCGGCTAACGATAGTATTTTTTTGGGTTATTTCGCAATCGGGCGCGTTGCCCTAACAAGGAGAGCACAAATGAAACAAATAACATTTGATAATATTTATACACTTGGAAACATAACGGATGAAAATGCTCTTTATCGACATTTTCATTACCCTGAGATGTTAATCAGGTACGATAGTAATTTCATTAAGTTTAAAACTTTACCGTCACTAACTGAATTTAAAGAAGTTGAAAATTACCTTAAGGATTTCCATATGAATAATGGCCAAAATCATGTAAAATTCTCTTTTCCCGCAAATAGTAAGCCAACAGAAGAACTATTTGCTTATCTACATACTAAGGGGTATGAAATTAGTTTTCTAGAATTGTATGCTATTGAGCCAAAACACTTTCCTCTCGTGACAAACAACCCAGATATAGATATTCAAGTAGTGACTGATAATAACTTAAATGCCCTACTTGACCTACAATATAAGCACGACCTAGAGATTGGAACTGAATTTGCAGAGAAGAAGACCGACCTCATAAAGCGTCAGTTCAATGATCCAGATATTCTACAAATATTAGCTGTTTATAAAGGTTCTCCTGCAGGCTATGTAGATGTCATTATCTCCAATGAAATAGTAGAGATCGATAATTTTACTGTTGACGAGGAGTTTCGGAAAAAAGGAATAGGAAGCCGACTACAAAAATTTGTAATGGATTCATTTCCAGAGAAGGTCGTAATATTAGTTGCCGATGGAGAAGATACCCCAAGAGAAATGTACAAAAAACAAAACTACCAGTATCGGGGATTTACATACGAAATACTAAAAATATATGAAGATTAGTTTTAATTACCCTCTCATAAACAATGCCCCTTACATTGGATCTACTTTTTGTTCGTAATCATCCGCTAAACTTCAACCATTTGAAATTTTTTTCAGGGAATCCGTATAATTCTCCCATACTTATTCGTTATACATATGAAAGAAATAGAGGGGGCTATACTTTGGAGGAACAGAAAATGAATCACGTCATTGAGCTATCACGGGAATTTCAGAAAGAATTTGAAACAGTCATTGCTGATTTAGGGGAAGGATTATGGAACTACTGTCGCTATTTAACGGGATCTCCCTGGGATGGTGAGGATTTATATCAGGAAACGATGTTAAAGGCTATGGGAGGGTTATATCAACGTTGGCATGTAACAAATCTTAAATCTTATCTTTATCGGATTGCAACGAATACATGGATTGACCATTGTCGTAAAGAAAAGCGTAACCTTGGAACGTTGTCTGAAGAAGATATGCCTTCCACAGATTTTGCTGATAATCTCGATCTTGAAGAAGCTTTGGAACAATTGTTTTACCTTTTCACACCAAGGCAGACAGCTGTTTTTCTGTTAAAGGAGATTTTCGAGTTCACGGCAGACGAAGTGGCAAGTATAGTAAAAACAACACCTGGCGCTGTGTATGCTACAACAAGAAGGATGAAAAATAAGCTGAAAGAAGTGCCTGAGGGAATGAGATTGAAAACGGAGCCTACTGAAAGTGAGAATTTAGTCATCCAGGCATATTTGAAGGCACTAACCAATGGCGACGTGGAAGGAATTCTTAAGTTGTTCAGCGACCAGCCCCATTATGAAGCTTCCCTTGGCTTTCTGGAAACGACGAAGGATGAAATTAGAAACGGGTCGTTACAATTTGGATTGCCGGGCCACAGAGTGGAGCAATATATGTTATGGGGCAGGCCAATCATTGTCGTCCTAGCAGAATCAAAAAATGGGCCACTCATTCATGATATTCAGTACCAAGAGATTGAAAACGGAAAAATTGTAATGTCCAGAAGCTACTTTTTTCGAAAAGAGTTTATCTTTGCTGCATCAAAGGAGTTAGGGTTTGCTCCACAGCTCAATAAACCGCCAGTGAATTGGGAGAAGGATTAATTTGGAAAAGTAACCACACTTGCAAGAGAAAAGGGCGCGCTAATTATAGCGTGCCCTTTGTAGTAGCTATTTACTTTTAAAACTCTGCTGTAATTGGCAACTTGATTTGCAGGCTCTCCACATCAATGTCACCTCTCACCATGAGAAAATCCACATCTTCATATTCGACAGCAGAAAACCCCTCACCCAATAAATCCGGAGGGAAGTACAAATTCACTTTGTTAAATGATTGTGGTATGACAGAATAAATCTGCTCAAGAGTCGGTAACTCCGGTCCAATGATGTCATACAGTTCTAGAGTCTCTTCATCGATTTCAAAGATAAGTATGACATTTAAGTCAGGTGAGAAGTAAAGCATCTCGCGCAACATTGGGTTATACATATTCAAATAAAAAGACGGCGCGTAAGCCGGTGGGTAAAACCGTACTGATGTAGGCGTATTATTCTTGAACGCCCATCGTATCTTTTGCATGTCAGCTGGATCAAAAATGGTTAGACGTTCAAGCTTGTTCTCGACTTTTTCAGCATCATGAAGATGTAGTTTTGTGAAAAAATGCTCCTTGATTACTTTAAACCCATACTTCGTGTACAGTACTGGGTTTGAAGTCATTAGAAATGAATATTCATAGTTGGTATCTATATATTCCAATGCCTTATGCATCAAAGATTTCATTAACCCTTTACCCCGATAATCAGGATCTGTCATGACAGACTGGATGCCAGCTACTAGTACCTTTTCGCCGTTTATCATCAAAGGCATCTCAAATACGGAAACGTTTGCAACAGCTGTATCCCCATTGAAAAAGGTAAAAGGAATATAAGTTGGATCCCAAAAACCTCTAGCATAAAAGTCTTTGAATGTATCAACTTGAATACCAAACACCTTTTCAAACAGTGGATAGAGCCTCTCACGTAATTCATCATTTCCTGCGTATTTCATTTCAAATGTTAACTGGTTCAATTTTTAATCCTCCCAAGTGTATTAGTTTAATGGTTGGATTGTAAATGTTGGCATATGTAGACCTCCTTTCCAATTTAGTTTAATATTATATTTACTATTGTCAATACATTCTGAAGGAAATGCAAATAGTGAGGTGGTGTGATTTTTATGGATGCATTGCGATTAAAACTAGAAACATATCTTGAAAAATATCTAGAATTATGGGACTTTTACGGAGTTATTCAAGTAACTAACAAAGGGGAAGTGCTATTTGAAGATGCATACGGCTATGCAAGTATCGAGTTTAGAATCAAAAATGATATAAACTCGCGCTTCTCTATCGCCTCGATGTCAAAGCAATTTACAGCCTTTGCGATTATGCTCCTCTACGATAAGAAACTGCTGGACATCGATAAATCTGCACAATACTACCTCCCTGCTCATATGAAAATTGACGAATTAATCACTGTCCATCATTTATTATCACATACTTCCGGTTTATATAATTTCACAAACTTCGAAGATGACTTCTTTGCTCGTTACAACAGAATGGATTATTCGCGAAACGATTTCTTCCACAGATATATTAATAAAAAGCCTACAAAGCAAGCGGGTACGGTATTTGATTACAATAACTCGAATTATAATCTGCTTGCGTGGATCATTGAAAATGTTTCAGGAGAAACATACGGTGATTTTGTAAGAAATCATATATTCCTACCTTTACAGATGATGAACAGCGAAATTGATGACGGTTGTAAGCCGATTAAAAACAGATCATGTAATTACGTGAAAGACTTTGATGCAACGATCAAAAGTCCGTATTTTAATGAGAAATTTAGCATCGGTGCAGGTGCAATTGTTTCCAACTGTGGGGATTTGTACAAATGGTATACCTGTTTACGGGATCGGAAGCTCCTGTCCAGCAAAGTGTATGCTAGGTTTTTTAGCGTGAATGAAAACAATTACTGCTATGGACTGGAGCATCAATATGTTTACGGCACAGATAGATATTCACATGGAGGCGATCACCTAGGGATCAGCACGTATATGCAGAATTTTTTTGATGAAGATCTTTGCATCATCATACTTTCTAATAATGAAGCGATAAATCAGTACAGATTGGGCAATGCAATTTCGGATATTCTGCATCATGTTGAGGTAGCGGCTCCGACAAAACATAAAGAGCTCCCTTCTAGCGAAAGTGAGCTTGAAAAGTATTGCGGAACATACTTGAAAGATAAGATCGTAGTGGAATTAATAATTGGAAAATTATATTTTACGAGGTTCGCTGGCAATCTTCATATTGAAATCTACCCAGTAGGTGAAGGGAAATTTGCTAGAAGATACTTTGATCAAATCGAGCCATACAGCATTGTTGAGAACGAAAACGGTAAAATGTCGTTTTTCGGATATACGAGGGGAAACTCCATAAATTAGGGCTCTATCAGTGCGAAAAGCAAGGGGGAATTTACTTGAAAGTCAGATTGTCAGCGTATGATGAAAATTGGATTCAAATGTTTCATGAGGAAGCTCTTTTTTTGAGAGGGATACTCGGGGATGAAATCATTAAATTTGAACATTTTGGGAGTACTTCTGTACCGGGCATGAAAGCAAAACCTGTCATTGACATGATGTGTCTCGTAAAAGATATCAAGAAAATCGATACGTTTAATGAGAAGATGCGTTTGTTTGGATATGACGTTGCTGGCGAGTGGGGAATTCAAGGCAGACGATTATTTCGTAAGGGCGGAGAAAACAGAACTCACCACATTCATGTTTATCAGCATGATAACTTACAAATCCATCGACATCTAGTATTGCGAGATTATTTGAGAAATCGTCCGGAAGAAGTTGAACGATATACAAATTTCAAAGAAGAATTAGCTCAACGATATGATGATACAGCTTTTTACAGCAAAGCAAAAAAGCCTTTTGTTATGGAATTGGAAAAACGTGCATTGAGTTGGTTTGAAAACCAATGACCATAGACTGGAGGGATTTTCGTGGAGCTTTGGGATATTTATGATAAAGATAGAATTAGGACTGGAAGGATCCATGAGCGAGGAAAACCTCTTCCTGCTCGAGACTATCATTTGGTCGTCTCAATCTGGATTGTTAATAGTAAACAAGAGGTTTTGTTAGCGAAACGACATCCGGATAAGCATTATCCGAACATGTGGGAATGCCCTGGAGGCTCTGCTTTAGCTGGAGAAAGTAGTCTGGACGCTGCATTGAGGGAAGTAAGAGAAGAAATCGGGATCAATCTACCAAGTGACAAAGGGAAATTGATAAAAAGCGATAGACGCAAAAATGATTTTCGTGATGTCTGGTTATTTCATCATGATTTTTCGATTGAAGAAACCGTGCTTCAGCCGGAAGAGGTAATAGATGCTAAATGGGTTTCAATCTTGGAACTCAAAAGTATGTTTAACGATGGTTTAGTGGTTCCGACTCTAGGATATTATAAAAGTTTCTTCACTGAAAAAGTTTTGCCATAGGCGGAGCTAATGGGGGGAGCAATGTGATCAATAACCTACAAAGCGAAAGAATCACTCTTCGAGAAATGGAAGAAAAAGATTGGATAGATGTTCATAAATATGCCTCACAAGAAAAGGTTTGTCAGTACCAGCCTTGGGGACCCAATACAGAGCAACAATCCAAGGATTTCGTGAAACAAGTTCTCATAGATGCAAAAAAAGAACCGAGGAGCCGATTTGTCTTCGCAATCATTGTTAGAGAAAGCGGAGATATGATTGGTGCTGGTGAGATAACTATTCGAGACTATTCCAATAAAGTCGGTGAGATCGCATACATAGTGAATCCTCAATATTGGGGGAAGGGATTTGCGACAGAAGTAGCGAAATTATTAATAGCATACGGCTTTAATGATTTACGTCTACATCGCATTTTTGCGACTTGTGACCCGAGAAATATTGGTTCATCAAAAGTATTAGAGAAGGTGGGAATGAGTAAGGAAGGGAGGATACGTGAGAATTTATTACTAAAAGACGGTTGGCGTGATTCTCTCTTATACAGCATTTTAGAACATGAGTGGGGAAAAACCGGACAAGGAGGTATAGAGATTGGTTGAAGCAAAATATACAGGTGTTTTGTTATATCCCCGATTTAGTGAATATGAACTTTCAGTGCTGCTGTCCGTATTACAACAAGGTGGAAAGCAAGTGGTCTATATCGGTTTAGATAGTGAAGTGGTAATAGGAGAAGCAGGATTACGTTGTGTACCCGAAACGACTATCTATGATTTTGATCTAGAAATGCTCGATAGTATTGTGTTACCTGGCGTCGATGATTTTGAACACCTCGTTAACCACAAAGAGCTTTCTTCTTTTTTACGTAAGGTTAACGATGGAAGACGTTTAATTGGTGCGATTTCTAGTGCCCCATACTTCTTATCAATGAGTGGTGTTTTGGCCGACAAAAAGTATACGACGGGGTTAACTGCAGACCAAAGAGAGTTTTTAGGCACATTTATCGAAGAGAACTTTGTGGATACCAATGTAGTTGTAGACGATACCATTATTACAGCAAGGGGTTCAGCGTTTATTGAGTTCGCTTTCAGTTTTGGTGATTACATGAATATAACGTATCAAAAGGGATGGTACCAAACTATATTTACAAAGGGGAATACGCATGAAAAACTTTCGTTATGAAATAGTGGAGATACCTGCATATCGTGCAATCGGCTTAAAATGGGACGGCCCGTACTCAGAAGTAAGTACGTTGAAAAACATTATTATGGGCATGAGCAATAGAGTAGAGGAGTTAGAATATGCAATCAATCCAAAAATGCAATTAGGACTGTCCTATCACCTAAGGCCTGATGGGTTTGTTCATTATTCTGTATATGAGGTAAGCGAAGAACAACAGCTCCCTGAGGGAATGATTGAAATTAATGTACCTAAAATGACGTATGTAATGATTCATCATGAAAAAGATCAAAACATTGGACAGTCGTATGACAACATCTTTCAATGGCTGCAGGAAAGTGACTATGAACTGTATAGGGAGCCTAATGTTGAATATTACGATCGTTTGCCGATCAAACACGAAAGATACCCGTATGATCGAGATGTTAATAAACCTCATTTTGACATCTTAATCCCGATAAGCAAGAGAGCGTAATTGAGGTGATTTACATCAAAAGAACAGCGTTGGCAGTGATCATCGTTTCACTCGTAACCGTTTCGGGATTTTTTCTTTTCAAGAAAAATGAAGCAGAAACACTAATCCTAAAGTCTATCGAATATCAAAAATCACATAAGTGGGATGAATATGTGGAGCTCCACAATTTCGATTCAGAAGACAAGGAGCATTTGTTATCATTTTTAAAAGACAGTGAAAATCAAGCTAGCAAGGAAGGGATTCATGAGATTCAGGACATCAAACTGGTAGGCATGGAATTGACGAGTGATCCAGAGTTTTGGTCTAAAGGCGACTACGTGTATGATGTGTTGTTGGATATGAAAGTGCTTACTCCTTCCGATATCTATATGAATGGTATTTCACGTCATATTTTTGTTTTAAACAAGACAAGCGACGGTCTAAAAATCGAAACCGTCTATTTGGATAGATTGTATGAGCATAAATAATAAGCATTGTGAGGACGTATTAATGGACCCATTAACATTTCAAGCCTATCAAAGTTATTTAGCAGTAAAATACAAAGAAGGTCGCACGTCATCGGGATTGTTTATGAAACTAGTGGAAGAAGTAGGTGAAGTGGCAGAGGTCCTAAACCAGTTAGAAGGCCGAAAATCAAGTACATCGAATACTTCGCTAGAACAAGAGTTAGTTGACGTCATACATTACGCAGTAGCCATTGCCAGTATCAATGAAATTGATTTAACAAAAGCCATTATCGAAAAAGACAAGCAAGCTGCGATTAAATATAATCAATCTCCCAATTTAGGAGAGTTTTTAGTTATACAAAATAAACTAGAAAAATGACGTTCCGCAGGAAAGATTAAAACTCTTCTTTTCGAGATTATATGGTGGCGTGAAAATAGGGTGGAGGAAGAGGAACATCAGTATTGAATTGATTGGGGGGAGGATAGATGGAAATTTTAATTGAGAAGTTAAAGGACACAGATGAGAAGGACTTATATACATTTGAACTTGAAAATAGAATCTTTTTCGAGGAAATGGTACCAACTCGTGGAGATGACTATTATAACCCAGACGTATTTAAAAATAGGCATAAAACCTTACTAGTAGAACAAGCTGATGGAATTTCGTTGTTCTATCTTATTAAAGATAAAAACGATTGCATCCTTGGCAGAATCAATTTGATAGATATTGATCTGTCCCAAAAAATCGGTCATCTGGGATATAGAGTTGGACAACACCATACTGGAAAAGGCGTTGCTAAAAAAGCATTGAAATTGTTATTAGGAACAATGACAGAGTTAGGTATAAATCAAGTTAAGGCGAAAACAACAACCAATAATATAGCATCTCAAAAAGTGTTAGAGAAAAACGGATTTAAGCACACGGAAACCAGTGATGAAGAATTTGAAATGAATGGTAAGAAGTGTAGATTTGTTAATTATACATGGACAAATAAATTATCATATTAATCAACGAAAGAGAAGCAATAACGGTAGAGTCCTTTTTTCATGATTTGCGGAAGTCGGTAAGTCGATTCCAGTAAAGGCGGTTGAAATTAAATGAAACCAACAGTCCAAATACCTGTAACTCCCTTAGCTAATCTGCATGAAGAGCTTAAACAAGCGACTCCGCTTTCAATCGCAATCGGCCATCATAACGATATCTTTGTATTGCTGGCGAAAGAGCAGCCGCCTTTAATCAACGGCAGTTTCCCTGCGACGGTTACAGAAGAAAGCTACAGTTACCAAGTCATCCATCTGAAGGACGGGCAGAAGACGGTGCTGCATTTGCCAGAAGAGACATGGAATTATCATTACATACTGCCGATTGACGACGAGCATATAATGCTGGTATGTGCGCGGTCGTATTACCATAATGCGGAGAACATTGAAGAAAACGCACGTGTGTATGATAAGAATGGGCATTTGATCCGATCATTTTGTTTAGGCGATGGGATTGAGCATGTGTACGTGACAAAGAACCAGGAGATTTGGACAGGGTATTTTGACGAAGGTGTTATTGGTAATTATGGCTGGGAAGAGCCGATTGGCCGCAGCGGGCTCGTTGGCTGGGATGCATTTGGCCATAAGTTAGATTCGCTAGAAGAGGACAAGGAATATTCCATTTTTGAGTGTTTGGCGCTAAATAGTGACGCGGACGGAAGGATTTGGTTTTATTTCAGTATTGATTCGAAGATTGGTGTACGAAAAGAAGGGCGGACAGTCTATTATTCACTTGAAGGTATGGGTTTTCAGTCGTTTGCGGTAGACGGGGAGACGGTCGTTGGGTATCAGGGTAGATGGGGACGGCGGTTCCTTTTTGAGTTGCAACTTGAAGGCGATGAATTTAAGATTGTCCAGAACATCGAGCTGATAAAGCCGAATGGTTTGCCTGTCGAACCGCAATTAGTTAACAACCGGGAGAATATGCTGCTGTTTTTGGACGATGATGAACTGTATATGTATGAAGTTAAATCGGAAGCTTGAAAAAAGTAATACTAAAAAGGCAAGAATAGATATTTTATCAATACTTGCCTTTCAGTAGATAGATTTACTTAATAAATATCTCTATCTCATCCTTATTTTCTTCCACTAATTGATCCAATACCTGATTTCCTTTTGCATTATATTCATTAATATCAAAGTCTTCATCGTAAAGCATTGGTTCGCCTATCATTTTGTCCACATAGGCAAGTAGATAAACACCTGACTCGCGGTATGCTAGGGTATGCTTTACAAAATACTCACTTGGCTCCATTCCCAGCTTTTTAGCTTGGGATTCATTTAAATTTCGAATATTTTTTGCCGTTTCGGAATCATCGTCTTCAGGCGGATAAAAATCACGAATTGAACTCTCGGAGGCCTGTACTTCCTGAAGCTTCTCAGAGACATCAAGCTTCATTCTCATCACTTCTTGTTCGACTAATTTTGCTTTGATCATTCCATCAAGACTATCTAGAATTTTATCGTCAGGATATAAAAAACGCAGTTCACCGACCGTTATTTCTTCTCCTCGAACAATGGCTGCAACATCTTCATCATCATATTTTGAAATGGAATTACATCCGGCTAAAAGAATCAAACAGCTAAGAAACAAAACACCTGCAAACTTCCTCATTGACTCCACCCCTTTTAGAACATTCCCCATTTATACACAAACAACTACTTGTCGTTTAAACGTCCCCTTTTTCGCTACACAACGATCAATAATCTTAAATCCCGCTTCTGCAATCATATGATCCAATGGCGCAATCGTCACGACAACCAATCTCGACGTAATCCGTCTAGCATTTTTCAAAATGTCTAGTTGTCCTTCATCGGTAATATGTGTAAATAGATTATAAGGCATGTCGATAATCGCCGCATCATATGTATCTGTCACTTCGGCAATAGGCCCTTTTACAACTTCCCCCTCCAACCCGAAATGAGCGAGGTTCTTCCGGGAGCCAAGACAGACAAGAGGGTTGATATCTCTGCCGACGATGTCGATTCCCATTGAGCGTGCCTCTACCAAAACAGTTCCGATTCCGCAGCACGGATCGATTGCGCGAACCCCTTCTGGATGCGGAACAGCAATATTAGTGACGGCTCTAGCAACTCGTGTGCTCAGTGCAGTGGAATACATATGCGGTTTTTTCATATGATAGCGCCAAATCGGTTCGCTTTCCTGAAGAATTCCAAAATGCCATATCCCTTCTAGCAAGACGATTCCAAAGTTCACTTCGGGCTCCAGTAATTCTGCTTCCCCTTGAATCGCTTCACCGATTTGCCGCACCATGCTGCGCCTTTCTGGTTGGCGTAGTTTAGCAGTCGTATCGAGGGCTATCGAGTTTAGGCAAGTCACCTTAAATGTTTTATGGGTTACAAATTCAGCTGCTTGCCTTATTAATTCGTCTATATCGTTTCCGGAAAACAGAACTTCGAGACGCTCCTTCATGAATGGGCTTCTGCTCGGATCGATTTTTACGTTGCTTCTGATGACGTTTGACGGACTGTCATACCCGAAAAAAGCTCTCATTTCCAAACGACAAAGATCATGCTCGTCCATTTGCCGGACGTATGTGTAGATGAATTCCTGAGTTTCCACTTCGAATGCGTGCTTCAATTTGCTGCCTCAATCGCTTCAAGCAATTTGAAGATGAATTGATAGGCAAGATCTATTGTATCTGTTAAAGGCATTTCTTTTTGGAAACCTTCCAAGTTATCGAGCGGTACATTGATGTCCCATAGACCGTCCTTGTCGGAAAACATCGCACTAAATGTTTTCGAGCCGACGTTCGCTTCTACATAATCTTTCAGAAAAGATCCCCACTTCTTTTGCACTTTTAATCCGAATAGGATCGTGTGCGTCTCAAAAACATCATCCATTTCGAAGGCGATTCCATCGACGCCGATCGTTTCGAAAGCATCCGATTCTACATACAAAAACTCTTCGGGATTTTTGGAGAAATAAGAGGCGGGCTTACTCATGAACGACTCGTTTTCTTCCTTAATTACTTCCTCAGTCTCTTTTAAGCATCTTTCAATGACTGGGAAACTCCATTCTTTATCTTTAATATCCTTTTGATCAGTAATCAGTCCTTGTTTGACGGCGTATTCCTTCTCAATCGGGAAGAGGGGAACGGACGCATTTTCCGCCACTTGCTTTGCAATTTTCTCTTTCAACATAAAAGACACTCCTTTTCATTCACCAGTATACCTCAATTCATGCTCCCCATGCCTGTTATTCATGAGTTGAAAATACCAGATTTCATTGCAATTGAATGGTAAATTTATTATAATACAATGTATTGAATAAAAATACATTAGTGAGGTTGATTATACATGAAGCTTTGGGGAGGACGTTTTACAAGTCGTGCAGATGAAATAATGGAGCAGTTCAACACATCGCTACCTGTTGATTATAGATTATACAAAGAAGATATCGCAGGGAGCTTGGCGCATGTAACGATGCTTGTCCACACAGATTTGCTGACACCTGAGGAAGGGGAATTGCTCGTTCAAGGGCTGAAATCTATCGAGCATGATATCGACAGTGGCAAGCTTGTCATTGAAGGGGACTACGAGGATATCCACTCCTTCGTCGAGATGCACTTGACGGAAAGAATCGGAGAAACGGGGAAGAAACTACATACCGCACGAAGCCGGAATGACCAAGTGGCGGTCGATATGCGACTGTATGCAAAGAATAAAGCGGTCGAAGTAATGGACGGGCTCCAGGGGCTGATCGATTCGTTGCATGCAAAAGCAAAAGCGAATAATGTCATCATGCCTGGCTACACACATTTGCAACGTGCACAAGTCGTCACATTTGGACATCATTTAGGCGCTTATGAGCAAATGTTCAAGCGTGATAAAAAACGTATCGCCAATGCACTCGAGCTGCTCGATGAAAATCCGTTAGGCTGCGGTGCACTTGCCGGAACGACGCATGCGATTGATCGCGAGATTACGACGTCTCTATTAGGATTCTCGAAACCGGTCGATAATTTCCTCGACGGTGTGAGCGACAGGGATTATATGCTAGAACTCATGTCCGACTTCTCCATTATCATGATGCATATGAGCCGTTTAAGCGAAGAGCTCATTTTATGGAGCAGCCAAGAATTCAAATTCATTACGATGGCAGATGCGTACTCGACAGGGAGCAGCATCATGCCGCAGAAAAAGAATCCGGATGCTGCGGAATTGATTCGTGGGAAAACGGGGAGAGTGTACGGTTCCTTATTTGCTTTATTAACGACATTGAAAGGGTTGCCGCTTACGTATAACAAAGACATGCAGGAAGATAAAGAGCAGTTTTTCGACGCGCTCGACACAGTGTTGGATTGCATGGAAATCATGTCAAAAATGATCGATACATTACACGTGAATGCGGACAATATGAAAGCAGCGATTAAAGCCGGTTTCCTGAATGCAACGGAAGTGGCCGATTATTTAGTAGCGAAAGGCACACCGTTCCGCGATGCTCATGAAATCGTCGGGAAGATCATCATTTATTGCGAAGCGGAGAAGAAGGCAATCGAAGATTTGACAGTAAAAGAACTGTCAACGTTCAGTGATAAGATTTCGGATGATATTTACGACTATATCGATTACGAAAACATTTTGACAAAAGGGAATAAGGGGTTAATGAAGGAAATTTGAGAATGAAGTTGGTGTGAATTTGTAAGGAATGCTTCCGCGCCCAAAGTGAGGCGTTCCGCGCCCAAAGCAAGGCTGACTGCTCTCAAAATAATTCATTCCAAGCAAATAACATTCTAAAGCCAGAGGAAAATGCCTCTGGCTTTCTTTATGAATGATAAATTCTATAATCAATCGTCAAAAATGGTATCGAAAAAATCCACATTTCATGCTTTGCCATCAACGAACCATCTACCTCTTCCCGAACGACAAAGTTTTCCTCAAGCGGCAGTCTAAAATACTTTCCTAGCTTTGAAGACAAATAAATTCCTGCATCTGATGCCGAATCGGTTTTCTTGCTCGTCAGTTGTAAGTCTTCTCCTTGTTCAATCAACTCCAAAACGCCGGTCATTGTTGAAAAAGGTAAGGGCAGTGCGATATTCATGAACTCCTTGTCAGTACTCGATCGATGGTGCGAATAAAGGGCAATGAATGCATAGCTATTTTCCACCTTTCGGATCCATGCGCGGACGGCAGGTCTTCCATCTACCTCAGTGTCAAGCGTAATAATGTCACCTGTCATTTCGACCTCTCTTTGATGGATCGGCAAATTGATCTGCTCCGTTTTCCTGCTGATAAATGAATAAAGAAAAGCAAATGGCATAAACCATTTACGCCAACGAACAGTGGCATACAACCGGTATTCTATCGTGTTCTCATAAAAATCAATTATTCGAGGAGATACCTCGCGAATCCCATAATGTTTCATGTCATCGACAAGTCCACTATGTCTGCCTGATATGCCAAGCTCATCAACACGCTGTTTACCTTTTATCCGACTGATTGGAAAACTAGGTTCTTCGTAAACGGAAGCAGGAATGGACAAAGACCATCCAACAATACCGATTAACGCAAAGACGATGCAATTCAAAATGCCATGAAAGCGGAGCATAAAGTCGATCGTAACGGAAGTGAGCCCAAAGCCATTCCCGAGTACATACAGGACAGAGAACAAAATCGTCACACCTAAAGATGAGAATGAAATGCCAACGAGCCATTTTTGGAGCCTGTTCGGGAAGCGAGTTCGCCAGGCAAGCGAAATTATTCCAGCCAATCCGACGATGTATAAGATGACCGAAAACAACTCAATCCAACGTGAAAATGTAATGCCGATTGCAACAACCATCGGCGCAGCCAATAATAGGACGCTATAAATCGAATAGGAACGCGGTTTATTGAGCCTGCCAAGAAGTCCAATAAAGACAGGCAATAGAAATGCAGAGTAATGGAAGTGAATCGCCGTAAGCCACGTCAATAACGGGGTGAAGCCAGTATCGATATCCGCAACATAGGCAAAATACCAACCACCGCCGAGCGCTATGTACATTAACCCGAGATCAATTGAAAATTCTTCGATATTTGTAAACCCTCGTTGTAAAAACCGGGACAAACCGTTTAGCGCAATTACTACTGTGAACGCGTAATAAATAAATGCCGGATAGGCGGCCCATTCAGGTGAAAATAGTTGGACGCTTGCAACTGAAATATAAGCAGGAATCGCCAAGTATAAATAGTATTTAGCTAACCAATCTGTACGGCGCATTACGAAACGCAAAGCAATCGGTACATAGGCTATCTGTGCAACGGTGAGCATTAAGAAAGGCCATGGATGTTTGCTGAAAACAGCGATAATCAAAAATAATAAAAAGTGAATAAGTACAAATTTACGCATCCTCGACAAACTCCCCTTCGTAGGAAAACAGATGCCCTATTAATGGATTCCGGACAGTCACATGTATACGATAGACGGCTTTTGCCTCATCAAAACGTTCTGTCACCGTTGCTAAACCATGGAAAAGTTTCAGCAGCGGCACTTCAATTTTCCCGAGAACAAGGCGTTGATTCAATGAATGAATTGTCAGTGAGCCATCTTCCGGCACATCGAAAGCCAAGTCTGAATAAACCAAAGGAGGCTCCCCGAGATAGTCTTTAATGACACCGCGTGTCTCATCCAAACTCATCAACGCATTGAAAAAACGTTTCTTATTTCCAAAATGAAAAATGCGTTCCCAATGAATTTGACTCTCGCCATTTATCCCAAGCCGAGACGTATTTTTAATTGAAAAAGGAATATTCTTACCCCGTTCTGGAAACAGCAGCTTCCAGTTGACACCAAGCCGGAAAAGGGGATAGAGCCATTTAGGTCCGCCTTTGATTTCCCTCATGATACCTGTTGCTTTAAATGAACTATCAACGTCAAGGGCATAACGCTTTTGTAACATCGGATGTAAACGATTAAAGTCATTGCCAAGCACTTTTTTATAAATAGACAACTTGCTCACCTTTTCCTTTTGCAACTTTTAGCCGTCGGTACGTCATCGCTACTAAAATACCCGATGAGTGATAGGACAAACAAAGATAGATTGAACGTCAAAGGGTTGAAAGGATGGATGGCCGCTTCGGGAGCAGCAATAAGCGCTTCAATAGTGAGCAATGGAAAAACGACTAGCTGTAGGGCAAATAAATGTTTTTTCTTCTTATAAACAAGCCAAAGAGCACCGAACAGCATTTCGACGATTCCGATGCCATTTATGATTGCTGTTACTTGAGAATCGTCTATGGGAAGTGCTCCAGCTAACATCCGCCCCTCTTCAGGGTGCCTGCCGATGATTTTTGGAATGAGTCCATGATAGAGCCAGATGAATGCAAACAAGATCATAAGCCCATATGTCGTGAAAAACCGTAAGTATTGGGAACGCGGAGCCTCACCTTTTTCTAGCCATCTTTTCAGCACATCGAAGCTGATGGCGGTACTCCAGCCAATGAGCGGGCGGAAGATGAACGCATCGAACACTTTTCCGAACGAACCGAAATTTGCTTCGTAATCATATTGAGTCAGGAATTTTGTCCCCCTTTGGAGGGGTGCATATTTCCAATACCCTTTTCCTTCCTTGATCGGCGAAATCCATTGCTTTGTTCCAAAGTGGAGGGAAGATGAACGGGTACCATCTTCTTTATTAATTGTCCCCGTACTTTTCCCCCAGCCTTCCACTGTAAAGAGGGGAGGGACGCTCCGTTTGTATGTAAACTTCTGTGGCTCATCGTCTTTTTTCGGCAAATAAGTAATGGAGGAAAACCGTAAGTCCCATTGCGAATGTAAGTCCGGGTCTTGTGAAGCATTCCAAACTTCATCAACACTAGCATCAATCTCAATTTCGACATAAATCGGCTTCTTTTTCAAATGGCTTCACCTCATTAGTAAGACGATTTTGAAAAAAGAATGTTTCGTAACAAAAAAAAGGAGCCGCTAAGCTCCTTTTTTTATCCCATTATATGATAGCCACCATCAACGTAAATAATTTCACCGGTTACTCCGCTTGAAAGATCGCTTAACATCGCAATTGACATTTTCGCGACTTCTTCGTTTGTAATATTGCGTTTCAGAGGGGCTTTTTCTTCGATTTGCCCTAAAATCGTATTGAAGGAAGGTACGCCTTTCGCAGAAAGAGTGCGGACAGCACCCGCAGAAATCGCATTGACACGGATTGCATCTTTTCCTAGATCATTTGCTAAGTAGCGGACGGAAGCTTCAAGTGCAGCTTTCGCCACTCCCATGACGTTATAGCCATCGAGAACACGTTCAGCGCCTAAGTAAGTCATCGTAATGATCGATCCGCCTTCTGTCATGAACCGACGTGCTTCTCTTGCTGTTGCTACTAATGAATACGAGCTCGAATCTTGTGCGAATGCATAGCCGCTTCTCGTCGTTTCCACAAATTCATTTTTCAAATCTTCCGCATGCGCAAATGCGATTGAATGGACAATCCCGTGGATTGTTCCAAACTTTTCACCGATCAATGTAAATGCATTACGGATGCTCTCGTCTTCATTGACATCACATTGAACAATCATCTTCGGCTCAAGTCCGTTGCTTTCCAATGCTTTTTCAAGCTTCGCTAGTGACCGTTCCTTACGATACGTGAAAATAACGTTCGCCCCGACGTCAAAAAGGGACTTCGCTACTCCCCATGCAATACTGCGCTCATTTGCTACACCCATAACAACTATGTTTTTGCCTTTCAGCTTCAATAAATCTTCCATAGTAACCTCCTCCATCGGTAGAAAACTATTACCTTATATTAGTACCTGATAATAAACCAATTATAGCACACTCTGCTGTAATTCAAAACTCCAATTCCTCGGCGTAGAATTAAATCCATGTAACTATTTATAAAAATGCAGTTGACTTTATATTTATACATACGTATACTACTTTTAACGACAAAAGGGGTGGAGACATGAAGATAGGAATCATCGGTGCTTCCGGATATGGTGGACTTGAATTGATCCGCTTGCTACATAATCACCCGGAAGTGGAGCAAATCGATTTATACACATCATCTGACGAAGGGACATTGTTTTCTACCAAGTTTCCGCACTTGAAAAACTTGTATGATCAACCTCTTCTCAAAATCGATCCAGGTCAATTGCTTGGCTATGATGTATTATTTGCTAGCACACCAGCAGGGGTGACGAGCCGTTTATTGCCGCAGCTCCTCGGGGAAGGACCGAAGCTAATCGATTTGTCTGGAGATTTCCGGTTGAAGAATGCTGGTGAATACGAAACGTGGTATAAGAAAACACCTGCTCCTGAGGATGCATTGATTCAAAGTGCTTACGGTTTAACGGAGTGGAATTCTGAGACAATCAAAAATGCTCAGCTCATCGCCAATCCTGGCTGCTATCCGACCGCTGCGCTTCTCCCTATATTGCCATTGATCAAAGAAGGCCTCATTGATGCATCACAACTGATAATCGATGCGAAAAGCGGAGTGTCGGGGGCAGGGAATACGCCTGGACCGATGACGCATTTCAGTGAAACGAATGAAAACTTCTCGATATATAAAATCAATGAGCATCAGCACATCCCTGAAATTGAGCAAGGTATTCACCTATTTGGAGGTCAACAAACAACAGTGACCTTTACGACACATCTTGTGCCCATGACGAGAGGGATTATGGCGACGAGCTACGCGCCAGTCAATGCTGGCGTTACGGAAACAAATCTTGTTGATTGTTTACAAGACTATTATTCAACACATTCCTTTGTGAGGATTATGAATGAAGCGACGAAATTTTGCACGAAACAAGTGTCCGGCACGAACTATTGTGATATCCATGTAAAAGTCGATCCACGGACGAATCGGGCGACGATTGTTTCTGTTATTGATAACTTGGTGAAAGGGGCTGCCGGGCAGGCGGTCCAAAATATGAATGTGCAATTCGGGTTGGATGAAACGACTGGTTTGACCCAAGTGCCATTATTCATTTAAAGGAGGAATTGGTATGGCGGTAGCTGTTCAGCAATTGAAACGTATTTCAGGGAATAATATTGCAACACCTAAAGGGTTTAAAGCGGTAGGCATCCACTGCGGATTGAAGCATAAGAAATACGATTTGGCGGTATTGCTCAGTGAAGTTCCCGCAAGCGTGGCGGGCGTTTTCACGACGAACGCCATCCAAGCAGCTCCTCTAGTTGTGACGAAGGATGTTGTGAAAAAGACCGGTCAAATGCAGGCGGTCATCATCAATTCCGGCAACGCCAACGCTGTGACAGGGAAGCAAGGCATGCTTGACGCGCTCACGATGCAGGAGAAAACAGCTCAAAAATTCGGCATTGCACCTAATTTGGTCGGCGTCGCGTCAACTGGAGTCATTGGGGAAAAATTGAATATGGAACCTGTGCTTAAAGGGATCGAAAACTTAAACCCTACAAGTACATTGGAAGGATCTATCCAATTTTCTCAAGCGATTTTGACGACAGATACAGTTACGAAAAATACCGCCTACCGTGTGGAAGTCGATGGCAAGGAAATTACGATTGCAGGAACTGCCAAAGGTTCGGGAATGATCGAACCGAATATGGCAACGATGCTCGGCTTCATAACGACAGACGCCAAAGTCGACACTGGACATTTGCAAGATGCATTGAAAACTGTGACCGATTTGACTTTCAATTCCATAACAGTCGATGGAGATACTTCGACTAATGATATGGTCCTCGTCCTAGCGAACGGAATGGCAGAAAATGAACCTTTATGTCCGGATCATCCTGACTGGGGTGTATTCATGCAAGCGTTGCATGCCGTTGCACAAGACCTTGCAAAGATGATTGCAAAGGATGGCGAAGGGGCTACGAAACTTGTTGAAGTTGAAGTGAGCGGGGCAGTCACAGACGAGGAAGCTAGAAAAATTGCGAAGACGGTTGTCGGATCTCCCCTCGTTAAAACGGCGATTTTCGGTTGCGACGCAAACTGGGGTAGGATTATTGCGGCAGTTGGATATAGTGGGGCGTCCATCGATCCTCTAGGAATCTCGATTAAAATTGGGGATACAACTGTTGTAAAAGATGGCGAGCCAGTTGGCTTTTCAGAAGAGGAACTGCTTCTTTATTTAAAACAGCCCGAAGTGAAAATTTTCGTCGAGCTGAATAAAGGAAGCGGTCAAGGAATAGCATGGGGGTGCGATTTGACATATGACTACGTCCAAATCAATGCTTCATACAGATCGTAATCGAATTGTCATTAAACTCGGGGGCAGTATGCTCGAAGGGTTGAAAAGCGCTTTTTTTAAGGAACTCCACAAATTACAAAGTGAAGGCAATGACATTGTCATCGTCCATGGAGGGGGTCCTTCCATCAATGCGGCACTAGTGAAGAACTCCATTGATTCCACTATCGATAATGGTATACGAGTGACTTGTGAAAAGGCAATTTCGGTCGTGAGAGATGTATTAATTGGGGAAGTTAACCCATTGCTCGTCCATCAGCTAAACCGTGAAGGCATCGAGGCAATTGGTCTAAGCGGTTTCGATGGTAAACTAATGACGTGTACACTACTCGATGAAAATAGATACGGTTTCGTTGGTGATATCCAGGCTGTGAATGAATGCTTGCTAGAGAAATTGATAGCTGCAGGTGTGGTTCCTGTCGTATCTTGCATTGGAGCAACTGAAGTTGGAGAACCACTCAATATAAATGCAGATACAGTCGCAAGTAAGATTGCACTCGCGATTCATGCGACTAGCCTCATCTTTGTAACGGATACACCTGGCATCAAGATTGAAAATGAAGTTAAAACGGCCGTCTCTCCGGTTGAAATTGCGAATTGGATTGAAGCTGGCGATATTTATGGTGGAATGATTCCGAAAGTGAATGCCGCTATGGACTGCCTCGATGCAGGGGTCCCTTCCGTCCAAATCGTTGATCAGCATTTGGGAGGCACGACGATCGGATTTGAGGAGGTATTCAGTTGAGTTCTTTATTCAACAATTATGCAAGACGACCCGTGCATCTTGTAAAAGGCAAAGGTACAGTCGTAGAAGATGAGAACGGCAAACAATATCTTGATTTTACAAGCGGCATTGCTGTCGTCAGTCTCGGGCATGCGCATCCTGCAATCGTCAAGGCCATCCAGCTTCAAAGCGAAAAGCTTTGGCATGTTTCGAATTTATTCGAAAGTCCGGAGCAGGAGAAGCTTGCAGCAACTCTAACGAAAGACACTCATTTTTCCCATAGTTTCTTTTGCAACAGCGGAGCGGAAGCGAATGAAGCAGCGATTAAACTCGCAAGGAAACATACGAGCAAATCGACCATTATTACATTCAGTCAATCGTTTCATGGCCGGACATTTGGAGCGATGGCAGCGACGGGTCAAGATAAAATTAAGCAAGGTTTCGGCCCAATGCTCGCAACGTTCAAGACGGTTCCGTTCAATGATCCGGAAGCATTGGAAGCTGCGATTGATAATGATGTAGCGGCCATCATGCTTGAAGTGATCCAAGGCGAGGGGGGAATCCACGCTGTCACTCCCGAGTTCGCATCAGTCATTACAGACATTTGCAAGTCGAAAGGAATTCTATGCATCGTCGATGAAGTGCAAACAGGCATCGGAAGAACAGGCACTCGTTACGCATACGAACAGACTGGATTGCAACCGGACATTATGACTCTTGCCAAAGGATTGGGAGGAGGATTTCCTATCGGAGCGATGCTCGGAACAGCCGATTTATTCGACTCATTCGGACCTGGATCACATGGCACAACATTTGGAGGAAATCCGCTTGCGGTAGCGGTTGCTAAAACTGTTGTAGATCATGTTTTTGAGGAAGAGTTTTTGAAGGAAGTCAGTTCAAAGTCTGAAGCTTTGAGTCAAAAGTTGAAGAAGACCTTGCCAAGCGACAAGTTTGACATCCGTGGCGAAGGACTCCTCATCGGCATAGATTGCAAGGAAGACGTTACGCCTTACGTTCGCCAAGCGGAAGAAGCAGGATTGCTCGTCGTTCAAGCAGGTACCGATGTCATCCGATTGCTTCCTCCATTAACTGTAACTGAACAGGAAATCGATCAAGCGGTTGATATCTTGACTTCGATTTTGCTCTCGCCAATCACTATATAAATACGAATAAATAAACAAAAGCGGATCTCTATAACTGATGAGATCCGTTTTGTCATACTAATAATGAAACTATTTCCAATGATCTCCGTCTCATTCATTGAAAACTCGAAATGAGGAGAGAGAATATGAAAAAATTCGGAGCGGTAGCATTAACAGTATTCTTGGCAGGAAGCGTATGGTCCCCATATGCTGTTCTGGCGAACGATAAGGTCACTCAAGTGGAAAGCGAAAAAGTGCAGGATCCTTCCGAATTTGTAAGAGCTGCAGGGGTGATTACAAGTATCGAAAATAAGGAAAATGAACGGATGGTTACTGTTGAAAACGATCAAGAGCTAATTACCATTTTCCGCATTCACGATGAAACACTGCTTTTCAACAGCGGAACAGCTAACAAAATGAAACAAGGTGAGTTGAAAGAGGGGATGAAAGTCGAGGCTTATTACGATAAAAATAAGCCGATGATTTTAATCTATCCGGCTCAAATCACTCCAGAGTTGTTCATCGTCATTGATGAAGAAAAGCCAGGCAGTGTGAAAGTCGGTAAATTCGATGATGACTTCCTCAGCTTGGACAAAGAATTAAAACTTAACATTGGTGATGATACCGCGTTATTGAACCAACAAGGCGAGGAAATTGAATTGGAGGATTTGAAAGGAAAAGAGCTTGTCGTGTTTTACTCGATGACAACGAAAAGCTTGCCTCCAAAAACTTCTCCAACGAAAATCATCGCATTAGATCCATTGACGGATGAGGGAACGGTTGAAGAGGAAGATAATCACCAAATTCCTGAGACAGTGCTAGACATCATTGAAAACGATCATTATATGAAAGATGGCGTCAAGATGATTCCATTACGAAAAGTGTCAGAGGAGCTCGGTTACTTCGTACTTTCCCAGCCAAAAACGAATGGTGCACTTCTTACTAAAGGGAACCTCTCCATTACAATTTCCCGTGGAGAAAAGAGTTATGAAATTAATAAGAGTGTCCAACATTTCATCATTGCACCAGAGTTGATCGGTGGCAATAAAACGTATGTATCCGAGGAATTACTCGAAACACTTCTTGGTAATCAATAATAGTACTATCCCCGGGAGCTACTTAGAAAAAGTAGTATTCCGGGTTTTTTGTCACTATTTCAATTAGTCAAAACATCCAAGGGATTGAGATAATGGACATAACGTTCTAATAAATTATGGAAGGTGGATGGCTATGTTCATTCCAAAGTATTTTAAGGTCTCTAGTGTTGACGAAGTGTGGGACTTTATACAAGAAAACTCGTTTGGCATCCTTATCACAACAGAAAAAGGAAAACCGATTGCTACTCATTTGCCTTTGCAGCTAATGAAAGAAGGAGAGACTTACTTTCTAACGGGGCATATGGCGAATGCGAACCCGCAATGGAAAACGTTAGAGGATGAGAATGTCCTTGTGATCTTTCAAGGTCCACACGCCTATATTTCATCCTCATGGTATGACCATGAAAATGTACCAACTTGGAATTACCAAGCAGTGCACGTATATGGAGCAGCTTCTGTTCTGAGTGAGGAAGAGTTGGAAAAAGATCTTGCATTCTTATTGCAAAAATACGAGCATCATCGAGAGGGTGCGGTTTTATGGGAAACGCTATCTACTCAAACGAAAAAACAAATAAAAGGGATTGTTGGTTTCAAAATTAAGGTCCAAGAAGTTCAAGCTGCCTATAAATTAAGCCAAAATCGAAATGACGAAGACTATAACAACATAATCGATAAGCTGAATGAGGAAGAAGACTGCAATTCGCGTCAAATGGCGAAAGTGATGAAGAACAGGAAGTCATAGAAAAAGCTGCCCAATTTAGCAGGCAGCTTTAATTTTGATTATGATAATCGTTCTTTAAAATCCTCATAACCAAATTCTTTTATGATTTTAGGGCCATTCTCCACAGTATTTAATACAATCGCCGGCAATTCCATCCCGTTGAAAGTGTTATTCTTCACCATGGAATAATGGGCCATGTCACCGAAGACAAGCTTATCGCCAGGCTTTAACGGCTGATCGAATGAGTAATCGCCGATAACGTCACCTGCAAGGCATGTGGGTCCTCCTAATCGGTACGTGAGGGTCTTCTCATTCGGCATGCCTGCATTAGCAATTTCAGGGCGGTATGGCATTTCCAGCACGTCAGGCATATGGCAGGAAGCCGATGTATCCAAAATAGCGATTGGCATGCCGTTATGCATCGTATCGAGCACGGTCGAAACAAGGAAACCAGTGTTCAATGCAATCGCTTCACCCGGTTCTAAATAAACTTGAAGTCCATATTTGTTCTTCATGAACATAATCGAGTCAATTAGTGAGTCAAGATCATAATCGGGACGGGTAATATGATGGCCGCCGCCAAAATTGATCCACTTCATGTTTTTCAAATACTTGCCGAACTTTTCATCGACGACTTGAATCGTCCGAGCCAGTGTATCAGAGTTCTGCTCGCACATCGTATGGAAATGTAAACCGCTAATCCCTTCCAGCTCATCTGGTTCAAAATTCTCTAGCGTCACTCCAAAGCGTGAAAAAGTGTAGCAAGGATTATACATATCAACTTCAATTTCCGAGTATTCGGGATTAATCCGAATGCCGCATTCAATTTGCTTCGGATAGCTTTTCACTCTGTCCCTGAATCGTCTCCATTGATCGAACGAGTTGAATACGAGGTGGTCGGAATAGGACATGATCTCTTCAAAATCATTTTCTGAGAATGCCGGAGAGTACGTATGGACTTCTTTCCCCATTTCTTCAAAACCTAATTTAGCTTCCAATAATCCGCTCGATGTGACTCCGTCCAAGTATTGGCCAATCAACGGATAAACTGAAAACATCGAAAACCCTTTTTGGGCTAGTAAAATTTTGCAGTCTGTCCGGTCGATTACCGATTTCAGCACTTCCAAGTTTTTAATTAACAGCCCTTCATCGACTACATAGGAAGGGGAGGGGACTGCGTTCGGATCGAAATTTAACTTCATTTGTCGCATACCTCCTATCAATCGATCAGCTCTGGGTTGAAATCTTCTTGCCAAGGCAGACCGTATTCGTTCAATGCTTCCATGAATGGATCCGGATTAAACTCCTCGACGTTGTATACGCCAGGCTTTTTCCATTCACCTTTCAGTAAGAGCATCGCACCGATCATCGCTGGTACGCCAGTCGTATAGGAAATCGCTTGGGAACCGACTTCGCGGTAGCACTCTTGATGGTCGGATACGTTATAGACGTAATAAGTCTTCTCTTTGCCATCTTTCGTACCCTGGAAAATACAACCGATGTTCGTTTTTCCTTTTGTGCGCGGTCCAAGGGAAGCAGGGTCAGGAAGAACCGCCTTCAGGAATTGCAATGGCACGATTTCCTGTCCTTCGAAATTGATCGGCTCGATGGATGTCATGCCTACATTTTCGAGCACTTTCAAATGAGTCAAATATTTTTCGGAGAATGTCATCCAGAAACGGATTTTCTTTATGCCTTTAATGTTCTGTGCAAGCGACTCCAACTCTTCGTGATAGAGAAGGTATACATCTTTTGGACCGATTTCAGGCAAATCGTAAACGCGTTTTTCGGAAAGTGGTGGTGTTTCGATGAACTCTCCATTTTCCCAGTAGCGGCCGTTTGCCGTGATTTCACGGATGTTGATCTCTGGGTTGAAGTTTGTCGCGAAAGGATAACCATGGTCACCCGCATTGGCGTCCACAATATCAATCTGATGGATTTCATCGAAATAATGCTTCTGCGCATAAGCGGAGAAGACGCCTGTGACGCCTGGATCGAAGCCGCAGCCTAGGATTGCAGTAAGTCCTGCTTCTTCGAATTTCTCACGGTATGCCCATTGCCATTTATATTCAAACTTCGCCGTGTCGAGCGGCTCATAGTTTGCTGTATCTAAATAGTGGACACCTGTTGCAAGGCAAGCATCCATGATTGTCAAGTCTTGGTAAGGTAACGCGACGTTGATGACGATATCAGGCTTGAAGCTGTTGATCAGTTCAACCAATTCATCCACATTGTCCGCATCGACTTGCGCAGTTTGGATTTTCGTCCGGCCTCCGTCAAGCTTTTCCTTTAACGCATCACATTTCGATTTCGTACGACTCGCGATGCAAATTTCTTCAAACACATCTGGAACTTGTACACATTTATGCACAACTACACTTGCTACTCCACCTGCTCCGATAATTAACCCTTTACCCAATCAAAACACCACCCATTAATATTTTTGTATCCTACTTTTAATTATGAATTGCCAATAAAAGCTCTCTAAGAAC
Source organism: Sporosarcina sp. ACRSL (assembly GCF_022346605.1). Classification (GTDB taxonomy): domain Bacteria; phylum Bacillota; class Bacilli; order Bacillales_A; family Planococcaceae; genus Sporosarcina. The sequence continues at coordinate 72,277 of NZ_JAKRNT010000001.1, forward strand.
TTTACAAGCAACTGCTGTCGATACACCGCTTTGATCATAAATAGGTGACAGCTCATTGACGTCACAGCCGACAATATTGAGATCGCTCACTGTCAATATTGCTTGCAATAATTCTAAGAAACTCACGCCGCCAGCTTCAGGTGTGCCAGTGCCAGGGAAGACGGATGGATCTAACACATCCAAATCGATCGTCAAATATACCGGTTTCCCTTGTAATCTTTCAACGACTTCTTCAAGTCCATTAAAGTCGAATTTATTCGTGAAGACTCGATCTTTGCCCCATTCAAACTCGCTCCGGTCACCCGAGCGAATGCCGAATTGGAAGATACGGTCATCACCAAGAATATCCCATACACGATGGATGACTGTCGCATGTGACAGTTTTTCATCGAGATAATGGTCACGCAAATCTGCATGGGCGTCGAATTGGATAATGTGTAAATCGGGGAATTGATCTGCGACTGCCCGAACAGACCCGAGTGTAACCAAATGCTCACCGCCAATCATACAAGGGATCTTGCCGGCTTGGACGATTTTTTTGGTATACTCCGTAATTTGTCCTAAAGCCCTTTCCGTATTTCCGAAACTCAACTCGAGGTCTCCTCCGTCATAAACGGAGATGTCTTCCAAATCTTTATCCTGATAAGGACTGTACGTCTCGATTCCGAATGATTCACCGCGCATCACTTTACTTGCGAATCTTGTGCCCGGACGATATGAAGTCGTCGAATCAAAAGGAGCGCCGAAAACGACGATACCCGATTCTTCATATTCATTGTCACATCCGATGAACGTCTCGATATTTTTATTCAGCATCTTTCAATTGCTCCTTTACGTAGTTCGGCAATGCAAATGAGCCGACGTGGATGTCGGTGTTATAATACTTTGTTTGCAATCCGAGCTGATTCCAAGCATCCGCATTCAAATCTTTGATTGGATCGTATTTTTTAGATGCGAAACCGAATAGCCAGTGTCCTGAGGGATACGTCGGTATATGCAATTGGTACACACGGCAAATAGGGAAGAACCCCATGATCCGCTTATGTGCCCGTTGCATGCCGAGTGCGTCCTCCTCGTAGAAAGGGCTCTCATGCTGATTGACAAGTATTCCTTCATCATTTAGGGCCTTATAGCAATTGCCGTAAAATTCTCTCGTGAACAAGCCCTCTCCCGGTCCAAATGGATCCGTCGAATCGACGATGATCAAATCGTATTCATCATTTCTGGAGCGCACGAATTTCAATCCGTCCTCAAAATGAAGATGGACACGAGGGTCATCAAGCTTGCTTGCGGTTTGAGGGAGGTATTTCCGACATACATCAACGACCATCTCGTCAATTTCAACCATATCAATATGCTCGATTGAATCATATTTCGTCAGTTCACGAATTGTGCCGCCATCCCCGGCCCCAATGACGAGCACTTTCTTAATGTTGGGATTGGTAGCCATCGGTACGTGAGTAATCATGTCATGATAAATGAATTCATCTTTCTCCGTAACCATGACTAAGCCATCCAAGGTCAGGACACGCCCGAACTCGGCAGTTTGTAGCACATCAATTTTTTGAAATTCACTTTTTCCTGTGTACAGGTGTTCAATGACTTTCATCGAAAATTGGACATTCGGCGAATGATTTTCTACAAACCATAGTTTCATTACTCAACCTCCTTCAAAACATTGATATGCTCGATTTTGCTATCTTCCGTACCTGTCATGAAGCTCCCTTTATCTTTACAGTATTGGATATATTCCAAAATTTCGGGAGTGATTCGTTCACCTGGAGCCAAAATCGGAATACCTGGAGGGTAGGCCATGACGAATTCACTTGAGATACGGCCAGCGCTTTCATTAATAGGAAGTGTTTCCTTTTCCGCATAGAACGCTTTTTGAGGCGTATAGACGACATGGGGAGTAATGTATTCATGATCGAATAATCCACTTTTGTCCTGACTATATCGTCTTTTAATCTCAGCAAGGGCTGCAACGAGTCGTTCAAGATCTAAACGGCGGTCTCCGACTGAAATATAGGCAAGAATATTACCGATATCCCCAAACTCGATTTGGATGTCATATTCATCCCTCAGAATGTCATACACTTCGACGCCTGCAAGTCCAATATCACGTGTATGGACGGAAAGCTTTGTCGTATCGAAATCAAAGATCGTATCCCCATTCTTCAACTCTTCGGAAAATGCATAATATCCTCCGATTTTATTGATTTCATCACGAGTATATTTTGCCATCTCCCCAACCTTTTGGAAGATTTCCTTACCATTCAAGGCTAGATTTTTCCGTGAGATGTCGAGGGAAGAAAGAAGCAAATACGACCCGCTTGTCGTTTGCGTCAAATTGATAATCTGCCTCGTGTACCCTTCACTCACTTCGTTATTGATCAGAAGAAAAGAGCTTTGGGTCAATGAACCACCGGATTTGTGCATGCTGATGGAAGCCATATCCGCACCGACCGACATTGCAGAAGCAGGGAGGTCATCACTGAAATAAAAGTGGGTTCCATGCGCTTCGTCCACTAGGACAAGCATTCCGTGACGATGGGCAAGATCGGTGATCGCTTGCAAATTCGAACAGACGCCGTAATAGGTTGGGTTATTAATGAGAATCGCTTTCGCTTCAGGATGCGCAAGAATTGTATTCTCCACTTCTTGTACAGACATACCTAAAGGGATCCCAAGGTCAGTGTTCACACCTGGATTGACATAGACCGGAACAGCTCCGCTTAAGATAAGCGCATTGATGGCGCTTCGGTGAACATTGCGCGGCATGATGATTTTATCTCCTGCCTTGCACGCTGTCATCACCATCGCTTGAACAGCTGACGTCGTTCCGTTCACCATGAAGAAAGCATGCTTTGCCCCAAAAGCCTCGGCTGCAAGCTCTTCTGCTTCTCGAATGACGGAAACAGGGTGGATGAGATTATCTAATGGTTTCATTGAATTGACGTCCACTGACATGCAATTCTCACCTAAAAAAGAGGTCAGCTCCTCATTTCCTCTGCCACGTTTATGGCCGGGAACATCAAAAGGAACGACCCGCATTTTTTTATAATTGTTGAGAGCCTCCATAATCGGGGCTTTATCTTGTGAAAGAATGTTCAACACCGTCCTCTCACTGTTCATATATATTGGAACCGCTAAAGATTTCAATCATCTCTTTGCGTAAATTGTTTGTAATATACAGCCTTTCTTTCGGAGGTATTTCATACACATCCGTATTGAAGAGGTAATTTTGCAAATTGATGTCTTTGATTAGCAGTTTTGTATGAAAAATATTTGACTGATATACATTCACATCGATGGCGTCATATTTCTGCAACGTTTCACTATCGATATAATCTTGGATCGATGTCATCTTATGGTCCATAAATAACTTCTTCCCTGAATCATCCCGAGTAAACCCCCGGACCCGGTAATCGGTTGTAATGATGTCCGAATCGAAGCTGCCAATTAGATAATCCAAGGCGTTTAATGGTGAGATTTCCCCACACGTCGATACTTCGATATCAACACGGAAAGTGGCAATCGAATTATCTGGGTGATATTCAGGATACGTATGGACGGTGACATGACTTTTATCCAAATGTCCAACAACGGAATCCCGGGTTTTTAATATTTCAATTTCCCCCCGATTGCAAGACTCATCGATCAGTGCAACCGGTAGTGTCTCTTCCGTAATTAGGATGGTGACACTTGCGCCTTGTGGATCATAATCCTGTTTGCTCACGTTCAACACATGGGCTCCGATGATTTCTGTTACATGATAGAGAATGTTCGTCAATCGTTCAGAGTTGTACTGCTCATCGATATAAGCAATGTAGTCTTTTTGTTCCCGCTCACTTTTCGCATAGCTCACATCATAGATGTTGAAGCTAAGTGTTTTGGTGAGGTTGTTAAAGCCGTACAACTTCAGCTTATTTTCCAACCCGAATATCACTCCTTTTTTCGAGAAAATCATTTTAATTATAGAGTAAAAAAATACCTAGTCAAGATAAATTATTTCCTCTTTGCACTCAAGTCAAACAACCTATATAGTAGTAGGAAAATAAAGGTGTTTATTTACTTTTAACGTTAGTATATGTTCAATGAGATAGCAAGTAATTGTAAATTTCAAATATGAGGGAGTGGGAGAAAAAATGTACGAGCAAAAAACGACGGAAACGGATGCCAGTGTCATTGAATTCATCGAAGCGGTAGATAGCCCGAAAAAACGGGAGGACGCGTATCGATTATTGGAGATCTTTACAGAGACGGCAGGCTTCAAAGCGAAAATGTGGGGGCCGAGCATTATCGGCTTCGGATCGTATCATTATGTTTATAAAACGGGGCATGAAGGGGATGCGCCGTTAGTCGGATTTTCGCCCCGCAAAGCGAAAATCAGCCTTTATTTTGCGCCGGGTGATGAAGAACGGGAAACGCTTCTCGCCAAATTCGGGAAGCATACGACAGGAAAAGCGTGCGTGTACATTAATAAAGTAGATGATATTGATATCGAAGTGCTGAAACAGCTCATCACCCAATCCATTCAATTTCTAAGAAAAACATATCCAGAGAACTAATCATGGTGGCAAAACGAATATATATTCGTTTTGCCGCTTTTTTGTATGCTTCATCTTATAGAGCTTCCTCGCATACAATGATTGAAACCACGCCCTGAATGGAGGGAAACGAATGGATATTTTACGGAAGTTGGAGCATTTCCGTGAAGAGGAAAGCAAGCTGAAGTGGGAAGGCACCTTCGCCGAGTATCTAGACATTTTAAAAGAACGTAAAGAAGTTGCACAAACGGCACATTCGAGAGTGTTTGAGATGATTAAAAGCCATGGTGAAACGAAAGAAAACGGGTATACAAAATTTCGCTTTTTTGAAAATGAAATTTATGGTCTTGAGGACACAATCGAGAAGCTTGTCAATGAATACTTTCATCCTGCGGCGAAACGACTCGATGTTCGAAAAAGGATCCTGTTGCTCATGGGTCCCGTCAGCGGCGGAAAATCGACGATCGTCACCTTGTTGAAACGTGGACTGGAACAATATTCAAGGACGGATGAAGGTGCGGTATATGCCATAAAAGGATGTCCGATGCATGAAGATCCATTGCATTTGATTCCAGAATATTTACGAGATGATTTTTACGAACAGTTTGGTATCAGGATTGAAGGTAGCCTTTCACCGTTAAATACGATGCGCCTTGAAAAAGAATACAACGGACGGATTGAAGACGTACTAGTTGAAAGGATTTTCTTCTCGGAAGACAAAAGGGTAGGGATTGGAACGTTCACACCTTCCGACCCGAAATCACAGGATATTGCAGATTTGACAGGGAGTATTGACTTTTCGACAATTGCCGAATATGGCTCCGAGTCTGATCCTCGTGCGTACCGTTTCGACGGCGAACTCAACAAGGCCAATCGCGGAATGATGGAATTTCAGGAGATGTTGAAACTCGATGAAAAGTTCCTTTGGCATCTTTTGTCATTAACGCAAGAAGGGAATTTCAAGGCTGGTAGATTTGCATTGATCAGTGCGGATGAACTGATCGTCGCCCATACGAATGAAACCGAGTATCGGGCATTCATTTCAAATAAAAAGAATGAGGCGCTCCATTCAAGAATTATTGTCATGCCGATCCCTTATAACTTGAAAGTGAGCCAAGAAGAAAAAATTTATGAAAAAATGATACGGGAGAGCGACATGGCCCATATCCATATTGCACCGCATGCCCTTCGAGTTGCTGCCATTTTCTCTGTGTTAACTCGCTTAAAAATATCGAAAAAGCAAGGGATCGATATTGTGAAGAAGATGCGATTGTATGACGGTGAAAGTGTAGAAGGGTTCAACTCTGCTGATTTGGAAGAGCTGAAAAAAGAATTTCCGAATGAAGGTATGGACGGCATTGATCCAAGATATGTCATCAATCGGATCTCGTCAGCCATCATCCGAAAAGAAGTAGATGCGATTAATGCACTCGACGTGCTCCGTTCCTTAAAAGAAGGGCTGGATCAGCACCCTTCCATCTCAAAAGAGAATAAAGAAGAATATTTGAATTATATATCGATCGCACGTAAAGAGTTCGATGAGATTGCGAAGAAAGAAGTGCAGAAGGCATTCGTCTATTCCTATGAGGAATCAGCCAGAACCATGATGGATAATTACTTGGATAACGTCGAAGCCTTTTGCAATAAACATAAAATGAAAGACCCTCTAACGGGTGAAGAGATGAATCCGGACGAAAAGCTCATGCGCTCGATCGAAGAGCAAATTGGTATATCTGAAAATGCGAAAAGGGCTTTCCGTGAAGAGATTCTTATTCGGATTTCTGCATATGCAAGAAAGGGGAAACGGTTCGAATACAATTCACATGAGCGGCTGCGTGAGGCAATCCAGAAGAAGCTGTTCGCCGACTTGAAGGATGTCGTCAAAATTACAACGTCATCCACGACACCTGACGAGACACATTTGAAAAAAATCAACGAAGTCGTTGCAAGGCTCATTGATGAATATGGCTATAATTCTATTTCTGCAAATGAATTACTAAGGTACGTCGGCAGTTTGTTGAACAGGTAATTAAATCCACCCATATCAAGAACGACCAGTCGTTGCATATACTAAAAATAATGAGTGGACTGGAGTAGGTGAATAGAAATGCATGAAGAGCAGAGCGAATCATTTGTCGTCTCCCAGGAAAACTGGTCGCTTCACCGAAAAGGATATCAGGATCAGCAACGTCATTTGGATAAAGTGAAGAAAGCAATCCACAACAATCTGCCCGAATTGATCAGTGAAGAAAGTATTGTTATGTCGGATGGCAAAGACGTCATAAAAATTCCAATACGTTCTTTGGATGAATACAAAATTCGATATAACCACAATAAGTCGAAGCATGTCGGCCAGGGAACCGGGGATAGCCAGGTGGGGGACGTTATTGCAAGCGACGGAAGTCAAAGTACCGGAAAAGGGAAACAGGCCGGTGATAAGCCGGGGCAAGATTATTATGAAGCGGAAGTTTCGATTGCGGAAATCGAAGAGACGTTATTTAAAGAGCTTGAACTGCCGAACCTCGAGAAAAGGGAACAAGCAGACATCATTGAAGAGGATATTACGTTCAATGACATTCGGAAAAAAGGGCTTATCGGGAATATAGATAAGAAGCGGACGATCATCGCAGCCTTCAAACGGAATGCAATGGAAGGCAAAGCTGAAATTATGCCAATCCATCAAGATGACTTACGTTTCAAAACTTGGGATGAAATTGTTAAGCCACAATCGAAAGCGGTCGTTCTCATGATGATGGATACGAGCGCATCAATGGGCAATTTTGAAAAATATATGGCAAGAAGTTTCTATTTTTGGATGGCAAGATTTTTGCGGACGAAGTATGAAAAAGTGGATATTGAATTCATTGCGCATCATACGATGGCGAAAGTCGTCTCGGAAGCAGACTTCTTTTCAAAAGGTGAAAGCGGAGGAACGATTTGCTCCACTGCGTATGAAAAGGCGCTTGAGCTCATATCGAAAAAATACAATCCATCACGATACAATATATACCCATTCCATTTCTCGGATGGGGAAAATATGTCCTCCGATAACGGAAAGTGCATGAAGTTAGTGGAAGAGCTTATGGATGTATCGAATATGTTCGGTTATGGGGAAGTGAATGCGCATAGCCGATATTCGACTTTGATGAATACGTATCAAAAAATCGAAAATCCCAAATTCAGGCATTATGTGCTCAAGGAAAATAAGGATGTCTACTACGCTTTAAAGAAATTTTTCCAAAAACGGCTGGAGGAATCCGTATGACGACGGATCATAAGGCACTTTCATATGCTGTTGAGGAAATTACGGAAATTGCAAAAGGGTTCGGGTTGGATTTTTATCCAATGCGCTATGAAATTTGTCCAGCGGATATCATTTATACATTTGGTGCGTACGGAATGCCGACACGGTTTTCGCATTGGAGTTTTGGAAAACAGTTCCATAAAATGAAGCTGCAATACGATTTAGGACTCAGCCAAATTTATGAGCTCGTCATTAATTCCAATCCATGTTATGCGTTTTTACTTGAAAGCAATACACTTATACAAAATAAGCTGATCATCGCACACGTTCTTGCCCATTGTGATTTTTTCAAAAACAACGCCCGATTTGCCAATACGAGGCGTGATATGGTTGAAAGCATGACAGCGACGGCAGAACGGATTGCCCATTATGAGATGGTTCATGGCAATGAAGAGGTCGAAAGCTTTTTAGATGCAGTTCTTGCGATCCAAGAACATATTGACCCTTCGCTTGTCAGATGGCGTCATGGAAATGAAGAAGTCGAACATGAAGACAATGATCCGATCAGTCGGAAGACGGAATACGATGATTTGTGGGAAATGGATTATAAAAAGCTGAAGCCGCCGGCGGAAACAAGGCGGAAAAAGATACCGCCTTCCCCTGAAAAGGACTTATTGCTATTCATCTTGGAAAACAGTCGGGAATTGGATGAATGGCAAAGAGATATATTAACGATGGTTCGTGAAGAAATGCTTTATTTCTGGCCGCAACTCGAAACAAAAATAATGAATGAAGGTTGGGCCACGTACTGGCACCAGCGGATCCTCAGGGAAATGGATCTAACGTCCGATGAAACAATCGAATTTGCAAAACTGAATGCAAATGTCATCCAGCCTTCGAGAACATCCATCAATCCGTATTATTTAGGGTTGAAAATCTTTGAGGATATCGAATACCGCTATAATAATCCAACAGAAGAGATGCTTGAATTGGGGGTTAAGCCTAATTCAGGAAGAGAGAAAATATTTGAAGTGAGAGAAATGGATTCGGATATTTCATTTATCCGAAACTATTTGACGAAAGAGCTTATCCAAAAAGAAGACTTGTATATCTTTGAGAAAAAAGGAACCCTCTATAAAATATCCGATAAAGAATTTCAGAATGTGCAAAATCGTCTTATTGCCCAGCGAGTAAACGGGGGATTCCCGTATATTGTCGTACATGACGGGGATTATGTCCGAAATGGGGAGCTCTACTTAGTGCATAAATACGAAGAAACCGAGCTGGATGTCCCGTATTTGGAAAACGTCCTTCCGTTTATTCATCAGCTTTGGGGTCGCATCGTCCATTTGGAGACGTACGTGGATAATAAACAAGTCGTGTTTTCGTACGATGGAAAGAAAGTACACCGGAGATTTGCATAAAGTTTGCCGCCACATGGAATGTGGCGGTTTTTATATTCTATTATTTCACTAAATACTGTAAACTAAATAGAATAGTGTCAGAGGGGGAATGAACGTGAAAATTAGAGTGGCTGTAATGAATGACGCGGAAGGAATCGCCCGTGTTCATGTTGATAGCTGGAGGACAACTTACAAGGGAATTGTATCTGAATCAGTTCTTCAAAATTTATCGTATGAGCAGCGTGCAGAAAATTGGCGGAGAGGAATCGGGAAAAACGCTTTATATGTTGCAGAAGACGAAAACGGCAAGATTATCGGCTTTGCAACGGGAGGTAAAGAACGGACAGGTAACTATGAGGCAGACGGGGAGTTATATGCAATTTACTTGCTGCAAGAAGCACAAGGCCAGGGAATCGGGAAGAAATTGACGCAATTAATTGCCCAAAGCCTGAAAGAACAAGGGTTTACATCGATGCTAGTATGGGTCCTTGAACAAAATCCGTCAAAAATGTTCTATGAATCACTCGGTGGACAACCTATTGCTGAGGCGATGATCGATATAGGAGGAGAGGAATTCAAGGAGATTGCATATTACTGGGGGAACATCGAGGAGATAGGGAGATGAGTAAATGATACTTCATACAAATGTATACGGAAATGGGGAGCCTGTAATCTTCTTGCACACGGGACTACAGACTGGGGAAACAGATTTCGTATATCAACGAAATAAGTTACAAGAATCATATAAAGTCATTCTTCCCGATTTGCGGGGGCATGGCAAATCTAAAATTGAGGAATTTGAGATCCAAAGTTATTTTGAAGATGCGGCAAATGACTTGCATAAAACAATGCTACATTTAAACATCAACCAAGCTCATGTTGTCGGATGTTCATTAGGAGCGCTTGTCGGACTACTATTTGCGAAGAGATTTCCAAGTTTCGTCACAAGCCTCACATTATCGGGCATTATTCCGCAGAAACCATCTAATTGGAATAAATTAAGACAATCTGATATAGCGATGCAAAATGGAATACTCGAAAATGTAGACGCAATCCAATATTTTAATTCCATCCATCAATCAGACTGGCAAAGCTTCCTTAGAAAAACAATCGAACAGGATTGGTATCTATTTGACGAAACAGGGAATATAGAGGAGCTGCGTTGCAGGACGCTATTCATTGTTGGAGAAGAGAAAGAACATGAAGTGCTTGGCGTAACTATTTATCCAAAACAAAATCAACAAGTGCATATTGCAGTCGTGCCGTTTGCTGGACACCTTGTCCATAATGAGCAACCTGAACTTTATACAAAAATCCTCGAACGGTTTTTAAATGAAAGAAGGTATTTCCATTGAAAATTAGACAAGTAAAACCATCGGATGCGGAACAATTGGCAGAACTAATTAAACATGTTGAGAGCACATCAGACTTTATGTTGTTTGGGCCAGGGGAGAGTAAATTATCAGTGGATCAATTACGGAAAAGAATCGAATCTTTTGGAGACGATTCCTCAACGATTCTTGTATCAGAAGATGGAGGGGCTTTGAACGGATATTTAATGGTGAATGCTGGGGGTGCCAATAGAAATAAGCATTCCGCGTATTTGGTTATAGGAATAGCCCAAAAGTATAGAGGAAAAGGGGTTGGTAAAGCACTTTTTGAAGCGCTGGACAATTGGGCAAAGACCTGCCAACTTCACCGCCTCGAATTGACTGTGGTGAAAACGAATGCTGCAGGCATCGCCTTATATGAAAAAGCAGGCTTCCAAATAGAGGGCTTGAAGAAAGATTCATTATTGATCAATGGTGAATATGTCGACGAATATTACATGGGGAAAATAATATGAAGAAAATGGACATACCTATTTCATTCGAAGAAAAGATCATCAACTGTTTTGGGGAACCAGGGAAGGAATGGCTCCAATCATTGGATGAGAAAGTACACAGCATTGCGGACAACTGGGGATTGAAAGTGGAGGGCCCAGTCTCGAATCTTTCCTATAATTATGTCCTAAATGTAATAGACGGGAACAACATCCCTTATATATTGAAAATAGGTTTGCCTGGATTTGATTTTGAAAACGAAATTCGGACATTACAACTCTATGATGGAAAAGGCTGTGCAAGATTAGTAATAGCAGACGCGGAACAGGGGGCGTTGCTGCTTGAAAAGCTCCAACCCGGAACGATGCTTTCCACTGAACCAGACGAAAGGGTTGTCATTGAAAACTTCTGTCACGTTTGGAAACAGATCCGGCGACCTTTGCCGAAAGACGGCGATTTTCCAACGGTTCTTCATTGGGCAAAAGCCTTCTCCAGATATCATAGCAATTATCCCGAAAACGACGGTCCAATTCCGAACGAATGGGTCAAGATGGCGGTAGACTATTTGCATGAAATCCAGCAAACGTCCTTAGAAAGCGAGTTACTGCATGGTGATTTGCATCATGAGAATATATTATATTCTGCTGAGCAGGGGTGGCTAGCGATCGATCCGAAAGGCGTCGGGGGCAGTCCATACTTCGACGTTGTTTCATTCATGATCAATCATCTTTTCACAAAACCTGATCCAAAAGCGCTACTAAAGCTACGTGTCGATCTGATCAGTGAAACATTGCAATTGGAGCGTGAACAATTATTGAAAGCTGCAGTATCGATGACGACATTGTATGCTTGCTGGTCTGTGGAAGACAAAGATCCTGATTGGGATAAAACCTTTCAATGCGCGAAGTGGTTCCATGAATTCTTATGAAAGAATAAGCTTGGGCAAATGAATCATCTCATACCCTCCCGCATAACATAGTTTGAGGAGTGATGAGATTTGGAACGACCGTCATACCGGGGAAGCTTCGAACCATGGATCTCCCCACTTGACCCGTGTCCACCTATTAGGGTGAAAACGTTTGTATTGCCACCTCAACTGTTCATTGGTTTTCAACCGCCCGGACTTCCACAGTTCACGCCAGAGCAGGCGCTACGCCACGGAACACTATGGCCGATACTTGCCGATGGATTCTCTCGCGAGGAGGGTATTTCGTGAATGCATTCGAAGAAGAACGTCAGATGATGAAGCTCGTGCAAGAAGCTGATTTTGTCGTCGTCGAACTGACATTGTACACGAATACGCATCCGAACGATCAAGAAGCGTTAGCCCAATGGAGGGAAGCCATTAAAGAGGCTGCACGCCTCAGACGCCAATACGAAAGTCGATACGGACCCCTTTCATTGCACTCTATTCCTTCTGAACAGGCAATCGAAGCAGGCTGGCGTTGGAATCAACCACCGTGGCCATGGCAAAAGTGAAAGGGGGAGACTGAATGTGGGTCTATGAGAAAAAGCTTCTTTATCCAGTGGAAGTGACGACGTGCAATCCGAAATTGGCAAGGTACATTATGGAACAATACGGCGGAGCGGACGGCGAGCTCGCAGCAGCCTTGCGCTATATGAATCAGCGATATACTGTTCCTGATAAAGTGATTGGAGTTTTAAATGACATTGCTACGGAAGAGTTCTCCCACTTGGAAATGCTCGCAACGATGATCTATAAATTGACGAAAGACGCCTCACCTCAACAATTGGAAGAAGCGGGTCTAGCAGGGCATTTTGCAAACCACGGCCACGCACTATTCTATGAAAATGCGAACGGCGTCCCGTTTACAACGACATATATCCAAGCAAAAGGCGATCCGATCGCCGATTTATATGAAGATATTGCTGCAGAAGAGAAAGCACGGGCAACGTATCAATGGCTTATTGATCTGTCAGATGACCCGGGGTTAACCGATGCACTGAGGTTCCTTCGGGAACGCGAAAATGTCCATTCGTTACGTTTTAGGGAGTCTGTTGAGATTTTAAAAGAAGAGAGAGATCGAAAGAAAATCTTCTAACTTAATTCGGTGGAGCTGAATTAAGTTAGTGCCTCCGGCGGATGTCACGGATTTTTAGGGGAGTTTATCGAGCTAGCTCGATAAAAATCCGGACGCAATTACGCCGAGGCGTAATTGATTAATATAATAGCCTGTGTCTAATTGAGACGCAGGTTTTTTGCATGCCATCTTATATTTTCAATAAAAACAGGGTAGTACATAAGAAATGAATCCTATCGCCATACTTTCCGTATATATAGGAAGTGATAAAAACGAATACAAAAGAGAAAGGTGATCTTTATGAATAAACAATGGATGTCTGATGAAGAGTTTGACAGCATATTCGAAGAGAAATCAGCGGAAATCAACGAACAATTGGAAAGTGAAATCCTGATCGCCATGATCGGTGATGTGAATGCGGGGAAATCATCAACGATCAATCGCCTCATGGGCGACGAGGTTGCACAAGTCGGTGCAAAGCCAGGAGAAACGCAGCAAATTAAGAAATTCAATTTCAAAGATAAAATCATCTTCGTCGACACACCGGGTTTAGACGATATTTATAGTGAGCACTCCGAGGAAACGATGAATTTTTATAAACAGGCAGACCTCATTTTATTCTTTTTAAATGCGGCAGGAACGGTTCTATCAGATACAGAGCTCAAATCGTTAAAGAGAATCGCAAAAGTGAATAAAGATCTGATACTCGTTTTGAATAAAATTGATGCAGCTGACGATATACCGACCCTCGTGAAGTATGTTCAAGATCATACAGGATACGAATACCCTGTTACGCCAATCTCCTCGCGAACAGGGGAAAACATCGGAATGCTGCAAAAAGAAGTGCTCACATTATTGGAAAGCAAAAAAAAAGATATTTTAATGGCGGCAAATATGGCGGATAAATCTGCCATCGCCAATCGATGGATACTCGCAGCGGGTGCATCCGCAGCAACAATCGGAGCCGTCCCGATTCCGGGGTCTGACTTTGTACCGTTGACTGCCCTGCAGGTCAGTCTCATGCTGAAGCTCTCTACGCTTTACGGAAAACCGATTTCCAAAGACAACGCCAAGGAACTCATTATCGCAACAATTGTCGGCAATATAGGAAAGACCGTATTCAGACAAATTGTAAAGTTCGTTCCTGGTGCAGGCATGGTGGCCGGAGCGAGTGTTGCAGGTGGAATGACGATCGCACTAGGACATGCCGTCAAGTATGCACATGAAAACAATATCGAGTTAACGCCGAAATCGTTAAAACCGATTTATAATATGTTCTTAAAAAAAGCGAATGAAAAAAGAGAATGAAATAAAGAAAGGATAGATTAGGAAGCGAAAAAAAGATTTGGATTCATGGGCAAAGCTTGATTTGATAATAATATATGTTTCTTTTAAAGAGAAGAATAGATATAAAAATCTATTAAAATGCCGTAGATGTTTGATAGACTGGTACTTCACCCGTATTTTTCCACTATCAATTTATAAAAATATGATTAATAATGTTTAGCGAGGGTATACATATATGGGATGCATTGCTCTCAAACAGTATTAAACATCTCGAGGAGGAAATTTAATTATGGGTAACAACCAACCTAACAAATATCGTAAATTCATCGTCGGTGCAGCTTCTGCAGCATTGGTCGCATCAGCAGTCGCACCAGTAGCGAGCGCAGCACAGTTTTCCGATGTTAATGAAGGAAACTCACACGCACCAGCAATCAACGCATTAGTAGAAGCAGGAGTTATCAACGGTTATCCTGACGGTACATTCAAACCGAATAAAACATTGACTCGCTCTGACGTTGTTAAAATGATGGGTAAATGGCTTGTGTCACTAGGCTATGAAGTTCCAACAGATTACAAGACAAACCCACGCTTCACAGATCACACGTCTAAAACAAATGACGAACTCCTTAAATACTCTGCATTGGTAAAAGACAATGGCGTATTTAACGGTTATCCAGATGGCTCACTCGGAGCAGGACTCGATATTACACGTGAAAACATGGCGATCGTTCTTGTAAGAGCATATGATGCTATCAATAAAACTGATCTAGTAACTCTAGTAAAAGAACAAGAATTTGATAAAGACGTAACAGACCGTGCAACAGCAAAAGCTGAAGCTCGTCCATACATCGATGTACTTGACTACTACGATATTACGAATCCAGTTGCACCACAATTCAACCCTAAAAACACAACAACACGTGCGCAGTTCGCTTCATTCCTCTACAAAACTTCTAACGTAGAAGTAGGAGAAGTAGAAGACAAAGAAGCACCTAAACTAGTGTACACTGGCGAAAAAACACTTAACGTCGCATACGGCGCAGAATTCACAGTTCCAACTGTAACTGCAACTGACAACGTTGACGAAAAAGTCGAAGTCACTACAGTTATCACAAACGAAGCTGGCGAAAGACTAACTGCGATCGACACTAAAGAATATGGCACATACAAAATTACTTACAGCGCTGTTGACGCAGCAGGAAACAACGCTGAGGAATTAGTACTTACAGTAGTAGTTGCAGAACCTACTAACCTTGAAGTTGCTTCCGTAGCAGGAATTAACGCAACACAAGTTGAGGTGAAATTCAATCTACCAGTAGACAAAGCAACTTTGTTTGAAGATGGAAACAGCGGAGCGTTCAAATCGAATGTCGTCAAGCTAACTTCTCTTGACGGTGTTAACCCTGGTGCTCTTACGGGCGAATTGTCGAATGACGGTAAAACATTGACAATTACTGCGAAAAACGTACTTTCTAAACGTTATGATGTAGTAATTGACGGTTTAAAATCATACAATGGTAAAAATATCGTGAAGTATGAAGAAATGGTTACAATTGCAGAAGATAAAACTGCACCAACAGTTGTAAAAACAGATAGAGTTTCTGCTAGCACGTTCAAAGTCACTTTCTCTGAACCTCTTAAATCTCTAGGAAATGTTAGCTATAAACTAACGAACGGTACGGCTGTTGCGGCTTCTAATAAAGGTGTTACACACAACTTTAGAGCAGGGGCTAAAGAAGTCACTTTCACTCTAGGTTCAGACGTTGCAGCTAACCAAGATGTAATTGCTACATTCATTGGTACACAAGACCAAGCTGGCAACTTGATTTCACCTAACCCGACAACAGTTACTTTCCAAAAAGGCGACAAAGATGGAGTGAAACCAGCAGTAACGTCTGTTACTCAAACTGGCGCAAAATCTTTTGCTATCAAATTCACTGAGGAATTGCAAACAGCTCCGGCTGTAACAATCGGCGGTTCAGCAGCTTCTAATGTTGAAAAAGATGCGAACGATCCAACTGTTTACAACGTAACTACATCAGCTGTTCTTGACGATGCGAAAACTGTCGTAATTAGCGGTTATGTAGACCTTAGCGGTGAAACAGGAGAAACTGTTAGCAGAGTAGTTAGCTTTGTAAAAGATATTAACGCTCCTAAAGTTGCATCCAGTGCAGTTGTTGCAGACGAAACTAACGGAAAAGAATATCTTGAAATTACATTCGATAAGAATGTTGTTCTAGGCAATGCTCCTACAGTAGACGGTGTAGGATCGTATGTTAAAGACTTTGTAACTACACGAGTAACTGCTGATAGTCTGTCTGCTACTCCGGTTAGCTACAAAAACGCTTCAAATAAAAAAGTCGTACGTGTTGAGCTTGATACGTTCCTTGGTACTACATTTGATGTACAAGGTGCAACGTATACTCTTGACTTGACATTTGCGAATGTTGCAAGTGAATCAGGAGTTACTGCTGATACAGCTAAAGTAACATTTACACGTGGACAAGACGTTACACCTGCAAGCGATGCAATCGTTGAAGTAGAATCTGTAGTACAGGATGAAGAAGATAACAATAAAGTATATGTAACATTCGATAAAGCAGTTGACGGAGCATCTGCTACTACAGTTTCTAATTATCGAATTGATGGTGCAGTAGTTGAATCTGTTGAGTTAAATCCTGTATCTAATGACAAGCAAGTTGCAGTTCTTACTCTACAACAAGATTCCAATAACTTCACAGGAACACGCAACATCAACATTGCGAACGTGAAAGCATTAGGTTCAACTAAAGCAATGGAGCCTTTCTTCGCAAACACTGTATCTCTTAAAGAAAATGTTGCACCAAAAGTAACATCTGCTAAATTAGTAGGAACAGATCAAGTTATTGTTACTTTCAGTGAAGCAGTTACTGCAACTGAAGGAACAGGTGACTTTGAACTACTAATTGGTGGATCTACAGTTGCAACTAAATCAGTTGTGACAACTCCTAATGCATCAGGTGTTACTACTGTAACATTCACATTGGGCGCAGATCTTTCAAATGCTGATTTGGAAAAAGTGTTGGAGTTGAAAGCAAAAAGCACTCTAACTATTGAAGATGCTGCTGGAAATAATCTTGCAGTTCCTGCAAACATCACTATTTCTAGATAATAGTGAAGTAAGTTTAACCCCTTGGCCAAAGCCAAGGGGTTTTCCTGTATACTTAACTAAAAAGCGAAAGGACTGATCCCCATCAAAATAGGTCTAATCGGTAAAGGTAATCTCGGTACATATCTCCTTCAAAAAATAAACAAAGAACAACTCCTACCAAACACTAGCATCATCGCTATTTTGGATGAAAGAGAAAAAGCTAGAGTCGAGCTGCCTGCAATTGCAGCCGAATACGAGTGTTTGGCTTTTCATGACATCCAATCATTCTTACAATCTGACATCGATATCGTAGTCGAATGCTCCAATATCGAAACGGCCAAAACGTATGCATTTGACGTCATCCAAGAGAAGGATTTGATGGTCATTAGCATTGGCGCGTTTGCCGATCTATCCTTTGCAACTCAATTAACGCAAGCTGCTCAAGAAAGCAGACACCGCATTTACTTGCCATCCGGTGCGATTGGCGGCTTAGATGCGTTGAAGGCAGCTGCACTAGATGGGGGATTGGAGTCTGTCACTCTAACGACTAGAAAGCCAGCTCATTCATTAACCGCAGAAGAAATGACTGCGGAGCAAACGCTGTTTGAAGGCTCAGCCCGTGACGCAATTGAACAATTCCCGAAAAACGCAAATGTTGCCATTGTTTTGTCGTTGGCTGGTATGGGTGTTGAGAAAACGAACGTCCAAATTATCGCCGATCCAGCCGTTACGCAAAACATCCATCATATTGAAGCGAAAGGTGCTTTCGGTGAATTTGAGATGACAATAAAAAACAACCCGTCTCCGGACAATCCGAAGACGAGCCATATAACGGGTGCTAGCATTTTAGCTGCGCTTGCAAATAGTAAGAGTGCAGTGGTAGTAGGTTCATAGCCTAATACCCCTGTACTCTCTCTTTGCGGGATTGCAATAGGGATCTGGAGTTCCCGCGGATTCTGCAAGTTTCATTAAATAATAGCATTCCTCGCGTGCCATATGATCGGCCATCAGTGGAGTGAAAACTCCTAGATTCTCTTTATTCAGACCCATTTCCTCAAGTTCACCTAAAAACGTTTTGAAGATCGTCATTTCCAAGTAAACATCGTTATGGAATTTATCCAGTGCGGGGAATTTTGTTACATTTGTCCGCAAAAAACCTGCCAGTTCAATGGCCTTCAAGTAAAACGCTTCCCAATCCTTCACAAACTTCCTGCTTTTCTTTTTCAATTGTTTTTCCACGCGGTCCATATTTGCGTCAATCGCCCCGGCATGACCGGCGGCATCTAACAGCCATAATAGATCATGGTGAAGGGGATGGACTAGGGGAGGGGACTCTCCTTTTTCCAAGAAGGAAAGAATCCGAATTGCTTCCTCTACTTCATTGACCATGTGATTCACGAATGGGGGAGGTAATGATATTTTAATGTTGCCTACTAACTGCTCCTTAAGAATCGCCAACTTAAATTCCCGAATCGCTTCACTTTCTGTTTTTGACAGACTGGCCAATGATAGCCATTCTTCTTGATTCAACGATTGTTTAGAACGATCCAATAATGTATCGAACCGATCTCTGAAAGCCGCGGCGGTGTCAATGAAGGCCGTTTGTCCGGGCGCTAATGAATCGTGAATGAATCGGCTATGATCGCCTAATATTTGCAACCAGAATTGCAGTTCTTCCGAAGCCTCTTGCTGAAACGATTTAACCAAAGCTCCACCTCCTGGTTTACTACTTACCATCCTATGAGGAGGATTGCTATTTTAGAATGTACAATAAAAATATCCAAGGTATTCCACTTCGCAGTTGACTATGATTAAATAGTAATAGGTCCTACTATTCAAAATAATAGTAAAAAGTCAGTGCGTGCCGGAGGGGGAAACAGGATGAAACAGGTAGTTGAACAAGTAACGGATGATCATGTCGTAAAAGCGTTAGAGAAGAATCTTGCCATCATTCGGTATGATTTGGATCATAAAATTGTATATGTGAATGAAATTTTTGCGAATGCCATGGGCTATTCGAAAGAAGAAATGCTCGGTGTACGTCATGAAGATCTTTGTTTCAAAGAATATGTCAATAGTATCGAGTACGACAAGTTTTGGCGGGAGCTGCTTCGGGGCATTAGCCAATTTGGGAAGATTGAAATGAAAGATAAGAACGGCGAAAAAGTTTGGCTTGAGGCAACATACATGCCCGTTTTTAGTCATGACGGCAGAAAGGTTATCAGCATTTCTAAAGTCGCTTCAAACATTACGAAACGGCAAACACTGATTACTTCTGTTGTAAAAGAGTTGAGGCAAATGGCGGAAGGATTGACGGAGCGCGCCGATATCGGAATTGAACGTAGCAAAGAATTATTAGTGATCATTGAAGATATTGCGGCAATTTCTCATGACAATACAAAAACATTAGGGAATTTACAAGTTCATGCGGAGAGCATCCAGCATATCGTCAAGACCATTCGGGAAATAGCGGCGCAAACGAATTTGCTTGCCTTAAATGCAGCGATTGAAGCCGCACGGGCAGGGGAGCACGGAAGAGGCTTTGACGTCGTTGCGAAAGAGGTCCGTAAACTATCTGCGAATGTGGAAAAATCCATCGTGGAAGTGCGGGAAGGGGTCGAAGCGATTACAACCGAAATTAAAAACATTTCCAAAGGCACGACGTTAGCCCAAGAAAATGTGGACCGTTGCCAGCAGCGGATCGAAGTAGCAATGGAAGATTTTCTCGCCATCGCTTCATCGGCGGCCGAGTTGGACAATCAATCGAAAAAAGTTTCGAGTATCGTGTAAAGAATGAAGACAGGTGGGGGAGATGTGCATTGCAATCTCCTCCACCTGTTGTGCTTACCGCATATATTGAGAACCTCTTCATAGATTCCCTGCACTAAATGTATCTCCTTCGTCTAGATTGCCCGCCTCAAAACCTCGATAAAACCAAGCCTTCCTCTGTTCGGACGTGCCATGTGTGAAGCTTTCAGGCACGACATAGCCACGAGCTCTTTTTTGAATCGTATCGTCTCCAACGGCGCTCGCTGCATTCAGTGCTTCTTCCAAATCACCTTTTTCTAAGACACCCATCCCTTGCGCATGATGCGCCCATACGCCTGCAAGATAATCCGCTTGCAATTCAAGTCGTACGGAGTATTTATTATATTCTTCTTCACTTACCTGCCTCCTTATTCTTGCCATTTCCTCGGTAGTGCCTAATAGCTTTTGTACATGGTGGCCGACTTCGTGGGCAATGACGTAGGCCATCGCGAAGTCGCCAGGTGCCTTGAATTGTGTTTGCAGTTCATCATAAAAACTTAAATCGATATACAATCTCTCGTCAGCGGGGCAATAAAACGGCCCAACCGCGGCCCCTGCCATCCCGCAAGCTGATTGAACGCTTCCTGAATAGAGAACGAGAATGGGCTCCCGATACACCATGCCTTCCTGTTCGAAGATTTCTTTCCATACCTCTTCCGTATCTGCTAAAACGACTGAAACAAATTCAGCGAGTTCTTTGTCCTGTTCCGTTTCCACATATTCGGTATTGGCAGGAGACGTCGAAAGATTGGATAGGATATCACCTGGGTCGCCGCCGAGAAACATGACAAGGAGCACGATGACGATACCCCCGAGACCACCGCCAACGAGTGTTTTTCCTCCCATGCCTCTTCGATCTTCGACGTTCCTGCTGCCTCTTCTTCCTTTCCATTCCATGAGAATGCCTCCTCCAGCTCGTCTTGTCGATTCAATTGATATACCTATGCAATACCCTTATTTATCGATTTATAGGCCGACATAGAAAAAGATATCGAAAACCATTTCGGTATTCGATATCCATTCGTTATTTGGAGAACATAATTTCCTTGGGGTCATGACCCTTGAATGTGATTTCAAGGCGCATCATTTTATAATCTTTAACTTCAAATGCCTCGGCGGTGCTTTTAATCAATTCCGTTTCGTCAGCTTCCGGGTCAGGCGCCATTTTATCAAACGCTTCCCTTATTTTTTCGAGTGCCTTTTTACCGTGCAACGCGATTCCTTGCTTTTTATTCAAATATTCCGCTTCAGATCTTTCCTTCTTTTCCGTGAAGCTGGCTTTCAGCGCCTCATTTTCTCCCTTCGTATCGATCGTTACGGTAAATGAAGTGATGCCATATGTATCGACGATGTCGCTTGCTTCGGATTTTGGGACAAGATTTTGGTTACTACATCCACTGACGATAATGAAACAACATACGATTAAGAACGAAGTCCAATGCTTCATATCCGATCATTCATCCTTTCGCTTCCACTATTTCTAACATAACCGGCAATCTGTTCATCTATACGATGTTCGGATAAAGTGAAACTAATATTCGCGTGCATCGTTGACAGTGTAGGATATTTACGACAAAGACAAATTGCGGTTTACTTCATCCAGTCAGTCGAATGATGAATATTCCGAAAAAATACATACTATTGATATATTACTTTAGTGTGTATATAGTAGAAATTGGAATATTATTTTGAAATAAAAGAAAATATTAAGAAGTAATCTAAAGGGGAAGCTGGGATGAATCGAAATTATTTAAAGCATGAATTTTTAATTACGGCAAGAAGCAGGCGTACGATTCCATTTGTTTTCTTCGTGACGGTATTATTGTTTAGCTACTGTTTAATTTTATGGCCGTTTGCCAATACGAAGGAAGCGTTTAATAAAAAGGAGACAGAAGAGTATTTAGCTTACTTGGAAGACCAGCAAAAACTATGGGAAAGTATCGGGAATACCGGCCTTGTTTATCCTTGGCATAGCTTTTCCTATGATCGTCAGGTAGGTTCACCCGTTTATGCGACGAATGACCATAATTATGATTTGTTTTCTGGAATGTTGCAGTCTTTTGAGGATCGAAACTTTGCACGCTTGCTCAAATTAAGAACATTTTATTTGCAATATAATCCAGGTGAATATTTAGAGGATCGGTATTTATTTCAGACCGTGCCATTTCCTGAAAAGGATAGGCAGCATGCCTATTACCAAACGATGATCAAGTATGAGGATTATCTCAATAAGGATCATCCCATCACATTCGGTTTGATGTATGAGAAAACGGGGTTGCAAACATTACAGAATTTCCTGCAGAACTACGGGGTTTACTTCCTGTTATTTTGCGTCATTTATTTTAGTAGTGATGTTCTTTCAAGGGATCGAAAATATCAGGCGGTCCTCCAAGGCTTACCATTATCTTGGTATCGCCAACTGAATTTAAAATCACTGTCGGCATTTCTTTATTCAATGGCGTTCATTCTTAGCGTTATCGTTGTCGGAGTACTTGTCATGACGATTCAGTTTGGGTTCGGGTATTTCGATTTGAACGTTCCGATTATGATTAAGCAACAAACATTTACACTCGAGGAATATAGTGTCACTTCACTAGCAACCTATTTAGGAAAGACGCTTGTTGTCGTACCGTTGTTAGTCATGCTTTTTGTCAGGTTGAATGTCGTCCTAAGCTTACTTTTTAAAAATGAATGGATTGTCTTATTTATTAGCAGTTTGATACTGTTCTCAGAACGACTTTATTATGCGCGCTCTACGCAAGAATTGTTCGGCAAGGACATCAGCCTGTTCCCACAGACTTATTTTGACTTTGGGAAAATAGTTGATGGGGAAAAGAATTTTTTATTGAACACGGAAACGATAACCTATGCAAAAGGCGTCCTTGTACTACTTATTACGTACTTCATCATTGAAGTCATCCTGTTTATCGTTTCTCATGTTATTAATAAACGCCGATTCTATCAAGCAAGTTAAAAGCTGGAAAGGAGGAAGTTTACAATCATGTTTTGGAAATATTTAATATTTGAAACGAAGTTATTACTATTAAATAAGAAAAATTGGTTGTTAGGTGTTGCATTGATTCTCTTTTTCCCGCTTTATTACTCTCATTACAGTAAATTGGATATGGTTGACTTAAGGGAAGAGAAGAATGAGGAAGCAGAGAATTTCCCTAAGATTCTTGACAAGTTTCCAGGTTCTGTTTGGCAAACCGAAGAGGGAAAAGAAATTCGTAGCAATTTAATACAACAATCTTCATTGCTTAATATGCAAAGGCTTTACTTACGAAATGAAGAACAAGGAATCTTTCATGGTTTTTTTGGTGCAGGACCTAACTTGCATAAGTTTTTTGATGCTGGACTTCAGCTAAATGAATTGCGTCTTGAGTTGCATCGACGAGGGAATAAAGGGATACAAAAGGAGTATATTGTTCCAATTGAGGAAATCCAAAAAGAAAATGCACTCTATCGGTATCACCTAGAGCATGAACTTTCCCTCATCCAAGATCAATTTAAAGCTAGTAATTACATACCGGTGGCATTGCGCCAAATAAGTGGTGTCATGTTTTGCCTGCTCGTATTATTTGCGGGAAGCAGCATGCTATTAAATGATCAACAGCATCCTTCTGTCGTGAATGGGTTTCCCATTTCGTTCATGCAAAAAGCAGCTAGTAAAGTAGGGGTTCATTTCGTACAAATTATGCTCTTCCTATCTGCAAGTATTTTAATAGGCAGTTATTATGTATCGAGAAAAACCGGGTGGGGAGACTTTAGAACTCCTGTACTCATATATCAGGACGCGGATTTTATCGCAATATCCATGTTGCGCTATTTATTTCTCATGTTCGTCGCGTTTGGCTTGATTGCACTTTTGCTTTTATTTACTTTCCTGTTACTTAATCTCGTAACGAAAAACTTGTACGCAGCAATTGTCATATTGCTATTTATATTGCTGTCCCCACAACTTCTTCTAGCTGTGGGAGTGGAGACAAATTGGCTATATCCACTGGAATTCATTGATATCGGCGCAGTTTTAAGTGGGGAAACGGCTAAGGAATTCGGGATTGAAAAACTTGATTTCAAGCATGCGTATAGTTGGCTTGTCGTCCTTAATTTGATTGTCATCTTCGTCTTATATGGAAGAAATAAGCTAATTCATATTCAGAAAGTAGAGACAGTACCAATACAATCTAGTTGAAAGGATGTGGAAAGATCATGTTAAAATTATCGAATGTATCTATTGCCTATAATGATAAAATCGTGTTGGATTCTTTGGATTTAACAGCGAATAAAGGAGAAATTATCGGTGTTGCTGCGCCGAATGGAACAGGTAAGACGACGATGTTCAATGTAATGGCGAATTTTGTGAAACCTGATTCTGGACATGTGTTTTTTGATGGAAAATATACGTACCGGAATGAAAAAGAAGAATTGCACATTCATCGTATGTTGGCGACATTCCCGGAACAAAAGGACCTATTTGAGGAGTTATCCGGCGTCGATCATTTAAAACTGTATGCAAATATGTGGAAAGGATCGACGAAGCATGTGTCATCCATCATCGAGCGCCTTCGTATGGGGCATTATGTGAAACGGAAAGTTCGGACGTATTCATTAGGAATGCGGCAACGGTTATGCTTCGCGATGATGATGGCAGCCGACACGCCTATGATGCTGATGGATGAAGTTATGAATGGCCTGGATGTCGAGAATGTCGCGCTCATTTCAGAGTGTTTAATGGAAATGAAGAAGGATAAGCTCATATTTGTCGCTTCGCATTTGTTAGGAAACTTGGATCTTTACGCAGACAGAGTTCTTTTCTTGAAAGATGGAAAGTTTGTACATGAACTAAAATTTACGGGTGATAACGATACATTCCTCAAAGTGGAAGTAAGTGTTGAACAGTATGAAACGCTTCAAGCGGAAGTAGATTTACCAGCAGGCCATATGTATATTGCCAATTACTTGTTATGTATTCCTATAAGTGGGATGAGTGAGTCGGAACAATCAAAATGGATGGGCCGGATGCTTAAATATAATAAGGAAATGACAATCGGGCCATTGGGGACGGTGGAGTATTATGAAAAATATTATGGAAAAACGGTTTAATGCCAAGGGAATATTAATTGGAATTTTTATTTGTATGTTATTTTTGTCAGGTTGTCATAATTTACAAGGAAAGAAGTCAGAAATGATAAGCGTATATGCTGACAACTATGAAATTACAGGAACTACAAGAGATGAAATCATCGGAAAGATTCATCCGGCCATTTTTACGACAGTAGATCGGAGTAATACTGGAGCAACAAGAAAGTACGGACCGATGCCTACAAAAAAAGGAGCAAAGGTAACTCTCGAGACTGGAAGGTATGCATTGACTGGTTATCCATCAGGGAATATTTATGTTTACGATGAAGATGATAACTTGCTCTTTCGGGAAATCGTAGGAGAGAAGGTCGGTATGCCTACATTAACCGCTGATATCGATTCATCGTTCTCAATTGTATTTGACGGTGGCTATAATACAGTAACGATCTTACCTGTGAAGACAGAGCTATCCACAGAGTTGACTGCAGGCATATGGGATGTCGGATTAGACATTGAGCCGGGGAATTATACAATAAGCATCCCCTATGGGTATGGCTTTGTACAAATTTTAGAAGAAGGAAAAGACCCTCAACTATTTGAATTGATGGGAGGAGAATTGACAGGTTCCCAAAGTCAAGTGCAGTTGAAAGAAGGGCAGAAAGTGCGTGTAACAAAGGTTTCGATGGTTAAATTCGAACCATTGATTGAATAGACTGGGATATAAATGAAACAGCGGGTAAGGGTGTATCCGCTGTTTTTTATATGAATATAGGTTACTGTAGATGTTTTTTTGACAATACGTTACTGTAGTAGGGGGTGAAAAGTATGCAAACAGAAAAACAGATGACATTGAAAGATTGGATTTTGACGTTAATCCTCCTCTTTATTCCGATTGTTGGACTTATTATGTTAATCATTTGGGCTACGGATAAACAAGATCCACGGAACATTTTTGCAAAAGCTTATTTAATCGTATCAGCTGGAATGCTCGCGATCGTCTTCATTTTTTATGTACTCATTTTCTTGTTTATCTTATTCATAGGTGTTATGGCGGCTTGATAAGCAGGGTCCTTAGACATTTGAATAAATTGTGTCGAAGTTGAACAAAAATCCGGTGAAATTCCGAAGAAAAAACGATAAACCTGCAAAAATTCGAGAATGAAATGATATGATAAAAGGGAGGAAACATTGCAGAAATACCTCTAAGGAGGGTGAGAAATATGACGAAAGACATTGAAATTTCATACAAGGAAAATGGCGCAATCATAGATCAGGAAAAGTCTACTACGTTTCTTGCGGATTTAAAATTGCTATTTAAAGGTCCTGTACTTTTAGCCAATGCATTGCCAGTGTTTGTCGGCTTTTGGCTTGCCCTTTATTTCACGGGTGGATCATTACTTGCGAACAGCAAATTGTTTTGGCTTACGATTATTGGAAGTACAATTTTGATGGGCGGTGCGCTCGTCCTCAACAACTGGTACGATGTCGATATCGACACGGTTATGAAAAGGACTCAAAAACGGCCTACCGTAACCGGCAATATATCATTGAAAACTGTTTTAGGAATTGGCATCTCTTTGTCAGTAGCCGGAATGGTTTTACTGCTGTTTACGACGATAGAAG
The DNA here is from genome assembly GCF_022346605.1 of Sporosarcina sp. ACRSL. GTDB lineage: Bacteria > Bacillota > Bacilli > Bacillales_A > Planococcaceae > Sporosarcina. The sequence continues at coordinate 99,272 of NZ_JAKRNT010000001.1, forward strand.
CGGCGATATACGGTTTCATCGGTTGGTTTACGTATGTAATCATGTATACGATGTGGACAAAACGTAAATACACATTGAACACCGTCATTGGCAGCGTTTCAGGCGCCGTGACGCCGATGATTGGATGGGCAGCGATCGCGCCGACATGGCATATCGTTCCGATTATGCTCTTCATCATTTTGTTCATTTGGCAAATGCCGCATACGTTTGCCATCGCGATGAGGAAGTACAATGAATACAAAGCGGCTAATGTAGCAATGCTACCAGTTGTCCATGGATTCAAAATGACGAAACGACAAATGTTCGTTTACATTGCGTGCCTACTACCATTGCCATTTTATTTAGGAACATTGGGCATGACATTCATCGTGCTTGCAACAATTTTGAATTTAGGCTTCTTGATTGTTTCCATCCGTGGATTTTTCACGAAAGATGACGATCGATGGGCATATATCATGTTCATTTACTCCGTCAATTATATTGCGATTTTATTCTTACTAATGGTAGCGGTCACGTTGCCAATCTTCGCCTAAAGAATAGATCATTACTCCGTTCGTCGATATTCGACAGCGGAGTTTTTTTATACTGGATTGATAGAAATTTCCCTTTTGCTCATTAATTTGCAATATTCGTTGTTAGTGTAAGCGTTTTCGTATATAATCAATTAAAGTATCGATTTATTCAGTAAATTAGTAGGGTAAAGGGGGAGTCATTATGGAGAGATCACTAAGGCGTTATTTCCTAGGGGCAGTATTGGCGTGCCTATCCATTATGCTTATTGGATGTGGGGCCAGCTCAACAAATTCAAGTAGTTCGGATGGGGGAACTACAGAGGGGAAAAGGAAATTGATCGTCGGAACAGACGCGACATATGCACCGATGGAGTATATGGATGAAAAGGGGAATATTGTCGGTATCGATATAGATATCGTCAATGCGATCGCGGAAGCTGCCGGTTTTGAAGTTGAATACAAAAACTATGGATGGGAGCCGTTATTCCCTGCGCTTAAAAATGGAGAAATTGATTTTGCTGTATCTTCAATAACGATTACAGATGAAAGAAAGGAATCATATGATTTCACGAATCCGTATTTTGTTGCTAACCAATTAATTCTCGTACTAGAAGACTCTGATATTGAAAGCTTTGAAGAATTAAAAGACAAAAGAGTTGCGGTCCAAATTAATACAACTGGACATAAGGTTGTCGAAGGTCTTTTAGGAAAGACAAACAAAAATATACTCGCTCCTGAAACAATGCCTCTTGCCATCAGTGAAATGATTAATGGTAATGCAGATGCAGCCGTGGGTGATAATGCGGTTATCATTGAATACCAGGCGCAAAATCCGAACGTCAAATTAAAAACAATTGAGGATGACAGCTTCGAGAAAGAATATTATGGACTTATGGTGAAAAAAGGGAATAAGGAAATTGTAGATTTATTAAATGAGGGAATTGAAAAAATCAAAGCGAATGGAAAATTGAAAGAGATCACCGACCAAGACTTGGAGTAATTGTTGACTATACGCAACTACGCACACATCTTGGAGGTGAAAATTGTGGAGTTCTTAGGTTTACGCATTGATATGTTCGAAAACATTTGGAGCTACAGGGAGCTTTTCATCCGGGGGCTATGGGTCACTCTCGGTTTGACGGCTGTAGGTTATATTGGGGGATTCATCTTAGGATTAGTCGTCGGGATCGGTAAACTATCGAAACGAAAGTGGATTCATTACCCTGCAAAAATATATGTTGATTTTTTCCGGGGAACTCCGTTATTAGTGCAAATTCTATTGATTCATACAGCGTTGATCCCAAGTATGTTTGGGCATTCCTTAGGTTTCTTTGTATCGGGTTCGTTGGCGCTTATGCTCAACAGTGCAGCCTATAACGCGGAAATTATTCGAGCCGGAATTCAATCGCTCGATAAAGGGCAAATGGAGGCGGCTCGTTCGCTCGGCATGCCACATAATACTGCTATGAAATTGATCATTCTACCACAAGCATTCAGAAGAATGATCCCTCCCCTTGGCAACGAATTGATTGCTTTGTTAAAGGATTCTTCACTTGTTACTGTCATTGCAGCTACAGATTTGCTTTATGCAGGTAAAGTAGTCGCGGGAGCCTATTTTAGATTTTGGGAACCTTATTTAACTGTCGCTATTCTTTATCTGATTTTGACATTTATTTGTGGGAAGCTCATCGCATATATAGAAAACAGATTCAGCAACAGTTACGTGCCATCCCCTAGAAAGTCATTGAGACGTTCGGAACCGGGAGTGAGATTGTGATGATAAAAGTAAGAAATTTACACAAATCGTTCGGACAATTGAATGTGCTGAGGGGCATTAACTACGACATTAAAGAGAAGGAAGTCATCTGTGTCATTGGTCCAAGTGGATCGGGGAAGAGTACATTTCTGAGATGTATCAACCTACTTGAAGAAATTACTGCGGGCGAAGTGTTTATAGATGGGGTAAAAATTAATGACCCGAAGACGGATATAAATGAAATCCGGCGTGAAGTCGGGATGGTCTTCCAACAATTCAACCTGTTTCCTCACATGCGTGTCATCGATAATATTACAATTGCACCAATCAAGATTCGAAAAATGAGCCAACGAGATGCGGAGGAGTTGGCGCGGCAGCTTCTTGAAAAGGTCGGACTTTCCGATAAGGCGAATGCGTATCCGGAACAATTGTCCGGTGGGCAAATGCAGCGAGTTGCAATCGCAAGGGCGCTTGCAATGAAGCCGAAAGTTATGTTATTCGATGAACCGACGTCCGCATTGGATCCGGAAATGGTGAAGGAAGTATTGGATGTCATGAAACAACTAGCCGTCGAAGGGATGACAATGGTTGTCGTCACTCATGAAATGGGATTCGCAAAGGAAATGGGAGATCGGGTGTTATTTATGGACCAAGGATTATTAGTCGAAGAAGGAACACCTGAAGAAATCTTTTCGAATCCAAAACATGAAAGGACGAAGGCTTTTTTCAGTAAAATTTTATAGTCAACAGAAGGGCTGTCCAGAAAGTCTGAAAACGACTTTCTGTGACAGTCTTTATTTGTAATAAATATGGCTCGCGCCCGAGGTAATGCCTCCCGCGCCCGAAGTGATGCCTCCCGCGCTCGAAGTGATACCTCCCGCGCCCGAAGTGATACCTCCTGCGCCCGAAGTGATACCTCCCGCGCCCGAAGTGATGCCTCCCGCGCCCGAAGTGATAGCTCCCGCGCCCGAAGTGATGCCTCCCGCGTTCAAAACGAGGTCTCCCTGCGCCGAAAGCGAGTCCTCCAGTATTAATTTTCATACCGAACTATGCATATAATAAAAGATGAACAGCATAGGAGGGGAACTATGTACTATCCATACATCCGTCAGCAGGTGGGGCGGGCATCCCGGTCCATAACAGTAGTGGGTCACGGTGAAGTTTTTGTTGAACCGGACATCGCAACGATCCAATTAGAGGTTCAGACGATTAGTGAACGTCTTCGTGAAGCGCAACAAGAAAATGCGAGGATCATGAACAATGTCCTCCAGTCTTTATATCAATTAGGCATTCCGAGAGAAAATATTCAAACGGCAGCTTACACAATATTCCCTAGATACGATTTTATAAATGGTGAGCAAGTATTTAGAGGATATGAAGTGACGAATTCAATCTCAGTGAAGATTTCTGATATTCTACAAGTAGGAACTGTAATCGATACAGCGGTCAAGAATGGAGCAAACCGGGTTACGAGTATACAATTTGCAGTGGAAGATGTTGAGCGACCAAAACAGGAGGCGATTGTCAAAGCTTTAGAGAACGCACAAGTGAAAGCTCGTACAATTGCTAATGCATTGAACCTGCAAATCGATCCTCAACCTGTAAAAATCATTGAAGTCGAGAACGGTGGTCAGCCCATTCCTTTACTGAAAGCGGTAGCGTTTGAAAGTGTCACGACACCGATTGAAGGAGGGCAAATTAGTATCCGCTCCACGATGAGGGTGCAATATGAATATTGAGTAAATGCCAGATTCCGAAACGAACTGGCTTTTTTTTATTGAGACGAAAATTGGGAACTAGCAGGTTTTTCAATTGCCACTGTTGAATATATACAAAAGATACTAAATAAGGGGGAGAGCAAATGGATTACTCTGTTGAACGGGTTGAAGACTTGCATTCATGTGATATCACAAAGTTGCTCCAAGAAAGTGAGAAGGAAGGCTACCGGTTTGTCTCTCGGCTCGTTCAAGAATATAAGGAAGGCTCCAATACATTTTCAAAACCCGGAGAAGCATTATTTTCTGTTGTGGATAAAGAAGGTGAGGTTGTCGCCATCGGAGGCATCAACCAATCGCCATTTGAGCATGACGGTGTTGGCCGTCTTCGTAGATTTTACGTGTTGGATAAAGTTCGTCGCCAAGGCGTTGGAACAATACTGCAACAAGCGATTATTGATCATGCTAGAAAACATTTCAACCAAATCACTGTACGAACAGATTCAGCAAAGGCGGATGCATTTTATCGTGCTTGCGGTTTTTTATTCGATGATACAGCTTCTGAAACTACACATATTATGAAGTTATAAGATACGGAGTGAATATAAAAATGTACATCTTAGAATACGGAAATCAGGAAGAACCTATCCTCGTTTTTTTACATGGGGGTGGAGTTGGAGGATGGATGTGGAATCAGCAAGTGGACTATTTTAAAAATTATCATGTGCTGATTCCCACCCTTCAAGGCCATGGCGATAGAAGTGAGGAGACCGATTTTTCCATAAGGGGAAACGCAATTGAAGTGATTGAGTTGATTCAGCAAAAGAAAAATGAGAAGGACATACATATTATCGGCTTTTCAATAGGGGCTCAAATTTGTTTAGAAATCATAAGTCTTGCACCAAACCTCATCAAATCCGCGATGATCAACAGCGCAGTTGTCATTCCGATGATGTCAATGATTCCATTCATCTCCCCGACCATAAAGATGACATATCCACTGACGAAAAATAAAAAGTTCGCAAAGGCGCAGGCAAAGCAGCTATATATGGATGGCGATTATTTTGAGAAATACTATGAAGATAGTTTGAAAATAAAGCCAACCACATTAATCAACATCCTAAAAGAAAACATGTCTTATACACTTCCGGAAAATTTTGCAGAAAGCACAGCCCGGATTTTAGTGACAGTTGGAGACAAGGAAAAGGGACTTGTGAAGAAGTCCGTCCAGCGCATTGTAGATGGCAATGACCGTTGTGAGGCGCTTTTCGTTCCTAATATCGGTCACGGTTTTCCTGTAGCTCAGCCGGATTTATTCAATAAAGTGCTGCAAGATTGGATTGAACATCAAAAAGTATATTCATTGTAATGGAGGGGAAGCAGTTGGGGAAATGGGAAGTACTGAACAGTAATTATGTGTACCAATCACCGTTCGGTAATCTGCGAAAAGATACATGTAAAATGTCCGATGGAACAGTTATTGAAGATTACTATGTAAATGAATATGCAGATTGGGTCAACGCAATTGTGCTAACAAAGGATGAAGAAATCGTTCTTGTTAAACAATATCGCCACCCTGGAAACGATTATTATCTTGAAATACCCGCTGGGAAAATTGAAGATGGGGAGACATATGAAGAAGGCATCATTCGTGAGGTACGTGAAGAGACTGGATACATTTCAGATCAAAGACCAATTTTACTTGGCGAATTCATGGTCAATCCTGCGACACAAACAAACAAGGTAATCTCCTTTCTAATTAATGATGCTTATCTTGCGTATGAACAACAATTGGATGAAACCGAAGTTTTGGAAGTAAAAAATTTCCCTTTCGAAAAAATAGGAGAAATGATTCGCAACAAGGAGATCACGCAATTGTTTACTGTGAACGCCTATCATTTAGCGAAAGATCTCATGAGAAATGGCAGAGATGGACAATGAAAAAGAATCACGCACTTGTCATTGGCGGCACAGGTATGCTCGCGGGTGTTTCGCTGTTTTTGGCGGAGGAAGGGTATGTTGTTTCGGTCATTGGTCGAACAGCTGCAAAGTTTGAACGATTGAAAGCAGATAGTCCTCCGAATTCAATCTTTCCGGTCAGTGTTAATTATTATTCGAAAGAGCTTTTTTCTGAAGTAGGAAAAGCGATCGCAGAACGAGGTCCTTTTGATTTAATCGTAAGCTGGACGCCTAATTATCGTGCGCTTGAAAAAATTTGCGAAATGAATGATCGAGCAACGTCGTTCCGGCTCATTCATGTCAAAGGAAGTCGACGGTATTTTGAAGATGAGGAAATTCGAATTACCGCTAATTGTATATATGAAAAAGTATTCCTTGGGTTTGTGAAAGAGAATGGAAATTCGAGATGGTTGACACATGAGGAAATTGCTGGTGGGGTCATCCAACAAATTGCCGATAAAACGGAAGATAGGATCATTGGTCAACTCCACCCATACAGTGAGAGACCGAGGTAGAACGGAGAGTGCTGCAACAATGCTGAAACGCAAATATGGCAGTCGATATGATTGGAAACGGATTGTGAAAAGAAGAAACGCAGAAAAATATATTTCATCAACACAATTTAAAGGATATGTAACGATGCTTCAAATGGACGATGTGTCAGAGGCTCTCTATATGACATATAACGGAAGGTCAGTTTGCATTGCTGATAAGGGGTACAGCTGGCTGCAGCATTTTCCGGATGAAAAGCATTTCTCAGTGACGACCGTATTTGATTCATCTAACCATATTGTTCAATGGTATATCGATATATGTAGAGAGAATGGCTATTGTCATACGAACGGGCCGTGGATGGATGATTTGTTTTTAGATTTGATTGTGTTGCCTACTGGGGAAGTTATTGAGAAAGATCTTGATGAAATAGAAGTAGCACATCACACCCAATTAATAACAGACGATGAGTTTGCACTTGCTTGGTCGGAGTTTAATCGAATTAAAATGAGGTTAGCAAACAACAGTTTTGACCTTCTTACATTGACCAAACAGCATTTACAAATGCTGAAAGAAGACCTGGGGGTGTTGGAACATGATTGAACTAGCGAAAGCTATCAAGTTACGTGGTGATGGAAAACTCCATGAGTCAAATGAAATTCTCAAGGACTTAGCAAAAAACAACCCGGACGATGCCGTGATTAATTATCAATGTGCATGGAGTTTTGATGTTTTAGGAAAGGAAGCGGAAGCCGTCCCTTACTATGAAAAAGCACTTCAAATAGGGTTGAATGACGAAGATGCGTTAGGTGCTTACATTGGCCTTGGAAGCACATACCGGGCGTTAGGTAGCTATCAAAAGTCGAAGGCTATCTTCGAAAGAGGGCTTGTACGTTTCCCCGAAAACAATGCGTTGAAAACGTTCTATGCCATGACGTTATATAACTTGGAGGAACATATAAAGGCGATGGAGATTCTCCTCACTTGCCTTGTCCAAACTTCTAACGATCCGGACATTACATCTTATAAGAGAGCAATTGGATTCTATGCAGATAAGTTGGACAAGACATGGTAATAAGTACAAGAAATGCAAAGGAATGATTGAGTTGGAAGAAAGATTTCAAGTTACAGAAATGGAAAGAGAGAAAGTGTTGAAAAGTTATTTCAGAAAGGGATTAGATGGTCCGCTTGACACGTTTCCTAGCAAGGATAAAAGGAAGTATATCATTGCCCAAGAAATAATAAAGCGATTTGAAGTAGGGAAAGTGTATTTAGAAAAAGAGGTCAACGCGATCCTAAAAGAAATACATCCTGATTTTGCAACCATTCGTCGTTTTTTCATCGATTATGGCTTCATGAATCGCAGTGATGATGGGAAGGAGTATTGGATTGAACATAAGGAAATTGGATAAAAGTAAGGAGAATGACTTGAGCATAGTAACCAATTTTACCGATAAAGTATTTTCGGAGAATAGTGATTTGAAGACAGAGATATGCAGAAGTATTTTTAGCAAGCTCCATAAAGATATTATTATGGTCTGCAATGAAAAAGAAATTCTAGTCCTCGCATCCACTCATAAATCATATTGGCATCCGCATTGTATATATGTCCGACTTGCCTATAACTTGGATGCAGTCGATGAACAAGCACTTCAATCCATAATTTCCGAACTGAAAAGTACATACGATCAACCATTGTTTTTCCTGCTAGACGACAGATTTAATCAATTAAAGGAAATGTTAGCTCGAAACAAGTTCAAGATGATTAGAAAAACGGCGATCATACATATTGATCCAACACAGTCAGTTGGAAAAACAGAACGGGATGAACGGATTTTATCAATTAGACAGATACGAGATAACAAGGCAAGAATGGATTGCTTCGTTCAGCTTTGTAAGAAGACGTATACAGAAACACATACAGACAACCCAGTTGCAAATTTACCGATTGAGAGCTGGAAAGATGCTGCATTGGACGGTCTGATGGACGAACATAGCTATGTCATAGTAGATGGTCTGGAGATTACTGCCTTTAGTCTACTGTATGAATCCGATGAGAAAAGTTGGGAGTTGGGTTGGATAGGTGTGAATGACCTCGCACGAATAACCGATTTGGATAGGTTGATCCATAGGCAAATAGAAGATGCGGTAAAGCAAGGCATTTCATTTATCGAGAAAGAAGTAGATTCAACATGTCCATACTCCCTTCATATTTGCGAATCATTGAAGTATGAAGTGGCAGAGACATTATATGCATATTTGAAATGAGGAAAAGAGATGAACATTGTAATAGAAGCACCGAGAAGTTATAGCGATTTGGCTGCATTTCTAGCGAAAATGAATAAAGAGACGTACCAGCATATCGGTTATTGCGGGGAATCAAAAGAGGAAATATACGATACGTTGACAAATGAATTTTCTGATCTAGCGTTAGAAAAATCTTTTATCGTTGCCTATAAAAATGAAGACATTGCAGCTGCTATTGGATTGGATATCAATTTGGAAGACAGAAGTGCGGAAGTCTGGGGTCCTTTTGTGAGTGAAGCATATTTACATACGAGTCTCGGCAATGAACTATGGGAGAAAGTTACTGCTCTTTCAGCACCGCAAGTGGATCAGTATAGTTTTTTCTTTAATCTCGACAACCTGTTTGCAAGAGAATTTGCTAATTCGCATGGTGGACAACTCAAAGGTTTCCATACCGTTTTAGTAGCCAAAAAGAGTGAATGGAACGAAGTTGTGATTGAACAAATAAAAGAGTACAACTCTACTTATCAAAATGGATTTGCGGAATTGCATGGACATGAATTTCCTTCAACTTATTATAGCGCGAAAACGATTCTTAAGAGATTAAGTGAAGAGAATCAGTTGTTCATTTCCACTAGTGATAACGAGCTGACTGGCTATGTCTATATTGAAGCTGACCCCCTACATGGAGATGGCTCGATTGAATACATTGCGGTATCTGAACAATTCCGTAAACAAGGCATTGGCAAAAAGTTACTGACTTTTGCCGTGAACAAATTATTCGCTTATGAGGAAATAGAAGAGATAACGTTAAGTGTTAATAACAAAGATGAGGGTGCAATTAAACTATATCAAGCTGTTGGATTTAAAGTGAAGCATAAGCTTATTCATTATGAAATTGACAAAAAGGAAGTCTTATTATGATTCATAGCAAGCAGGATGTCATCCATTTAATTTCCGAAGATGAGTGGATGATGGATATTTTAAGGAGTGCACAGTCTTTATATTTACCGGATTGGTGGGTGTGCGCGGGCTTCGTGCGATCGAAAATTTGGGATATGCTTCATGAGTTCAACGAAAGAACACCTTTACCGGATATCGATGTGATTTATTTTGATCCATCCAACGTAGATGAAGAGATAGAAAAAAGGTATGAAAATAAACTAAAGCAGATTCAGCCTACTATTCCCTGGTCTGTAAAAAATCAGGCAAGAATGCATACTGTGAACAATGATCGTCCCTATTCGTCATCCACTGAAGCAATAGCCAAATTTCCTGAAACAGCTACTGCATTAGGCGTGAAACTCGATGAAGACGGAAAGATCGTGTTGACTGCTCCGTATGGAATTGAAGATGTCATCAACTTCCACATAAGACCAACGCCTTACTTTAGTGAAACAAAAGAGCGGATGCAATATTATCATCAACGCGTTAGCAAGAAGAATTGGAAGTCAGTATGGCATAAGGTGAAGTTATAGGGAGAGAACAATTACCGGATTATCTTTCATTAAATTCACTATAAAGATCCAATAATTTGGAAAAGGGGTATGGGAATGGTCCTTGTTCTATTGGTGCTTCTATTAGTGGTTATCGGGGGTTTATACACTTATAACAAGTCACAAGTTAAAAAGGCAGAGGAGTTATATCCGCCTAATGGGGAATTCGTAACGGTTGATAATTGTTCATTACACTATATATCCGAAGGATCTGGCAATCCAATTGTGTTTCTTCATGGGGGCATTCTTTCTAGCAGTGATTTTAAAGAGGTTGTTCAGTTAGCTGCGAAACAAGGATATCATGCCTTAGCGTTTGACAGACCTGGTTATGGATATAGTGATAGACCTAGACATGTGGAAGTTACCCCTATTGATCAAGCAAAAATTATTCATTCAGCAATAAAACAGCTGGGTGTCGATAAACCTATTATTCTAGTTGGACATTCTTGGAGTGGCACCATGACCCTTTCCTATGCTTTACAATTCCCCAATGAAGTGGCTGGGATTGTATTGTTAGGACCTGCCAAGTACAAAGAAGGCTATCCAGCAGAAAATGGCGACCCTCTTTCTAAAATGATCACTACTCCTATTTTGGGGGATTTAATGGTAAAGACATTACTAAAAACACCCTTAGGTAAAAGAATATCGAACTCAATGGTAAAGGCAACTTTCACGCCTGAACTTCCACCTGAAGGCTATAAAGAAGAGGTATTTGCTATAGGTTTTCGTCCGAGACATTTTAAAGCCAATCGCGAAGATGTTCTTGCCTTCCCTGGAACTTCGAAACAGTTAAGTGAAAAATATAAAGAAATTAAAACACCAATCAAAATTGTTGTTGGAGAGAAGGATCCATTTGGCACAATTGAACAAGCACAACGGTTAAAAAGAGATATTCCCCATGCAACATATACCCTTATCCCTAATGTAGGACATATGATACCTGAACTTCATCCAAAATTAGTTATGGATTATGTTGATGATATTTACACTCAATCTACTAAAACGCTATCACCCGAGTATATATAAGGAGCATTTCCATGAAATTTACTATAAAAAACTCATTATTTACAGCGATTGTTTCTGAATTGCATAAGATATGTTCGAGTAAAAGTCTGCTCCCGATCCTGTCAGGAATAAAGATCGAAGCAAACAAAGATGGCATAGTTCTAACTGGCGGCAACTCAGAACTATTCATTGAAAAGAAAATCCCCTTACAAATAAAAGGGGAAACAGTCGTTGAAGTACAAGAAGGTGGAAGCGTTGTTGTATTGGCAAAGCATTTTATGAACCTTCTAAAAAAACTACCTGATGACATTGAAATATCATCAGACGATATGCAATTGGTCATCATCAAGTCGGGTAGTATTGTAACGAGGATGAATGGCTTAGCCGCGGTTGACTATCCAAAACTACCAGAAATTAAAATTTTGCATTCAGTTGAGGTAGATTTGACCTCATTGAAAGACGTGATCAAACAAACAATATTCGCTGTCTCCAAAAATGAAACAAAGCCGGTGCTTACTGGTGTGAAGATGGAGTTTGAAAGAAATAAATTAACTTGTACCGCAACCGACTCCCATCGGCTATCGTCTAGAGAGATACAAATCAATTTCCCAGGAGGGGCTCATGCAGTCATTGTCCCAAGTAAAAGCTTGACGGAGCTATTACATTTAAAGGAAGTCAGCCACGCATCAGTACATATTTCAATTGCGAATAATATGATTGTATTTTCAACAGAAAATACAATTTTGTATTCCGTATTAATTGAAGGGAATTACCCGTATACCCAATCATTAATTCCAACCGACTTTGTGACGAAGATTACGATGAATACCAAAGCATTGATAGCAGGGATTGAACGGGCTTGTGTTTTTTCCGAAGAATGGAAGCATAATAATGTACACTTGGCGATGATTGATAATAGCAATTTAAAGATAACAACAAATTCAGCAGGAATCGGAATGATCGAAGAACTACAAAGAGTAATCAGGGTGGAAGGGGTAACCACTATCGATATGACCTTCGATGGTCGACTTTTACTTGAAGCGTTAAAAGGGATACGGGAAGAACAGGTGACCATCAGTTTTTGTGGTGTGATGAAACCGGCTGTTATTAGGCCGGAAAATGATGACTCTTATGTGCAATTGATTTCACCACTTCGAACATAAATAGAGGAGGTTTAGACATGGGATATATTGAAGAATTGAGGAAGCTAGTTGGACATCGGCCATTGATATTCGTCGGCTCGGTCGTAGTCGTTGTTGATGAAGAGGGAAGGCTATTGTTGCAACAACGGAAATTTCCGGAAGGTGCTTGGGGAATTCCCGGTGGGTTAATGGAATTAGGGGAATCCACGGAAGATGTAGCGAGGCGCGAACTATATGAGGAGACGCAGCTGCAAGTGGATGAACTGACATTGATCAATGTGTACTCTGGATCCGAATATTTCATTCGAGCTGCAAATGGTGATGAATTCTATGTTGTGACAACTGCTTATTATGCGGAATATGCAAAGGGGGATTTAGTGGTCGATCAAGCTGAATCCATTACATTTAAATACTTTCATCCCCATGAGTTGCCTGAAAATATCGTTAGAAGTCATAAGGAAATATTGGATGAATTTCTATTGAAGTATTATTCCTCTTTAGCTACGGTTACTAGTATTCGAGAAAAGGGGATTTATGTATGAAGCAGTGGACGAATGAAATTGAAATTGATGCACCAATTGAACACGTTTGGAAGTACTTAAATGGAACATTGGAGGACATGCAAAAGATTATGCCGCAAGTCGTTTCAAATGAACCTGTCACCATTACAGAAGAAAAGGTCGGAAGTATCTATTTGCAGAAGTATAAAGAAGGCAAGCGAGTCATGGAGTACGAGGTCGAAACACTGGACTTTTTAGATACGCCAAATGAAAAAAAGATGAAAGTTGGCTTCACGCTTGGTGGGATGTTTGAGATCACGGCTGGATATAAACTATCCCGAATAAATGATGCAAAAACACGATTCATTTATACAACTACAAATAAACCACTTAAGTGGTTCGTCAAATTATTCTTGTTATTTGCAAATGATAAAGTAGTTGTCGAATTTGTTGAGCGAGTGAAAAGGGTTGCGGAAGAAGAAAACTAACAAAAAGGAGATGACATATGATGTGTGGGATTTGAATCTAGGCATAGGGAAAGAGATTTACAATTACCAGTTCAACGTGAAAAATTATTAAAAAACGCATTACAAGATTTAGCTGATGATCCATATGTTGAAGCAATTTTTGAAGGTGGGTCACTTGCGAGAGGTGATTTTGATAGGTACTCGGATATCGATCTGCACGTAATTGTGGCTCCTCATATGAAGACGAAATATATTGAGGAAAAACGTTCGCGGGCGGAGAAATGGGGAAATGTCTTGTTTTTTGAGGAATCTTCACCTACTTCACCTGTCATCGTGACTCATTATGATTGTTTTGTAAAAGTGGACTCTTGGTATCAAGCTGCGGATGATTATCAACCTTCCATTTGGTTGCAAGGACTGAAGATTTATTTCGACAAAAAAGGGGTCATTACAAAGCGATTTGAGAAATCGGAAAAAATCGTGTACAAGCCAACGAAACAAGAGGTTGAACGTTGGCGTGGGAAGGTTTTAGCATTTGTTCATGAAACATATCGTGCCGCTATGAGAGAAGAATTTTACTATGCAATATCAAATCTAGACCGGGTTAGATGGTTGATTGCCTACGGTTGGTATATGGAGATGGGGCGCCATTTGAACAGTTCCTATGGAGTATGGTCGAAAATTGAAGGTGACCGTAGTCAATTGGATAAGGGGCAGTTAGCTGATTTGGCAAGTTGGGATTGTGGAAGAAATCAACATGACATCATGACAACAGTAAAGAAAATTGTTCCCGAATTTTATCGGGTAAATAAAGTCTTGAGTGACGAACTTGAAATGGATTCAGACGAAGAGAAGTGTCGGAAGATTATTGAAATGGTTTTATAGGAGGATATTTGAATGAATCAAGCAGCAAAGAGTTACTGGGAGAATTATTGGGGTGACAAAGAACGTCCAGCTTCAGTAAGCGCTTGGATGTTTGGTGATACACCTGACGAGCTTGCACAGTTGGTCATTGAGGAAAAGAAGACAGCAACATGTTCAGCTCATGTGCTGTATGAATTGGAAAATGAACCGCTCCCGACAACAGAAGATTATAGTATCATTCTGAACAGTAAAGAAGAACCCGTTGCCATCATTAAGACAACTGCTGTGTCGATTGTCCCTATGAATGAAGTAACGGAGGAGTTTGCGTTGGCAGAAGGTGAAGGGTCCTATGAAGAATGGAAAGAGATTCATGACCGTTACTTCAGATCAGAATTATTGCCACGTGGAATTGAATTTTCTGAGGACATGCTCCTCGTTTGTGAAAGGTTTACATTGATTGACGTGAAAAAATGAGAGGGACAAGTGATGAGTACAAAACTTTTGAGGGTTGGCACTACGTATATACCTGTAAGCAATGTTGAGCAAGCAGCTCAGTGGTACGTGGATAAGCTGGACGCACAATTAAATTATCAGGATCAAGACAAGGCTATCTTGAACTTGGCAGATCAAAGTTTCTTTCTTGTAAAAGCGAAAGAAAATGAAACGGCTAATTTTTACGATGTGAATGGAACTGAACGATTTTCACTTACTTTTGAAGTGGACGGTCAGGAGGCATTAAGGAAGTTACATCAGGATTTTATCGAACATGAGATTAATGTCGGTGAAATCGAACATAGAGGACATTCAGGAATTAACTTCGTTTTTAAAGATCTGGATGGAAATAAATTCGATGTGTGGAGCGAATTGAGCCCATCGTTTAAGAAAGAAAATGACTGAAAAATCAAGGGGGAACGTGGGGCATGGGGTATATTAGCGAATTGAGGGAATTGATTGGAACTCGTCCAATCATAATGGTCGGTGCGAATGTAATAGTCGTAGATTCAGAGAATCGATTGCTCTTACAACTACGGGCAGATAATAACTGCTGGGGGTTGCCCGGAGGGTCTATGGAGCCTGGTGAATCCCTACAAGAGGTGGCGAAGCGAGAGTTATATGAAGAATGCAATTTAGTAGCCAATCAACTAACCTTTTTAAATATTTTCTCCGGTGAGCAATATTATTATCAATATCCCCATGGTGATGAAGTTTTTAACGTCATTGCCACTTTTGTTTGTGAAGATTATGAGGGAGAATTACAGGAGGATCAAAATGAGGTTTTATCTTTACAATTCTTTTCGATTGACGATCTGCCGAGTAATTTAAATCCCCCGGAATTTCCAATTATACAGGAATATATCCATAAGAGGGGGATGAAGATTGAAAATTATTCGCTTGGATGAAATCGCGGGGAAACACATTTCTCAATATCGCTCAGATTTTATCATGAGGAAGATATTGATGACAAAACAACCATCTCACGTTGGCATTATGGATTTGAAGGAAAATGGACTCGTAGGTTATCACGAAGCGACAGTTCCGCAAGTGCTCATCATCCTAGAAGGTGAAGGTTGGGTCCGAGTAGGCGAGGAAGAAAAGGTGAAGGTCACAGTAGGGGATGTCGTCTTATGGGAAAAAGGCGAAGGTCATGTAACGACAACAGACAAGGGTATGAAAGCGGTTGTCATTGAATCTGAAGGATTGGATATTGGTGCGTTTTGAAGCGATATCAATAAAATCAAAAAGTAGATTTGGAGATTATAGATAATGAAAAATAACTTATTGGCCCGAATCGAACATATACAAAATGAAATACAATTCTCGGGCACAGTTTTGGTGAGAGATAAAAAAGAGACCTATGCAGATGCTAGTTACGGTTATGCAAATCGTGCTGAACAATTGAAAAACGAAGCAGGAACGCGTTTTGGAATTGCGTCAGGCTGCAAACTATTTACGGCTATTGCGATTTGTCAGCTTGTGGGCGAGGGGAAAATATCTTTTGATACAAAAGTGACAAAGTATCTTCCGTTCGACTTTCTGCATTTCGACGAACATATTACGGTTCACCATTTACTTACTCACACATCTGGTGTACCTGATTATTTTGACGAGGAAGTCATGGACGACTTCGAGGAATTATGGATTAAGAATCCTATGTATCATTTACGTCGTCTAGAGGACTTCTTGCCATTATTTCAAAATGAGCAGATGAAATTTAAACCGGGCGAACGTTTTCATTATAATAATGCAGGGTTTATTCTGCTTGGTTTGATTGTTGAAAAAGCTAGCGGTCTTGTTTTTAAAGAATATATTCAGCAGAAGGTTTTTGCAAAAGCAGATATGACCGATTCTGGCTATTTTGCGCTTGATTCACTTCCTGGAAAAACAGCGATTGGTTATATTGACACCGAAGATGGTACATGGAAAACGAATGCTTATTCAATACCTGTCCAGGGCGGATCTGATGGTGGAGCTTTTGTGACCGCAAATGACATGGCTAAGCTATGGGACGCACTTGTAAATTATCAATTAGTAAATAAAACGCTTACCGATCAATTGCTGACCGCACATGCCAAAGAAGAGGATGGCGATTATTATGGATATGGCGTATGGATTGAGATGCATGACGATAGTGTAGTTAAATATCATGTAATGGGATACGATCCAGGTGTCAGTTTTCATTCCGCCTATTATCCAGCGACAGATATCCGTCTCGTTGTCTGTTCCAATGAATCCGCCGGTGCATTTAATGTAATGCATGGGATTGAAGAAGAATTGAAGTTGACTGAAACAATATAACTAGTACGAGGGGGATAAGAAATGGAATGTTTTATTTGCAAGAAACATCGGGGTGAGCTTCAAACAGATGGCGTTTCAATCTATGAAGATGATTTTGTCTACGTGGGTCATATTGATAACAATGGAAAGCCAGGTTATTTAGGACATCTGATGATTGATCTGAAAAGGCATGCACCGACACTTGGAGATTTGAATCAAGAAGAAGCGGCTGCATTTGGAAGGATCATGGCACGCGTGAGCAAGGCGCTCATGGTTACCGAGGGGGCTGAGCATATTTACTCACTTGTTTCTGGAAACTCAGTACCTCATTTGCATATGCATATCGTGCCGCGTTACCCGGGAACACCTGAACAATATTGGGGACCGATGTCAGTCCGTGAATGGTCCGACGCTCCAATTGGGGGGAATCGTGAAGTCGTCGAGCTTTGTGAACGAGTACGGTCATATTTGGAGAACAACGATGCGCAATAAGTTTTCATGGGTTGGAAGTGAAAAGAATTTTATTGACGAAAAAGACATTCAGTCGGTAGATCGTGTAACCATTGGACGGTTTGGGGGTAATTCTTCCGCCGGTCAGTATAAGAATGAGGATGGCTGCTTGGTTTGGATAGGAGAGGGTTGGGAGTTTGCCGCGATTTTAGACGCGCATTACGGTGCTGAAAGTGCCGAACTTGTCATCCAAACTTTAGAAGTGTACGAACAAGAACTTATTAGGATGATAGCCAATCCGGGATTTCACGATGTGCAGGAAAAGCTTCTTTCTATCT
Organism: Sporosarcina sp. ACRSL; assembly: GCF_022346605.1. Lineage (GTDB taxonomy): Bacteria > Bacillota > Bacilli > Bacillales_A > Planococcaceae > Sporosarcina. Next base: position 116,990 of record NZ_JAKRNT010000001.1, read on the forward strand.
TCCAAAGTGATAAATTTCTTGAGCAATGCAAGAAGGTCAAAGGAGAGACTGCTTGTCTGATCTGTATTCGAAAAGAAAACTACCTTTGGTGGTTTTCCGTCGGGGATTGTGTCGTTTACGTTTTCCATCCGGATTTAATCGCCCTTGGTCAATTTCAATTGAATCAAAGGCAGTTTTATGAGTGGATTGGCCGAGTGAATACGTTTGATAAAACAGTTCCTTGCTTTTCGTCAGGCGTTCGGGAATTAAGGAAAGGGGTCAATCGCATATTCATGACAACAGACGGCTTGCTGGAATGCCCGGGGGAACCCTTTTCCAATCCAATCGACTTAGCGAATATCTTTAACGCTGAACAACTAGAAGTCGCCTTTTCCTTGCTTCTGAATGAAATTGAAAAGAACAATGTAAGGGACAGTACGACAATGATTGCATGGGCAGTTGAAATTTCGAAACAAGGCAGTATTCCAAGCGATTTTATTGAAAATAAATAATCCTAAGGAGAACTGTAATGATAGAATATCCCAATGGTATCCAATATGTCTTTAACGAGGAGCAACAGCGGGAAGTTGTAATAAGAATGCTCGCGCTGATAAAAGAATCTTATATTTTTCCTGACGTTGCAGAGAAGGTATATCAAATAATTCTTAGCAAATTAAATAATGGAGAATATGCAGAAATACTTGACCCTACTCAATTTGCGCTAACAATAACGAAAGACTTACAAGATAGTAGTAAGGATAAGCATCTTGGATTGAAATTTCTAGAAAAAGTCAGCGGGACAAAGTGAAGTAGATATGAAAAAAGAAGCCGAATATAGAAATAAACTTTTACGTTTGCATAATTATGGTTTTGATAAAGTGGAGAGATTACCTGGAAATATCGGCTATCATAAAACAGTTAAGTTCTTTGAAACGGAAATTGCTGGCGATGTAGCTGTCGCATCACTCAATTTCTTAGCAGATACGAGCGGTATAATCTTTGACTTGCGAGACAATACAGGTGGCTATGCGAGTATGATTGCTCTCATTTCGAGTTATTTATTCAAGGAGCAAGTGCACTTGAGTAATTTTCATTGGAGAAAAGATAATCGGATAGAGCAAGTTTGGACGAACTCACATATTCAAGGTCCTTCTCTTCATGAGAAGGATGTATTCATTTTAACGAGTAATCGAACCTTTTCTGAAGCAGAAGACTTTGCGTACACTCTTTAAACGCTTAAGCGGGCTACTATAGTTGGTGAAAGGACGAGTAGCGGTGCGCATCCAGGAGGATTCCAGAGAATCAATGATCATTTTAGTATCAACATACCTATTGGCAGAGCTGTGAACCCTATAACGAATGACAATTGGGAAGGAACAGGTGTGACTCCGCATATAGAAGTACCAGAAGAACACGCTTTACATGTAGCCCAATATATGATTCTCAAGAAATTATTGGAAGAGAGTCCTGATACTGATATAATGGAGAACAGATGGAGTCGACTTAAGGATGAACTTGAGTTAGATCTTAGTGTTGAGGGTTTAGATCTAGAAGATTTACTAAATCAGATGATTGTTAAATGATTTGATCAATTCGAAGATAGTCGGATAAATAAGTCCGAACAACTTGCAATTGTTAGAGGAAAAGTAAAATGAACGCTCCACAGCAAATCTAGTAAAGACGCTTTTCGAAACACGGAAAGCGTCATTTTTCATGGAACAAAGGATTTAGTTAACAAGTTTTGTGATGAAGTTTTACTAACTTGGCAATACTAAGGTGAGAGATTGGAGAAGATGCCACAATGAAAATAAAACAATTAATCGCGAACAATATTAACCGATTAGATGCAGCACTTCCAGAAGATAAATCGTTAGGAATTGCCGGGTTATCCGGTTCTGGAAAAACAACTTTTTGTCAGACGATCGGCGAAGAATCAAAGAAGCGCCTCGTATCGTTATTGCCAAAGGCTGAATATCAGTATTTATTCCCAAACATTATGGAGACCAATTTCAGTGCAATCAAAATGGAAGAGATGCCTTTAGTACTTTTCCTCGGCAGGTCATCCATTTCTTCGAATCCACGTTCTACCATTGGCACGCATACAGGTGTTTTTACAGAAATTCGTGCATGTCTTGCAGACAAGTATAATCTTTCTCCAGAAGTGTTTTCATTCAACAATGAATTAGGCTGGTGTCCAAAATGTAAAGGGCGCGGTAGTAACAGTAATGTCGAATGCAAAACATGTGGTGGTAAACGTTATAACAATGAAGTTATGCAATATACAATTGACTTGTTTGATCAACCACATGCGATTTTCGATATTAACAACTTGAGCGTTGAAACAATTCTCTTACTAGCTGAAGAACTACATCTTAGTGAAGCGAAACGGCTGATCCTCCAAAATATTATCAATATGAATATCGGTTACTTAACATTGAATCGAATCATGGGTACATTGTCGGGCGGAGAATTGACACGCCTTTACTTGGCGGAATTCATGGCAGCTAGTGAAAATACCGTTATTATTATTGATGAAATATCAGTCGGTCTTGATCGCCAAACATTATTGAAAATCTTAGAACAGATCAAGCAATTAGGCTATAAAAATCAAATTTGGCTCATCGACCATTCTGACACAGTGCTCGATATAACGGATGAGCAATTATTCTTTGGACCTGGCAGTGGTAAATACGGCGGGAAAATTGTAGAGGAATCACCACGTCCACAACCTGTGTTTCAGGAACGAAATGAGGAAAAGCCAACAGAAACCTATCTATTTAAAGATCTATACTGCCGTAATATTCAAATGGTTGAATTTGAAATTCCGAAAAATAGACTTGTAACTGTTACGGGTGAATCTGGCTGCGGAAAATCCACGCTTATCAATGAATGTGTAGCCAAAGATTTTGTAAAGCGATATCCCAAAGATAAATTGGTCATGGTTGGGCAGGATCGAAACCAATCAATTACGAGCAGGTCAACTGTTGCAACGTTTCTTGACATTAAACAGAAACTTAACAAATACAGCAACGAGATTGATGATATATTTGAACGTTCAATTGAAGATATTATTGATGAATTACCGAAGGAAGACATTGCTCATAAACGTTTGAGCTTATTGATCAAGCTAGGACTCGGTTATTTAACGTTGGAAAGAAAGACACAAACTCTGTCGACTGGAGAATTTCAATGTGTCCATTTAGTTTCGGAGCTGTTTGCGAACTCAAGAAATCCACATACGCTGTTTATATTTGACGAACCATCAAAAGGATTATCCCAAAATATTTTAAACCAATTCATCGATAGTGTGAGGCTGATTCTTCAAGATGAAACCGTTTCAGTCATAATGATCGAACATAATGAGTATATGATAGAGAGCTCCGATTACATTGTCGATTTCGGGAAGAGAAAGAGTGAGCCTGTCACACATCTAGACATTGATAGTCATCACGACTACTACAAGAATAAAAGCAAGGAAGCTATCAAACAGCCATCACATATTTCTTCCATGCTGAAACAGCAATATGGCATTTCCTATTTAACAGAAAATCATATCGCCTATTTTAAGAATGCGGAAAACATCTATAAAGGCGGTATTTTAAAAAGCTTGTCATCAATGGCCCGGTTGATTTACGGTGAATACGAGTCGGAACAAATTGCTCCAGTCATTGCCATTGACCTAGAAAGACATTTGTATAGCCAATATAGTTTTCTCTATGAGTTAGGTGGAGTGATTAACCATATTGTGGCGGAGCATCCGACAAATAAAGACACGAGAAGCTTCGATTTCTATAATAAGGACAATCATTGTCCCTCCTGCTCAGGACGACTCGAGATTGAAGTGTTTGATAGAGATGTTGTCATTCAAGATAAGAATGTCCCTTTCTGGGATGGTTTGCTTCATCCAGATGTAATGGAAGTATTAAAATACTATAAATATGAGAAGTTGGAATTTCTTTTTGAAGAAATAAAAAATGAGTTGGGTCATGACTTGACGAAAAGCTATAATGAGTTGTCTGATGAAGAAAAGCATACGTTTTGGTACGGATATTATGAGAAATCATTTTATGATAAGGAAGGCAAAGCCCGGAGAACGTGGGTAGGCTTTAATTCAATTGTCGGTATGTATATGTTTATCTCTAAATCAGTCATAAAAGAGGAAATGAAAGCTTCCAAAGAAATGATTGAATGCCCTATTTGTCAAGGTACGGTGTTAAACCATCAAAAGCCGCTTCTTTTTGGAGACAAAGATATTCGTGAATTGATCAAACTGCCGGTAGATGAAGTATTGAAAATTGTTGGAGACTTGCCCGTACTCGTCAAACTGAAATCGATCGTAGGCGGCGATATGATGTTGACAGATGATGTCTCGTTGCTGCCTAGGGAAACACAAGTCACCCTAAAGTTGTTTGAATTGGAGCAGGCAAGCTTCACCGGTTATGAAATGGTATTACAAAATGCCTTGCCATTTTGGGATCTGATTAAAGACAATGTTGAGTCAATATGCACCAATAACAAAGTGACGATCTGTGATTTCGCAAACATTCATGAAACAAGAGAAACAATTATCGATAAGTATTTCACAAATGGAAAATATAAAAAATTGACGTATGTGTATGAAGCATTTGGTTATAAAAAACTTGTTACCCTTATTAATAAAGTTAGAAAGGGCGACCCATGTCCATTCTGTAAAGGTAAGAAAGTGATTTCAGAAGATAATCTTCATGATGGCGTTCATAAATTAACCATTCCATGTGTAATGTGTCATGCGACAGGCGTCAGTGAGGAAGGTCTGAAGGAAATTGTTGAAGGTATCAACGTGCAAACTTGGCTCACTGGAACAGTAAGAGATGCTGTTGAAAAAGACTTATATACAGAAGAGGTTGCAGACATTCTGATTTTCAATCGTATCCGCGAGTTAAATAAACGGGATATGATGGCGCTTTATGAGTGCCTGGAGCGAAATAGATAATGACATAAAGCCTAATTACTTTCTTGCGAGTGAGAAAGTAATTAGGCTTATATTTTCAATTGATTTACGAGACAAGTTTTAGACCTACTGCAGCTCCTAACACCATCCCGATAAAAACAAGTCTTTTCCAGTCTTTGGACTCTCCATAGAAAACCATTCCTAAAATCGCTCCTCCAGATGCACCAATTCCTGTCCAGATTGCGTAAGCTGTACCCATCGGGAGTGTTTTCATTGAATAGGCAAGAAAGATAAAACTTGCTCCAAATCCGGCAATCAATATAGCGAGTGATTGCCAATTACGGTCCTTATGCAATTTATTAATCATCGCAACACCAAACATTTCACATAAGCCAGCTAAGATTAAAGCAATCCATGCCATCTTCATTCATCTCCTTCCTGAGGTTTGTCCGTTGTCACTAGTTTTAAGCCAATGACACCCGCTAATAAAAGCATGATCAAAAGTATTTTTTCTGGTTTAAATGGTTCTCCAAAGAAAAGGATTTCAGAAAAGACAGTTCCTGCTGTACCAAGACCGACAAAAACCGCATATACCGTTCCAACGGGAAGTTTTCGTCCTGCCATGATCATTAAATAAAAACTGATGTAAATCGCAATAGCAGTTCCCGTCCACGTCCAAAAGTCATTCGCATGCTTCAACCCAATCACCCAAAATACTTCGAAGAATGCAGCAATAATTACTTTGAGCCAATCTTTATTCATTTGAAAAGACACCTCCATTATTACTTTGCCCAAAAACAAAAAAGCCTGGGAGACAACTGTAAACAGTTTCTCCCAGGCTTTTATCCTTCCGTGGCACAGCTAAAGCTGTGAGTTTTCTCTCGGACCAGACCAACAATTTGTTGCGGAACCCTAGAAAACATTTACTTATATAATTACTTTACATTATACATACATGAAGAAAAGAGTCAAGGGAGGGCACAGTGCTAATAAGTTGCATATGATAATACATGAATCTCTGAAGGGAATGAAAAAATGTATTATCATCCTTATGGATACTCATATCAAAACCCTAGTTATATGAATGATTCTATGTATAATTATGGCCAAACGACGGATTATTGGATGAATCCTGATGGGGCAATCCAAGCAAATCAACCTAATCCTAATAATACTCCCACTGCTCAAAGGACGACAGGTAGGATAAGGGATTTTGGACCAAACCCAGTTGTCGTTAATATTAGCGAAGCGACGAAACGAAATAATACGTTTCGTACCGCGCTATGGACAGGAACCCATTTACAAACAACGTTAATGAGTCTAGGCCCTGGAGAAGATATCGGTTTGGAAATTCATCCTGATGTGGATCAATTCATTCGTATTGAACAGGGTCAAGGATTGGTTCAAATGGGTAAGTCGAAAAATACTTTGAGCTTTGAAAGAACTGTGTATGACGATTTTGCAATTATTATACCTGCAGGTACATGGCATAACATAACAAATACAGGTGATATTCCACTAAAACTCTATTCCATTTATGCTCCACCTAACCACCCGTTTGGTACTATCCATCGTACGAAGGCAGATGCAGAGGCTGCGGAACGGGGCAGAGGATATAACAATCGAAATACTGGATACGATTCAAGGAATTATTGGTGAAGTGATGGCTAGAGAATGCCCCGACACTTGAAGTATTTGTGTGGGGGCATATTTTTAAGGCCGTTTTGACTGTTTATTCTTTCTTGCTTTTCGAAGCTCTGCAAATTCTTTTGCAATCTCCTCATGCATATCCTCAGGTTTGATCTTCTGGTTCTTCGGTGTTTGCGGTAAAGAACGGGTATTGTTTCCGCCTGTTTTATTATTATGATTATCTCTTCCCATTTTTAATGCTCCTTTCGATTTGCTATCCTACATACTATGGCTTTTCGATAGAAGTTTTATGCCAAAAGGAAGTTCAGTTCAATACCATATTGACGATCTAGCCGTTTCAAATTGTTGTGGAAAGGGTATGCTTAAAAGAGCATACGTTAAGGAGGTTCGGGATAAATGTCACTTAGTGAAGAACTGAAAAAGTTGAAAGAATTCAAATGTAATTCTCGCTGTGTGTTGACTGTGTATTTGAATACGAACCCTGCTGACCCGGAACAACAAAATGGTGCGTGGCGACTTCATTTGAAAAATGGTTTGAAGCGGATTGATGAGTATTTGCAAGCTTCCAATGATGAGAAAGAAATAAAAGCGTATAAAAAACTTAAAGAAAAAGTAACGAAAGAAATTGAAAACAATCAAAACGACTTGAACAAAGGGGTCGTTATTTTTGCGTCTGATAACCCTGAATTATGGTCTGTCCATTATGTACAAGTACAAGTAAAGACAAGTTTCCATTGGGAAGATCATCCGGTCATTGAAGAAATGGAATATATGTTAAAGGCATATCCGGAGGCCGGCATCGTCTTGCCGAGTTTTGGAGAAGTTCGGATTTTGGATACAGCAATGGGCTTTGTTAATGGAGAAAGGACTTATGAATTCGATTCGGGTCTAGAAGTATGGAAAGAACAACAAAGCGTCCGTTCATCTCTCCAACGTGGTTCTGGCGGAGGACAAGGTGATGGACTTGATGACCGTCTTCGAGAAAATCTTGAACGTTTTTATAAAGAATTGGGTGTAATCGTCGAAAAAATGCGGAAAGATCGAAACTGGAAAGAACTATATGTCGTTGGCGAAGCCGAACTAGCAAATTCATTCGCCAAGTCATTACGGACGAAACCGAATAATTGTATTTATAAAAACCTGACCAATGTTGAAGCAAGAAAAGTACTCCATCAAGTATTTGAAAAATAGATTGAGAAACCGTTCCTTTTAATAGGGACGGTTTTTTTATAATTGTACAGTTATACGCTCATCGACATATCATATAGAAAACGATTGATGGGGGGTTGAATTATGGGATTGTTTTTTAACAAGAAAAACCACTCAAACATTTATAAAGGCGAAAAAATTGCTGAAATAAACCAGACCATCTATAGATCCGATACGTTGTCGGAAGCAATGAAGGAGCAACAGAGAGCATTCGACAAGATGAATGAAAAATATAGTGAAATGGAAAAGCAACTACAGAAACAGCGAAGAGTCCAATCCGATCGATGGAAGACAACCGGATTGCGATTCGAAGAAATACTTGATCATCAATCGCAGCATCGTCAATTCGAGCAGGAGGCGATGGAAACGTTAGAAAACTTGGAAAGAAAACATAAAGAACTACAAAAAATTCTCGACAGCAAACGGAAGATGAATGAAGAGCTTGTCGAACAAATCAATATGCTCAGTCAAACCAATGCCGAAATTGCAGAGCGGTTAGATAAGTTTGATGCCGATCAAGAAAAACTCCTTTTGAAAATGGATGCCCAAATCGAAAAGCAGGATCAATTCTCCATTTCACTTGAAGAACAGAAAACAGTTCAAATGGAAATGAACAATCGGATTGAACAGCACGAAGGGTTAATGGATAAGATGATGCGGCAAATGGATTTTCTGAAGTCGGTCTTATTTGAAAGGACGCATTTTATTGCAGAGAAAATCGACAAGAGCTACAAGCTCACAACGACATATATTAGTAATTTAAGAGACAAATCCAATTCTGAATCAAATCGATAAGTCCAATGTCTGTTTGCAATGTGCAGGCGGACTTTTTTCATGAGCTTATCATTCCCCTTTAGCAGGCATTATTTTCATAGCACTTCAATATACTAGCTAGAAAAGGGGGTTGAAAAACATTGAATGAAAATAACGAGAAAAAACCATCTGAAATCGAAAAGGCAATTGAACAAACAGATGGCAAGAAGGAAGGCCAAAAGACATCCATCGGGTTAACAGAAAATGTTGGGGGAATGCTTTGTTATATTTTCATCATTGGTCTTATTTTTCTATTCATGGAAAAAGAAAACCGCTTCATCCGATTCCACGCATTGCAATCTGTTTTTCTGGCCATTGCCATTTTCCTAATTAGCATCATTTTGGGCTTCATTCCTGTCATAGGCACTATTGGTAGCCTGTTGCTAAGCCCGCTCGCTTTCGTCTTGATGATCTTCATGATGTACAAATCGTATCACGGTCATTATTACAAACTCCCATTCATCGGAGATTTGGTCGACAACCAATTGGAAAAGCCATGAGCAATAGCCGCTCGGAAATATCCGATGCGGCTCAGCCTGTTGACAAACGCTCGCATCCGTTGTTGAGGCCTACAGGATGTAGGTCATGCATCCGTTGCCGCAGGACGCGGCGCCTTTAGGATGCCTACTTCCGCTCGTCCGCTCATGAACTTAAGTTCTATTCGCGTCTTCGCTCCACTTCGCGCGGGCTCGCAGGAAGCGAGTCATGCAACCGTCGCCACAGTACGTGGCGCTCTTAGGTTGCCTTCCTCGACAAGCGTTTTCAATCAGGCTGAGGGAAATATTTATTTCTCGGGTTTTCCCTAAAATTAAGTGTAGACAAAGTCAAAAAACGACTTTGTCTACACTCTGAGCCCTTTTGAAATATCAAAAGGGGTTTCTCTTTGGTGAAAACCTAGTAACTTGTTCCTCCCAGCAAGATAATAAATATCCAAAAGAAAAGTTTCATTGCCAAAGTGATAGCGCCTAAAATGATCCCTGCCATTGCCATTCCTTTGCCGATTTGCTGTTTGTTCCCGGAGACTCCGAAGACGATAGCCAATATGCCCAGTAAATAAGGAAGGAGAGGAATTAGATTCAACACCACTCCTAAAATACCTAACACAAGTGAACTGACCGCCATGCCATTTGTTTGTTGGTTTTCATTTTCCACATCTTCACCCCCACTATGACAGCGTATGCAAGTGGAGACAGGGATTTGAATAAATGGAAGATGAAATATTCTAAGAATAATGTAAAATGACATTCTTTTATATCTATTGAAGTGTTATACTATAATTTGATAGGAAATAGAAATTTGCTTAGGAGGAGAATTATGATACCTTTTGCAAAACCAACAGTTGAACAATTTTTCCGTACGTATACAATTACAAATTTTGCTGTAAATAATGATGAAACGAAGCTTATCTTTAATACGAATTTAAATGGCAAGATGAATTTGTGGGCAATGGATTTACCTGGCTCATTCCCATATTTGTTTGCTCACCGGGACGAGTCGTGTAATTTTATTAAGTTCGATCCGGAAAATCGCTATGTATTAGCGGGGTTTGATCAAGATGGGGATGAAAATTATCAAATCTATTCTATTCCGTTCGACGGAGGTTTACCGAAGCCGTTAATTACAGGAGAACCGAATGAGAAATTCTATTTCAGTCATTTAAGTGAGGATGGAAAGAGAATTTACTATGTGACATCCTTAGACAATCCGATGTATTTGAATACACATATGCATAACTTGGAAAGCGGCGTTGATACGTTGTTGAATATCGGAGAGCTTTCACCGACACAGCTCGCTGCAGTTTCTGATGACGAAGAGAAGTTTGTCTTTTCCAGGTCGTTCGCGAATACGTACGTGATCAGCTTTGTGAAAATTGGGGAGGAGACTTTCAACGTAACCCCGGACGCGGCAAAAGTGCATATTGCTTATGATCCGGTCTTCACAGATGATGAGACCATTCACTTTGTAACGGATTATGAAAGCGACTTTGCATATATTGCAAAATTCGATTTTAAAACTAAAACCTTCTCGAAAGTCTTGGAAGTAGAAGGCGAAAGTGTCCAGACAATCAAATATAATAAAGATACAGGTAACATCCATTTCCTTACTATTAAAGGGGTGGCGGACAAATACTATCGCACTGATGTAAATGGGGAAAAGCTAGAGGAGTGTACCTTGCCGGTCGATGTTGTCGATCAAATCCGCATTGCAAAGTCCGGCAACGTATACATTTTAGGTAGAAGCGCCACAGTTCCTCATAATATTTATAAATCTGCTGACGGTAATGAATGGAAAAGGCTTACCGAAAATAAGGTGCTCGGCGTAAGTGAGGATGGCATGGTCGATCCAGACGTCGTTTCCTATACTTCCTTCGATGGTTTGGAAATTGAGGCTCTTTTATTCAAAGCGAAAGAAGAAAACGCCAATGGCTACACGATCTTCTGGCCACATGGAGGGCCACAAGCATCCGAACGGAAGATGTTCCGCTCGATGTTCCAATGTTTCTTGAACAGAGGCTATAACATTTTTGCACCGAACTTCCGCGGAAGCACCGGCTATGGCTCGGAGTTCACAAAAATGGTCGAACAAGATTGGGGAGAAGGTCCGCGCCTCGACTGTTTGGCAGGAATTGAATGGTTATTCGAGAAGGGTATTACTGACCGGGAGCGCCTATTCCTTGTTGGTGGAAGCTATGGCGGCTACATGGCATTGCTGCTCCATGGAAGACATGCAGAGTACTTCAAGGCGGTTGTGGACATTTTTGGTGTGTCCGACCTATTCACATTTGTCAATTCTGTTCCGCCTCACTGGAAGCCGATCATGGATCGTTGGCTAGGTGATCCGGAACGTGACAAAGAGCGTTTCGTCAAAGATTCTCCTGTCACGTATCTTGACGGAATGACGAAACCGATGCTGGTCATCCAAGGTGCGAAAGATCCACGCGTCGTCAAAGAGGAATCCGACCAAATCGTTGCAAAGTTGACAGAGCTCGGGCGTGATGTCGAATACCTTGTGTTGGATGATGAAGGACACGGCTTCTCGAAGAAGGAAAATGAAATAAAGGTGTACAGCAGGATGCTTGAGTTTTTGGAGAAGCATCAAAACTGACTTGAAGAAAAGCTGTCCGCAGTCGTAAATTGACTGTTGGACAGCTTTTTTTTCATGAAGAAGTTTAGTTTTGTGATCATAAACCCGTGTGAGTGATCATAAACCCGTGTGAGTGATCATAAACCCGTGTGAGTGATCATAAACCCGTGTGAGTGATCATAAACCCGTGTGAGTGATCATAAACCCGTGTGAGTGATCATAACCCGTGTGAGTGATCATAAACCCGTGTGAGTGATCATAAACCCGTGTGAGTGATCATAAACCCATGTGAGTGATCATAAATCCGTATAAGTGATCATAAACTCGAATTCCGAACTCGAAAAAGAGTGTCACTCCCAATCCTGTCGCTGCATATCCTCCGCGACGAGTTGCAAGTCATCGGCAGTAATCGTGAGAACTTCGTAATCGCTCGTCTCTGCAAATTTCAATGCCATTCTTTTCATGAATTTGGGTGAACCTTCATTTTCTTCATCGTAGACGATTAATATTCCATCCGAATTCCGCAATAAAAACTTATCCCGCTCAATGAATTGCCAAGGGGCTTCGTATGGGCGTTTCGTTAAACTGACAGAGTAGTCCGCATGTGCAAGGATGAATTCGTATGCTTCTTTTTTTGCCTCGTTCCAATTTTTATCTTGTTCTTGGAAAGGGGTGATGACGGCGAATTTCAAGTCAGGATACAATTCTTGCAAGTCGATCACCGTATGCGCAGCCCATGTCTCCACTCCCGGCTGGCCGCTAATGATTACCCATTCCAGGCCGCTATCAAGTAGAGGAGTCAATCGGTTTTCCAATGCTTTTTTTATGATTCCGATGCCAGGATGCTTATCATTAAAAATGCCTAAATCATGCGCTTTATAGCCTGTTATCACGAGTCGCTTAATCATTTATTCATACCTTCGATTGCCGTACGCGCCAATTTTGAAATGACCATGTCATCCATTGGAGGATTATGCAATCCCGCCCGGACATCCCGATAATACCGTTGTAGTGGGTTGGACAGCTCCAAGCTTTTCGCACCGACGAGACGCATCGCTTGATCGACGATGCGGATTGCTGCGTTCGTCACGACATGTTTCGCTGCTCCTAATTCTTGCTTAATGAGCTCCCTTCGAACAGGATCATCGTAAGCTTGGGCTACACTGTAAAGGAAATGCCGCGATTTCATCAATTCCAGATCGATGTGACCGATATGACTTTGCACATTGGGCAATTCGGAAATTGTCCCTTGAATGCTGTTTGGACTATATTCGACAGCAAACTTCACTGCATAATCACGGGCGGCTTGTGCAATCCCTAAATAACAAGCTGGTATATGAAGAAGCCATCCATTCAATTTTTCTCCTCGAAGCCCTTTGCTCAACTCAACAAAGTCTTCCTCACTGACTTTCACTTCTTTTAAAACCAAATCATGGCTTTCCGTTCCCCGCATGCCTATCATATTCCATGTCTCCTTGATTGAAACACCTTCTCTCGTATGGTCGATGAGGAAAAAGCCAATAGCTTCTTGTTCTTCGACCCATGCGGAAACAAGGGAGTGAGTAAGGACAGGGGACATCGAAGTGAAGGTTTTCTGTCCATTAATTATCCAATACCCGTCTTTTTTGACCGCTGTTGTTTGAGGACGGCCACCGCGGGTCGGACTGCCAGTTTGGGCTTCGCTTGCCGCGCGGTTCACTAATGCGCCGTTCAAGATCTCCTTTGCAAACCTTTCTAGTTTGCTCTTTTCCCATAGCTTACTTGTATAAAGGTCACCGACAGCCCCTTGATGCCAGCCAATCGATAAAGCGGTTGCACCATCGTAGGAAGCGATTGTCTCCTGCATTAAAATCATATCTGTCACGGTAATCCCGCCACCGCCATATTCCTTCGGCAATGTGAGTGCTGTATACCCTAATTCCACAAGAGATTGTATATTTTCTTTCGGAAAAGAGGCTAGTCGGTCTGTCTGTTCAGCCGAACTCCGAATTTGTTGTTCAAGATTACTTATTTTGTCCAACCATTCCCTTTGCAGATCAGTTGCGATGAAGAGCTCCTTTGACATGTAGACACATCCTTTACGTAACGTTCTCATTATTTCTATTATACGGCACAAGTTGATGATTGCAGGGAAAAAGCAATCTTCTTTTGCAATGAACGATTTCATACTATATTTAAATTATAGAATAATCCATACGACACACGATTGCAGTAATGGAATGGATTTTCAAATTTAGGGGGATAAGAGATGAACATTCGACAATTAGAACCGCAAGATGCCGAAGTCTATTTTCAAATCCGATTAGAAGCTTTGTATAAAAATCCTGAAGCTTTTGGATCAAGTTATGAAGAGGAGAAAAAGGAAACCGCCGACAAGTACAAAGAAAGATTACAAGGTACTGATTCCTTTATTTTTGGTGCTTTTGATGACTCCAAACTTGTTGGGGTAATTACGTTATTGACAGAGAAAAGAATGAAACTCAAGCACCGTGCAACAATAGTTGCGATGTACGTAGCACCCGAAAAACGAGGGGAGGGTGTTGCGAAAGCGCTTATGAATGAAGCAATTAATAAAGCAAGGACCCTTGAAGGGATAGAACAAATTCATCTAACAGTTGTAAGTTCAAATATAGCTGCAAAGAAACTGTATTCATCCCTTGGATTCGAAGAATATGGTACTGAGAAAAGAGCGTTGAAAATAGAAGAAACCTATTTAGATGAAGATTTTATGGTTCTTTTCTTAAGGTAGAATTCTTATGAGAAAGCCCGAATATTCTCCTCAGACATTTTTTCGATGTTTAGTTTTCCTTCATTATAGGAACAGTGAAGGAAGATCATAAATGAGGAGTGACGAGAAATGGACGCAAAAGAAACAGCACGTAAAATCCTGGATGAAAGCTATGTCGGAACAATGGCAACTGTCCAACAGGGTAAGCCATTCAGCAGATACATGACATTTTTCAATGAAGGCTTCACGCTTTACACGGCAACTTCAAAAAAGACAGATAAAGTGGATGAGCTTGAAAAGAATCCGAATACACATATTTTGATTGGCTATGAAGGGGAAGGTTTCGGGGATGAGTACCTTGAAATTATGGGAACTGTGACGATCTCCGATGAGGAAAGTGTGAAAGAGAAGGTTTGGAATGAGCATATGAGTCCCTATTTTTCGGGTCCTGATGATCCGGAGCTCGTCATCATGAAAATAACCCCTGATTCAATGCGATTGATGAATAAAAAAGGAGAAGAACCTCAAGAAATTCAATTTTGAATGAAAAATGATCCCTTGCCTATAGGTAAGGGATTTTCTCTATGTGAACAGTATGCGCAATTATAAAAAAGTATTGATTCCGTGCATTCTACGCTATACTAATACAATGTTCTCCGGAGAAATTGGGAAAAGTGAGTGATTATATGAAACAACGTGAGCAATGGACATCAAAGATTGGTTTTATATTAGCAGCCGCTGGAAGTGCAATCGGACTCGGGGCCATCTGGAAGTTCCCTTATATGGCAGGCACGAACGGCGGAAGCGTTTTTTTCTTGTTATTTATTATTTGTACATTGGTAATTGGTCTACCTATTTTACTAGCTGAATTCGTCATCGGGAGAAGAGGGCAGCAGGATGCTGTCAATTCTTTAAAAAAACTGGCACCCGGAAAACCTTGGTTTCTCATAGGCTGGATGGGACTACTAAGTTCCTTTATTCTGTTATCCTTCTATAGCGTCGTAGGTGGGTGGATTCTTTCTTATTTGGTACGGGCGTTATTGTTCCGTCTTGACGTTACCGATTATGGGGGGCTATTCGATACGATTATTGCGAATCCAGGAGAAGTGCTCATTGCACAGGCTGTATTCATGATATTGAATATTTGGATTGTACAAAGCGGCGTCCAAGGCGGTATTGAGCGTGCGAGTCGGTGGATGATGCCATTGCTTTTCATCTTCTTCATTGTATTGGCAATTCGATCATTAACGCTCGACGGAGCAATGGAAGGGATCCGCTTCCTGTTCGTACCGGATTGGTCATATTTAACGGGTAAGACTTTCTTGCTTGCGCTCGGACAGGCTTTCTTCTCGTTAAGCGTCGGCGTAACAGCAATGATGACGTACGCTTCTTATCTATCGAAAGAGGAGAGGTTAGGCCAATCCGCTTTCAACGTGTCTATATTGAATATATTCATCTCGTTGCTCGCGGGTATCGTCATCTTCCCGGCAGTATTTGCGCTAGGCCAATCGCCTGCTGAAGGACCGGGTTTGATCTTCGTCGTCTTACCAGCGATTTTCAATGAAATTCCACTCGGCGGATTTTTCATGATTTTGTTCTTTATTTTATTATTATTCGCGACATTGACATCCTCCATTTCTATGTTAGAAATTGTCGTCTCGACAGGGATTCAGAAGAAAGTAGAAAAGAGACGAACTGCGGCTTGGGTGTTTGGAGCTTTGATTTTCATCGTGGGCATTCCGAGTGCTTTGTCTTTTGGTGTGTTAGCGGATGTGAAGCTGCCCGGAGGCACGTTCTTTGATTTTGCAGATATCCTGACAAGCCGGATCGGATTGCCGATTGGTGCGCTTCTCATTTCGATTTTCGCAGGACATGTGTTGACGACTGCGGAAACGGATGATGAGCTGCGAATGAATCCTCGCTTGAATCATACTTGGAAATTCATCGTGCGCTATATCGCACCAATTGCGATCATCGCTATTTTTATCGCTTCATTTATTGAATAAAGGAACATGAAAAGCATTCTCTTTTATAGAGGGTGCTTTTTCTATTGAGGAGAATTTGTTTTAGTAGTCTAAATAGTTTAAAATATTTGTGAGGTGTATTTTAAACAAGGGAAAAGGGGCCAAAACATGCTTAGTGTAAAGAAAAAGTATTCTATTGAACAATTTATCAATTGTGAGAGTCTATTGGGGGCATCGATTTCACCTGATGATGAAAAAATCTTATTTGGAAGTGACCGTTCTGGCGTCTATAATACGTACGCGGTTTCACGTACAGGAAGCAATGTTGAGCAACTGACATATTCTGATGACAATTATATGATACCCGTAGGCTATTTCCCGGATGGTCGCAAGTTTCTGTACAGAAGTGACCAAGGCGGAAATGAGATCACACATCTTTATGTGCAAACTGAAGATGGGAAAAGTATTGATCTTACCCCGGGTAAAGAAGAAAAAGCACAGTTTCATCGTTGGAGTCGGGATGACAAGCATTTTTTCTATGAATCGAATAAGCGGGATCCGCGTTTTATGGATTTGTATGAAATGAATATTGATACTTTTGAGCCGACGTTATTGTTTAAAAATGAGGATGGTTATTTTGTTATGGCAATTTCAGATGACAAAAAAACGATTGCCTTACAAAAGCCGCGGACATCGAATGATTCGGATATGTTTATTTACACGGAAGAAGAAGGTATCAAACATTTGTCCGATCATGTTGGCGATGTTCAATTTCAGCCAGTTGCTTTTAATTCGGATTCTACCTATTTATATTACTTAACAGATGAAAATCATGAGTTTTTATATTTGATGCGACTCTGTTTATCGTCCGGAAATAGAGAGGTAGTCGCGAAAGAAAACTGGGATATTTTAACGGCCCGCTTTTCTCCTCATTATAAATACCTTTACTATTTTTTAAATAATGATGCCAAGATTGAAGTGAAAGTTATAGAGTCGGAAACTGGAGAGCATGTTGAAATAGCGAATTTTCCGGAAGGGCAAATTAGTGGATTATCTATTTCTAGAAGTGAACAGTATATGGTATTTTTATTAAATCGTTCAACAGCGCCAGCGAATTTGTATGTATACGACTTTGATGCTAAGGAATTAAGTTGCTTAACAGACACACTGAATCCAGAGATTGATGAGCGTGACTTAGTGAATGCACGGGTCGTTCATTATCCTTCGTTTGATGGGCTTGAGATCCCTGCTATCTATTATGAACCGCACTTGGAAGATGGAGAAAAAGCACCTGCACTCGTTTGGGTTCATGGAGGACCAGGTGGGCAGTCGACAGTCGATTTTAGCCCGATGATCCAGTACTTAGTGAACCATGGATATGCCGTGCTCGCTGTGAATAACCGTGGAAGTTCTGGATACGGGAAAACGTTCTTCAAGGCAGCTGATTTGAAGCACGGTGAAATTGATTTGGCTGATTGTATTGAAGGGAAAAAGTTTTTGATTGATACGGGGCGAATCGATGAGAATCGCATCGGCATCATTGGCGGAAGTTACGGCGGTTATATGACGCTTGCTGCTCTCGCATTCCAACCCGGATCATTTGAAGTGGGCGTGAATATATTTGGAGTGTCCAACTGGGAGCGAACGTTAAAAAGTATTCCAGCATGGTGGGAGGCAATGCGTGACCTGTTGTATAAAAAAATTGGTGACCCGTATACACAAACCGAATATATCCGTAGTATTTCACCGCTTTTCCATGCAGAAAAAATTAACAAGCCGCTCATTGTCTTACAAGGCGCAAATGATCCACGTGTTTTGCAAGTGGAATCAGATGATATTGTTGAAAAGGTGAAAGAGAATGGTGTTCCTGTAGAATACATCATTTTTGAAGACGAAGGACATGGTTTTACAAAACGTGAAAATCAAATTAAAGGATATCGAGCAATCCGGGAATTTTTGGATACGTATTTGTAAGTGTAAAAACTCCAGTGCGACGATGCACTGGATTTTTTTGGGGATATTTATATATTCTTTCTAGTTAGGAAGGATATTCAAATTAAATGGAGAATTACATAAGAAATACAATTGAAGGAGTGATAGCATGGAAGTAAAAACGATTGCCACTTTTGAGTGTGAGGTTATCAAGAAGGAGTACAAATTGATTGGACAAAGCCTAACAGCAAATTTTCCCCAATCGTTCCCAGACGCGGCCGTTAAAGTTCAAATGGACTTTGAGAAACGGATCAATGAAGTGAAAAATTGCAAAAATAAGCATGTGTTAATCAGTCCGCATATGTGCAACGATATCGTTGCCACTTATTTCGCATGTGTAGAAGTTGAAGAGCTTACGGAAATTCCTGAAGGGATGATTGGATTTACCATTCCAATGATGGACTATGCGAAAATTAGTTGCTCCAATAAAACGATCAATCAAGGGTATTCCAAAATATTTGCGTGGATGGGCGAGAATGGATATAAACAAAAATGGTTTGATAAGTCGTTTCCAATTGAGATTTTCTATATTCAAGAGGGAGCAGAGGAAGAAGTCGTTGAAATTTTAGTACCGATCCAATGAGTAGAGAACCGGCTATCCCTAATAAGGGGGTAGCCGGTTCATTTTATTTGCTATTGTAGATTGGAACAATTAATTATATGATGACAGACGTACCATGACAGAGGAGGAAACACAATTTGTATTCAGTCATCACGGCTTCACTGATTTTTATCATTACGCTTATTTTTGTTATTTGGCAACCTAGAAACCTGTCCATTGGATGGTCTGCATGTGTCGGCGCAATCATTGCATTACTAGTTGGTGTCGTCGACTTTACGGATGTACTTGACGTAACGGGAATAGTTTGGAATGCAACACTCGCTTTTGTTGCCATCATTATCATCTCATTAATCCTTGATGAAATCGGCTTTTTTGAATGGTCTGCCTTACATATGGCCCGGTTAGCCAAAGGAAGCGGGCTGCGAATGTTTGTTTATGTCAGTATCCTTGGTGCGATCGTGGCGGCGTTATTCGCGAATGATGGCGCAGCGCTAATCTTGACCCCAATCGTATTGGCGATGGTTAGGAATTTGAAGTTCAGCGATAAAATGATATTTCCATTTATCATTGCAAGTGGTTTTATCGCAGATACGACATCATTGCCATTAGTTGTAAGTAACTTGGTCAATATCGTTTCTGCCGACTTTTTTGGCATCGGTTTTGTGGAATATGCGTCGAGGATGATTGTTCCGAACTTATTTTCATTAATCGCAAGCATTCTTGTCTTGTATTTATTTTTCCGTAAGAGCATTCCTAGCAATTATGAAGTAGCTGAATTGAAGAGACCTGAGGAAGCAATCAGGGATCACAAGATGTTTCGTCTTTCCTGGGGAGTTCTGGGCATTTTGCTCGTTGGATACTTCTCGAGTGAATTCATTGGGCTTCCAGTATCGTTCATCGCTGGAATTGTGGCCATTTTCTTTTTGATGATGGCGAAGCAAAGTCCTGCTGTTCAAACGAAACAAGTGTTGAAAGGGGCACCTTGGAATATCGTCTTCTTCTCAATTGGCATGTATGTCGTTGTATATGGATTGAGAAATGCGGGGTTGACGAGCGTCCTGGCAGATATTATTCAATTAGCTGCAGATCAAGGGCTCTTCGTAGCTACAATCTCTATGGGCTTCATTGCAGCATTTTTATCATCCGTCATGAACAATATGCCAACTGTCATGATCGATGCACTCGCGATAGCGGAAACGAACACGACGGGACAAATTCGTGAAGCGCTTATCTATGCAAACATCATTGGGTCGGATTTAGGCCCTAAAATAACACCGATCGGTTCACTGGCAACGTTGCTTTGGCTGCATGTCCTTTCGCAAAAAGGCGTGAAAATTGGGTGGGGAACGTATTTTAAATTCGGAATCATCCTGACGATTCCTACACTTTTTGTAACGCTTGTAGGACTATACGTCTGGTTATTGATCATTTAAAAATAGGGAAGTGATAAAGTATGAAGAAAAAAACTATTTATTTCCTTTGTACCGGCAACTCTTGCCGCAGCCAGATGGCTGAAGGGTGGGGGAAAAAGATTCTTGGTGAGCAATGGGATGTTAAAAGCGCCGGCATTGAAGCGCATGGAGTCAATCCGAACGCAGTAAAGGCAATGAACGAAGTAGGAATTGATATTTCAACTCAAACGTCAGATATCATTGACATGGAAATATTGAATAATGCTGATTTTATCGTTACCTTATGCGGGGATGCGGCAGACAAATGTCCGGTGACACCTGCTCATATAAAACGTGCGCATTGGGGATTCGATGATCCCGCAAAAGCAACAGGAACAGAAGAGGAGAATTGGGCTTTCTTTCAGCGAGTACGGAATGAAATTGGTCGAAGGATTGAACAATTTAGCGAAACTGGGGAATGAATGTAGTGATACTTCAGCTTTATCTTCTGTAATGTTTGCACGTAAAAGCCATTTGAAGTTGTATATATTTGTAGAGAATACGCGCGTGCCTTCCCATTGGCGTGTCTTCATGTAAAAAAGGCTTAAGACGCCGAAGGAATTCGCTATCACAGTGACATCGGTCTCCATAGAGCCGGTAGCATTTATCATGTGCTTTGCAAGCAGCATCTACTGCATTCAGTGGAGCGCCAGGTCCGTTGCAGCCAGGACCGCACCAGTTGTATCCAGGAAATAAGCAAAAACGGAGTTTTCTAATTTCTCTCGGCAACAATTTAATGACCTCCTACGGAATAAAATATTATTATAGTTTATTCTATATATGCGATTACAAATAAGCGGGAACCTACGAAAAGACTAAAAATCCCTTAGCACTTTTTTATAGCGCTAAGGGAGTTAACTCATAACTATGCTTTTGATATTTCTTTATACATTTCCAAAGTAGATAGTAGAAATTCCTTATCATACTGTGTCATCTCATTTATTTTATCTACCCATTGTTCAATGGAGCTCAACTTCGGTTCACGGATCAAGCCTTCATTACTACTTAAGAAACTCTCCCAATTGTTGAATTCCCAATGGGCAATCTCGTTCTCATAGAAGACTCTGCATTCCAATAATGGTGGTTGACTAATTTGATTTTGGGAGTATTCAGCGGCTTGGAAAAAAGTATCGTTGTCGATTGTACTAGGATTATATACTTGTCTAGAAATCTTGCCGTTCGGTCTATGATACAGAATTTCGAAATGCTCATTATGATGTTTTACTTGGATTTTGGCGCCAGGAAAAAAGTCGCTAAGTTTTTCATCCGTATACTCCTCATGATTGTTGCTGACCAGAATGGGGCGTATCCATTGGTCACCTAAATCACATAAATACCGGTTTCCGTTTTCATCCAAAGCGATAACGGCGCTATGCAAATTATGGCTAATCGGGTAAGCTGTAATTCCCTCACTTTGAAATTCGTCCAACAACCAAATGGACAAGTCAAAGCAATTTCCAGTTATCCCATACTGCTCCCGATGTTCTTTCATTAACGAAACATCCCGCTGCTTCTTTTTTGTGCCTTGATGATAAAACCAAAGCTTTGTCAATCTTTCCATCGGAAAGTCATTGAATCTGTTCCATACTTTTAGAATCTGTTCAGGCGCGTGCAAATAAAACACTCACTTTCAAGTCATTTATTAATATTGAATTCATCTATTTCTTCATGCAGCGAACTTGCCCACCATGTTTCTTGAGTACCGTACATATAACTCTTTATTTCTATTTGTAGCGGATGGGGCTGTAAATTCCATTCTTTTAAATCCATCGCATTCACCCAGAAAAATTCAATATGTGGTTCCCTTGAAGTTGGATTAATGTCGGTATGCAAGTCTTCACTATGCACTTCAAATACTTGATTAACCTCGCAATTGAGTACTCCTTTGTTCATCCACTTATGCTCAACTAGTCCAAGAAATTTGTTGACAGTACAAGAGATTCCTAATTCCTCATGTATCTCTCTTATTAGAGCATCCTTTGCACTTTCACCAAACTCAATATGCCCCCCTGGCAAAAAGGTATTTCTATGTCCGATGGCACGAGCGACTAGTATTTTTCCATCTTTAATGAAGATTCCTCTTGCTAAATGGTGAAATTTCTTATCCATAGGTCCCCCCCTTATTAACCGTTCACTTCATTAATACTATTCGGATTATGTAATATCCTTTATTCTAGTAGAATTTCTTTTTGAATGAATATATAACCAGTAAAAGAATACAAAAGAACAGACCCAAGGCATCAAGCCTGACAGGTCTGTTCCGAAGAAAAAAGTTAACTCTCTTGAAGGGAAGAATTAACATTGACGTATTTAATCTATCCTTACTTGCCTGAAGGGTGAGAGGAGGCAGTATGGAAAAGATTATGATGTAAACACTTGTCCTATTACTAAAACCTAAAGGCTAAGGATAAAATGCTTTGCCTTAAAGGGAGAGCTTAATAAAAGAAGGCAGTCCCTACGATAATCAGAAGAATGAACAGAACAACGATTAAAGCAAAGTTGCTGTGAAATCCATATCCTCCTCCATATCCACCACTCATATCTCTTCACCTCCCTGTAACTATTAGTACAGTATATGAACTGGCTTTCTGACGGATTGGACATACATCAGGTACATTGAAAAAGATTCATCACATCGTCATCATATTTTAAAATTGATCTTCTTAATAAAACACCACTCTCCGCATTGGTAAAAGCGGGAGTGGTGTTTCAACGTTCATCTCCCAAAAAAATATAAGGTGTATTGAATAATAGAAACCAGATTACTATTCAATTTATAACAAATTACTCCGTTGAATCTACAAATTTAATTGGGTGCAATGATGGTTTTCTTTACATTCGCATTAAATTTTTGGATATTCGATGAACAAATTGTGTCTTTTATATCGCTGTTTAATGAACTATTTGTGACGATTTTGACCGCTTTTTTAGTGAAGTTTTTGTGAAAAGCGTGTCGAATAATTGTTTTTAGCATTTTATTATATTAAGATAAACTCCTAGTTCAAGGAATTGCTGAACTCTATAACTTCACATGCTGTTTCTATAGCTTATAGAACAAAAGAAAGGGGTACTTCCATGAAAAAGAAATGGGCTTTATTAAGCTTGGTAATTGGTATTTTTACAGTGTTAGCGGGCTGTGAACCGTTAATGGTGCTGGATCCGAAAGGCCCCCAAGCTGAAACAATATCCAATGTTATTTGGATTTCGATAGCTACGATGGCGATTGTAGTAATTTCTGTTTTCGCTTTATTGATTTACGTCGTTCTAAAATATCGTGCTTCGAAACAGGACCCGGATTATGAACCTCCTCATATTGAAGGGAATCCGATTGTTGAAACAATCATTGTAGGGATACCAGTTATCATCATCATTTTCCTTTCCATCGTAACTGTCAAATCTACTTATGAAGTTGAGGCGACACCGCAAGGATATGAAGATCAGGAACCATTGGTCATCTATGCTGCATCTTCTGACTGGAAATGGCATTTCAGTTATCCTGAACAAGGTATTGAAACGGTGAACTACTTGTACATCCCTACGGATCGTGCGTTGGAGTTTAAACTCTACTCCTACGGCCCGATTACAAGCTTCTGGATTCCGCAATTGGGTGGTCAAAAATATGCGATGTCAGATATGATCACTACATTACATTTGGCGGCAGAAGTTCCTGGTGAATATATGGGAAGAAACTCGAACTTCAGCGGGAAAGGCTTTGCAGAGAATGTCTTTAACGTGAAAGCAATGCCTGAAGAAGAATTCAATGAGTGGGTAGAAGATGTGAAAGCGAACGCTGAACCTCTTACTGAAGAGAGATTTGATGAACTGCTCGAACCAGGCCATCTGGGACAATTAACGTTCAGTGGGACTCACTTAGGATTTTTACCACCGCCTGAGCATGATCATGGATCAAGTGAATCTCACGATGAAGAGCATGATTCAGATAAAGCGAGTGGGGATGAAACGGAACATTCCGATCATCAATAAAATTGACTACTTTCCGCTTACCTTATGATATCTGTTACGAAATAAAAGTTCGAAAGGAGCACAAAAAGTATGGATTACTTTGATCGATTTGCCATACCTCATCCGAGTCCTGCCATATACGCATCCATGGTTGCTATTGTTCTAACTTTGATTGCGATTGTCATAGGCTTAACCTATTTTAAAAAATGGGGTTATTTATGGCGTGAATGGTTGACAACTGTTGACCATAAACGGATCGGTATTATGTACCTTATTGCCGCATTACTTATGTTGTTCCGCGGTGGGGTGGACGCACTTATGATGCGGGCACAAACTGCAGTTCCAGACAACACATTGCTGGATGCCCAGCATTACAATGAAGTCTTCACGACCCACGGGGTTGTCATGATCATCTTTATGGCGATGCCATTTATTTATGCTTTAATGAATTTCGTTGTACCTTTACAAATCGGAGCTCGTGACGTAGCGTTCCCACGTTTGAACGCACTAAGTTTCTGGTTGTTCTTTATGGGTGCGATGTTATTCAATATCTCGTTCGTCGTCGGTGGTTCTCCAGACGCTGGTTGGACTTCGTACTTCCCGCTTGCAGGGAATGACTTTAGCCAATCTGTCGGAACGAACTATTATATGTTGTCAATTCAAATTGCTGGTATCGGTACGTTAATCTCAGGTATTAACTTCTGTACGACTATTTTCAAGATGAGAGCACCAGGCATGACGTTGATGAAAATGCCGATGTTCACTTGGACTGCTTTAATTACGAATGCGATTGTTGTGTTCGCTTTCCCAGTATTGACGATTGCGTTGTTACTTGGAACAATGGACCGTCTATTTGGAACACATATCTTTACAATGACAAATGGCGGTATGGATATGCTTTGGGCGAACCTGTTCTGGGTTTGGGGACATCCAGAAGTTTATATCCTCATATTGCCGGCGTTCGGGATTTATAGTGAGGTTGTATCTACCTTCTCACAACGTAACTTGTATGGTTATAAATCAATGGTCGGTTCGATTGTGATCATTTCGTTCCTATCATTCTTAGTTTGGACTCACCATTTCTATACAATGGGTCAAGGTCCTTTGACAAACAGTATTTTCTCAATTACAACGATGGCGATTGCCATTCCAACCGGTATTAAAATCTTTAACTGGTTACTGACAATGCGGAAAGGGAAAATCAAATTCACTGTTCCGATGTTGTACGCAGTAGGGTTTATCCCAATCTTCACAATCGGCGGTGTTACTGGCGTCATGCTTGGTATGGCGAGTGCCGATTATCAATACCATAATACGATGTTCCTGGTAGCGCATTTCCATTACACGATCATTCCAGGTGTAGTGTTTGCGATGCTAGCTGGTCTTACGTATTGGTGGCCAAAAATGTTTGGCTTCATGCTTAATGAAAGAATAGGGAAATGGGCATTCTGGTTTATTGCCATTAGCTTTAACGTCACATTCTTCCCGATGTTCTTCACAGGTTTGGACGGCCAAGCTCGCCGGATGTATACTTACTCAGAAGCAACTGGGTTCGGCCCGTTAAATATGCTTTCCTTCATAGGAGCAGTCGGCTTGGCGATCGGCTTTGCGTTAATCGTCTATAACGTCTATTACAGCGTGCGGCATTCTTCTCGGGATATCGGTTCGGATCCGTGGAATGCACGAACACTCGAATGGGCGACACAAACGCCAGTTCAATCGTATAACTTTGCGCGTACACCACACGTGAACTCTAGTGAAGCTTTCTGGGATCATAAGAAAAATGGTCTATCATTATTCAAAGGCGATATCGAGAAGATTCATATGCCGAATAATAGCGGAGTGCCGTTCATTATGAGCTGTATCTTCTTCGTTTGGGGCTTCTCGTTCGTATTCAGCATGTGGATTCCAGCAATTATTACGACGATTGCAATCTTTGCATGCATGGCTCACCGTTCATTCGAAAAAGACGACGGCTATTATATTCCCGTCGATGAAATTAAAGCAACAGAAAAAGATAGCGAGGTGTTAGCAAATGAAAGTCGATAACTCGCTTCCACTTGAATATAGTACGCATCAAAATAAGATGAATATTTTCGGATTCTGGGTTTTCATAGGTGCCGAAGTCATGCTCTTTGCTACGCTTTTCGCAACCTATTTCACCTTGGAAAACCGTATAGGAAATGGACCATCAGGTGCGGAGATTTTTGAAATCACTCCGGTACTCATCGAAACGTTCTTGTTGCTAACAAGTAGTTTCACGATCGGTCTCGGTGTCCACGCTATGCGACTCGGCAGAAAGAATGCAATGATAACATTCTTCGCCATCACATTGCTATTAGGTTTATCATTCCTCGGTGTGGAAATCTACGAGTTCATTCACTATGCCAATGTGGGAGCAGGACTACAAGTGAGTGCCTTTACAGCAATCTTGCTGACCACATTAGGGACGCATGGGGCTCACGTTACAGTCGGTCTGTTCTGGGGATTGTTCATTATCATGCAAGTGAAAAAGCGTGGTTTGACGCCTGCAACGGCCAATAAATCGTTTATCTTCTCACTTTACTGGCATTTCTTAGATGTCGTCTGGATCTTTATCTTCAGCTTCATCTACTTGAAAGGAATGATGTAATATGAGAGAGTTATTCCCACGTAAACTCGTTATGGGCTTTGTCTTCTCGCTCGTTCTGACGATAGCTGCCTTGACGGTCTATTTCTTAGATATGTCTTATGCAGCAGGGTTGACAGTCCTTTTAGCCACGGCATTAACCCAAGCAGCAGTTCAGCTTATCGGCTTCATGCATGTCGGTGAGTCCGAGGATAAAGTTCCGATTTACTTGAACATTTATTATGGAATTGCGATCGCCCTTGTCACGATTTTCGGTACGCTGCTAATCTTGATTTGGGATATGTAAATTCAAAAGCGAAGGGTGGCGGAACCGTTGCTCCTAACGCTACGCTTTTACTCGCAAAAGCCGTTCTTCGTGACGGCTTTCACTGCGACAGGCATAAGGCGGATCTGCGAAACGGCGCTCTTTGCCGTGCAGCAGAGATGACTTATGTCCCGAGCAGTTGCCACCCGGAGTCTAGACGATAACAAAAGCGGAGGGTGCCTGCTGGCGCCCGAAGCTGGATGATAACAAAAGAGGAAAGGAGCGCCTACGAAGGTGCTCCTTTCCTCTTTTTTTATTGGATACTTCTTATCCTTTGATTCACTTTTTCATGCATTTCTTCTGTAGCAACGAAGAAGACGCCCATCAGGAAGATAAAAATTGCTCCCATAACTGTCCCGATCCCGATACCAGTAATTGCACTGTAATCGCTTACAAAAAATCCATATAAGAAGATCGAGATTCCGATTGTAAGAATTGTGATGCCGACAACTTTAACAGCGTTCAATATTTGTAATTTGGTTTCCATTACCAACACCCCTTTACTCTATTATTTATCCTGTTCACAAATTTGTCAAACTTAATTTTAGCGTAATTTAAAATACTGTCGATAAATCATAACAAAAGCACCCTGTCCGGTTGGATAGGGTGCTCTTGACATTACCTCTGTGCCACTGGTTCGATATTATGGGGGTGAACAGATGTTTTATTACTTTTAATTGAAATTGCTGCAATAATCGAGATGACGCAACAGATGATTAAGAACCAGAATGCCGCATTATAGGAACCTGTTGCTTTGATTATGAATCCCATTACCAATGGAGAAGCGAAGCCTGCAGCCTGTGCACCCATGTTAATGATACCCATTGCAGAACCGATTGTTTTCTTTGGCATCATTTTATGAGGTAAAGCAAATGCTACTGTAAAGGCAAAGCTCTTAAATACCATGCAGAGATTTAAATATAACATTGCCAACGGAATAGAGGTTGTCGTAAACATTAAATAAAGGAAAACCCCTGAAACAAGCATGCCAAAAGCTGCATAATATTTTTCTAGATTTACAAAGAAACGATCTAACAGCCAACTGCTAATAAGCATGGCAATACCCGTTGTTATTCCTGGAAGAGCAGCGTAGAAACCCATTGTCATAATATCCATTCCTCGCGCTTCCATTAGATAGGATGGAAGCCAAGAGGCGATGCCCCAGTTAACGATACCCGCCGCAAACCACATAACAGTGATTTTCCATAATTCAACATTTGATAGTAAATCCCTAAAGGGCACGCTATTCTCAGATGCCTTGAGTTGTTGAGTTTTCGGCTTGAAATAAACCAAAAATGCAAATGTCAGTAAGATACCTAACATACCCACAACGATAAACATATTTCTCCAACCCATCATGACAATCATTGGCGCCGCTACTAGGGGAGCAAGGGCCATTCCAAAATAATTGGAAGACATGAGAGTAGCAGAGGCCTTTGGTCTTTCATCTTTTGGAAAATAATCTGCTATCCCTTTTTGGGCTGCTGAAGGATACGCACCTTGACCGATACCGAATAAAAACCGAATAACGATTAAGGAGATAAATGACCATGCCAATCCTGTGAATACGGTAAATATTGACCATAAAACAATGGACCAAATTAATACTTTTCTTGATCCGAACTTATCCGTTAGCCATCCGCCAGGAATTTGCATAATCGCATAGGAAATAAAAAAACTACTTAAAATCACTCCAACTTGCGCGGCGTCTAAACTGAAATCATCCTTAATGTAAATAACAGCTACACTGATGACCATTCGATCCAAATAATCTACCAGAAATCCAATGAACATCAACCAAAGGATAAAGTTTTTACTGTTTTGAGCTTTTTCAATATGTTTACGCATTATATCGCCCTCATTCTTTGTATTTGTGAGTCTACTTCTAACCGTCTAGAGAAGTAATCTTATAAGCGAATAAAGTTAAATACTCTCAACAAAGTTACTTTTCGGGTGATGCTGTGCTTTAATGACTTGTCCTGCTCTTGTCCCTATATATTCACCGTTATGAACAGTTAGTTTTCCGTTAATCAAAACGTCAATGATTCCTTTAGGCTCTAAAAGAGGCTCTTCAAAACTTGCGCAGTCTTCAATTTTTTCAGGGTCGAAAACGACGATATCCGCTTGGTATCCCTCTCTAATCAGGCCTCGATTTTTTAATCTCATTAGTTGAGCTGGGGCACTTGTCATTTGACGAATAGCTTGTTCGAGTGTCAGTGTTCCTTCTTCTCTTACGTATTTTCCTAGTACTCTTGGAAACGTCCCATATAATCGTGGATGGGGCTTTCCGCCAAAGATTCCATCGGATCCAACCATTTGCAGCGGATGGCTCATGGCAAGCATCACTTCCTCTTCGTAACCCCAATGAATAACCATTGTCACACTACCTTTTTCTTCTAGTAAAAGATCTAAAGCAGCGTCGTCAGGCATCTTATTCGTGATTTCCGCAACTTCTAGCATATTTTTTCCTTCAAGATGCTTATTTTTCTCAGTTTGAACTGAGCTGATTGTGATATTATTCCAACCACAATTTAACACCCAGTTTTCATAGTCAGTGTTATTTTTGAGATCAACACTGATTCTTTTTCGATCCTCTGGATTTTGTAACCTTGCTAGCATCTCGTCAGTTCCGCCTGAATGCATCCAAGGTGGGAGGATGGCATGAAATACAGTTGAAGCTGCATTGTATGGGTATTGGTCAAACGTAATTTCAATACCTTCGGATCTTGCTTCTTCCATTTTTTCTAGTGCTCTTTTGAATTTAGCGCGATTCTTATGGCCGATTACTTTAAAATGAGATATATGCAGTCTAATTCCAGTCTGCCTTGCTACATCGATGACTTCGTCCAAGGCCGTTAAAGAGTGAATGCTTTCATTTCGAATATGAACCACAAAACAACCATCGTATTTTGCGGCCCCTTTGCATAGCTCAATTAGTTCTTCTTTGTTTGAAAAAACATTCGGAGGATATACGAGTCCAGACGATATTCCGACTGCTCCTTGTCGCATTCCTTCTTCAACCAATTCTCTCATCCTGTTCATTTCCTCTTGAGTAGAGGTTCTGCCTTCAAATCCCATAACAAGAGTCCGGACAGCGCCGTGGGGGACGAGGTATGCTGCGTTGCCAATCATTTTTGAGTCTTTCAGAAAAGTTAAGTACTCAGTTATACTGTTCCATGGCCACTCTCCAATATCACCATTCAACCCGTTTAATTGTTTTTGCCATAATGGCTTCGTTTCTTCTGAAACGGGTGCGACCGATATTCCATCTTGACCGAATAATTCAGTCGTTACCCCTTGGAGAGCTTTGATTTTATGAATTTCGGGCTTCGTAGCAAGTAGATCTGAGTGAACGTGAGGGTCAATAAACCCTGGCGATACAGCCATTCCGTTACAATCAATAATTTGTAAGGCTTGTTCATTACTTAAGTCCCCAAGAAATGCAATCTTTTCATCCCTTATCCCAATGTCTAATTTTTTCCACGGATTTCCGCTTCCATCAAATACACGTCCGTTTTTTAAAATCACATCAAACATACTAACACTCCTTTATATTGTTATTGCACTTAACCCCTCATAATTGAAAGCGCTTTCTTCGTTGTAGCCAAAAATTCTAATCACAACACTCCTGTCGATTGATTAATTTCTTCAAATAGTAAAATGTTATATAAGTGACGCGGTCTTCCGCGGTGTATTGGTTGTTCTTCACCTGCAATGACAGCTAAGTTATTGCGCTCAAGTATATTAAGAATCCTTCTGGCACTTCTAATGGTCAAGTCGAGTCCATTAGCGAGATCAATAGCCGTTATATTTTTGCTACCAAAGTTTTCACAAAAAGAAAATAATTTATTGATGGTAGCTATACTCAGTCCAGCTAATTTTGCAAGGTTTATACGGTAGGGGTCATCACTACGCAATGAATATTGTAGTTGAGTTTCTTGTCCGATCGGACCGTAGACGGTACCTTCCACATCTACGACAAAGCAATGAAGCTTGTTCAATTGGGCTTTAACAAGGGCTTCACGTGCATTTATCTCCGCTTCATTAGCTGTGTGTCCAAAGCCTACTCCTAACGACGATTCTATATCCGTTTTCATAGCTATTTCGTTTAGTAGGGGCATTTTCTTGTATTTTTGAGTTACATTTTCAATCGCCCCCCGAGTCGTTATAAATCGAACTTCATCACGGTCTGACCAATCAAAAATTGCCTGAGCTTCTTCTCCGAAGTCAATGAGCAGATTTTGGAGCGCAACTTTTTTTCGCTTTGTCTTATAATCTGCTAATTGGGTAGAAGTAAAGACATTATTAAAATGTAGGATTCCGACTGCTATTTGAGTTGTACTGTTACGTAGTGCCTTACCTTCCAATTTAACTTTCTGCAGACTTGAGCGAATAGTGGATTTGGTAGGAATCACCCGATAAACTAAAACTCCAAGATCAGTTAATGCCTCATATACCGACTTTACACATGTAATTGCGATATCAATCTTATTCTCGGACCAAAGTTGATAATGGAATTGTACTAATTCCTCTGCATTTTGGTCGGTACTTAAGAATAATTCGTCAGGATTAAATTCCAGTTCATCAAGACATTCCTCAACCTCATCCTTATTGAACGTATCTATGCTGAATTGAAAAGGAGAGTCAATCGGATTAAATTCAGTTTCAGTTACGATTTTAAAAAGCGTCCGATATAAAGCGGTCCCTGATAAGGGGATAAAAACCATTGGTTTGTCCGTAATTTGATAATTCTTAGCAATATGATAGGGAATCGTACCGGCAAATAAATAAATATCGGCATTATGTTCTGTTTCTTTCACGACATCTACTGTTTCAAGTTCATGATTATAAGGAGCCGATAATAAGGTTATTTCAGGGTATTCTTTGCCTACTGTTAACACAAGTTCGTTTACGTCTTCTGGCCCTACCGTAACCACCTTTATTTCCATCTCAATTCAATCCTCCTTGTCATCCTATATAGTTTTTTTAAGTTGCTGAATGGTCAGTAAATTATAATTGCCATGTTAACTTGGATTCTATTAAAAGTAAATGTCCTTTAATAGACCTTAAATGATTTTTCATTACTAAAATCTCATCCATTCTATCGAATAGTAATGTAATTGTAATGTTACTGTAAAATAACAAAGATATTTTTTTGATACTATTCTAGTAGAAAGAAAAAACATATAAAAATTACACAAATAGATAAAGAGATAAAACAACAGAGATCAAACAACAGGGGTGGAAAATGAAGAATCGATTTATGCAATTCCTAATTGCTGTGTTTATTATTGCTGCAGTTCCATTTACAACTTCCAATACGGCTAGCGCCGCAAGTTCAAATGAGATTGCAGCTTATGCTCAGAAGTTCATTGGAACGCCATACAAATTTGGAGGGACAACTCCTTCTGGATTTGATTGTTCAGGATATATTCGTTATGTGTTCAATAACTTCAATATTAACTTGCCAAGAACTTCGGCAGATCAATTCAGAGTTGGGAAGTCAGTTGCCAAAGATGAACTTCAACCTGGAGACCTCGTATTCTTTGCGAATACATACAAAAAAGGAATTTCGCATACTGGCATTTACTTAGGGAATGATGAGTTCATTTCTGCAAAAAGTAGAGGGGTCATGAAAGCGAATATTAAGACAGATCCTTATTGGTCGCCAAAGTATGCTGGAGCAAAGCGTATCTCTACTGTCAAAGTAGCCTTTGATGAAGTGGAAGTGAAATCAACAGTGCCAATGAGTGAGACGTTTAAAGATCTTCCTCTTAAGCATCTTGCTCATGATGCAATTATCGCGCTGAACAAAAAAGGTATCATTAATGGATATTTAGATGGCACTTTCAGACCTGAAAATTCGATTACACGAGCACACGCTGCAACGATGATCAATCGGGAGCTTAAATTAAAGGCAACAACTGAATTGACTTTCAAAGACGTATCTCCAAATTATGCATATTATGATGATATTGCCGCACTGGTTGAGGCTGGAATCTTTCAAGGTTACTCAACTGAAGAATTTGGGGTTAACGATAACTTGACGCGTGCGCATCTTGCCGCCATCGTCGATCGGGCATTCGATCTTCAAGAAAAATTGGATTCAGAGTCTCAAGAGGTGTCTTCATATAAAGATGTCCCGACTACTCACTGGGCTTCTGAATCGACCCAAGCATTGAAGACATTGGATCAAACTGAAGTGTTCCAAACGGATAACTTTAACCTTGGGAAGAAAGCATCGCGGGCTGAATTTTCCGCAGCGATTTTCAGTGCAATCTCGGAGGAATAAATCAATAGTAAAAAAACCGTTCCAATCATTAGAGTTGGAACGGTTTTTTTACAGCTTTTGGGGAAGCATCTTTCTTATCCTTATTAGGCGAAGAGTTTTTTAAAGGATCACCGTAGGCTGTATAGGTTGTTGGATCTGGAGCTTGCTTTTTCTCGTTTGCATTTACATTCCGGTTGCTGTTTTGTGTCATTTGAATAAACCTCCTATCTAGAATGAATGATTTTATAATGCCCAAAAGCGCTCTTTTCATTCATCTCAAGAACGATCCTACTCAGTGGGTTCTAGTGTCATGATAAAGGATTCCTATAATTTTTTTCGTTTGATTAATATCATTGTGACCTAGAAAGTGATGTAATTCTTCAATGGAATAGCCAGCTTGATAAAGGTGATTCGCCCTACTAATTCTATAGCCATAAACGGAGTCGTAATCCGGAATGATATATGGATTCATCATTCTAGCTCTTCTAATATAAATACGAAGTTGTCTGCATAATTCTGTACAAGAAATATTCATATTGTGGAAGAAAATCTTTTGATGGGCTACTAAATTATACTCAGCTATATATTGTTCGATAACTTTGGAAAGAGAATACGAAAAGGGTACGATTCTGGTTGTATGAAGGCATTGCAACTTAATGTTAGGTTGATTATGTAATTGAATATCTTCCACTTTGGCATTGAGGATTTCGTTTACTCTTGCACCTGTTTCATATAACAAACTTAATATGATAAAGTGCTTCCTTTCAATTGCATTCGTGAAGTCAATTGTTTTAAGGATTTCCTCAATGGCTAGGATTGAGAAGTAGTTATTTGTTTTACCGAATATCATAATACAAATTACACCCCAAGCTTTTTCAGTAAGCATGGGAGATAGTTTAGAGTTTTATACATACTTGGGAATTGTATATGGTGATGGATAAATAGGGCAGAAAACAAGTCGGTCGGAAAGGTACTAGCAGCAGAAGAGTGAGCGGACTAATTGTAGGAACGCCTCCACTTCTATAGAATGGTGTGAAAAGGGAGGGGGATTAATTATGAACGAAGAAGTTAACAAATTATCGGATGTACTCTTACAAAGTCTTTATGATTATCACTTTGCGAATAACGGTGGAGGTTATACGTTACCTAAAGCTATGCTGAATGCGGACGTAACTAGTAAACTGGCTATTGATCACCTAATCGAAATGGGATATGCCACAGATAGTGGGCAAGGGACAGAGAATCTGGTATTAGCAATAACAGCAGAAGGTATGGAGTATATTAAAAATAAAACATCATAAGAGTTTTGAGATAGCAAGTGGGGCGTCCAAAGAGGCGCCCTTTCTCAATAGCTATGAGTAAATTCGACAAAAACAAAAAAACAGCCCCTAGGCATCCGGCCTAATAGGACTGTTCTGGAGAAGGTTGTTGTTCCGACAACCTTCCTACGGGTTTGGCACCCAATGATTCCGACTGGGCTCGAACCAGCGACCTCTACCCTGTCAAGGTAGCGCTCTCCCAGCTGAGCTACGGAATCGGGAGATGTGTTACTTGCTTACTGCACATTTATTATTATAGCTAGTTTTCCGTAGAAGTCAACACTATTTCTAAAAGTTTTTTCAAACGACGAAAAAAAGGTAGAATAAGAAGAAATGAGGTGATGATAATCGATCTACAATTTTCAATTCCTTTTGCATACGACTTTGATCGGGCGCTTGAACGATTGGCAAGTGACCCCGTTAATGCAATCGATTTGGAGAACCGCGAAATACGTATTCCAATGGAAGAAGGAAACATTGTCAGTTTAAATGCTATTGGCTCGAC
This sequence comes from Sporosarcina sp. ACRSL, assembly GCF_022346605.1. GTDB lineage: Bacteria > Bacillota > Bacilli > Bacillales_A > Planococcaceae > Sporosarcina. The sequence goes on from NZ_JAKRNT010000001.1 coordinate 152,343, forward strand.
AGCTGCTCCAGTATTCTTACTGCGAAATGCAATAGATCAAAAACAAGTGGATGAGATCCGCTCTATTTTTCATTTTGACCGACCGTTGGATACAATTGCAGAACACTTCGAAGGAACCGATCTTGAACAGCTATTTAAGGATCATGCCGGCACTCCTCTTATCCGAAGCACTTCGCTCTATGGCACGTTGATGAAAAATATTATTCACCAACAATTGAATCTTGCGTTCGCGCATGTCTTAACGATGCGTTTTGTTGAATCATTCGGGTCTAAGCAGGATGGCGTGTGGCGGTACCCGAATCCGGAACGGATTGCTGCGCTTGAAGTAGAGGATTTGCGGAACCTACAATTCAGTGGAAGGAAAGCAGAATATGTAATCGGACTGTCAAGATCTATAGTAGAGGGAAAGTTGGACTTGACGAAGTTTACGAGAATGGACGACGAAGAGGTAACGAGAGAAATGGTCATTCACCGAGGTGTTGGACCATGGACTGCTCAAAATTTTCTTATGTTCGGACTTGGGAGACCGAACTTATTCCCACTAGCGGATATCGGATTACAAAATGCGTTAAAACGTTTATGGGGCTTCGACCGCAAACCGACCATAGAAGAAATGCAGGCACATTTGCCAGCATGGTCTCCATATTTAAGTTATGCATCGTTATATTTATGGCGAAGTATTGAATAACAAAATACAAAAGCTTCCCCGTTCAAAAGGGAAGCTTGGTCATTTATTGTGTGTGAGATTGTTGCATGTCTTGATTCATTTCGTTTTCATCATTAAAGTAGAGGAAAGTTTCATTGTCGAGGTCTGAGATGCGTTCCTTGTTGAGACCTAATGAAAGATTCCCTTCAAAAATTGTTTCCCACCAAGTATCTGTCGTTGTCATGTTCATTTCCTCCATTTCATTCATTTTCGGTTTGGGTTATGTGATACGTCTTTACCCTTGCACGAGTGCGACTAAAACGCATTCGACTGAAATAGAACCATTAGACCTATTGCTTGTTGGCTAAATAAACAAGTCCTTTTACCTTGGCTTGCTAAGCCTTTACATTCAAATTTCGGGGATGGAAAAACGAATTAGGCAATATTAGTATATGTTGACGCGCATTTTCCCAAACTGCGTAATTGGTCGGAATTTGGCGGATTGAAATCAGTCCTTTTGCTATATTGACATTTCGTTTTGTTGAAGGAGGAGAAAATTTGTGGCAATTGCTCAAAATATAAACTCGATGATTAAAATTCAGCGGGATTTTTTCGATTCTGGCGTCACGAAAACTGTAGAATTCCGGCTGGAAATGCTGGAGTCCTTACGGAAAGCAATTCTTTCGAAAGAAGAGGAAATCCATAAAGCATTACAAAAAGACTTAGGGAAAAGTCCATTTGAATCATATGTAACGGAGGTAGGATTCGTCTTATCGAGCATCACATTTATGATGAAGCATTTGAAAGAGTGGATGGAGCCGGAGTATGTGAAGACGCCGGTTCATTTGCAACCTGCGAAAAGCTTTATCGTACGGGAGCCGTATGGATCTGTTCTCATTATCGGACCTTTTAATTACCCATTCCAGTTAATAATGGAGCCGTTAATTGGCGCCATCGCTGCTGGGAACTGTGCAATTGTTAAACCGTCCGAAGCAACTGTCCATACAGCTAAAGTCATCAAAGATATAATCAAAGAAATTTATCCGCAACAATATGTACAAGTCGTCGAAGGCGAAATTGAAGAAACAACTGCGCTGATCCATGCGCCTTTCGATTACATATTTTTTACAGGGAGCGCTGCAGTTGGAAAGATTGTCATGAAGGCAGCGGCGGAACGGTTAACACCTGTCACTTTGGAGCTCGGTGGAAAGAGCCCTGTCCTCGTCGATCTAACCGCTAACATTAAGAGAGCGGCGGAACGGATCGTATGGGGGAAATTCATTAATAACGGACAAACTTGTGTCGCTCCAGACTATGTCCTCGTCCATAAAGCTGTTAAGAACAAACTTCTGAAAGAAATCATCAATTGCATTCGTGCTTTTTACGGAGAAGACAGCTCAAAAAGCGTCGATTATGGCAGGATCGTTAATGGCAAGCATTTTGACCGGCTAACGGAAATAATTGAAAAGGAAAAGGGACATATCGTTTTTGGTGGGATATCGGACCGGGATGATTTATATATTAGTCCAACCCTATTGGATGGTGTTTCATGGGATGGACCTGCAATGGAAGGAGAACTATTCGGCCCAATTCTTCCGATCTTGACATATGAGAATTTAGGCGAGGCAATCCATCGGATCCGCGAACTGCCCAAGCCATTGGCTGCTTATATGTTCTCCGAAAATGAAAAAGCACAGCAATACTTCTTGGAAAATTTCTCATTCGGTGGCGGATGCATTAATGATACAGTATCGCATGTCGGGAATATCCATTTGCCTTTTGGAGGTGTCGGAGCATCCGGGATGAACGCTTACCACGGGAAAGCAAGCTTCGATTTGTTCACACATTCAAAATCAATCATGAAGAAAAGTACGAAAGTACCGATTCAAATTGGATACCCTCCATACGGCAACAAGCTTTCGATGGTAAAATCCTTTTTGCGATGAAAGCAATCGTTGATGCACCTCGGAAAGAAGTAGTAATATAAGTATCATACATCATTTGTTTATTCTCCATCCGGAAATGATAGAAAAAGAAAAGGGGAAATGAAAGATGCACCAATTTAATGAAGCAAGAACGATTGAATTATTGAAAACGTTAGTTGAAACACCGAGCCCATCCGGTTATACAGAAAAAGTCATGCAAGTGATCATCGACGAGCTTGGGAAAATCGGAGTGCCGTTCAAACGGACAAATAAAGGAGCAGTCATCGCAACGGTAAAAGGGAAAGATGATTCCCGTCACCGCTTATTGACTGCCCATACGGATACGCTCGGTGCAATGGTGAAAGAGATTAAAAGTAATGGAAAATTGAAATTGACGATGGTCGGCGGGTTTAACTGGAATGCAGTGGAAGGTGAGTATTGCCATATACATACCGCTTCAGGCAAGGAAGTCCGCGGAACGATTTTGATGCACCAAACGACGGTTCACGTGTACCGTAATTCGGGAAGTGCTGAAAGGAATGCAGACAACATCGAAGTACGCATCGATGAAAAAGTGACGAATGCAGCTGAAACGAGAGCATTAGGCATTGAAGTAGGGGATTTTGTTTCATTTGATCCTAGATTTGAAGTGACACCAAATGGTTTTGTTAAGTCAAGACATCTCGATGATAAAGCGAGCACGGCGCTCCTCTTAGAATTGATCCGCACATTGAAAGAAAACGATACAGAACTGCCGAATACGACTCATTTTTATATTTCAAACAATGAAGAAATCGGTTATGGTGGGAATTCTAACGTTCCAGCTGAAACAGTTGAGTATATTGCGGTCGACATGGGAGCAATTGGAGATGGCCAATCCTCGGATGAATATACCGTTTCAATTTGTGCGAAAGATTCAAGCGGACCTTACCATTACGCGCTGACGAGACATTTGACAGCCCTTTGTGAAAAAGGAAGCGTCCCATACAAGCTTGATATTTATCCTTATTACGGATCAGATGCATCGGCTGCGATCCGAGCAGGGTTCGATGTGCGGCATGCTCTGTTTGGTCCTGGGATCGAATCGTCTCATGCATTGGAAAGAACCCACGTCGATTCGTTGAAAGCGACAGCGCAATTGCTGCACGCATATGTAACTTCTGAAATGATGGATTGAAGCTGGATATAGAAAAGCTGTAAGGAGGGCTCGTAATGGAGACCGGTTATTTATTTTCAAGTTTACCAATTAAAAAAGTAGAGGGGATTCTCCCCGAAACGGTTACGGATCTATCCGTTGATTCAAGATCTGTCAATGCGGGAGGCGTTTTTGTCTGCATTAAAGGATTTACCGTAGATGGACATGCCTATGTTTCAAAAGCGATTGAAAACGGCGCAAGGGTCATTGTCGCATCAGCACCCGTAGAAGTCGATTTAGACAAGGTTGCGGTCGTTTACGTAGACGACACAACAAGGGCGGTCTCTTTACTGGCGCCTCGTTTCATGGGCTATCCTTCAAAACGGATGACGATGATTGGCGTGACAGGAACGAACGGCAAAACGAGTGTAAGCAATATGCTTCATTCTGTTTTACGCCATGCAGGAGAAAAATCAGCAGTGACGGGGACAATCGGATTCAATTTGGACGGTGTTTTATTTGAAACCGAAAATACGACTGCCGATGTGCTGACGACCCAGCAAATGATCAAGCAGGCAGCTGATGCAGGATGCTCTACAATGACAATGGAAGTCTCTTCGCATGGTCTTGTCGAAGGAAGATTGGCAGGCACCGAATTTGATATTGCAATCTTTACGAATTTATCGCACGACCATTTGGATTTCCATAGGACGATGGAGAATTACGGGCATGCGAAAGGTCTTTTATTCGCACAACTTGGACAAGATCTAGACCAGTCGAAGTACGGTGTTGTCAATGTGGATGATGCATGGGGGTTGCGAATGAAAGAGATGACTTCCTTCCCGGTATTGACGTATGGCATTCACAAGGATGCTGATTTCCGTGCTACAGACGTCAAGTTGACCGTGGATAGCACTTCATTCCACTTGGATTCCCCGGCCGGTGGTTTTGATGTCAAAATGGCGCTTATCGGAGAATTTAATGTGTACAATGCGTTGGCTGTCATAGCTGCTTTGTATGCGAAAGGGCTTGAAATGGAAGTGATCCTCGAAGGCCTTTCTGTCATTCCTTCTGCAAAAGGAAGGATGGAGAAGGTCGAGACGGATTTGCCGTTGACGATCTATATCGATTACGCCCATTCACCAGATGCGATTGAAAAGGCAATTCAAGCAGTGCTTCCTTATAAAGATGCAGACAGCCAATTGATATTCGTCATTGGGACAGGTGGCAACCGGGACCGAATCAAACGCCCGATCATGGCAGAAAAGGCATCGATTGCAGATTATGTCGTGCTGACGACAGACGATCCGAGAGACGAACCGTACGAGACGATTTTGTCGGAATTGGAAGCGGGCATGAAACACAATCGATATGCGTGCATCGGGGACCGTGAAGAAGCGGTTCGGCATGCGGTCTCGGTCGCGGGAGAAGGAGATATTATTATCTTCGCAGGAAAAGGCCACGAAGACTTTCAAATCATCGGCAGAGAAAAACTGCCCCATTCCGACGCCGACATCGCCTTGGACGAGGCTGAAAAGAAGTTTGGAAGAGGGTATATAAAGAAATAAGAGGATTAAGAGCTGTCATTTAGGCAGCTCTTTTCTGTTTTGAATCGTTCTGTATTACCTTCTTTGTATAATTAAGTTATGTCGTTGATTGGAGTGGAAGGCGGCGACTCCTGCGAAAGCCGTAACGAAGAACGGCTTTTGCGAGCAGGATAAGGATGCCTTAATTTCTGCAAAAAGCGCAGAAATACGGCCAATCGAACCCTTCAATGTTCGATTGGCTCACGGACCGCCCGCGGAAAGCGTCCGCCTGTAACGGAAATCAACATAAGTTGTTTTACAAAGTTACAAGAAAAAAATGTTGAAAATGACGCTCATTCTGACTATGCTTAGAAAAGTGGAAAAGAAGGAGTTCAGACAAAATGCAAAAACCTATACATGAAGAGATTGCCTCACGGCGCACATTCGCAATCATTTCCCACCCGGACGCTGGGAAAACGACAATGACAGAAAAACTGCTCTATTTCGGAGGTGCCATCCGTGATGCAGGTACCGTAAAAGGAAAAAAGACAGGGAAATACGCAACATCCGACTGGATGGAAATCGAAAAGCAACGTGGAATATCAGTAACATCTTCCGTATTGCAATTCGACTATGATGGCAAGCGTGTCAATATCCTCGACACACCTGGACACGAAGACTTCAGTGAAGACACCTACCGTACATTAATGGCAGTAGATGCTGCCGTCATGATGGTCGACTCGGCAAAAGGAATCGAGCCACAAACCATTAAACTATTCAAAGTTTGCCGGATGAGAGGCATTCCAATTTTCACATTCATGAACAAAATGGACCGCCAAGGGAAAGAGCCTCTTGAATTGATGGAAGAATTGGAAGAAGTATTGGAAATCGAATCATACGCTATGAACTACCCGATCGGTATGGGAAAAGAATTCATCGGTGTCTATGACCGATACAATCATCGTATCGAACAAGCACGTGTCGAAGGCGATAGCCACTTCCTACCGTTAAATGAAGATGGCGAGCTTGCAGTCGAGCATCCGATGACGGAAACTTCTTATTATCAGCAAGCGCTTGAAGATGTCCTGCTATTGAATGAAGCTGGCAATGAATTCGACGCGGAACGAGTCGCGAAAGGTGAGTTGACGCCTGTCTTCTTCGGAAGTGCCTTGACGAATTTTGGCGTTCAGACATTTTTAGAGACATTCCTTAAATTTGCCCCGGCTCCTCAACCGAGAAAAACGAAAGATGATCAGTTTATCAATCCGAATTCGGAAGAGTTTTCAGGGTTCATTTTCAAAATCCAAGCGAATATGAATCCGGCTCACCGTGATCGTATCGCGTTTGTCCGGATTGTTTCCGGCGGGTTTGAAAGAGGGATGTCGGTTACCGTTCCTCGAATTTCGAAAACGATCAAATTATCGCAGACGACGCAATTCCTCGCAGATGACCGTGAAACGGTAAATGAGGCGGTTGCAGGTGACATTATCGGCTTATATGATACAGGAAACTATCAAATCGGCGACACGGTTGTCGGAGGTAAATCAAATTTTCAATTTGAAGCTTTGCCACAGTTCACTCCTGAATTATTCGTTCGTGTCACAGCCAAAAACGTTATGAAGTCGAAGCATTTCCATAAAGGAATCCTTCAATTGGTGCAAGAGGGCGCCATTCAATATTATAAAACATTGCATACAGAAGAAGTCTTATTAGGCGCAGTCGGACAGCTTCAATTTGAAGTGTTTGAGCATCGAATGAAGAATGAATACAATGTGGACGTCCATATGGAGCATATCGGCTCAAAGGTCGCGCGCTGGATTGAAAATGAAAGCGATGTGAAAGAGTCGATGACGGGGCAACGTTCAATGCTAGTGAAGGACCGTTACGATAATCTTGTTTTCTTGTTCGAAAACGACTTCGCGCTCCGTTGGTTCGGTGACAAATATCCAGACATTCGACTCTACAGCCTATTATAATTTTTTAACCGGGGATTTGGTTTCTCCGGTTTTTTTATTGTATGGGGCAAAGGTCACAAAATGAAATATAAGTTGGGAAATGATCGATAACTTCCGGGAAATGAACGATATCTCCTCCGAATTGATTGATAACCCACGGGAAATGAACGATATCCGTCGGGAAATGATCGATAATTTTTTCAGTCGCGTTTATCCGCAGAATCTTACATTCACGATTGATGTTAAAAGCGACTTTCAATATGATAGTAGTAAGCTTTATTCAACGAAAGGGATGTGCAAATGAAAATCAGTAATTTTTCTATTAAACGACCTGTCTTTACGATTGTGACGATGTTTTTAGTCATCATCCTAGGGGCGGTGTCTTTTTTCAAAATACCCGTGACGCTCATTCCTGAGTTGAATCCGCCGGTAGCGGTTGTCGTCACTAACTATCCGGGTGCTTCCTCTACGGAAGTGAGCGAGAAGTTGACAAAACCGTTGGAGGCGAGTTTGTCGACCGCACCCGGTTTGAAATCGATGCAATCATCGTCGCAGGAAGGGGCCAACTTCATTCTGCTCATGTTTGATTGGTCTACAAAAATTGACGATGTGCAACTAGACATTATGCAAAGGATCGACCAAGTGCCAGTTCCAGAAGGCTCCAGTGCACCGAGGTTCATGAAATTTGATCCAGCCCAATTCCCTGTCATCCAGCTAGCTCTACGGACAAGTACTGAAGAGGCGGATATCCGGAAGATTGCCGAACAACTGGAAACAGAGTTGAGGCGGACAAAAGGGGTGGCGAGCGTCACCGTTTCAGGGAAATTGGTGGAAGAGGTCCAAGTCATTTTGGATCAGAAAAAGCTAGAGAGGTTCGGGCTCGTACAATCGGATATTGTCCAAGCCATTCAAGCAAACAATGTCTCAATGCCCGGAGAACCGATTGAAACAAGTGACAGAAAGCAACTGACGACAAGGATTATCAGCACACTGACGACCATCACAGATATCCGGGAAGTTACGGTAGGACTCAATCCGATGAATGGCAATAAAGTGAAGGTCAAAGATGTCGCCGACGTTGCGATGCTTGAAGCAAAAGCCACTTCCGAAACGAGGGCGAACGATCAACAAGCTGTCCTCATGTCCGTGCTGCAGGAATCTGGAGCAAATACGGCGACGGTTTCTACAGCATTCAAGGACGCGTTGGATAAAGTGCTTGCTGAAGAGGAATACAAGGATGTTGAAGCGGATATTTTATTCGACCAAGGTGACTACGTTAAGCTCGCTGTTGGAAATATAGGGCAATCGCTATTGCTTGGCGGTTTATTTGCGATGCTCGTATTATTCCTATTCTTACGGGGAATTAAAAGTCCGATCATTATCGGCATCGCTATCCCGTATTCGATTATAGTCACGTTTGTCCTCATGTTTTTTGCCGATTTTTCGCTTAATATTATGACCCTTGGCGCATTGGCGCTAGGAATCGGGATGCTGGTAGATAATGCAATTATTGTTATTGAAAATATCGAGCGGCATATCGCGATGGGGAAAAGACAGAAAGAAGCGGCGAGGGATGGGGCTAAAGAGATTAGCGGCGCCATAATTGCTTCGACATTAACAACGCTAGCCGTCTTTGTACCTGTCATTTTCATTAGTGGATTAATCGGGCAGATCTTCACGGAATTTGCGTTGACTATTTCGTTCAGCCTTTTTGCATCGCTTGTCGTCGCTTTAACAGTTGTGCCAATGATGGCTAGCCGGATGCTCAATATGCCTCGAAAGAATATCGAAGCGAGAAGACGCCGCTCAAAAACATTTAACAGATTTGAAAGATCCGTCAAATGGTCCCTTAGACACCGTGCCGTCGTTTTGCTCTTTACTTTCGTTCTTCTTGTCGGCAGCGGTATCGGTTTGTTTAAAGTCGGCACCGAATTTCTTCCGCCGACGGATGAAGGCTTCTTTAGCATCTCAATTAAGATGCCCAACGGATCTTCCTTATCTTCTACAAATGAGGTCGTAAAAAAGATTGAGGATCGGCTGAAAGACGAAGAAGAAATTGACGTTTACGTCAGCTTAGTTGGAGGCACGCAGCAAAGTATGGCGCAAGGTGGTTCGAATTCAGATCGTGCAGAAATGTACGTCAAACTCGTACCACTAGCAGAGAGAAACCGTTCAGTCTTCCAGTTTGTTGACGATGTTCAGCCTGGTGTTCTTGAACTGGTAGGGGAATCAGCAGACGTCCGTTTTGAGATGCAAACCGCAGCTGGATCGAGTCCGAACACATTGTCCTTCTCATTGAAAGACACTAATGAAGAAAGATTGAATGAATCGGTTGCAAAGATTGAAGAAGAACTTTCCAAGTTGGATTCAGTGCTGGAACTATCAAATAATCTCCAAGATACAGTGGAGGAAATCCATATTGATGTAAACCGCGAGAAAGCATCCGACCTTGGTTTAGTGCCTTATCAAATTGCGCAAACCGTCAATTCGATTACACGCGGTCAATTCGCTTCACAATTTGTTGATAAAAAAGACAATGTCGTTAAGGTAATCGTTCAATATGATGAGAAGTATCGGAACAGTATTGACAAATTGAAGCAAATCAAATTGAGGACACCATCTGGGAATTTCGTTGCTCTTCAAGAAGTAGCGACAATTTCCATTGAAGAAGGACCAGTTTCCATCAGACGGGTGGACCAAGCCCACTCAGTTTCATTCAATGTAAAATACGAATCGTCCAATTCCTTGGGCGATATGACCGCGAAAGTGAATGAAATAGTGGAACGCATCGATTTACCTGACGAAACGGAAATGACGTATGGCGGTGATCGAGAGTTATTCGAGAACTCAATCAACGATATGCTATTGGCGATTGCTCTCGCTGTCGTGCTCGTCTATATTGTTATGGCTGCACAGTTCGAATCCTTCAAGTATCCATTTGTCATCATGTTCACTGTGCCGCTGAGTGTGATAGGGGTAGCTCTTGGTCTACTTGTCACAAATACACCGATCAGTGTTACAGCAATCATCGGCATACTCGTGTTAGTTGGCATCGTCGTCAATAATGGAATTGTTCTCGTCGACTATATTAACCAACGGAAAGAAGCCGGGATGTCTTCATTTGACGCGATTATCGTTTCGGTGAGAAATCGAGTTCGGCCAATTTTAATGACAGCGTTGACGACAATTTTAGGATTGGTGCCGCTGGCGCTCGGAATCGGTGAAGGAACGGAAATGAACCAGCCGATGGGAATTGTCGTTATCGGTGGGTTAATCAGTTCCACATTCCTAACATTGTACATCGTTCCGATTGTGTATAGCTTGTTCGATCGGGAAACAAGAAAACGTGCAGTTGAAACCGAATGACTAAAAAGTCCGGGGAAACTTAACTCCGGACTTTTTTTAGATGAAATTAGTGTATGAATTGTGTCCAAGTATTTTTGGTGTTATAATCTCTTAGAAGCACTCAACAACTTAATATTTCTTTTGACAGTTGTCAAAGGGGAGTAGCTATAGGGAAACCTATTTCATAGTCGTCAATACATGGCAAGAGCCATCGGTTATGATAGCAGGATTTTTACTACATAAATTTCTGACTTAGCGAGACCTTTGCCTTTATTAGGTGAGGGTTTTTTTATTTGTAGAAAATAGGAGGCAGAAAAATGGAAGCAATATTATTGGAATACGCATGGGTACTTCTTGTATTGATTGGACTTGAAGGGCTGTTGGCAGCGGATAATGCTGTCGTTATGGCCGTCATGGTAAAGCATTTACCGAAACCACAACAGAAAAAAGCATTGTTCTATGGATTGCTCGGTGCATTTGTCTTCCGCTTTGCGGCTTTGTTCATGATTACGTTTTTAGTCAACATCTGGCAAATACAGGCGCTTGGAGCGGCGTATCTCTTATTCATATCCATTAAAAGCTTGATGGATAGGGGCAAAGGGGATCACGATGAACTAAAGAAACCTCGGAAGAAATCCGGCTTTTGGATGACCGTATTAAAAGTAGAACTTGCGGATATCGCATTCGCTTTAGACTCCATGCTTGCAGCCGTTGCATTGGCTGTTACGTTGCCGGAACTAGGTAATTTCCATATCGGTGGAATTAACGGCGGCCAATTTATTGTCATGTTACTCGGCGGAATCATCGGCTTAATCATTATTCGTTTTGCTGCTAGACAATTTGTTGTATTGCTTGAAAAATTCCCTTCACTAGAAACTGCAGCATTCGTTATTGTAGGCTGGGTAGGTGTCAAGCTGGTAGTTCTGACATTGGCACATCCTAAGTTACAAATTATTGATGAGGCATTTCCGCATTCAACTCTTTGGAAAACGATTTTCTGGACTGTCCTTTTAGCTATCGTCATTGGTGGTTATTTGACAGCCGTTGCACAAAGAAAAAAAGCGAAATGAGAAAATCACAAAGACCGGTACAGTAATTGTACCGGTCTTTGTTATAGTCATTTTCTTTTCTTTTTCGGAAAAGTTCACTAAAATGAAGAGATGATTTCTTCTTATGAGAAAGGTTCTGATGGCATGAAATTCACAAGGGAACATTTATACCGATTTACACCGGCCCAAGTCATCGTCTTTTACTATTTTATAGCGATCGGATTTTCCTTCCTCTTGCTGAATTTGCCGGGCGTCTATTTGCCAGGAGTAGAAGTCAGCTTTATAGATAGCCTGTTCACCGCAGTAAGTGCAGTAAGTGTGACGGGATTGACGCCTATTAGCATAAGTGGCACCTATTCTGTCTTCGGGTTATGTATGCTCATGCTCGTTCTCCAATTAGGCGGAATCGGCATTATGTCGATCGGCACATTCTTTTGGCTATTGGTTAAAAAGAAAATTGGGCTTCGAGAACGACAACTGATCATGGTGGACCATAACCAATATTCGCTTGCTGGAGTCGTCGAGCTCATTAGACATATCGTCCAGATTATCTTTTTAATTGAAATTACAGGCGGAATCATTTTGACATTGTATATTATGAGATATTACGACTCCTTTGGTGAAGCGTTGTTAAACGGGATGTTCATGTCCGTATCAGCAACGACGAATGCCGGGTTCGATCTTACAGGCTCTTCCATGCTTCCTTATTTCAACGATTACTTTGTGCAAACAGTCATAATGATACTAATTATACTAGGTGCCATCGGTTTTCCAGTTCTCATCGAAGTGAAAAGCTATTTCTCAAAAACAGTGCCGAATTTCCGGTTTTCTCTGTTCACAAAAATTACGACCGCCACGTTCGGGCTATTGCTCATTTGGGGTGCATTGCTCATTTTCATTTTGGAGTCGTTCAACTCATTTAAAGGTCTTGCATGGCACGAAAAGATCTTTGCATCCTTATTCCATTCGGTGTCTTCCCGGTCTGCGGGATTGACGACGTATGATATAACACAATTTAGTGATGCTACAGATATTTTTATTTCATCCTTAATGTTTATTGGGGCTTCCCCGAGTTCGGTAGGAGGTGGAATTCGGACGACGACATTCGCGATTGCACTCCTGTTCCTTTATAACTTTGCGCAAGGGAATAATGTCATTAACATCTTCCGGCGTGAAATCAAGCTCATAGACGTTTACCGTTCCTATGCTGTCATCCTCCTTGCGTCAATGATGGTCATGACGGCATTGCTCATCCTGCTAATTACTGAAAAAGATATTCCGGTCGTCGCTTTATTGTTTGAAATCACCTCTGCCTTCGGAACTTGCGGCATGTCGCTTGGAATTACATCGGACTTATCGGTTATCGGTAAATTAATCATCATGGTGCTCATGTTTATCGGGCGGGTCGGTCTCATCTCATTCCTTTACACACTAGGCGGAAGAACGAACAAAAAACCATACACATATCCTAAAGAACGCGTCATCATCGGATAAAAAAGCATCTTTCCTCTATTTTTAGAGGAAAGATGCTTTTTACATTAATGAACTACATATTTCGCCTTTTTAAGAAAGTGAAACTGCGGTTGTTGGCCTTTGCTGAAGAACGTGACAAGATAACCGTCCTCGTTAATTACATTAGGCGTATCGGCTTCTGTCGGACGAACAGCGACAGGGGTAATGAATGTATGCTTGCGAATATTCCTTTCGGTAAGCCTTGTCGGAGTTACCACTCTTTCAAGCAGTTCTTTGTCTTCCAAAATCGAACGTTCGATTGCTGTCAAGGTTTCCGGATCGATGTCCTCATCCCACCAAATATGACGTGGTTGGAAAGTGTGGTGCGCCAAATAATCGATTTTCATAAGACTTCTGACAATCGTCATATTTGCTTTTCCATAATCCAGCAGGAATTCTTCCAGCCTTGTGTACAAGTCTTGAAGCTGGTGGCCAATTCTCGACCAGCCACGGGTTTCCCAGAACGTGCCGAATTGTTGGAAGAAATCAAAGGGCGTTTCAAATACTTCTGAAACTAAATACTCAACTGTGCGTGGCATACGATTGTCGTTCCAATACTTTTCAAGAACGTCTTCGGTTTGTTTAATTCGTAAAATATCATCGAATGTCAGTACATTGTTCGATAATATTTCATAAGGAGCTTTATCGATATACGTATAGCCGTATTGCTCTGCCTGAATTCGCAACCCAGTCCCTCGTAGGAGTTTGAGGAAGCCTAATTGCAGCTCTTCCGGGCGCATGGCGAACACATCGTTAAACGTGTTTCTGAATGAATCATAATCCTCTTCAGGCAGCCCTGCGATCAAATCAAGATGCTGTGCAATTTTCCCGCCTTCTTTAACCATATTGACTGTTCTGGACAGTTTTTCGAAGTTTTGTCTTCGTTTAACGAGTTCATTTGTCAAGTCATTCGTTGATTGGACTCCGATCTCAAAACGGAACAGGCCGGCAGGTGCATTTTCGTTTAGAAAGTTAATCACTTCCGGACGCATAATATCTCCTGTAATTTCAAATTGGAACACGGTTCCTGGCAAATGTTCGTCAATAAGGAACTGAAACATTTCCATCGCATAGCTTCGACTTATATTGAATGTGCGGTCCACGAACTTGATTGTCTTCGCTCCGTTTTTCATCAAATACCGAATATCTTCTTTAATCGCTTCACGATTGAAATAACGGACACCGACCTCTATGGATGATAAACAAAACTGGCATGAGAAGGGGCAACCTCGGCTTGTCTCGATATACGTCACTCGATTAGACAAATGTGGTACGTCTTCTTCAAATCGAAAAGGGGAAGGAAGCTCACGAAGGTCAAGTTTTGGACCGGGAGCCGTAACTTTCAACTGGCCATCCTCCAAATATGCAACCCCTTGAACTTTTGTGATGTCGATTTTTCCGGATTGGTAATCGAGTAATTGCTTGAAAGTTCTTTCTCCTTCTCCGATGACGATAAAATCAATTTCAGGGACTTTTTCCAACCATTTATCATAGTCATATGTCACTTCAGGTCCGCCAGCTATAATGACAAGCTCCGGATTTGTCTTCTTCAAAATGCGGATCACTTTTATTGACTCTTCAATATTCCATATGTACAAGCTAAATCCGACAATATCTGGTTTTTTTTGATAAATATCTGATACTATATTTAAAGTGGGGTCTTTAATTGTGTATTCTGCCAACACCGGTTCGTATTCAGGCATTGCGTACGATTTTAAATACCGAATGGCTAGGTTAGTGTGAATGTATTTTGCGTTTAACGTGGTTAGGACGATATTCATGGAATTGCTCCTTTTGTATGATGCTTATTGATGGTGTAGGTGACTACAATTTAGTCTTTTTTTACTATGTTATTGCTTCTGATAATATGAAATAATCAGAATTAAAGATACTTTGTTAAAATGGATTATCTTTGAATGAATTCTTATCGTTTGACATACTGTTTGGTAATAGGGCACAGGAGGTATCAAATTGAGTGATTTCGATATGATAAAAAACATGTCTTTCCTCTTGGATGACAGTTTTCGACCAAGTTTGATTCTGCATTTAAATGGAGATATCTATTATGAAAATGAGCCATTTAAAATACACTTCAATATAAAAAACAAAAGGAATATTGAAGAGATCATCGATTCGACTTCCATGCTTAAATGGACAGGGTTTTCTGAACGTGCGTCGAAATCGGAACATATCCTCATGGAGAAAATATCAATTACATTATGTTTCGATGAAAATTATCCGGGTGAAGTGCAATTGTTTTATTTTCCGGAAATTACAAAGATTATTGCCAAGTTTGACGTTCAGCAGCCTTGCAAGATACCTTCCGTGAAAACATATTTCAATGCATTCAGACATTCGACCAATTTCATGCTTTTAGTCGATCAGAATGCAAAAATCCGAGATGTCAACGATAAGCATAAAGTTTTCATCAATCGATCGAGGCAAGATCTGATCGGTCAATGTTTTAGCAAAGTAATGTCCATAATTGATCCTGACTATGACGCAGCCGTTCAAGATTGTCTCGAACAAGTGAGAAATCAAGGCTTTGCAGAAACAATTATAACGTACCAAAGATCATCAGAGGATACAAGATACTATCATATTACAAATACCTATGATAAAGAAACTAATATGTTTATTATCCAAATGGATGATACAACCGAAAAAGAGAATCTCCAAGTGCAATTGGCCCATTCCGGATCATTATCAGCGGTTGGACAAATTGCGGCCAGCATTGCCCATGAAATAAGGAACCCGATTACAACTTTAAAGGGATTTACACAGTTGCTGAAAGTGGCCGCTACTGAGGATTCGGTCCGATATATTTCAGTGATCGAGGACGAAATCGAAAGGATGGAGTCTATTCTAGGAGAGATGCTAGTCCTTTCAAAACCATCCGAAAAAAAGAAGTCCCTATTTTCCTTAGAAGTATTGGTCGGGGATATGGTATCGATATTGTCTCCGAAGGCACTTATGGATGGAATTGAAGTTATCCAGCAAACCAAAGTGAACACGACCCCTTTATTATTCGGAGATTCCGATAAGATGAAGCAAGTGCTTCTGAATTTATTTAAAAACGCTTTGGAATCGATGCAAGTCGGGGGGAAACTGTCCATTCTCCTTTCGGAAAACGATGACAAATTAGTTCTTTCCATCACTGATACAGGAAAAGGGATGACACGTCATCAAGTGAGCCAAGTATTCATGCCTTTCTTCAGTTCGAAGCCAGGGGGAACAGGTTTAGGTTTGCCTTTCGTCCTTAAGACTGTTGAAGATCATGGAGGAACGATTGCCGTGGAAAGCCAAATTGGTATCGGGACGAAATTCACATTAACTTTCCCTAGAGCTAAAGAAGAGGCGAACAATGTGTTAAAAGGCAAGCAGTCCATCGTTTCTTGAATTGATTCATTTTGACACAGTCGTCAAAATGTCGATATAATAGTTTCGAGTCACTGACAGGAAAATAAAAGGTGGAACCGTACAATGGTAAATGAAACAGAACGTGCATTAAAATTATTTATCGTCCTTTCAAGGGCGAGCAAGGTCGTCTTGGAAGAGGCGAATAAGACAATCGAATCCTTCAAGCTGAATCCTACCGAGTTCGCAGTATTGGAACTTTTGTATCATAAAGGAAGGCAGCCCATCCAAAAAATCGGACAAAAAATATTGCTTAGCAGTGGTTCTATGACATATGTTGTCGATAAACTCGAAAAAAAGGGGCTTCTTGAACGTGTATTTTGTAAAGAGGATAAACGGGTGACGTTTATGTCCATCACTGAGGCAGGCAAAGAATTGATTGAAGAAATTTTTCCGACCCATGAAGAAAAGATAAAAGAATTGATGTCTGCTCTTTCGGATTCAGAACAGGAAACTGCAATCGAACTCGTAAGAAAACTAGGATTATCTATAAAGGATTTATCATAACCATTCATAAAGAAAACGCCGAACAGCATTTGTTCGGCGTTTTACGTGTTTATTGTTAGTTAATTGTTTGTCCCATATTCAAGAAATCGGTTTTATAATCTTCCTCAAGGTTGTCGAAAAGGGTATATCTAACAACCATCTCGTCTTTCTCAAAAACAATTCCAGTGACTGGTCCTGTATCCGTGTCAACCTTGAACGCTTTAACGTTCATGATTCCTTGATCTTCAGCATTCGTAAATACATCTGTCACTTCTACAGGCTCACCGCCATTGCTTGACGCTTTTAACACTTCTTGCATATTATCCACTAAGTAATCATACGTGCCTTCTTCGGCCGTTTGCGTTTCAATTCGCATGAATGCGTTCGGGTTTTCATCTGCATACAAACTATCCCGGCCTGGCTCTTCACTCGTTAACGTATAGCCTGGCAAAACTTCGATAGAGAATTGCTGTGCGTCACTTTCAGTTACTACCGCTTCAGCCATTGCATCTTCAGATTCCGTGACTTCACTTGCTGTTCCAGAATCAGATTCGGTATCTGTAGATGTCCCATCCGTTGAACTGCCATTCGTTTCATCGACGACTTGTTCTTCGTTTTCCGGGACTCCTTCATTTTGCTCCTTATTATCGGTACCACAAGCTGTAAGGAGAATCGCAGCTGCAAATCCTGTGCATACTAGTTTCCAATTGAGTTTCATTGAAAATACCTCCTCGGTGTCTTTTCATTGACTGTATGAGTTTCACATAATTGGACGAATGAAGATGGAAAATGTTTCACTCATCGCTGCCGTGTATGATGGTATACCGCTTATGGTTAACAACAGTCTTTTCTTCCAGCTCCAGTTCATCGAAGTTTTCCATATATGTCAAATCGACGATTACAGAGTTCTCATTCACTTTCTCTACGATTCCTTGCAACCCATCTTTAAACTCTATAATATTCCCAACCTCAGCAATTTTCATAATTCAAACAGCTCCTTAAACAGATTATCTTTTATATTCTGCCTTAAAATGTGTAAGACGTAAAGTGTTTCACTCTGAAAAAGTGTTTTCATTTATCGGAAAATGTAGCAAATTGAATTTCTTTTTCTATATACAATGATGTATAATAGTGATTTAGGTATATGTACACTCGGGAGGTATTGCGCATGAAACGGAAATTGGAAGATGAAATCGAGTCGGCGCGCAAGGAATTAATCACAATCGCTAAACAAAAAGGCTTATCTTCAATGGAAACATTACAAATAAGCAAAGCCCTCGATTGTTTGATCAATGAATACAATTCTCTCGAGGGAATACCTGGGCATTTTGAAAGATAAATAGAAAGGGTGGGGGATTGTTTTGGTAACGATTACAGATTTTCGAAACGAATTGAACAGGACCGTCATAGGAAGAGAGAAAGAATTCGATCTCATGTTAATCGCCATATTGCAAAAAGGTCATGTATTGCTGGAGAGTGTGCCAGGATCCGGTAAAACGATGATGGCGAAAAGTTTTGCGAACGCTTTCAAAGGGGATTTCAAACGTGTGCAATTTACGCCAGATGTGTTGCCATCCGACGTGACAGGCATCCGTTATTTTAACCCGCAGTCACAAGAGTTCGTTCTTAAAGCCGGACCAGTCAAAACAAATATATTATTAGCTGATGAAATAAACCGTGCAACACCGAGAACTCAATCGAGTTTGCTCGAGTCTATGGAAGAAAGACAAGTGACAATCGATGGAGAAACACTTCCGCTGCCGACGCCTTTCATGGTCATTGCAACACAAAACCCAATCGAATCACAGCAAGGAACTTTCCCATTGCCTGCAGCACAGCTGGACCGTTTTTTGTTCAAACTGAACATTGAATATCCTTCGTTTGAGGAAGAACATGACATTTTACGTCAATACGGCAAAAATCCTGGACAAATACTAACGGAGCGAATCGTTGATGCGGAAACAGTTCAGAAATGGGCAACTGAAGCAAGCGAAGTGACGGTTCATGAAGATATTGAGAAATATATTTTGAAAATAGTCCGAGCGACTCGGGAGCATCCTTATTTGGAGCTTGGTCTAAGTTCCCGTGCTGCACTTGCAATTCTTCAGGCGGCAAGGACGAAAGCTTATATTGAAGGCAGAGATTATGTCACGCCTGATGATGTTAAGAACATTCTTCCACCAGCCGCATTGCACCGGATGGAACTTTCAACGGAAGGGGTATTGACAAAAACAATCGAAGAAGTGCTAGAAGAGATCGTGAATTCCATCACTGCACCACTTGAGGCGACGGTCTAATGAAGTGGAAACGTTATGAACATGGGTTTCGATCGATTCACCAAGGGATGGCGATCACAATAATCTTCTTCGTTTTCGCTTTCATCTATTTGCAAGTGTGGTTAGCAGCATGTTTTGCGGCGGTGTTCGCGATGCTTGCCTTTCAGAACATCTATTTTTCGAAGATTGGAGAAGGCTTAACCGTTAAATTCCGCGCAAAGCAGAAACGGATCTTAATCGGCGAAGAGGAAGAACTTGTGATGGAGTTCGAAAATGGAGCTGTTCCAATTTGGAATGGGACTTTGACCATATCTTTGGAAGATGCAGTGGCACCTAGTTCAGATAATAAAAAGCATTATAGTGGAATTTATGATTTGACTGTCCCATTTGCGATAGGCGGGAATAAAAAGGTGGAAATCCGTATCCCTCTCGAAGGAAAAAAACGTGGAATGTCGAGAGTCACAAGGGTCATGTTGGAAATCCCTCATCTGTTTGGAGACGGGTTTGTCAATATGGAGCTCAATGAACCGATTTACTATCAAAGCTTAGTATACCCAAAGGTGAATTCTCTCGGCAGGGAATTAACATCATCTCCATTCAAGCCTGGGGAAACCGAACAAAAGCAGTCGCTGTTCATGGATGCGTTCCAGCCGATTGGCACACGTGACTACGTACCGACGGATCGCTTTGATCAGATTCACTGGACGGCGAGTGCTCGGATGCAGAAATTGCAAACAAAAGAATTTCTACCGGTTAGCTCGCAAAATGTCGTGCTTATGTTGAACACGATTGAAAAGGAAAGAAGGTCCTTGGACTTTGAAACAAAAATCGAGCGGCTCGTTTCCTATGCGGATTTTTGTATGAAACACGGAATCCCTTATTCTGTCGCCATCAATATTCGAAGCTTTGGGTCGACACCTTATTTGCTGCTACCAAGTGGTACGGGCAAAGTTCAATTTCAGAAACTGATGCTCATGCTCGTTAAAATTTCGGACAAGCATGCGAAATTGCCTTTCGAGGAAATGCTACTCCATATGGAAAGTTCGGGACAGATTCCGCAGACGGTAGTGTTGATTACACATGAAACTAACCGAATGAAAGCTCTCGCAAAACAATGGGAAAAGCGTTATGAAGTCATACTAGACAATTCCCACGAAAGGAATGAAAGGATTTGGGACAGTCAACATACGAAAAAGACCGAAACCGATTCAACCTATCTGAACGTCTAATTGTTGAAATGTTTCTCCTATCCTATGTATTCATTTTCTTTTTAGGGGAAACTGGGTCTTTAATGCCATACGTTTGGATACTCATTTCAATTAGTACAGGAGTGCTCGCCTTTTTCCTGTTTTACAATCGGGATTACTCTCTCGGTTATGGTGCAGGATTGGCATTGGTAGTTACGGCTCCATTGTTATTATTCAATGCGCCACTCTTGAATGTACTCATTTTTTTCGTTTATGTACTATGGAGAATTCAGGCAAATTTCAATGGTTCCAGAATTCAAGGATGGCCTTTTTTAACTGTTAACACACTTGTATTCGTCATCCTGTTTTTCCTAGCACGATTAATGTTTGCCTTTAAACATCCTGAGGTGCTGATGAAGCAGCAACTCATTTTGTTCCTGATAACAACATTCCTCTACTTTTTTGTGCGAATGGTATCAATTACGGTTAACAGCCGGGTATTGAACAATTTTAAAGTGGAAGAAGCGGGCAAGATTTTTGGTTACATCATAGGATTAGGAGCGTTTGTCTTTGGAGTCGTCTTTTTTACCTTGGATCCAGTGAGAAGATTCGTTATTAGTGTACTGGGCTTTGTCTTCGGTGGTGCCCTTTCTCTAATTGGACCAACGCTGGATTCAATATTCAAGAACATTAAGTCAGGAGCCGAATTAAGAGAAGAAAACATGGAGGAACCTGAAAGTGGGTTCGTTGATTTTGAACTGCAAGATGAATTAACTATATACGGTAATACTTCCTCCATTTTCGAATACACCACTTTGGCGTTAGTGTTAGCAACCATCCTAATCATTACAATCATACTTATAAGGAGAAGAGGGAAAGAACGCGTAGTGGAGAAAATGGATAGCTATTCATTTTCGTTTAGAGGAAGAAGGCAAAAACCTGAGGACGAGCAACGTCAATTGTTGTATGATTATTCATCGGCACGCGATGAAGTAAGAAAGACTTTTGAAGAATTTGAGAAAGAAGCGCAAAATTATAATTTTAGCCGCATGCATGGGGAAACGGTACAAGAATGGTTCTCACGAATGGGTTGGAAGCAGAATGAATTGATTTTATCAATTTATAATGACGTTCGTTATGGTTCACGTACACCTTCCGAAAAGGAACATTCTTCGTTCATTGAAGAAATCGAGCAAATTAAAAAAACTTTTTTTAAAAAAGAGGTTTAAGATGTTTTGAAACGGGGGACATTATAATTGAACACAGCAACATTCTCATTTCCCCCTTTTGAGGGCAGACCCTATTACAGGATCTGTCCTCCTTTTTTTGTTCAAAACATTTATAATGAATAGTGAGAGTGAAATTGGAGGGGTTATAATGGGGAATAAGAAAATTGCATTTATTGGTACAGGTGTAATGGGCAGTAGCATCGTCAAGCATTTATTGAAGGCAAACTACGATGTGACTGTATTTACACGTACGAAGGAAAAAGCGGCTGCACTCATTGAACACGGTGCAAAGTGGGCAGAAACCGCAGGGGCTGCTACTCTTGACGCGGATATCGTGTTGACGATGGTCGGCTATCCGTCTGACGTTGAAGAGGTTTATTATTCGGAGAATGGGATAATTGAGAATGCCCGTGAAGGAATGAATTTCATCGACATGACGACATCCAGTCCAGCATTGGCGAAGCGAATCGCTAAAGATGCAGAGAAGAAAGGCATTTTTTCAATTGATGCTCCTGTTTCAGGCGGTGATATCGGTGCGAAAAACGGAACGCTTTCCATTATGTGCGGAGGGGATGAAGAGACATTCCAGCAACTACTTCCGCTATTCCAAGTGTTTGGAAAGCAAATCGTCTATCAAGGGGAAGCAGGTGCAGGCCAACATACGAAAATGTGCAATCAAATTGCCATTGCGACGAACATGATTGGTGTTTGCGAAGCTCTTGCATATGGAAAGGAAGCCGGTCTTGACGCGGAAACGGTACTTCAATCAATCTCGACTGGGGCAGCGGGATCCTGGTCGCTATCGAACTTGGCACCACGGATGATCAACGGGGATTTCGAACCTGGTTTTTATGTTAAGCATTTCCTCAAGGATATGAATATCGCGTTAGCTGAAGCGGAGCAAATGAAGCTACCATTACCAGGTTTACAATTGGCGAAGGAAATGTATCAGGAACTGGTCGAAGAAGGATACGGAGAAAAAGGGACGCAAGTGTTATACAAGCAGTATAGCGCTCGATAATGGATTTCGGGCTGTCCAGATTATCTGTAGCTACTGAGAATCTGGACAGCCTCTTATTTTCCTCCATCTAGATAAGATGATCGAAATGATTGTGTGTTGGATACTTTCGTCCGTTTTGGTACGAACTTCTTTTTTCGCTCCGTTGTAGGCGCTTTGCGTTCCCCTACAAAATCAGTCAATAATTCTTTTGCTGTTTTTAAATTCATTCTCTCTTGTGGGTTACGGAATGTTTGGTCTTGCGCGCCTAAATGAGGAAGGGACGTAAAGTCGCCTTTTTCCGGTAAGGTATGAAAGAGGAAATCGCTGCATTGCACTAGCACAGTGGAGCTTTGCTTGCTAAGCTGGGGGTTTTCGACAAAATGCAGGCCAATTTTTTTTGCGTCGCCTAATTGTAGCAGCCGCTGGATTGCTTTGTTTTTTAATGAATATAGTTCACGATTATTCGTTGCCGTCTTTGCATGCCGATTCACCGTGTATATTGCTACGGCAAGTTGACGTACGGTTTCTTCTCTTTTCAATGGATTCCCCCTCGTTTTCATTAGAATGTATTGCCCTTCTAAATTATTTTACTCATTTTCAAAACTTTTTCAAAGAGATTAACTCAACATTGCCGAAATATCTGCAAACGTCTATTTTTTTGTCGAAATTAAAGGTATACTTGTAAAATAAAGTAGAAAAATCTGTTTCGGCGTCTATAACAAAACGATTGTACATAGAAGCAGCGACATTCATGGAGGCATTCATGGACAATAAAGCAATCAGTCAATATAAAGATAAATTGATGAAGGAACGGAAGATGAGGCTGGAATACGAAGAAAAGTATAAGTCCATTATCGATCATAATCTTGATCCGATTATTACAATCACTCCGAATAACCGGATTTCATATGCAAATATTGCTGTCCATCATGCATTCGGTTATCGCTTGAAAGAATTGACTGGACGATCCATTGCTGATTTGATCGGCGAAGAAAAAGTTGCTGATTTTAAAAAGTTCCTGTCTAGTGCATTTTCTGGTGAATCCATTGAAATGGAAGGGATACCATTTTTCCATAAGCATGGTAAATTTTTATCAACTTACGTAAAGACGATCCCGGTTTCAATCCGCGGAACGATTAAAGAAATCCATTTAATCCTACGGGATACTTCCTTTCATCTTAAAAATAACGAAAGGCTGCTATTCCTTTCCTACCACGACCAACTGACAGGCTTATGGAATAGGCGGGCATTGAAGGAGCACTTTGAAGTTGATGCGGATTACTCGCTTCGGAGTGATGAAAAACTTTCATTGATCCATTTGGATTTGGATCGGTTTAATACGATCAATGATTCCATCGGTAGAAATGGCGCTGATGAAATCCTGAAAATGATCGCGGAGCGAATGAAGATGGTTTGTCCAAAAGAGGGAAAGCTCTATCGAAATGGTGGAGATGAATATCTTCTCTTGCTAAGAAACCATTCCATTGAAAAAACGGAAAAGCTCGTCCAAAAAATAATGAGCGATTTCACAAAACCATTTTACTTTAATCATCAAGAATATTTCCTATCATCGTCCGTCGGTATTTCAGTTTACCCTGATGATGGGACGATCTTAGAAGAGCTGCTTCAAAAAGCCGAGCAAGCTGTTCGATATGTAAAAGAACGTGGCCGTTCCCATTACCGGTTTTATCGTGAAGAGATGAATACCGCCTTTACCGACACAGCACTCATGGAAGCCCATTTACGCAGAGCAATCGAGTTCAATGAGCTAGAACTTCACTATCAGCCGCAAGTTAATTTGCAAACTGGAGAAATTGATAGCTTTGAGGCATTGTTGCGCTGGAATAACCGGAAGTTCGGTTTTGTTTCTCCTGCCCAATTCATTCCAATGGCGGAGGAATCAGGTTTGATCCACTCGATTGGAGATTGGGTGCTTGAAGTTGTCTGCAAACAGTTGAGGGAATGGCAGGATAAGCAATTCAGACCTGTTCGGATTGCGGTAAATATCTCCCCACAGCAATTCAGAACGGGAGCATTTGCTGAAAAGGCTAAACAAATCATTGAAAAGTACAAAATACATCCATCTTCATTTGAAGTTGAAATAACGGAAACTGCCTTGACGTATATGAAAGATACTCTTTCAACACTGCAAAAATTGAAGGAGATTGGCGTTACGATTTCAGTCGATGATTTCGGGACGGGGTATTCTTCACTCAGCTATTTGAAGCAGTATCCAATTGATATTATTAAAATCGATCGTTCGTTCATCAAAGATATTGAACTGGATGAAAAGAATGAGGCTATTGCGAAGACAATTATTAATCTCGCCCACAGTCTTGGTATGCAAGTGATTGCGGAAGGTGTCGAAAAAGATTTACAGGCGGAGATTTTGAAAGAAGCGGCTTGCCATAAGGCGCAAGGGTTTTTATTCAGCAAGGCAATTCCTGCCTCGGAAATCGTTGAAAAATATTTTGCATAACGATAAAGACTTCCTTTCTTGACGTAACTGTCATCGGAAAGGAAGTCTTTTTTGAAGTGAGTGTCGTTTATTACAGAAAGTTATGATACAATTATGAGTGAATATTCATTCATTTGAAATGGGGGATTGTATGTTTACAGACAAAGTAATCATTGTTACGGGTGGATCGAATGGAATGGGGAAATATATGGCGAAGAAATTTGCCGATGAAGGAGCGAACGTAATCATTACAGGGCGTGACGCTGATCGGTTAGAAGCCGCAAGGGCAGAAATAGGGGAGCGCGCACATACGTATCAGATGGATGTCCGCAATTTAGAAAATGTACAAGGCATGGTTGAGTTTGCCGACGAGAAGTTCGGTAAAATCGACGGGCTCGTAAATAATGCTGCAGGAAACTTCCTCGTTCATGCAGAAGAACTTTCTCCAAATGGATGGAAGGCCGTGATTGATATCGTCTTGAATGGGACATTTTATTGTACGAGCGCAGTCGGCAATTATTGGATTAAAAAAGGACAAAAAGGCGCGATACTAAACATGCTTGCCACATACGCTTGGGATGCGGGTCCGGGTGTTGTTCATTCAGCCGCAGCAAAGGCTGGTGTCATGTCGTTGACACGCACGCTCGCTGTTGAATGGGGAAGGAAGTTTGGATTCAGAGTGAACGGGATTGCACCAGGGCCAATCGAAAGAACTGGAGGAGCAGAACGTTTATTCCAATCCGAAGAAGCCGCAAAGAGGACGATCAACTCAGTCCCGCTAGGCCGTATCGGCAAGCCGGAAGAAATCGCCGAATTGGCAGCATTTATCATGTCCGACAAAGCATCCTACATGAACGGCGAAATTGTAACACTCGACGGAGGACAATGGCTTAATCAATATCCATTCTAAAGCGGAGTGCGGCGTTAGACGCGACAGGCGCTGGAGGTCTTGAGATAAAGGCGTTATTTGCCTTTATCCTCAAGACCGAAGCGACCCGAGAGGCTGCCGCACGGAGCTGGATGTAAAAAATATGTAGTATCTTTTCTCCTATCTTGCACATGCTAATCGTAATTCGTGCAAAAGGGAGGGAATCCATAATGGCAATATGGATTATTCCACTATTGATCGTCTTTGCAATCATTGGTTTTATCGCATGGAAAGCAGTAAGAAAATGGGATATGGTAGCAGCGACAACATTCGATGAAAAGGATCATGCTATACCGAGAGCTGTCGAAAAACACCCGTTTACATTAAATCCAATCATTTGGGTAATCGGTGTAGCATCGATCTTCATACTGTTTGTCATTTTCTATTACTGGGCCTCTTCCATTTAGGAAGGGGTTTTCGTCTGGCCCAACAATTTTCAATGGGATGTTCACTCTCTCTTATGGTATGATAGGGTTGTAGAATTGTTATGATAGCTTTCATCAGAAGGAGCGATTTTCAATGATTTCTGTAAATAACAGGGATTTTCTTCAGGTACCGATTGCCGATTATTTAATTCCTGCTGAAAAGGTTGCATGTGTGCAAGTCGGTAATAACGCGGAACACGCCCTTCTCGTCCTGACGAAAACCGGTTATTCTGCAATACCTGTCATTGATGTAAAGAACCAACTTAGAGGACTGCTAGGGATTGGAATGATTACAGACGCTATATTGGGATTGGAAAGGATCGAGTATGAAAAGCTAGCTGATCTGAAAGTCGATCACATTATGCAAACAGACATCCCTACAATTACAACTACTGATAAATTCCAAAAAGGATTAGATTTACTCATTAATCACACTTTCCTATGTGTCACTGAAGAGGACGGCACATTTGCGGGTATACTCACGAGAAGAGTCATGTTGAAGGAATTCAAAAAATACTTGTACATGAAATGATTTTTGTTCAATGGATAGATATTTCCTTGAATAGAAGGCTCCAATCGGGGCCTTTTGTTATTTATCGGCCTTTTTGGAAAGGGGTACACGAATGACTATACATAAAAAGACGAATCGGCCATTTGTCCTTATATCTGTCATGCTCGCGATGTTTGTCGGTGCAGTTGAGGCGACAATTGTGTCAACGGCCATGCCTGCGATTGCGGGAGAGCTTGGTGGATTTTCGAGATATAGCTGGATTTTCTCTGCTTATTTGCTTATGAGTACCGTAACAGTGCTCATCTATGGCAAACTGGCAGATCTGTTCGGCAGAAAGCCGGTATTTTTTGTAGGCTTATCTATTTTCTTAATTGGTTCCATTCTTTGCGGTTTCGCCACGTCTATGGAGCTGCTCATTATTTATAGACTGATCCAAGGTCTCGGAGCAGGTGCGGTCATGCCAATCGCAACGACAATTGTAGGAGATATCTATACGACGGAAGAACGTGCGAAAATACAAGGATATTTATCAAGCGTATGGGGTGTTTCAGCAGTCTCCGGACCTGTCATCGGCGGCTTGATTGTCCAATATATGGATTGGAAATATGTGTTTTGGGTGAATGTCCCTTTAGGCTTGTTAGCGATGGTAGGGATCTATTTCTTTCTTCACGAACCTCAGACAGACCGTAAAGTCGCCATCGATTATAAAGGAGCCGTATTATTGACTGCATCCTTGTCGATCATCCTATTTTGGCTCGTTGAAGGTGGACAATCCTTTACAAGATTTTCTTCGATCAGCCTACTCCTTCTATTGCTAGGCGGTGCGCTATTTGCGTTATTCATATGGATTGAAAGGAAAGCCGAAGATCCGATGATGCCCTTCTCCATTTGGAAAAACCCTGTCATTTTATATGCAAATCTCGTATCACTCACGACAGGGGTCATTTTAATTGGCATCTCATCATATTTGCCTACATATGTAACAGGAGTCATGGAACAGTCTGCCATGATTGCCGGCTTCACCTTGACTGCGATGTCGATTGGATGGCCGATCGCCTCTTCCGTTGCAGGGCATTTGTTGATCAGGTTCGGTACTTTTTCTGTTTCGTTTGCCGGAGGTATCTCCCTAGTCGCGGGTTCACTCATGTTTATTTGGATGTCGGGGGAATCGGGTCCTTTGTGGGCTGCATTATCAAGCTTTTTCGTCGGCGTTGGAATGGGATTGACGAGCACATCGTTCATCGTCACGATTCAAGGGGCTGTCAGTCGGGAACAACGTGGATCCGCAACGGCAGCCAACATGTTCATGAGGAACTTCGGGAATACGATCGGTGCAGCTATTTTCGGAGCCGTATTGAATGGGTCATTGCTGTCTTCCTTCCGGGGAAGGAATCTAGATTATGAAGTGAATGACATTAATCTTTTATTGACGGAAGAGTCACGGTCGACATTGCCTAGTTCCAAATTGAATATTCTACAGCAAGCGCTCGATGGTTCTTTGCAATGGGTATATGTGGCTGTACTCGTTTTTGCGGTCATTAGCCTGCTGCTTATCTTACGAATTCCTAAAGGAAAGGTGGTTCTTCATGACGACAACTGAATTAGAAATCATTAAAGCACTTGCGGAGGAAGGGAATATGCGCAAGGCTGCTGAACGACTTTTCTTGTCCCAGCCAGCCTTGTCCCAACGGCTTCAAACAATTGAAAAAGAATGGGGGACAATGCTGTTCATCCGTTCTCAAAAAGGGCTGGAGCCGACTCCTGCCGGTGAGCTCGTCATTGCTTTCGCGAAAGAGACGATTGTGAAAAAAGAGGAAACTGCCGAGATGATCGCTTCTTTGGCGGATAAAGTGCACGGCACCCTTAAAATCGCTTGTGCATCCATTGTTGGCCAAACGTGGCTGCCGCAAGTATTGAAAGAATTCGTCCAACTATATCCTGACGCAAAGGTGTCATTGATGACCGGATGGAGCTCGGAAATTGTAAAAGCACTTTATGATGGGGAAGCGCACATCGGTATTGTTCGCGGACAAGTCGATTGGAAAAGCAGGAAATCCTATTTGTTTCGGGATCGCCTCTATTTGGTTGATAAAGAAATAACATCGATCAATGAATTGACGAATACTGATCGCACATTCATTCAATTTAAAAGTGATTCGAATTATTACATGGAAATCCAAAGATGGTGGCAACGTCATTTTTCACAATACCCAAAAAGGCAGATTACAGTCGATCAGATTGAGACATGCAAGCAATTGGCGTTGAATGGAATTGGGTATGCGATTTTGCCATCAATCACTTTGGCGGGAGACGAAAAAGTGAATAAAATACCTTTGCTGAACAGCGAAGAGGAATTTGAATTGACGAGAGATACGTGGTTGATTGGCTACGACTCGACTTTTGAACTGAAGCAAGTAAGCGCTTTTACTGAAATTGTTAACTTACATGCTGAAAAATTAAGAAAAGAATTGAAGTGAATGGAACTTTCCTAATTTTGTTACGTACTAATTAGGAAAGGTAAATAGAATATTGGCGTGATCCAATAGGGGGGAACATATATGTGGAAGAAACAATTGGGGTTCGTCATTGCGATCTTTGTCGTCTTCTTACTCCTGCCAGCTGCCCACGCTTCTGCTGCTCCCGAACTAAGAGCGAAGGTGTCAGCTGGTTTTGACGGGAAAGCAAAGTTTGGTAAAGGGGGGCCTATTACAGTTGAAATTGAGAATAATGGGACAT
The DNA here is from genome assembly GCF_022346605.1 of Sporosarcina sp. ACRSL. Taxonomy (GTDB): domain Bacteria; phylum Bacillota; class Bacilli; order Bacillales_A; family Planococcaceae; genus Sporosarcina. Next base: position 182,089 of record NZ_JAKRNT010000001.1, read on the forward strand.
CTGCATTCATCGGGGATATGGTCATAGATACCCAACAGTCGTATGAGTCAGGGGTTGGGGAAGTGTTCCCGATTGAAATTGCTGCAGGTGAAACGAAAACCATTACGTTCATTAATCCGAAAATGTTTGATTTCAATATGTATGGCATGAATACGAAATCCATCTTTTTTTATGAAGGAGGATGGAAAAAAGGTAAAGAAATTGAACATAAAGGAGCACAGCAAATAACGGTTGCAATGTACCATGACGACACGAAAATCATTACGGCTTTTACCGACAACATTGACCGTTTATCAGCTGTAAAAGGTGTTCGGCTCACGAATATTCATAGCACCCAATTGATAGATGCTTCAAAAATCGCTTCGATGAAACTTCCGGAAGAAGCGGCAGGGTGGGGACCGGCGGATATAATCGTCATTGACGAATATCCGATTGCGGACTTGTCTGCAACTGAACAACAAGCTTTGCTCAACTGGGTAAGATCTGGAGGGGTCATTGTATTTGGCGGATCGGATCATGTTGCAGCGGAGTCTGGTATTTTTTCCGAATACTTGCCCTTGACAGTCAACGGGAAGAAAACAATCGGTCCGGAAGTGTTCAACGAATGGATGGGTAGGGAAGATTTCGATCAATCAATTCCGATTTCGACTACTCAGTTGAATGCTGACTCCAAAGCTGTCTATACGAAGGATGACGATATACTCGCAGCAATAAAGCCACTAGGAAAAGGTATTGTTCTGCAAACGGCCTTCTCGGTAGGGGATGAACCGTTTTCTAAAATGGCGGGAGCTTCTGCCGTTTGGTCAAATTTGCTCGATAAAGCGGAACAGACACGAATAGCTGGCGGTATGACGCCGTATTACTACGACCCGATGGAATCTTTACGATGGACGATTGGAAATTCAAACGAACTATTTCCGTCTTTTAAAGTGTCTGCTCCTCTACTATTCGGAGTGATCATTTTTTACATCATTATTATCATCCCTGTCTTATACATAATTTTAAAACGTAAAGACAAGCGGGAACATGCTTGGTGGATCATTCCTTCCATCTCTGTTGTAGTATCTGTCTTCATCTTTGCCTATGGGGCACGCGACCGGATCGGCCAAGCGCAAATTCAGCAAACGTCTGCATTTGATGTGAACCAAGATGGTAGCCTTTCTGGTTATTTCGTTGAGTCGATTTTGACGAATAAGTCGGGGGATTTTGTTTTTTCAGCGCCTAAAGAAACGACAATGTCAACGTACACACCATACTCAATGGGGATTTTTGGACCCCCTTCAATGGTTGGTAACTCCCACAAGCGCGCTTTGATCGAAAGGAGTGCAACAGGATCGAACTTGCACCTCCGTGATATCGGCTATTGGGATGTCGCTACAGTGTATGGACAAACGACTTTGGAGCCAATCGGGAATTTCGATATAGCGTTGACTGTTAAAGACAAACAACTGACAGGAGAAATCACGAATAACTTCCCATTCTCTGTGAATGATCTCGCCATTTGGTCAGGAAATAGAAGAATCAAAATCGGAGATTTAGGACCTGGAGAAACATTGAAGGTAAATGAAACATTGAAGACTTCAACATTGATTCGAAAAATGTCTTCCAACTCCATGTATATGGGGCCTATGGGGCAAATTCCGAGTACATCGGACGATCTTATGAAAATAAGAAAAGATAGCCTCGTCGCTTTTTCGGGAAATACGATGAACAGCGAAGCGAAACCGGTCCTCATAGGCTATACGGATACAAAAATCGTGCCGATCGAACTCGAAAATACAAAGGCCGTAACGGATTCCTTAACGATGCTTTCACAAGCGTTCACACCAAAAGTCGAGTTTAGCGGTAGCTTTACTGTTGATCCGGAAATGATGACGATGACAATCCTTTCGGAAGGAAGCAATATGCAGGCACATCCTTACGGACACCCGGCAAATATGTACTTTTTCAATGAGTCTTCCTACATCCAAACGTGGCAAGTGCCTGAGGAGTTGGTGAAAAATGTATCGAAATGGAATTCGATGGATATTTCCAAGATTCAAAATCAGGTTTACGCATTAAGTATTTGGAATGTGAAAACGAATGAATTCGATTCGCTCGAATCCAAAAGGAAATTGACGTTGGATTCAATCGGCGACTTTGTAACAGAAGATGGAAAAGTGATGTTGAAAATGGAGTTCAACAACAATCAGCATGGCAATGAAGCACAAGCTCCTGAAATTAAGCTGCATGGCGAGGTGAAGAAATGATTGAAATCAAAGGGTTGACGAAAAAATACGGACAATTCACCGCGCTCGATAATTTGAATTTAACGTTGAATGAAGGTACCGTTTTCGGTTTTGTCGGTGCAAATGGTGCGGGTAAGTCGACAACATTTCTCATTGTTTCCACATTATTGCAGCCGACTTCGGGTGATGTTTTTATAGATGGAGTAAGTGTCCGGGAAAAACCAGCAGAAATCCGGAAGCTGATTGGCTATATGCCGGACTTTTTTGGAGTGTACGATCAGTTGAAAGCAGATGAATATCTCGATTTTTACGGTGCGAGCTATGGGATTCCAGAGGAAGAGAGAAAGAAACTCATTCCTCAGCTGTTGGAATTGGTAAATTTATCACATAAGAGATATTCATATGTCGACCTTTTATCGAGAGGGATGAAGCAAAGGCTATGCCTGGCGAGATGTCTTATTCACGATCCAAAGGTGCTCATTTTGGATGAACCGGCTTCTGGCCTTGACCCGAGGGCGCGTATCGAAATGCGTGATATTTTGAAGACATTGAAAGGCATGGGTAAAACGATTTTAATTTCATCGCATATTTTGCCTGAACTGTCGGAGATGTGCGATGAAATCGGAGTCATTGACAATGGAAAGTTAATTGCCCATGGATCCGTTGCTGATATTCAGAAGAAGCTGCAAGGTGAAAAGGTAATTACAGTCCGGCTAACGGATAAAATCGATGAGGCCATATCATTTTTTGAAGATCAACCACATGTCACTTCAATTGAAGAGTTGGATGGAGACGAAGGCATATCCTTCATCTACAAAGGTGAGGACGCCGAGCAGATCGATATGCTGAAGCGGGCAGTACTCAATGATTTGCCAATCGTTTCATTCATGGAGCATGTGACAAACTTAGAAGATGTCTTTATGGAAATTACGAAAGGAGCCGACTGAAGATGAATTTTAATAATCCGGTTCTTTTTAAAGAGTTGAAGCTGAGATTCCGCTCTTTTAAAGGTTTCAATGGCATACTCTTCTTTCTGCTGGCGATGTGCATATTCGTATTTGGTTATATTTTTCTAACGGTTAATATGACAGGGACTTCTTATTTCAGGCCAAGTCAAAGCTTTGTCCTGTTCGCTTTTCTTTCGTATATTCAGCTCGGACTCGTCTTGTTCACTGCACCGGGATTGACGGCTGGCGCGATCAGTTCGGAAAGGGAAAAACAGACATTGCCAATCCTGTTGACAACTTCTCAAAGTTCTTTCCAGATTATTTCTGGAAAGATGTTGTCATCCGTAGCATTTCTATTGCTACTCATAGTGGCAGGAATGCCTATCTATAGCCTAGTCTTCTTATTCGGCGGAATTTCTCCGCTCGATTTTGTAAAGATTTTCATCTTCCTGTTTGTAACATTATTAGCGATCGGTAGTCTAGGTGTCATGTTTTCAACATTGATTCGTAGAACAGTTGTTTCAATGATTGCCACGTATGGCACGATGCTATTCTTGTCGGTAGTGACCGGCTTTCTGTTCATAATCGTCATGCAAATGAAGGCATTTAATCAGATGGGGACTTCTGTCACTTCACCATCATATGTCGGACAATTATTGGCTTCGATTAATCCGGCTGTATTATTCGCGACATTCCTATCGCCAGAGCTGAATCGATCCATTTCGGAAATGACGAAAATTGACTTTCCTGTATGGGCCGGATATTTAATTTTTTACGGAATCATTACCGTAGTTGCGCTTTTCATAGCTGTGAAAAAACTCCGCGTCAATATGAAACGATTAAAATGATAGGGTGAGACAGATGGAAGGGAAAACAGCAATACTCCGATATGTCAGAAAAGCACTCAGAGCTTTGCGCTTTGAGCGATCTGTCTATATGCTGCAAGCAGGACTTTTCATAACCGCTTTGTTGTCCACGCTGTTTCTTGCTGCTTCCAGACTGTTCGTATTACCTCATTTCGAATGGATTGCCCTATGGCTCGCCATTTTCACGATGGTTGCGACGATCGTTGTATTGTTCATAAAGAACGTCAGTCGAGATGAGGCCGTTTGGAATTTGGATCAGTATGTTCCCGATAATTTGCTTGTGACGGCTTTAGATGAGCGAGTGAATCAATCTGAATTTGCACAAGCAATTGTGGAGCGTGCAGAAAGATCTTTAGGAACTGCTTATTCGCAATTTAAGAAACGGGAAAAGAACTATTTAAACGGAAAAATGCTCGTCGGTTTTCTAATTCTGCTAACTTGTACGGTTCTATTGCTGATTTTTCCTTCCGAAGCACAGCAAGAAGCGAAAGCAGTCGCGAAAGAAAAGGAAATCATTGAGGAATTAAAGAAGGAAGTTACGGATCTTGTAAAGGAGGAAAAGGATCCTGAGCAGAAAAAAGAATTGGAAGAGTTGGCAGAGAAACTGAAAGAAGCAGAAACATCCGAGGAAACATTAAGGGAATTAGTAAAGAAACAGAAGGAGTTCAAACTGAAGGAACAGAGATTAGCTGAAAAGAAGAATGCCTCTGTAGATGGATTAAGCGAGTCAGAGGAAAAGGAGCTTGAAGAACTTAAAGCGTTAGCCGATCAGCTCGCTCAACAGGCCGGGAAGGCGCAAAGTGCATTGAATAAAATCGGCAAAGCCCCATCATTGCCTGCATTAGCGAGTGCTGGCACACCTCCGTCAGCTAGCAATGGTCAAACAGGATCTACTGCCAAACCGGGCACGGGACAGTCCCAAGCAGGTGTAGGCGGAGCTAGTCAAGGCCAGGGTGAAGGCGAAGGTCAAGGTGAAGGCGAAGGTCAAGGCGAAGGCCAAGGAGAAGGTCAAGGTGAAGGCGAAGGCGAAGGCGAAGGCCAAGGCGAAGGCCAAGGCGAAGGCCAAGGAGAAGGTCAAGGTCAAGGTCAAGGCCAAGGCCAGGGTCAAGGCCAGGGTCAAGGTCAAGGCCAGGGTCAAGGTCAAGGCCAAGGGCAAGGCCAGGGTCAAGGCCAAGGGCAAGGGTCCGGAGCTGGATCTGGTCAAGGCCAGGGCCAAGGTGGGTCCGGTGCTGGAACAGGGCAAGGTGGGCGTGAACTACTTTCGATTCCTTTCGACAGGATGGGTGGTTTTAATGATCCATCTGTTGTTAGCGGCGAGCTCGGTGAAGGGGACTTCATTGAAGAAAATGAACGAGAAGGCCTTGTTGAAAGGGGAACATTACGCCCTTACCAAGAAGTGGTTGGAAGCTATAAAGACGCCTATTTGAAAGGTTCGGATAAAATGAATCTCCCTGCAGATTTACAGCGGGTCCTTTCCGATTACTTTTCATCAATTGAATGATTAATGATGGGAGTTGTACACATGTCGTTTTCACCTGAACAATTCGAAGAAATGAGCAAAACACTTGCAGAAGTACGGGAAGAAATCGGGAAATTCATTGTAGGACAACAGGAAGCTGTCGAGTTCTCTTTATATTCCATTTTGGCAGATGGGCATGCCTTGCTCGAAGGGTTGCCCGGATTAGGAAAGACGATGTTGATCCGAACGATATCAGAAGTGTTGGACCTATCTTTTTCCCGTATTCAATTTACGCCGGATCTCATGCCTGCAGATATTACAGGAACAAGTATTTTGGAGCGGAATCCTGATGGGGTTCAACGATTTGTATTCAAGGAAGGCCCTATCTTCAGCCAAATGGTGTTAGCGGATGAAATTAACCGTGCCACACCCAAAACACAAAGTGCATTGCTTGAAGCGATGGGAGAGAAAACGGTAACAGTTCTCGGCGAAACCCGGAAAATGTCTAAACCGTTTTTCGTTCTTGCAACTCAAAACCCGATTGAGATGGAAGGGACCTACCCGCTGCCGGAAGCGCAAATGGACCGATTCTTATGCAAGATTCTACTACCCTATCCGGTTAAAGAAGACTTAAAGGAAATTATGCTAAGAACGACCGGGCCGAATACGATTGCCATTAGAAAAGTGATGGATGCAGAAGGGATTCGATTAGCCCAAGAAATGGCGAAGACGATTGTCGTTCCAGATGAAATGATGGATTATGCAGTCGATCTCGTTTCGGCGACACACCATAGAGCGGATTCAGAAGATGAATGGAGCCAATACGTCCAATATGGGAGCGGACCTCGTGGATTGCAATCGATTATCCGTTTGGCGAAAGCCAGAGCATTGATGGCTGGTCGTTTCCATGTGTCCATCGCGGATATTAAAACCGTCGCCAAACCAGCTTTACGGCACCGTGTTCTCATTAATTATGAAGGGGAAGCAGAAGGGATCGATGTCGATAAACTTATCGACAAATTGCTTGAAGATATACGTCAAGGAGCATCGGTGTAATGAGTGGGGAGCTATTTCCCGATCGATTGTCAAAACGGTTAGGGGCTTTATCCATTGTTACAAGAGCGAGACGTCTCGGCCATCATAAAGGGACACATCGTTCCAGTAAAACGGGGACGTCTTTGGATTTTTCGGATTTCAGAGAATATCACCCCGGCGATGATTTACGCCATATTGATTGGAATGTGTTCGCTCGTACGGATAAACCGTTCATTAAACAGTTTTTGGATGAACAGGAAATGCGGGTACACATATTGCTCGACTCGACAAAATCGATGGGTATCGATGGAAAATGGGATTTTGCGCGTCAATTGGCGATCGGTTTAGGCCATATTGCGTTAAAAAGTGGAGACACCGTTTCATTCTCAACTTGGTCTCCTAGCCAAAATTATTTCTTTCGGAAGAAAGGCGCCTTGCATCGTTCTTCGTTCTCCAAATACGTAGAACAATTGCAAGAGCCTGTTTCCGAAGGTGAATTTGCAGATCAAGTGTTAAAGCATGTACCGAAGGCGATGACTGTTCTATTTATTATTACGGACGGGTTGGAACAGTTGGATAAGTGGGAGCGGCTGTTCAGAAGAATGCCAGGTATCTGTAAGGATATCCGCATCTTGACCATTCACTCACCGATAGAAGAGATTCCTACTTACGATGGAGATGTTCGATTCGTTGATGTGGAAAGTGGATCGGTCGTAGAAGTTTCGATAAGTCAGAGAATCGTCAAAGATTATAAAGAGAAAAAAATGCAACATGAAGCTGCTTTAATGGTATTGGCGAAAAAATACGGAATCCAGCTTTTACGAGCGGAAGTTTCGGATGGCGCGATGGATAGTTTTACTAAGAAAATGAGACATGCCGGATGGTTGCGGTGAAAGGGGACGGCTAAGTGGGGTTCGATCAAATCAGTAATGCATGGACGGCAATTTTCCCGTTGGCCGTCCTTCTTTATTATTTTTTCCGAAAGAAGTACGTGACAACAACGATTTCGTCTACATTGTTTTGGGAAAGATCGATGCGAGAGACGAAGGTTTCGCCATATTTGAAAAATCTACAGCGAAATGCTTTATTTTATTTGCAAATGGCTGCATTATTGCTTTTACTTTTCATTTTGCTACGCCCTTATTTGCCAAAAGATACTGTCGCTGATGGTCATACCATATTTGTCGTAGACAGTTCTGCAAGCATGGCTGCCTATGATGGCGAACTTTCACTACTTGAAAAGAGTAAAGGGAAGATGCGCGAAATTGCCAAGGAACGTGCAGGTGAATCGATATCCATTATTACGACCGGAAAGGAACCTTCCCTGTTGCTGCGGGAAGAAAGTGATGAACGCGTTATCATGGCTTCGATTGATGGGCTTGACTTGAATTATGAACATGAACATTTAGGACGTTCCCTCGATTTTGTTAAATCAATCGCCTCACAGGCAGGAGCGGATGTCCATATTTTTACCGATTACTTCGATCGCTCCGCTTTCATAGATAGCGAAAGTGGAATTTCGTGGACCGTCCATAACAATGAACAACTTCTGAACAATGTAGCAATCGGGAAATTTGGTGCCATACATATAGCAGATGGCACTGAGGCCATTGTGAAACTATTAAATCAATCAATTCAGGAACAATCTGGGACGGTAAGTGTGCATAATGGCTTGACGGGTGACAAGTTGGCCGAACAGGAATTTTCAATCGATCAAGAAGGAGAGGCGCTTCTTTCATTTAAGGATTTGCCGAAGTTGCCTGCATTCCATTTACATATGGAAGTGGAAGACGACTACAAAGTAGACAACGATGCATTTATCGTCATTGGCAATGAATCCTCGGAAGTGATTGTCGACAATCAACTGCATGAATTAGTTAAAAGAGCATTTGAAGCAATCGGGCTAACTGTCAGTTCTGGATCTGTCAATGAAATGACTTCCGCTTTGAATCATGCAATGATTGTGACGAATGAGACATCGTTCTTGGAGGAAGGGTCTGAACCGATTTTATTGATCGGCCGAAATGATTCTACGACAGAACCTGTTTCCGGGGTTGTGGAAACGACAAATGATGCGCTATTTACAATTGCTTCGATGCATGATGTGTATATAAGCGCTCTCTATCCTGCTTTTGATGGCTTTTCGACATTGGCTACCATTGATGGTAAACCATTCATCCAACGTTCTCCTAGAGGCGACATTATCATCTTGACGGATATCGGTCTGACAGATTGGCCTTTGCATCCATCGTTCCCGTTATTCATTTGGAGTTCAGTCGAGATGTTGCGATCCGGGAGTGAAATCGCAGGAACATTCACACCGAATGAACGGAAAGCGTTGTTGACAGGAAGTGGACCTGAAGGAATTGAAATATTTACAGTTGACGATAAGTATATTGCATCTTATGAGGCAGGCGGGAATTTTGTCGCTCCATCAAAACCGGGAATTTATAAACTGTTGGACAGAGGAGTGGAAAAGTATTTATCCGTTCAGCTCGAGCCAATTGAAAAATCGGTTGCTTATGGTCCCGGTTATCGACTTGGAGCAGGCCCATTAAATGAAGCAGAACAAGAAGGGAAACAAATGATTGGATGGCTTTTCCTATTGCCTGTCCTCCTTCTTTTAGTAATCGAGTGGGAGGTGCAAAGACGTCGTGGATATCCGAATTGAGGAGCCGTTATGGTTATTGTTGCTAATACCAATAGCTCTTTACATGGCGTATGCTTGGAAGTCTTCCAACATGCGTTTTATCAGCAAAGGTACGATACTTTATGCTCTTAGAAGTCTCGTGATCCTCTGCATCGTTTTTGCCCTCACCATTCCCTATGTGTTATTGCCGGATGATGAGGAGCAGATACTATTCGTCGTCGATCGATCTGTTTCTGTTGAAGAGGCGGGCCAATCAATCGAACATTGGATTGCGGAAAGTTTACAGGCGAGGAAAGCGAATCAATCCGTAGGTATTTATTCTTTTGGCGGTACATTCCGCACGGATAGCCAGTTGACGGATGCCGACTTGACAATGTCGAAGTTGGAACCGATCGAATCGGGTGGAGCAACAAATATTGCAAATGCAGTCGACCTCGCCGCTGCAGTGGCAAAAAGAGACCTCGCGACGAGGATTGTGTTAGTGACTGATGGACTTGAAACGGAAGGATCCATTGAAGAGCTGTTGCCGAAGTATGAGAATAGCCATGTCCAAATCGATACGGTTGTTGTCAGGCGATCCAATCAGGCAGACGCTTCGATTTCATTATTTGAAACACCAAGAACGGCCTATGAAGGTGAGAGGCAATTATTGCGTGTAGAAATCGAGTCATCGACGAAGACTGCGGGTCAATTGCTCATTTACTTGAACGATGAAGAAATTGTTAGCGAATCAGTTACTCTTGACGAAGGAGCGAACCTATTTGCTTTTCATCATGAGGCCCGGGGAACAGGTCTCTTGAAGTATGAGGCGAAGTTGATCGTCCCAGATGATGGTCTGCTTGAAAATAACCGGATGCTTTCGGTAACGATGCTAGAACAATCTCCAAGAGTGCTTGTCGTGGAGACCGAACGAAGTCCTTCTGTCATTCCTTCATTGCTCGACAGAAATGCGATTGAAGTCGACGTCGTCGATGCGGAACAATTGCCTGAAAATCTATCTGGATATTTAGGTTATGGAGCTATCATTTTTGACAATGTGCCGGGTCATCTAGTAGGGGAGCATAAAATGACAGTCATTGAGCAAGCTGTCAAAAGCTTCGGTACAGGATTCATGATGGTCGGTGGAGATGAAAGCTTCGGATTGGGCGGCTATTTTAAATCACCGATCGAGCGTTTGTTGCCAGTTGAAATGGAAGTGAAAGGGAAGGAGCAGCTGCCCTCCCTCGGCCTCGTCATTACTTTGGATCGTTCCGGAAGTATGTCAGGTTCAAAAATCATCATAGCGAGGGAGGCGGCGGCAAGGGCGGTAGAGTTGTTACGGAATGATGATACATTCGGTTTCACTGCCTTTGACCACGACATATGGGAAGTCATTCCGGTCGGACCTTTACGCGATAAGCAAGAAGCGATGGATCAAATTTTGTCCATTCCTGCAGGTGGCGGGACTGATATTTTCCCTTCGGTAGCGAAAGCGTATGAGGATTTGGCTGATTTAAAGCTGCAACGGAAGCATATTATTCTGTTAACGGATGGCCAGTCGCCTATGCCGCCCGAGTATGAAGAAATTATAGCGGAAGGGAAAAACACTAACGTCACGTTATCGACTGTTGCAATCGGAACAGATGCCGATAGTGTATTGCTCGAGGAATTAGCGGAGTTGGGCGGCGGAAGGTTTTATAATGCTGTCGACGAGTCAACAATCCCTGCAATATTGACAAGGGAAACATCGATGCTGACAAGGACCTATATTGAGGATGATCCGTTCTACGTAACACTTAGCAATGTACCTGAGTGGATTTCCATTTTCCGAGATGGTGTTCCACAGATGAACGCCTATATTGCGACGACTCCAAAGTCGACTGCTACGGTTGCGGCAGAAAGCCCTAAAGAAGATCCGGTCATTGCGGAATGGATGTATGGATTAGGGCGTACGATTGCATTTACTTCGGATTCAACGGGAAAATGGTCGGGCGATCTTGCAAGATGGGAAGGGTATCCGGATTTTTGGAACACGGCCGTTTCCCGATTGCTGCCGTCTTATGAAGACGTTCCGTATGTCGTCAACCATGATCGTGGCGGAACGTATACGATTACGGACAGTTCCCGGAAGTCAGCATTTTTGGAAGTGACGATTGTCGATGAGCAAGGAAAAGAAGTGCCTTTCCAATCTGAACCTTTAGCGCCCGGAAAGACGAGGGTCACGTTGGACGCGAATCCTGGCCTTGTTTTCTTTAGTATTACCGATGATAGGGGAGGGCTATTTGAAGCGGGTGTGTCCGTTCCTTATGGCCTGGAATACAAACCAGCAGAACCGAATGTCGCGTTGCTTGAAAAAATTGCCGAGCGGACGGGTGGAAAGTACCTTGAAGAACCTGAAGACGTATTCCGGCCGCATCCATATAAAAGCGGGGAGAGAAAGCCGGTTGCGGATTGGCTCGTTTTAATGGCGATGATTCTGTTTTTCATTGATATTACGTTGCGCCGATTCGGCATGTTTTCGAACTTGCTCGAACGGAAAGAAAGGATTGTTGAGAACGAGACACCAACCGTCAAAACCGAAGACCATGTCGCTGAATTACTAAAAGCGAAAAAGAAGCGATAAGAAAAACCCTTATCTCTCAGCTGTCAGAGAGATAAGGGTTTCATTGTGTCCTTGTAGAGGCAAGCAGGCTCGCGTTTTTTCTTGACCAGACACCCGCAATTCCGAAACAGATCAGGAGAATGGCTGTGCCTAGTATATACGGGAATGTTATATTGATGTCGAAAATGGAACCGGCGAGTGCTGGACCAATCATATTCCCTAAACTCATGTACGCATTCATCATCCCTGCCGCATAACCTTGCTGCTCGCCTGCAAGCTTCGACACAAGCGTATTTACTGCAGGACGAAGGAGGGAAGTCGCTGTCGAGAAAATCGTAGCTACAAGAAGAATCGTCCAAAATAGGTCGACGAAAAGAATACCGAGCATAGATACTGCTGCTACGACGAGGTTTACAAGAATGACTTGCATCTCTCCGTATCTCTTGAATAGCCGATTGATGACAAAAGTTTGGACAATGACCCCGACAAATCCGCCTACCGTAATCAAAACTGCAATTTGTGCTGGTGTGTATCCGTACTTTTGATCAACATACAAGGAAATGGTTGATTGGAAATTCGCCAGACCGAACGAAAAGACGAACATGACAATCAGCATGATAAAATATGGTGTTCTCGTTGACCGTTTTAATTGTTTAAATAAGTTTTCCGCCTTGCCTTGGAGTTTCTCAGGCGAGATGACCGGTGCAACATTTGGCAATATAAAAATCGACAGGATTGCCGCGAAAAAGGAAGCACCCGTTGCTGCATAAAATGGAACCAGTAGACCGAACTTGGATAGGAATCCGCCAATTCCTGGCCCGATCATGAAACCAAGTGACATGGACGCCCCTAACAGTCCCATCCCTCTGCCTCTTTCATCGTATGTGGTGATGTCAGCGACAAATGCCATCATAGGTGGGATGAGGAAAGCGGCTCCCATTCCGGAAAAGAACCGTGCAACAAATAGCATCCATAATTCTGAAGACAAACTGAAAGCTAGCTGCGATGCTCCAAAAATAAATAACCCAACAATAATAATCTTCTTTCTTCCTAGCCGGTCGGATAAATCTCCAGATATAGGCGAAAAGATAAATTGTGCAAATGAAAATATGGCTATAAGGAAACCGAGAACTTTCCCGGCGGCTCCAAACGTCCCAAGAAACTCAGGCATAATTGGGATGATGAGACCGATGCCTGACATTGCAAGAAACATATTGAACATCAGTATGTATAAAGCCAAATTATTCGATTTTTTCTCCGCCAAAGGCAATCCGCCCCTCTATTTCTTGTTATTATTCCACTTTACCATAGAAGCAAATCATTATTTAACAGAAACGACTCCGTCACGTTCATTCATACAGAATAACCGCCCTTAACCATATAAACGGTCGAAGGACGGTTACGATATCATCTCATATCCATTTTGAACTCCAAGAATAGTTCATTGTAAACGCCTAATAATTCAAGTCCTAAGTTTTTATAAACTTCCAAGTGGCTTCTTGTTTCTTCATCTGGGTAAAAACGTTCGTCCTCGACGACTTCAGGATCCATCAAGTCAAGTGCTGATAAATTCGGAGTTGAGTATCCTACGTAATCAGCATTTTGTGCCGCTACTTCAGGATCAAGCATGAAGTTAATGAAGGCATGTGCACCTTCAATGTTTTTGGCCGTTTTCGGAATGACAAAATTATCAAACCATAAATTCGAACCTTCATTAGGGACAACAAAATCAATGTCCTCGTTTTCATACATCATATCAGCTGCTTGACCGGACCAAGTCAGTGATACGGCAGCTTCATTATTAATCATCAACTGGGTGACTTCATCACCGATGACTGCTTTGACATTCGGACTTAACGTCTTCAACTTGTCTATCGCTTCTCGAAGCTCTCCTAGATCGGTCGAATTCAAAGAGTGTCCTAACGAGTTAAGGGCCATGCCGACCGTTTCACGAGCACCGTCGACAAGAATCACTTGTTGCTTTAAGGAAGGATCCCAAAGATCATCCCAACTTTCGAACGTTTGTCCTTCAAGTAAAGTCGGATTGAATGCAATTCCTACAGTACCCCAGAAATAAGGGATCGAATACTGATTGCCGGGATCGAATGCCAAATCTAAAAAGTATGGGTCGATATGTTCTATATTTGGAATTTGGCTATAGTCAATCGGTAACAAGAGATCCTTTTCCGACATCATTTCAACCATATATTCTGATGGAACAGATATATCGTAAGACGTGCCGCCTTGTTCAATTTTGCTCATCATCGCTTCATTCGAATCGAAGGTTTCATAGACGACTTTGATACCTGTTTCTTCTTCAAATTGCTCAATTAGATCAGGGTCGATATATTCTCCCCAGTTATAAACTGTTACCGTACCTTTGCCCGATTTGCTCCCTTCATTCAACTTCGCGTTAATGAAAAGCAAAATGCCGGAAATGAGAAGGATCAGGATTGCTGAATTGATAATTGACTTCATTTTTTCACCCCCGCTAGAGGTGCCTTCATTTTACGGTTAAGTGCATAATAGCCAAGCACTAGAGCGACTGTGACGATAAATATGAGGCCTGAAAGTGCATTGATCGTCAAACTGATTCCTGTTCTTGCCATCGAATAGATTTCAACGGATAATGTCGAGAACCCATTTCCTGTAACGAAGAAGGTGACGGCAAAGTCATCAAGCGAATACGTCAGTGCAAGGAAGAATCCAGCGAAAATGCCGGGCTTGATGAATGGCAAAATGACCCTCGTCATAACGTCTTTCCGTGAAGCACCAAGATCAAGTGCAGCATCTATCAATGTCGGATGCATCTCCCTTAGTTTCGGCAATACCATAATGACGACAATCGGTATACTGAAGGCAATATGGGAAATGAGGACAGAAGCGAATCCGAGCTTCACACCGACCATCGTAAACAAAATGAGGAAGGACGCCCCGATAATGACATCTGGGCTGACCATCAAAATATTATTCATGGAAAGAACGGCGTTCCTCATTTTTTTATTGCGCATGAAATAAATGGCCAACGCACCTATAACACCAATTGTCGTTGATAATAAGGCAGAGAGCAGGGCAATGATGATTGTATTGAGGAGAATGATGATCAAACGCTTATCCTCAAAAACAGCTGCATAATGCTCCCATGTAAAATCTTCGAAATTGGACATCCCACCTCCCGAATTAAAGGAGTAGAAAATCAAATAGAAGATCGGAGCATACAAAATGATGAAGACGATCGCCAAATATAGTTTAGGGAGTTTACCTATTCGTTCCATTACCCGATGCTCCCTTCTCTTTTCCATTTGTGACAAGCATGATGATGAACATGAAGACAATGAGGAAGACGGCGATTGTCGATCCCATTCCCCAGTTTTGCGTCACTAGAAATTGTTGTTCAATGGCAGTCCCGAGCGTAATCACTTTATTACCAGCAATGAGCCTCGTAATCATGAACAATGACAAGGCAGGGATGAAAACGACTTGAATGCCCGATTTCACACCATTAATCGTTAAAGGCCAAATGACCCTTCTGAAAGTTGTCCATGAATTTGCGCCGAGGTCACGCGATGCGTCGATCAAGGTAGGATTCAATTTGTCGAGCGCGTTAAATATCGGCAAGATCATGAACGGAATGAAAATATAAACGGAAACGAATACGAAACTGAAATCCGTAAATAGAATTTGTTGTTTGCCAATGCCAATCGTTTCTAGAAATGCATTCAATGGACCGTATAGTCCCATTAGTCCGATGAAAGCGTATGTTTTCAGTAAAAGATTGATCCACGAAGGGATGATAATAAGCAAAAGCCAAAGGTGCTTATGCTTTGTCTTCGTGAGTAAATACGCAGTTGGATAAGCGATCAGCAATGAAAAGAACGTAATTAAGAAAGCATACCAAAATGAGCTGATCGTCAATGTAAGATAAACCGAAGAAAAAAAGTTCCTGTAGTTCGAAAGCGTGAAGTTGCCTGTTAAGTCGAAAAATGAATAATAAACGATCAATGCGATCGGTGCCAGGACGAATAACAGGATCCACGCTGTATAAGGAATCGAGTAGATCGAACGCAGGCGATTATTATTCATGGGCGTTCGCTCCATAAGATTCAAGTCTTGCATCGTAATCCTCTTCCGATTCATTCAACCGCATGACATGAATATCTTCCGGATCAAAGTCAAGACCGATCGTCGATCCGACTTCCGCTTTCTTCGTGGAATGGACGAGCCATTCATTTCCGTCTTTATCATATGTCGACAGTTCGTAGTGGACACCTCGGAACAGCTGGGTATCGACAGTGACATTTAGTTTTCCTTTGTCGACTGTCGTAATTTCCAAGTCTTCGGGTCTAAGTACAATATCGACTTTCTCGTTAGGCTGCAGTCCCGCATCTGCACAATCGAATCGTTTTCCAGTGAATTCAACTACGTAATCCTCAATCATCCTTCCTGAAACAATATTGGATTCACCGATGAAATCTGCGACAAATCGATTGATTGGTTCGTCGTAAATGTCGAGGGGAGTGCCCGATTGCTGGATAGCACCGACATTCATGACGAAAATCTCATCGGACATGGCAAGCGCTTCTTCCTGGTCATGAGTGACGAAGACAAATGTCTTGCCAAGTCGTTGTTGTAATTCACGGAGTTCATATTGCATTTCAGATCGAAGCTTCAAATCGAGAGCAGATAGCGGCTCATCGAGCAAGATCACTTCGGGGTCGTTGACAATCGCCCTTGCAATCGCGACTCGTTGCCGTTGGCCGCCGGACATCTCCGTTATTTCACGATTTTCATATCCAGCCAAATTGACGAATTTTAACGCTTCTTTCACCCTTGAATCGATTTCATCCTTTTTCACCTTTTTAATCCTCAGCCCGAATGCGATATTTTCATACACGTTCAAATGGGGGAAAAGGGCATAGTCTTGGAATACCGTATTCACTTGGCGTTCGTTTGCCGGGACATCGTTAATCTTTTTGCCGTTAAAGTAAATTGAACCTTCCGTCGGTTCGATAAATCCTGCGATTAATCTTAGGATCGTCGTCTTTCCGCATCCGGAAGGACCTAATAATGTGTAAAACTTTCCGCGCTCCAATTCAAATGAGACATTGTCCAGTACAGTCGTTCCGTCGCCGTATATCTTGCTGACATTTTCAAAACGGATAATCGGCTGATTTGTCATTGTGTGTTTTCCCCCTTCATAAATAAGATTCTGTTGCTACAAGCAGCAATTCACTCGGACCGTCATTTGCATTTAAGATTCGATGATGATCAGATGCTTCGTAATAGACCGAATCTCCCTCAGTAGCTATGAAAGTCCGTTTACCTAATTCAATTTCAACTTTCCCTGAAAGAACATAAATGAACGTTTCTGCAAGTGATGGTTCAAATTGCTTGAATTCACCGTTTTCCGCGAATGAAATATGAATCGGCTCCATCTCGTTTTCATTCGAACGGGGAACGAGCCAGCGGATGCTATATTTTAGTTCATCATTGACATAGGTTGTTTGATCGTCAGGCGAATAAACTACTTTCATATTTTTTTTGGGTTCATCAAAAAACTCTTTCGGTGTTGTTCCTAGAACCTCCAACAAGGAAAAGAGAGTTTCGATGGATGGGGATGTGAGTTCACGTTCCAACTGTGAAATATAACCTTTCGTAAGATCGGTCCTCTCTCCCAATTCTTCTTGCGTCAGTCCTTTTTTTAATCGAAGACTTTTGATTTTACTCCCGATTTGCATGGTCGACAATTCCTTCCTGAATTACCGAGTTTAGTATTACTGTACTTTGTGTTTACTATAAGCCTACTCAATTATACAAAAAAAACCTCGAAAATCAAGATGTTTTTTCAAAAAAAAAACAGAATCCTATTAAAAGGACTCTGGCATGTGATGGTAATATTAGTCATGCATGTCAAGCTTGTTCTTGCGCCGATTTCGCATAAGCATTTTTCCAACTGTGGAAAAAATTAAAAAAGCTGATAAACCGATACCAGAGACTGCTGTAATAAGCGAAATCCATTCGAAAATCGTATAGGAGGAATATTCTTTCCAGCCAGAAGGGGATTCCCAGTCAGAAATCACGAGATTCATGCCATAAATGCCGGAAATGACAGTGAAAATTGTCAAAATGAATAGTAGCATGTTCAAACGATCAGCTTGGCTGTTTTCCTGGCTTTTATACAATTCTTGTAAAGTTTTGCTAGCTTCATTAAACAGGGAGTCAATGTGAAAGATCTTCCTGAACATCTCTGATAATTCCTTTCCTTCTGTTCGAGTACTAATTTCTTTGAAATAATAGGAGGATGAGAAAACGTTAATCAGCTGGATGAGTGACTTTACGTAAGATTCATCCTTTTTCCACTCGATTTCACTGTACTCGAAGGAGACACGGAGTAGCATCATTTTGTAAAAATAATGAAGAAGCATATTATAGTAATGCGTCCCCATGTGCTCAGACAACTCATCCCTCAATTCAGCGGTTGGCCGATTGGAAATGGTGGAGAAACCGTGTTCGGTCACTAGCATATACAAATGGGGAGCCCATCGATCGTGTGACGAATTTGATAAAACACGTTGAATATAGTTCGGATTCGTTGAAGAAATAAAAGGATGACCTTCAGGCGTCTTTCCATTTACATTTCCGAGTCTGAATAAGTGTTCATCCGAAATAGATGTTTCCGTTTGTGCAATCAGAAAGGAAGACACGAACATCCTTTCATCTTCAAAATAAGGCAGAGAACCAAAATGCCCTTTCAACTTCTTTTCATGCTGGACGTTCTTTTTCAAAAAAGGGCATAAATACTCGAATAAATAATCATACATGGAAAATGTTTGTTCCGTTTCACAAATGATAATTGTTGCGCCACTACTTTCTTTCAGATTGGAATCCAATGCTCGAAAATGTTGAATAAAATCGAGAACATCACTTAAATCCATGGTTTTTCCTATGTCAACACGCAATGCGAGAAAAGCAATACCAAAAGGCGCTAAAATGATATCTACGCTCCGAACTGTAAAATCATACAATTCATCTCTTAGCTGCATGGTGTCTGACTTATTCATAAGTGCGGTATACCTATGAAATCCCTTATCTTCATCTGTTTCGGGAAAAAGCTTATGTTCAATGTAAGGATAAAAATATGGTTCAAGCTCCTTACCGACAACTTTAATCCCGTATCCATAAATATCGTCTTCCTTTTGTGCATCTCCCTCTAATTGAAAAAGAGTGTATCCGTTTGATTCCAAATTATTGATAATTTCTCTTCTCTTCGTTTGATCGAAACCGAACGGAAGGAGGAATGTCACATGAGAACGGGTGATATTCAATTTTTCCACGTTTTTAAGTATGGACATGGCATTGCCTCCTGTATCTCTTCTTATAAGTGGCAAGGCACTTACTATTTCATTCCCATTACTGAAGTGAAGCTAAACATTTCACATGGATAGATGCAGGTCAAACTTTAAGTTTCTCCGCATAGAATAGGCAGTGGAGATTTTTACGGAGGAGGTAACGTATGAAGTTGGGTGATCAAATGCCTGAATTGATAGGGGAAACAACCTGGTTGAATGGGTATAGAGAAAGAGTGGATTTAATTGGAGAAAAGCCGACACTCATCCATTTTTGGTCGGTTAGCTGCCGTTTATGCAAAGATGTCATGCCATATGTCAATCATTTCCGTGATCACTATAAAGGTAAATTGAATGTGATAGCAGTGCATATGCCTCGTTCGAAAGACGATGTAAATTTGGAGAAGATTAAATCTGCGGCTTACCGCTATAACATTACGGAGCCGATATTTGTTGACAACGACTTACAATTATCGGACGACTTTAACAACCAGTACGTCCCTGCCTATTACGTTTTCGACAAACATGGGCGGTTGCGCCATTTCCAAGCGGGTGGAAGTGGTATGAAAATGCTAAAAACGCGTGTGAACCGCTTAATGCAAGAAATGAATAATTACTGACTCGTACATGAGATGACTTTACAGCAGTCGTCTTTCTTTTTTGTGTAAAAATAATATGTTACACTCATCTTATTCATCAATCGGAATGGAGCGGAGTGGAATGAAAAAGGAATTTGTTGTCATTGGATTAGGACGATTTGGCGGAAGTATCGTCAGAGAATTAGTATCGTTGAATGCGGATGTTATGGCAATAGATATTTCACCAGACCGCGTTGATGACTTCGCGCAAATTGCAACAACTGCAGTTGCAGCAGATACTACTGATGAATCAGCACTTCGGTCATTAGGCATCCGAAATTTCGAACATGTCGTCGTTGCCATTGGGGAAAATATCCAAGCAAGTATACTGACAACACTGATATTAAAAGAGGTTGGTGTAAAGAGGATTACGGTCAAAGCACAAAACGACTATCATGCCAAAGTATTACAAAAAATTGGGGCTGACCAAGTTGTCCATCCGGAGAGGGATATGGGGAAGAGGATTGCAAACAATTTAGTTTCCAATAATATATTGGACTATCTCGAGCTTTCCGATGAATATTCAATTGTGGAAATACGTGCGAATGAAAAACTGGCTGGCTATACATTAATCGATCTCGATATCCGGGCAAAATACGGAGTCAACATCGTTGCCATTAAAAGAGGCACACATATCCTCGTGTCACCACAAGCAATCGAAGAAATCGAGTTGGACGACATATTGATTGTCATTGGTTCAGATTTAGATATTCATACATTTGAGAAGAAGGCCCTTCATTGAGGAATGGTCTTTTTTGCATTGAAAAAGCCCCAGTGCGTTGGCACTTGGGACTTTTTTGTTTTATTAAACTTCCATTACAACAGGAAGTACCATTGGTCTGCGTTTCGTCTGATCGTATAAATAAGGTGAAAGAATATCGACGATGTCCGTTTTTAAAGAACTAGCTTCCGCAGGTGAGTTTGCTAGTTTTTTGTTCAATTCCTTCGAAAGCAAATGCTGTGCTTCGCTGATCATCATACCGGATTCCCTCATGTATACAAAACCGCGGGAAATGATATCTGGCCCTGAGACAACTTTATTGCGTTTCTTATCGACTGTCGCGACGACAATCACTAAGCCATCTTCTGAAAGAATTTTTCGGTCGCGCAAGACGACGCTTCCAATATCCCCGATGCCGCTTCCATCAATGTATACATCACCAGAAGGGATTTTGCCTGCGATTCTTGCCGTATCTTCTGTCAACGCAAGTACATCTCCGTTGCTCATGATGAAAATGTTATCCGGTTCGACATCACATCCGATCGCAAGATCTTTATGCATTTTCAACATACGGTATTCGCCGTGTATCGGCATGAAGAATTTTGGTTTGATCAAACGTAGCATTAGCTTTTGCTCTTCTTGTGAACCGTGACCTGAAGTATGAATATTATTCAGTGCACCGTAAATGACTTCTGCACCAGCTCGGAACAAAGCGTTGATTGTTTTATTGACGCTTAATGTATTCCCGGGAATCGGCGAAGATGAAAAAATGACTGTATCGCCGGGTTGGATTTGCACTTGTCGGTGCGTCCCATTTGCAATTCGAGATAGGGCGGCCATTGGTTCACCTTGACTTCCCGTACATAAGATCATCACTTCATTTGCTGGAAGCCGGTTAAGTGATTGGGTGTCGACGAACAAATCTTTCGGTGCGTTAATATACCCGAGTTCCCGTCCGATTGTGATCGCATTATCCATGCTTCTACCGAACACTGCAATTTTGCGGCCGTAATGTTCGGCGGCTTCAATTACTTGTTGAAGTCGGTGGATGTTCGAGGCAAATGTAGCAAAAATAATTCTTCCGTCCACTTTCCGGAAGATCTCATTCAAGCTATCGCCAACTTTTCGCTCAGACATCGTGAAATTAGGCACTTCCGCGTTCGTACTATCCGACAAGAGGCAAAGTACTCCATCACTGCCGACTTTCGCCATCTTGGCAAGGTTTGCAGGCTCTCCGACCGGTGTGAAATCGAATTTGAAATCACCCGTATGGACGATATTCCCCGAAGGAGTTTTGACGACAATGCCAAAAGCGTCCGGGATACTATGGGTTGTCCGGAAGAAGGAGACGGATGTCTTTCTGAATTTGAAAATATCTTCTTCCTTGAACTCAACCATTTTTGTTGTTCGGAGAAGGCCATGCTCATCAAGCTTATTGCGAAGCAATCCAAGTGCTAATTTACTTCCGTAGACGGGAATGTTCACCTTCCGTAGCAAATAGGGGATTCCTCCGATATGGTCTTCGTGACCGTGCGTGATGAAGAGTCCTTTAATTTTGTCGATATTACGTTCTAAATAGGTGTAGTCCGGAATGACATAATCGATTCCGAGCAGATCGTCCTCAGGAAATTTGATACCCGCATCAATGAGGATGATTTCGTCTTGGAATTGCACACAATATGTGTTTTTGCCGATTTCACCAAGTCCGCCTAAGGCGAAAACGGCTGTTTCATTGTTTTTTATTAACTTCATGTTGATTAGACCTGCTCTAGCTCAAAATGAGGGGATGCTTGCTCATATTTGAGATGTTCGCCTTCGAGTAGCTGGATCAGTTCGATATTGTACTCACGGTCTTTTAACTTTTCGCGGACGGATCTTATAGAATCGGCTTCAATGTACAAATGTTTTGTGTTTTCTCGGATTGGTACTTGTGTAGCGTTTTCTTGGTAGTACACTTTGTAAATCATGGTAAACTCTCCTTTTTTACGTTCGTTTGAATCTTTCTCTTCATCTTATCATGACAGTAGTTGAAAATAAACTATGATGATTTTCTTCATTAGTCAATTCGACTGAAAAGGAAAAGCCCGCCAAGCAGCTTGGCGGGCTATAACTATGCGATCGTCTTTTTGCCGAGTATGCCATTGAGCCGTCTTAACAGTTTACGTTTGAGGCGCTTGTACATGGGCATATCACTCCTTGAAGACATTATACAGGAAACCAAAAATTCTGTCAAATTTGATTTCCTTGTTAATCCCTTTCGAGTGGGGTGGCGTCAGGTATCACTTTAAATGGAGCGTTGACGTCGATATGATCATAAAACATTATACCGTTCAAATGATCTAGTTCATGTTGGAAGGCGATGGCTGGAAGACCCTTCAGCCTCATTTTATATTCTTTGCCGTCTGGATCAAACGCTTTCACCGTAATTCTAGCATAGCGAGGAACAAAGCCGTCCACGTCCCGGTCAACGGAAAGGCATCCTTCACCTGAGATTAAATAAGTCTTTTCGACGGAGTGGCTGACAATTTTAGGATTAATAGCGACGAAACTGAGCGGTTTTTTGCCTTCTTCCTCTTCGATATGCAAAGCGAAAATCCTTTTGGAGACATTCACTTGCGGAGCTGCAAGGCCGATGCCTGGTCGTAAGCCGTATCGTTCACATAATTCATCGTCCTGGCTATTTATAATATATTCAAGTAAATCGTTACAAAGCTTTCTTTCATCATCTGTTAAAGGAAATGTCACTTCCTCCGCAATTTTACGGAGTGTCGGATGTCCTTCACGAATAATATCGTCCATTAAAATCATTGCGTACTCTTCCTTTCGATAACCATGCTGTACTACTATTATAAGCCAATGGGGGAAAGGGTGAAAGGTTTTTTGTGCATGCTTGAATTGCTTTACGGATACAGTTATAGTGAAACTCAGATTGGAGGAAATTACATGAAGAAAAAAGTTGTAAGTTTAGTTGCAATCGGCATGCTAGCATTATCCGGCTGCAGTATCGGACAGTCGACCGAAAAACAACTTTCTGAAACATTGACGAAAATGAATGAATCGGAAACTGAATATCGTACTACGCAAAGTAAATTAACGGAGCTTGAAAAAACAGAACAAAAGACGTTTACTGAAACAATGGAATTAACAAAAGAAGATGTTGACAAGCTTCGTTCCAAAGTGGGTGAATTGGAAGGTCTATTAGATGAGAGACTTGAACATTTGGATAGAGAAGAAGCAGCGATGAAGGAAGCCGAAGCATTTGTGTTAGAACTTGATACAATTATAGAGAACGCTTCCGATTCAGAACGTAATCAAATTGTAAAATTAAAAGAAGCGGTGCTTAAGCGATATGACCTTCATACTTCATTCGTAGAAGAGTATAGAAAGCTTGCAGCAATCCAAAAAGAATTTTATAACATGCTTTCCGCCGAGAATATTACACTATCGGAGTTAAAGCAAAAGGTGAAAGACGTGAATGAACAAAATGAAATCGTTCAAACCGCCATCTCTGAATTCAATGAAGCAACGAAAGAAGTAAATTCCTTGAAAGATGATGTGTTTTCAAGTTTAGAACAAGAAGAATAAAGGAAATGATTAAAGTGGAGGCAAAATTGTCTCTACTTTTTTCTATTATGAAAAAACTATTATACTACAGTCTTTTTATTGTAGTAGTACAGAACGGTTATTTTGAATAATTCTGAATACAAATTAAAACTCAAATGCTACTAATAACGGAGATTGACCTAATTGTCCCCTTTCAGTATACTGATTACAGATGATGATTGTATCATTATTAGAAACAGTAAAAAATAATACAGATACAAAGGAGAGTTGCCGCCATGGCTGCCAAAAAAGAAAAGCAGTTCGATCCGGTGAAAACGCTTCATTCTATTGAAGAACAGTTTGAAATGTTCCAGATTTTGAATGAAGAAGGTGAGATTGTCAACAAAGATGCGGATCCGAAATTATCTGACGAAGAATTGACGGAATTGATGACGCGTATGGTCTATACGAGAATTTTGGATCAACGTTCCATTTCTTTAAACCGTCAAGGAAGACTAGGATTCTATGCGCCGACTGCAGGTCAGGAAGCATCCCAGCTTGCCTCCCATTTTGCACTTGAAAAAGAGGACTTCATTCTTCCAGGTTATAGGGATGTCCCGCAACTTATTTTCCATGGCTTACCGTTACATATGGCGTTCTTATGGTCCCGAGGGCATTATTTAGGAAGCGCGTTTCCGGAAGGGTTGAACGTGCTATTTCCTCAAATCATTATCGGTGCCCAATATATCCAGGCTGCAGGTGTTGCACTCGGATTCCAAAAACGCGGCATTAAAGCGGTTGCAATGACGTATACGGGAGACGGTGGAACATCGCAAGGTGATTTCTATGAAGGTATAAACTTTGCTGGAGCATACCGCTCGCCTGCAATTTTCGTCGTTCAAAATAACCAATATGCGATTTCGACGCCTCGTGAACTGCAAACGGCTGCTAAAACTCTAGCGCAAAAAGGTGTGGCGGCAGGAATCCCGAGTATTCTTGTCGATGGAATGGATGCCCTTGCTGTTTACGTTGCAACACGCGATGCAAGAGAACGCGCCATTAATGGCGAAGGCCCTACTTTAATTGAGACAATGTGCTACCGCTATGGTCCACATACGATGGCAGGGGATGACCCTACACGCTACCGTACGTCAGATACGGATAATGAATGGGAAAAACGCGATCCGCTCGTCCGTTTCCGCAAATACCTTGAAGGCAAAGGAATTTGGAATGAAGAGAAGGAAAACGAAGTGATCGAGCGTGCGAAGGAAGAAATCAAAGAGGCTATTAAGCAGGCTGATGCTGCACCAAAACAAAAAGTGACTGATTTCATGAAAATTATGTACAAAGGCGACATGCCATTCAATTTGCAGGAGCAATTTGATTTGTATACAGAGAAGGAGTCGAAGTAACCGATGGCACAAATGACGATGATTCAAGCAATTACCGATGCAATGCGCACGGAGCTGAAAAATGATGAAAACGTCCTCGTCTTCGGTGAAGACGTTGGCGTTAACGGCGGTGTTTTCCGCGCTACAGAAGGTTTGCAAAAAGAGTTTGGTGAGGAACGTGTCTTTGATACGCCTCTTGCTGAATCAGGTATTGGCGGGCTTGCAGTTGGGCTGTCGCTTACAGGCTTCCGTCCAGTTATGGAAATCCAGTTTTTCGGTTTCCTATTTGAAGTAATTGACTCAATCAGTGGCCAATTGGCACGTCAATCTTTCCGTACAGGCGGGAGATACAACGCGCCGGTGACGATTCGGTCACCATTCGGCGGTGGTGTTGCGACACCAGAAATGCATGCGGACAGTTTTGAAGGGATCGTTGCCTCTCAACCTGGCTTGACAGTAGTTATTCCTTCTACGCCGTATGACGCAAAAGGATTATTGATCTCGGCCATCCGTGATGAAAATCCAGTTGTCTTCTTAGAGCATATGAAACTGTACCGTTCATTCAGACAGGAAGTTCCAGAGGAAGCATATACGATTCCTTTAGGAAAAGCGGATGTGAAGCGCGAAGGTACAGACCTTTCGATTATTACGTACGGAGCGATGGTGCACGAAAGCTTGAAAGCTGCAGAAGCACTTGAAAAGGAAGGGCACTCAGTAGAGGTGGTTGACTTGCGAACTGTTCAACCATTGGATATTGAAACAATTATCGCTTCTGTCGAGAAGACGAATCGTGCAATTGTTGTCCAAGAAGCGCAAAAACAAGCTGGAATCGCTGCGAACGTCGTTTCGGAAATCACAGAGCGAGCGATTTTGAGCTTGGAAGCACCAGTTTTGCGAGTGACAGCTCCTGACACAGTCTATCCGTTCGCCCAAGGTGAAAATGCTTGGTTGCCGGATGCAAATGATATTATTGAAACAGCTAAAAAAGTATTGACATTCTGATTGTAACTCTGATAAGAAAGGGTGATTCTTGTGGCATTTGAATTCCGTTTGCCAGATATCGGGGAAGGGATTCACGAAGGCGAAGTCGTAAAATGGTTCGTTGCCAAAGGCGATAAAATCAATGAAGACGACACGCTTCTTGAAGTCCAGAACGATAAAGCAGTTGTAGAGATCCCGTCACCTGTAACAGGCACAGTTGAGGAGATTCTCGTTGAAGAAGGTAAAGTTGCTGTCGTCGGTGATGTATTGATCCGTATTGACGCTCCAGGGTATGAAAGTCCTGAAGTTGAGGAAGAGGGCAAAGAAGAAACTGAAGCACAAGTCCAGGCAACTGCAGAAGCAGGTCAGGAAATTAATAAAGAAGAATTAAAGAAGGATCAGCCTGAGAATAAGCAAACTACTCCGTCTTCACAAGAGCAGCAAGGTGATGAAGCATCTAAGCGTGTCATTGCCATGCCATCCGTCCGTAAATTTGCACGGGAACAAGATGTCGATATCCGTCAAGTACAAGGGACAGGTAGAAATGGCCGTATTTTGAAAGAGGACATCGAGGCCTTCCTAAATGGTGACCAACAGCAGCCTGCACAATCGGTTGAAGAGTCACAAACTGCAGTCGAAGTTGAAACGCAAGAAACTGGAGCGAAGCCTGCTGCGCCGGTTGAATTAGAAGGCGATTTCCCTGAAACACGTGAAAAAATGTCTGGAATAAGGAAAGTCATCGCGAAGGCGATGGTCAATTCCAAGCATACAGCACCTCATGTGACGCTGTTGGATGAAGTCGACGTGACAGAGCTCGTGGCGCATCGTAAGAAATTCAAAGCGATTGCAGCTGAAAAGGATATTAAGCTCACATACCTTCCATACGTTGTAAAGGCGCTCGTATCTACATTGCGTGAATTCCCTCAATTAAACACGTCTCTTGATGATGAAAAAGAGGAAATCATTCAAAAGCATTATTACAATATTGGGATTGCGGCGGATACAGAACGCGGTCTGCTCGTACCGGTCATTAAACATGCAGATCGAAAATCGGTATTTGCCATTTCAGATGAAATTAGCCAACTTGCAGAAAAAGCACGAGACGGCAAATTAAGCCCTGCCGAGATGAAGGGTGCATCTTGCTCTATCACGAATATCGGCTCTGCAGGTGGACAATGGTTCACGCCAATTATCAATCATCCGGAAGTTGCAATTCTCGGAATTGGTCGTATTTCTGAAAAACCAATAGTCAAAAATGGTGAAATTGTAGCCGCACCTATGTTAGCATTATCATTGGTATTCGATCACCGTGTAATTGATGGTGTTACAGGTCAGCAGGCTTTGAATCACATTAAGAAATTGCTCGGTAATCCAGAACTTTTATTAATGGAGGCGTAAAAAATGGTAGTGGGTGACTTTCCAATCGAAGTAGATACGCTTGTTGTAGGATCCGGTCCTGGAGGATATGTAGCTGCAATCCGTGCAGCTCAATTAGGACAAAAAGTTACAATCGTTGAAAAAGGAAGTCTTGGTGGGGTTTGTCTTAACGTAGGTTGTATACCTTCGAAAGCACTCATCTCTGTCGGGCACCGTTATGCGTCCGCAAAAGATTCCGATGATATGGGAATTACAGCAACTGATGTGAAGCTTGACTTTTCTAAAGCACAAGCGTTCAAAGACGGCGTCGTCAAGAAGTTGACGGGTGGTGTTGAAGGACTTCTCAAAGGAAACAAAGTGGACATTGTGAAAGGTGAAGCATACTTTGTTGACGCAAACACTGCTAAAGTGATGGACGAGACATCTTCACAGACGTACAAATTTAAAAATGCAATTATTGCGACAGGTTCACGACCAGTAGAAATTCCTACATTCAAATTTTCAAAGCGCGTTATTAATTCCACAGGCGCTCTTAACTTGGAAGAAGTACCTGGACATCTTGTTGTTATCGGTGGCGGTTATATCGGTACTGAACTCGGTTCAGCTTATGCAAACCTCGGTTCTAAAGTAACAATTATCGAAGGGGCAGACGACATTCTAGCTGGCTTCGAAAAACAGATGACGCAAATCGTTAAAAAAGGCTTGAAGAAAAAAGGCGTCGAAATCGTCGTCAAAGCATCAGCCAAAGGCGTTGAAGAAACTGACAATGGCGTAATTGTAACGTATGAAGCAAAAGGCGAAGAGCAAAAGGTTGAAGCAGATTACGTTCTAGTTACGGTTGGTCGTCGTCCGAATACGGATGAAATTGGACTCGAAGAAATGGGCATCAAATTCCTTGAACGTGGTCTGATCGATGTGGATAAGCAATGCCGCACGAGCATCCCGAACATCTATGCAATCGGTGATATCGTCTCCGGTCCTCAGCTTGCACACAAAGCTTCTTATGAAGCGAAAGTCGCTGCAGAAGCGATTTCTGGAGAAAAATCCGAAGTCGACTATTTGGCAATTCCAGCGGTCTGCTTCACGGATCCGGAGCTTGCTACAGTCGGATTAAATGAACAACAAGCAAAAGATCAAGGTTATGATGTAGTTGCGGGCAAATTCCCGTTTGCTGCGAATGGCCGTGCACTTGCACTTAACGCAACTGACGGATTCGTCAAGCTTGTTTCACGCAAAGAAGACGGGCTTCTATTAGGTGCACAAATCGTCGGTGAAAATGCATCTGACATGATCGCTGAGCTCGGTCTTGCAATTGAAGCAGGAATGACTTTGGAAGACATCGCTATGACAATCCACGCGCACCCAACACTCGGTGAAATATCCATGGAAGCTGCAGAAGTAGCTCTTGGTAAACCGATTCATATGATTACAAAGTAATAGTTTATAGACACGTAGCGTCCGGTCGTACAATGCACCGGACGCTTTTTCAATTTCATGTAAATATAAGTAAAGTGTTTAAGGTTAATTGAGAAATTTTTAGCCTACCTCAAATACCATTGATTTCCGTTTCGATTGGACGCTTTCCGCGGGCACGGCTTCAGCCTCCTCGTCACTGCGTGCCTGCGGGGTCTTCAGCTCGCGCTGTTCCCGCAGGAGTCGCCAATCTCCACTCCAATCAATTGGAAAATACATGAAATCCGCCAACTCAACGTAATCATACTAATATTAGTGGTACAGACCAAGACCATGGTTAGTAGAGTGTTTGAAGGAACGTACTGAATTCCAAGTACTCATATCGTTTCCTAGATTCGGAGATCTCAAGGACGTATGGAAAAAACTCTTGGATAAGCCTAATAAGGTTGCTGTGATTGAATGTGTGAATAAGCTGCTGAAAGTCACATCACTTTATTCAAAATGGAATCATGTATGAATACGAATTAGCTAAAGCCAATTCGTAAACATTCAAATATAGCATTATAGATCTTTGACAAAACTAATCTTTGTTGGGTCTATTTCACGTACCGTTATAGGTTTCTGTTTATTTTCATAGATAGCGAAGATATCACAATTTATTTTGTGGTGTCTTTAGAAAATCGCCAGAAAAGGCGACACTCCTGCGGGAAAAGCGTCAGGTGAAGACCCCGCAACGGAGCGAAGCGCAGTGAGGAGGCTGAGGCGACGCCCGCGGAAAGGGAGCCGTTCTGGCGATTTTCGGTATATAGGACAGCCCTCTATCACTTTTTCAAAAATAATCTCCTTAAAGGAGAAGAAGAATAAAAAATTCGAATCAATTTCATCCCAAGGTTCGATTGAAGCCGTATTCCAACTCATGGTAGGATTAATCTAGTCAACAGTGCATAGACATAAGAAAAGGAGAGGATTCCGTGAAACACAAATTGTTATACATACCGCTGCTTTCCGTGCTCTTTTTGGCAGCTTGCAATGAAGAAGCTAAACCTGAAGAAGTAGAGAGAAATGAACAATCCGCTGAATCGGAAGAGCCTGCGGAAGAAATTGTAGAAGTCGATAAACAGCACGAGAACGAAGAAGTTGATGAACCAGAAGATGAAAGTGAAGTTGTCGAACAGACTCCGCTTTACGAATTGAACCCGGTTACGTTTGCGATCGAGCCGATAGATGAAGCAAATCCTAAAGTTGTATTATTAACAATAGACGATGCGCCGGATAAAAGAGCCCTTGATATGGCGAAAACATTAAAGCGTTTAGAAGCTCCTGCGATTTTTTTCGTCAATGGTCATTTTATTGCAACCGATGAAAAGAAAGCGATATTAAAAGAAATATACGATATGGGGTTCATTATCGGTAATCATACGAACACACATCCAAATTTAAAGACGTTGTCGGAAGAAGAGCAACGTGAAGAAATTATTGCAGTTAACGATATTGTGGAAGAAGTGACCGGAGAACGTCCTGTTTTTTTCCGTGCCCCGTTTGGAGTGAATACTGATTTTAGTAAAGCTCTAGTGCATGAGGAAGGGATGCAATTGATGAATTGGTCATATGGCTATGACTTTGAAAAAGAGTATATGACGAAGGAGAAAATTGCACATATTATGGTCAATACGGAATTACTCCGAAATGGCTCTAACTTGTTAATGCATGACAGAGACTGGACAGCCGACGCCATGGAGGACATTGTCAATGGATTACGGGAGAAAGGCTATGAAATTGTCGATCCTAAATTAATTAAAGGACTAGATGCTCAACAAACAGGAGAATAAGGGGGAGTTATTTGTGGAATGGAAAACGAGGGTGACGGAATTACTAGAAATAGACTATCCGATCATTCAAGGGGGATTGGCCTATCTTGCCTATTCAGAACTTGCTGCCGCAGTTTCCGAGGCAGGAGGGCTTGGACAAATTACAGCGATGAGCTTGGAATCACCTGAAGCGTTACGGTCAGAAATAAGAAAGGTGAGAGAGCTGACGAAGAAGCCTTTCGGTGTGAACTTTGCAATTGGACAACACGGAAGGCGATATGATCAATTACTCGATGTCGCGTTAGAAGAAAACGTACCAGTCCTTTCCGTTACTGGCGGAAACCCTGCTCCTTTCTTTGAGTATATTAAAGGTGCACAGGTAAAGAAGCTTGTATTAGTCGCTGCGAAGAGACAAGCCATCAAAGCCGAATCGCTAGGTGCTGATGCAGTAATGGTCGTTGGACATGAGGGTGGCGGGCATTTAGGGCGTGATGATATCGGCACAATGGTGTTAGTTCCCCAGGTGGTGGATGCTGTCAACATACCTGTCATCGCTTCTGGAGGCATTGGAGACGGCCGTGGCTGGATGGCTGCACATGCACTAGGGGCTGAGGGCATTGAAATGGGTACGCGATTCATAGCGACGAAAGAATGTGTGCACGCTTCAAAAGAATATAAACAAGCCCTTTTGGAAACAGATGAGACGGGCACTGTTGTCATTAAGCGTTCGCTCGGTGCACCAGCAAGGGCACTTTCCGGGAGTTGGACTGAAAAGATTTTACGTATGGAAACGGAAAACGCGGATTATGATAAATTGAAAGACTATATTAGCGGTGTTGCAAACCGTCGTTTCATCCATGATGGCAATGAACAAAGCGGTTTTGGATGGGCCGGACAAGTTGCCGGGATGATTGAAGACATTCCAACTGTGGAAGAATTAATCGGCCGCATGGTAAAGCAAGCTGAGGAAATTAGAAAAAAATGGTCTTGAGGAAAGGTGTTGTCAAAAATGGAATATAATTATCCTATCAGTCATCATTGGACAACCGAAGAAATTATTGACGTCGTTGCATTTTTTCAAGCAGTGGAGAATGCTTATGAGTCGCAAATTGCTCGAGAGAAATTCATGGATGCATACAAGGCGTTCAAGAAAGTCGTACCATCTATAGCCGAAGAGAAAACGATCTTCAAGGAGTTCGAAGAAGCAAGCGGGTTCAACAGTTACCGAATTGTCAAGAAGGCAAAAGAAGGACAAGACGGTGACATGATCACATTTAAATGAAAAAGGAGGAGGTGCATAATTATGCACTTCCTTTTTAGTCTTTTCCGGTAATAATATCGTAAATCGGTAAAAGTTGATCGATCGTTTCTTCAGCGACGTTTAAAAATTGTTGTTCCGAAAGACGAGTCGCTTCAGTGATAGACAAATGTTTGCCGATAATGAACTCCGCTTTTTTAACAGACGTAAGCCTCTCCAATAACTGTTCAACGCCTTCAGCGCCTATTTTCTCTATTTTAAACGCTTCAGGTTTCATATGGTCTCCCGAGACGACAAAGTCACTTGGCAAGGAAGTGATTACTTTACTGTTTTTGCTAAGCCTTTCCGCGATGCCTTTCTTATCAGGGTTTTCGTAAATGACAGCCAAAATAATGAAGAGATGAGTTCCCCATAAGCCAACTTGGAAATGCGGTAAAGCTTTATAACCGCGTTTTGCAGGCGCGAATGCGACCCAGCTGTCATTTGGTGGATTGACTGTCCTCCTTGCATGCTTTGCGACATGGGGAAAAAATTCACCAGTCCCACGGGACGATAAATAGAGTGAAATCTGTTTGCCGATCAACTCGAACTTCGGCTGTATTCTTGTCTGAAGCGCATTCATTCTATTTTCCAAACCATCGATTGAAAAGACATTAAAGTCATCGGTTGTCCAAAAACCTTTTGTCAATTTAATTCCTCCATTTCATTAACCACGTTTATCGTAACAGAAAATGGGGAAGAATCTTATACAAGAAGGCTTATAACTAACAAAAGCTTCATGGACAGCATAAGTTAGAAGTAAGTAAAACGCATCGTTTAAAAAATGACATCAAAGGGGTGTTAGTAATGAAACAAGTCGTCCATATTATTCGTAAAGCTGAAATTGAAAAGGAATATGTAAAGCTTTTGCATCTTGAATTGGATTATGAACTGGCAACATTGTATGATGCCGTTCAAGAAAAAGACTCCAAACAAATCGAGAAAAGCAAAAAGAGACTCACTGAAATACATGGTGAGCTGGAGATTTTCAATGCTTTTGCGTAATCGAATGACGATGAACCGAATTAGGCGCCTTCACTGAAACTCTTCATTCCGGGGGGACAGTGCAAAGGCGCCTTTTTGTTTGAGCGGAGGCCATATGCTATAATGAAATAACTTGGATGTAATGAGGTGTTCATATGAATTGGGGTGCGATCGACCGGTATGCAAAATCACTAATAAAAGAAGCTGGCCATAAAATTAGAATTTCTTTTTTCAGTACGATCGATATTGATTCGAAAGCGGAAGCAAATGATCTCGTTACGAATATCGATCGGGAAATTGAGCGGTTTTTCATTCGCCGGATCAAGAACGATTTCCCGGATCACCGGATTTTCGGGGAAGAGGGCTTCGGCGACGAAATCGATTCACTTGAAGGGATCATTTGGATGCTTGACCCGATAGACGGGACGATGAATTTTATTCACCAGAAAAGGAATTTTGCAATTTCCCTCGGCATTTACGCTGACGGAATCGGAATGCTTGGCTATATCTATGATGTCATGAATGATGATTTCTATCACGCATTTAAAGATGAAGGTGCGTACTTTAATGATGAAAGACTTCCGGTGCTTGAGAACACTCCGCTTGAGGAGGCGATCATCGGCGTTAACGCAAGTTGGGTTGCGCCGAATCGAAAAATTGAAAATGAACCCATTGTTGAAATGGTTCATAAGTGCAGAGGAACGCGATCTTACGGTTCTGCGGCGATGGAGCTTGCCTATGTTTCATCCGGCCGGATCGATGCGTATTTGTCTTTGCGATTATCCCCATGGGACATTGCGGGAGGGATTGTCATCGCGCATGAAGTGGGAGCAATCGCTACGAACTTGAAAGGGGAACCGCCGCACTTGCTCGGCCAGGATACTTTTATCGTCGCGCGACCAGGATTGCATGATGAAATCCTTAGGAATTACATTAAATTAAAATAAATAAGGGACTGCCATTTTGCAGTCCCTTCAGCCTGTTGCAGAGGAAATCGCTATTTATGCTTCGATTTTCTCTTAATTATAATATTCCTTGTTCGCGCATTTTCTTCTTCGTCTTGAAGCCGTTCGCCATGACAAAAATAAGTGCGAGGATAGCGATTATAGCAACGGGGATACTACGCATACCGACTGCGATACCAATACCGCACATTGCAGCGACCGCAGCAAGGGAATAGATGACAAAAACCCATTTAACGTCCTTCAATATGAAACATCTCCCGAAAAATGTTTTTTAATACTGTTCTCATGTGCTATAATATCACAGTTACACATCTGATAAAAGATAACGGAGTGAAAACATGACAAACTATCGTAATGATTTACGAAATATAGCGATCATTGCCCACGTAGACCACGGTAAAACAACGTTAGTCGATCAACTTTTGAAGCAGTCCGGAATTTTCCGGTCGAACGAACATGTAGAAGAACGTGCCATGGACTCAAATGATCTTGAGCGTGAAAGAGGTATTACGATCCTTGCTAAAAATACAGGGATTGAATATAAAGATACAAAAATTAATATTCTTGATACACCAGGACATGCTGATTTCGGAGGAGAAGTGGAACGGATCTTGCGAATGGTCGATGGTGTCGTATTAGTCGTCGACTCCTTTGAGGGATGTATGCCGCAAACTCGGTTTGTATTGAAAAAAGCATTGGAAACTAACTTGAAACCAATAGTCGTAGTTAATAAAATCGACCGTGACTTTGCGCGTCCCGAAGAAGTAGTCGATGAAGTGCTTGAACTCTTCATCGAATTGGATGCAAATGACGAACAGCTTGAATTCCCGGTCGTCTATGCTTCCGGATTCAATGGAACAGCAAGCCTCTCGCCGGACCCTGCCGATCAGGAAGATACGCTACGTGTATTATTCGATGCAATTGTTGAACATATTCCGGCTCCTGTTGACAATCGGGACGAACCGCTTCAGTTCCAAGTATCGTTGCTCGATTACAACGATTACGTAGGCAGAATTGGGATCGGACGCGTGTTCAGAGGGACGATGAAAGTCGGTCAGCAAGTAACTGTATTGAAGCGTGACGGATCAACAAAGAACTTCCGTGTAACGAAAATGTATGGATTCCTAGGACTCAAGAGGATTGAAATCGAAGAAGCCTATGCGGGTGACTTAATCGCGGTCTCTGGGATGGAAGACATTGATGTCGGTGAAACAGTTTGTCCGACCGATCACCAGGAAGCATTGCCGGAACTTCATATCGATGAACCGACACTGCAAATGACATTCCTCGTTAATAACAGCCCGTTCGCAGGGAAAGAAGGCAAGTGGGTGACAGCGAGAAAGATCGAAGAAAGACTCGAACAGCAATTACAGACGGATGTTTCTTTGCGTGTTGAACCGACTGATTCACCGGATGCGTGGGTCGTCTCGGGCCGTGGGGAGCTTCATCTATCCATATTAATTGAAAATATGCGTCGCGAAGGATTCGAACTTCAAGTATCGAAGCCTGAAGTTATTATTAAAACGATAGACGGGGTTCGTTCAGAGCCTGTTGAACGTGTTCAGATTGATATTCCGGAAGAGTATACCGGAGCCATCATTGAATCGATTGGTGAACGTAAAGGCGAAATGCAAGATATGATCAATAACGGCAATGGACAAGTCCGTTTGATTTTCCTCGTTCCTGCACGTGGTTTGATTGGCTACTCAACTGAGTTCCTGTCACTTACGCGAGGATACGGGATCATTAATCATACTTTCGACTCGTATAAGCCAGTTGCATCAGGAAAAGTCGGGGGCCGTCGTCATGGAGTGCTCGTCTCGATGGAAACGGGAACAGTGACAGGTTATAGTATAATGCAATTGGAAGACCGCGGAATCATGTTCGTAGAAGCGGGAACAGAAATTTACGCCGGTATGGTCGTCGGAGAGAACAACCGTGATAACGACTTGACGATTAACTTGACAAAAGTTAAGCATGCAACAAACGTCCGTTCCGCAACGAAAGACCAAACAGTTACAACGAAAAAACCCCGTATATTATCGTTGGAGGAAGCGTTACAATATGTCGGAGACGATGAGTATTGTGAAGTGACACCGCAATCGATCCGTTTGCGTAAAAAGATCCTCGATAAAAATGAACGGGAACGTGCGGAAAAGAAGAAAAAACTCGGCGAGTGATTTATAATAACAGAAGGCAGTAAAAAAGAATGCGTACAATCGCTTTGTTTAGAAGGGAATGTGCTACATGAATGGTACTATCGGGGATGCAGAAACAATTGAAGCAATGTCTCCAGTTGTCCGAATGATTTATGAAATGACATCTTCATCCATGACTGGAATGTTGCTGTTCGTTGTTGTTTTCATCCTGTCGGCCATCGTATATAAGTTAGGCTTCGCTAGGAAAATAAAGTTCTGGCAAAATATCGTCGTTTATAGTTTCCTTTTTTTAGGGTGCATCATGTTGACGTTTTTTGCTATTTTCCTTCCGATTGTAGAAGGACTTCTAGTAGCGGCGCTCATTTTGATCATTTACAGAGTGCGCAGGATGAATGAACATAAAGAAAACTCCACCGTGTAAGTTGGTGGAGTTTTTTTATATCGTTAAAAATTTTCTTCTGCGGAGTGGGAGCTTCGATAGAAAATAAATTTACCTGAGGCGAGCCTCAAATTAGTTTGCTCTGTAATCCGTTCGTTGCAAGTTTCACACATATACGTATTGATTGGGTGATTCCTAAGTTTTTTTGCGAGGGGAGTATCATCTACCAGCAGTCCAATTTCATCGCAAATAACGCATTTCACTCGCATATCATCAACTCCTTCTTAAGATGTGTCTAAACGATTAATCGATGACGATCCTTGTGATGTTTCGCAAAGGTTGTTCGATATTCGATCCATCTTTGAATAGTAAGTATGCAGGTCCATCTTCTGTCAACGGTTTGCCGTCCTGACTGAACTTGAACAGGAAGTTGCCGACTTCGGAAAGAGAGAACGTTTCCTTCGAGCCGTCTGCTGTCAAAAATGTGATTGTCTTTGCATCTTCTGCCGGTTCTGCGTTTTTAATGAAATGATCGACTGAAATGCCGAAAGTACCAGTCATCATTTTCTTACGATCAAATTTCTTTTCCGTTTTCAATGTAGGCGGGAAAATTGCCCCTTCCATAATTTCACGGGACCAGTGTTTCCCCATGCTTCTTTTATATTCTTCATCCTTATCTTTTTCGACATATAGTCCTGAAAAGAAAGTGTCCAAGTCGATTCTGCGGTCATCAAAGATCCAAACAGTAGGATCGAGCGTTATAATATGTTTGACATTGCCTGATATCGTAATGATTGACTCCACGTGAATAGCCTCCTACAGCAATTGCTAAGCATTTTTAATATAATAACTAGTATACCCCTTCCAAGGGAAAGTGGGAAGCTATTGAATTTTTAGGTATCCGTTGAAAAGGGAAACACTTGCAATTTAGCCTCTTGAAAGATACAATTTATTCATAATCACCACGTAATGATAATAGGTGAATGGGGGCGTCCTCATGGATATTGAATTGCAGGAAACATATCAGGAAAAAGCATTGAAGCAGCTCCAAGCTGATGCGGATAAAATTGCACAACTCATAAAAGTACAGATGGATAATTTGACGATGCCTCAGTGCCCGCTTTACGAGGAAGTGTTGGATACGCAAATGTATGGCTTGTCTAGAGAAATCGACTTTGCTGTTAAGCTTGGGTTGATT
This sequence comes from Sporosarcina sp. ACRSL, assembly GCF_022346605.1. Taxonomy (GTDB): domain Bacteria; phylum Bacillota; class Bacilli; order Bacillales_A; family Planococcaceae; genus Sporosarcina. The sequence continues at coordinate 220,055 of NZ_JAKRNT010000001.1, forward strand.
GAACGTGAAAGAGGGAAGGAAATCCTTTCATTGCTTGAAAAAGAGATGAATATTTTACACGAGCTATATACAAAAAAATAAACGAAAGACTCAAACTCATTACTGGTTTGAGTTTTTTATTTAAGAGGGAATTCTAATGGGAAATTACTTTAAAAAAATGATACGGAACTTTGATTATCCTTTATTTACAGCATATATCGTACTTTGCCTTTTCGGATTAGTGATGATATACAGTGCAAGCATGGTTTGGGCAGTCCACGAGTATAATTGGCCGCCTGACTATTTTTATAGAAAGCAATTGAAGAATCTTGCAGTGTCGATTCCTGTTTTCCTATTAGCAGCATTCTTTCCGTATCAGAATTACAAAAGAAAAAAGTTCATGGTGTTTTCGATAGCAATTATGTTCGTATTGCTTGTACTTGTTCATTTCGTTGGATTTTCGGCGGGTGGTGCCCAAAGTTGGATTCAAGTTCCGGGATTCGGAAGCATCCAACCTTCGGAATTTGCAAAGATTGTAATCATCGTTTACTTCGCAAGCGTCTTTGCGAAAAAGTATGAAGCTGGCACAATTGATTCCATTAATAAATCAATCTTGCCGCCAGTAACTTTTCTCGTTTTGGCGATTGGTTCGATTATGTTAGAGACGGATATCGGTACATCTCTCATAATTATGACGACTGCTATAGCAGTCATTGCAGCGAGCGGCATAAAACTGAAGACATTCACAAAGTTAAGCGGGATTTTATTCCTTTTTATGATTCCGATAGCAACCATCCTTTATCTATTTAGGGACTACGTCTTCACAGACAGTAGGAAAGGCCGTATTCTAGCCTTCTTAGATCCTTTTGATTATATACAAGGATCAGGCTATCAAGTTGCTAATGGATACATTGCGATAGGTACTGGTGGGGTTAAAGGACTTGGGCTAGGAAACTCCATTCAAAAAATGGGCTATTTGCCAGAACCGCAAACAGACGTCATCATGGCTGTCATTTCCGAAGAAACAGGCCTTCTCGGAACTTTTATCGTAATCGGCGGACTAGGGTTCATTGTTTTACGTGCCCTTTATATTGCCATGCGCACGAAAGACCCGCAGGCTCGAATGCTGGCAGCGGGAATCGGAAGTGTCATCGGCATTCAAACTTTTGTCAATATTGGCGGTTTAACTGGACTTATTCCACTAACGGGTGTTCCTTTGCCTTTTATTAGTTATGGCGGAACTTCGATTGTTCTGTTATCTTTATCATTAGGAATATTGATGAATGTGTCAATGTTCTATAAATATCAAAAAAATAAATAGAAAAGGAAGTGCTTTTATGGTGGAGAAGGGTCAAATAAAGAAAATCCTCGTAGCAAACCGGGGTGAGATCGCCATTCGTATTTTTCGCGCGTGCACCGAATTGGAGATTCCTACTGTCGGAATTTATTCGGCGGAAGATAGGGGTTCTTTCCACCGTTACAAAGCAGATGAATCCTATTTAGTCGGAGAAGGCAAGAAACCGATCGATGCTTATTTGGATATCGAAGGGATTATCAAGATCGCGAAGTTATCGGGGGCAAATGCAGTCCATCCCGGATATGGTTTCCTTGCAGAAAATGAGGAGTTTGCGCGCAGGCTGGAAGAAGAGGGCATCATTTTCATCGGACCTCAGTCCAAGCATCTCGAAATGTTCGGGGATAAAGTGAAAGCTAGAGAACAAGCGATCAAGGCAGGGATTCCAGTAATTCCCGGCACGGATGGACCAGTAACTTCTGTGAATGAAATTGCTTCATTCGGTGAGAAGTATGGGTACCCGATTATTATTAAAGCGTCGCTAGGTGGCGGCGGCAGAGGTATGCGGATTGTGAATTCTGCCGAAGAAGTGTTTGAAGCATACGAACGAGCGAGGTCAGAAGCGAAGTCTGCTTTTGGTTCAGATGAAGTCTATGTTGAAAAGTACATCAACAAGCCAAAACATATTGAAGTCCAAATATTAGGTGATACATACGGCAATGTAGTTCACTTGTATGAACGTGATTGTTCAATTCAACGTCGTCACCAGAAAGTCGTGGAAATCGCTCCATCCATTTCGTTGGATGATCAGCTCCGTCGTGACATTTGCGAAAGCGCTGTCAAATTGGCGAAAAACATTTCCTATATTAACGCAGGGACCGTAGAATTCCTTGTTGCTGACGGAAAATTCTATTTCATCGAAGTGAATCCGCGTATTCAAGTGGAACACACAATTACTGAAATGGTGACAGGCATTGATATTGTCCATTCGCAGATTCATATTGCGAATGGGGGAAATCTTCACGAAGGGGAAGCAGCCATACCGGCTCAGGAGAACATTCCACTCTTCGGTTATGCAATCCAATCGAGAGTAACAACAGAAGATCCATTGAACGACTTCATGCCTGATACAGGCAAACTGATGGTCTACCGATCAGGTGGAGGCTTCGGTGTACGTCTAGATGCAGGGAATGGCTTCCAAGGGGCTGTCATCACTCCTTACTATGATTCCCTTCTCGTCAAAGTATCTACATGGGGTACTTCTTTTAGGGATGCCGCGGCTAAAATGGACCGTAATCTTCAAGAATTCCGGATTAGGGGAATCAAAACGAATATTCCGTTTCTGGAAAACGTTGTCCGCCATGAAAACTTCCTGACAGGCAATTATGACACTAGTTTCATCGACACGACACCTGAATTGTTTGAGTTCCCTATAAAGAAAGACCGTGGGACGAAAATCTTGAATTATTTAGGTAATGTAACCGTCAACGGTTTTCCGGGTATTGGCAAGCAGTCAAAACCGGTGTTCCATCCGGTAAGGAAACCTGCAGTAGACTTACTCGCACCGCCTGCGCGCGGTACGAAGCAAATATTGGAGGAAAGCGGTCCTGAAGGATTGGTCCAATGGATCAAGGAACAGGATGATGTCCTTCTGACAGATACGACATTCCGCGATGCACACCAGTCATTGCTTGCAACCCGCATCCGCACTTCAGATATAACGAATATTGCTGCTGAGTCTGCAAGGCTCATGCCAGATTTGTTCTCTTTTGAAATGTGGGGAGGAGCGACATTTGACGTCGCCTACCGCTTCTTGAAGGAAGACCCGTGGGAAAGGCTTACGAGGCTACGGGAACAAATCCCTAACGTCTTATTCCAAATGCTATTTCGCGGAGCTAATGCGGTCGGCTATTCAAATTATCCGGACAATGTCATTCGTGAATTCATCAAAACGTCAGCGAAATCGGGAATTGACGTTTTCCGTATATTCGATAGCCTAAATTGGATCAAAGGAATGGAAGTCGCCATCGATGCGACGCGTCAAGCTGGAAAAGTCGCTGAAGCTGCGCTTTGCTACACGGGTGACATTTTAGATGATTCACGGGCTAAATACACCGTTCAATATTATAAGGAAATGGCAAAGGAGCTAGAATCGGCAGGAGCGCATATTCTTGCGCTGAAGGATATGGCTGGACTTTTAAAACCGGAGGCTGCTTATCGGCTTATATCTGAATTGAAAGCGACAGTGGATATCCCGATTCACTTGCATTCTCATGATACAAGCGGAAATGGCATCTATATGTATGCAAAAGCGGTAGAAGCCGGAGTGGATATTGTTGATACAGCGCTCGGTTCAATGGCTGGTTTGACGTCACAACCATCCGCAAGCTCGTTATATTATGCATTGCAATATGGCAAGCGGCAAGTGAAGGCGGACGTCAATGCTCTTGAATCACTCTCCTATTACTGGGAGGACGTGAGGAAGTATTACCAAAACTTCGAAAGCGGTATGGTAGCCCCTCACTCGGAAGTGTATGTTCATGAGATGCCTGGAGGTCAATATTCGAACTTGCAACAACAAGCAAAAGCGGTAGGGCTTGGTGAAAGATGGGAAGAAGTGAAAAGAATGTATTCCCGTGTAAATATGCTCTTCGGGGATGTCGTCAAAGTAACACCTTCGTCAAAAGTAGTCGGTGACATGGCGTTGTTCATGGTGCAAAATGATTTGGATGAAAACTCTGTTATTACACGAGGGCAATCAATCGATTTCCCTGAATCCGTCATCGAGTTTTTTGAAGGCTATATCGGTCAACCGTACGGCGGATTCCCGGAGCAATTGCAGCAAGTCATCTTGAAAGGTAGAAAACCTATAACTGTTCGTCCAGGAGAGCTACTTGAGGATGTTGATTTCCAAGAACTTCTCCTCAAAACGGAAGAACTTCTCGGACACTCTTCCACGATGAAAGACGCTCTTGCATATGCACTCTATCCGAAAGTGTTCGAAGAATATGCAACAATGAAAAAGGAATTTGGCAATATCTCGGTGATCAACACACCGGAATTCCTATTCGGAATGAGGTTAGGCCAAGAAATAGAAGTGGAAATTGAACGAGGAAAGACCTTGATCGTCAAACTCGTTTCGATAGGCGAACCACAAACAGACGGCACACGTATTATTTATTTCGAACTGAATGGTCAGCCGAGGGAAGTCATCATACAAGATATGAATGTACAATCAGATGTAGTCCGTAAACAAAAAGCGGATCCTTCAAATGATTCCCATATTGCAGCGACAATGCCAGGAACGGTATTGCAAGTAGCGGTTTCAAAAGGGGCGAAGGTAAGAAGGGGAGAGCATTTATTAATTACGGAAGCAATGAAGATGGAAACGACGATCCAAGCGCCATTCGACGGAATCGTCAAAGAAATTCATGTATCTTCAGGCGATGCGATATCCACAGGTGATCTCCTACTGGAACTCGAACATTGATTTAAAAAAGCACCCGTTTGAAATTCAAACGGGTGCTTTCATTTTATATTTACTTATGATACTTGCTTCTGGAAACGAGTAGCACCATATACGTCAATAGCCCAAACAAAAGAATAACGAATAATGAGTGAGCCAAGGCGACATAAAGATTCAAACGTGTCATAATGACTGCTGCACCTGCTAATACTTGTAACAATACGAGAATGAAAGCGATGATCCATCCCCAATAAATGACTCTCTGATTTTTATAATGCCGTATTGCATGGATTGCAATAATTCCTAGCCAAATGAAAATCAACGCAGCGGCAGTCCGATGACTCATCTGCACCCACTCCCAGAAGTTGGAGGGTAGCGAAAAGTCGCCGTTTTTACACATCGGCCAGTCGGTACAGCTCAATTCTGATTCGGTATGGCGGACTAGAGCCCCCGTGTACACTACGAAATAAGAGTAGATTGTGACACCAATCGTATGGAATCTTAAAGTCTTGCCTATTGAAAGCCTATCTGCATCAAATTTTTGATCGACTTCAAAGATGAGTAATGTAAGCAGTAATACGGATGCAAAGGAAATGAGCGAAATTCCGAAATGGAGTGCAAGGATAAAATCACCTTGTCCCCAAAGCACCTGTGCCGCACCGATGAGTGCCTGCAAAACCAAAAAGAATATTGCTAGAATTGATAGTAGTTTCGTTTCCCTTTTGTGTCCAATTGCTTTCCAAGACCAAACCGCAAGGATGACAATTAATATACCGACAGTTCCAGTCACGACACGATGTGAGAATTCAATCAACACTTCGGCCGTGATTTCATCCGGTATCAATTGACCGTTACACCCCGGCCAATGCCTCCCGCATCCCATCCCGCTGTCAGTCTTTGTAACGAGTGCCCCGCCTAAAAGAATGAGCAACATCCCGATCGTAGAAGCGACTCCGAACCATTTTAAATATTTATTATATCGCAAACAAGACACCTACTTTAAGAAATGATGACCGTTATGAAAAAAGACCCCGTTTGTTGATGATAGCGAAAAATAGACGAAAAAACAACGCAATTTGACCGAAATGGGCTTTATGATGAGCTTTTTCACAAATTGTTCATAAAAAAGACCCTTTAACTTCACAAAAGGCATAGGGAAATGATTTACTATAGATACGGCGAACAAATTCATAATGACAAATATACTTCACATATCGTGTGAAATTCGGTTTATATATAGAAATCATTACCGAAATTCGATATAGTTAAGTATAGCGGTCCTTGCCGACATCCTTGAAAGGAGGGTACATATGTCAAACGGTCGAGCGATTTCTACATCCGTTGAACCGGATATCGGATCGACTTCCATAATGAAGGATTTTTTAGCACTTATAAAAATTGGCATAGTGAATTCGAACTTGATAACGACATTCACCGGTCTGTTTCTAGCATTTCAATTCACTGGTACTAGTTTCATTGGCAACTTGGATTTACTTTTCTATGGACTATTCGGTACCGGATTGATCATCGCGGGCTCAGCGGCTTTGAACAATCTCATTGATCGGGATATCGATCCTATCATGTCGAGAACGAAATCACGTCCAACGGTCACCGGCAGATTTACAGCACCGGCTGTCTTGGCACTGGCATTCACTTTCATTATCTTAGGCGAAGTGATGTTATTTGCGGCATCACCGGCGGCAGGGCTATGGGGACTTGCAGGTGTGTTCAGCTATGTTGTACTCTATTCAATGTGGTCTAAAAGAAAGCATGTCAGCAATACGGTTGTAGGCAGCATTTCTGGAGCAATTCCACCATTGATCGGTTGGGCGGCTGTAGAACCATCTCTTGGAATGGGTGCATGGGCACTGTTCCTCATTATGTTTGCATGGCAACCACCACATTTTTATGCGTTGGCGATGCGTAGGACGGAAGAATATCGGGCAGCCAATATACCGATGCTTCCAGTAGTGAAAGGTTTTGAAAGAACGAAGAAGTCAATTTTAGGCTGGGTTCTACTTTTGTTCCCCTTGCCATTCCTTCTTCAAGAACTAGGAATTATATTTATTGTACTTGCAACTGTCTTGAATATTGGTTGGTTATATTTGTCGATAAAAGGATTTAAAGTGAAGGACGATTTGAAGTGGGCGACGTCCATGTTCATCTTCTCCTTGAATTACATGACGATCCTCTTTGTCGCAATGATCATTTTCTCGATATTCATCTAACTGATGGAATTCTTTCTTTATTACAGGAATTCATTATAGAGAGGTCAACAGTCCTCGTTAAGAAAATATTTTTTTTAGAAAGAGAGGTATTAGTTAGCGATGATGAAAGGACTCAAAAAATGGCGTCTCTTTTCACTATTGGCTGTACTAACAGTATTCCTTGCAGGGTGTGGACAAGAGGAACTTTCAACTCTTTTGCCTGCAGGACAAGTAGGTCAAGACCAGTTCAACTTGCTATTATTGTCGTCAGGGATAATGTTGCTCGTCATTATCGTTGTTGTAGCAATTTACTTAATCGCGTTAGTCCGTTTCAGACGTTCAAGATTAGGTGAAGATCATATTCCAGAGCAGGTCGAAGGAAGCCATAAATTAGAGCTTATTTGGACCGTTATTCCGATTCTATTAATCTTACTACTCGCTGTTCCGACAGTTTATTATACATATAAACTTGGCGACGTATCAGCGATGGGTGCTGTGGATGACGATGGGAATGCAGAAAATCTAGTTATTGATGTAACAGCGAAACTATACTGGTGGGAGTTTGAATATCCAGAACTTGGTATTGTTACCGCTCAGGAATTAGTAGTTCCTATGGATGAAAAGGTTTACTTCAATTTGATTGCTGCCGACGTGAAACACTCATTCTGGATTCCGGCAGTAGGTGGAAAACTTGATACGAACGTAGAGAACGTAAACAAATTCTACTTAGTATTCGAGAAAGACTCCAAAGATTTAAAAGACGGTGTATTCTATGGTAAATGTGCTGAGCTTTGTGGTCCTTCACATGCTTTGATGGACTTCAAAGTGAAAACGATGCCACGTGCCGAATTTGACAATTGGGTAACTGCAATGCAGGCATCCGCCGATAATCAAGTTGTTGCAAATCCTCAAGGCGAGGAAGTATTCCAACAAAGCTGTATCGGTTGTCACGCGACTTCAGGTGTAGGTGAAACCGGAGCGGTCGGACCTAACTTGGCAACATTCGGGGATCGTAACCGCGTTGCAGGATTTATGGATCATACAAAGGAAGATTTGATCGAATGGATCAAATATCCACAAAAATATAAACCTGGCAATAAGATGCCTGGATTTGCCGATCAGCTTTCCGATCAGGAATTGGATGCATTGGCTGAGTACTTAATGGGATTATCAGTTGAAAAATAATCTTTTGTGATTTTGAGAAGGAGGTAACAAAGTGAGTTCAGTTGCTCAAAAAAAGGGTTTTGGCGCAACGCTATGGGACTGGCTGACTACAGTCGACCATAAGAAGATCGGAATCCTTTACTTCCTTGGGGGCGGATTCTTCTTCGTGCTCGGCGGTATTGAAGCGATGTTAATTCGTTGGCAGCTTCATAAGCCAAATAACGATTTCGTTAGTGCGGGACTATTCAATGACTTGATTACAATGCACGGAACGACGATGATCTTCCTTGCGGCCATGCCTTTATTATTTGGTTTTATGAACGCCATCATGCCTTTGCAAATTGGTGCACGTGACGTTGCGTTCCCATTTGTTAACTCATTAGGATTCTGGATGTTCTTCTTTGGTGGAGTATTCCTTAACATCTCTTGGTTAGTAGGTCAAGTTCCGGATGCAGGATGGACTTCTTACGCATCACTTGCAATTGCTTCGGAAGGCCATGGTATTGACTTCTATGCAATCGGGCTTCAAATTGCAGGGGGCGGTACGTTAATGGCGGGGATTAACTTCCTCGTAACGATCATTAATATGCGTGCGCCAGGTATGACGTACATGCGTATGCCTTTGTTTACATGGACGACATTCGTAGCGTCTGCGATGATTTTGTTCGCTTTCCCTCCACTAACTGTCGGTCTATTCTTCTTGACGTTTGACCGGATGTTCGGAGGTAACTTCTTTGATCATACGATGGGTGGTAACACGATTATTTGGGAGCATATTTTCTGGATTTTCGGTCACCCTGAAGTTTATATTCTAATTTTGCCTGCTTTCGGTATATTCTCGGAGATCTTCCCGGTATTTGCCCGTAAGCGCCTCTTCGGATACTCATCAATGGTGTTCGCGACTATTTTGATTGGTTTCTTAGGATTCATGGTTTGGGCTCACCATATGTTCACAGTAGGTCTAGGACCGACAGCGAACGCAATCTTTGCCGTTGCTACAATGGCGATTGCCGTTCCGACAGGAGTTAAGATCTTCAACTGGCTATTGACCATGTGGGGCGGAAGCATCAAAGTCACGACTCCGATGCTTTATGCACTTGGTTTCATTCCATCCTTTACAATGGGTGGGGTAACGGGTGTCATGCAAGGTGCGGCTCCGCTTGACTATCAATTGCACGACTCTTATTTCATCGTAGCTCACTTCCACTACGTTATTGTCGGTGGTGTTGTATTCGCAATCTTGGCCGCAACTCATTACTGGTGGCCAAAAATGTTCGGTACAATGTTAAATGAAACACTTGGTAAAGTAACGTTTTGGTTCTTCTTCCTAGGTTTCCATATGACATTCCTTATTCAGCACTGGCTTGGATTCTGGGGAATGCCACGCCGTGTTTGGACGTTCATGGACGGTCAAGGATGGAACTTGGCAAACTTAATTAGTACAATCGGTGCGTTTATGATGGCGATCGGTGTTATTGTACTCGTGATCAACGTCATTATTACTTCCGTCAAGAATGTTAGAGTTGGAAACGACCCATGGGGTGATGGACGTACGCTTGAATGGGCCATCGAGTCTCCGCCGGTTTACTACAACTTTGCTGCAACTCCACTCGTACGTGGACTAGATACAGTCTACATCGAGAAGATGGAAGGCAATGAATCAGGGATTACACCAGCTGAACCGATCAAAGATATTCATATGCCGAACGGATCTTTCATTCCGTTCCTTATGACACTTGGACTTTTCATTGCAGGGTTTGGTGCGATGTATCGTACTGAAACTGAATGGGGTCTACCTGTTCTGATCTTCGGTCTATTCTTTACATTTGTTTGCATGGCAGCACGTTCATTGAAAGATGACACTGGATACTATGTTAAAAAAGAAGAGATTCTCCGTGATATGAAACGTAAAGGGGGTCAAAACTAATGGATTTGAACAAAAAATTCACCCCTGAAACTTGGCCCGACCATCCGGAAAGGGCGACGCTTGAAGCGAAAAACAAGTTTGTTGGTTTCTGGTTGTTCCTTGGTGGAGAGACAATTCTTTTCGCTACGTTGTTCGCAACATATGTTGCGTTGAAAAACTCAGGTCCTAGCGGTTTTGGATTCTCGACACAAGAACTTTATGAATTGCCGCTCGTATTTGTTATGACGATGTTGCTTTTGACATCCTCGTTAACGAGTGTGTTCGCTATGTATCATCTGCGTAACTATAACTTTAAGAAAATGCAGTTATGGCTTGCCGTTACAGCATTTTTAGGACTTGGCTTCCTGATCCTTGAAGTGTATGAGTTCTCGCATTATGCACAACTTGGCTTCACATTTAACAACAGTGCCTTCAGTTCCGCGTTCTATACGCTTGTCGGAACACATGGTTTCCACGTTGCTGTAGGTCTAGTGTGGATTACATTGTTGATTTTCCGTAATGCAAAACGCGGTCTGAACCTTTACAATGCAACGAAGTACTATACATTCTCATTGTACTGGCACTTTATCGACGTTGTTTGGGTATTCATCTTCACTGTAGTCTACTTGATGGGAGTGATAGGTTAAGATGGCAGACATCCAAGTTTACAAACGGACACCGGCCGAGCAAAAACTCGCACAAAGACGTGCGAAGCAATCGATGCGAAGTCAGGTCATGATGTTTTCGCTAATGATCTTCCTGACACTTGTTTCATTTTCGATGGTTGTCGCTTATCAAGCCGGAGTTGCAGGGTTCTCCAAGTATTTCATCATTCCGATGGTAATGCTTTTCGCGGCTGTTCAAGTCGCTTTGCAACTGTATTATTTCATGCATATGAATGAAAAAGGACATGGCGTTCCTCAAATGTTCATGTTCACAGGAGCTCTTTTAGGCTTCCTGATCCCGTTAACATTCGTTACCATCGTTTGGTGGTAATCAATTACGAAAAGCCTGTGGATTTTTCCACAGGCTTTTTCTTCTAAATTTGAGGAATGTCATTGTTCGTTCATTGTGTTCGCGCTATGTTCGTTTTATAATAGGTGAAGATACACATAAAGGAGCGATGGCAATGATGCCTTTCAGCATATTTGGGTTTCGAGCATTATGGAGTCCCTACTTTTTCATAACGGTCGTACTGCTCGTCGTATTATATTTTCTGTTGACCAAAAAATGGCGACACTGGTTTGAAGGGACGGAGCCTGTAACCAAAAGAGAAATAAGTTATTTCATAGCTTCTATGGTGCTTCTTTACATCGTCAAAGGTTCTCCGATGGACTTGATTGGACATATACTATTTTCCGTACATATGTCGCAAATGGCGCTTCTGCTATTAGCGGTTGCCCCGTTAATGATTATCGGGATTCCAAATTTTATCTGGAAAAAGGTATTCAGTGTAAAAATCATTGATAAAACTGTTAGACTTCTAACTAAGCCGATTATTAGCTTGCTGATTTTCACACTTGCATTTTCCATGTACCACTATCCAACGATTTTGGATACTATTAAATTGAGCGTATTTTTACATTCAATCTTTACTATTACTGTGTTTTTAGCTGCCTTAGTGTTATGGTGGCCGATTGTGAATACATTGGAAAGTCATCCTCAATTACATGGATTGAAGAAAATCGGATACGTCATTTTAAGTGCACTTCTCGTGACGCCTGCCTGTGCCTTAATCATTTTTGTTGATGTACCGGTATATGAAACATATAGCAGTGGGGAAGCATGGCTAAAGGCAATGGCGCTCTGTGTGCCTGCGGGAACTTTGGCTGGCTTATCGATTTCTGGACCTGAATTGTTTACGAATATGCCGACTGTATACGATCAGCAATTAGGCGGTATCGTGATGAAAATCATACAGGAATTGATTTACGTTGTAGTCCTCGGGAAACTTTTTATTAATTGGTATCGTGAGGAACAATCGAATGCTGATGAAATTACAGAAAGAGCTCTTCTGGAAAGACAAAAATTTGAAATGAATAGATGATGTCATTCATTGATTGAGGGAGTATCATTTTATGAACGTTCCTTTTTTACCAACCTTGAGTACTTTTTTCATCGTCTTATCGGCTGTCCTTGTAGCAGTCGGTTGGAGTCTGATTAAAAAGAAGAACATTGCGGCGCATAAGAAGACGATGATTGCTGCCGCTGTCTCAGCAGTCCTGTTCTTTATCATCTATGTGTCCCGTACAATTTTTATTGGCAATACGGCGTTTGGCGGACCTGAACATTTGAAGGTGTATTACACAGTCTTCCTGATTTTTCATATAATCCTTTCAACGACAGGCGCTGTCTTAGGGATTATGACAATCAATTGGGGATTGAAAAATAAGCTTGAAAAACACCGCGAAATTGGACCTGTCACAAGCATCGTATGGTTTTTCACTGCCATTACGGGTGTTGCAGTCTACTTACTGCTCTATGTCTTTTACAAAGGCGGCGAAACAACCTCCGTGTTCAAAGCCATTTTGGGCTATTAATTCGTGATAGAATAACTGAAGCTCTAGGTAGTGGACTTGTATATTATCTGAAGCACCGTTGATTGAAGTGGAAGGCGGCGACTCCTGCGAAAGCCGTCACGAAGAACGGCTTTTGCGAGCAAAAGCGAAGCGTTGCGAGCACATCTTGGCCCTACCGTCACGAAGAACGGCTTTTGCGAGCAAAAGCGAAGCGTTGCGAGCACATCTTGGCCCTACTGTCACGAAGAACGGCTTTTGCGAGCACATTTTGGCCCTAGCGTCGCTAAGAACGGCTTTTGCGAGCAATAGTTTTCTGCGACTCTAAGAGAGCAGAATATGGCTGCCTTAATTTCTGCAAAAGGCGCAGAAATACGGCAAATCGAACCCTTCGCTGTTCGATTGGAAAGCGTCCGCCTGAAACGGAAATCAACAGTATTAGAGAACGCGTTCCCTATATGGGAGCGCGTTTTCAAATTTTAAAATTGAGTTTGATGATGCCTGCTTCGCGGGCTGTAATAAACAGTATGACAATCATCGGACCGATGAATAACCCTAAAACGCCGAACAATTTTAACCCTACGAACATCGCGATCAGTGTTGGAAGAGGGGCTAAGCCGATCTGATTGCCCATCATTTTCGGTTCGATTGTCCTTCGGATAATCATTAGAACTGCTGCCAACACAGCCAATTTTGTCCCCATGCCGAAATCTCCACTGACATAATGGTATAACGACCAAGGCACAAGAATGATGATACCTCCTAAAATTGGGAGGATATCAATCACCCATATAATTATCGACATAACAAGAGCATACTTAGGAGCGATGGTGAGTAAACCTACGAAGGTCACTGCGAGAATAATTAAACTGACAAGCAATTGAGCTTTTATGAAACCGATAACGACAGAGTTCAACTTCACTGTCATATACCGTACTTTTTTCGCAGTCTCATCCGTGAAATGTCTGAACACCATCTTCTTCAATTCAGGCAATTCAAGCATGAAAAGGAAAAGGGCAATCATGTAAAAGATTAAGCTAACGAGGAAATTCGGAATTTCAGAAGCAAGTGCAACAATTTTGTCCGAATTGAATACTTCTAGAAGCGAGTTTTTGAATGACTCTAAAATATCATTAAAGCTGCCTTGTGCCGATTTCACAACATCGTTAGGCAATGCGGACGTATAGACGAGCAGTTTATTTTGAAAATCGATCCAGACACCTGAGAGCTTGTTTACATAGTCGGGAGCTGCTTTCGTAAATTTAATAAGTCTACCTATTAATGAAGTGACGGTATAATAGATGGCTGCCGCCAGAATAGCCATAATGAAAATATATACGGAAATAACCGCCACATTGCGTTTCCATTTAAACTTCACTTGGGTCAACTTAACAAGCGGCTCGAATAGAAGAGCGGTGAAGAGGGCTAATATGATTGGAACAGAGACCGGTAGTATAAATATAAAAATTAAAATGACTATTATAAGCAAAGTGAAAAGCACTATATTCCTTTTTGTAAGCCATCGAGCCAATGTCATTCCTCCAGATTGATAATTACTCACAGTATAACCAAAAATCTGAAGAATAAATGGAAAAAAAAGCCGAAGAACAAAAAGTTCCTCGGCTTTCATGATCTACTGCTTATTTTGTTAAAACGAACGGTTTCAAATCTTCCATGACAGCTTTAAGTGTAGCTTCACAATCTTTCACAAGACCTGCAGGGAAGTGCTCGTCCTCTCCATATTCAACGCCGTGCGGATAATAGTGCTTACCGATGACCGGTTTTTTAAGGTGCATAGTTGCTTCTCCAGAACCAACGTCTCCGTCGGGAGTGAAACCGAATACGCGCAAGTAGTAAGTTCCTTCTTTAATTACGTATTTCTTATCATATGACACACGTTCGTAGTCCCATTGTTCAGCACGTACGAGATCGTGTTTCAGCATGATTTCGTCAAGTACTGTCAAATCGGCAACAATGCCTTCAATACCTGTATTTTCGATATACATAGTTCAAAGTCCTCCTTCATATTCATCCAGTCAAATGCCTATACTTAATTATCATAGAACAAATTAGAGTTAGTTGCAATGACAACATTGTGTCATGAGAACTCCTACATAGTAGATTGAGAGTCTTTCAGAGTAAGGCACGTAAATATTGTGTGAAGAACGTCTTTTCTTACTTGAAATTCACACTCGTTGACTTATACTCAAATTAATACGATTTAATACGTTTGGCGACTTCATAGTTTTACAACATATTTAGAAGGTAGGCGAGAAGTGTGAAAGTATTATGGAAAATAGCATTATTGCTCATTGTCCTTCTCGCATTGATTTATTTCATGGGAAGCCGGATTACGGAAAATGAACCGCTCCAATCTCCAGTTAAGCATGGAACAGCAATACCTGCTGCGGATAAGGAAATTGTTGAATTGACGACGGGGCCTAAAAGGCCTGAAAAGGGGCTGTCCACTTTTGTCGGGGAATCATCCGAAAAACTGATCGAAGCTATGGGTGAGCCTGACAGGATTGAACCATCCGCTTATGGTTATGAATGGTGGGTGTATACGAAAGATATACAAATGATGGCAGGGGTAGAAGAGGGCATTGTCAATCAAGTTTTCAGTGCTGATGAAAATTCTGACTTGTCGCCAATATCGATCGGTCAAAATATTAATGAGGTATTCCGTTTTTCCATTATCGAATCCGAAGTGAATGTGATATTGGATAAAAATATTTATACATTTACGTTGAACAGTCAAGATTTGAAAGATCGAATCCTGCTTAAATATGAAAATCTGTTTGCGCAAGTGTATGTTGATTCCGTAGATGAAATGATTGAAGGCGTTCGATTCATCGATCCGAAAACGCTCGTCATCCATCAACCGTACGACATGGAATTTATGGGGGAATTAGTACCAGTCCGTCAACCTTCGTCAACCGCGCAAAAGGAAGTCGACCGTTCAATGGAAAGGCAAATTATTGAGTTGACGAATATGTATCGGCAGCATCACGGCGTACATCAGCTTGAAAATGATTATTGGTTATCATTGCTCGCTCAAAATCATAGTAAGGACATGGCAATTGAAAATTATTTTTCTCATGAGTCCCCCTCAGCCGGGAACTTGTCGGAGCGCTTGAAAAGCTTAGGAATCGAACATAAAAAAGCGGGAGAGAATATCGCCGCCAATTATGTGGATGCAATTGAAGCAGTCCATGGCTGGCTGAATTCTCCCGCGCACCGTAGTGTTTTGCTGGATTCGGATGTGACCGAAATTGGTACAGGGGCATACGGAAAGTATTATACACAAGTACTAATCAAATCTGACAAGAAAGACAAAACGAACTCGAATTTTTTACAAAAATGATCATGGAAGTATCCAAGTCCCTTTTTCATCAGAAGTGATGCCTCTCACATAGAGAGGTATCGCTTTTTTCATTGCGTAAATTGCTGCGCGCCGTTGAATGACAGGGCGCTCTGTTTCCAGGAGGGGCAACAGCTGTTGAATGTTCATTACATCCATTTTCTTGGCATCTCCACCATTGCGGGGGTCGCTAGTCATAACACCTGGAACGTCTTTGAAAAACTCTACATGTGAGGCACGTAGAGCCCCGCCGAGTGCGATAGCTGTCAAATCACTGCCACCTCTACCGATTGTCATCACTTGGCCCATTTCATTAATTCCTTGGAACCCAGGAACAATCACACAACCGGTCTCACGCAGACTGTCAACAATCATTGTCGGATCGATATCACTAATCGTTCCATCCCCGAAATCACCTGATGTCCAAATGCCTGCTTGTATGCCGTGCAGTATTCTGTTCGGGACGCCTGCCTCTTCCAGCTCGGCTGATAGGATGGCTGATGCAATAAGTTCTCCACAAGATGCGGCAAGATCACTGGCAGCTTTAGAGTGGATGAATGCATCCGTGAGTCGAAGCAATGAATCAGTGGAGTATGGTTCATCTCCTCTTCCAATTGCCGAAACGACTACGACGACATTTTGATGCACTTCCAATCCTGACTTAATGTGATCGATGCATACTTTTCGTGTTTGTTTGTCTTTCATTGCCACTCCGCCAAATTTTTGAACTATCATACAAGCTCCCAACTTTCTTCGTGTCGTTCGTTCACTTTCCTTCATACGATAAAGTATGGTTCGCTCTCAATATATTCGCTATTCATGAAATTTGTTCGGGAAGGGGTGGGGGCAACTGATACTATCTGAGATTTTAAAAGATTGGCCCTGCACGGTTTTGGGAAGTGTTGGTGTTCCAATTTACGGCATTACGGAGAGGTCTGGAAATGTGAAGGAGGGATATATTTTCGTCGCGAGGAAAGGAGCGCGCGATGATGGTATTTTGCATGTCCAAGAAGCAATTGAACGAGGAGCAATTGCAATTGTCATCGATCGTAATATGGATGTGAATTTCGATTCGACAAATGAAATAACGCTAATCATTGTTCCGGATGGAAGAAGATTCATTTCACATGCGAGTGCGAAGTTAGCAGGGAATCCATCTGAATCAGTGACGATTATTGCAGTGACGGGCACGAACGGAAAAACGACTGTTACTCATTTCATCGGTCAATTATTAGGGATGCTCGGTAAACAGGCAGCTGTCATCGGAACGACTGGTCTGTTCATGAATGGCGAGAAAATCTATCTCGATCTTCCGGATATGACGACACTGCCAGCAGAGTATCTTCATCCACTCCTAAAGAAATGTGTAGATGATGGCATGGAGTATGTTGTCATGGAGGCCTCCTCTCTAGGGCTCTCCACTTCTAGATTGGACCATTGTAAAATCGATATCGGTGTATTCTTGAATATTGGAGTCGATCATTATGAAGAGCATGGCAGCAAGGAAGCTTATGTTGCTGCTAAAAAGAGACTGACGACGATGGCGAGAAACCTAATTGTCAATGCGGATGATCGACAATGTGTAGAGCTTGTGAATGGAACGGATAGACCGGTCCACTTTTTTAATGAGTGGATGGTGGCGGGAGAGCCGGTGCCTTACAGTTTATACCGAATCCCATTACCGGGGAGACACAATCGGTTAAACGCACTTGCAGCTGTCACTGTCTTGCATTTACTCGGTTATGACCAGTTTGATATTTTGCCGCTTTGCAGTTTGCTTACCTTGCCGGAAGGCAGGTTACAACGGATCGATGGTGGTGATGTGACGGTCTTTATCGACTATGCCCATACTCCCGATGCACTTCAAACGGTTTTGGCTTCTCTGACAGAAGAATCTACCGGGGAGCTGATTACTGTATTTGGTTGCGGGGGTAATCGAGACCGTGGAAAACGGCCTCAAATGGGAAAGATAGCCTCGACGTATTCAACAAAAGTATTTATCACCTCGGATAACCCAAGGGATGAAGAGCCAGCTTCTATTATTGAAGAAATTTTGGCCGGAATTTGCTCTGAAGATGATAAGGTCATTGTGGAGCTGGATCGAAGAAGGGCAATCGAACATGCAGTCCGTTATGCAAAAGAAGGGGATATCGTTTTAATTGCAGGGAAGGGGCATGAGAAAACACAGCAGATCGGTCATGAACTTTTTACATTTTCGGATTATGATGTGGCGGAAATTGCATTGCGCAATAAGCATAAAATAAAATAGGGCGAAATAAATGCACATCGCGCACTTTTTTTGGTATGATTAGTTGGAATGGAGGGAAAGCACTATGATGATGACAGATGAATGGATGTCAATCATTGAGCAATCAGAAATACTCTCCGACATGTTGCTCTCTTCCGAAATCATACAAGAGTATAGAAGAGCGAATCATGCCGTTTATTCCGACAAATCGTTGGCTAAAGCGATCTATGATTTTACCAATATGAAGGAGCGTTACGAAGAAGTGCAACGTTTCGGCAGATACCATCCTGACTATAAGACAGTCATGAAAGATATACGTATACAAAAAAGGGAATTGGATATGAATGAGCAGGTCGCCGCTTTGCGTATTGCGGAGAACGATGTGCAAAACCTTTTGAATGAAATTAGCACAATCATTGCAAGGGCGGTGTCCGATTCAGTCAAAGTCCCGACAGGTGATGGATTCTTTTCGGATTCATCTTGTGGGGGAAGTTGCGGTACGGGTGGAGGCTGCTCTTGTTCCGCGTAATGAAGCTAATCATATGGGAAATAATAAACGGTTGCTCGTTTTCAAAGAGCAACCGTTTTCTTATAATCGAAGCCTCGTCTTATGAATGTTGTTGGATGACTTCCATTGCATGTCCCGGCTCGTCAGTGATAAATCCAGCAGCCCCGGCATTCAAAAGCTTTTCAAACGTATCCCTATCATTGACTTGAGTGTAGTAAACAGGGACGTTTAAATTAGAAAGGAAAGTAATAAAACTTTCTGTGTTCATTGGAAACAGACCCAACTTTTCAGGTATGCAAAACAAATCGGCACGTGGATTGTATAAATGTCCGAATTTGCTTGAATAAGCCGCATACGCTTTTTTCACTTCATCGTTCCCTGCTGCCGTAGCTACTTTATGTTGAGCGTAAAGATTAAAACGGTCTGTCTGCTCATCAAATGCGCTCGTGACGATTACACGTTCCTCCGCTCCGGTTTCTTCCAAGAGGCGCCATAGCTTCGAAGGCATAAGACTGCCTTCATATGTATCCGGCGAGTCCTTCAGATTGATAACAATCAACATATGCGGATAAGCGACCAATAGTTCGCGTAAACTGATGATGGTCTCTCCTTTATTACGAAAAGGGAAGTTCCCTTCCTCATCCTCGAACATATATCCTGCATCTGCTCTTTTTAATTCATGTAACGTATAATCCGAAATCCTACCGGAAAAATCGGTCGTCCGATCTGCAGTTTCGTCGTGGAAGAGGACGATTTCTTCATCTTTCGTCAGACGGATGTCAACTGCAAATCCATGGACTCCTAGCTCCGCAGATTTTGAAAAAGCTGCCATCGTATGTTCAGGAGCGTTTTTCATTCCACCGCGATGCGAAAGAACGACCGGGTCTTTGAATTCAAGTGCTTCTTTCTGAGGGCGAGGTTGTGGTTTTGCCACTACTTTCGTTGCTGCCCAGGCGGCTACACCGGCTGCTCCGACAGTAAGAGCCACTTTCGTTTTTCTTCCCATTTTCGTATCCTCCTTTTCGATAATTGATTTACAAAAGTTACTATGTTCTTTCCCCATTATAGGGGAAAGAACGGAAGATGTCAGCAATGTTCGGTTGCAGCTCAATTCCCGATTATGGTATTGTATGGGATAGGAAAAGAGGGGAAAATCATGATTGATCGACAAGGGATAATTGTATATCTCCATCATTTGAAACAGGCCAAATCATTAAGAAAGTATGGCCATGTTCACTATATCTCTAGAAAAATGAAATATGTCGTCCTTTATTGTGATCAAGTGGACGTTGACGATACCATCCGGAAACTTGAACGTCTTCCATCCGTTAAAAAGGTATTGCCATCCTATCGGCCGTTCGTTAAGACGGAATATGAAAACGCTAAACCTGACAAAGCGAAGGAATACGATTATAAAATCGGTCTTTAATAATCATAACTTCATTTCAATGGCGGAACGAGATGATTAAGTCGTAGGATTCCCGTTATATACTGGTAGAACAGTTTGGTGTCGGCAAATTCGGAAGAATGCTTAAGGTTAATGTAAACCGGTTCCTGGCCATTTTGAATGGAAGCTTCTTCGAAAAGGAGTCTTCTCTTCGATTTGGATTCACCGGTTTGTTTAATGCCTTCCCTGCATATGTAAATCGGCATGAAATTGCTCTCTCCAGCAGGATGGAAGGCAGCTGCCAAGGAGATCGCTTGTCCGCCCTGAGTGTTTGAAGAAAAGATGAAGGTTCTATGCAGACGATGCTCGTTTGTTCCCAATAGCTCTATGAGCTCATAGACGTCGCCATATCCTTCACCTAATTCAATGAAATACTGTTGTAACATTCATGACACTACCTTTCTCCATCGGAATATAGTTCATCATATCATAATAACGCTTGCAATGAGGTGCAGCAATTGAAGATCATACTCCGCATTGTCGGACTATTAATCATTTTAAATTCCGTTTTGCTCTATATGCATTATAGTCAAATGGCAGATGCAAGCGGAACGTCTCATAAGGAATCCCGATATGTCCAAGAGATTGAGGTCATCAATCGAGAAGACGCTCTATTTGTTAAACATCATTTTCGTAATTTGGATCATGGCCGCCATGAACTCGTTTTTCCTATAGAAAGCCGTAATCGTGCCTGCTTACTGGAAACTGAATCTTCCTGCTCGCGGTTCAATGAAAATGTTACAGCAATCTTGGAAGGAGAGGAGAACGAGCAATCCATCTCCTATGAAATTCCGAAATCCGGACATTTCGAAAGCAGAAAGCTTTTTAAGGAACCGTTTGCTGTATTACGAAATGCAAAACCTGATTCTACTATTTTACATATGACGGATGAAAGTGGAATTGGTGGAATGTGGGTAAGTGGACTCGAGATGGTCGGATTTAAAAAGATGGACATGGTTGACTATACAATGTTCAAAGGGAATGGCAAAGTTACGGATCTTTACTGGCAACGAAATTCCTTGCCCCAGGTCTATAAAGGAGATCGACTGTCGATATTCGGGAATTCAATCGACAACGAAGTTGCGGAAGAATTGCACGATCGTTTAGTGGAACTGGGCGCTCAACATATTGCCATCGTTCTAGATCCACAAGGAAAACCGCTACAATCCAGCCGATTCTTAATTAGCGAAAGGCCCGTGACAGAACTAACCGATGCAGTGTTGGAAAGTGGTGTCCGCTCACTATACGCAATTCCAGGAAATGAACAGCTCGTAGCCGGTCTCATAGCCTCAATTTACATTGATGCACCGATTGGTACAGAGCGCGCAAAAGCCGTATTTGAATCGTTAAAACATTCTTTGACTACAACTCAATACGAAATGGTGAGATCCCGATTGGCCGAGCAGAAAGGTGAACGCCTCAATGCAGCTGCTTTGGATGAAGTAATTGGAGAGGTTTCCGGATGGAAGACTTCCTTCGTTCAAAAGAACGTCGAAGGGAACTATCCTTTCTTATTGGAGGACAGTAGAACAGTCCATATGAACGGGGAAGCCCAAGAAGACATTCAAGTTGTGATTAAGGACAAGCAAACACTGTATCCTGCCAATAAATTGTTAACAAGAAATGGTTATTCAATGTCGTCAAATGAAAGTTCAATCTATATTGAAAACGAAAACGAGAAATTCAGATTTTCGTTGCGCGATCCTTTCTATGTATTGAATGAAAAGCGTTATGAATTGCGTGAAAGACCTTATGTACTCATTGGCAATGAATACTATTTTGAGGAGGACGCATTAAGACGTCTTTTCCAATTATCCATTCAAAAAAATGAAGAGACGATTGTCGTAACATCTTTAGCGGGAGGGGAATCATCATGAGGGTCGTATCCGGATCTAGAAAAGGAACTCCATTAAAATCTTTACCAGGAAATTTGACGAGACCTACTTCCGATAAGGTGAAGGAATCGATTTTCAATATGATCGGTCCTTATTTTGACGGTGGCGTTGCCGTGGAGCTGTTCGGTGGCAGCGGCTCACTGTCTATCGAATCATTGTCAAGAGGGACGGATGAGGCGTACATTTTCGAAAAAAATCCGAAAGCATGCTCAATCATTCGTGAAAATGTGGAGAAATGCCGTTTTACTGATAACGTACATATTATTAGAAATGACGCAAGAAACGCTGTCCGAGCATTGCCATCCGGCATTAAGATAGATCTTCTTTTCATTGATCCGCCGTATGCCGAAACGAAATTCTATGATTTAGCGGAGACGATCGCGCAAGCGGGACTGTTGTCTGAGGAAGCAATCATCATATGTGAACATGACAAGCATTTGACGTTGCCGGATGCCTATGGTGATTATGAAAAGACGAAAAACCCGATCTACGGAAACAGTGCAATCTCCATTTATATGAAATGAGGTATCATCTATGACGAAAATAGCAGTTGTACCTGGAAGCTTTGATCCGATTACGAATGGTCATCTTGATATAATTGAACGGGCTGCCAAAGTGTTTCCGGAAGTACGGGTGGCTGTCATGAATAATTCATCCAAAAATCCGTTATTTACAGTGGAAGAACGAATGGCACTGATCAGCGCCGTTACATCTAAATTTCCGAATGTCATTATCGATTCTTCATCCGGCCTTTTAATTGATTACGCGCGCAGCGTAAAAGCTTCTGTCATCGTTCGCGGATTGCGTGCAATTTCCGATTTTGAATATGAAATGCAGATCACGTCCATGAACCGGATGCTTGACGAAAGTATTGAAACCTTTTTCGTCATGACGAAAAATCAGTATTCATTTCTAAGTTCAAGTATTGTGAAAGAAGTTGCACGGTACGGAGGCGATATATCCCTCCTCGTCCCTCCCGAAGTAGAAAAAGCTTTGCAAGAAAAATATGAAGGAAAATAAAATAATATAAACAGGGATATTTTTTCAGCCTGATTGAAAACGCTTGTCAAGGAAGGCAACCTAAGAGCGCCACGTCCTGTGGCGACGGTTGCATGACTCGCCTCCTGCGAGCCCGCGCGAAGTGGAGCGAAGACGCGAATAGAACTAAAGTTCATGAGCGAACGAGCGACACGAGCAACAACGGATGCGAGCGTTTGTCAACAGGCTGAAATGGTTATGACAAACTGCTTGTCATAACCATTTTTTTTATAATAAAAAATATAAAATGATCGGCACCGTGATGACGCTCCATAGCCTGCTTAAAAAGTATGGGAATAATGGTATATTTACCGTTTTCGCAATAACGAATACTTGCATATGAATGCTTAAGCCATTCAATGAAATGATTGCCGCAATTAAAAAAGGGAATACTGGACTCGAGAAAAAGTGGTCAGTTGCCGATTGGACGCCAGACGTCATTTCAAATAATGCGAGCAAGACTGTTTTCGTAATTCCTAAATCAATCGTAAATGCTTTGGATATTGCGGTCGTCAGTACATTTCCGAGTGAGGAAAAGAAAATAACGGTAGTTGCGACGAGAATGATCACTGTAGAACTTTCTTTAATTGACTCCAAAAAGGGAGAACTTGATTGTTTTTTATTTATTTGCAGGGGAGTAGTTTCAATCCCTGATAGGTTCCTTTTTAAAGCGAACATCGAACATAGCAAGAAGAGGATATTGGCCATATGGATGGCCCCTAACAGCTTCCACCCAGACATGCTGTCGCCGAAAAGCTCTGTGCCGACAAATCCTAATATAAACATAGGACCCGGAGCATGACAGGCTGCAAGCAAAAAGCCGCTTTCTCGCTTGGACAACTCCCCGTTTTTGACCATTTCCGTGACTGTCACCGCTCCGACCGGAAATCCACCGAATGAACCGAGAACGTAAGCTTTCATATAACGTTTGAAGGCGCTCTTTGACTGTTGTTCGACTGGCACTTTCAAAAGCCATTGCGTCAAAATAATATAAGGGAGCAAATAAGGGAGTAAGGCGTGTACAAATAACTTCGCCCCGGCTTCAGCTCCGTCGTGAGCAATCCCTGGCTGTAAGATGAAAAGGGCGATCAGTCCCCAAATGACGGCAATGCTTATCATAATTTAGTCTGTTGCATAGATTCTAAGAGGTCGTTCATTCACGTGCCTCCTTTCTGGGAATGTTGTTGCAAATCATTGTTGATATTGCTTTATTATGGATATTTTCGGTGGTACACTATTTAACAGTTGTTCACTTTGGAATAATGCACCATTGTATTATATATGTTTCGTCTGTACAGGCTATTAATGGAGGTGTCTGGCTATGAATATGAAAAAAATTGGTCTGTATGCTGTTATTTTAATTGTTGCAGTGTTTTTATTCGTATATCCTCTTGATGCATACATATCAAAACCGGGTGGGGCTTATGATTTGGCTCCAATCGTGGAAGTTGAAAATGGCGATAGAGATGATGTCGGGACCTTCAATCTAATGACAATTGCCATAGGAAAAGCCACTCCGTATTCCTATGCCGTCTCAAAATTTTCCGACCGAATGAAACTGCTCCCAATCAACAAAGTAAGAAGGGAAGGAGAAAATGATAAGGAATATAATATCCGTCAAAAAAAGCTTATGTCGGATTCCCAGTTCAATGCGATTACCGTCGCATTCAGCAAAGTCGGCATTCCAGTCGACATTACGTATGACGGGGTCTTTATCGTTTCAGTCTTAAAAGGCGGCGCGTCCGATGGAAAGCTTGAAGTAGGAGATAAAATCCGTTCCGTCAATGGGGTTCCCTTGGAAGAGATCGGGCAGTTCGCGACAATGATCTCCGGGAAGACGGAAGGCGAAAAAGTGACGGTTACCGTTGAAAGGGATGCGAAGTTTCAAGAAGTAGACATCACGTTAACTGAAATTCCGAATTCCGGCGGGCGAGTGGGCTTGGGCGTTCAATTCCAAGAAGATCGGGAACTTAGAACTAACCCGAAAGTCGATATTCATACCGCTGAAATTGGAGGACCTTCCGCGGGGCTTATGTTCACATTAGAAATAATGAATCAATTGATGGAAGAAGATTTGACGAAAGGATATAACATTGCCGGAACCGGGGAAATGCTTGCTGATGGAACGGTCGGCCGGATAGGTGGAGCTGACTTCAAAATAATGGCGGCAGATCGAGAAGGAGTTGAAATCTTTTTCGCGCCTGACGATTACTTGTCTGAAGAAATGAGGAAAAAGAATCCGGGGATCATGACGAACTATGAAGAAGCAGTCCGGACGGCAAAAAAAATAGGCACGAAAATGAAAATCGTACCTGTAAGGACAATCGATGATGCGTTAGATTATTTAAGGGACTTGGAGGAAAAATGACCTTCCATGATCGGTGAAATTTGAAAATCCAAGCCGATCTTTGTATCGCTTGTTCCGTTACCGAGGGCAAGCGCATAAATATCAGATGCTGCAATATCCATTCGTAGCGAAGGATCTTGAAATGTTGCGACTTTACTGACGAGCGGCAAGGGTAAAACCTTTTTCTGGCCATTCAAATATTGCCGACCAACGTTCGTCATTCCGAGCAGACGCAAATAAGTCGGCTTCTCCATTTCTTCACGGGCTTCTTTCGTGAAACCAGTCAATAAATGTGTAAGCATTCGTTGAAGCCGTGTCCACGTATAACGCTTGGATTTTACTGCATCCATGAATGCTTGGAATGAGCTTTGTGATTGAGCCGCACGGAAAAACAAATTTTCAAGTCCTTCCGAAACATCAGCGATGGAGCGGAGACGAGCAGGACCATCACGTAAAATGATGTAGCGCAAGAATGGATAGAAGCTGTCCCAATTGCCGAATCTTTTTCTGTCCAATTGCCATTCTAAAAGTAAATTTGTTGTCGTTTGTGGAAGAAATTCGAAAACATCGTCAAGCGTTTCTGAGCTGAAAAATGATTTTCGGATACCTGTTGCACTAGCAATTTTGGGGTGTTCCAATGTTTCATCGTGGTAGCCTGCACCCATTCGTTTGATCGTCACGGCTTCCATTGAAGACCCAATCGAACGAGCAGCTTCCATATAATGAAACCCTAAAATATTATTTGGCAATGACAAGTCGGCTACAGGAACGTCTGTCTGTACGTCTTGAATCGTTTTGTATGCTTCATTCAATGCCATCGGATAACTCATTCCTTTTGAAACGGCATCCTTGACGGCGGTCTGGTATTTCTCGGTATGTCGATCGATGAGATGTAAGCTATTTTGAAATGGTGCTATATTCCCATCTTCGCTTCCGAAGCAGAAAGCGCTGCATCCCGCCGAATGGAGCAACTCGATTGCCCCATGTGCAAAATCAGGAGCATTTGCCGTCGCGAAGCGATAAGGCAGCTCGAAGACAATATCGACGCCAGAAGCGAGCGCCATCTTGGTCCTCGTCCATTTATCGACAAATGCGGGTTCTCCCCTTTGAAGGAAATTGCCACTCATGACTGCGATAATAACATCCGCATTCGTAGCCAATCTTGCCTGGTGTGCATGGTAGACATGACCATTATGTAACGGATTATATTCAACGACGATTCCTGTTGCTTTCATTGTGTCCACCCCTTCGGTATAATCTAATTGATATTATACGTTGCTGCGATTTAGGTGACAAGAAAATATCTTGACATCCCTTTTTATCCATTATATAATCAACAGTGTTGTCTTGAGGTGATATAGACATGAAATGGTCCATTCATCAACTACAGAAATACAGGCAAGGAGCATTGCCGCTTGACGAAGCGGTCAACCTTGACTCCGTCAAAAAACGGAATCCGGAAATCCGGGATATTAAGCCTGTCCACGTAACGGGAAGCTGTATTATCGGTTCGAAAAAACTGACATGCCATTTTCACCTTGAAGGCGTAATGACATTACCTTGTTCAAGAACTTGGGAAGACGTCGAATACCCATTTTCGGTGGAAACGGACGAGCAGTTCAGTTGGGATGAAGCCACGCTTGCTACGGATGATATGATTCACCCGGTTGTCGGGGAAATCATCGATCCGACCTCTATTTTTGAAGAGTTGGTTCTTCTAGAAGTGCCTTTGCAGGTTTTTAGCGAAAAAGCTGAAAAGATGAAAAGTGCCGAGGGGAAAGGCTGGTCTTATACAACCGACGAAGAATACGAAGAGCAGCTACGTAAAGAAAAGGAAAACAAGGTAGATCCACGATTAGCGGGATTGGCTGACTTTTTCAAAACAGACAAGGAATAGGCGATTATAAGGAGGTGCCTCAAATGGCAGTACCAAAAAGAAGAACTTCAAAAACAGCTAAAAGACTTCGTCGTACGCATTTCAAATTACAAGTTCCAGGTATGACAACTTGTGACAATTGCGGCGAAGTGAAACTTGCGCACCGCGTTTGCAAATCTTGCGGTCATTACAAAGGAAAAGACGTAGTAGGGGAATAATTCCTTTACTTAAAGACCACCGTGAGGCCATGGCTCCGGTGGTCTTTTTATATACAAAAGCGGAGGCGGCCTGCCTAGATGCGACAGGCATAAGGCGTCCATGCGAAACGGCGCTTTTTGCCGTACAGCATGGACGACTTATGACCCCGAGCATCTGGCCGCCGGAGCTAGATGAAACAAAAGCGGAGGGCGGCGTATTGCTGCGACAGGTAATGCAAAGATGTGCTCGTAACGCTTCGCTTTTACTCGCAAACGCCGTTCTTCGTAACGGCGTTCGCTGGAGGTTTTGAACATAAAGGCGCTTTTTGCCTTTATTTCAAAACCGAAGCGTCCCGAGCAGCTGCCACCCGGAGCTGGATTGTACAAAAGCGGAGGCGACCTCCAAAAATGACGAAATATCTCGGGATCGATATCTTTTATTCAACTACCAAAAGGAGGGATTTGCTTGTCTTATAAAATTGAAATCAATGATGGAATCGCTACATTCATGATCAACAGGCCTGAAATGAGAAATGCGATCAACTTCGCAGTAATGGATGGCCTTGAACAATTTTTGTCGAAAGTCGAGTCAGACGCCAACATATCATATGCAGTTGTAACAGGTTCAGGGGACCGTGCTTTTTGTTCCGGGGGCGACCTTTCTGAATTTCATGGATACCGCACAGCCGACGAAGCCTATCCCATGCTTAGCAAAATGGCTGGCTTACTGTATAGACTATCAACTTTGCCGGTGCCAGTCATTGGCCACGTAAATGGAGCAGCAGTTGGCGGAGGATGTGAAATTGCTAGTGCATGTGATTACAGGCTTATGTCTGCAAAAGCTAAAGCAGGATTCATCCAAGGCACGCTCGCTATTACGAGTGGTTGGGGTGGAGCTTCACAACTGTTTCTCAAGATGAAGAAACACGATGAAGTATTAAAACTATTATCGGAAGCAAAAGTACATACAGCGCATCAATTGCAAACAATTGGCTGGGCGACGGAGGTTTATGAAGGAACCCCACAAGATGGTTTTGTGAACTTCATTTCCGAACTGAAAAAAATTCATCCATCCGTACACCGGGCTTATAAAAAGCTAGCAATCATGAGCTGGAAGCAATCAGGCCTCAAGGAACGGATGCTCGAAGAAGCCGCACAATGCGCAAAACTATGGGAAAGCGAAGCCCACCACGAAGCTGTGGAAAAATTCTTGACAAAAAAGCGATAAGGTCAGATTATGATAGGAATTCAGACAAATAGTTGAAAACGGTTTCATTCATCGTATAAACTATAAATGGGGAGACGTTCAAATAATGCAGTTTAGGGGGGTTCTATATGAACAAGATCCTTATTGCGAATCGTGGGGAAATCGCATTGAGAATCATGAAGACTTGCAAACGGCTCGGGATTCAGACTGTCGCCGTATACTCGGAAGCCGATGCGCATATGCCGTTTGTAAAATACGCGGATGAAGCGTATGAAATCGGACCGGGTCCTGTTGTGCAGTCCTATTTGAAAGCGGATACCATTATTGAGCTAGCTTTAAAAGTGGGTGCCGACGCAATTCACCCCGGTTATGGTCTATTATCTGAGAACGCAGCGTTTGCCCGCAAAGTGCGGGATGCCGGTATCACTTTTATCGGTCCCGACGCGGAAACAATCGAATTGATGGGCGATAAGATCGCTTCTAGAATGAAAATGAAAGAGGCTGGAGTACCAGTTGTTCCTGGTACTGACGAAGGGATCTCCTCAATAGAAGAAGCGATAGAGGCAGCCGGAACGATCGGATATCCAGTCATGCTGAAAGCAAGTGCTGGGGGCGGCGGCATTGGAATGGTACGGTGTGAGGGTGAGCAAGCGCTCAGTCAACACTTTCAGTCTGTCAAAAGCCGTGCAAAAGCATATTTTGGAGATGACGTTGTATTTCTTGAGAAATTCATTGAAAATGCCCGTCATATTGAAGTACAAATTTTCGGAGACAAGAAGGGGAATATCGTCCATCTGTTTGAGCGGAACTGTTCCGTACAAAGGCGTAATCAGAAAGTGATTGAAGAATCACCATCTCCTTCCTTGAAGAAAGAAGTAGCCGAGCGTTTATACGGGGCGGCGGTTGCTGCGGGGAAGGCCGTCAATTACCGAAATGCGGGGACTGTAGAATTCATCTTATCCGACAACGATGACTTTTATTTCCTTGAAATGAATACCCGTCTTCAAGTGGAACATCCCGTAACCGAGGAAGTGACCGGCTTTGATCTCGTAGAATGGCAGATTGAAGTTGCACGAGGCAATGAACTACCATTCAAAGATCAACAACTTATTAAAAGCATGGGGCATGCAATCGAATTCAGAATTTATGCAGAAGATCCTGTCACTTTCATGCCTTCGCCAGGTTTAATCCGTAAAATGGAGTGGGAAGATTTGCATGATGCTCGCATTGACTCGGGTTATAAAGAAGGCGGGAATGTCACGCCATTCTATGATCCGATGATAGCGAAAGTGATCATTCACACAAATGATCGTCAAGAAGCAATAAGCAAAGCGGTACAGTTTTTTAAGTCCTTTACAATAGAAGGAGTTAAATCGAATATTCCACTCTTTGAAAAGTTCATAGAATCGCAGGTATTTACTGATGGAAATTATAATACGAATGTATTGGCTGAATGGCTGAAAGTAGAAAAGGAGGAAATGAAAAAATGACACAAGTTAAAGCTGCCATGGCAGGAACGGTTTTTACAGTAAATGTAGCTGTAGGTGATGAAGTGCGAGTGGGTCAAACGATTATCGTCTTGGAATCTATGAAAATGGAAATTCCAGTTGAGACGGAAGTATCCGGTAATGTGGCATCCATCAATGTGCAAGTCGGCGATTTTGTGAATGAAGAAGATGTACTCGCGGTAATCGAGGGATAAGGGGGACTGCTTTAGTATCCGGCAGTTTGATGGGCGAATGGATTCGGAAGGGGTAGAACGATGACAAATATGACAGAACAGACGACTTACAATGAAAAACTGCAAGAAAGAATTGACAAGGTGTTCGCCGGAGGCCATCCGAAGTATCACGAAAAATTGAAGGAACAAAATAAACTGTTTGTACGCGATCGCCTGAAGCTTCTATTTGACGATGGAAAATATATGGAGGATGGGCGCTTTGCGAATTGTGAAGCTGATGATTTGCCTGCGGACGGTGTCGTAACCGCTATCGGGGAAGTGAATGGGCAAACCGTTTGTGTAATGGCAAATGATTCAACAGTGAAGGCCGGTTCATGGGGATCAAGAACAGTAGAGAAGATTATTCGCATCCAGGAAATTGCCGAGAAGAACAGAGTGCCGATGTTATACCTCGTCGATTCTGCCGGTGCGCGCATTACTGATCAACTTGATATGTTTCCGAACCGTCGGGGGGCTGGAAGAATTTTTCATAATCAAGTAAGGTTGTCCGGCTTTATTCCACAAATATGTATTCTATTCGGACCTTCTGCTGCGGGAGGGGCTTACATCCCTGCATTTTGCGATATTGTCATTATGGTAGAGGGTAATGCTTCCATGTATTTAGGATCCCCGCGGATGGCGGAAAAAGTAATCGGTGAAAAAGTGACATTGGAAGAGATGGGCGGCGCTAGAATGCACTGTACGGTGAGCGGGTGCGGGGATGTACTCGTCGACAGTGAGGAGAAAGCGATTAGTGAAGCTCGTCGCTATCTCACCTATTTCCCGGCAAATTTCACTGAAAAGCCTTCTATGAAGGAAGCAGTAGCAGCTAAGGCAGGAAGGACTTTGGAAGAAATCATTCCGGAAAATCAGAATGCGCCCTTTGATATGTGTGAAGCGATTGATGCGCTCATCGATGAAGGTAGTTTCTTTGATATAAAGAAATTATTCGCGCCTGAACTCATTACCGGACTCGCTCGCATCGAAGGGCAGCCTGTAGGAATCATCGCCAACCAGCCGAAAGTGAAAGGTGGCGTTCTGTTCGTCGATTCTGCTGATAAGGCTGCAAAATTCATTAACTTATGCGATGCATTTTCGATTCCACTGCTATTTTTGGCAGATGTTCCAGGCTTCATGATTGGAACAAAAGTTGAACGTGACGGTATTATCCGACATGGTGCAAAATTGATCATGGCAATGAGTTCCGCCACGGTTCCTAAAATTTCTGTTGTCGTCCGGAAAGCTTATGGAGCAGGCCTATATGCGATGGCAGGCCCGGCGTTCGAGCCGGATGTATGCATCGCATTGCCAACAGCGCAAATTGCAGTGATGGGACCAGAGGCTGCGGTCAACGCTGTCTATTCGAATAAAATCGAAGCGATTGAGGATCCGAAAGAGAAAATCGCTTTTGTACAGGCGAAACATAAGGAATATAAAGAGGAAATCGATATTTACAAAATGGCTTCAGAGCTGATTATCGATGAAATCATTGCGCCTTCGAGCTTACGGGAAGTACTAGCGGCTCGTTTCCGATTCTATTCGACAAAAGAAGTTCCGTTACCACCTAAAAAACATCCCGTATATCCTGTATAATTGAATAATAGGAAGAAGATAGGGCGCCTTTTCGGAAGGCGCCCTTTTAAAAAAAGGGAGGGGATTCCATGGAGGTTGTCGTTGCCGGAGCAGGTTCTATCGGCTTGCTCATTGGCTCCTATTTGGCAGAAGCAGGGATGCGGGTCGTGTTTCTCGTAAGAAGGGAAGAGCAAGCGTCTATAATCCGGAAAGACGGAATCCGACGCGTCAATGGCGACGGTTCGGAAACGGTTGTCGAAGCAGGCGCACAAACGAATATCGACAAACTGCCGGAGAATGCACCTTGGATCGTCGCGACAAAGTATGGAGGCGTAGCGCCAATTGTGGAAGACATTGTTGGTAGAAATTTGAAAAATCCGGTCATGTTCATTCAAAATGGTTATGGGCATTTCGAATTTGTAAGCAAAACGGCAATTCCGAATGTCTTCTTTGCAACAGTCGAGCACGGTGCGGGCAGATTGGACGATCGGTCTATTTCCCATAATGGTATCGGTACGATTAAAATCGCTCCTTACCGAGGGGATACGACAAGTTTTGATTTCATGAAGAATGTCGATTCATCTTCGTTTCCAGTAACGTATGCAAATGACGCCCACAAAACTGTCTTACGGAAAGTGTTGATCAATTGCATGATTAATCCGTTGACAGCGATTCTGCAAGTGAGAAATGGAGAATTAGTCGAAAATAGATACGCCAAATCACTTTTTGATCAGTTGTTTAATGAGATCATGGAAGCTTTTCCCGAAATGCAAAATGATCTGTCGAAAACTGCAGTTGAAGAGATTTGTATGAGAACCGCTAAAAACAGATCTTCCATGTTAACGGATCGGTTAAACGGGAATCCAATGGAAATTGATACGGTCGTGTCGTCAGTCATTCGAATGGGAGAAAGACGGGGTTCACAATTAGCGTTCTTACAAACACTCGAAAAAATGTTGCTTGCGATAGATAGGGGTTGATGAGTAAATGGTGAATGGACTCCTGTCAATACTTTTAGGAATCATTGTATTATTTCCATTTATCATTACGATTGCGTTCCTCGTAGGGATGAGAAAACTGGGGAAAGCGCCGGCTGCAGTCGTTGGGAAAGCTGCGGATTTTACAACTCCATTTTTATTTTTTTCCGTTTACATCACTTCAATGACGATTTTTGGCAAAGGAACCGGATTTTATATTACTGCAATCGCCTTATTACTAGCAATCTTCATTGCGGTTATCGAAAGGATAAAACAGAAGGAATTTAAAATCACGCGTGTCGTCCAAAAAACATGGAGATTGTATTTTCTATTACTGTCTCTATCCTACATCGTTCTACTTATTATAGGCGTTAGTTTTAAAATAACTGAATATGTAAAATGACGACGAAAGAAATCAATTTAGTAAGCGTATATTTTTCATTCTGTCGAAGTGGAATGCTATACTCTTTTCATAATTAGTAAAAAGGGGCATCAATGATGGAAATCGAATCAAAGGCATTGCACAATAGAAATAAAGTGCTAGAAGCCTATAATAATGATGAACAATTTATACATACTTTTTTTGATTATCGAAATGAACAACGCGCGTACCCGGAAAGATTGGCGGAATTATCGGGACGTCCGTTTCAAAGGAAAGAACTTGCTTCTGTCATCCGATCCTTCATGGAACCATTTGGCATTTCTCAAAAAGCATCAGAGCATCTTGAAGAACTTTCGGAAGATGGGGTTGTTGTCATTGGCGGACAACAAGCCGGCATTATGACTGGACCTCTATATTCGGTCCATAAGGCGATTACGGTCATTCTACTAGCGGAAGAAAAACGAAAAGAGCTCGGCGTTCCTGTGATTCCAGTATTTTGGGTTGCGGGTGAAGATCATGATCTGAATGAAATTAATCATGTTTATACGGAATCTTCAGCTGGAACGACGAAACATAAATATCCGGAGAAATTTGTCCTGAAATTGATGGCTTCTGATGCAACGTATTCCCATAAGGAAATGACAGCATTTGTAGAAGACGTTTTCCGCCAGTTCGGTGAAACGGAACATACGAAATTGTTATTGGAAGATGTGGTTGCTGCTGTTGAAGCGGAAGCGACATTCACCGGATTTTTCGTTCGACTTATGAATGGACTTTTTCAAGAGCAAGGTCTTCTTTTCATCGATTCGGCGTACAAGCCATTGCGTGAAATCGAAAAGAGCCATTTCGTTGAATTCATTACGGAATCAGAAAAGCTCGCAACATTAGTTTTCGAGAAAGAAACGCATTATTCGAGTTTAGGATTCGGACGTCCGATTGAAGTGGAACAGGAAGCAGCCCATTTGTTTTACATACATGAAACGGGAAGAGTCCTTCTATCAAGAAAGGACGGAGTTTTTGTAAATGAAAGTACAGGGATCCGGTTTACTTCTGAAGAAATGTTGGAAATTGCGAATGAAAGGCCTTGGTTGTTAAGCAACAATGTTGCAACACGTCCGATTATGCAAGATTTAGTGTTCCCGGTGCTCGCATTCGTTGGGGGACCTGGTGAAATTGCATACTGGGCTTTATTGAAAGAAGCTTTCCACCTTTTCGGAATCCGTATGCCGATTCTCGTTCCACGGGTATCGATGACGTTTATTTCCAAGCGGGCGAAACAAGCAATGGAGCAAACTTCATTAACACTTGACGATGTACTTTCGGGGAAAGTCGAAGAAGTTAGGGAAGAATTTATCGCTATGTTGCAAAATAAACGATTTGAAAATGTACTCGCGGAAACGGAAATGCAATTAAAACGGCAATATGAAGAGCTTGCCGAAGGGGCAAGTACTGCAATGCGCCAGTTACTCGAGAAAAACTTGAAGTTCCATGAAAAACAATTGGATTATTTAAGGAAGAAGGCAGAAGAGGAGTTGTTGATTCGGCATGAGACAGCTCTGCGGAAATATAGCATCCTTCAAAATGAGATACTGCCGGAAGGATCGTTGCAGGAGCGGATTTTCACTCCTTATCATTTCATGAATGAGTATGGACCAAGCTTAGTGCAAGATCTATTACGTCAGGCGATTAAAATGGATGGGACTCATCAAATTGTATATTTGTAAATAGGAAAACTACGTCGATGCAGAGATTGGATGACTGCATCGACTTTTTTTGTGCAAATTTACGCTTAAACGTTTGGAATCTATGTTTCTTTTCTAGATATATCTCAATGAAACAAGTACTATATACACATTTTCCTAAGAAAATAGAATTTAAGTGGAGGAATGTGGGGGGATGTGGTACATTAAAAACATATAGTGGGGTGAAGAGTATGTTCATGGGCGAATATCAGCACACTGTAGATACAAAAGGCCGTTTGATAGTCCCTTCAAAGTTCAGGGAATATCTAATGGATGGTTTTGTGCTGACTCGTGGATTGGATAATTGCCTCTTCGGTTACCCTATGGAGGAATGGAAACGACTTGAGGAAAAATTGAAGGCGCTGCCGGTTACGAAAAAAGATGCCCGTGCATTTGCCCGATTCTTCTTTTCAGGTGCGACTGAAGTTGAAATTGACAAGCAAGGTCGTGTCAATATTCCATCCTCATTACTGGATTACGCAAAAGTTGAAAAAGATTGTATCGTCATCGGCGTTTCGAGCCGTATAGAAATTTGGTCGAAAGAGTTGTGGGAACCTTATTATGACGAGTCAGAGCAATCCTTCAACGAAATCGCGGAAAACATTATCGACTTTGATTTTTAAATGCAAAAGCGGAAGCGCCTTGGTCAGGGGCGACAGGCAAAGCCGTCACGCAGAACGGCTTTTGCGAGCATTTTTTTCTGCGACCTTAAGGGAGCAAAAGCGAAGCGTTGGGAGCAATGGTCTTTGCCACACAGCAGCTTTGCCACACAGCCGAGCCGGCTTATGACCCCGAGCCAATCGAACTGCGAAGGGTTCGATTTGCCGTATTTCTGCGTTTTTTGCAGAAATTAAGGCAGCTGTCCAACGCTGAAGCTGGGTAATATTCACAAAAAAAGAAAGTAGGCGGTTTCAATGTTCGATCACACAACTGTATTACTTCACGAAGCCGTCGATGGGCTCAACATTAAACCTGAAGGCGTTTATGTCGATTGTACGCTTGGTGGGGCAGGACATAGTTTGGAAATTGTAAAAAGACTTACTGCGGGCGGCAGATTGATTTGCTTCGATCAGGATACGACTGCGATTGAAGCAGCCAAAGTGAAATTGAACGATTATTTAGAGCAAGTTACATTCATCCATTCGAACTTTAGGAACTTAAAAAACGAACTCGCGAAAATTGACGTGCATACAGTGGATGGCATCCTTTATGACCTTGGCGTATCCTCGCCGCAACTTGATACACCGGAACGTGGATTTAGTTATAACCATGACGCCTTACTCGATATGCGAATGAACACGGAAGAAGCGTTAACTGCATACGAAGTAGTCAATGACTGGTCATATGAAGACTTAGTACGTATCTTTTTCAGATATGGCGAAGAGAAATTTTCCAAAAGCATCGCCCGGAAAATTGAAGAAGCGCGAAAACATGCTCCAATTAAAACGACAGGCGAACTTGTCGAATTGATCAAAGAAGGTATCCCTGCAGCAGCACGCAGAACAGGTGGACATCCAGCTAAGCGAGTGTTTCAGGCGATACGAATAGCCGTAAATGATGAACTTGGAGCAGCGGAAGATTCATTGGTCGATGCTTTGACAATCATGAATGCGGGTGGCCGCATTTGTGTCATAACGTTCCATTCCTTGGAGGATAGGCTATGTAAGACGATCTTCAAAGAAGCGTCTTCTATGCCAGAGCTGCCGCCGAATTTGCCGGTCGTTCCTGAAGGTATGGAACCGGAGTTCAAATTGATAACTCGAAAACCGATACTTCCAAGCACGGAAGAAATCGAAGTGAATAAACGATCCAGATCAGCAAAACTGAGGATTGTAGAGAAAAAATAAAGGGGGACTTGTTAGATGGCATTGGAACAGAGAAGCTTTCATATGAATACGCTACATGAAGTGCATGCACCACAGACACCGAAAACAAATGAAACAAATCGGCCGGCGCCGCGTCCGAAAAAACTTTTCTCCGCAGGGGAAAAGTTCCTGTTCGTGCTGTTCGGAGCAGTTCTCGTCGTTTTTTGTACAATGATTTTGCATACACAAGCCCAAATCAATGATACGAACAAGGAAGTGCAAAAAATCAACAATGAAATAGTAGAGATTTCAAAACAGAATACAGAATTGTCCATACAAGTGAGCGAAAAATCTACATATGAAGTAATTTGGAATAAAGCGAAGGAGCTCGGCTTGAATCTTAACGAGAAAAACGTAAAGGTCGTGCCTGGACGATGAAAAAGAAGTTTCGATTTCAATGGGGAGCCTTTCTGATGTTCGTAGTTTTCGGAGGGCTCTTTTTTCTGTTGTTTGGGCGGTTGCTGAGCATTCAAATAACAGGGCAGGCGGAAGGACGACAAATGGCTGCCATGGCAGAGGCGAAATATGCAAGGGAAGCCGTTCTCCAAGCGGAGAGAGGTAAAATTGTCGACCGTAACGGAGAAGTGATTGCTTCTGATACGTTGAGTTATCGATTAATCGCGGTGTTAAATGAAAAAGCGACTGAAAAAGGTGCGAAAAAGCCGAGGCATGTCACCGATTTTGATAAAGCTGCAGATGTACTGAGCAGGTTTATCCCGATGGAGAAAGAGCAAATTATTCAAATTAGGGATTCAGCTATAAGAAACAACCCGAATGTGTACCAAATTGAGTTTGGAAAAGCCGGACGTGATATAAGCCATGAGACGATGCTAGCGATTAAAGAAGCTGCGGAAAAAGAAGGCGTCACAGGCTTACAATTCATTGAAGATAAGAAACGGTTTTATCCAAATGGGAAATTCGCCTCCTACTTGATCGGATTTGCGATGCGCGAAGAGGACGAAAATAAAAAAGTTTCGACCGTCGGCAAAATGGGTCTTGAAAAAACATATAATGAGGCACTAACCGGCAAGAATGGAAAAGTAGATTATCAGACTGATATTTGGGGATATTTATTACCGAAATCTGAGAAGCAAGTCGTTGCAGCGCAAGATGGCATGACGATTCAATTGACAATTGATAAAACAATCCAGAATTTTGTCGAAGATGCGTTGAATCAAGTCGAGGAGAAATATTCACCGAAAAAAGCGCTTGTCATTGTAACGAATCCGAAAACTGGTGAAATTTACGCAATGAGTCAGCGCCCTGCTTTTCATCCTTCCACACGTGAAGGCCTGACGGAAAACTGGTTGAATGACGCGATCCAGAACACAATTGAGCCCGGTTCAACAATGAAGATGTTTACATTGGCGGCGGCAATCGAGGAGAATCAATGGGATCCAACAGCGGAGTTCCAGTCAGGACGATATACAATTTACGATAGAACTATCCATGACGTCAATCGGACTGGTTGGGGAAAAATCTCCTTCTTAGAAGGTTTCCAACGATCATCGAACGTATCGATGGCGTATTTGTTAGAAAGGATGGGCGACCGGACGTTCATCGAATATTTACGTGGATTCGGCTTTGGTGAGAAGGTCGGAATCGACTTGCCTGGTGAAGTTCCGGGTGTTATTTTGGACATCAATCCGAGTGAGAGGCTAACGACCTCATACGGACAAGGATCGACTGTCACACCGATCCAAATGATCCAGGCTGCCACTGCGATTGCCAATGATGGCAAATTGATGAAACCGTATGTTATTGACAAGATTATTAATCCGAATAACGGGGAAATCGTTGAGGATCATAAACCGGAAGAACGGAAATCCCCTATATCAGCGGAAACGGCGAAGGAAGCCCGAAAGGTATTGGCTTCGACAGTCACTTCCGATAAAGGGACAGCCCGTAAATTCGCATTGTCAGGATATTCTGTCGGCGGGAAGACAGGAACCGCCGAAATTCCGAATCCAGACGGAAAAGGTTATTTGTACGGGGACGGAAATTATCTTTATTCCTTCCTTGGAATGGCTCCGATCGACGACCCGCAATTACTGACGTATGTGATCGTACAACAGCCAAACCTTGAAATCGGGCAATACGGATCCGACCCGGTTGCTGAGTTGTTTACTTCCATTATGGAAAGTAGCTTGAAATATATGAATATAGTTCCAGAGGATAGTGAAACATCGTCGACGAAGTCTTTATCGAACCATATTGGAGAAAACGCTGAAACGTCGATTGCTGCACTTGAACAACAAGGTTTTTCCCCGATACTGATCGGGGAAGGGGGTAAGGTGAAAAACCAATATCCTGAAGAAGGCACAAAATTGAGTGAAGGCTCTCTCGTTCTCCTTGAAACTGACGGAGACACGACTCTTCCAAATTTCTCCGGGTGGTCGAAAAAAATGGCGTTATCATTTAAAATGTTATCTGGGCTAGATATTCGGTTGAATGGTGATGGATATGTAACCGAGCAAAGTTTGTCCACGGGAGCTGTCATTAGTAAAGACGATCCTGTTGTGCTTCAGCTAAAGTCGCCGGAAGATCAGCATACACAGGTTGAGCAAAATGATGAGGAAGAAGTGGAAGAGATAATTGGTGGATGATGTATAGCATCTCCAGTCCATTCATAGGTTGATAGAAAAACGAAAGGTGTGGAGCTCTGCGTAAATATGCCGATTTGCAATCAAAGAAACGGTTGCGGGCAGTATTCATCATATTTCTCATTTCCATATCCATGGTTATCGGAAAACTTTTCCACGTGCAAATTATTAAGCATGAATGGTTGAAAGCGCGGGCGGAGGAGAACTGGGATCGGGAAATTCCTTTCGGAGCGATCCGAGGGGAAATCCAAGATCGTAATGGGGAGTTGATCGTTGGAAATCGACTTGCTCCGACGCTTTACTTCATGCCATCCCAAAACAAGGAACCCGAAAAGGCTGCTGCGTTATTGGCAGATATTTTGAAAGCTGATCAAGAAAAACTACTTGAAAAAATGACGAAAAAGGCATATATGGTCAAGCTGGCACCTGAAGGGAAGAATATCACCCAAGAGCAGGCAGCAGAAATTTCAAAACTGCAAATCGATGGATTGTATACAGGTGTTGACTTTGTCAGAAATTATCCATATGGCGAACTGCTTTCAAGGTTGATCGGCTTCACGGGTTATGACAGCCAAGGCCTTGCAGGCATTGAATATGCATATGATGAAATTTTACAAGGAACTGGAGACAAAATACGACTTTATACAGATGCGAAAGCGATACCGCTGCCGCATGTCGATGATGGGTTTCAAACCGGGGAAAATGGGGCTACAATTGAACTGACGATTGATATCGAAATGCAAAAGATCATGGAGCGGGAACTGAGCCAAGCGATGGAAAAACTCGATGCAGCCCAAGCAATTGGAATTGCTATGAATCCGAAGACCGGTGAGATTCTATCTTTGGTTTCAATGCCGACCTTCCATCCGGCCCAATACCAGGACACGGATCAGACAATCTATAATCGGAATTTGCCAGTATGGATGACATTTGAGCCTGGGTCGACATTCAAGATCGTCACCCTCGCAGCAGGGCTTGAGGAAAAGGTAATCGACCTTCATCATGATCATTTTTATGATCCAGGATACACGAAGGTTGCAAATGCGACGCTTCGATGCTGGAAACGGTCAGGGCACGGCCAACAGTCCTTTTTGGAAGTCGTTGAGAATTCTTGTAACCCAGGCTTCATTGAAATCGGCCAACGTTTGGGAGCAGAGAAACTTGACAGCTATATTAGGGCTTTCGGATTCGGCGAAACGACAGGCTCGGGCATTGCAGGCGAAGCAAAGGGAATCCTTTTCTCAAAAGAGGCATTCGGTCCAGTTGAACAAGCTACGACCGCTTTCGGTCAAGGAATTTCAGTGACACCGATCCAGCAAGCCCAAGCGGTGGCAGCTGCTATCAATGGCGGTTATCTATATCGTCCGTATATTGTAAAGGAAATAAAGAATGATAAGGGAGAGACGTTGCAGACGTTTGAACCCGAAATGAAGCGACGTGTTATCAGTGAAGAAACTTCCGCCCAAGTGAGGGAGGCGCTGGAATCAGTTGTTGCGAATGGCTCGGGTCGCAATGCATACGTTGATGGTCTACGGGTTGGTGGAAAGACAGGCACAGCGCAAAAGGTTGTTAACGGCGCTTATAGCGATGGTGATTATATCGTTTCGTTCATTGGTTTTGCACCAGCAGATGATCCTGAATTACTTGTCTATGTAGCTGTAGATAGTCCGAAAAACTCGATACAATTTGGCGGTGTCATTGCGGCTCCGATCGTCGGTAGGATCATTGAAGAAATCGCACCGCTTGCGGGTATTGAAAAAAGGGAAGGGCAGCTTGAAAAAGAATATCGGTGGGGGGATCCGATTACGCACCGTGTTCCGGATTTAACGGGTATGACAAAAGGAATGGTCGCCCGCCAACTTCACACGTATCGTATAGTGTGGCATGGTGAAGGCGACGTCATCAAATACCAGCTGCCGGTCCCGGATTCGTTAATGACAGTGGACGATATCATCCACGTATATACCGAAGAGGAATAAAAAAGCTACAGGTGCTAAGCGCCTGTAGCTAGACAATAAAGATTACAATTACAGTTTCAATACAAGTAAGGAGAACTTATTATGACACTCGTCACGACAGTAACGGTTATTACCGTAGCATTTATACTAACAGCAATTATCGGGGCCGCTATCTTACCTCTTCTCAGAAGGCTGAAATTCGGTCAAAGTATCAGGGAGGAGGGTCCAGCATCCCATAAAAAGAAAGAGGGCACGCCTACAATGGGCGGCCTTATTTTCCTGAGCTCCATTATCATTACGATGATTGTCCTATCATACATATATGAAGACGTACTGACTACACAGTCTATTGTACTGATGATTGTGCTTGCCGGTTTCGGTCTAATCGGATTTTTTGATGATTTCATTATCGTCGTCATGAAGCGGAACTTAGGGTTGACTTCTATCCAGAAGCTTATCGGTCAGATTATTATTGCAATCATTGCATATTTCCTATTAAAAATGGGACCATTTGAGACGACGGTACTCATACCTTTTACGAACTTCACTGTGGATCTCGGTATTTTCTATGTTGCCTTTCTGATTTTTTGGCTCGTCGGATTTTCGAACGCAGTCAACTTAACGGATGGGCTTGATGGTCTCGTTGCAGGTACTTCAACAATTGCATTCGCTGCATTCGGCGTACTTGGACTTGTGTATGAACAATATGATATCGCCACGTTCGCATTCGTCGTTGCTGGTGCAATGCTCGGCTTTTTATTGTTCAACATGAAACCTGCCAAAGTGTTTATGGGAGATACGGGATCATTGGCGCTAGGTGGAACAATTGCGATGCTTTCGATTTTAGTTAAACAGGAACTTCTGCTCCTCGTCATAGGGATTGTATATGTAATCGAAACATTATCAGTAATGATTCAAGTGACAAGCTTTAAGCTAACTGGTAAACGGGTATTTAAAATGAGTCCGATTCATCATCATTTTGAAGAGTCCGGATGGTCCGAATGGAAGATTGTTATCGTATTTTGGGGAGTAGCATTATTGGCTGCGGTGATACCTGTACTATGGGAGGTGATGTAAATGGGAGAGCGAAATGAGTTCAAGGGCAAGAAGTTTCTTGTACTCGGTCTTGCTAAAAGCGGCTATGCCGCAGCAGATCTTTTACATTCACTCGGGGCATTCGTAGTTGTCAACGATTCTTCTCCAGAGACTGGTAACGAAGAAGTGAAAGCGTTGCGGTCAAAAGGGATTGTAGTTATCTGTGGTGGTCATCCGGAAGATATATTGGATCATGACTTTGATACGATTGTCAAAAATCCTGGTATCCCATATCACAACCCGGTTCTTCAACAAGCAAAACAAAAAGGGATCCCCATTTGGACTGAAATCGAGCTCGCCTATATGGTCAGTGAAGCACCGATCATCGCCATAACAGGTTCCAATGGGAAAACAACGACGACCACGCTTCTTTACCATATTTTAAACATTGGCGGTAAAAAGCCGTTAATTGCAGG
The DNA here is from genome assembly GCF_022346605.1 of Sporosarcina sp. ACRSL. Lineage (GTDB taxonomy): Bacteria > Bacillota > Bacilli > Bacillales_A > Planococcaceae > Sporosarcina. The sequence continues at coordinate 263,041 of NZ_JAKRNT010000001.1, forward strand.
GAATATAGGCACGGTGGCGTGCACGGTTGCACAAAATGCAAATCCAGATGAAGTGATCGTCATGGAAGTTTCCTCTTTCCAATTGGCGGGAACAGCTCAGTTCCAACCGAAAATTGCGGTATGGACAAATCTATATGATGCACATCTCGATTACCACGGAACTAGAGAGGAATATGCGCTAGCAAAGTCGAAAGTGACAGAAAATCAGACCGAAGAGGATTTCTTTATCTATAATGCTGATCAACCCGAGATGCGTCCCTATGTCGAGCGGTCAACTGCTAGTAAAATTCCGTTTTCATTACAAGGGAAACAAGCGGAAGGGATTTCTGCAGATGATGAGTTCATTTACTGGCAAGGTGAACCGTTTGTAAAAAGATCGATCATTAAATTGCTCGGTCAACATAATCTAGAAAATATTTTAGCTGCAACCGCTTCTGCTATACTTATGAATTGCGATAAAGTAACGATAGAAGATGTATTAAGTTCCTTTACGGGCGTCCGTCATCGTATGCAGTTCGTTAAGGAGTTGAAGGGCAGGACATTCTACAATGATTCAAAAGCCACAAATACATTGGCGACGAAAAGTGCTCTCTCCTCTTTCCAATCACCGGTTGTCTTACTCGCCGGCGGGTTGGATCGAGGGCATTCTTTCGAGGAGCTAAGACCGTATATGAGTAGGGTGAAGGCTGTTCTTGCCCTTGGAGAGACAGCTGACAGGCTCGTCGATTTTGCAACATCATGTGGAGTACCCAAAGCTGTAAAAGTAGGGTCGATGGAGGAAGCGGTACAAGTTGCCTTTTCAATTTCTCAGGAAGGTGATCAAATCCTATTGTCGCCAGCAAGCGCAAGTTGGGATCAATACCCGAATTTTGAAGCTCGTGGAGATGCATTTATCGAAGCTGTCATGAAACTTTGAATCATCTGTACAGTACTTGACCAATAAGACGGAAGGATGCGTTCACTGGATCAGAAATTAAAAGCTGCCTTTGTCATTTCGGCAGTGTCATTGTCATTAATCGGATTAGTATTTGTCCATTCGGCAGGCTCGTATTGGGGGCAAATCCATTACGCGGATTCACCCCCATTTATCATCAAGCAAGGGATTTACATGGCTGTTTCAATATTTGTCGCATTTCTGTTGATGAAAGGGCCATTGACATCCAACCAATCATTTTGGACCGCTTTTTATTACATAACGATCCTTTTGTTGGTTGCTGTCATGATTCCTGGCATCGGTGCGGTACGAAACGGATCTCAAAGCTGGATTGCACTTGGCCCGTTCAGCATCCAGCCTGCTGAGTTCGTCAAAGTGGCACTGATCGGAAAGCTGGCATGTAATATAAAGCATTCGGCTGGGAAAAGCCCATTCAGATTGAGTCATTTTGTGCTTATTTTATTACCAGGGGCTTTAATCATGCTCCAACCGGATTTAGGCTCTGCCGTCATCATGATTGTTTCTGCATTTGTTATTCTGTTTTTAGCGGGCTATCCGCTATCATTCTTTGGTATACTCGGTTTCGTTGGGATCGGGGCGTTCGTTGCACTTATCGCTGCCGCGCCTTATCGTCTTGACCGAATCAAGTCATATATCGATCCGTGGAATGATCCGCTCGGAGCGGGGTTTCAAGGGATTCAGTCATTGTTTGCGATTGCTCCTGGCGGATTGTTCGGCCATGGCTACGGAAACAGTAGACAAAAGTACTTGTATTTACCGGAACCGCAAAATGACTTCATCTTTTCAATTATTGCCGAAGAGACAGGTTTTATCGGAGCGACGTTCATTCTAATTCTCTTTTCTGTTCTGCTCTTGTCTGCATTCGGAATTGCTATTCGTACACATGATTACAAATCATTTTTAATGACTGCCGGAATGGCGTCGATGATTATTTTTCAAACGTTCCTGAATGTCGGAGTCGTCTCGGGCTTATTGCCTGTTACTGGGGTGACATTGCCATTTATAAGCTATGGAGGATCATCATTGCTCACGACGTGGATGGCGGCGGGCACTATATTGCATTTCGCATTTCATAGACAACGAAGTTGAAGGGAGGGCCGCACATGGATAAAGTAATAGACATCGAAGAACGGATACCATCCATGAGGGAAAAACGGAGAAGAAAAACGAATAAGAAATTCTTATTCATCATCGCCGTATTTTGCATAGCCCTCCTCGTACTTTTATACTTCCAATCTCCTCTTAGTAAGATAGGTGAAGTAAAAGTTGTCGGGGCAATGCTTAACGATGACCGATACTATTATGAGAAAAGTGGTATTTTAGAAGGCTCCTCTTTTTGGGGATTTGAAACGAAAGAAGTAGAAAAAGAACTTTCAAAGCTTGAGGGCGTCAATACTGTTGCCGTTACGAGAAAATGGATGAGAGATATCGAAATTTCGATTGATGAATGGAACACCGTCGCCTACATGGAGAGCGGGGGAGAGTACGAGTTATTGCTCGAAAACGGTGATCTTTTTCCAAGTGGTGGCAATTATCCGAACGTCCCGATTTTGAATCATGTGGACAACCCTAAACTAAGGAGTAAGCTTACATCCCAATTGTTGAAAATGGATAAAAATGTTCTCCAATTGATTTCCGAAATCATCTATACTGGGACAGAGGAGAATCCGGATACCATTGTCGCCTATATGGATGATGGATATGAAGTTCACGCGATCCTCCAGACTTTCGCGGAAAAGATGGATTATTATCCGGATATCATTTCCCAATTAGGCGGCCTTGAAAAAGGGGTTGTCAACATGGAAGTGGGCATTTTTTTCACTCCTTATAGCGAAGTTTACGGAAAAGGTGATGTAGAGGAAGGGGAAGTTGATGAAGATGGCGAAGAAAATGAGTAATGACAACAAAACTAGAGGGAGATATATATTATATTCGTTTGTCTTTCTCATACTCGGTTTTATCTTCGCTTTCTCTTATCGTACTTTAGGAAAGGACAGTATCGAATCCGGCCAATCCCCTACATTCCAACAGGAAGAACAATATCGGGAAGAACTGATCCTTCAAAAGGAAAGGAATAAGGAACTTGCCGATGAACTGCATGCAAAGCAAGTTGAAATTCGGGAATTTGAAAAATCCTTTTCGGAAAATGAAGAAAATCATACTGCGCTCGTCGAAGAGGCAAAAGATCTAAGGCTGCTATTAGGCATTGTTCCATCTTCCGGTCCAGGAGTACGTGTCACATTGAAGGACGGAGATTATGACCCCATCGAACAGAATCCGAACGAATATATCGTTCATGAAAGCCATGTGCTTCGAGTTGTCAATGAATTGAAGATTTCAGGAGCACAGGGAATAGCCATTAACGGACAACGCATTTCATCCAATTCATATATAAAATGTACAGGCCCTGTTATAACGATTGACGGCAGAACACTGCCTGCTCCATTCGTTATCGAGGCAGTCGGCGATTCTGATGTACTGTCAACTTCATTAAATTTAGGCGGAGGCGTCATTGATGAGTTGGTGCATGACAATATCGTCGTCACATTGGAGGAGATGAAAGAAATTAAACTTCCTGCATTAAGGGACGAGGCATGAATAATGACTAAGAAGGAGGGTGTTCGTTGAAGAAATCAATCAACTGGAAATTTACAATTGTCCTCCTGTTAATTGGATTTATGATTGCTGTCCAATACAATACATTGGAAAATCCTAAGGAACGTGATACGAGGGATATATGGGCAATACGCCAAGAGTTGGCAGAAGAGAAAAAACTCCATTCAGAGCTTCTCACTGAAATCCGTGACTTGGATAACACGATCGCATCTTATAAAACATTGAGCGAATCGAGCACGGGACAAGCACTGAAGGAAACTGTGGACAAACTACATAAAAGAGCGGGAACGACAAATATTACAGGACCCGGCGTTACGATCGAAATTCGTCCTTCCATTGAAAGCGTAGCGTATGGAATACCAATCACGAGTATTTCATCCGATTTATTAACTCGTTTCGTCAACGAAGTGAATCGATTTAAAGGAATTCAAATGGAGATTGACGGAAAACGGTATACGATGATGAGCTCGATCCGGGTTATCAATGGCACGACAGCGGTAAATGGACTTAATGTCTCGACTCCCCCTTTTACGATTAAAATCGTTTCTCCTACAATGGCTGATAGCGAGAAGCTATATAATTATCTGTTGGCATCGTCCATTCATGATGATTTTTATCTTGATAATCTCGTGCTTGACATCCAACAGCCGGAAAAGGAAGTAACGATTCGGGGATATCCCGACAAATTTGAAAATCTGTATTTAAATGAACTTCCGAAAGGGGAATGACAATGTGGTTGCCACTGCTCGGTTTAATACTTGGCGTTTCACTTGGGCTGTTGTCGGACATACAAATCCCGCATATTTACAGCAACTATTTATCTATCGCCGTGCTAGCTGCATTGGATACGCTTTTCGGAGGAATACGGGCACATCTTCAGCAAATATATGATGATAAGGTGTTCATTTCCGGCTTCTTTTTCAATATTGCACTAGCAGCAGGGTTGGCGTTCCTCGGAGTGCATCTTGGAGTAGATTTATATTTAGCTGCCGTATTCGCATTCGGTGTAAGGCTATTCCAGAATATCGCCGTCATAAGAAGGATTTTGTTGACGAAATGGTCAGAACGAAGTAGGGTTTCTGAAACGAATGTTCAGGAATGAAAGGAATTGATCGACGGATGGAGAAAATATTTAGACAATATGACCGTAATACAATAGAATGTAAGATAAGGACTGTAGTTATGGGAGGTGCCGGAATTTGAGTCAATCTACAATATATGTATCACTTGATATAGGATCTTCGTCAGTCAAAGTGCTGATCGGCGAAGTGGACGGCGGATCCCTCCACGTAATCGGAGTCGGTAACGTCCAATCTGCAGGCATTCGTAAAGGGACGATTATCGACATCGATGCGACTGTCCAATCCATCCGGAAAGCGGTGGAACAAGCTGAACGGATGACAGGCATGCAAATCAGAGAAGTCATTTTAGGCATCCCTGCAAATGGGGTTCTCCTACAAGATGTTAAAGGTGTTGTAGCTGTTAATTCGGAGAACCGTGAAATTACCGATGATGACTTAGATCGAGTTATGAAATCGGCACAAGTCATGTCGGTTCCACCTGAACGAGAAATCGTCAACATCATACCGAAACAATTCATCGTGGACGACTATGATGAAATTAAAGACCCACGCGGAATGATCGGCGTCCGTCTGGAAATGGACGGTACACTCATTACGACTTCTAAAACATTAGTTCATAATATTTTACGCTGTGTCGAACGGGCGGGCTTGGTCATCCGTGAAATATATTTACAACCTTTGGCAGCTGGGACATTTGCATTGACAGATGATGAAATGAACCATGGAACTGCATTCATCGATATAGGTGGAGGCTCAACGACGATTGCCATTTTTGGGGATAATCGGTTCGTCTCAACTGCCGTCATACCGGTTGGCGGTGATCATATTACAAAGGACTTGTCTATCATTCTGAAGACACCTACAGAGCACGCTAGAAAGATCAAACACCAATATGGACATGCTTTTTACGATGACGCATCGGATGATGAACTGTTTGAAGTCCCGGTCATCGGTGCCGATTCGAAAGATCAATATAGTCAAAGATACATATCGGAAATTATTGGTGTCCGATTGGAAGAACTGTTCGACTTGGTTTTAGAAGAGCTGTATCGTATGGGAATCCATGACTTACCAGGAGGCGTCGTATTGACAGGCGGCACGACGAAACTCGATGGAATCTTGCAACTTGCAAGACATGTTTTGAAAACGAGAGTACGCATCCATACGCCGGAATATATCGGAGTTCGTGAACCGATGTATTCGACTGCAGTCGGTCTAATCCGTTATGCTAGTATGGAAGATAGCTATTTTGGTATAACTGCAGAATCTCAAACTGCTGTTGCACACAGTGAGATGGACTATCCATCTCCTGCTAAAAAGAAGGTCGCCGCAAAACCAAAAGAAAAAAAGACAAGCTTCATGAGCAAAACAAAGAAATTTTTCGACGGATTTTTTGAGTGACTGTCTAAAGATGGTCATATAGGGATTAGGAGGAGAGAGCATGCTAGATTTTGATACGAATATTGATGCACTCGCGGTCATTAAAGTGATCGGAGTTGGTGGTGGAGGAAACAACGCGGTTAACCGCATGATCGAACATGGAGTACAAGGCGTAGAATTCATCGCTGTGAATACAGACGCGCAAGCGCTTAATTTATCTCAAGCTGAAGTGAAATTGCAGATTGGAGCCAAATTGACTCGTGGCCTTGGGGCAGGAGCAAACCCTGACGTTGGGAAAAAAGCAGCGGAGGAAAGCCGGGAGCAAATCGAAGAGGCGCTTCGCGGTGCTGATATGGTGTTCGTAACCGCAGGTATGGGCGGAGGAACTGGAACAGGTGCAGCGCCTGTCATCGCACAAGTCGCAAAAGATCTCGGTGCATTGACTGTTGGCGTCGTTACACGTCCATTCACTTTTGAAGGCCGGAAACGTCAAACGCAAGCGATAGGCGGAATTGCAGCAATGAAAGAATCGGTCGACACGCTTATCGTCATTCCGAACGATAAATTATTAGAAATTGTCGATAAGAACACACCGATGCTCGAAGCTTTCCGGGAAGCTGACAATGTACTGCGCCAAGGGGTTCAAGGCATTTCAGATTTGATTGCTGTCCCTGGGCTTATCAACTTGGACTTTGCAGACGTGAAAACCATTATGTCCAATAAAGGTTCAGCACTCATGGGTATCGGTATGTCGACAGGTGAAAACCGCGCTGCCGAAGCCGCGAAAAAAGCTATTTCAAGCCCACTTCTAGAAACGTCAATTGACGGAGCCAAAGGGGTTTTAATGAATATTACGGGCGGTTCCAATTTGAGCTTATTCGAGGTTCAAGAAGCTGCAGATATCGTAGCTTCCGCATCTGATGAAGATGTCAATATGATCTTCGGTTCAGTCATCAATGATAATTTGAAAGATGAAATTGTCGTCACGGTCATCGCAACTGGTTTCAACGAAGAGCAGTTGAATCAACCGAAGCCATCAAGAAATCCAGGGTTCGGTGCTACGCGTCAACGTGAACCTCAGACTGTGCAACAACCGTCGCATACTCGACGGGAAGAAACGCAGCAACAGTTCCAGCAGCCTGAGCCGACGAGACACCAGCAAAGTCATCAGCAAGAAGATGCATTGGATATTCCGACATTCTTGCGCAATCGTAGAAGATAAAAACAAAACTAAATAGAGAAGCTCTCCGGTAGTCCGATCTGGACAAGCCGGAGAGTTTTTTTATTTTTGCGCTATTCATGTCGAATATTTACTATAATTTTTCCTTTGTTCCGACAAACATTGCAGTCACATAATGATATCCTTACGTACAAGGAGGGCGGGCTGATGTATGGGGAGCTCATTGTTGGGATTAACATGGTTTTTAATTATGTCATTTTGTCTTTTGCTAACCGAATGGTCAAGGCACAAGCTACAAGGCTTCGTCTCCTACTAGCTTCGCTTGCTGGGGCATTGCCTGTTGCGATTTTTCCCGATTCCCGTATAGCCATTTTCATCGCCTTCGGTTTAATGATCATCTGTGCATTTGGAATGTCCATGAGTTCTATCGGCAACCCTGCGGTTATTGTATTGATCGGCGCACTATTTGCAGGTGGAGCGTTAACTGTCTTCACGGAAAAGTTCATGTCCTCGGATTCCAAAGCTACCGTCTTCATCAGTGCACTTTTAGCTTATCTTTTTCTTTATTTATTCAAAACGAAGTGGATGGATGTTAGAGTGGCCCGCAGACTGTCTTCCTTTTCGGTGGCGTCAGAATTGTCCATTTGGAATGAAACGATTTCCATACCGTGCTTCATCGATACAGGAAATCGTTGTATCGAGCCAATGTCCGGCGACCCTGTACATTTCGTCTCCTTAAAATTTGTGGAACGCTCAATTCCCGAAGACTTGAAGGGACCGTTGCTTTCATGCAATACGAAAGAAATGCCCCAACTTTCAGTTTTCCCTACCCGTTTTCAAAAAAGTTTACGGCTGATCAGGCTGCAGACCGTCCAAGGTGCTTCTTGGGCAGTCGGTTTCAAATTCGACCGATGGATCATCGCGGAAGGGAGTGAATTGCCACCGGGCTATATCGTCTTGACGAAGCAGGATAACCGTTATCCGGAAGGAGCGGGTGCCATTATGCACGCCTCTGCATTGGAATCCATTTCGAACGAAAGGGGAACTAGTCATGTTGCAGGAATTTAAAAAATGGATATCGATCATCAAGAGCTTCCTAACTAGAAAAAAGAGCGGCACTTTTTACATCGGCGGACACGAATCGTTACCAAAGCCTTTGTCGAGGGAAGATGAGGCAAAAACAATCAGAGCCTTCATGGAAGGTGATATGGATGCCAGGGATACACTTATTGAAAAGAATCTCCGGCTCGTCGTTTATATAGCCCGCCGTTTCGACAATACAAATACGCATATTGAAGATTTAATCAGCATCGGGACAATCGGACTTATAAAGGCGATCGAAACGTTTAAAAGCGATCGCAATATTAAATTGGCGACATATGCTTCAAGATGTATAGAAAATGAAATTCTTATGCATTTAAGAAAAACGAATCGAATCCGTTCGGAAATTTCCTTCGACGAACCTTTAAATTCTGATGCGGATGGAAATGAGCTATTATTGTCCGATATTTTAGGAACGGACGAACATATTATCATTGACGACGTTGAAAGAAAACTGGAACGACAACATATGATTGAAGCAATCAGCACGTTGGACGAACGGGAGAAATATATAATGGAATGCAGATTCGGGCTCACAGGACATCTCGAAATGACACAAAAGGAAGTTGCAGAACTACTGGGTATTTCGCAATCTTATATTTCAAGACTTGAAAAGAAAATCATCTCCGAACTGCGTGACAGATTGAATCACCCAATTGCTTGATGGTTGAAATTGGTGAATTGGATTTCGCATATTCCGTAAGTGTGAGGACAGACTATTTTGTACAGTCATCTACAGAATGCGGAGGAAAAGCGAATGATGCGTACAAGAGTTGAAATCTGTGGTATCGATACGTCCAATTTGCCATTACTGACGAATGAAGTGATGAAAGAAACGTTTATCCGGCTTCAAAATGGTGACGAATCGGCAAGGGAAGAACTCGTAATTGGAAACTTGCGGTTAGTTTTAAGTCTAGTTCAAAGGTTTGCTTATAGGGGGGAGCAAGCAGACGATCTTTTTCAAGTTGGCTGCATAGGATTATTAAAGTCCATTGACAATTTTGATTTGAAACATAATGTTCGATTTTCAACATATGCCGTGCCGATGATCATTGGGGAGATCAAAAGACATTTGAGAGACCATCATGCCATTAGAGTATCCCGATCTCTCAGGGATATAGCTTATAAGGCAATTAGGGCAAAAGAACAGTTTGTGAATGAACATCAGAAGGAGCCTCGGATTTCCGATTTGGCAGAAGTTACGGGCATTCCGGAAGAAGATATCTTATTTGCACTCGATGCAATTCAAGACCCGATGTCCCTTCATGAACCGATGAACGGCGACGGCGGCGATCCTGTATTTATTATGGATCAGTTACAGGATAAAAAAGTATCAGAAGAGCGTTGGCTCACTTATGTATCTGTAAAAGAAACGGTTGCTGGCATGACGGAAAGACAGCAACTCATCCTTTCTAAACGTTTTTATTTAGGACAGACACAAACCGAAATCGCAAAAGAACTCGGTATCTCCCAAGCCCAAATATCAAGACTCGAAAAAAATGCGATTCAAATTATTCGAGAAGGAATGGAAAATAAATAGTCAATTAAAACAAGGGGCTGTCTAGAAATCAGTGAAAACTGACTACTATGGCAGCTCCTTTTACTGTTGATTTCCGCTTCAGGCGGACGCTTTCCAATCGAACAGCGAAGGGTTCGATTTGCCTTAATTTCTGCGCCTTTTGCAGAAATTAAGGCAGCCTATGTGCTCGTAACGCTGAGCTTTTACTCGCAAACGCTGTTCTTCGTAACAGCGTTCGCTGGAGTCGCCACCTTACTCTCCAATCAACGGAGCTACTTGAAAATAAAAAAACTGACTTTACCCAATAATAAATCTCAAAATACAAAATGCCCTTACAATTAATATTAAAGCAGCAATACCCAGTAAAAAGGAAGTCTAAAAACCTGAGCCTTGCGTTTTTTGAAGTTGTCGCGCATAAGCTATATATACATCAAATTAATTACCGACATCCATTGTCCAAGGACTTTTAATAACTCTGCAGCTGGTGCTTGGAGTGCAGGCGCGAGACTCCTGCACTAGCCGTAACGAAGAACGGCTTTTGCGAGTAAAAGCGCAGCGTTACGAGCATATCTTTGCACTAGCCGTAACGAAGAACGGCTTTTGCGAGTAAAAGCGCAACGTTACGAGCATATCTTTGCACTAGCCGTAACGAAGAACGGCTTTTGCGAGTAAAAGCGCAACGTTACGAGCATATCTTTGCACTAGCCGTAACGAAGAACGGCTTTTGCGAGTGAAAGCGCAGTGTTACGAGCACATCTTTACTCACAGCGGAGGATGCCTTAATTTCTGCAAAAAACACGCAGAAATACGGCAAATCGAACCCTTCGCTGTTCGATTGGCTGAGGCAACGCCCGCGGAAAGCGAGTGCTGGAACGGAAAGCAACAGCCCGGTTATAGGCAATATTTTATTATTCACGGGAGGGATAGGAATGCGATTTTCAGACTTGCAGAAAAAAGAAGTGATTGAAGTGAAAAAGGGTTCTTTCTTAGGATTTGTTCAGGATGCGACCATTGACATGAAAAACGGCAAAATTGACGTTCTTCAAATTGGGGGAGCAGAAAGATCATTATTCTTGGACTCGAAAATGAAGGACTTGAAGCAAATCAAATACGATGACGTCCTGACAATCGGAAAAGATATCGTATTAGTAGGCAAAAAGACTGATAAATGAACAGTTATCATTGATATGTGTCCGTCCAATTGGTACAATAAAGCAAAGTAAGCAGAAAAGTAGTGATTTCATTGGACGCACTTCAACAACGTATTCAAAAAATAGAAGAAGAAATTCAAACAGTTTGCAATCGTTCTGGAAGGAATCGTCAAGACGTAACGATTGTGGCGGTGACAAAGCAAGTCTCCGCTAAGAGGACAAAGGAAGTCATTGAACTTGGCATTACAGACCTTGGGGAAAATCGACCCGAAGGACTTCTTGGAAAAAAAGAAAGCATTCTATCTGAAGGGCTCACTTGGCATTTCATCGGAAATGTACAGAGCCGCAAAGTGAAGGACATCATCAACCAAGTTGATTTTCTCCACTCATTGGACCGTATGAGCTTAGCAAAAGAGATTCAAAAACGTGCAACGTCTCCAGTGGATTGCTTCGTGCAAGTGAATGTATCCGGGGAAGAGTCCAAATCAGGGTTACAACCTGAAGAGGTGGAGGAATTCATTATTCGATTAGCCGAATACGATAAAATTCGTGTGGTCGGTTTAATGACGATGGCTCCCTTCACACAGGACGAGGAATGGATTCGAACCATTTTTCGTTCATTGCGTGAACTTCGCGACCGAATGGCATCTAAAAAATTGGAACATGCGCCTTGCACACTACTATCCATGGGAATGTCAAACGATTATGTTATCGCAATCGAAGAAGGTGCAACTCACGTTAGAATTGGAACCGCATTAGTCGGGACCGAAAGCGAGGGAGACGAATGAGCATAAAAAGACGATTTGAAAAATGGTTCTACCTTGATGAAGAAGAGGAATTTCAGCAAGAACAGCCTGTCCGGGAACAACAACCCGTTCAAGAGCAGCAACCGAGAAGAGCGGTTTCACGTAAGCCGCAAATTGCCGAAACTCAACAATCCGGCAACGTAGTCAGCTTGCAGAGCATCCAGAAATCTTCAAAAGTCGTTCTGTTTGAACCGCGTGTCTATGCAGAAGCGCAGGATATTTCGGAGCATTTAAAGAATAAAAGAGCCGTTGTCGTCAATTTACAAAGGATTGAGCGCGATCAAGGTATCCGTATCGTCGATTTCCTTAGCGGAACCGTCTACGCTCTTGGAGGTGACATTCAGCGGATTGGCACTGACATTTTCCTTTGTGTGCCGGAGAATGTCGAAGTGGCTGGAAGCATTTCCGATTTTTTTGAACGATAGAAATGATTGAGGTGTACAAATGGGATTAATAGAAATAATAACAATGCTTTTTTCGCTCATATTAAGGGCGATCGATATTTACTTGATACTCCTCATTATATATATATTAATGTCGTGGGTACCTGCATCAAGGGAAACAAAGTTCGGCATTTTCTTAGGGAAAATTACTGAACCTTATTTAGGTTTTTTCCGTAAGTTTATTCCACCACTTGGAATGATCGATATTTCTCCGATCGTAGCTATCTTTGTATTGAATTATTTAATTTCTCGCGGTGTATTCGAAGTTTATCGATTGATCGTTACCTCACTCATGTGAGGTTTTTTCTATAAGGAACCTGCATAGGATAGGGTTCTTAAGGAGTCGTTAACAATGAATTCGATCATACAACATTTTAGAAAAGACGAGCAGCCTTTCATTGAAACAGTAATTGGGTGGACGCGTGAAGTGGAGGATACCTATTCTCCAAAGCTCACCGGCTTTCTTGACCCGAGGCAGATTTTCATTTTAGGATCCATCGTTAGAAGTTCAGGTTTGCAATTTGGAGTGAATGGCGCTTTCCTTGAGCCGGAACGTCAACGAGCATTAATTTACCCGGATTATTATGAACCTGAAGATGAGGATTACCAAGTGTCTGTTTTTACGGTAAGATATCCCGCGAAATTCATGACACTCGAGCATCGGGATATTTTAGGTTCCCTCATGGCGCTCGGCATCGACCGTTCGAAATTCGGTGATATCCGCTTGGAGGAAGATGTCGTTCAATTTGCTGCCGTAGAGGAAATGAAAGATTATCTCATCGCCAATTTGACGTCAATCGGCAAATCCAAAGTCCGGGTTGAAGAGCTCGGTTCCCAAGATGAACTGATTGTAAACAAGGAATCATGGAAGGAAGAGCTTCACACGATCAGCTCATTACGTCTGGACTCGCTAGTCGCTTCGTTATTGAATTGTCCACGTCAAAAAGCTGTTGCGCTTATTCAGAATGATAAAGTGAAAGTCAACCATGTGATCCGTGATCAGCAAGCGTTCGAAGTGAATGAATCTGATATCCTTTCGATTAGAGGTTCGGGCCGCTTCAAAATCATCTCGATTGAAGGACGGACCCGAAAAGACAAAATTCGATTGCTCGTTGGTAGGTTAGAATGATTTTTCAGACAATCGGTCGAAAAACTGCTTTCTTATATGTGTAAGGCATGTATAATAGGGAGTAGAAGATTTATTCGAAAGGGAGGAACAGTAGATGGCATTGTCACCACTCGATATACATAACAAAGAGTTCAGCCGCGGCTTCCGTGGTTACGATGAAGATGAAGTGAACGAATTTCTAGAACAGATCATGAAAGATTACGAAAACGTGCTCGAAGAAAATAAAGAGTTGAAAAACAGTTTAAAGGAAACAAAAGAAAAGGTTTCCCATTTCAATTCAATTGAAGAGACATTGCAGAAATCGATTTTAATTGCCCAGGAAGCTGCTGAAGATGTAAGACGCAACTCGATTCAGGAATCAAAGCTCATCGTTAAGGAAGCCGAGAAAAATGCAGATCGTATTGTAAATGAGGCACTGTCCCGTGCCCGCAAGATCGCTATGGAGATCGAGGATTTGAAAAAACAATCGAAAGTGTTTAGAAATCGTTTCCGTATGTTGATCGAAGCCCAGCTTGAAATGATCAAGACAGACGATTGGGAGAAACTGCTTGAATATGAGCCGGATACAGAGCATCTTGAATCAGCCGCAGATGTAGAATGAAGGGATGCTTGACATTCCATCTCGTTCTTACATATAATAATGACCATATAAGCAGGAACAGGCGTTGAAAGAGAGAGTACTTTCCGAAATTCATGCAAAGCGAACCGGGGATGGTGTGAGCCCGGTCTGAAACGGAAACGAAAATCACTCCAGAGCCGGATTGACGAAAAGCAATCCCGGATACACCCCGTTATGGTGTTCTGAGAGGCAGTATGATGATTCATGCTGCAACTAGGGTGGTAACGCGAGAACAATTCCTCGTCCCTTTATTAGGGACGGGGATTTTTTATTTCCAAAGGAGGAAACAGTATGGATTACAAAGACACATTGCTTATGCCGAAAACCGAATTTCCAATGCGCGGCAACTTGCCAAACAAAGAACCCGAAATGCAAGCAAAATGGGATGAAATGAACATTTACGAAAAAGTACTAGATCGTACGGAAGGAAGACCTTTCTTCGTCCTTCATGACGGACCACCTTATGCGAACGGTGACCTTCATATGGGTCACGCCCTTAACAAAGTTCTAAAAGATATGATCGTTCGACATAAATCGATGACCGGGTTCCACGCTCCGTACGTACCGGGCTGGGATACACACGGACTTCCAATCGAGCAAGCTCTCGTCAACAAAGGCGTTGACCGTAAAAAGCACTCCGTCGCAGAATTCAGAAAGATGTGTGAGGAATACGCATACAGCCAGATCGACAGCCAACGATCACAATTCAAACGAATCGGTGTACGAGGCAACTGGGAAAACCCATATATCACTTTGAAGCCAGAATTTGAAGCAAGACAAATTCAAGTATTCGGCGAAATGGCCAAAAAAGGCTATATTTACAAAGGACTGAAGCCAGTATACTGGTCTCCGTCAAGTGAATCGGCACTAGCTGAAGCGGAAATCGAATACAAGGATAAAAAATCTCCTTCCATCTACGTTGCATTTCCAATTAAAGATGGCCTAGGTGCAGTCGATGAGGATGTCCGCATCGTCATCTGGACGACGACTCCTTGGACAATTCCTGCAAACCTAGGAATTTCAGTTCATCCTGAATTCACATATGCGATTGTGAATGTAGAAGGTAGCAAGTTCTTGTTGGCAAAAGATCTCGTCGAGTTTGTTGCGAAAGAGATCGGTTGGGAATCATATGAAATTGTAAATGAACTAAAAGGATCCGAGTTGGATAAGGTCGTTGCCAAACATCCATTTTATGATCGCGACTCCCTCGTCATGTTGGGCGAGCACGTCACTGCAGAAGCAGGTACTGGCTGTGTCCATACTGCTCCAGGACACGGTGAAGACGACTTTTACGTATCGAAACAATACGGAATCGATGCGTTGTCACCAATCAATGACCGAGGCGTCATGACAGAAGAGGCTCCAGGTTTTGAAGGACTATTTTATGAAGATGCAAATAAAGAAGTGACGAAAAAGTTGGATGAAGTAGGGGCTCTATTGAAACTTTCCTTCATCACACACTCGTATCCACATGATTGGCGTACAAAAAAACCTGTCATTTTCCGTGCGACAGCTCAATGGTTCGCGTCCATCGAATCATTCCGTAATGAATTGCTGGAAGCTATCCGCAATACGAAATTCACACCTACTTGGGGTGAAACCCGTTTGTACAATATGGTGCGCGACCGTGGTGACTGGTGTATTTCACGTCAACGTGTATGGGGAGTTCCGATTCCGGTGTTTTATGCGGAAAATGGTGACGCGATCCTTACTGATGAAACGATTGCACATGTAGCAAGTCTGTTCAGAGAACACGGTTCGAATGTCTGGTTTGAATGGGAAGCGAAAGATCTGCTTCCAAAAGGTTTCAAGCATGAAGGCAGCCCGAATGGCCAATTTACAAAAGAGACGGATATTATGGACGTCTGGTTTGATTCCGGTTCAACGCACCAAGGTGTGTTAGAGGAAAGAGACGATCTCGTCTATCCGGCTGATTTGTATTTGGAAGGCTCCGACCAATACCGTGGTTGGTTCAACTCTTCCTTGACGACAAGTGTCGCCATCAATGGAATCGCTCCTTACAAAGGGCTATTAAGCCACGGATTCACGTTGGACGCCGAAGGACGTAAAATGAGTAAGTCGCTCGGCAACGTCATCGTGCCTGCAAAAGTGATGAACCAGCTTGGTGCGGATATCCTTCGTCTCTGGGTATCATCTGTTGACTACACAGCGGATGTCAGGGTATCCGATTCCAACTTTAAGCAAGTGTCGGAAGTATACCGGAAAATCCGGAACACACTCCGTTTCTTGCATGGTAACGTGGCAGATTTCAATCCGGCAACAGACCGTGTCGCATTCGAAAATATGCGTCCAATTGACCAATATGTCTATGTGAAGTTGCAAGATTTAATTAAAGAAGTCCTCGAAGCCTATGAGAAATATGAATTCGCAGGTGTTTACCATGCAGTTAATAATTTCTGTACAGGTGAACTAAGCTCATTCTATCTTGACATTGCAAAAGACGTCGTTTATATCGAAGGAGTCGATCATTCACACCGTCGTGCAATGCAAACAGTCATGTACGATTCGCTTCTCGCATTGTTGAAACTATTGACGCCAATCATTCCGCATACGACGGATGAACTATGGGCGTACCTTGAGCATGTCGAAGAGGAAAGCGTTCAACTTACCGACATGCCGCAAGCAGAAGACCTTGGAGAACGTGCGGACACTCTACGCAAGCGTTTCGGCCAATTAATGCTTGTGCGTGACGATGTATTGAAGGCTCTTGAAGAAGCACGGAATGCAAAAGTGATCGGTAAATCGCTTGAAGCGAAAGTGACAGTCGCATTGCCTGATAAGATGGCTGGCATTTTTGAAGCGAATGATATCGATTTTGCCCAATTCTTCATCGTCTCCAAATTCCAAGAAGGTGAAGAAGGACAATTGGCAACGGATGCACTTCAGCTTGATTACGCAACTGTTCTTGTGGAGAAAGCGGACGGCGAAAAATGTGACCGTTGCTGGACAATTTCTGAATCTGTCGGCACAGACGCAGATCACCCATCCCTCTGCTCACGTTGCGCTGATGTCGTGAAAAAATACTATCAATAATCGATTTGGTGAAGGCTGTTTGTAACTGTGGCTGCGTCCCGGTTGCAACAGCCTTTTTCTTTTACTATAAATGCACACCAATTTCATGATTGCGATTGTTTTATGGTAAAATGGAGCAGAAACTGTCGGACGGGGGTTTTTGGATTGGTATTATATTATGGATTGGCGTTATTCTTAATTTTGCTCGATCAACTGACAAAATGGCTCGTTGTGCAAAACATGAACCTCGGGGAGAGAATTCCGATAGCGGACCCTTATTTGGCATTACTGTCACATCGTAATAAAGGAGCCGCATGGGGAATGCTAGAAGGACAAATGTGGTTATTTTATATTGTCACAATATTAGTCGTCGTCGGCATCATTTATTTTTTCCACAAGGAAGCGAAAGGCAGCAAATTGCTAAGTGTCAGCCTCATGTTTTTATTGGGCGGAGCGATTGGAAATTTCATTGATCGATTAATACGTAAGGAAGTAGTTGACTTCGTCGATGTTCTCATCCCAGTTATCAATTACGACTTTCCAATCTTCAACGTAGCGGACGCTGCATTGACGGTAGGTGTCGTCCTTCTGATCCTTCACGTTTTTATCGATGAAAAAAAGAACAAGAAAAAGGTGGCATAATGGAACCGTTCGAAATTGAAATAACAGATGAGCATGCAAATGACAGGATCGACAAAGTGCTTTCAACTATCAATCCTGATTGGTCCCGCACTCAAATCCAGCAATGGGTGAAAGATGGGGCGGTTCTCGTGAACGATGGAACTGTCAAACAGAATTATAAAGTGAAAAGCGGAGATGTTATCCAAGTGACAGAGCCTGAACTTGAGGAGCTCGATATCGTTGCTGAAGATCTCGACTTGGAGATCGTCTATGAGGACCCGGACGTACTTGTAGTGAACAAGCCGCGAGGAATGGTTGTCCATCCTGCACCAGGACATACTACAGGCACGCTTGTCAATGGGTTGATGCATCAAGTAAAGGACCTTTCGGGAATAAACGGCGTCATGCGTCCTGGAATCGTCCATCGGATTGACAAAGACACATCCGGTTTGCTCATGGTCGCTAAAAATGACCAAGCACACGTATCACTTGTTGATCAACTTGTCGAGAAATCTGTGACGCGCATTTATACGGCGCTTGTTCATGGTCATATCCCTCATGATCAAGGGACGATTGACGCACCGATCGGAAGGGATCCGAAAGATCGGCAAAGTATGACCGTTATCGATAAAGGCAAACATGCTGTTACACATTTTAAAGTGTTGGATCGTTTTGGTGATTTTACGTTAGTGGAATGCCGTCTGGAAACCGGAAGAACACACCAAATACGTGTGCATATGAAATATATCGGTTATCCGCTAGCTGGGGATCCGAAATATGGACCAAGGAAAACAATCGATTTCAACGGACAAGCGTTGCATGCCGGTACAATCGGCTTTAAGCACCCGCGTTCCGGTGAATATCTTGAGTTCACACAACCATTGCCGGAAGACTTTAAAGCATTGCTTGAAAAATTACGTACCGATAATCGTTGACAAAGTGAAATTGGCCAACTATACTAAACAATGAAATGAATAGCGATACCTTTAAAGTCAGTCCAGAGAGGCTGGGAAGGTTGCACGGAAGTACAGTTGGATAGCTGCGGCTATTCTTCGGTACGCTTCTTTCTGCACACCTGTACCCTCCCGCCATCTTGGCGGGAGGGTTATTTATTTTCCAAGAGGAGGAGTTTGTATGACGGAAAAAGCAATCATTCTTGACGAACAGGCAATATCGCGGGCGGTGACAAGAATCGCCTACGAGATCATCGAGAAGAATAAAGGAATTGATGGATGCATCCTTGTCGGCATTAAAACAAGAGGTGCGGTTCTAGCAAAACGCCTTTCGGAAAGAATCAAGCAAATTGAAGGGAAACCGATTTTGACTGGTGAGTTGGATATTACGCTGTACAGAGACGACCTCCAATTGAAACATGAAAATAAGGAACCTCTCGTCCACCAAGTGGATATCCAACATGATGTAACAGAAAAGAAAGTGATTCTTGTCGATGATGTCCTTTATACAGGTAGAACGGTGAGAGCCGCAATGGATGCAGTCATTGATCTCGGAAGACCGGCAGCGATCCAACTGGCAGTCCTCGTTGACCGTGGCCACCGCGAATTGCCCATCCGCCCCGATTTTGTCGGGAAAAACATTCCGACCTCAAGTGAAGAGCGGATAGTCGTCAATGTCATTGAAGAGGATGGCAATGATGGCGTGACAATCCATACAAAATAACATAGAGAATAGGGATTGAGAGAGAAATGACGAATGACAACAAAGTGTTAGACGTACTCGATAAACCGGCTCCGGGGAGATGGCTTGCCCTCAGTTTGCAGCATATGTTTGCAATGTTCGGAGCAACGATCCTCGTACCGCAATTGGTTGGCTTGAGCCCAGCAATCGCTTTACTCACAAGTGGACTTGCGACGATCATCTTCGTTCTTGTCACAAGATTCAAAGTGCCCGCCTACTTAGGGTCATCGTTCGCTTTTATTGCACCGATTCAAGTGGCGACGAGCACAGGTGGCATCGGAAGCGCGATGATCGGAAGCATGTTTGTCGCCCTCGTGTATGCGCTTGTATCATTGCTGATTTGGACGACGGGCTCAGGTTGGATTATGAAATTCCTTCCCCCAGTCGTAGTCGGACCGGTCATTATGGTTATCGGATTAGCGTTGGCACCAACGGCGGTGAGCATGGCGAGCACGATTGAAGTGAACGGGGTATCGGAATATAATTTACTGCATTTCTCGGCCGCAATTGTCACATTGGCTTCAGCAATTATCTGTCTCATGTTCTTCCGAGGAGTAGTAAGTCTCATGCCTGTCCTGATTGGGATAATAGTAGGCTATGTATACTCTGCGGCAATTGGAATTCTGGACTTCACAAAAGTGCATGAAGCTGCGTGGTTTGAAATTCCAGAATTCTTGCTTCCCGGAATAGATTATGAGTTTGTCATCACTCCGACTTTGCTTGCAATCATGGTTCCGATTTCAATCGTGACAATTTCAGAACATATCGGACACCAACTCGTACTCGGCCGCGTTGTGAATAAAGATTTCATTAAAGATCCTGGTTTGAACAGGTCGCTATTGGGAGACGGACTCGGAACACTCATCAGTGGATTCCTCGGAGGCCCTCCGAAAACGACATACGGTGAAAACATTGGAGTCATGGCAATCACACGTGTCTATAGCGTCTATGTCATCATTGGCGCAGCTGTATTTGCGATATTGTTCTCCTTCATTGGCAAGCTGATGGCAATTATCGCGACGATTCCGCAAGCGGTTCTTGGGGGCATATCCATATTGCTGTTCGGTATCATCGCTGCCTCCGGACTGAGAATGCTCGTCGATCACAAAGTCGATTTTGGGCAGCAACGAAACCTCGTCATCGCCTCGGTTATTCTCGTAATCGGAATCGGTGGCGCCTCAATCCATATTAGTGAAACATTCCAAGTAGGGGGAATGGCGCTTGCTGCAATTGTAGGCGTACTTCTGAACTTGATTTTGCCAGGTAGGACAAATGATAGCTTGGCAGGAAGTGAAATAGAATAGGAAGACCTTTTAACATTGTACTGAGAGACAAGGAAAGGTTCGGTTGACAGACAGTCATTCAAAATGGATGACGGTTGTTTCGTCATGCCCAACTGGCCTTTCCATGAAGTGGAAAGGCTATTTTTTATCCAAACGGAAGGGGATTTTCACATGAAAAACCTATTATCAATGAAGGATCTAACAATCGAAGAAATTTCAGCTATTTTGGATCGCGCCGCAATGTTAAAAAGATATGGAATCCGGGCATTACCCCAAAAATATATGGTTAGCAATCTATTCTTTGAGCCTAGTACACGAACAAAAATGAGTTTTGAAGTGGCGGAGCGGAAATTGGGCCTTGAAACGATTCCCTTTGAAGCGGGTGCTTCAAGTGCAGTAAAGGGAGAGACGTTGTACGACACGCTCCGCACTCTTGAAGAAATCGGGTTGGATGCAGTTGTTATCAGACATCCCGAAGAGCGCTATTATGAGGACCTAATAGGAAAACTGAAAATGGCAATCATCAACGGCGGAGACGGCTCGGGTCAACATCCAACACAATCCTTACTTGACTTGTTTACGATAAAAGAAACACTCGGAGGTTTCAAAGGGCTCAATGTGCTCATCGCCGGTGACATTGCCCATAGTAGAGTTGCAAAGTCCAATGCAGATGCTCTTATAAAGCTTGGTGCAAATGTGAAATTCCTATGCCCTCCAGAGTGGGCAGGTGATTTTCCATACGTGAGTGACTGGGATGAAGTGATCTACACAAGCGATGTTGTCATGCTTCTCAGAGTTCAGCACGAAAGACATGATGGCAAAATGAGATTCACAAAGGAAGAATATCACTTGAAATACGGACTGACAGTTGAGCGGGAAAGGGACATGAAGCCCGGATCGATCATCATGCATCCTGCACCGGTTAACCGTGATGTAGAAATAGCTGGGAGCCTTGTTGAATGCAATCGGTCAATGATTTACAAACAAGTTGAAAATGGTGTCTATATACGTGCGGCTATCTTAGAAACGATTTTACAAAAGGAGGAATTGGCATGGGAAAGATCATCAAGAGTGCATATGTTTTGAACGACGAAGGTGAAAAGGTTTTAGTTGATGTCCGAATTGATGGGGACCTGATAACCGAAATTGGCGCCGATTTGAAAGTAGGAGATTCCGAAGTAATTGACGGCAATGGCCTGCTACTTGCACCAGGATTTATCGACGTCCATGTTCATTTGCGCGAACCTGGCGGCGAGCATAAAGAGACGATTGAAACAGGGACGCTTGCGGCAGCTAAAGGCGGATACACGACAATTTGCGCAATGCCGAATACGAGACCTGTACCTGACACGAAGGAAAATTTAACGTACGTCAATGAATTGATTGCCGAAAAAGCGCATATACGCGTTCTTCCTTACGCATCAATCACAATCAGGGAAGCCGGAAAAGAGCGGACGAATTTGAAAGAATTGAAAGAGCACGGGGCTTTCGCATTTACCGATGATGGCGTCGGCGTCCAACAAGCTGGGATGATGTATGAAGCAATGCAAGATGCAGCAGAGATCGGCATGCCAATAGTAGCGCATTGTGAAGACAATACATTAATATACGGTGGTGCAATGCATGAAGGAAAGCGTAATAAGGAGCTTGGACTTCCGGGAATCCCTTCAATAGCGGAATCGGTTCATATCTCCCGTGATATCCTTCTAGCAGAAGCGGCTAGCGCCCACTACCATGTGTGCCACGTAAGTACAAAAGAGTCTGTGAGAGTCATCCGAGATGCGAAGAGAGCCGGGATTCATGTAACGGCTGAAGTAAGTCCACATCACCTAATTTTATCTGAAGAGGATATCCCTGGGGACGATGCAGATTGGAAGATGAATCCTCCTTTGCGTGGTATCGAGGATTTACATGCGCTGCAAGAAGGTCTTTTAGACGGAACTTTGGATTTCATCGCAACCGATCACGCACCTCATACAGCAGAAGAGAAAAATGCCGGGTTTGCAAAAGCACCTTTCGGGATTACAGGATTTGAAACAGCATTCCCACTTCTATACACGCACTTCGTGAAAGAAGGTAAATGGACATTAAAGCAATTGATTGATTGGATGACTGTAAAACCCGCAGATGTTTTCGGTCTACCATACGGAAAAATCGAAGTCGGAGCACAAGCAGATTTAGTCCTTCTTGATTTGAATAAAGAACAGACAATTGACCGGAAGACATTTTTGTCTAAGGGGAAAAATACACCTTTCGACGGCTGGATTTGTTCCGGATGGCCTGTGAAGACGATCTACAATGGAAACATCGTATGGCAAGAAAGTGAAGTACTTCAAGAACAGAATTAATTTCTAAGATTCTATGATGCCGATAAAAGAAAGGGGAAGTACAATGCCAAAACGCCAAGATATTGAAACGATTCTAGTGATCGGATCCGGACCAATCATCATCGGTCAGGCGGCCGAATTTGACTATGCAGGAACACAAGCATGCCTTTCATTAAAGGAAGAAGGATACCGGGTAATCCTCATTAATTCGAATCCGGCAACAATCATGACGGATACCGAAATTGCAGATAAAGTTTACATCGAACCATTGACACTCGATTTTGTAAGCCGCATTATCCGCAAAGAACGACCAGATGCCCTTCTTCCGACTTTGGGTGGTCAAACGGCATTAAATATGGCGATTGAACTTCAAGAATCAGGAATTTTAGATGAATATGAAATTGAAATTATCGGAACGAATCTCGAAGCGATTCAAAAAGCAGAAGATCGAGATCTCTTCCGCACTTTAATGAAAGAACTCGGCGAGCCTGTTCCGGAAAGCGATATTATCCACAATGTAGAGGAAGCTTATGCGTTCGTTGAAAAGATTGGATATCCGGTAATTGTCCGACCTGCTTTCACACTTGGTGGAACTGGCGGAGGAATTTGTACGAACGATCAGGAACTTCTAGAAACTGTATCAAGCGGCCTGAAGTATAGCCCAGTCACCCAGTGCCTCCTTGAAAAATCGATTGCAGGTCTGAAAGAGATCGAATACGAAGTAATGAGAGATTCCGCAGATAACGCAATTGTCATTTGTAATATGGAAAACGTTGATGCGGTCGGTATTCACACGGGCGATTCCATCGTTACTGCCCCATGCCAAACACTGACAGACTATGAAAATGATATGCTTCGGAATGTTTCATTGAAAATCGTCCGGGCATTGAAGATCGAAGGCGGCTGTAATGTCCAACTGGCGCTTAATTCGGAAAACTTGGCCTACTATATCATTGAAGTGAATCCTCGGGTGAGCCGTTCATCTGCTTTAGCTTCAAAAGCTACGGGGTATCCGATTGCCAAAATGGCTGCCAAAATTGCAGTCGGCCTAACATTTGCTGAAATGGTGAATCCGATAACCGGAAAAGGAGATGCGTTGTTTGAACCGGCTATCAATTATATCGTAACTAAAATCCCGAGATGGCCATTCGATAAATTCGAATCGGCAAAGCGTAATCTAGGGACGCAAATGAAAGCCACCGGCGAAGTGATGGCAATCGGCGCCACATTCGAAGAGTCGATCTTGAAAGCCGTCCGTTCCCTTGAAACTGGACAATTCGGTTTGGCTTTGAAAAATGCATATAAGTTGTCGGATGAAATGATTGAAAAGCGAATCCGGTCAGCTGGAGATGAAAGACTTTTCTTCATCGGGGAGGCTTTGCGAAGAGGTGTTACGGTAGAAACTCTAAAGAAATGGAGTCAAATCGACCTGTACTTCCTTCACAAATTTGAAAGGATCGTTCAATTTGAGCGTGAACTAGCGTCGCACCCTTATGACTTGGAAAAACTCATTGAAGCAAAACGGATGGGCTTTTCGGATGTGACGATCTCAAAACTTTGGAATGAAGATGAGTTTTCCATCTATAAATTTAGGAAGGAAAATGGAATCGTTCCAGTTTATAAAAAAGTGGATACAAGCACGGATGAATATGAATCAAATGCTCCTTACTTTTATGGAACATATGAAAAAGAAAATGATTCCGTAAGATCCAAAAAGAAAAGTGTCATTGTCCTTGGTTCAGGACCGATTCGGATCGGTCAAGGCGTGGAGTTTGACTATGCAACGGTCCATTCGATTTGGGCCATTCAGGAAGCGGGTTATGAAGCGATTGTCATCAATAACAATCCTGAAACGGTTTCAACCGACTCTTCTGTCTCAGATAAATTGTATTTCGAGCCGCTTACAATTGAAGACGTCATGCACATCATCGATTTGGAACAGCCTGAAGGGGTCATCGTGCAATTCGGAGGACAGACGGCAATCAATTTAGCTGCCGGACTGGAAGAGCGCGGAGTAAAAATCTTGGGGACGTCACTTCAAGATATCGACAGGGCGGAAAACAGGGATAAATTCGAGCGGGCACTAAATGAACTCGATATTCCACAGCCGCTCGGAAAAACAGCGGTATCCATTGATGAAGCTGTGCAAATCGCCAGTGAAATCGGCTATCCGGTTCTCGTCAGACCTTCGTATGTATTAGGCGGGCGGGCGATGGAAATCGTCTATCAGGAAAAAGAGCTTCTTCATTATATGGAACACGCCGTAGAAGCAAGTCCTGAGCATCCTGTATTGATCGACCGCTACTTAACGGGGACGGAAATTGAAGTCGATGCAATTTGTGACGGTGAAAATGTAGTAATACCGGGGATTATGGAGCATATCGAACGAGCGGGAGTCCACTCCGGCGATTCGATTGCGGTATTTCCTCCACAGAGCTTGTCGGGTGTAATGGTTGAGACGATTGTAGATTATACGGAACGGTTGGCGCTTGGGCTGAATATTAAAGGGCTTCTCAATATCCAATTCGTAATCTCCGAAGGCCAAGTGTATGTCATTGAGGTGAATCCGCGGTCGAGCAGGACGGTTCCCTTCCTAAGTAAGATTACGAACATACCGATGGCAAACATTGCGACAAAAGCGATTTTAGGCCAATCAATCATTGAGCAAGGGTATGAAACAGGCCTTGCACAGGCTCCTAAAGGAGTGTACGTGAAAGTTCCAGTGTTTTCATTCGCCAAGCTCCGCCGTGTCGATACTACGCTAGGACCTGAGATGAAATCGACTGGTGAAGTCATGGGGAAAGATTTGACATTGGAAAAAGCATTATATAAAGGGCTTGTAGCGGCAGGAATGGAAATAAAAGAATACGGTTCAGTGCTTCTGACGGTTGCCGATAAAGACAAGGGTGAGATTGTAGATCTTGCAAAAAGGTTTACGAATATCGGCTATCAAATTCTTGCAACAGAAGGAACAGCTAAAGTATTAGAGAAGGCTGGTATTAAAGCAAGTATTGTTAGGAAAATCGGTTCGGAAGGGCCGAGTCTGATCGATGTCATTCAAAAGGGGGATGTCCAGCTCGTCGTTAACACTTTAACGAAAGGGAAAATGCCCGAACGTGATGGTTTCCGGATCCGCCGTGAATCAGTTGAAAACGGCATCCCATGCTTGACGTCGATCGATACAGCCAATGCAATGCTACGCGTCATCGAATCCATTACATTTCAAATGGAAAATATGCCAAAACAGCAGGTGATCATATGATAATTCAAGACCGGATGAAAGTGACGGGACAAAAGAAAATCGCGGAAAATATATTTGAACTGAAACTGACAGGGAAGCTGGTGGGGGAAATAAACTCCCCTGGCCAGTTTGTCCATATTCGTGTAACGGACTCATTTGAGCCTTTATTGAGAAGGCCGATTTCCATCGCGTCCATTAATGAAGACAAGAGCGAAATGACAATTATTTATCGAGCTGAGGGACGCGGAACAACTTTGCTATCCTTGAAAAGGGAAGGTGAAGAAGTCGATGTACTCGGTCCGTTAGGGAATGGGTTTCCGGTTCACGAAACTTTGCCTGGTGAGACGGCTGTGCTGATTGGTGGAGGAATCGGAGTGCCTCCTTTATACGAATTATCCAAGCAGCTGACCGCGAAGGGTGTGAAATGCA
Organism: Sporosarcina sp. ACRSL; assembly: GCF_022346605.1. Classification (GTDB taxonomy): domain Bacteria; phylum Bacillota; class Bacilli; order Bacillales_A; family Planococcaceae; genus Sporosarcina. Next base: position 289,651 of record NZ_JAKRNT010000001.1, read on the forward strand.
TCCATGTATTAGGCTTTCAATCAGCAGAAGTGTCATTCTATGAAGAAGCATTCAAGCAATTAGGTGACACATATATCGCAACAGTCGATGGAACGAAAGGGACAAAAGGCTTCGTAACGAATGTAATGGAAACGATAGGAGACGACTTCTCGACTTATTATAGCTGCGGTCCTATGCCGATGTTGAATGCGGTTCAATCAGCCTACACTGGAAAGAAAGGCTTTCTATCATTCGAACAGCGGATGGGTTGCGGAATTGGAGCCTGTTTTGCATGTGTTTGTGAAACGACAGAGAAGACAGACAAGGAATACGTAAAAGTTTGTTCGGATGGACCAGTATTTCCTGCGGGGGTGGTGTCGATATGAATAGATTAGCAGTTGAATTGCCCGGGTTGCAATTGAAAAATCCAATTATGCCGGCTTCCGGTTGTTTTGGATTTGGCAAGGAATACGGGGCTCTATATGATTTATCTCAATTAGGTGCAATTATGATAAAAGCGACCACTTTGGAAACGCGTTTTGGCAATCCGACTCCCCGCGTTGCGGAAACAGCTTCAGGGATGTTGAATGCGATCGGCTTACAAAATCCCGGCTTAGAAGGCGTCATGGAAAATGAACTGCCTTGGCTAGAGCAGTTCGATGTGCCGATTATTGCTAATGTCGCCGGAACGGAAACAGCCGATTATGTTGAAGTGGCGAAAACAATCTCAACTGCACCGAATGTGAAAGCGTTAGAATTGAACATATCATGTCCTAATGTCAAATGCGGAGGTATCACGTTCGGTACAGATCCACAGCAAGCGCATGATCTGACGGCTGCCGTAAAAGCAGTGTCCGAAGTACCAGTGTACGTAAAGCTTTCTCCGAACGTTACAGATATAAAAGAAATTGCAAAAGCCGTTGAAGCTGGCGGAGCAGATGGCATTACGATGATTAATACGCTTGTTGGCATGCGGCTCGATCAAAAAACAGGTAGGCCGATCATTGCGAATATAACAGGCGGATTATCCGGTCCGGCCGTCAAACCGGTCGCGATTAAAATGGTCTACGAAGTGAGCCAAGTTGTACATATCCCGATCATCGGTATGGGTGGAGTTGCAGAAACAGCCGATGTCATCGATTTCCTATCGGCAGGTGCGAGTGCGGTAGCTGTCGGGACAGCAAATTTTGTAGATCCGTTCATTTGCCCCAAAATCATTGAAGAACTTCCGGCAAAATTGGATGAGCTTTGCGTTGAACATATTTCTGAACTTGTTGGAAGGAGCCATCGGATATGAAGACATCCCCGATTATTGCGTTAGACTTTGATTCATCACAAAAGGTTATCGATTTTCTCGAACCATTCGAAAGTGACGTTAATGTGAAGGTCGGCATGCAGCTTTATTACAAAGAAGGCCCAGCCATCATTTCCAAATTGAAAGAGCGTGGGTTCGATATATTTCTAGACTTGAAGTTGCATGATATTCCGAATACGGTCATGTTTGCCATGGAAGTGCTAGCTAGTTTAGGAGTGAGCTTGGTGAATGTACATGCTGCAGGCGGAAAGACAATGATGGAAGCGGCACTCGAGGGGCTGGATAAAGGGACACCTGCAGGAACAAAGCGTCCTTCGATCATCGGTGTCACTCAATTGACGTCTACAGACGAACGGCAAGTGAGGGAAGAACAGCTCATCGAGGCATCACTTCAGGAGTCCGTCCTACATTATGCGAAACTCACGAAGGAGGCGGGATTGGATGGGGTCGTTTGTTCTGTCCACGAAGCAGCAATCATTACAGAAATTTGCGGACCTGAATTCATGAAGGTGACGCCTGGAATTCGCCTTCCAGAGAGCGGGACACACGACCAGAAAAGAATTGCAACACCAGAAGAAGCTAGGGAAGAAGGGTCCACACATATCGTAGTCGGCAGAGCGATTACAGGTGCTAAAGATCCTCGCGCTGCTTATGAACAAATTAATGCACGTTGGAAAGGGATGGAGTGGAATGAGTAAAAAGGAAATCGCACATATTTTGTTAAAGGTTGGAGCAGTAGAATTAAGTCCGGACGATCCCTTCACATGGGCATCGGGCATCCAATCACCGATCTATTGCGATAATCGACTAACGATGTCAGACCCAGCAGGACGTAAGCAAATTGCTGAAGGACTTGCAAATTTAATAAGCAAACACTATCCGGAAACGACACTTATTGCTGGAACGGCAACGGCAGGAATTCCGCACGCTGCTTGGGTGGCGGACATTCTTGGATTACCAATGGTATATATCCGTTCAAAGGCAAAAGGGCACGGGCGTAGCAAGCAAATTGAAGGGAAAGTAAAGCCCGAGGATAAAGCGATCATCATTGAAGATTTGATTTCCACAGGTGGCAGCAGCTTAAATGCTGTCGAAGCCCTTAGATCTGAAGGGATCAAAGTAGAAGGTGTCGTCTCTATTTTTACATATGAGCTAGCTAGTGCAGATGTTGCTTTTGCGGAAGCAAATCTGTCCTACAAGAGCTTAACAGATTTCGGAGCACTAACAGAAGCTGCTATTGAAAGCGGTGCAATAACAAATGAATCAATTATCGGTTTATTGGAATGGCATTCGAAATTGAAAGCAGGATTATTACACAGTTAATAATAATAGTATTGATTTCCGTTCCAGGTGGACGCTTTCCGCGGACGAACGCTGAGCCAATCGAACAACGAACATTTCGATTTGACTTATTTCTGCGTCCTGAATTGGTACCACAATTGGCACAGGAAATAGCAGCAGTGTATAAATTTATGTTAACTCCAGATAACATATTGATCCACTTATGATATAAGTGATCCACTCGTAGTAAAAAATACAAACAGCAATTGGAATCTTGAAGACTCCAATTGCTGTTGTTTTATTTTTATCTACTAATGGGTGCGATTCTTTAAGTAAGAAGGACCGACCTTTTTTATTGAACAAACAGAGTTTAGTTGATTAAATCTATTTTTATGTTGTTGCTCTGATTATTGATAGTATTAAATATAAAACCATAGAATAAGTTTAAAAGTAAAAAGGAGTTGCCTAGTTATTTTTTCTTCTTATTTTCGTTTTATCTCCAAATTTCTTTCCTGCTTATAATACTACTTGAAGGTGTGTGAAGATGAAAAATAGAATAAAAACAAAAATGATAAAAATACTCAGTGGAGACAGGGAAACAAAATTAATCGTTCAAGTTGCAGATACTCAAAGCGAAATAGCATTTGGCTTAATGTTTGTTGAAATATTACCCGAAAATGAAGGGATGTTATTTGTGTTTCCAAGTAAAATATATGGTGGATTTTGGATGAAAAATACATTAATTCCTCTAAGTATTGCTTTTATTGATTCAGATGGTGAAATTTTGAAAATACTGGATATGGAGCCTTGTATAGGAGATAATTGTCCTATCTATGATCCATTACTTTCTTATCATTATGCAATTGAAGTGAATCGTGGCTGGTTTGAAAAGAATCAAATCAAAGAAGGGGATTATATAAAATTTAATTGAATTCATCTATCCTCTAAGCTTAAGGTGATGTGATTTTTTAGCGGAAAGCGTCCGCCCGAAGCGGAAACGTTTTATCCGATTATAAAAAGGATTGCCATCCTGTTGTATGATGGCAATCCTTTTTCACTTCCTCAATTTCCTAACAACATCTTCGTCCGGCGTGACAAATAACGTCTTCTGCTCGAAATAAATGACAAAACCAGGTTTTGCACCATTCGGCTTCTTCACATGACGTATTTCCGTAAAGTCGACAGGGACAGATGACGAACCTCTCGCCTTACTGAAATAGGCCGAAAGAATCGCCGCTTCCTCAATCGTTTGCTCGTCGGGGTTTGCATCATGGATGACAACATGCGATCCCGGAATATCCTTCGTATGCAGCCAAACATGATCTCTTGCCGCTATTTTAAACGTCAAATAATCATTCTGCTTATTATTCTTTCCGACCGAAATCGGAATGCCGGATGAGGAGACATAAGCTTCAGGAGAAGGTTTTTTCGGCTTCTGTTTCTTCTTCCCTCTTCTCGCCCGCATCAGTCCTGACTCCGCCAATTCCTCTCTGATTTCATCAATATCCTCAGGAGACGCTTGCATCACTTGCTGCTTGATCATTTCAAAATACTCGATATCCTCTTTCGCTTTCGTCAACTGATCTGCAATCATGATCAATGCATTTTTCGCCTTCGTATAACGGGAATAATAGCGCTGTGCATTTTCAATCGGTGTTTTCCTTGGGTCAAGTGGAATCGTCACAGTCTTTCCTTCCTCATAATAATTGTCAACGACCGCTTCCTTATCCCCTTTATTGATTGCATAGATATTTGCCGTCAGCAGTTCGCCGTATAATTGAAACGTATCCAGTTTTTCCGCAGCTTTCTGCTCCTTGCTTAACTTCTCCATCTTCAATTTCAATTTTGCAATTTCGTTATCTAGCCACCGTTCCAAGTCAGCGGCTTGGGATTTCACTCTTTCCCGTTCAGCTCTTGCAAAATAGACTTTGTCAAGCAGTTCTCCGAGCGACTCGAATGTCGCAATCACTTTGTCGGCATACGTTAACGTCGTTGCCGAAAAGATTGTTTTATTTCCTACTTCAGCAATTGTTGGGGTATGTGTCCCACCTTTGAATGAAGACAGGAAATCTTTGTAAATCGCAAATGCATTTGCTTCTGTTACGTCGCGTAATCGATGCAATAGCTCCATTCCATGAATCGGCGAAAAACCTGAAAGTTGGCTAACGACCTGTTTGGCATTCTCCCATTCTGGTAAGAATGCTAGTAAATCATGCTCCTCCAATTCAAAAGGATCGATTTTCTCTTGAGGAGGGGCGGGAACATATGGCTGGCCAGGTAAAACAGTACGATAACTGTTTACGGATGGCGGCAAATGCTTTATGCTGTCGATAATCATATTTCGTTCCGGATCGATCAGCAGCAAATTGCTATGACGGCCCATAACTTCTACAATCAATCTGCGGTGGATATCGTCACCGATTTCATTTTTTGCACGAATATCGAACGCAATGATCCGGTCGTTTCCCGATTGATCAATCGATTCGATCATGCCGCCCTCGAGATGTTTTCGTAACACCATGCAAAACATCGGTGGTTCCGCGGGATTTGTAATTGTCTCGTCTGTTAATTGTACTCGTGAATACGATGAATGTGTCGATATGAGCAGTTTGAAATTGTTTTTTCCTGCCCTAACTAAAAGGACGACTTCCTGTGCATTCGGCTGATGTATTTTTGAAATGCGTCCGTCTTTTATTTGTTGCAGCTCTTCTACCATTGCTGCGGTGAATAAACCGTCAAATGCCATGATGATTCCTCTTTCAAACGTTTTGTTCCATTTTAGCACTCTCGTGAGAAGATATGTTACAATATGAGTAGATTATTTGCTATTATGAATGGAACAAGTGAAGCATGAGAATACATAAGAAGAGGGATTGCATGTACAAACAACGTGGACTGTTGATCGTCCTGTCCGGCCCATCCGGTGTCGGAAAAGGGACGGTCAGAAAAGAACTATTTCAACAACCTGACACGAACTATGAATATTCGATATCAATGACGACGAGAAGCCCTCGAGAAGGTGAACAGGATGGTGTCGATTATTTTTTCAAGTCTCGAAGTGAGTTCGAGCAATTGATCAAAGAAGGTAAATTATTGGAGTATGCCGAGTACGTAGGCAATTATTACGGCACCCCTCTCGATTATGTGAACGAGACGTTGGACGCAGGAAGAGACGTTTTCCTCGAAATCGAAGTTGTCGGTGCGGCACAAGTCCGAAAATTAGTTCCTGATGGGTTATTCATTTTCCTTGCGCCACCGAGTCTGTCTGAACTCGAAGACCGATTAATCGGCAGAGGTACAGAGGAGGCCGATGTCATCGCGAGCCGCGTATTGAAAGCGCGTGAAGAGCTGGAAATGATGAATTTGTACGACTACGTTGTCGAAAACGATGAAGTGTCAAAAGCATGCGATCGCATCAATGCTATCGTGACGGCGGAACATTGCCGCCGGGAACGTGTTGAAAAAAGATATTTACTTATGTTGGAAGGGGAATAAATTATGCTATATCCATCTGTAGACTCTTTAAAGAGCAAAATCGATTCGAAATACACACTTGTCACGCTTGCTGCAAAGCGGGCTCGTGAAATGCAGGAGACTAAGACTGAATTGCTTCAATCCTATATTTCACATAAGAATGTCGGGAAAGCTTTGGAAGAAGTCGCTGCTGGCGCATTAACGAAACAAGTGCAAGATGCTTCGATCGTTTATGAAGACGAAATTTGATCCTAATTTTGAATTGAAGCATTTGAATACGTTTGTATACTCCCTTAGAAACAGATTTTCTTTGGGAGTTTGTCATTTTTATAAGCTTTTTTGAAAATACAAGGTCTACGATGTGGACAAACAGTACATATGCGTTTTCTATGAGAAAGGGTGGGACTGTTGTTGAATAAAAAAATACTTGTTTGTGTAACTGGCGGCATTGCCGTTTATAAGGCTGTTGCCCTTGTAAGTAAACTTGCTCAAGCTGGGGCAGAAGTGAAAGTGATGATGACAGAATCGGCAATGGAATTTGTGACGCCGCTCTCTTTTCAGGTGATGTCACGGAATGACGTCTATGTTGATACGTTCGATGAAAAGGATTCACGGGTCATTGCGCATATCGACCTAGCCGACTGGGCAGATTTAGTGGTTGTCGCACCGGCAACTGCAAATGTCATCGGTAAGCTTGCGAACGGCATCGCAGATAATATGGTGACGACAACTCTTCTCGCAACGACTGCGGAAGTGTGGATTGCCCCTGCAATGAATGTACATATGTACGAAAATAAATCAGTCATTCGAAATATCAATCGGCTCCATGAGGATGGGTACCGTTTCATCGAGCCTGCAGAAGGATTTTTAGCATGCGGCTACGTCGGTAAAGGAAGACTCGAAGAGCCCGAAAAAATTGTCGAGCTAATTAAAGACAGATTTTCGCAACCGGTAAACCTTCCCCTTACAGGAAAAAAAGTCGTCGTCACGGCTGGTCCTACTCGGGAGCGGATTGACCCGGTCCGCTATATTTCCAATTTTTCGAGCGGCAAGATGGGGTATTCACTTGCGGCAGCGGCAGCAGCATTAGGTGCTGAAACGATACTAGTTTCAGGTCCGGTTGAATTGCCGAAACCAGAAGGCGTCCAACTTATTAAAGTGGAAAGTGCTGCAGAAATGCTTGAAGCAGTGTTGAGCAATTTCGATGACGCCGATGTAGTGATCAAATCGGCAGCTGTAGCGGATTACCGCCCGAAAGAGCAGCATTCGCAAAAGATGAAGAAACAAGAAGGCGATTCTTTCATTGCGCTCGAACGAACGACCGATATCCTAAAAACGCTCGGTGAAAGGAAAAGGAATCAAATTCTCGTTGGGTTCGCAGCAGAAACAAATGACGCAATCGAATATGGCAAGAAAAAGTTGTCCAATAAAAACCTAGATTATATTATCGTGAACGACGTCACCGATCCGGATGGCGGCTTCGGCAATGATACAAATGTCGTTACGTTATTATCGAGAAAGGTGCCCGGTACATATCCATTTGAAGCGATGCAGAAAAAGGAATTGGCTAAAGTGCTCCTACAAACGATTTTAAAATTGGAGAGTGACGTTGACAATGATAGCTGAAGTTATCGTCGATGTGTCAGCGTATCCAATCGACCGTCCTTTCGACTACGCGGTGCCTGGGCATATGGAAACAGTTATCGAACGCGGAGCTCGCGTTAAAGTCCCTTTCGGACCAAGAAAAGTGATCGGCTATGTCACTGGTCTGAAATCTGAAAGTGATATTGAAGAGGATAAATTGAAACTGATTGATGAATTGATCGATTTGGAGCCTGTTCTATCACCCGAACTCATGGACTTAGCGAAAAAAGTGGCGAGGGAGACATTATCTTATGAAATCGATGCATTACAAGTAATGCTCCCGGCAGCAATGCGAGCAAAATATGAGAAAGTTATTAAAATCGAGAAACCGGATGAAATAGACGATACCCGATTTTTATCGTTTCTGAATGGTCGAACACGCATTCCACTGAAGCAAATTTCTGATTCCGTCATTTTGAAATTGGTGAAAAACTACTCGGAAAAAGGGATTGTTACAGTCGACACGGCAATTAGCCAGCAGACAAAAGTGATGAAAGTCAGAATGGTTCATATCGGAGATTCAGACAAGTTAGCCGAAATACTGAGCACGATCCACCCAAATGCAAAAAAACAAGCAGAACTAATCAACTGGATGACGGCCCATGCAGGGGAGACAATGGAGGCAGCAAAGCTGCTAAATGAATCTGGCGTTCAAAATCCAGTATTGAAAGCAATCATTGAAAAAGGCGGAGCAACGGAAGCGTATGTCGAAACGTACCGTGAACCCGATGTCCCGCAGCTACTCGACACACCAATCCCGATTCAGCTGACAGAAGAACAGCAAGTCGCCCTTGATCATGTGAAAGCAGCGGCTGATTCCGGCCAAGCTGAAACGTTCTTGCTCCATGGGATTACAGGAAGCGGGAAGACCGAAGTCTATCTCCAGGCGATCAAGCATGTACTAAATGAGGGGAAGGAAGCGATTGTTCTCGTGCCAGAGATTTCATTGACCCCTCAAATGACAGCCCGTTTCCAAGAACGGTTTGGCAATCTTGTTGCCGTCATGCATAGCGGATTGTCGTCAGGTGAAAAATATGATGAATGGCGAAAAATTCATCGTCGGGAAGTTAAAGTCGTCGTAGGCGCAAGATCCGCCATTTTTGCCCCATTTGAAAATGTTGGGATCATCATTCTCGATGAAGAGCATGAATCGACGTATAAACAGGAGGATACACCTCGCTATCATGCAAGGGATGTAGCCATCTGGCGTTCTGAGCATTACGGTTGCCCTGTCATCCTTGGAAGCGCAACCCCGTCACTTGAGTCGTACGCCAGGGCTTCGAAAGGTGTCTATACTTTATTGGAACTGTCAAAAAGGGCGAAGAACCAACCACTACCTTCTGTCACTGTCGTTGATATGAGGGAGGAATTAAAGGAAGGCAATCGTTCTATGTTTTCAGTGGAGTTGGCGGAAGCCATCCGTCTCCGGTTGGAAATGAAAGAGCAGACCGTCCTCTTTCTCAATAAAAGAGGCTTTTCTTCATTCGTCCTCTGCAGGGATTGCGGTACAGTCGTCCAATGCCCGAACTGTGATATATCATTGACATATCATCGGGCGAATGAAAGCTTAAAATGTCATTATTGCGGCCATGAAGAGGCTGTACCTCTTGTATGTCCGGAATGTGAAAGTGAGCATATCCGATTTTTTGGCACCGGTACACAAAAGGCAGAAGAAGAAATTTCAAGAATCTTTCCAGAAGCACGCGTGCTGCGGATGGATGTGGATACGACACGGCAAAAAGGTGCACATGAACGGATTCTCCGTCAATTTAGCGAAGGGAAAGCGGATATACTTCTAGGCACACAGATGATTGCTAAAGGGCTTGATTTCCCGAATATTACATTAGTTGGAGTTCTGGCTGCGGATACAACATTGCATTTGGCGGACTTCCGAGCCGCGGAAAAAACATTTCAACTCATGACGCAAGTGAGTGGACGAGCGGGCAGGCATGAGTTAGCCGGGGAAGTATTCATCCAGACATATTCACCAGATCATTACGCGATCGAGTTGGCAAAGACTCAGCATTACGGGTCGTTCTACCATTTGGAAATGTCATCTCGAAAGCAATATGGGTATCCACCCTTCTACTTCATCACGCTCGTACAGTTTTCGCATGAGGATTTGTTGAAAGTCGCTGATTTTGCAGAAAAAGGGACACGTTTTTTGAAAACTTCTTTATCCCCGGAAACCGTCATTATAGGACCAGCAGCGGCTGCAATCAGCCGTGTGAACAATAGATATCGTTACCAATGTTTGATAAAATACAAAAAAGAACCGAAGCTGATTGAAACGCTTCAGCAATTGATCAGAATGTACCGAACGAACTGGATGAAGGAAGGTCTGCTCATGACAGTAGATATGGAACCGACTTCTATATTTTAACCAGTGAAGATAAGTTGGAAATGAGGAATTGAATTGGCAATACTTGAAATCGTGAAAAGCCCTTCAACACTATTGACACAGCGTTGCAAGGAAGTGGAGAAATTTGATGAAAAATTGGCAAAGTTGCTAGATGACATGTATGAAACGATGGTCGCTGCAGATGGTGTAGGTCTTGCGGCACCTCAAGTCGGGGAACTCGTACGTGTCGCCATCGTCGATATGGGTGAAGGAAATGATGTCATTGAAATGGTCAACCCTGTCGTCACTGCCATTGGAGGTTCTGTCGTTGAAGTGGAAGGATGTTTAAGCTTTCCAGGACTTTACGGGGAAGTGGAACGCCCATTTTTCGTGCGTGTTGAAGCGCAGGAACGCGATGGTTCTCTATATGAACTGGAAGCGGAAGATTACGAAGCACGTGCTATCCTTCATGAAATCGATCATTTAGATGGGATTCTATTCGATTCGAAAATAACGCGGATTGTAGACCCGGAGGAATTTGAAGAGGTTGACGAGGAGGGAGAAGAGCAATGACGAAAATCGTATTCATGGGAACTCCCGACTTTTCAGTTCCTGTCTTGACAATGTTGCATGAAGAAGGGTTCGACGTTATAGCAGTCGTCACCCAACCTGATCGTCCAGTTGGAAGAAAACGCGTTTTGACTGCTCCGCCTGTGAAGGAAGAAGCAATCCGACTAGGCTTGCCAGTATTGCAACCGGAAAAGCTCAGAACGTCGGAGGAGCTTACGAAAATTATTGATATGAAGCCGGATTTAATTGTCACTGCTGCATACGGACAAATCTTGCCAAAAGAATTGCTTGAGACCCCTCGTCTCGGTTGTATTAATGTTCATGCCTCTTTATTGCCGAAATACAGGGGAGGCGCACCGATCCATCAAGCCATTATTGACGGAGAAACGGAAACAGGGGTCACAATTATGTATATGGTAGAAAAACTCGATGCTGGGGATATTATTTCACAGACGAGGGTGCCTATTACAGATGCAGATAATACCGGCATTCTTTTTGAAAAGTTGTCGGTTGCAGGCACTGAATTATTGAAAGAGACGCTTCCTTCAATCATTGCAGGCACAAATGAGCGAATTCCCCAAGACGAAAGATACGTTTCCTTTGCAGGCAATATAACGCGCGAACAGGAAAGAATCGATTGGACTACGAGCGGCAATTCTATTTTCAATCAAATTCGTGGATTATACCCTTGGCCGGGAGCGTATACGGTTTTCCAAGGCGAAAACGTGAAAGTTTGGAAAGCGGATAAATTCGAAAGCACGAGTGATGCCCTCCCAGGAACAATTATTCAGTTACTAAAGGACAGGCTCATTGTCAAAACTGGTAATGATTCTTCGATTGCCATCACTGAGTTGCAGCCTGCAGGGAAAAAGCGGATGTCTGCAGAGGAATTTTTAAATGGCGTTGGAGCCAAGTGGAATGAAGGAGACCGTTTTGAATGACAAACGCCAAAAAGAGGATTTGGAATGGAAATGTTCGCGACGCGGCATTATCGATATTGATGGAAATCAATCAAAATCAGGCCTATAGCAATCTATTGCTCAACCGGACGATCAAAAAGCACAATATCGATCCGAAAGACAGAGGGTTATTGACCGAATTGACGTACGGTACTTTGCAGCATCGTTTAACATTGGACTATTACTTAGAGCCTTTTGTGAAAGGGAAATTGGATCCTTGGGTAAGAGAATTGTTACGATTGTCCATTTATCAAATCGTCTATTTGACGAAAATTCCTTCCCACGCGGTTGTCCATGAAGCAGTGGAAATCGCAAAAAGAAGAGGGCATAAAGGGATTGCCTCAACCGTAAATGGCATTTTGCGTTCAATATTGCGTAAAGGCGTCCGTCCGATTGAGGAGATTGAAGACGAAATTGAAAGGATATCGATTGAAACAAGTCACCCTAAATGGTTAATCGAACGGTGGGTAAAGCAATTCGGTAAAGAAGAAGCTTTGGCAATGGCGCATGAAAACAATCATCCTGCCCGTATGACAGCGAGGGTGAATTCCTTGAAAGCGTCGATCGATGAAGCGATGAGTGCGCTTGCTAAGGAAGGCATCGAAGTCTCGAAGGGCGAAGTCGTTCCAGATAGCATCCAAGCAACAAGTGGAAGCTTGGCGAATTCAGAAGCGTTTGCAGAAGGACTGTTGACGATCCAAGATGAAAGCTCCATGTTGCCTGTCCTCGCACTAGATGTCATGCCCGATATGAAAGTATTGGACATGTGTGCAGCTCCGGGAGGAAAGACGACGTTTATCGCAGAGAAGATGAATGACAGAGGCGAAATTCATGCGCATGATCTACATGAACATAAACTTTCGCTGATTGAGTCAAATGCAAAACGGCTTGGCATACAATCGATCAAGACGAAAAGTGGAGACAGCCGTGAGTTGGATTCCATTTATGAGCCTGCTTCTTTTGACCGAATACTTGTCGATGCACCTTGCAGCGGGCTCGGCGTCATCCGGCGGAAACCTGAGATTAAATATAATAAAACGGAGCAGGATTTGGAAAGTCTAGCGGATATCCAAGAACAATTGCTTGATACAGCATATCGGTTACTAAAGGAAGATGGCATCCTCGTCTATAGCACATGCACCGTAGAGTATAACGAAAACGAGGGGATGGTCCGCAAATTCCTCGAAAAGCATCCTGATATGAAGATGGCCCCGTTGAATGGGCTTGCCGATCTAGAGAAGCTTGAAATCCAAGATAATATGCTGCAAGTTTTACCACAGCATTTTGGAAGCGATGGATTTTTTGTTGCGGCTTTCCGTAAAATGAAGGCGTAAAATAGACATAAAGAGAATAATAAGACTCCTAAGGGGAATTGACAGTAAGATTTTTTAAAGGGGGGACGAGTATGTTGCAATTTGAATTAGTGACCGATATAGGAAAGAAACGGACTGTGAATGAGGATAGTGCAGCGGTCTTTTCCATTAAAGGCGGACCGACACTTGCGGTAGTAGCTGATGGTATGGGTGGTCACCGGGGAGGGGACTATGCGAGTTCGACGGCGGTCCGTATACTTGGTGAACAGTTCATGAAAGTGGAGAATGCCGCAAGTATGGATGAGGAAGATTGGAAGGAATGGCTGCTCGAAACAGTTTTTCATGTAAACCGCACTATTTTTGAAATAGCGTTAAGTGACGATGAGTTTAAAGGGATGGGAACGACATTAGATGCAGTTCTCATGTTTGGGAATAAAGGTCTCGTAACGCATATCGGCGATAGCCGTGTATACACAATCAAGCAAGATGAAATCGTGCAAATCACGAAAGACCATTCTTTCGTCAATATATTACTCGATTCCGGAGAAATCACCGAAGAGGAAGCGGCAACACATCCCCAAAGGAACTGGATCATGCGTGCAGTGGGGTCTGAAAAATCAATTGTACCGGACTTTTACCAAATTCAATTGGATGATCAGACGTATTTGCTAATTTGTACAGATGGACTGAGTAATAAAGTCGACAATGACAAAATCCGTGAAATCGTTTCAGCGGATGGGGATTTACATGACAAGGCAGTTAAATTAGTAGAGTTGGCAAATGAACTGGGCGGAGACGATAATATTTCCGTCATTTTGGCGAGCCATTCCGCTTCGGAGGTGAGCCAACAGTGATCGGAAAACGAATCGGCGGCCGTTATGAAGTGCTTAGAGGTATAGGAGAAGGCGGCATGTCGAAAGTCTATTTGGCGCACGATATTATCTTGGACCGTGATGTTGCCATTAAAGTGCTCAACTACGACTTTGCAAATGAGCAAGATTTGAAGAAGCGATTCCAACGAGAAGCGTTGTCCGCTACGAGCTTATCTCACCCTCATATCGTCAACATTTTTGATGTCGGTGAGGAAGAGGAACTTCATTATTTAGTAATGGAGTATATCGAAGGGCAGACATTGAAAAAATTTATCCAGACGAATGGACCTTTGCATGTCCAGCAAGCTGTCAAAATCATGAGACAGCTCGTCTCTGCTATTTCAAATGCTCATCATAACGGAATCGTTCATCGTGATATTAAACCTCAAAATATTTTAATGGACTCGGAAGGCAACGTGAAAATAACCGATTTTGGAATTGCGATGGCATTAAATGCCACTGCACATACGAAGACGAATTCCGTTATTGGAACCGTCCATTATTTATCTCCTGAACAAGCTAGGGGCGGCATGGCAACTAAAAAATCGGATATCTATTCATTAGGAATCGTCTTTTATGAATTATTGACAGGTGAGTTGCCTTTCTCTGCAGAAACTGCGGTTGCCATCGCATTGAAACATTTACAGGAGGAAACACCTTCCGTTCGGCTTGTTTTCCCGAACATCCCACAAAGTGTGGAAAATGTCATTTTAAAATCAACAGCTAAGGACGCTTCGAACAGATACAGATCATCGGACGAGATGTATGATGATCTTCTTACCGTATTGTCGCCCGAAAGGCAGCATGAAGAAAAATTCACCATCCCGTTTGATGACGACCAAACACGAGTCATTCCTGCCATTACGGATACTTCGAATTTTGATAGGTTGGATGAGACAAAAATTGTAGAACCGGTCGTTCCCGAAGTGGTTCAAGAACAGAAAAAGAAAAGGAAAAAATGGCCGATCTTCGTTGGCTTATCGGCACTGTTGCTTGCAATTGCCGTCCTCCTCATCATTTTCTGGCCAACCTTATTCGGACCGAAAAGCGCTCTTGTTCCAAATGTGGTCGGCTTAGAGGAAGCGGAAGCGATTGCACTCTTAGAGGAAAACGGCTTCCTTGTAGAAGAAACAGTAGAAGACTATTCGGATGAATACGACGCTGGCCAAGTTTTTAGAACAAATCCCGAAGCGGATAAAAAACGTGATATCGGATCGTCCGTGACACTGTATGTGAGTATCGGAAAAGAAACAATGGAACTGACCGATTACACAGGCAGGGACTATGAAGAAATCGCCAATTTCCTGGAAGGTTTCGGATTCAAATCGATTGAACCGGATTGGACCCACTCCGATGCACCGAAAGGACAAATCTTGAAACAGTCACCGGAAGCAGGAGAAATGGTCGTGCCGGGTGAAACCGACCTCGTTTTCACAGTCAGTTTAGGGAAAGAAATGAAAACTCTTGCCAATTTGTCCAATTATACTAAGGAAGAATTGGATGATTATGCAGTTAGGTCAGGCTTTAAAATAGTGATTGTAAAAAGTGAAAAATCCGATACTGTCAAGGAAGGTCATGTCATTTCGCAAAACCCTCCTGCGGAATCGGAACTTGAAAAGGGTGCAACTGTGGAGGTTGTCATGTCAAAAGGCAAGGAAAAGTTGCCCATTAAACAATTTGAACATACGGTTAAAATTCCATACGAGCCATCGGAAGATGAAGGGGATGAATATTCAGACCCAGAACCGCAAACAATCAAAATTTATATTCAGGATAATAAACATTCGATGACAATTCCGGTTGCTGAATTTACCATCACAGAAGATGAGTATAGAAAGATTATAGTCGAATTGGAAGAAGGACAAAGTGGTGGATATCAGGTTCGTAGAGATGACACCATCATTGCAGAAGAAACGTTCAATTATGATGATGATAATGAGGATGTCGAATAAGCAGGAGGGATTGGATGGCGGAAGGACAAATCAGAAAAGCAATCAGCGGTTTTTATTATGTGAAAAATGAAGATGGTGATCTCATCCAGTGCAAAGGTCGGGGTGTTTTCAAAATTAGAGGGATAACGCCGCTCGTCGGTGATTTTGTCACGATTGTCCGAGATGGAGATAATGATGCGACAATCACCAAGGTACATGACAGGAAGAATGAGTTGGTCAGACCGCCAATCGCTAACGTCGACCAAGCGTTGCTTGTTTTTTCAATCGTTGAACCTGATTTCAGCCTCCATCTATTGGACCGATTCCTCGTCGTCATCGAATCGGTCGGCATTGAACCGGTCATCTGTCTGACAAAAAAAGATGTTGCAGGCGAAAAGGAACTTCGGCAAGCTGAATCTGCTACTGCCTACTTCCGTGGCATCGGTTACGATGTGATTGAAACTTATATTGGAGATCCAGGTCTTTTCCCGACGCTTGAACCTTATTTGAAAGGGAAGACAACCGTTCTAGCGGGCCAGTCCGGTGTCGGAAAATCAACACTACTGAATACGTTGATTCCAGAGCTTTCTTTGAAAACAGGTGAAATTTCGGAAGCGCTCGGCAGGGGTAGACATACGACCCGTCATGTAGAGCTTTTGGAAGTGGCAGAAGGACTCGTTGCCGATACACCGGGATTCAGCTCGCTTGATTTCGATCATATTGAGAAAGAGGAATTACGGGACTACTTCATTGAAATGGAACAGATCGCACATGAATGCAAATTTAGAGGGTGTTTGCATCTGAAAGAGCCCGGATGTGCGGTAAAAGAGAAAGTGGAGACTGGAGAAATACTGCAGTCCCGATACGATAACTATTTACAATTTCTACAAGAGATTACTGACCGAAAGCCGAGGTATTAACAATGATTAAAATTGCACCGTCCATTTTAGCGGCGGATTTTTCAAAGCTTGCTGATGAAGTGAAAGAAGTGGAGAAAGCGGGAGCGGAACTCATTCATATTGACGTAATGGATGGTCATTTCGTTCCGAACATTACGATGGGACCGATTGTTGTAGAGGCATTGCGACCTGTCACTGATCTTCCATTAGATGTCCATCTCATGATTGAGAACCCTGATGCATATATTGAACAGTTTGCGAAAGCCGGAGCGGATTATATTACCGTCCATGTGGAAGCGTGCAGACATTTACATCGCACGATTCAGCTGATCCGTTCATTCGGAGTAAAACCGGGCGTTGTGCTGAATCCTCATACTCCGGTTGAGAATGTCCTCCATATCCTTGAAGATATTGACATGGTTTTATTCATGACTGTCAATCCAGGGTTCGGAGGACAGAAGTTTATCCATTCGGTACTTCCGAAAGTGAAACAATTATCCGATCTCATTAAAGAAAGAGGGCTGTCAATCGATATCGAAATCGATGGCGGCATCAATGAAGAAACAATTATTCCTTGTGTGGAAGCGGGTGCTACCATTTTTGTTGCAGGATCCGCGATTTACAATGAGGAAAACCGGTCGGAGGCATTACAAAAGATTAAAGCTGCAGGAGAGAGCGTGCTGAATTGATGGAAAAAGTGATTATATGCGCGGGTGGACCTTTTGAAGAATTGCCAGACCTAGCTTCTTACAAGTCTGAAGAGGCGGCATTCATTGGTGTTGATCGCGGTGCCCTTCATTTATTGGAGAAAGGCATTGCTCCTGATGAGGCAGTCGGAGATTTTGACTCGGTGACGGAAGAAGAGTTTAGAAGAATCCAACAAAACGTAAAACGGGTTGATTCTTTCAGGGCCGAAAAAGATGAAACGGACACGGAATTGGCAGTAGCGCGTGCTATAACTTACCATCCGAAAGAAGTGGTGCTAACCGGAGTTACTGGTGGAAGGTTGGATCATTTCGAATCGGCATTGCATTTATTGTATCGGATGCAAACGGAACATAAAGACATTGCGTTTGTCATCCGCAACGCCAACAATGAAATCTCATTATTTCGTCCAGGGGTTCATCGGATAAAAAAAATTGCTCGCCTACCGTATATCTCTTTTTTCCCTTTCGCAAGCATCGTAGAAGGGCTTACATTGACAGGTTTCAAATATGAGACGGTTAACGCAAGGATGGAAATGGGAATGACGAAGTTTACAAGCAATGAACCAATTTCAGAAGTTTGTACTATCTCTTTCCGACAAGGCATATGCTTAATGGTAAGAAGTTCAGATTCCTGAAAGGAGAAGGGAATTGCGAGTTTATACATTTACGATGCCGAAGTTTCTCAGCAGCTTTGTTAGAAAATGCATGGTAGTCTTCCAAAAAGATGAGAAGGCGAAAAGCCAAGCCACTGCGAATCAACGCACCAAAAAACGTAAAAAAGAAAAAACGTCAGGCTGAACTAATTCGGCCTGGCGTTTTATTTCTGAGTATCGATTAAACTCTTTGTACTTTACCTGATTTTAACGCTCTCGCGGATACCCAAACACGTTTTGGTTTACCGTTTACAAGAATACGGACTTTTTGAAGGTTAGCTCCCCAAGTACGTCTGTTGGCATTCATTGCGTGTGAACGGGCATTACCCGAACGTGCTTTGCGGCCAGTAACTACACATTCTTTAGCCATTTTTATGACCTCCTCGCTAATATTGATTAAGCGATTCACTATCTAATTCGCATACCATAATACTTTATCACAGGAAATAAGGGCATGCAACCTTTTTTACTAATGCTTTCAAGTGAAAATCCTTTACATATGGATCCACTTTTCTATTGACTTAGTGTATAGTACAATAAGGTTAGTTATTTCAGGATGCAGGAGGGGAAGCTTTCATGTCAATTGAGTTAAGAAACGATTACGGAACAATAGATATTACGAATGACGTCATTGCCCAAGTAGTTGGTGAGGCGGCTATCGAATGCTACGGAATTGTCGGCATGGCTTCACGTCACCAGATCCGGGATGGACTTACGGATATCCTTGGAAAAGAGAACTATGCAAAAGGGGTCATTGTTAGGAATATCGGGGATGAGACACATATTGATATGTATGTCATCATCGGTTATGGAACGAAAATCTCCGAGGTCGCATACCAAGTGCAATCCAAAGTGATGTATACATTGAAAAAGACATTATCGTTAACAGTGGATTCAGTGAATATATTTGTTCAAGGAGTTCGGGTGACGAACTGAAGAAGGAGGAAAACATTTCAATGAATTTTATTGATGGTGTGAAATTTGCCGACATGGTAAGGATGGGTGCTCACCACCTTCATTCCAATGCAGACTATGTCGATTCCTTAAACGTGTTTCCAGTGCCTGATGGCGATACAGGGACAAATATGAATTTATCGATGACGTCCGGCGCGAAGGAAACCGAGACGCATAAGTCCGCACATTTGGGCAAGACCGCACAAGCACTTTCGAAAGGGTTATTAATGGGGGCTCGTGGAAACTCGGGCGTCATTCTTTCCCAGTTGTTCCGCGGTTTCGGCAAAGCTGTCGAGGAGGAAGAAAAGCTTGATAGTATCAAATTTGCTGGAGCATTGGAATATGGTGTGAAAACTGCGTACAAAGCAGTCATGAAGCCGGTTGAAGGAACCATTCTTACTGTCGCCAAAGATGCAGCGAACAAAGGTGTTGAAGTGGCGAAAGGGACGGATAATATTATTGAAGTGATGGAAGCAATCGTCCAAGAGTCGAAAGCGTCATTGAAAAGAACTCCGGACCTTCTTCCTGTGTTGAAGGAAGTCGGTGTTGTCGATAGTGGCGGACAAGGCCTTGTCTACGTATACGAAGGCTTTTTGGCATGTCTGAAAGGTGAAGAGCTTCCTGAACGGGAAAATATGGACTTGATGGAAGACCTGGTCAATGCCGAGCATCATCGTGGTGTTCAAGGTTTCATGAACACGGAGGATATCGTATACGGATATTGTACTGAGTTCATGGTGAAGTTTGAGGATGAAAAAGTGAAAAAGCATCCTTTCGATGAGGGTAGCTTTAGGCAAGACTTGAGCGAATTCGGGGATTCATTGCTCGTCATTTCAGATGATGAGATTGCAAAAGTACATATCCACACCGAAGAACCTGGAAACGCTCTGAATTATGCACAAGCATACGGTTCACTCATCAATATTAAAATTGAAAACATGCGCCAACAGCATATTGATATCGTCGGAGAGAGTCATTCCGTTAAGAAGGAAGCTACCGTTTCACATCCTTATGCAATTGTAACTGTGGCTATGGGCTCTGGTGTTGTTGACCTGCTGAAGAGCATCGGTGCTTC
Source organism: Sporosarcina sp. ACRSL (assembly GCF_022346605.1). Lineage (GTDB taxonomy): Bacteria > Bacillota > Bacilli > Bacillales_A > Planococcaceae > Sporosarcina. The sequence goes on from NZ_JAKRNT010000001.1 coordinate 309,618, forward strand.
TGCTGTCATTGAAGGCGGACAGACGATGAACCCATCTACCGAAGATATTGTTAAGGCGATTGAAGATGTCGGTGCGGAGCGGGTCATCATTTTGCCTAACAATAAAAATATTGTCATGGCTGCCAAACAAGCGGCAGAAGTGATTGGCATCGAAGCTGCTGTCGTCGAAACAAAATCTGTTCCCGAAGGATTAGCTGCAATTCTTGCATTCAATCCTGATGCTCAAGTGGATCAAAATAAAGATAATATGACAAAAGCAGCGGCAGCCGTGAAAACTGGACAAGTGACTTATTCAATCCGGGATACGTCGATTGATGGCATTGACATTAAAAAAGATGATTTCATGGGACTTGCAGGCAGCAAAATCGTAATTTCCAATCCATCATTGGATGAAGTAATGAAAACGTTACTGGAATCACTTATTGATGAAGACGATGAAATTGTAACGATCATCTATGGAGAGGACGTTACTGAAGAAGACGCGACTAAGTTAGCAGATTATGTGGAGTCCACATTCGATCATACGGAAGTCGAACTATACAATGGGAAACAACCGCTTTATCCATATATCCTTTCTGTCGAATAATGCAAAACAACGACGGTACCCCTTTCACGACAGGGTGCCGTTTTTCTATTTTGTCTTTATGCGTAATTTACTGTAAAATGATAGTAAGCGAGAGCGTTCGCTTTTTAAAAAGGGGGTAGTTTGTATTGAAGTACAGATCGGTTTTTGAAATTATCGGTCCCGTTATGATTGGACCCTCATCATCCCATACAGCGGGAGCTGCCCGTATTGGACGAGTAGCTAGGGATTTATTTGGACGTCAACCGGAATGGGCAAGAATCCATCTCTATGGTTCTTTTGCAGAAACATATAAAGGCCATGGGACGGACGTTGCGATTATCGGGGGATTATTAGATTACGATACATTTGATGAAAGAATTAAAACGGCTTTCGAAGATGCTGCTGCACTTGGCATGACATTCGAATTTTTTCCCGAAGAGGAAGAAGCCGATCATCCAAATACAGCAAAAATTGTCATAGGCGACAGTCAAGGGGAAATGGAACTCGTCGGGATTTCAATCGGTGGTGGAACTATGGAAGTCACTGAGTTGAACGGGTTTCCGCTACGTTTATCAGGCCACTATCCTGCGCTCCTCGTCGTGCATGACGACCGTGCAGGCGTTATCGCGAATGTTTCCAATGCAATTGCTTCTCAAGGCATGAATATTGCCCATATGGAAGTCGGCAGGAAAGAAAAAGGAAAAATGGCGCTTATGGTCATTGAAGTTGACCAAATGTTTGATGAAACGCTTATCAATGAATTGAAATCATTGCCGAATGTTACGCAAGTATCGACTTTGGCGAGTTGAGGAGGGAATAAGAATGGAAGTTCTATTTGGTACAGTGAAAGAACTTGTCGCATTAGCGGAGGAACAGAACAAACCGATTTCGGAAATTATGATCGAACAGGAAATGCTCATTACGAAACGGTCCCGAGAAGAGATCATTGCTCAAATGGATAATAACTTAACTGTTATGGAAAACGCAGTCGAGCAAGGGCTGCAAGGCGTAAAATCCACGTCAGGTTTGACAGGCGGAGATGCTGTACTTATCCAAAATTATATTAAATCTGGGAAGTCTTTGTCCGGAGATCTCATTTTGGATGCTGTCAGTAAAGCAGTCGCTACAAATGAAGTGAATGCGGCGATGGGAATGATTTGTGCAACTCCTACTGCGGGCGCTGCCGGAATTGTACCTGGAACACTTTTCGCTGTAAAGGACAAATTGAACCCTACGAGAGAACAAATGGTGAATTACTTGTTTACTTCCGGTGCATTCGGTTTTGTTGTGGCGAATAATGCCTCTATTTCAGGCGCTGCGGGCGGATGTCAGGCGGAAACAGGTTCGGCAGCTTCCATGGCTGCTGCCGCTATCGTTGAAATGGCAGGCGGAACACCACAGCAAAGTGCCGAGGCTTTTTCAATCGTTATGAAAAACATGCTCGGTCTCGTCTGCGACCCAGTTGCTGGCCTCGTTGAAGTGCCGTGTGTGAAGCGAAACGCAATGGGGGCCGCAAAAGCTCTAGTCGGAGCGGATATGGCTCTTGCCGGAGTCGTCAGCAGGATTCCGACAGACGAAGTCATTGAAGCGATGCATCGAATCGGACAAAGGATGCCTTCCTCACTAAGGGAAACAGCAAAAGGTGGCTTAGCCGCAACTCCTACAGGAAAGGCACTTGAAGCCGAGATTTTCGGAAAGGACAAAACGGTTCTTGACTCCGTCAATTCATGATTCTGTTTCAACACTAAAAGGTGTAGGGAAGGCATCTGCTGAACAACTTCAAAAGCTGGGAATTGAAACGATTGAAGAGCTCATCAATACATTCCCTTATCGTCATGAAGATTTTAGACTGAAAAACTTGGCCGAAACGCCGCATAATGAACGAGTTACGATTGAAGGAAGGGTCGAAAGTGAGCCTTCCGTTCTTTTTTTAGGGAGAAACAAGTCACGCCTTCAAATTCGATTGCTCGCTGGTAATCATCTTGTCAAAGCAGTATTCTTCAATCAGCATTATTTGAAAGAGCGTCTCACTATCGGGATGACAGTTACTGTAACAGGTAAATGGGACCGAGGCAGGCAAGTGATCAATGTGAGCAATTTCAGCGAAGGACCAAAAACGGATCAAGCGGATTTCGAGCCTGTCTATAGTTTGAAAAACGTGATGTACCAAAAGACCTTTCGAAAATATATGAGGCAGGCGCTCGATCTTTGCAAAGGTGAAATAGCAGAATCCCTTCCTATTTCATTGCGGGAAGCTTATATGTTGCCATCGATCGACGAAGCGTTGGAAATGGTCCATTTTCCGAAGTCGCCAAATGATGTGAAACAAGCACGAAGAAGATTTGTGTATGAGGAATTGTTGAAGTTTCAACTGAAAATGGTTGGTATGAAAAAAATCCGGAAAGAAACAGAAAAGGGAACTCCGATTCATTATGATCTGGAACGGTTAAAGCAGTTCATCGCATCGCTCCCTTTCGAATTGACGAATGCCCAGAAAAAAGTCGTGAACGAGCTATGTGCCGAATTGAAAAGTCCGATGAGGATGAACCGGCTGCTTCAAGGGGATGTAGGTTCAGGAAAGACAGTTGTCGCAGCGATTGCACTTTTTGCAGCGATAACGGGAGGATTTCAAGGAGCTCTTATGGCGCCTACGGAAATTCTTGCAGAGCAGCATGCCAGTTCCCTATCTGGATGGCTCGGGCCATTTGGAGTGGAAGTCGCTTTTCTATCTGGATCGACAAAAGGCAAGGCAAGAAGGATCATCATTGAAAAATTACAGAGCGGAAATATCGATTTGCTCATTGGGACGCATGCGTTAATACAACCGGATGTCAGCTTTGCAAATTTGGGACTCGTCATTACGGATGAACAACATCGGTTCGGTGTGGAACAACGTCGGGTGTTAAGGGAAAAAGGCTTGAATCCAGATGTTCTTTTCATGACAGCGACACCCATCCCCCGAACTTTAGCAATCACCGCCTTCGGGGAAATGGACGTTTCCATCCTAGATGAAATGCCGGCGGGACGAAAAAAAGTTGAAACTTATTGGCTGAAAGAAGATTCCTTGTTGCCTGTCTTACGAAAAATGGAGAAAGAGCTGCAGGCTGGAAGACAATCATATGTCATTTGTCCGCTGATCGAAGAGTCGGACAAGTTAGATGTGCAAAATGCGGTCGATGTTCATGCCCAGCTCACTCACTATTTTGCTGGGCGGTACACGGTCGGTCTCATGCACGGAAGACTTCATGCCGAGGAGAAAGATGCGATCATGAGGGACTTCAGCGAAGGAAAAATCAATTGCCTTGTTTCGACTACCGTCGTTGAAGTCGGAGTGAATGTTCCGAATGCCACATTCATGCTCATTTATGATGCAACCCGTTTCGGACTCGCTCAACTTCACCAATTACGGGGTAGAGTCGGTCGGGGAGCGGACCAATCGTATTGCGTACTTCTCGCGGACCCGAAAAATGAAGAAGGGAAAGAACGGATGCAGTCGATGACAGAGACGAATGACGGATTCCTCCTAGCTGAAAAGGACCTTGAGCTAAGAGGCGCTGGCGACTTCTTCGGCAAGAAGCAAAGCGGAATGCCTGAATTCAAGATGGCCGATCTCGTGCATGACTACCGCGCATTGGAAACTGCGCGTCAAGATGCCGAAAGAATGCTGTCCTCCGACAGTTTCTGGACCGACCCTGAATACCGGTATTTAAGAGAGGACCTAGAGCAATCAGGAGCTCTTTCACAAGAACGTATGGATTAAGAATTTAACCTTTATAATAGGCAGTTGCTTTCCGCTTCAGGCGGACGCTTTCCGCGGGCACCTTATGCTCGTAACGCTGCGCTTTTACTCGCAAAAGCCGTTCTTCGTTACGGTAGGGCCAAGATGTGCTCGCAACGCTTCGCTTTTGCTCGCAAAAGCCGTTCTTCGTGACGGCTTTCGCAGGAGTTGCCGCCTTCCACTCCAAGCAACTGTAACGACATAACGAGTAATTATTTGACCATTCATTCAACTGACAGCCAGATTGGTATATACCATCTTTCAAAATGATTAAGTCGGAATGATAGCAACAAAGCATAGGAGTACTTGAATGGATAATATGAATTTAATGGCAACGGGAAGTTGGATCGGGCTATTTTCTACTGCTTTACTCATAATCTGTTTTTATTTTACCTTAACTTTTTTCCAACACTTAAAATCAGACGACGAACGTCTTATTAAACAGTCAAAAATAGCAGCGGTCTTTTGTCTTGCTCTCGGCTTGTCGATACCCGCGTTATACAGTTTTTATATTTATCATCAGATGATGAAGTGAAAATGCTGTATAAATTATTAAGCAAAACGGGCGCAATTGCTAAGTAAGCAGTTGCGCCCGGTTCTTTACTTTAAAACTCATGTCATTGTAATGGTTCATTTACGGATTAATCGTAAATTATAGCTTTTCCTTGTTCACGTAACTTATTTAAAGATGTACGCATATGATTGATTTCATCCTCGGAATGTCTTTCCCATGAACCTAATTCAGCTATTATTTTCAAAGGTGATTTAGATCTATAAGACCGTGTTGGATTTCCTGGAAATCTTTTGTCGGTCAAGTTCGGGTCGTTTTCAAAATCACCTAATGGCTCTACAATATAAATTCTTTCCTTTGAATCGGTTGTTGCTAATTCAGCGCCCCATTTAGCGGCATCTAATGTTGCGGTAAAATAGATGTAGTTGGATTTTTTGTCTTGGTAATTTGATAAATGTTGAGGTTCTAATAAGTCCCCAATTTTTAGTTCTGCTTTTGTACCGTGAAAAAAGGGACCTTGATCTAAGACATCTTTTTTGTTGTTCATATTGAAACACCCCTATATTATTTTTGTGTATTACATTATAGTATGAGATATAAAAAAGAGTAGCCTATAAAAAAATAATAAATACTAGTATAATTAGGTAGAGAGCGTAATATTTTTTCCTTTTTGAATGTCAGGTCCATAATGTGGATTTTTAATCCTCTTTATTCTGCTGCTTCAGATAATAAAATTCAAATTCAGTCTATTGGCATCTTTTTGCTGATAGGCATTTTAATTATTATGGATTTATTGAACTTATTACTCAACTGAACAAGCATTTCGGAACATAATTAGAAGCTGATATGGTAAAAAGGAAAACTCACTTTATTCTATATACTTCTAAACATGCTTCAACATGGTCAGCTTTTCTAGACGTGCCCATTTTTTGTAGAAATCAATCATGAACTATGATAATATACTGGTATTAGTACCAAGTGCTAATCCGGAAGGGTGAAATGATTGAGAGTGCCTAAAAGGGAGAGGCAGCGCCAGCTTGAAATTAGCCTCCAACAAAATCCTTTTCTTACAGACGAAGAATTATCCAAGCAATTTAACGTTAGCGTCCAGACAATACGGTTAGATCGGTTGGAATGTGGAATTCCGGAATTGCGAGAACGTTTAAAAACAGTCGCTGAACGAACATTGGATGCAGAGGTGAAATCTCTTCAGTCGGATGAAGTAATCGGTGAAATCGTTGACATCGAACTGGACAAGAGGGCAATCTCCATATTCGATGTAACGGACGATCATGTTTTCCGAAGGAGCGGAATCGCTCGTGGCCATCATTTATTTGCACAAGCGAACTCTTTAGCTGTTGCTGTTCTCGATGATGACCTCGCTTTGACGGTCACATCGTCACTCCATTTCTTGAAGCCTGTCAAATCGGGTGATCGGGTCATTGCTCGTGCTATTGTAGATAAAGGGCGTTCAACAGACAAACGGACATTTGTCGATGTCACTTCTACAGTCGAAAATGAAACGGTTTTCACTGGTGAATTCCAAATGTATCACACTACGGACGATAGTAGGAGGAAATTATGATGATCATTGCATTGGATGGAATGGGCGGGGATCATGCACCGGGTGAAATTATTGAAGGTGCACTATTGAGTCTATCCGAATTTGAAGATATACATATACATATTTATGGAAATGAAGAAGTGATGGCGCCTTATTTAAAAGGGCATGCCAGGTTAAAAGTTGTTCATTGCACAGAAAAGATTGAGCCGGACGACGAGCCGGTCCGTGCAATCAGAAGGAAGAAAGATGCCTCTATGGTAAGGATGGCACAAGCTGTGAAAGACGGCAAAGCTGATGCCTGTGTGTCCGCGGGAAATACAGGTGCATTGATGGCGGCAGGACTTTTCATCGTTGGCCGGATTGAGGGCATTGATCGACCAGCCTTATCACCTACCTTGCCGACAATCGACGGACAAGGTTTCGTATTTTTAGATGTCGGTGCAAACTCAGATGCCAAGCCAATCCATTTGCAACAATATGCAATCATGGGAAGCATCTATGCTGAAAAAGTACGTGGCATTCAAAAACCCCGAATCGGTTTATTGAATATCGGAACCGAGGAAGGCAAAGGGAATGAACTGACAAAGGCGGCATATGATCTCCTTTCAGAAGCACCCGTTCATTTTGTCGGTAATGTCGAATCGAGAGAACTTTTAAACGGAGCGGCAGATGTTATTGTAACGGACGGCTTTACTGGAAATATGGTTTTGAAAACAATTGAAGGGACGGCCCTCGGGTTTTTCTCAATGTTGAAAGACGTGTATGGAGCCTCTTTGAAATCCAAACTTTCCGCAGCAATGGTAAAAGACGACCTCCGGGGATTGAAAAAGAAAATGGATTACACAGAATACGGGGGGGCGGGATTATTCGGTTTAAACTCTCCCGTAATTAAAGCTCACGGCTCTTCGAATGCCAATGCAATTTTAAATGCAATTAGACAAGCAAGGACGATGGTTGAATTCGATGTGTGCGGAACGATTAGAACGACAGTTGGAAAGGTGGAGGCGGAATGACGAAAATTGCGTTTATTTTTCCGGGGCAAGGCTCACAATCCGTAGGAATGGGAGAAGAGCTTTTTAACAAAGGCGGAAATTTCCTCGAGCGGGCTGATGAAGTTTTACAATTCGGTTTAAGCCAATTAATTACGGAGGGACCTCAAGAGGAGCTGACATTGACATACAATGCGCAGCCGGCTTTATTGACTGTCGGCGCGATGATCGCATCAAAACTTGTGGAAGAAGGGGTCACACCTGACTATACAGCTGGTCATAGCCTTGGTGAATATACTGCACTCGTTGCTTCAGGAGTACTTTCATTCGAAGATGGCGTATCAGTTGTCCATAAGCGAGGCCTTTTTATGAATGATGCGGTTCCTGCAGGTGAAGGCGCGATGGCGGCTATCCTTGGATTAGACGGTGAAAAACTGCAAGAAGTGACAGATGCCATAACGGCAAACGGGGATTCGGTCCAACCGGCAAACTTGAATTGCCCTGGCCAAATTGTCATCTCGGGTACGAAAGCAGGCGTTGAAAAAGCTTGTGTAGAGCTTAAAGAAGCTGGAGCGAAAAGAGCAATTCCTCTGGATGTGAGTGGACCGTTCCATTCATCTCTTATGAAACCAGCTGCGGAACGTTTGAAAAATGCATTGGACGAAGTGGAAATGAAAGACGCAACAATCCCAGTCATCGCAAATGTCAATGCAAAGTCAGTTACCGATCGGGAGGAAATCAAGACGCTGCTAGTGGAACAATTGTATTCTCCAGTGCGTTGGGAAGACTCCGTTCGTGAATTGATTGGGCTTGGAGTTACGCATTTCATTGAATGCGGTCCTGGAAAAGTCCTCAGTGGCCTCGTCAAAAAAATCGATAGATCTGTCACAGTGCTTCCTGTTTATGACGAGGAGACATTACAAGCAGTTATCGATGCAGCGAAAGGGTGGGAATAATGGGTAGATTTGAAGGGAAAACGGCGATTGTTACAGGTGCCTCAAGAGGAATCGGGCGCGAGATTGCAATCTTGTTAGGCAAAGAAGGTGCCCGTGTAGCAGTCAATTACAGTGGCAGCAAGGAAAAAGCGGAAGAAGTCGTTGAATTGATTAAACAATCCGGCAGCGACGCTTTTGCCATTCAAGCAAATGTTTCAGATGCAGAACAAGTAAAAGAAATGGTCGATTCGACGTTGAAAACGTTCGGTTCAATTGATATGCTCGTAAATAATGCAGGAATTACGCGTGATAATTTATTGATGAGAATGAAGGAAGATGAATGGGATGATGTCATGAACATCAACCTGAAAGGTGTCTTCCTCTGCACGAAAGCTGTAACTCGTCAAATGATGAAACAGCGTGCCGGTAAAATCGTCAACCTTGCATCGATCGTAGGCGTCATAGGTAATCCTGGTCAAGCAAATTATGTCGCTGCAAAAGCTGGCGTCATTGGCTTGACAAAAACGACAGCAAGAGAGCTTGCTTCAAGGAATATTACCGTGAACGCGGTAGCCCCAGGGTTCATTACAACAGATATGACAGATGCGCTTCCTGAAGATGTCAAAGAGCAAATGTTGGGGTCTATCCCTTTGGGTAAGCTAGGCTCAGCAGAAGACGTAGCCGGCGCAGTGGCGTTCCTACTGTCTGACGATGCAAACTACATTACTGGCCAGACAATTCATGTCGATGGCGGAATGGTGATGTAAAAATTATTTACCTTAATATGTTGAAATGAAATCTTGCTATATTGGCAGGAGCGGAAGGCGGCGACTCCTGCGGGAAAAGCGTCAGCAGAAGACCCCGCAACGAAGCGAAGCGTAGTGAGGAGGCTGAGGCGACGCCCGCGGAAAGCGTCCGCCTGGAGCGTGCTCCCTATAAAGTATTATTGAAGGGAGGTGACTATGTTGTCAGTACTTGAACGTGTAACGAAAGTAGTTGTCGACCGTCTTGGTGTCGATGAAAGCGAAGTGAAACCTGAAGCTTCTTTCCGTGATGATCTTGGCGCAGACTCTTTGGATGTCGTTGAGCTAGTTATGGAACTAGAAGATGAATTCGATATGGAAATTTCCGATGACGATGCTGAAAAGATCGGAACTGTCGGTGATGCAGTGAAATATATCGAAGAAAAAGTAAAATAATTTTAGTAGTATTCCGAAAATCGGGCGCGTAATTATATACGTATTTCCCTTGAGATGCTTTCAACCTTTCTCGCAAAACGAAAGGCGTGAAAGTATCTCTTTTCGGTTTTGCATGTATCGCTATAACCATGTAAAATTAAATGGACTATGATGTGAAAGGCAGATTCTTGATGACAAATAAACGGAATGTAAAAAGTAAATACCCAACAGTCCCTCTTCCTAGTGAAGTTCGGAAAAAGTTCGAAGACCTCCAAAAACGTCTCGACATCCATTTTAACGATGTATCGCTTCTTTATAATGCATTCACTCATTCGTCCTATGTCAATGAACACCGCCGTAAGAATTTTACGGATAACGAACGACTCGAATTCCTTGGAGATGCCGTTTTGGAGCTTGGTGTATCACGCTACCTTTATGCGACTGAACCCAATATGAGTGAAGGAGAGTTGACGAAATTACGGGCTGCTATCGTTTGTGAGCCGTCACTCGTTAAATTTTCGAACGAACTTCAATTCGGTGAATTCATTTTGCTTGGTAAAGGTGAAGAACAGACTGGCGGCAGATTGCGCCCGGCATTGCTTGCGGACGTTTTTGAGGCGTATATTGGAGCTCTATTTTTGGATCAAGGTATGGAACCGGTTACCCGATTCCTTGAAAAAATTGTATTCCCTAAAATTGGGGACGGTGCTTTTTCGCATGTGATGGATTATAAGAGCCGCTTACAGGAAATTGTGCAGCAATCGAACAGCGGCAACCTGAATTATGAAATCGTCGAAGAAAAAGGTCCTGCGCATGCGAAAAAGTTTGTCACCGTCGTTAGGTTGGAAAATCGTGAATTAGGGACCGGAATCGGTAGGTCGAAAAAAGAAGCCGAGCAGGAAGCGGCCCGTCAAGCCATCCAAGTATTAAAAGGTAATGAGGCCGAAGGGGAGAACTGATTGTGTTTCTGAAAAGAGTAGAAATTATCGGGTTCAAATCATTTGCCGAACGGATCGGCATAGATTTCGTCCCCGGCGTGACAGCCATCGTAGGACCGAATGGCAGTGGAAAAAGTAATATTACCGATGCGATCCGTTGGGTGCTCGGTGAACAATCGGCTAAATCTCTTCGTGGTGCAAAGATGGAAGATGTCATTTTTGCAGGAAGTGATTCCCGCAAGCCGCTCAATTATGCGGAAGTGACATTGATTCTCGATAATACGAATGGGCTTTTTCCGTTAGATTACACAGAAATCAGCGTAAGCCGCCGTGTCTTCCGCTCTGGTGAAAGTAATTACTTATTGAACGGGCAACAATGCCGATTGAAGGATATCAATGATGTCTTCATGGATTCAGGATTAGGGAAGGAAGCCTTTTCAATCATTTCTCAAGGTCGTGTAGACGAAATCTTGAATAGCAGACCAGAGGATCGTAGAAGTATCTTTGATGAAGCCGCAGGAGTATTGAAATATAAAACGCGTAAGAGGAAAGCGGAGCATAAGCTTTTTGAAACCGAGGACAATTTAGATCGCGTCCTTGATATTTTGAAAGAACTGGACACGAGGATTGGACCACTCGAAAAAAACGCAGAAGCTGCGGAAAGACATCAGTTGTTATCGACAGAAATTCGTGAAGCAGATGTCCGACTCTTGAATTATGACGGTGCAAAGTTACGTGAAGAAATTATTGCGAAAACTAGACTGCTTGAGGAAAAACGGTTGAAACGAGAGCAGTTGGTCGCAGACATTACGAAAGCCGAACAACAATCGAACATGTATAAAACGCAATTGGCGGAAATCGACCGAAAGATTGAGATGCTTCAAAAGCAATTGGTGGAAATTAGTGCGGAAGCTGAAAAGTGGGAAGGTCGCCGCCTATTATCATTAGAGAAACAAAAGAATTCAGAGCAACAAATCAATCGCATCGAGCAAGAATTGGCTTTGTCTCATAAGGATAAAGAAGGTCTTACCGTCAAATTGGCTGCTGCAAAAGAGAAATTGGCCATAACAGAATCCTCCTTGGAAAAAATCACTTCAGAAATGAATGAAATTGCCCATATATTGAAGAGGTCGGCGAAAGAGACCGAAGCGGAGATTGATGAACTGAAGTCATCCTATATCGAAATGTTGAACGAAGAAGCGACTATTCGCAATGACTTAAAGCATATCGATGAGCGGATGCAAGGAGAAAAGACATCCACTGTCCGCATTTCAGAGCGAACTTCCTTCTTGAAAAACAAGCTTCAAGAGTTGAAAGGAACTAGGTCTGTCCATTCGACTGAACTCTCATCTATGCGAGAGAAAAAAGAAAAAGCAGAAGTGGCTTTCAAGCAGTCAGAAAAACTTTTTCGTGAAGCGGAAGAAGAACTGAGAATCCAGCAGCAATTCATGCAAAACGCAATGAACAAACAGTCAGAAATGCAAGGAAGACTGAGAGTGCTTCAAAGTTTGGAGGAGGACTTCTCTGGATTCTACTCAGGTGTCAGAGCCGTACTTATTGCAGCGAAAGAAGGAAGAGTACGTGGTGTCGATGGCGCAGTAGCAGAACTCATCACAGTTGAGGATCCTTATATAAAGGCAATTGAAACCGCTCTAGGTGGGGCGATGCAACATATCGTTACATCGACAGAAATGGAAGCGCGAAATGCAATCGGTTATTTAAAACAGAAAAATGCCGGTCGAGCGACGTTTTTACCTCGTGACGTCATAAAATCTAGGAAACTTCCAGTGGCGTCACTCCGCATCGTGGAACAACATCCGGAATTCATCGGAACCGCGGATCTACTTGTGAAGACAGATTCCGCCTTTTCGCACATTACGGAAAATCTACTTGGAATGACGGTCGTTGCTAAAACGTTAGCCGGAGCATCTACCATTGCCAAAATGTTAGGATATAAATTCCGAATCGTAACGCTCGATGGAGATGTCGTCAATGCTGGCGGTTCTCTTACTGGTGGAGGTGCGAAAGGCCAATCAACAGTATTTTCAAGAAAAGCAGAATTGGAGACGCTTAGCGCACAACTTTCCAAAATGTCAAACTCTATGGAAAAAGCATCCGGTAAAATTAGTGAATCAAAAATGTCAGTCGCTCAGCATATGCATGACACAGAAAAATATCGGCAGCTACGAGATAGCATTCAAGAGGAATTGATTAATGTCGACTCGGTCGTACGGGAACTGGACATTGAAATCAGAACGGTCGAATCGGAGATTTCTTTAGCCGAAAAAGGGATTGCCGGTTCTGAAAGTGTCGGTGCTGAACTGCAAAACAAGAAAGAGACATTGCTAAGTCGACATGAATCAATAAAATCTTCGTTGGAATCAACCCAAAAAGAAATTGAAACACTCGAACGGTTGGCTGCAGATCGGCGGAACGAAGAAGCAGCGTTAATGTCGAAAAATAGCGCGCTCAGAGAGCAGGCTGCGATACTTCGTGAACAAAAAGGACATCAACAGTCAACGATTGCGGAAATGGAGCTATCACTACGTCAACTCGAGGAGAAAATGGCTGCCTTACAATCTGATCGGGAATTATACGTCGAGCGTGAAATGGGCATCGAACTAACTCCGGAAGAAATTGCGGCCCAAATCGAACGCTCGGTGGCGGAAAAGTCGAAGATTGAACAATCATTATCTGAGGAACGAGGCAGTCGTATTCAAATTGCGGACGCGCTAGAGAAGCAGGAAGAGATCTTAAAATCTCTTCGCCTCGAAGAAGGGAAGGCCGTCTCTTCTTTAAATGAAATAAATGTAGCGGTTTCACGTCTTGAAGTGAAATACGAGTCCATTACAAATCGATTATTGGATGAATATGGCCTCTACCCTGATTTTGATTCGAACTATGATTTTGATGTAGATGCTACTAGAAATCGGGTCGAGCAATTGAAAAGCGATATCGAATCACTCGGTTCAGTCAATCCGAGCGCTATCGAGGAGTTCAAGGAAGTCGCAGAGCGCCATGCGTTTTTAACGGAACAGCGGAACGATTTACTCGAAGCGAAAAACACGCTGAACGAAGCGATGTCCGAAATGGATCGTGAAATGGAAATGCGTTTCGGAACTACATTCAATGCGGTTCGGAATCGGTTCCATTCCGTTTTCAAAGAAATGTTTGGTGGCGGGGATGCGGATCTGATCTTAACCGACCCTGACAACTTACTGGAAACAGGAGTTGAAATCGTTGCAAGGCCTCCTGGGAAAAAGCTGCAAAACTTGAGTCTACTCTCAGGTGGTGAAAGGGCACTGACAGCTATTACTTTGTTGTTTGCAATCATCGAAGTGCGTCCTGTCCCGTTTTGCATTTTGGACGAAGTCGAGGCGGCGCTCGACGAAGCGAACGTCATCCGGTACAGTAAGTACTTGAAGAAGTTCTCGGACAATACCCAATTTATCGTCATCACCCACCGAAAAGGGACGATGGAAGGGGCAGATGTCCTTTATGGAATTACAATGCAGGAATCTGGAGTGTCGAAGCTGATTTCGGTAAAGCTTTCTGAAGTTCCTGCTGAAGTGCTGAGCTAAGATAGACAGTAATAGAAAAAAGGAGAGAGTCGGATTGTCTTTTTTTAAGAAGCTGAAAGAGAAGATCACGGGAACAAATGAAGCGGTAACTGAGAAATTCAAGGATGGTCTTTCGAAGACCCGGAATTCATTCACGTCAAAAGTGAATGATCTAGTTGCTCGTTTCCGTGAAGTCGACGAGGAATTTTTTGAAGAACTTGAAGAATTGTTGTTGCAGGCAGACGTCGGCGTCGAAACGGTTATGGAACTTGTCGATCAATTGAAATGGGAAGTTCAAAGGAAAAACATTAAAAATACTGAAGGCATCCAATCGCTTATTTCAGAAAAGCTTGTGGAAATATATAAGGATGGCGAAGAGCTCGATATCGATTTAAACATGCAAGATGACTTAACTGTCATTTTGATGGTAGGAGTAAACGGTGTAGGTAAAACGACTACGATCGGTAAGCTTGCAGCCCGCCTGAAAGCGGAAGGGAAAACAGTCATGCTTGCAGCGGGGGATACGTTCCGTGCAGGAGCAATCGACCAGCTTGTCGTTTGGGGCGAACGGGTAGGTGTCGAAGTAATTAAGCAATCGGAAGGATCTGATCCGGCCGCTGTGATGTATGATGCAGTTCGCGCAGCGAAAAACCGAAAAGTCGATGTATTGATCTGCGATACAGCCGGCAGATTGCAAAACAAAGTTAACTTGATGAATGAGCTTGAGAAAGTACACCGTGTAATCGGTAAGGAAATTGAAGGAGCTCCGCATGAAGTATTACTTGCGCTCGATGCGACGACTGGTCAAAATGCATTAGTTCAGGCGCATACGTTCAAAGAGGCGACAAATGTGACTGGAATCGTTCTTACGAAGCTTGACGGAACGGCCAAAGGAGGCATTGTTTTAGCGATCCGCAACAAACTCAAAATCCCTGTGAAATTCGTCGGTCTCGGCGAGGGCATGGACGATCTTCAACCTTTTGATCCTGAGAAATATGTATACGGACTTTTTGCAGAAGGATTGGAGAAGGAAGCCGGGGAGTAAAAAAAATCAGCTCTATCCTTTTGAGCATTCAAGTATTTTTACTTGACAGATAGATCCGGGCGTACTAAACTGGCAGTGGGAGGCGGAGTGGATGCTTGAAAAAACGACACGCGTCAACTTCCTCTATGATTTCTATCAGACATTGTTGACCGACAAACAGCGGGTTTATATGCAGCTTTATTACCTTGACGACCTATCCCTTGGCGAAATTGCTGAAGAGTATGGAGTGTCTAGGCAAGCTGTCTATGACAATGTCCGAAGAACGGAAGCTATGCTGGAAGACTATGAAAACAAACTGAAGCTTTTCTCCAAATTCCGTAAACGGATGGAGATTATCGATCAGCTTGAACGTCTTGTGCTCGACAATGATGAAGCATCCGAAGAAGTACGGATGCTGTTGAACGCATTGAAAGATCATGAATAGGGGGTTCTATGCATGGCATTTGAAGGTTTGGCCCAGCGCCTGCAAGGGACGCTTCAGAAAATAAAGGGCAAAGGTAAAATTAGTGAGGCTGACGTCAAGGAGATGATGCGTGAAGTTCGATTTGCGCTTATCGAAGCCGACGTCAATTTGAAAGTCGTAAAAGAATTTGTCAAAACGGTCAGCGAGCGGGCTGTCGGCCAGGACGTCATGAAAAGCTTGACACCTGGGCAACAAGTCGTAAAAATCGTCAAGGACGAACTGACGAATTTGATGGGCGGAGAACAGAACCCAATTCAATTTGCAAGGAAATCACCAACTGTCATTATGATGGTCGGTTTGCAAGGGGCCGGGAAAACAACGACAACTGGAAAGCTCGCGACAGTTCTCAGAAAACGGCATAATAAAAAGCCACTGCTTGTGGCGGCGGATGTTTACCGTCCAGCAGCGATCCAACAATTAGAAACTCTCGGAAAACAATTGACGATGCCAGTCTTCTCAATGGGCACAGATGTCTCTCCGGTTGAAATTGCGCGACAAGCGCTAGCGGAAGCTGAGAAAGAACATCATGATGTCGTAATCATCGACACGGCGGGCCGTTTACATGTCGATGAAAATCTCATGCAGGAATTAAAGGATATCCGAGCATTGAGCAAACCTGACGAAGTATTCCTTGTTGTCGATGCGATGACGGGACAGGATGCCGTCAATGTGGCAAAGTCATTTGACGAAGCGATCGGCATAACTGGAGTCGTCCTGACAAAACTTGACGGCGACACGCGTGGTGGTGCGGCATTATCAATCCGCTCCGTTACACAGAAGCCGATTAAATTTGTCGGTATGGGAGAGAAGATGGATGCCTTGGAACCATTCCATCCTGAGCGGATGGCCTCCCGGATTTTAGGGATGGGCGACGTCATGTCGTTGATCGAAAAAGCTCAGGAAAGCGTCGACGAAGAGAAGGCGAAGGAGCTTGAACAGAAGTTCCGTACTCAAACATTCACCCTCGATGACTTTTTGGATCAGCTTCAGCAAGTGAAAAAGATGGGGCCGCTTGATGAAATATTGAAGATGATGCCGGGCTTCAATAAAATCAAAGGACTTGAAAATGCCCAAGTCGATGAAAGTCAGATGGGGCGCGTCGAAGCGGTCATTAAATCTATGACCACTGCGGAGCGTACTACGCCTGAGATCATTAATGCTAGCAGGCGTAAGCGGATTGCAAAAGGATCAGGAACCTCGATCCAGGAAGTGAACCGCCTCTTGAAACAATTCGAAGAGATGAAGAAAATGGTCAAGCAAATGACCAATATGCAACAAAAGGGCAAAAAGAAAATGAAAATGCCAGGTTTTGACTCTTTATTTAGGTAAGAGAATTCTGTTTTGTATCGATATTGATTTCTGGAAGCTACTTTGATTGTAGCGAAAGGCGGCGACTCCTGCGGGAAAAGCGTGTCCAGGTGAGACCCCGCAGACGCTTGCGTCGAGGAGGCTCACGGACCGCCCGCGGAAAGCGTCCGCCTGGAGCGAAAATCAATAATTCTAAAGCAAAAAAGTAAAAATCCCTTATAATTTTAAGGTGTTAAGAAAAAACACTTTACAAACATGAAAAACCTTGATAATATACTATCTTGTGTGAAACTATTCGGAGGTGCAAGAAAAAATGTCAGTAAAAATTCGTCTTAAACGTATGGGAGCAAAGAAAACTCCTTTCTATCGTATTGTAGTAGCAGATTCACGTTCACCACGTGATGGCCGTCAAATCGAAACAGTCGGTACGTACAACCCGCTTACAAAACCTGCGGAAGTAAAAATCGACGAAGAATTGGCTCTTAAATGGCTTCAAAACGGTGCGAAACCTTCTGATACAGTTCGTAACCTGTTCTCAGAACAAGGCATCATGGAGAAATTCCACAACGCTAAATTCGGTAAATAATCAGGAGGGGTGGACATGCAGCAGCTGATTGAAACGATTGTCAAACCTTTAGTCGATCATCCCGGAGATGTTCAGGTCGACAAAGATGAGCAACATCATCGAGTCACTTACAAACTTTCCGTTAATCCCGAAGATATGGGAAAAGTGATCGGAAAGCAAGGGCGTGTCGCAAAAGCGATACGAACTATTGTTTATTCAGCAGCAGGAAGTCGCCACGGTAAGAAAGTTTACCTAGATATCGTTGACTGATTAACATCAGTCATGGACTACAGGATTCTGGAGCAGGCGATGAGCTTGCCCGGAACAAAGTCAAAAAAGGAGGGAGCTCATGTTCCTTCCTTTTTTGTCTACTTATAGAAGTGCATCTATATCCATGTCCCTAATGAAAAGGAAGGTGTATTGTATGCAATGGTTCAACGTCGGAAAAATTGTCAACACACACGGAATACACGGTGAGGTGCGTGTTATCTCGCGTACCGATTTTCCGGATGAACGGTATGCTGTCGGCAGTGAACTTTCATTATTCATGCCGAATGAAAAAAAGCCGATCAAACTGATTGTCTCAAGTCATCGTCGCCACAAAAACTTCGACCTTCTTACGTTCGAAGGCCATATTAATATTAATGATGTGGAAAAATACAGGGATGGCATATTAAAAGTATCTGAAAAACAGCTTGGAGAATTGGATGAAGACGAATTCTACTACCATGAAATAATTGGTTGCACTGTCATTACAGATGGTGGCGAAGAAATCGGCGAAGTGACGGATATACTAGCGACAGGGGCCAATGATGTATGGACTGTGACCCCTAAAACGGGAAAACCTCATTATATCCCATATATCCACGATGTCGTCAAAGAAATCGATATTGACAAGAAACAAATTATTATCGAGCCGATGGAAGGGCTACTTTCATGATGAAGATAGATGTCCTCTCCCTGTTTCCCGAAATGTTTGAAGGTGTGCTGCACTCTTCCATCTTGAAAAAGGCACAAGAAAACGGCGCTGTTTCATTCAAAGTGACCGATTTTAGAGACTTCTCCGGCAACAAACATCATAAAGTGGACGACTATCCATACGGAGGGGGCGCAGGGATGGTGTTGAAGCCTGAACCGCTCTTTGCAGCAGTCGAATCGCTCGCCCTCGAGGAGTCGAAGAAGCCACGTGTCATCCTTATGTGCCCTCAAGGCGCAACATTCAATCAGCAAAAGGCCGAGGAACTTGCCAAAGAAGAACATCTTGTTTTCCTCTGCGGTCATTACGAAGGCTATGATGAACGAATCCGGGAGCATCTTGTAACGGATGAAATCTCACTCGGCGACTTCGTTTTGACAGGCGGAGAAATCGCGTCTATGGCGATCATCGATAGCGTCGTCAGGTTATTGCCGAATGTTTTAGGGAATACCGATTCTCCGGTCCATGACTCATACTCGACAGGTCTTCTCGAGCACCCTCAATATACAAGACCAGCGGATTTCAGGGGCATGAAAGTTCCCGATGTCCTGTTATCAGGAAACCATGCCGAAATCGAAAAATGGCGCCAAGAGCAATCACTAAAACGCACATTCAAGCGAAGAAGAGATCTATTGGACAACGCTCCATTAACCGACCATCAACGCAAAGTATTGAAACAGCTTATTGAAGAAGAGAATAAATAAATTGTGTTGATTGTTAAGTAATAATTGATTGTTAGGAAGTACTGTTGATTGAAGCGGAAGGCGGCGACTCCTGCGGGAAAGCGAGACAGCTGAGACCCTGCAGGAGTGAAGCGCAGCGTAACGACGAAGCGGCTCAGCGCTCGCCCGCGGAAAGCGTCCGCCTAAAGCGGAAATAAACTTTTCAGACTTGCACATGCCATGCATTTATGATACTATCTACTATGTGCTTCCATAGGAAGTGCATACTGACTGGTGTTCCGCTGCAAAGGCAAATAGTGCAAGAGCATCTGTGGATAAGGAGAGAAAAACATGCAAAACATTATTGCAGAAGTAACAAAAGACCAACTTCGTACAGATCATCCTGATTTCCGTCCTGGGGACACTGTCCGCTTGCACGTGAAAATCGTTGAGGGCACGCGTGAGCGTATCCAGTTGTTCGAAGGTGTTGTCATCAAGCGTCGTGGAGGCGGAATCAGTGAAACATTCACAGTCCGTAAAATCTCCAACGGTGTAGGTGTTGAACGTACATTCCCTGTACACACACCGAAAATCGCTAAACTTGAAGTTACTCGTCGCGGTAAAGTACGCCGTGCGAAATTGTACTACCTTCGCAGCCTGCGCGGAAAAGCTGCACGTATCAAAGAAATCCGATAAAATTCAAACAGTGGAGATTACCTTCTCCACTGTTTCCTATTCAAAAGAAAGGAGACCAGATAAGTTGGTCTCCTTTCTTTTTGCCTCGAAAATGAATAAACTGTACAATAAGGATAGTAGTGATTTGTCGGGAGGCTTTGTGATGACTGAAGAGAAGAAAAAAAATGAAACATGGGAATGGATCAAAGCGCTATTAATTGCGTTTGGATTGGCGGCCATAATCCGCATATTTTTATTCACGCCGATTGTCGTGGATGGTATCTCCATGATGCCTACCCTCGAACATGGTGACAAAATGATTGTCAATAAAATCGGCTACACAATTGGAAAGCCTGATCGATTCGACATCGTCGTCTTCCATGCACCTGAAAAGAAGGATTATATCAAAAGAGTCATCGGTCTTCCGGGCGATAAAGTGGAATACCGGGATGATATCTTATACATTAACGATCAACCATATGACGAACCATATCTTGATCAATATAAGGCCGAACTTACCGAAGGAACATTGACTGAGGATTTCACGCTTGAAGAGAAAATTCAGACGCAGACTGTCCCTGAGGGCCATGTCTTCGTTATGGGTGACAATCGTCGAAAAAGTAAAGATTCCAGACATATCGGAGCAGTGCCGATTGATGAAATCATAGGAAGTACAA
Source organism: Sporosarcina sp. ACRSL (assembly GCF_022346605.1). GTDB lineage: Bacteria > Bacillota > Bacilli > Bacillales_A > Planococcaceae > Sporosarcina. Next base: position 330,007 of record NZ_JAKRNT010000001.1, read on the forward strand.
AATTTGTTTTCTGGCCGATCAAAGATTTCGGTATGGTGGAATAAGGAAAGGGGATCACAGTAATGACCATTCAATGGTTTCCGGGCCATATGGCAAAAGCAAGACGTGAAGTGACGGAACAATTGAAGCTTGTCGATATTGTATTTGAATTGATTGACGCCCGGTTGCCCCTTTCTTCGCGAAATCCGATGATTGATGAAGTAATTCAGCAAAAACCGAGATTACTCATATTAAATAAAATGGATCTAGCGGATGAGAAAGAGACGGAGCGTTGGATCAAACATTTTGAATCGGAAGGGATTCGGGCTGTTGCCATAAATTCCTTTGAAGGGAAAGGGCTGCAGACCGTAACGAAGGCAGCGAAGGAAATATTGGCTCCGAAAATCGAACGCTTGAAAAAAAGAGGCATACGACCGGGGGCTATCCGCGCCATGATTGTTGGAATTCCGAATGTGGGGAAGTCGACATTAATCAACAGGTTGGCCAAAAAAAATATCGCAAAAACAGGCAATAAACCAGGCGTCACAAAAGCGCAGCAATGGATCAAATTCGAAAAGGAACTGGAATTACTCGATACACCGGGGATTCTTTGGCCGAAATTTGAAGACCAAGCAGTCGGGTATAAGCTTGCGTTGACAGGTGCAATTAAAGACACAATCGTTAACATGGAAAGCTTGGCGGTTTACGGACTCCGCTTTTTGGAGGAGCATTATCCGGACAGGCTTGAAAAGCGTTATGGCATAACGACTGTAGGCGAGGATATCCAAAAGGTATTTGATGTGATCGGTGAGTCCCGAAAGGCGTATACACAAGGCGGCGAAATCGATTATGACAAAGTGGCTGAATTGATTATTCAAGACATCCGCAACGAGCTGCTCGGCAAGCTGACATTCGATTTTACGTCCGATTTATCAAAACAGGTCGATACCGTTACGGAATAAATCCGTAGCGATCGGCCTTTTCTTATTGACGAACAATCATAATTTCGAAAAAACATCCGATATAAAAAGAAACCCATTATTCGGTGTTATACATACTAGTAGGTGAAAAAAATGAAGACAATCAAAGAAATTTCCAAACTGCTGCAACAAACTTCCGACCCCGAACCGTGGATGAAAACCCTCGAAGAGGATCATCGTTCCGGCGTCAAATCAGAACTGCAAAGATGGTATCGCAATTATGAAAAGAAGCTGCAATTGGAGCAAATGCTCCAAGATAAAATTAGTTTCGACGCCAGCTATAAACCATTCGCAGGCGCACTCGTCGCAGGCGTCGACGAAGCCGGCAGAGGACCTTTAGCTGGACCGGTCGTCTGTGCCGCCGTCATTTTACCCGATGAAGCGTCACAACTACTCGGACTCAATGACTCAAAGAAACTTTCGATACAAGAACGAGGCCGCTTGTCGACCATTATTAAAGAAATTGCAATAAGCTATTCAATACATATTCAGTCAGCAGAAAGAATTGATGAAATAAACATCTATGCGGCAACAAAGGAATCGATGGAAACAGCCGTTGGAAATCTAGAAATTCGTCCGAACATCGTCTTGGCGGATGCGATGAAGCTTCAAATCGAATGCAGGACGGAGTCCATTGTAAAGGGAGACGCACAAAGCCTTGCAATAGCTGCGGCTTCCATTCTTGCTAAAACGACGAGAGATCAATGGATGGAAGAACTACATGAAGAGTTCCCGATGTACAATTTTAAAAAGAACGCCGGTTACGGCACAGAAGAGCATGTGGAAGCCCTACATGTGCATGGACCTTGTGAACACCATAGACGGACGTTTGAGCCTGTCAAATCGATATTGGAAAGAAGGTGATCCTGTATGAACCATCCGTCCATCCCTCGGTTGAATAGCCAGTCAGTTTCTGCAACGAGTCAACCTTTGACATTGCGTGAAGGCCAGATGTTTCATGGGCAGATTAAACAGCTTTATCCCGGCCAAATGGCAGAAGTTCAAATTGGTGGGCAAAGGCTGATGGCTAAACTGGAAGTGCCTATGAAGGCGGGAGACGCCTACTATTTCCAAGTGAAATCGGTCACTCCTGAACTGCAAATAAGGGTCGTTTCAGGTCCTTTGCAAGCAACAGGGAGTCCGACCAAGCAACTGTTGAATTTGTTGGAGTCGTTGCAACTACCGAAATCCCAAGAAATGCAAAGTATCTTGAGTCATTTTTTGAAACAAAAACTACCGATTACGAGGGATATCCTACTGCAAGCTGAAGCGCTTATGAAAACAGTGCAACCATCTGTACAAAACGAAGCGATGAACGCCATTCAGAAATTGGTAGAAGTGAAACTACCATTGAATACAGTCAATTTCAATTCAGTGTTAGGTGTGGAGATAAAAGAAGGTCTACACAAATTATTAAGTACTTTTAAAACTGCGGTCGTCGAAGAGACAGGGATTCAAGCTCAGCGGAAGGAATCATTATTGGCAACGTTAGGAGAGGCGGGGAGGATAACATCTACTGCAGCGGAAAGAGCATTGGTAAGTGGTGCGATGCTAAAACTGCTTAACGATGACGCCCCCCGGGAGGAACGTTTTCAAGTATTGCAGCTGCTGAAGAATTCAGGGATCATGCCACCGAATGCCACACTTGCCAATTTACAGACTGTGATTGATTCACTTATGACAGAACGGGCGTCAGAGGCAGGCCAACTTAGAAATATGATTCAAAATGACCCTGTACTGCAACAGTCTCTTAAAGTGCAGCTGATCGGCTTATTTGAGGAAATGAAAACTAATCGACCATCTGAAATGAGTAGTGCTCCTGCAAGTGAACCGATAAGTAAAACGGTTATGCGAGCAGTAGCGGAACATATTCAATCCACGCCATTCCGTATGGAAGATTCCGCAAGTATTACAAGGCTATTGATTCCGGAGAGTGTCCAAACAAAAATGCCCGAATTGTACCGCACGATGGAGCAATCGCCTTTGCCGCTCGCAAAAGAATTGATTCAAGGTGCTCAATCCGCAGTTGAGCTCGCCGTTGACGGCAAGGTTATAAAAGATGCAATGCAAGCCCTCTTCAAATCGCTTGGATTCAATTATGAAGCAGGAATGTTAAATAGGAACGTGGACATTGGCAATACAATGGAAATGCTGAAACCACAATTGGTGGCCCTGTTGCAGGACAGCACCATTTCACCTGCATTGCGTGAGGCGACGGAGGCAGTAATTGCCCGAATGAACGGCACATTCATACAGTCGGGCGAATCAGGATTGAACCAGCAGATCGTCATGCAGTTACCGCTTGAATTTCTCGGGAAAAAGATCGATGCAACAATTCACTGGAACGGAAGGAAGAAAGATGACGGCAAAATTGACGCCGATTTTGCCAGGATCTTATTCTATTTGGAATTGGAATCGATTCAAAAAACCGTAATTGATATGCAAGTCCAAAATCGAGTTGTCACTGTTACAATTTTTAATGATCAAATCGAATTAAGGACAATAGGGAATAAATTGCAAGAGAAGTTAAGAACAGGTCTTGAATCGGTGAATTATAGACTATCTGGAGTCACATTTAAACAGTTTGAAGAAGAAAAAAATGAATCGAAAAGGCGGAATGAGCTATTGACGGATCATCGGGGAGTTGACTTTCGGATATGACAGAACAGAAGCATAAACGGAAGGAAGCGATTGCGCTATCATATGACCCGACTGCCGGGGATGCACCAAAAGTAGTTGCAAAAGGAAAAGGGAAGATTGCGGAAAATATTTTAGACAAGGCGAAAGAGCATGATGTGCCGATTCAGGAAGATTCGACTCTAGTCGAATTGCTAGGTCAACTTGACGTCGATGAGACCATCCCGGAACCGCTCTATCAAGCAGTCGCTGAGGTATTTGCATACATTTATCATGTGGATCGGGAACATGGATCGAAGAAGATTAATAGCAATAAATGATGAATTGTGTCAAAAATATCTCAATAGCAATAACAATTGTGGACAATAATTGACATCTTTACTACAATGGATACGGCACTAAATTATGAGCTACAAGTTTGATTGGAGGATGTAAGATGAATATCCATGAATATCAAGGGAAGCAGCTGCTCAGAGATTATGGCGTTGCTGTTTCAAACGGTCGGGTAGCTTTCTCACCTGACGAAGCTGTAAAAGTGGCAAAAGAACTCGGAACAGACGTTATCGTCGTCAAGGCGCAAATCCATGCAGGCGGGCGTGGAAAAGCGGGCGGTGTTAAAATCGCTAAAAATATTGACGAGGTGCGCGAGTATGCAAAAGAACTTCTTGGCAAAACTCTTGTAACCCATCAAACTGGTCCTGAAGGAAAAGAAGTGAAACGACTTCTGATCGAAGAAGGATCCGACATTAAAAAAGAATATTACATCGGACTTGTCGTCGACCGCGCTACGGACCGTGTAACGCTTATGGGATCTGAAGAAGGTGGAATGGACATCGAGGAAGTCGCTGAAGAGACACCTGAAAAGATTTTCAAAGAAGTGATCGATCCGGTCGTTGGACTGACAGGCTTCCAAGCTCGCCGTATGGCTTTTAATATGAACATTCCTACTCATCTAGTGAACAAAGCTGCAAAATTCATGTTAGGACTCTATCAAGTTTTTGTAGAAAAAGATGCATCAATCGTTGAAATCAACCCACTCGTCGTAACAGGAGACGACAATGTTATGGCATTGGATGCGAAATTCAACTTTGATGACAACGCTTTGTATCGTCATAAAGACATCGTGGAATTACGTGATTTCGATGAGGAAGATCCGAAAGAAATCGAAGCTTCCAAGTATGACCTTAGCTACATATCTCTTGATGGCAACATTGGTTGCATGGTAAACGGTGCAGGTCTTGCAATGGCTACGATGGATACAATCAATTACTACGGCGGATCACCTGCAAACTTCCTTGACGTTGGTGGCGGCGCGACTGCTGAAAAAGTTACTGAAGCTTTCAAAATCATCCTCTCCGACAAAGCAGTCAAAGGTATTTTCGTCAATATCTTTGGAGGCATCATGAAATGCGACGTTATCGCGGAAGGTGTTATCGCTGCTGCGAAAGAAGTCGGGCTTGAAGTTCCACTTGTTGTACGACTAGAAGGTACAAATGTCGACAAAGGGAAAGCTTTATTGAACGAATCAGGTTTGAATATCATCGCTGCAGATACAATGGCAGACGGTGCACAAAAGATTGTTGAACTCGTAGGCTAAGAAAGGCAGGGACAAACGATGGCTATTTATATTAATAAAGATACAAAAGTAATTGTTCAAGGTATCACAGGTTCTACAGCTCTTTTCCATACGAAACAAATGCTTGAGTATGGGACTAAAATCGTAGGCGGAGTAACTCCAGGAAAAGGCGGAACGGAAGTTGAAGGCGTTCCGGTTTTCAACACGGTTGAAGAAGCAGTGAAAGCGACTGGCGCTAACGTATCTGTCATCTATGTACCGGCTCCTTTTGCAGCAGATGCGATTCTTGAAGCGGTTGACGCTGAATTGGATATGACAATCTGCATCACTGAACATATTCCGGTCATTGATATGATCAAAGTAAAACGTTATATGGAAGGCAAAAAGACTCGCCTAGTCGGTCCAAACTGCCCAGGCGTCATTACGGCAGATGAGTGTAAAATCGGTATCATGCCGGGTTACATCCATACGAAAGGCCATGTCGGCGTTGTCTCTCGCTCTGGCACATTGACGTACGAAGCAACTCACCAACTGAGCCAAGCAGGCATCGGACAAACGACTGCTGTTGGCATCGGCGGAGACCCTGTCAATGGAACAAACTTCATCGATGTACTTAAAGAATTCAATGAAGACCCTGAAACATATGCGGTCGTCATGATCGGCGAAATTGGCGGTACAGCTGAAGAGGAAGCTGCTGAATGGGTGAAAGCGAATATGACGAAACCTGTTGTCGGCTTCATCGGTGGTCAAACTGCACCTCCAGGAAAACGCATGGGCCACGCTGGCGCTATCATTTCCGGCGGTAAAGGAACTGCGGCAGAAAAGATCAAAGCAATGAACGCTGCAGGTATCGAAGTGGCGGACACGCCGTCTGTCATCGGTGAAACACTGATTAAAGTCCTTAAAGAAAAAGGTCTTTACGAAAAATGTAAAACACATTAACTGAACTGTACGGCATGCGGGTAAAACTGCATGCTGTACTTTTACATATACCAAAATGAAGGAGGAATGACGTGGAACTGACAGAAGTAGATCGAAGGCTGCTTGCCTTGCACTATTGTTATCCCGCTCCATTCAACAAAATTGCTGAAGTATTGAAGATCGACCCCAATCTTCAAGAATTATTCGATTATCGTACCGATGACCTTGTGAATGCGTTGCAAATCCCCAAGTTAAAGGCAGTCCAGCTCAATGAACAGTTGAAACGGCATGAGCTGACCCCTTTTCCCCATCTTTATCATCAAGAGAAAATCATTCCTATTCCAATCACACACCCGGCCTACCCGACATCATTGAAATGGCTAATTGACCCTCCAACAGTTCTCTACGTAAAAGGTGATCGAGCAATATTAGATGCGCAAATGAAAGTGGCAATCATCGGCTCGCGGAAAGCGACTGACTACTCGCGGAAAACGCTTTCATTCATTGTCCCACCACTTGTCGATAATGGTGCCGTAATTGTTTCCGGACTTGCAAAAGGGGCAGATACGATGGCGCATGAATCAGCCATTCGTTTTGGCGGTAAAACGATTGCTGTCCTTGGACATGGGCTATTCCACTTATATCCGTCGGAAAATAAGGGCCTTGCGGGAAAAATTGCTGAGAAGCACTTGCTGCTAACAGAATATCCTCCCTATATGCGCCCTGCGAAATGGACATTTCCGATGCGTAACAGGATTATTAGCGGCTTGTCGGAATCTGTCATAATTACAGAATCAGAAGAGAAAAGTGGTACGATGAGTACTGTGGATCATGCGCTTGAGCATGGAAAGGCCATTTACGCGGTTCCCGGGCCGATTACATCGTCTTTATCACTTGGGCCTAATAAATTGATTGAACAAGGCGCAAAGCCTATCTGGAGTGGCTTTCAGGCGTTTGAAAACTACTAGTTTGCCTAATGTGAAAAACATGCTTTTAATTGAAATGGTTGATTTTAATTCAAATCTGTTATACATTTTGCAACAGATATTCCTTTACATCCGGATGTCCGGTAATTGGAATGGGCAACAATAAATGACGAAGCCTATCGGGTGTAGAAAAGGGAACCTCTATGAGGAGGAACATGAAAAATGGCAGATTACTTAGTAATTGTTGAGTCGCCAGCTAAGGCGAAAACAATTGAACGTTATTTAGGGAAGAAGTATAAAGTTCGGGCATCCATCGGGCATTTACGAGATTTACCTCGCAGTCAGATGGGTGTGGACACTGAAAATAATTATGAACCTAAATACATTACGATACGTGGAAAAGGACCTATACTTCAAGAATTGAAAAAAGATGCTAAAAAAGCGAAGAAAGTCTTCCTCGCGGCTGACCCCGATAGGGAAGGGGAGGCAATTGCATGGCATTTGGCACATCAATTGGGGATTGATATCGCTTCGGATTGTCGAGTCGTTTTCAATGAAATTACAAAGGATGCCATCAAGGAGTCTTTCAAAAGTCCGAGACCTATCGATATGAATCGGGTGGATGCTCAACAGGCTAGAAGGATATTGGATAGACTTGTAGGCTATAATATTAGCCCCATCCTTTGGAAAAAGGTGAAGAAGGGATTGTCAGCCGGACGGGTGCAATCCGTCGCTTTACGATTGATCATCGACCGCGAGAATGAGATCAAGGCATTCGTTCCTGAAGAATACTGGAGCATCGTCGGGCAGTTCAGTAAAAACGGAAAAACATTCGAGGCTTCCTTCTATGGCGATGGTTCGAAGAAAATAAAGCTTGAAAACAAACAGCAGGTTGATGAAATTCTTTCCAAAATGTCAGGCGATGAATTTGAAATTGTGAATCTCGTCAAAAAGGAAAGGAAACGGAATCCTGCGCTTCCTTTTACAACGTCTTCATTGCAACAGGAAGCGGCAAGAAAATTGAATTTCAGAGCACGAAAAACAATGATGCTTGCACAGCAGCTATACGAAGGAATCAACATCGGCAAAGAAGGTATCGTCGGTCTCATAACCTACATGAGAACGGACTCTACGCGTATTTCAGAAACTGCGAAAGGTGAAGCAGTATCCTTTATCGAAAAGATGTATGGTAAGGAGTTCGTCGCAACGACAAAGGCAAAGACAAAGGAATCCGCGAACACACAAGATGCGCATGAAGCAGTTAGACCGACATCTGTCATGAGGCCACCTGAAGCGATGAAAGCGTTCTTATCTCGTGACCAGCATAGGCTTTATAAATTGATATGGGAACGATTTGTAGCGAGTCAAATGGCTCCTGCGGTGTTGGACACAGTCACTGCAGATTTGATGAACGGTGAGGTTAAATTCAGGGCGACCGGCTCCGAAGTGAAATTTCCTGGTTTCATGAAAGTTTATATTGAAGGGGAAGATGATCAGGAAGAGGAGAAGGACCGTATTCTTCCTCCACTTGAAAAAGGAGAGAGAGTGAAAGGGAAAGAAATCGATCCGAAGCAACACTTCACGCAGCCGCCTCCGAGGTATTCGGAAGCTCGTCTTGTAAAGACGCTTGAGGAGCTTGGAATCGGCCGACCGTCGACGTATGCACCTACACTCGATACGATTCAAAAGCGGGGGTACGTCACTTTGGATGCCAAACGGTTCGTACCGACTGAGCTTGGGGAAATCGTCCATCAAGCAGTAACCCAATACTTCCCAGATATTATCAATATTGAGTTCACTGCTGAAATGGAGAAGAATCTTGATGGGGTTGAAGACGGAGAAATCGAATGGAAGCAAGTAATCGATGAATTTTATAAAGAATTCGAGAAACACGTCAAAGTTGCTGATGAAGAGATGGAAAAAATTGAAATAAAAGATGAGCCTGCTGGCGAAGATTGCGAAAAATGTGGTTCGCCGATGGTATTCAAAATGGGTCGTTACGGTAAATTCATGGCCTGTTCGAATTTCCCTGACTGCAGAAATACGAAAGCGATCATCAAACCGATCGGAGTCACATGTCCTTCATGTAAAGAAGGGCAAGTCGTTGAGAGGAAGAGCAAAACGAAGAGAATCTTCTACGGCTGCGACAGATATCCTGAATGTGAATATGTATCGTGGGATAAACCGATTGCAAGGCCGTGTCCGAAATGTCAAAGCACATTAGTTGAAAAAAGGTCGAAAAAAGGTGTACAAATACAATGTACCGAATGTGATTACAAAGAGGATGCACAGGAATAAAGATAGTCAAGGCCAACGTTGAGAGAGGCATGCTAAGCGTGCGATGCATGAGGTAAAGCAGTTTCAATCTGCAGTTCGTGTATAAAAAAACGCTGTACAAGGCGGACACCCATCCGTCTCGTGCAGCTTTTTATTGCTCGCGAAATAAAATTGAACAATATGTGTCCATTACGTGCAAAGAGGTCTGACATCTTAAGTCGTAACTGTTGCGGTAGAAAGATATTATAAGTTATAGTGAATCGTGGATGACTTTAGAATTTCCGAATTAGTCCTTTTATTCAATCAATCGCAAGTGGATGCAAAATAGAAAAAATAACCACTATTCAAACATGTTGTAATTTTGTTATAATTGATAGAGTGATTCATTATGGGGGTGAAGCACTTGAAACAAATTGATCCGGAGGCTGTGCTTGACGAATACATATCCTATATACGCCTGGAAAAGAACTATTCATCCCGGACAGTTACGGAGTATCGTAATGATCTTCAAGAATTCTTCTCCTTTTTAATTCAAGAAGGGATTACTCATTTGAATGACGTGGAATATCCTGAGGCAAGATTGTATATAACATCATTATATGACAAAGGCTTAGCGAGAAAGACAATCTCAAGGAAAATTTCATCCATTCGTTCACTTTATAAGTTTGGCAATGCTCGATTCGGGATAAATGATAATGCATTCCGATTATTGCATCATCCAAAGAAGGAACAGCGGCTTCCTGCTTTTTTTTATGAGGAAGAATTGAAGTCGCTCTTTGAGACGTGTTCAGGTGAAGATCCGAAATCATTACGTAATCATGCTCTTCTTGAACTGCTTTACGCTACCGGCATACGGGTGAGTGAGTTGACCTCCATTGAATTGGGCGATATCGATAATTTTCTAGGTATCGTTAAAGTAATGGGGAAAGGTAGAAAAGAGCGCTATGTACCGTTTGGCAGCTTTGCGCAGGAAGCCCTTGAATCTTATATGGAAAAAAGTCGTCCTATCTTAATGAAGAAAAAAAGTCACCAATCACTATTTGTCAATTTACGAGGTGATCCGATAACGGACAGGGGAGTCCGTCATGTTCTAAATGCGATGATGGAAGATGCGTCCATTCGAGGGAAGATCTATCCTCATATGATCCGCCACTCCTTCGCGACACATCTTCTCTCCAATGGCGCAGATATGAGAACGGTACAAGAATTACTTGGCCACAGTCATTTATCTACGACTCAAGTGTATACGCATATTACGAAAGAACATTTACGGAAAACGTATATGAACACACATCCGCGAGCTTAGGAGGATAAGTTGATGGGATTTCATTCTACAACGATTTTTGCCATCCGGCATAATGGTGTATGTGCAATGTCGGGTGACGGACAAGTGACAATGGGAGAATCCGTTGTCATGAAACATACCGCAAAAAAGGTCAGAAGACTGTTTGGCGGTAAAATCATAGCTGGGTTTGCAGGCTCAGTCGCCGACGCGTTTACCCTCTTTGAACTGTTTGAAGGAAAACTTGGTGAATTTAACGGCAATTTGGAGCGGGCTTCGGTAGAGCTTGCGAAAGAATGGCGGGGCGACCGCATATTGAGAAAGTTGGAGGCGATGCTCCTTGTCGCCGACAAGGAAAGGCTTCTACTCGTTTCGGGAACCGGGGAAGTGATTGAACCTGATGACGGCGTACTTGCAATCGGATCGGGCGGGAATTATGCACTCGCAGCAGGACGTGCTCTGAAAAAATATAGCGGTGATTCACTCACTGCGGAGCAAATTGCAAGGGCTGCCCTTGAAACAGCCGCTGAATTATGTGTCTACACAAACGACCGGATCATTGTGGAGGTACTCGGATGAATAAAAAACAGGAATTGACCCCGCGCGAATTGACCGCTTACTTGGATCGGTATATCGTAGGACAGAATGCCGCTAAAAGGGCGGTTTCTGTCGCCATCCGAAACAGGTATAGAAGAAGCCTTTTGACAGATGAGGAAAAAAGGGAAATTATCCCCAAAAACATTTTAATGATTGGACCGACAGGTGTTGGAAAGACTGAAATTGCGAGAAGGATTGCAAGGCTCGTCAACGCACCTTTCGTGAAAGTGGAAGCGACGAAGTTCACAGAAGTCGGATATGTCGGCAGAGATGTCGAATCGATGATCAGGGACTTGACAGAAGCGGCTGTCCGTATCGTTCGAGATGAAATGCGAGAGTCCGTGAAAGGTCAAGCGGAAAAGCTTGCCGAGGAGCGGCTCGTAGAACTTCTCGTTCCTGAAAAAAAACGAAAAGTCAACATGCAGAATCCATTTGAAATGCTGTTTGGACAAAAGGCTGAAGAGGCTGATAACAGTACCGAAGAGGCTGCTGAAATTAGTCGGAAACGTTCTGAAATCGCCCATCGACTCGCAGCGGGTGAATTGGAGGAACAAACGATTACAGTTGAAGTATCCTCTCAACAGCCATCCATGTTTGATGCATTGCAAGGTTCGGGGATGGAACAGATGGGGGCCAGCATGCAAGATGCCTTATCTTCATTAATGCCGAAAAAAATGACGAAACGGAAAATGAAGGTGAAGGATGCGAGGAAAGTCCTGCAAGCTGAAGAAGCGGATAAGCTGATTGATCATGATGAAATTGCAAGAAGATCAGTTGAACTAACCGAGCAATCCGGAATCATTTTCATCGATGAAATGGATAAAATCGCAAGTCGTGGCAACAGCGGATCATCAGCGGATGTCTCAAGAGAAGGGGTTCAAAGAGACATTTTGCCTATCGTGGAAGGCTCAACCGTTACGACGAAATATGGTCCAGTTAAAACGGATTTCATACTCTTTATCGCAGCGGGAGCATTTCACATGTCGAAGCCATCCGATATCATCCCGGAGCTCCAAGGACGTTTCCCGATCCGTGTGGAACTTGAAAAGCTCTCGAAAGAAGATTTCGTCAGGATCTTGAAAGAACCGGACTTCTCTTTAATCAAGCAATACGAAAAACTGTTGGCAACGGAAGATGTCGCAATTGAGTTTTCGGAAGAAGCAATCGAGAGGATTGCGGAAATTGCATTCGACGTGAACGACAACACCGAAAACATCGGAGCGAGAAGGTTGCATACGATTTTAGAAAAGCTGCTGGAAGAGTTATCGTATGAAGCAGCTGAAATTGGTCCTTCTACAATTAAGATAACGGTGCCTTATGTCGATGAAAAGTTGAAAAGTATCGTAAAAAACAAAGATTTGTCACATTTTATCTTATAATGAGACCGTATTAGTTTATTTAATGATTGAAAAGCTTTAGAATATTCTTAAATGCAAACATGATTCCATAGGAGGAAATAATTATGTCATTACTTACAAAAACAAGAAAAATCAACGCAATGTTACAAGAATCAGGTGGAAAACCTGTAAACTTCAAAGAAATGGCTGAGAAGTTAAGCTCAGTGATCGAATGTAATGCATTCATCGTAAGCAGAAAAGGGAAATTGCTTGGTCTTGAAATTCACCAACAAATCGAGAATGAGCGTATGAAAAAAATGTTCCAAGAACGTAAATTCCCTGAGGAGTACACAAATAAGCTTTTCGAAGTGAATGAAACATCTTCAAACATCGATGTATATAGCGATTACACTGTATTCCCGGAAGAGGAACGTGAACTGTTCAAAGACGGCTTGACAACTGTTGTTCCGATTATCGGTGGTGGAGAGCGTCTTGGAACATTATTGCTAGCGCGCCTGAAAGAAGAGTTCACTGAAGACGACCTTATCCTTGCGGAATATGGTGCTACAGTTGTCGGTATGGAAATCCTTCGTGAAAAAGCTGAAGAAATCGAAGTGGAAGCGCGAAGCAAAGCTGTAGTACAAATGGCGATCAATTCATTGTCTTACAGTGAACACGAAGCAATTGAACACATCTTCAAAGAGCTTGATGGCAATGAAGGACTGCTTGTCGCTTCCAAAATTGCTGACCGTGTAGGGATTACGCGTTCTGTCATCGTAAATGCATTGCGTAAGCTTGAAAGTGCGGGTGTTATCGAATCCCGTTCACTCGGTATGAAAGGTACGTATATCAAAGTATTGAACAGCAAATTCCTAGAAGAACTTGAAAATCAAAAGAACTAATGAATCATGACACTTCGGCTGAATAGCCGGAGTGTTATTTTTATGGGAAGGAATGAGTAGTGCTTCAGAAGATGCTTGCTACCTAATTAACAGGTTGAGAAAATAGTCCTAAGAACTATAGGTAATGGGTTTATAAGAAAACAAAAGGGTTGTTTTGTACTAATTCTATTTACATTAATATGATAGACAAAGTTCGCCAAAATCCGATACAATAAGATATGTGTTTAATTGAGAGTTTTATAGAATTGATTTTCTTTTAAATAGAAACTTATAACTAATTTGAGGTGAAATAGATTAATGAACATTTATGGATCAACCATTTCGCTGCTTGAAAGGGGATTGGACTTTTCTGCGGCAAAGGGAAAAGTCATTTCGCAAAATATAGCAAATGTCGACACGCCAAACTATAAGGCGAAACATGTCAGCTTTAAGCAAATGATGCATGAAGTTCAAAGCAATCCTATTAACGCCTATCGAACGAATGAACTGCATTTAAATTTTGCTTCTAAAGTTTCACAGCCAGGCATAGCCAAGTATGGTAATTTCCGATACAGGCAAGACGGGAATGGAGTCGATATGGATAAGGAACAAGCGGATCTCGCAGCAAACCAAATTTACTACAACGCATTAGTCGACCGCCTCAGCGGGAAATTCAACTCACTTCAAAATGTCATTAAAGGAGGACGTTAATCATGTCGATTTTCCATAGTCTTAATACTTCAGCCTCAGCTCTAACTGCCCAGCGACTAAGGATGGATGTGATTTCCTCCAATATGGCAAATATCGAAACGACACGTGGAAGGATGGTCGGCGGCGAGTGGCAACCGTACCGCCGGAAGACCGTCAGTTTGCAACCTATGGAAGGCCGATTCTCTTCAATGTTGCAAGCGGCGATGGGAAGCCGTGATAGAGGGACTGTTGGATATGGCGTAACTGTTTCTCGAATCCAGGAGGATGTCGAAACTCCATTTAAGCTTGTCTTTGACCCGAACCATCCAGATGCCAATGAAGAAGGATATGTTCAAATGCCAAATGTGGATCCGCTAAGAGAAATGATCGACCTGATGTCCGCAACAAGGTCGTATGAAGCGAATGTCACAGTGTTAAATGCCAACAAAGCGATGCTCATGAAAGCACTTGAAATAGGGAAATGATGAGCGTGAAAGGAAGAGATGACAGATGCCAATTCAATCGATAAACGGTATAGGTAATGCGACAGGCATGATGAAAATCAATCAAAGCATTCAACCTACCCCGTTCGAAGCGCAAAAAAGCTTCGGATCGTTTTTAAAGGATGCCATACAAGAAGTGAATGTGAAGCAAATCGAATCAGACAAAATGACCCAAAAGCTAATTTTAGGGGAAGATGTCGATTTGCATAATGTCATGATCACTGCACAAAAAGCGTCAATCGCATTGAATGCGACGATGGAAGTGCGCAACAAGGTAATTGAAGCCTACCAGGAAATAATTAGAATGCCAGTATAAAAGCGAAGGCGACCGTTTAGCCCTGACAGTCAGGGCAATGATGTGCTCGCAACGCTTCGCTTTTGCTCGCAAACGCCGTTCTTCGTAACGGCATTTACTATGTAAGCAGACCGGGGGATCAGAATGAAAGAAAGAATGACGAAAATTGGAACTGACGCAAAGCAGTTCTGGTCGAGTCGCACGAAACGACAAAAAACTACATATATCGGGTCCGCGGTTGCTGTCGTTATTTTCGCTGCTTTTCTGACATATTTCTTGTCGAGGACAGAATTTGTTCCTCTGTACAGTGACGTTTCGCGTGCGGAAATTGGCCGTATCAAGGAAGAGTTGGATGCGCAAGGTGTTCCAAGCCAAATCGCTCCCGGAGGCACATCTATTTTAGTTCCAAAAGAAAGAGTGGATGATCTACTGGTAACCCTCGCTGCTGAAGGTTATCCGAATACAGGAACGATCGATTATTCCTTTTTCTCTCAAAACGCCGGTTTTGGCACGACGGATAATGAATTTGATGTGATCAAGCTGGGTGCGATGCAAACTGAATTAGCAAATCTCATTAAAGGGATCCAAGGAGTTAAAGATGCAAATGTAATGTTAACGTTGCCGACGCAAAGTGTCTTCTTAAATGAATCTGTGCAAAGTGCAAGCGCCGCAATCATATTGAATACGGAACCCGGACATCAGTTTACGGAACCGCAAATTACTGCATTATATAATTTAGTGTCAAAAAGTGTACCGAATTTATCTACAGACGATATCGTCATAATGAACCAGTACTCCGAGTATTTCGATTTGAAAACATCAGACCAGTCGATTGGCACAAATGTAGTTAGCCAAATGGAATTGAAGAAGACGATTGAACGTGACTTGCAAAGGAAAGTCCAAATGATGCTTGGCACGATGGTCGGTCAAGATAAAGTCATTGTCTCCGTTACGACCGATATCGACTTTAAGCAAGAAAACAGGCAAGAAAACCTTGTCGATCGCGTTGACGAAGACCTGGACAGTTTAGCAATCAGCGTGCAAAGGATAACAGAGTCATTTTCCGGCAACGGTGCTGTCGCAGGGGGAGTTCCAGAAGCGCAAGACCCTACCGATAACCGTACAAATTTTGTGGAAGGCAACAATGCAAACGGAGAATATGAAAGAGTCGAAGAGACTGTTAACAATGAAGTGAATAGGATCAGAAAAGACATAGTCGAAAGCCCTTATAAAATACGTGATATTGGTATTCAAGTAATGGTGGAACCACCTAATGTAAATGACATCGCATCCTTGACACCAGGTGTAGAAGAAGATATTCGTACGATATTGGAGACGATTATCAGCACGTCAATCGATAAGAGCTATGTGCCGGCTGATGTCACTGATGATTATTGGCAAAACAAAATTGCAATCTCCACGCAAACTTTTAATGGGAAAATGACCCCAGCTCCGCAGACAGCTGAAGCTGTAATTCCTTGGTGGGTTTATGCGATTGGTGCAGCTTTACTTGTTGTCATTGGAATCCTGATCGTTGCATACTTCCGCAAACGCAGGCAGGAAAGAGAAGCGGAAGAGGCGATGATTCTTGAAGAACAGCGTGAAGCGTTGCATGTGGAAGATATCAATTTGGAACAAGAAACAGAAGCAACTCTTCGCAAAAAGCAACTTGAAAAGATGGCCAAGGATAAGCCAGAAGAATTTGCTAAATTATTGAGAACATGGATAGCCGAGGATTGACGGAGGGATGAACAGTGGTAAGGAAAGATAAAGGAATGACGGGCAAGCAAAAAGCTGCACTCCTGCTCATATCGCTCGGCCCTGAAGTTTCAGCAGCCGTCTATAAGCATTTGACTGAAGAAGAGATAGAACGGTTGACACTTGAAATTTCAGGTGTAAAGAAAGTCGATTCATCTGTAAAGGAAGAAATCATCGAGGAGTTTCATAACATTGCTCTTGCCCAAGATTATATTTCCCAAGGCGGTATAGGATATGCGAAGACCGTTTTGGAAAAGGCATTAGGAAAAGAGCATGCTCAAGCAATTATCAATCGGTTGACCTCTTCTTTACAAGTAAGGCCGTTCGATTTTGCGAGAAAAGCAGATCCGAGTCAAATATTAAACTTCATTCAAAACGAGCATCCGCAAACAATTGCCCTCATCCTTTCGTATTTGGAAGCTGAGCAGGCGGGAATGATTCTTTCATCACTCCCGCAAGAAATGCAGGCGGATATCGCAAAACGGATTGCAACGATGGATTCGACTTCTCCTGAAGTCATCAGTGAAATCGAAGCTGTTTTGGAAAGGAAACTATCTTCCACGGTCACCCAAGATTTCACGGAAACAGGAGGTGTGGATGCAGTCGTACAAGTATTGAACGGCGTAGACAGGGCAACCGAAAAGACGATTTTGGACGCCCTCGAAATCCAGGATCCGGAGCTTGCCGAAGAAATTCGCAAAAGAATGTTTGTTTTCGAAGATATTGTCACGTTGGACAATCGTTCCATTCAGCGCATTGTACGTGAGTGTGAGAATGAAGATCTCATTTTGTCAATGAAAGTATCCAGTGAAGAAGTGAGAGATATTCTCTTTAAAAACATGTCTCAACGGATGGCCGAATCATTCCAGGAAGAGATGGAAGTAATGGGTCCAGTCCGTTTGCGTGATGTTGAAGAGGCGCAAGCACGGATCGTTTCCATTATTCGTAGATTGGAAGATTCAGGTGAAATCATCATAGCCCGTGGTGGAGGGGATGACATCATTGTCTAACATTTTTCGTTCTTCCCATACGATTTCCGAAAAAGGAAAAGTGAAGGAAATCGCAATTAGGAACTTGAACATGCCGACGATTGATGGGAAACAAGAAGAGATTTCAAAAGAGGTCCTTTTTATGGAGCGCGACCGTCTGCTGAAAGATGCGCGTAGACAGATTGACATTGAAAAAGCCGAAATTGAACAGTTGAGGCTAATGGCGCAAGAGGACATCGCTGCAATGCAAGCTGCCTGGGAGCAAGAAAAGCAAGCCTTGCAGCAACAGGCTTATGAAGAGGGATTCCAAGTCGGATATGAAGAAGGGCGAAATAAGTCGATATCCGATATGGAGGAATCAGTGAAAACTGCGAATGAAGTCACTGTCCACTCGAAGGAAAACGCACAGAAATACTTGGAGTCGCAAGAAAGAATCATATTGGAGATAGGATTAAGAACAGCAGAACGGATTCTCGGACATACGTTGGAATCGGATGAGGAAGCATTCCTCTCGATTGTGAAAAGGGGATTGAAGGAAGCGAGAGAGATGAAAGAAGTGAAGTTATATGTTTCCGTACCTCATTTTGAACTGATTTCATCGAATCGTGCCGAACTTGCATCCATATTCCCGCCGGACGTCCCGTTTCTCATCTTTGCAAATGATGATTTCGACGTAAATGACTGTATGATTGAAACGAACCAAGGCCGAATCGTTGTCAGTGTGGATGAACAATTAAACGAACTGAAAGAGAAGCTCGTTGAGATGTTGGAAAGTGGTGACTGACGATGAAGAAAGCGAAACAATTGCTTGATATCATCCCAAAGATGAATACCTTTCCGAAATTCGGGCGTGTCGTCCGGGTTGTCGGCCTCATGATTGAATCGCAAGGACCCGAAAGTTCGGTCGGGGATGTTTGCCATATCCATTTGAACAATGGAGGCAAAAAAGATTCGGTTATATTGGCGGAAGTTGTAGGATTCCGAGAAGAAATCGTCATCTTGATGCCTTACTCGAATATTACCGATATATCGAGCGGCTGTCTCGTCGAATGTACAGGGAAACCGCTCGAAGTTAAAGTCGGCATGAACCTGATCGGAAAAGTGCTTGACTCGATGGGGCAACCGATTGATGATAGTCCGCTTCCGAAAGGGTTATCGACCGTTAGGACGGAACAAAATCCACCCAATGTCATGACACGCCAGCCAATCAGTGAAAAACTGGCTGTTGGCGTCAAGGCGATCGATGGAATGTTGACGGTCGGAAATGGCCAAAGGGTTGGGATTTTCGCTGGTTCCGGTGTTGGAAAAAGTACGTTGCTCGGGATGATTGCAAGAAATACGACGGCGGATTTGAATGTTATCGGACTCATCGGTGAGCGTGGACGTGAAGTCCGTGAATTTATCGAGCGCGATTTAGGTCCGGAAGGGTTAAGCAAGACGATCGTCGTTGCCGCAACATCTGACCAGCCTGCTCTCATGAGGATAAAAGGAGCGTTTACGGCGACAGCAATCGCGGAATATTTTCGGGATAAAGGGATGAACGTCATGTTAATGATGGATTCCGTCACCCGTGTCGCGATGGCGCAAAGGGAAATTGGTCTTGCGGTTGGAGAACCACCTGCGACTCGCGGGTACACACCGTCCGTGTTTTCTATTTTACCGAAGCTCCTCGAGAGAACTGGTACGAATGACGTCGGTGCAATTACAGCGTTCTATACAGTGCTCGTTGATGGGGATGATATGAACGAACCTATCGCAGACGCGGTGCGAGGTATACTTGATGGCCATATCGTTTTGGATCGAACGCTCGCAAACAAAGGCCAATATCCCGCAATTAATGTCTTAAAGAGCGTCAGTCGTCTAATGAATCATATCGCGAGCCCGGAACATGTGAAAGCTGCTGAAAAGCTCCGTGAATTGTATTACACCTATGACAAATCGGAAGATCTTATTAACATAGGTGCGTATAAACGTGGTACGTCAAGGGAAATTGACGAAGCGATCGAATTCGAACCACATATTACAAACTTCTTAAAGCAAAGCTATCAAGAGAATGTGAGTATGGAACAATCAATTGAAGAACTGATATCACTTGCTCCAGGAGGTGGCACAAGTTGAAGCCTTATCAATACCGATTTGAAAAAGTGCTGACATACCGGGAACAAGAGAAAACTGAAACCGAAATCGAATTCAAAAAAGCAGTTGATTCCTTCGAAGCAGTGGCAACCGAGTTATACGAACTGTTGAAAAAGAAGGAAGATAACATTGCTGATCATCAGGAAAAAATGAGAAAAGGATTCTCCATTAATGAAATCCATCATTATGCACGGTTTATCGACAGCCTTGAAAAGCGGATTGATGTTCTGCAGCAATCGGTCATAAAAGCCCGTTCCAAAATGAATTGGTATGAGGAGAAATTGCTTGAGAAGACGATTGAAGTGAAAAAGTTCGAAAAGATGAAGGAAAAGGACAAAGAACATTATCGTGCTGAAATGGAACAAAAAGAAGCAAGTATGTTGGATGAAATATCTACATTGAAGTTCCATAGAAGAGAAACAGGGTGGTAATTTGGCGAGGAATTCAAAATTGCAAACTGAAGAGAAAATCGTTGAAAAGAAGAAAGGCACCCGGCTCTTCCAGGAAGTGTTGCTTTGGACGCTTATCCCATTGCTTTTCACGACGATGGTCCTGTTAATCATCGCTTACGTTGCTGATGTGAACGTTTTTGATAAGGCGAAAGAGTGGACCGAATCGCTTCCATTTGGTGAAAAGAAGCAAGATGAGGAAATCGGTGACGATACAATCATCGCAGAGCGCGTCGTTGACTTACAAGCGGAAATTCAAGAGAAGGAAGCGCAAGTTTTCAAACTCCAGGAAGATTTAGCGAAATCAGAGGATGAAAAACAAGCTCTTCTCGACGAACAAACTAGTTTGTTAGCTCAAATTGAAGCATTGAAGATGGAAAAAGATGATTATAAACGTGATATGAAAGAAATCATTTCAACTTTCGAAAAAATGTCCGCAAAATCGGCAGCTCCAGTCATTACAAACATGAGCGATGCAGAAGCGATCCAAATACTTGCGAGCTTAAAGCCTGAAGTTCTCGCATCGATACTTGAAAAAATGTCACCAGAAGATGCCGCGAAATATACGAGTCTTATGACAAAGTAATTGGAACCGATCATTGAAAGGAGGTGAAACGAAAAGTGAACATAGGAGCATTACAAGCGATGACCGGGATGAACATGCAACCTACAGCAGGGAATGCACAAAAAGGTGGAGCAATGGTGCAGAAGTTCGGTTCAGTCCTTGCGAGTGTCACTTCGCAGTCAGCTGGAATTGAACCTGTAGCGAGAGAAAGTAATTCGAAAATTCCGCTTGAATTGATTCCGGATTTATTCAATGCAACGACTATTGACCAATTAGAACAGGCGTTACAAGCTATTTCGGGCAATGAAAAGATAGAGCTTCCTGAAACTCCCGAAGAGATAGGAAATACTGCTAGTTTAGAAGAATTTTCAAAACTATTGTCGGTAAATCCTGATGAAATGCTTGAAAAACTAAAGGAATTGTTGCAGAAAGCCGGGTTATCATCAAACGAGATGGATGAATTAACCGTCACATCAAACATGTGGACGATTATTCAGTCCATCGATGAAGCGGGAATTCGTTTTTTTGAAAATCTGAATAATGAACTTCAAAACCCAGAATCCCGGAATGAAGCCATTCAACTACTCGCTTATTTAAAAACAGTAGAATTGATTGCACCTAAAACCGATATGGTTTTGACGATGGAACAGAAGGTTGACAGTTTCCAAACATTCCTCATAGGAGCTGCGGCGCAATTCGAAGAAAAAGTTGCCGTAATGGGCAAACAAGATCCGTTGCCATTCATCCAGCAGAAGGCGGACTTTAGAATTGTCCTTGAAGCCAATTCATCCATGTCGACCAATGAGGAGAGCACACGACAAAAACAAGCAGAGACACAACCGAATAGTGCAAGTTCCGCCATTGCAAATGTCACTTCACTAAAAGCAGAATTCTCAGTTCAACAGATGGAATCGAATCCGTCGAACCGTAGCGAGTCGCTGTTAAGAGAAATGCAAGCATTAATGAAACGAGCCAATTTCGGACAAGTCGGTGGCACCAATCGGATGCTCATTAAGCTATATCCCGAACATCTAGGCCAAATCCGTATCGAGTTGCTCGAAACGAACGGAATTATGACAGCGAGAATCCTTGCATCAACTGCATTGGCAAAAGGAATGCTCGACAGCCAACTGCATCAACTAAAACACGCGTTTAACCAGCAAAACTTGCAAGTTGAACGGATTGACATAGCACAATCGATCCAAGAAACGAATCGAAGTGAACGAGAGCAATCCTTTAATGAACAATTCAAACGCGAACAACAGTCTGATGAAAACAAGCAAAACAAATCATCAGAAGAAGAGCGATCATTCGAGGAATATATGATCGAATTGGAGGTGTAGAAAATGATAGATGGACAAAAACCGATAACGGAATCCATGTTCCTCATCAATAAACAACGGGATCAACGCAAAACCGGACCCGAGACGATGGACAAAGATGCATTCATGAAAATTCTCATCGCCCAACTGCAAAACCAAGATCCGACGAACCCAATGAAGGACAATGAATTCATTGCGCAGATGGCACAGTTTTCATCTTTGGAACAAACGATGAAATTGGCAAACGCATTTGAAAAATTCGCTGAAGCTCAAAACCAAAGCCAACTAATCCAATACAATCAATTCGTCGGAAAGAATGTCCGATGGCATGAATTGACGAATAAAAAAGACGAAGCAGGGAAGCCGATTGTCAACGAAGGAACCGGCGTTATCCAATCTGCAAAATTCGTAGATGGATCAGTCGTATTTACTATGGCAGACGGGAAGGAACTGTCCCCCGGCAATATTTCAGAAGTACTAGCAAGCTCAGGAAATACAAATAGCTTAGTAGAAGCAAGCCTGTTAATTGGTAAAACTGTTGGATATATGGATGGAGAAGAGGAAAAGTCCGGAACAGTCGTATCTGTCTCAAATAAAGAAGGGAAACTGCAATACATTTTGGACGACGGCAGCCGACTTGACGGAAACACATTCACTTCCATCAGCCAATAAGAAAAAAGGAGCGAGTGTATGGACAAGCTGAACATCCACCACGTTCCATCGCAGCCACTCATCCGCCATGGACAACGAATGAAAACACCGCCACAGCCAACACAATCATTCCTGGAACAGCTGAACAAAGCAATCCAGCCACAGGAACTGAAAATCAGCAAACATGCGACAGACAGGCTAAGAGAGCGGAACATTCATATTACTGAATCTGAATGGGCACACATCACAGACAAGGTGAATGAAGCAAAAGTGAAGGGAATCAAAGAATCGCTTGTACTGATGGACCAAGCAGCACTCATCGTCAGCGCAAAAAATTCAACCGTCATTACAGCGATGGATCGCAAAGAAGCAAGAGACCAAGTTTTCACAAACATCGACGGCACAATCGTGCTCAACTAACTCCGGCAGGACCTCAGAAAGAGGATGCCGACGTACTGCCGACCGACAGAGGCAGACACACTTTTACAATCCGAGAGGGGAAAAATTAATATGTTACGATCAATGTACTCAGGAATCTCAGGCTTACGGAACTTCCAAACGAAATTGGATGTTATCGGGAATAATATATCTAATGTTAATACTTATGGGTTTAAGAAGGGACGTGTGATCTTTAAAGACTTAATTTCTCAGACTGTGGCGGGAGCTTCAGCTGCAAGTGATTCACGGGGGGGAGTTAACCCGAAGCAAGTAGGACTTGGATCACAAATTTCTACAATTGATACAATTCACGCGGGAGGATCAACACAGTTTACAGGGAATACATTGGACTTGGCTATCTCCGGAGACGGCTTCTTCCAAGTAGCAGATGCCACGACTGATATTGAAGCGGTCGATGGAGACGAATTTACATCAAGTCCTTTGTACACTCGCGCAGGAAATTTCTATATGGATAACAGGGGATATTTAGTTAACTCTGATGGGAAATATTTAGTAGGATATTCAGCCGCAGATCTTGAAGGTTTGGATCCAGAGGATGTAGATCCAGATGTTATGCCAGATCCACAACCAATAGTAATCCCTACAACAGCGCAGTCAATGAGTATCGGTCAGGATGGCACCATTACTTTTGTAAATGCTGCAGGAGATTTAAAATGGGCTGGGCAATTAATTTTAGCAAAATTCCCTAACCCAGGTGGTCTTAATAAGGTTGGAGGTAACTACTTCCAAGAATCAACAAACTCCGGGGTTCCAGTACCAGGAGTTGCCACTACAACAGGAATCGGGGAAATTGTATCTGGCTTCCTAGAAATGTCCAACGTCGACCTTGCTGAAGAATTCACTGAAATGATCGTCGCGCAACGTGGTTTCCAAGCAAACACACGTATCATCACAACATCTGACGAAATTCTTCAAGAACTTGTCAATTTGAAACGATAAGAATAAGAATCTAGTGATATATAATAAGAATTAATTATTCTACACTAGGATTGAAGCGTAGGGCGGCGACTCCTGCGGGAACAGCGCGAGCTGAAGACCCTGGACTGAGCGAAGCGAGGGAAGCGGCTGAAGCCGTGCCCGCGGAAAGCGTCCGCCAGCAGCGGAAATCCGGTATTCAAGCATAACCCTGTGTGCTTTGAAAAGTTTATGCGCTTTTAGATGCATTTATGCTCCATTACACACATTTATGCGCATCTCTGACAAGTTATGCGTTTCTAGAGTGATTTATGCGCAATTAAACGAGTTTATGCGTGAGTAAACAACTTTATGCGTTTTTACAGCAAAGGAGGGTCGGGCCGGCCCTGTGCCCGGCCCCTTACATATGATCAAACTTACACGTCTCAACGGCAAAGCGTTCATGTTGAACGCACTATACATAGAAAAAGTCGAATCGTTTCCCGATACGACCATTACTCTGACGACAGGCAGCAAATACGTCGTCCTGGACCCTATCGACGAAGTCAACCGCCGCATTATTGATTTCTATCAATCGGTCCAATTACTAGCGAATCCGCATATCCGGGGTGAAGAAAATGAAGAATAAAGCACTGACTATTATATTAATCATTGTCGTTACGTTAACGCTTGTCGGAATCATTGGATTAATACTTACCCTACAACTAAAAGCCGACTCCGGAGATAAAGAACCGACAATTGATGACATTCTTGAAGCATCCGTAGACGTACCGGAAATCATGACTAACTTAGCAGGACGTCAATTTATCCGGATTTCATTGAAAATCCAAACGACCGATAAAAAAGCGGCTGAAGAATTGGAAAAACGCGACTTCCAAGTCCAAAACATCGTCATTCAAGAGCTCTCGGAAATGACCTCGAAAGATTTTGAAGGAAAAGCTGGGAAGCAGGCATTCGAGGATTCCATCAAAGCACAACTGAATCCACTCATGCAAGAGGGTGAAATTGAAAAAGTGTACATCGTTTCCTACATTATCCAGTAATTAACTGATGGACATATACTATGCCGGGAGGTGGCCTTATGCCGGGAGATATTTTATCCCAACATGAAATTGATGCGTTATTATCAGCATTATCGACAGGTGAAATGTCGGCGGAAGAGATTAAGAAGGAAGAGGAGACCCGGAAGGTCAAAGTATATGACTTTAAACGTGCCCTCCGCTTTTCGAAAGATCAGATCCGAAGTTTGACAAGGATCCATGAAAACTTTGCAAGGTTGTTGACGACTTACTTTTCCGCACAATTGCGGACGTATATTCAAATAAATGTCGCCTCGGTGGATCAAATCCCTTTTGAGGAATTCATCCGATCCATCCCGAATATGACATTGCTTAATATTTTTGACGTTCCGCCACTTGAAGGAAATATCATTATGGAAGTCAATCCGAACGTCGCTTATTCCATGCTTGATCGATTAATGGGCGGTGTAGGGGAAGGCCCTGGAAAAGTGGATAATATGACAGAAATCGAAACAAAGATTTTGACGAATCTATTCGAACGGTCATTTGATAATTTACGGGAAGCGTGGTCTGGCATCATCGAAATAGATCCGTTTCTATCTGAAATGGAAGTGAATCCACAATTCCTTCAAATGATTTCACCGAATGAAACGGTTGTCGTCATTTCATTCAACATTGTCATTGGAGAATCAAGTGGAATGATTAATATTTGTATTCCGCATGTTGTTCTTGAGCCGATTGTCCCGAATTTATCGGTACGGTATTGGATGCAGACGAATAAGAAAGAGCCGACACCTGAACAAAGCATCATTTTGGAAAAACGGTTGAAAAAAGCTACTTTGCCGATTACGACAGAATTAGGGAGTGGGTCGATGTCGGTTGAAGATTTTTTATATTTGCAAGTGGGCGATGTCATTCCGCTTGATCAAAAAATTGAAGATCCGTTACTTGTCAAAGTGGGCGACATACCAAAATTCACAGCCCAACCTGGCCATCATCGAAATAGGATGGCTGTACAAATTATCGATATATTGAACGGAGGGGATGAAGATGATGAGTGATAGTGTGCTATCCCAAGAAGAAATTGAAGCATTGTTACGTGGGGAGCCGATCCGTGCAGAAGAGCCTGCAACATCGTCCTCTGATAATCAGGATTATGACAATCAATTAAGTGAAATGGAGAAAGACGCCTTAGGAGAAGTCGGGAATATTTCCTTCGGCAGCTCCGCTACAGCCCTCTCCTCGTTACTTGGCCAGAAAGTGGAAATTACAACTCCATCGATCTCTGTAGTAGATCTCAGTATGCTAAAGACGGAGTTTATCCAACCGTATGTAGCGGTCCAAGTAGAATATACGGAAGGTTTGCATGGAACGAATCTCCTTGTCATTAAACAAAGTGACGCTGCAATTATCGCTGATTTGATGCTTGGTGGAGATGGAATGGCGCCAAATGAAGAATTGAATGAAATCCATTTGAGTGCAGTACAGGAAGCGATGAATCAGATGATGGGTTCCGCGGCGACATCGATGTCCACTGTATTCAATAAGAAAGTGGATATTTCCCCTCCTTCCATTGATTTAATGAATATGCAAAGCGATGAAGGCATAGATAAGATCCCGAAGGACGAGATGATGATCAAAGTTTCCTTCGAATTGAAAGTCGGAGAGTTAATTGATTCGAGTATTATGCAGCTCTTCCCACTGCAATTCGGTAAAAATCTTGTAACGTCTCTCATGGGGATGGGTGCCGAAGAGGAAGCCGCAGTGACTGTAGAAGAGCCGGTCAGGCCTGCTCCTACATATGGGCAACAACCGAGCCGTCGTGAATATTCACCCGAGGACACTGCCGGATTTTCCAATAATCCAAGCACATCACAAGCAATGGAGCAGCCTTATCAGGAACAACCGTATTATGAGCAGCCGCTTCAACAACAGATGCCACAACGGCAGCAAAAACCACCTGTTCATGTACAGGAAGCCCGATTTGCTAGCTTTGAAGGACCTTCATTGAATCAAGTAGAAACCAACAATTTGAATATGTTGTTGGATATCCCTTTACAAGTGACGGTGGAGCTTGGAAGGACGAAACGGTCTGTTAAAGAAATCCTTGAAATGTCAAGTGGTTCCATCATAGAATTGGATAAGCTGGCGGGAGAACCGGTGGATATTTTAGTGAACAACCGTCATATTGCCAAAGGGGAAGTCGTTGTCATCGATGAAAACTTTGGTGTGCGTATTACAGATATTTTAAGCCAGACAGAACGCTTGAATAACTTACGATAGGATCCGGGAGGTCAAGAGAATGGGTAAACGTATTTTAATTGTGGATGACGCAGCTTTCATGCGTATGATGATTAAAGATATATTGACAAAAAATAATTTTGAAGTGGTCGGTGAGGCTGCTGATGGTGTGCAAGCAGTTGAAAAATATATGGAATTGAAGCCAGATCTCGTTACGATGGACATTACAATGCCCGAAATGGATGGCATTGCGGCGTTGAAATCCATTAAGGAGAAAGATCCATCTGCGACAATTATTATGTGTTCAGCAATGGGGCAACAAGCGATGGTGATCGACGCGATCCAAGCAGGGGCAAAAGACTTTATCGTCAAGCCTTTCCAAGCTGACCGTGTAGTCGAAGCAATCCAAAAAGCAATAGGTTAACTCATGAGAGTATCAATTAATCTGAAACGATTGTTGCCATTGTTTATCGTACTTTTCGTAATGATGCCTTTTGGAAATGTACATGCGGAAGCCGATCAGAACAAGTCTGTCTCCGATTGCTTAGGACAAGGCAATGATTGCGGACAAGATTCAAAGAATGTGAATGAGATAGACGAGCCAGCTGCCGACACGTCGCAAGACGGGGCAGCTGTTGGCTTGTCATTGTGGGATTATATTAAGACGCTCTTTGCATTGCTGTTTGTCATCGGTCTTCTTCTCGCTCTACTGAAGTTCATTAATCGGAAGAACCGCATGTTTGACCAGCATCGATTCATAAAAAATGTCGGGGGGCTCTCCCTTGGTCAACATAAATCCATTCAATTGGTAGTCATCGGCGATTCCTACTATTTGATAGGCGTCGGTGATGAAGTAAGACTATTGAAAGAGATTACAGATCCAAAAGAGATTAAGGCACTCGAGAGTTATTTTGACGAAGACGAACTTCAATCTCCGCCAGGAATTATGAGCAAGTTGTTGACGATGCTTCCTCAAAACAAAGCGGACACATCGCTTAATAGCGACGAACCCGCAGATTTCAAAAAAATGTTTATAACTAGGCTCGATGAATTAAGAGCGGAACGTAAAAAGCATTTGAACCGATTGGCAGAAAAGGAGCGCAAAAAAGATGAATGATTTCGTCCAGTTCTTTTCGGACAGCGATCCGACAAATGTATCGACATCCATCAAATTGCTTCTACTCCTTACTGTCCTGTCACTTGCCCCGGCGATCCTTATACTAATGACTTCTTTTGCACGGATTGTCATTGTTTTGTCGTTTGTCAGGACGGCACTTGCAACGCAGCAAATGCCGCCAAACCAAGTGATTGTTGGGCTTGCCCTATTTTTGACTTTTTTTATTATGGCACCTACTTTCCAAGAGGTGAATGAAACAGCGCTGACACCGCTTTTTGCAGAAGAGATCACATTGGAAGAGGCATATGACCGGGCAAGCTTGCCTTTCAAGGAGTTCATGAGCAAGCATACGCGGCAGAAAGATTTGGAGTTATTTTTACGATACAATCAAGCGGAGCGTCCTGAAACGTTGGAGGACATCCCGTTGACGATGTTAGTCCCGGCTTTCGCTATTAGTGAAATAAAGACTGCATTCCAAATGGGCTTCATGATCTTCATCCCGTTTCTCGTTATTGACATGATTGTCGCAAGTGTTCTTATGTCAATGGGGATGATGATGTTGCCGCCTGTTATGATTTCATTGCCATTTAAGATTTTATTATTTGTCCTTGTCGATGGATGGTATTTAATCGTCAAGTCTTTATTGCAAAGTTTTTAGGTGCAAAGTTTTTAGATGCATAGTTTTTAGGTGCAAATTAGGAGTGGTTATCGAATGACAGGCGAATTAATTATAGCGATAGCCGAACGCGCGGTATGGGTCATTTTATTGACAAGCGGTCCGCTGTTGGTTGTCGCACTGGTTACCGGCCTAATCGTGAGCATATTCCAGGCGACGACGCAGATACAAGAACAGACACTTGCATTTGTGCCGAAAATCATTGCAGTCCTTGTTGCCATCGTCATTTTTGGACCTTGGATTTTAGCTAGGGTGACAGCATTCGCGGCAGACATTTTTGATAACCTCGTCCGGTATATCGGGTGATTAAATGGAAGAACTAATTCCTTCTATCGCTGCTTATTTGCTCATTTTGACAAGGGTGACTGCTTTCATCGTAACTGTCCCTTTGTTTTCCTATCGGGCAATCCCGACGACACAAAGGATCATATTTGCTGCAGTTGTCGCTTGGATCATGGTCTATACGATCGATGCACCTGAGCTCGAAATCGATGGTACATACATACTCCTTGTGATCAAGGAAGCTACAACCGGCCTATTCATCGGGGTTATCGCCTATATCGTCATGTCTGCAATCCAAATTGCGGGAGGCTTCATCGATTTCCAGATGGGCTTTGCCATCGCGAATGTCATCGACCCCCAAACTGGAGCTCAATCGCCGCTCCTTGGTCAGTTTTTCAATGTCCTCGCGATGTTGCTGCTGCTCACATTGAACGGACATCATATGCTTCTTGATGGGATTTTTTATAGTTATCGTTTTATACCGATTGACATGCTTTGGCCATCATTCGGCGAGGAGAGGCTTGCTGAATTTGTCACAAGAACTTTTGCGATGGTCTTCGCCATCGCATTCCAAATGGCTGTACCGATTGTTGCAACTCTATTTCTTGTCGACTTGGCACTCGGCATTACAGCGAGGACAGTTCCTCAACTTAATATTTTCGTTGTCGGCTTTCCCATTAAAATCGGTGTTAGTTTTCTAGTGCTTGTGACGATGTTCACCGTAATGATCGCAATGATGCGTAAATTATTTGAACTGATGATAACAGCGATGAGGGATTTGATGATCATCTTAGGAGGTGGCTAATTTATGATTCGTTTGGATTTACAGTTCTTTGCAGGCGAAAAGACTGAAAAGGCCACTCCGAAGAAGCGTCTCGACTCCCGAAAGAAAGGACAAGTCGTCAAAAGCCAGGATGTCACAACTGCAATTGTCCTTCTTTTTGTATTTTTGTTCCTTTTCTTTACAGCAGGTTTCATGCGGGATCGGTTCTTCGTATTCTTTACACATTCATTTACAGAATTCATTTCGATTAACGTACTGGATATCGATCAAACGATGATCATCTATCAGGAAATAATTGTTCAAATGGCATATATTCTCTTACCTGTCATGGCAATAGCAGTCATTGCGGGAATAGGCGGGAATTTGATGCAGTTCGGAATTCTATTTACTGCAGAACCCTTGAAATTCGATCTAAAAAAAATTGATCCGATCAAAGGACTAAAACGGATATTTTCCATCCGAGCACTCGTTGAATTATTGAAATCGTTGTTGAAAATATCTTTTATTGGATCTGTGACAACAATCCTATTAATGATGAATATCGAAAAAGTTTTAGGTCTTACATTTAAGACGCCCCATGACACATTAGTAACAGTCGGGCAATTGGTCGCGTTGATGGGTATTGTCGCTTCTTTTGTTCTTTTATTCATTTCGATATTAGACTATTTTTATCAGAAATATGATTACGAGAAAAACTTGCGGATGTCCAAACAGGATATTAAGGACGAACACAAAAATACAGAAGGGGATCCGATCATCAAATCGCGCATTAAACAGCGTCAAAGGGAAATGGCGATGAGAAGGATGATGCAGGAAGTACCCCAAGCGGATGTCGTCATAACGAACCCGACCCATTTTGCAATAGCTTTAAAATATGATGATGAAAAAATGGATGCACCAATTGTCATTGCGAAGGGCGCCGACTTCATCGCACAAAAAATCAAGCTGATTGCAAAAGAACATAATATTGTCATGGTAGAAAACCGCCCTCTTGCAAGGGGACTCTACGATGATGTTGAAATCGGTGATCGTATTCCAGACCAGTTTTTCAAAGCGGTCGCCGAAGTATTGGCATATGTATATCGCATTCAACGGAAAATATAACGGGATCAGCAAGTCTGCAGATTTGAAGTACTCCTTCGGAAGCAATCACGCATAGGCGTGATTGATAATATATTTTGAGAAAGTAGGGATGGCATGCAGTTTAAAGATATAGGAGTGCTTGCAGCAGTCATAATGATCGTTGCAATGCTCGTCATCCCATTACCGACTTGGCTACTAAGCTTTCTGATTATCATTAATATTACTCTTGCGCTATTGGTTCTCATGACGTCTATGAATATGCAGGAAGCATTGCAGTTTTCTATCTTTCCTACACTCGTATTATTGTTGACACTTTTCCGCCTTGGCTTGAACGTTTCAACAACCCGTGCAATTCTTTCACAAGGGGATGCTGGCGGTGTGGTTGACACATTCGGCTCATTCGTAACAGGTGGAAATATCGTAGTCGGTCTCGTCGTCTTTATCATATTAGTCATTATCCAATTTATCGTCATTACGAAAGGATCCGAGCGAGTTTCTGAAGTGGCGGCCCGCTTTACGCTCGATGCGATGCCAGGTAAGCAGATGAGTATCGACGCTGACTTGAACGCAGGAATGATTTCCGAGACGGAAGCAAGAGCGCGACGTGAAAAAGTGAGTAGCGAAGCAGACTTCTACGGGGCTATGGACGGAGCAACGAAATTTGTAAAAGGGGATGCCATTGCCGGTATCATTATCGTCTTCATTAATCTCCTTGTCGGAATGATCATCGGAATCGTCCAAATGGATTTGCCGTTTGCAGAAGCTGCGACCAAATTCTCAAAACTCACCGTCGGGGATGGTATTGTTTCTCAAATACCAGCTTTGCTCATATCAACTGCGACAGGTATCGTCGTAACACGTGCAGCTTCCGAGGGTAATCTTGGTTCTGACATTACGAAACAGCTACTAGGACAACCTAAACTACTTTATGTAACTGCCGCAACCATATTCCTGCTTGGCCTGTTTACACCGATCAATGACCTCCTTACGATTCCGTTAGCATTACTTCTCGTCGTCGGAGCGTTTATCATGTCGAGACAGCCGGAAGAAGATCCGGAAGAATTGCTGGAGATGGAAGAAGAGGTTGAAACGGAAGGGATGAAAAGCCCTGAAAATGTCGTCAATCTATTGAATGTCGATCCAATCGAGTTTGAATTCGGATACGGCCTCATCCCGTTAGTTGATGCACAGCAAGGCGGGGATTTACTTGATAGGGTCGTCATGATCAGAAGGCAGCTCGCACTAGAGTTAGGGCTTGTTATTCCAGTCGTTCGGATTCGGGACAATATTCAATTACAACCGAATGAGTACCGGATCAAGATAAAGGGAAATGAGCTAGCTAGAGGGGAACTCCTTCTTGACCATTATCTTGCAATGAGTCCGGGCGGTGATGATTCCATTGTCGGAATCGATACGATTGAGCCTTCATTTGGTCTTCCGGCAAAATGGATTACGGAAGATGTTAAAGAAGACGCAGAAATTATGGGGTATACGGTTGTCGATCCTCCAAGCGTTGTTTCGACGCATTTGACAGAAGTGATCAGGGCGAATGCAGCTGATCTCATTGGACGTCAAGAGACGAAGCAACTCGTCGATCATGTCCGTGAAACGTATCCGATTTTAGTGGATGAACTGACACCAACACCACTTTCCATCGGTGAAATTCAAAAAGTGTTGGCGAAATTATTGAATGAAAATGTATCGATCCGAAACTTGCCGATCATTTTTGAAACATTGGCAGATTATTCGAAGTATACGTCTGATATTGATTTGTTGACCGAATATGTACGCCAATCACTTGCGAGACAAATCACATCCCAATACTCGACGGGCGTCGATGCGTTAAAAGTGTTGACCGTCTCAGGCAAAGTGGAAAAATTGATTGCGGATAATATTCAGCAAACTGAGCAAGGCAATTATTTGTCAATCGACCCTTCACATTCCCAAGAAATATTAGAGTCGATTGCTAGAGAGGTAGAACGAGTCGCTCTTATGGACCAATCACCTGTCATCCTTTGCTCGCCTGCTATTCGAATGTATTTAAGGCAAATTACAGAGCGGTACTTTCCGCAAATTCCGGTGTTATCCTACAATGAACTGGAAGCTTCTATTGAAGTCCAAAGTGTTGGGGTGGTGGATATTTGATGAAAATGAAAAAGTATACAGCTGATACGATGGTGGAGGCAATGAAGAAAGTAAGAGCCGATTTGGGCGATGATGCTGTCATCCTCAGCTCAAATGTCGTCACGACCAAAGGTTTTCTAGGTTTTTTTCAAAAGAAGTCCGTTGAAGTTGTCGCCGGTTTCGACGAGCCAGCTTCTTTTCAAAAAGAATCGGTGCTTTCTTCGAAGCCTGCTCCTACGATGGAAGAAGTGCGGAATGATGATGCGGAATTAAGAAAAGAAATGGTCGAAATGAAAAGACTGCTACAAGAAATGAAGCAGTCCTCCATATTCGAAAATTTTCCCGACGATTTGAAAGTTTTTCTTACCTATTTGGCAGATCAGGAGTTATCACAGCATTTGATTCTCCAAATTGGCAATGAAATCTTTACGAAGATGAAAGAGGAAAAGAAAGATTTTTCGAGGGCGGAACAATTACAAATTGCAAAGAACGTGTTAGCGGAACAATTCTCGGAATTACCTTTTGGAGGCATTTCGTTTTCCAAGAAATATATTAACGTTCTTGGTCCGACCGGTGTTGGGAAGACGACGACAATCGCTAAAATTGCGGCAAGAGCCCTTTTGGAGCATAAAAAGAAGATTGGCTTTATTACAACGGATACATATCGGATTGCTGCAATCGAACAATTGCGCACGTATGCCAATCTATTACAAGCGCCGGTTGAAATCGCCTATAACAGCAAAGACTTTGAAGAAGCCATTGCAAAAATGGCAGATCGTGATTTGATTTTCATAGATACAGCAGGACGAAATTATAAAGAGATGAAATTCGTAAATGATTTGAAGCATTTGATCGACTTTTCGTTGGATATGGAATCATTCCTTGTCTTATCTGTCACATCAAAAGAGGATGATATGAGGACGATTATCGAGAAGTTCACTTCTTTCCCAATTGAAAAATTCATCTTTACGAAAGTGGATGAAACAGGATCGATTGGACCGATGTTCAATTTGATGAAACAATATAGTATTGGAACTGCTTATTATACAGATGGACAGGAAGTACCTGAAGATATAGTTGAAGTCGATATCGACAAGATGCTCAAATTATTATTGGCAGGTGCTGAACATGCGTGATCAAGCAGAAGCACTTCGGCAGAAAATGTTGAAAGCGCAAGGCCGCCTAGCGAAGTCAATTGCAATCGTGAGTGGGAAAGGAGGAGTCGGCAAGTCCAATTTCTCAACAAATTTCGCCCACTCATTGCGTATAAAAAAGAAAAAAGTGATCGTCATCGATATGGACATTGGCATGGGTAATATCCATATATTACTTGGCGTAACACCAACATATAGTTTGAAAGATTATTTGATCGGTGTTCAACCATTGGAAAATGTTATTGCAACAGATGATGAAGGTCTTGAATTCATATCGGGCGGGTCAGGTCTTGACTCCGTATTAGACTGGTCAGAGGCGATGTTTGAGCGTTTGCTTAACGCATTCGAAGAATTGCAGAAGCAATACGATTTTCTAATATTCGACATGGGTGCAGGTGCCACGCAGCGCTCAATTGAATTAATCATTGCTGTTGATGAAGTGATCGTCATCTCGACATCAGAGCCTACGTCTATTACAGATGCATACTCCATGATGAAATTCATCTGTTTGAAAGACCCGGATAAAAAATTCAGCATCGTTAGCAATCGGGTGGCAAAAAATGATGATGGCAATGATGCGGTGACCCGTTTGCAATATGCGATGCGAAAGTTTTTAAACAAAGACACGTCCATTTTAGGGTTTTTACCGGAAGACGATGCCGTCCGTAAAGCGGTAGTCGCCCAAAAGCCATTTATGCTACTCTATCCGAATGCTCCTATTTCAAAGCGAATGTCAGCAATCACTGAAGTTTTTGTCGAAGTGGATAGAACGGATGAAAAGCGGGGGACTCGTTTCCTTACGAAGTTGAAGGGGATATTTTCGAAAGGGCGTGTGTGAAATGGGTGTCGGCAATGTGAAAAAAGTTCTTGTCGTTGACGATTCTGCTTTTATGCGAAAACTCATAACGGAAATGCTTTCGACACACCCGCTATTAGAAGTGATTGGAACTGCCCGTAATGGCAATGACGCAATTTCAAAAGTCATTGAACTTCGGCCCGATGTCGTTACGATGGATGTCGAAATGCCACACATGAATGGTCTCGACGCATTGAAAAGAATTATGGAAGAACAGCCGACACCTGTCGTCATGCTTTCGAGTACAACCGATATCGGAGCAGAAAACACATTGACTGCGATGGAATATGGGGCAGTTGACTTTGTTGCTAAACCGGGAGGGGCCATTTCGCTTAATCTGCAAGAAGTGGAACAGGAAATTGTGAGGAAAGTCGTAGCTGCAACAAACGTTAATATTTCAACTCTCGTAAAACAACCTAAATTGCTACCAAAATTGCAGACCAAGAAAGAGCAATTTACGAATGAATCCAATGTCCCATCGTTAGTTGACCACGCCGATCGAATGGAAGTTTCGATAAAGAAAAAGATTTCCAAAGCACAACCAACTTTTGTTATAATAGGTACATCGACAGGGGGACCTCGGGCACTGCAAGAGGTGTTAACAAGATTGCCATCTACTATAAACGCCCCAATTTTGGTCGTTCAGCATATGCCACCTGGTTTTACAAAATCATTGGCCCAACGGTTGGATGGGTTAAGCGAAATTCGAGTTAAAGAAGCCGAGAATGGAGAACTCATTCAAAAAGGCGTTGCCTATATCGCTCCGGGCGGCAAACATTTGAAATTCGAAAAATGCCCATTAGGATTTTGCTTACGTCTCGACGATTCGGAACCGCCGAGAACGGGGCATCGGCCATCCGTAGATGTACTATTGGAATCGGCTGCTGAAAAGCCTGAACTGCAATTCGTTACAGCTATCATGACAGGGATGGGGCATGATGGAAGAGAAGGGATGCGAATATTAAAATCTTCCTGCTCTACGGTTACGATTGCGGAATCTGAACAGACGTCCGTCGTCTATGGCATGCCAAAAGCAGTAAAAGAAGCCGGTCTCGTAGACAAGGTCGTTGATGTACAGTGCATTGCAACAACAATTATGGAAATCTTACATTCTTGAGGGGGCGTCATTATGGATACAAATCAATACCTTGAAATGTTTCTTGAAGAGAGTAAAGAACATCTTCAAGCGTGCAATGAACACTTGTTGGAATTAGAAAAAAATCCAGAGGACTTGGGGATTGTCAATGAAGTGTTCCGTTCAGCTCATACATTAAAAGGAATGTCCGCGACGATGGGTTATGATGACATCGCAGATTTGACACATAAAATGGAGAACGTACTAGATGCAATCCGAAATTCGAAAATAAACGTCACATCAGAAATCCTTGATGTAGTCTTCAAAGCAGTCGATTACTTAGAAGAAATGGTAATGGATATTGAAGCAGGCGGGACAGGGAAGAAAGATGTACAGAATCTAGTATCTGCTTTAAATAGAATTGAAGCTGGACAAGTACCCTATGATTCCTCTGCAGCAGAAACTGCAGCTACGACAGTAGTAACCGGAACGATTGAATCAGCAGAAGCTCCTACGCTCCACTATGACGACTACGAATTGACGGTTATAGGCCAATCGCAAGAGCAAGGATTTCATGCATTTGAAATTTCGGTAACACTTCGAGAGGATTGCTTGCTCAAAGCTGCAAGAGTGTTCATGGTCTTTGAGATACTTGAAAAATCGGGAGAAATCGTCAAGACAAAACCGACAGTTGAACAGTTGGAAAACGAAGATTTCGATCAACTTTTCACCATCGTTCTCATTACTCAAGAGGAAGCAAGTGTCCTCGAAGCGAAAGTAATGAAAGTGTCTGAAGTGGAACATGTCCATGTTAACCCGATTACTAACATATCCCAACCGAAGGGAAAGCCGACCGCTGGAAATGAAGCGGAACCTGTAGTGGCAGCCCCTGAAAAAACGGTAAAAGAAGAATCCTCTCAAAAAGGAAAACGTTCAGCAAATGCTCCACATGCGAACAAGACAATCCGAGTAAATATCGATCGGTTGGACGTTCTCATGAATCTTTTCGAAGAGCTCGTCATTGATAGGGGACGTTTGCAATCGATAGCGAGTGAATTACATAATCCTGATTTGAATGAAACAGTTGAGCGGATGACCCGCGTATCGGGCGATCTACAAAATATTATTTTGAATATGCGTATGATTCCAGTAGAGACAGTATTCAACCGCTTCCCGAAAATGGTGCGTCAGCTTGCTCGCGACCTTGATAAGAAAATAAATCTTGAAATCATCGGTGCAGAAACTGAATTGGACCGGACAGTTATCGATGAAATTGGCGATCCTCTCGTTCATTTGATCCGAAATGCTTTAGATCACGGCATCGAAAGCCCTGCAGAACGACTAGCGAAAGGGAAACCTGAAGAAGGAACGGTTACTTTAAGGGCTTATCATTCCGGGAATCACGTATTCATTGAGCTTGAAGATGACGGGGCCGGTATTAATAAAGAGCGGGTTCTACAGAAAGCACTTGATCGTGGCATCGTAACTGAAGAGATGGCTGCCACTATGACAGAGCGGCAAATTTCTGAGCTGATTTTGGCTTCCGGTTTTTCAACAGCCGAACAAATTACAGATGTTTCCGGCCGTGGTGTCGGACTGGATGTCGTAAAAAGTACGATTGAATCGCTCGGCGGCTATATAACCATTGATTCCAAGGAAGGGCATGGTTCGCTGTTCCAAGTGCAAT
The DNA here is from genome assembly GCF_022346605.1 of Sporosarcina sp. ACRSL. Taxonomy (GTDB): domain Bacteria; phylum Bacillota; class Bacilli; order Bacillales_A; family Planococcaceae; genus Sporosarcina. The sequence goes on from NZ_JAKRNT010000001.1 coordinate 368,230, forward strand.
TACCATTGACGTTGTCCATCATTTCAGTCATGCTCGTCAATCTTGATAAGGATATCTATGCAATCCCGCTCTCGTCGATTATCGAAACGGCAATTATTCAAACCTCCGATATAATGAATGCACATAATCAAAAAGTGATTGATTTTAGAGGTAGCATCGTTCCACTTGTCAACTTGAAAGGAATTTTCGAAATGGAAGACGAGCCAGAAATGGATGAGTTCCAATCGGTTGTCATCGTTCGGAAAGGCGAGAAGATGGCCGGACTTGTTGTAGATTCCTTTATTGGACAACAAGAGATCGTTTTGAAATCACTTGGCAATTATCTTCAAAGCGTATTTGCCATTTCTGGCGCTACCATTTTAGGAAACGGCCAAGTTGCGCTAATCGTGGATTGCAATGCATTGATCAAATAGGCGGGAGTGAAAAGAATGGCTGAAGTAAGTGGAGTAGTTACGAATGAAATGAAAGTCATTGTGTTCCAGTTAATGGACAAGGAATATGCCGTTGGAGTGGAGGTCGTCGAGTCGATTGAAAAGCTGATCTCGATTACAAAAGTACCAAATACACCTTCCTATATAAAAGGCGTTATTAACTTAAGAGGCGTCGTCACTCCAATTGTCGATTTGCGCGAACGATTCGGCATGGAAAGGAAGCCTCTTGACGATAGCAGCCGAATCATTATCGTTTCTTTGGAGGAATTTGAAGTTGGACTCATCGTCGACGCCGCGAATGATGTAATTGATATTCCTGTTGATTCTATCGGGCCGCAGCCCGAAGTCGTTGGCTCCGTTGAATCCGAATTCATTTCCGGAGTTGCGAAAGTCGGAAAACGTCTATTGGTCATGCTGAATCTGGACAAAGTGCTGCAGCCTGTGAAACGGGTGACAACCGATGAAATCTGATTATCAAATCACCGATATGCATCTAGACGTACTGAAGGAAATCGGAAATATCGGCGCGGCACATGCGGCTACTTCCTTGTCCCAATTACTCGACAGAAAAATCGAAATGCACGTTCCGAAAGTGACACTCGTTTCGTTTGATGAAATGTTTGAATTGGCAGGAGGAGCTGAGAGAATCGTCGCTGGCATCTTCCTGCGGATTCAAGGTGACTTATCTGGCAACATGTTTTTTGTTTTGCCGATTGACTCTGCAAATGAATTTATTAGAAGATTGATCGGTGATGCAACGTTCGACTTCCATGCATTGCCGATTCCGGACATTGGCATTTCGGCAATGCAGGAAATCGGTAATATTTTGTCTGGCTCTTATCTATCAGCTTTGTCGGATTTCACAGGTTTGAAAGTCCATCCAACCGTTCCATCGTTAAGCGTCGATATGGTCGGGGCGATCGTCAGCTTCGGACTCATAGAAGTATCCCATTATAGTGATGAGGTCATCGTTATCGATACGCGTATCGAGGAGGAAGGCGATGACGGTAGTTCTACTGTGGATGGCCATTTCTTTCTGCTGCCTGATCCGGAATCGTATATTACGATTTTCCGTTCTTTAGGTGTGTTATAAGATGAATGTAATGAAAACAGTAGTTAAGGTAGGCATTGCCGACATGAATATCGTTCATGGGCCTAATATGATCCGGACATCCGGTTTAGGCTCTTGCGTCGGAGTTGTCCTGTATGATGAAGTGAAGAAGATAGCAGGACTTCTTCATGTCATGTTGCCGGATTCAAGCCTCGGAAGGTCGAACAATGTAAATGTAGCAAAGTTTGCGGATACGGGCATCTATTCATTGATGGAAATGTTAAAGGCGGAAGGGGTTCGTCCTTTATCATTGAAAGCTAAAATTGCGGGTGGATCCCAAATGTTCCAATTCGGATCAAGTGACTCTATTCGGATTGGCCCCCGGAACGTTGAAGCTGTCAAAAAGGAGCTAGCCCGACTTTCTATCCCGCTTATTGCCGAGGATACAGGTGGTTCGAGCGGGCGAACAATAGAGTTCGATCCGATGACAAGTGCATTAAGTATTCGGACAGTCAATTTAGGTACAAAAGAAATCTGAAGTAAAAATAGTAGTAGTGAAGCGACTGAACGGTTCAGTCGCTATTTTTTGTCGAAATTTGCTATAATAGAATTTAAATAATAACTAATTTTTTCGTGAACATCATGGGAGGTGAGAGATTCGATGTCCAAAGAGGATCTGACGGAAGAAGATGCATGTTGGAAACAATGGTTGAATGACCGGGATCCCGATGCCGGCGATAGGCTTGTCCGGAAGTATACTCCTCTCGTCAATTACCATGTGCAGCGAATCGGATCCAGCCTGCCAAGAAATGTTTCCAGGGACGAGATTATGAGTTTAGGGCTTCAAGGACTGTTCGATGCGTTGACGAAGTTCGATCCAGGCAGGGATTTGAAGTTTGATACATATGCCTCCTTCAGGATTCGTGGATCGATCATAGACGGGTTGCGAAAAGAAGATTGGTTGCCCCGTTCCTCAAGGGAAAAATCGAAAAAACTTGAGGAGGAGATTGCTAAGCTTGAGCAAAAATTGCTTCGGCATGCAACTCCTGAAGAAATTGCGGATCATCTAGGAATCACAGTCGAAGAAGTGTATCAGACAGTTCAAGAACACTACTTCTCAAATGTTCTTTCCATGGATGAAAGTATGAACGAGGATGACGAGGAGGGGCAGAAGTCCTTTATTTTAAAGGATGACCAAGAGCGAACCCCCGAGCAGCAAATCGTGATGGGGGAGCTTGTCGGCGATTTAGCATTAAAAATCAAAGAACTGAACCAGAACGAACAATTAGTGTTGAATCTATTTTACACAGACGAGATGACTTTGACGGAAATCGGTGAAATATTGAACTTATCCACATCTAGAATTTCTCAAATCCACTCGAAGGCGTTGTTTAAATTACGGAAATTACTGTTACCTGAAGTTGTCGATGGAGGGATTTTATGAGTTTAAAAGGTATTGAACTCCAGATTGCAATTCCTAAAACGTTCGAAGCGGGTAGAATGGCAGAGCAAAAACAGCAGCAGTCGCAGCTCCACCAAAATCAGGCGCAACTACTTAATGAAAAAGAACTGTTGAAAAACCGTGAGAGCGTGCGGCATTCCGAGAAGTACGCCAAACTCGATAAGGATTCAAAGAATAATCATCAGGATCACGAACAAAAAGAAAAGAAACAGCAACTTAATGAAGAGGATAAGAAGACGATGCACCCTTATAAAGGATCATTTGTCGACTTTACAGGATGACTCATATGCAAACGGTATTTTTATTATTTTTATTCATACTACAAATAATCGGTTTTTACTTCATGGCGTTACTATATATGAAAATCTCCAAATTTAAGAATTTGGAAAAGAAGCAACGGAAAATGATGGATGAAATGGACGATGCAATCGGTGCATACTTAGCGGAATTGAAAATGGAAAACGAGCGGCTTATAAGTATTATCGAGGAACGACAAGCAAATGAAGAGCCCGCTGAATATTCACCACCAAGCCAAAGGCAACCAGAGCCTGAGCGACCGGCAGGAGAGGAGAAGGCCTTCACGATCACGTCACCTGCTTATCCTGTGAAAGCGGCACTGAAATCCTATCAGACGGCACCTTTATTGACGAAACCAAAATTGAACGAACGAGAGAATAAAGATGCGGAAATGGATGATCGAACAATTGCCATTCATATGCATGACGAAGGAAAGCCGATTGAAGAAATTGCGAAAAGGCTCGGAAAAGGGAAAACTGAAGTCGAGTTGCTTCTGAAATTCAGATGATGTGAGTTGCAATCGTTTTATCGGTATGGTATATTATCAAATGGTGTTACTACACACGTATGTGGATGATTGGAAAAGGTGCCGAAAGGTCATTCCATCACATGAAACATACGGAGGAATCTAACCAAATTGGAGGAAAAACAAATGTCAGTAATCTCAATGAAACAACTGCTTGAAGCAGGTGTGCATTTCGGTCACCAAACTCGTCGTTGGAACCCGAAAATGAAAAAGTATATTTTCGTGGAACGTAACGGAATTTACATCATCGATCTACAAAAGACGGTGAAAAAACTAGAAGAAGCTTATGACTTCATGCGTCAAGTTGGTGCTGAAGGCGGAAAAGTCCTTTTCGTCGGTACGAAAAAACAAGCACAAGATGCAATTAAAGAAGAAGCAGAGCGTGCAGGAATGTACTACATCAACCAACGTTGGCTTGGTGGTACACTTACAAACTTCGGTACGATCCAAAAACGTGTTGCACGTATGAAAAAGATCGAAACGATGGAAGAGGACGGTACATTTGATGTACTTCCGAAAAAAGAAGTATCTGAACTACGTAAAGAGCACGATCGTCTTGTAAAATTCCTAGGCGGTATTCGTGATATGAAATCATTGCCGGATGTCATCTTCGTTGTTGACCCTCGTAAAGAGCGCATCGCAGTTGCAGAGGCAATCAAATTGAACATTCCACTCGTCGGTATTGTTGATACGAACTGTGATCCGGACGAAATCGACTATGTCATTCCAGCGAATGACGATGCAATCCGTGCGGTTCGTCTACTTACTAGCAAGATGGCAGATGCATTAATCGAATCAAGACAAGGCGCTGATGAAGAAGTAACTGAAGAAGCGACTGAAACGGCAGCTGCAGAGTAATAGTAGTAATAGAACAGACGATAAGCGGCCAACCCCCCTTATCGTCTTTTTTACAGAATAGGTTCTGTTAAAACTCATTGTTGAATTATGTGGCTCCGTTGATTGGAGCGAAAGCCGTAACGAAGAACGGCTTTTGCGAGTAAAAGCGAAGCGTTACGAGCACATCATTGCCCCGCCGTAACGAAGAACGGCGTTTGCGAGTAAAAGCGCAGCGTTACGAGCACTATAAATCAACAATGTCGAAGATTGTCGTCTCAAATCACTCATACAGGAGGAACTAACAATGGCAATTACAGCACAAATGGTAAAAGAATTGCGCGAAAAAACAGGCGCAGGTATGATGGACTGCAAAAAAGCACTTACTGAAGTGAATGGTGATATGGAAGCAGCAGTAGACTTCCTTCGTGAAAAAGGCCTATCCAGCGCAGCTAAAAAAGCTGACCGCATCGCTGCGGAAGGGACAACTGATATCCTTGTAAAAGGAAATGACGCTGTCATTTTCGAAGTGAACGCTGAAACAGATTTCGTTGCTAAAAACGAAGCGTTCCAAACGCTTGTTAAAGAACTTGGAGAACACCTATTGGCAACTAAACCGGCTACTCTCGAAGAAGCTACTGAATCTAAAATGGAAAACGGACTTTCCGTTGCTGACCATATTTCCAATGCAGTTTCTAAGATCGGTGAGAAAATCACTCTCCGCCGTTTTGAAGTGAAAACGAAAACGGATAACGATGCTTTCGGTCCTTACCTTCACATGGGTGGACGCATTGCTGTATTGACAATTTTAGAAGGCACAACTGACGCAGAAGCTGCGAAAGATGTTGCTATGCACATCGCTGCTTTGAATCCGAAATACATTTCACGTGATGAAGTGTCCGAGGAAGAAGTAGAGCGCGAGCGTAAAGTCCTCACGGAGCAAGCGTTGAACGAAGGAAAGCCTGAAAATATCGTTGCAAAAATGGTTGAAGGCCGTCTTGGAAAATACTTTGAAGAAATTTGTGTTCTTGACCAAGCATTTGTTAAAAACTCCGATCAAAAAGTACGCGATTTCGTTAAATCGACTGGTGGAACTTTGAAAGAATTCGTTCGTTACGCAGTCGGCGAAGGAATCGAAAAACGCGAAGACAATTTCGCTGATGAAGTCATGAGCCAAGTAAAAGGCAACTGATTAGATATAAAAAGTAATTAGGGGACACAATTTTGTGTTCCCTATTTTTCGAGAAAACTGAGTAGACGGAGGGTACATATGGGCGTCCCAAAATATAAAAGAATTGTCTTGAAGCTTAGCGGCGAGGCGCTTGCGGGTGATAAAGGCTACGGTCTCTCACCGGCAATTATTAAAACAGTCGCTGAACAAGTGAAAGAAGTTGTCGACCTTGGCGTGGAAGTCGCAGTCGTAGTTGGTGGAGGAAACATTTGGCGAGGGAAAGTCGGAAGCGAGATGGGCATGGACCGAACAACCGCCGACTATATGGGTATGCTCGCCACTGTTATGAATTCATTAGCGCTTCAGGATGCTCTTGAAAAATTAGACGTCGAAACACGTGCGTTGACATCGATCGAAATGCGGCAAGTAGCCGAGCCGTACATTCGCAGAAGGGCGATCCGCCATTTAGAGAAAAAACGTGTTGTTATTTTTGCTGCTGGTACAGGAAATCCATACTTTTCAACGGATACAACGGCTGCACTAAGAGCGGCGGAAATTGAAGCTGATGTCATCTTAATGGCGAAAAACAATGTGGACGGTGTCTATTCCGCAGATCCATTAAAAGATGAAAATGCAGTGAAATATACGGAACTGACATACTTGGAAGTCATTAGTCAAGGACTTGAAGTCATGGATTCAACTGCTTCAACCCTATGTATGGACAATGATATCCCTCTCGTAGTATTCTCAATTATGGATAATGGAAATATTAAAAAGGCCGTGCTCGGTGAACCAATCGGTACGGTTGTGAGGAGGAATGGGTAAATGCCGAAAGCGTTAATGGACCAAACGAAAGACAGAATGGAAAAAGCGATTGGATCATTCACAAGACAGCTTGCTTCCATCCGTGCAGGACGTGCGAATGCTTCATTGCTGGATCGGATTTCAGTCCTTTATTACGGAGCTCCGACACCTTTGAACCAAATGGCAGGTATTTCAGTGCCTGAGGCAAGACTGATGGTCATCCAGCCATATGATAAAACGACTTTGGGTGATATTGAAAAGGCGATCTTGAAATCAGATATCGGTATCACTCCTTCCAATGATGGATCGGTCATCCGTTTGGCAGTTCCTGCATTGACGGAAGAACGACGTAAAGAATTGGTGAAAGAAGTTAAAAAGGAAGCGGAAGACTCCAAAATTGCAATCCGCAACGTTCGTCGGGATGCAAATGACGAGTTAAAAAAGCTCGAAAAAAACGGTGAAATCACAGAAGATGAATTACGCCGTGAAGTTGATGAAATCCAAAAATTGACTGATTCCTATATCGTCAAAATCGATGAGATTGCCAAAGATAAAGAAAATGAAATTTTGGAAATCTGATTGAAGAACTTTCTATACAATGGGGCGTCCTACTTTCAGGACGCCTTTTTTTCTGGCCATATTTCATACGTTTCGTTGAATGATAAATATTTCACCATCCAGCAAGCATAACCTAAATGGACACGATCTTTTATTTTCAAAGAAACGATTAGCTGTTTTAAATGAAATTTATCGTCGGATTTGATACGATAGACTATGTACTTGCTCAAAAAGCAGGCGAGTGGAGGAAACGGAATGCTAGATAAACTGTTACGGAAAAAAACTGTAGAGAACGGACCGTCAATTTCCGACAGGCTTACGAAAGTCAAGAGTAGAACAATACCTTCACACGTCGCCATTATTATGGATGGAAACGGCAGATGGGCAAGACGACGAAATTTACCTCGGATTGCCGGACATCATGAAGGGATGAAAACCGTTCGGAAAATCACTCGGGTCGCGAATGAGATTGGCATCAAGGTCTTAACTTTGTATGCATTTTCAACAGAAAACTGGAAACGGCCTAAAATGGAAATCGATTTTCTCATGAAACTGCCTGGAGAGTTTCTGACAACGTACTTGCCTGAGTTAATTGAACAGAATGTCAAAGTGGAGATGATTGGCAACTTCGATGCGTTGCCGCCACATACAAAAGATGCAATCGTGAAAGCAATCGAAGCGACTTCCAACAATGATGGGCTTATCCTTAACTTTGCCATGAACTACGGAAGCAGACTCGAAATGGTGGAGGCAGTGAAAGAAATCGCTAAGATGGCTGTCAACAACCAAATAGTAATCGATGAGATAGACGAAACGTTAATCGAGTCATATCTCATGACATCTCACTTACCCGAACCGGATTTACTCATCCGGACGAGTGGGGAAGTCAGATTGTCGAATTTCATGCTTTGGCAGCTAGCATATGCGGAATTTTCCTTTACAGAGGTTCTCTGGCCGGACTTCGATGAGTCATGCATGTTAAGTGCAATCGAAGAATTCCAAATGCGCAATCGAAGATTTGGAAGTGTGGAAGGGGATACAGAAGTTTGAAACAGAGAATTATTACAGCAATCGCAGCATTGGCTATATTTTTCCCGCTAGTCATCATAGGCGGGCTCCCATTTACAATCGCCATTTACATTATTGCTTCAGTCGGATTATTTGAATTGCTGCGCATGAAAGATATCCGGATTTTTTCTTTCGAAGGTATCCTCGTTTGGATTGCTCTCGCGCTTATTTTGTTGCCATCCGTATGGACTGAAGAAGTGTATCAGTGGATTGGCTATACGAAAATTGAAATGCTGTTCGCACTCATTCTTATTTTATTGATTTATACAGTCATCTCAAAAAACAGGTTCACTTTCGATCATGCGGCGTTCACAGCATTTAGTGCATTATACGTCGGCATCGGATTTTATTATTTGATTGAAACCCGGTTTTATGGGTTTGAATATGTATTCTATGCACTTCTAGTCATTTGGACAACAGACTCGGGTGCTTACTTTATTGGAAGAAAGATTGGTAAACGTAAACTATGGCCAGAAATTTCCCCAAATAAGACAGTAGAAGGCTTTGTCGGCGGAATCGCCTTTGCTGTCTTATTTGCGTGCGTATTTCAAATCTTTTATCCGATTACGACTTCATTTTTAATGTTGACGATTGTAACGGTCATCGCCTCGATTGTCGGTCAATTGGGTGATTTGGTCGAGTCCGCATTGAAGAGGCATTTCGGTGTAAAGGATTCGGGGAATCTTTTGCCGGGACATGGAGGAATACTTGATCGATTCGATAGTCTCCTTTTCGTGTTGCCGCTCATTCATTTTTTACATCTAGTCGGTTGATGGAAAGGAAGATATGTATATTATGACAAAAAAAATTAGTCTACTTGGTGCCACGGGGTCAATTGGCACACAAACTCTTGACATTATTCAATCTAACAAAGAGCAATTTAAACTCGTATCTTTTTCAGCTGGGATGAATATAGAAAAAGTAAGGGAAATTACAGCGCAATTCCAACCTGAGATTGTGTCTGTCATGCAAAAGGACGATGCGCAAAACTTGCAAACCGAATTTCCCCAAACGCGTTTCGTACATGGTAAAGAAGGACTTATGATTGTCGCAGCACAAGCAGGGGCGGACATGCTTGTCAATGCGGTTATTGGGAGCATTGGACTTGAGCCGACGATGAAAGCGATCCAAGAAGGAATTACAATTGCCATTGCTAATAAAGAGACGCTTGTTGCAGCAGGAAACATCGTCATGGAAGAAGCGAGAAAACGGAATGTTTCACTCCTTCCAGTTGACAGCGAGCATTCAGCACTTTTCCAAGCCCTCAATGGCGAAAATCCGAAGCGTATTTCACGGCTTATTCTAACTGCATCCGGTGGTAGTTTCAGGGACTTGACAAGGGAGCAGTTAAAAGACGTTACCGTAGAGCAGGCATTGGCTCATCCAAATTGGTCAATGGGTAATAAATTGACAATCGACTCAGCTACGATGATGAACAAAGGACTTGAAGTGATTGAGGCACATCATTTATTCGACATGCCATATGACAGGATCGATTGCTTACTGCATAAGGAGAGCATTATCCATTCGATGGTTGAATTCGAAGATACGAGTGTCATGGCGCAGCTCGGTTCCCCAGATATGCGAGTGCCGATCCAATATGCGATGACGTATCCGGATCGGATTCCGATGCAAAACGCAAAACCGCTTCGTCTAGAGGAAATTGCTACCCTCCATTTTGAAAAGATGGATTTCGACAGGTTCAAGGCTCTTGCCCTTGCCTATGAAGCAGGCAAGAAAGGTGGCACGTTGCCGACTGTGATGAACGCCGCGAATGAAGTGGCTGTACAATTGTTCATGAAAGGCAAAATTCCTTTCCTGCAAATCGAGGAGATCGTAGAACGGATGATGGACAATCATCAATCAATAACTTCACCGGATCTTGAAACGATTTTGGAAATTGATTCAATTACCCGCAAAATGGTGTATGATATGGTGAAATGAGTAATGTATAAATCGGCCAATTGGCCAGTTAAGGTGGTTTTTTATGGAGACGGTTATTGCGTTTATTATTATATTTGGCTCTCTCGTTTTTTTTCATGAATTAGGGCATTTCCTTTTCGCGAAAAGGGCTGGCATCATGGTCAGAGAATTCGCCATCGGGTTCGGTCCGAAAATTCTTGCCATCCGGAAAAAGGAAACTCTCTATACGATCCGCATTTTACCACTTGGCGGATATGTTAGAATGGCAGGAGAGGATTTCGACACGATTGAATTGCAACCCGGCTATCGTGTAGGGGTTATCTTGAATGAAAACGATAAGATCGAAAAAATTTATTTGAACCGTGATGTCTCAAATCCGAACGTCCTATTTTTAGAAACCGAAAAAGCGGATTTAAGTAAAGAGCTTTTCATCGAAGGGTATGACGAAGATGGAAATCTCGTGAAATATGAAGTTTCCCGAGATGCGGTCATCTATGAAAAAGGGCAAGAGACGCTGATCGCTCCTTATGATCGCCAATTTGACTCAAAGTCTTTAGGAAGCCGGGCAATGGCAATTTTTGCAGGCCCCCTCTTCAACTTTATCCTTGCTTTCTTCATCTTTTTAGCGATTGGCCTGTTGAATGGAATTCCTACAAACGAGCCCATCATTAAGGAAGTCGTTAATGACAGTCCAGCGTATGCTGCAGGTATGGAGGCAGGGGACTATGTCAAAGAAGTGGAAGGCGAGCCCATTGAATCATGGCAAGAATTCACCCAAACAATCCAGGAGAATCCAGGCAAAAGCCTTCAGATAAAAGTGGAAAGAGCCGGAGAAATGGTAACATTAGCGGTAATACCTAATAAATTGGTCGATGCAGGTAGAGAATATGGACAAATTGGTGTCCTATACGAACCTACAATGGAAAAGAACGCCTTAAAAGCTTTTGCGTTCGGGGCAGAGCAGACGTATAGCTGGATGGTAAGAATTTTCGAACTTTTAGGCATGCTCGTTACCGGCAAGTTCACCATTGACGCGTTAAGTGGCCCTGTTGGAATTTATAAAGCTACCGAAACAGTTGCACAATGGGGTGTATTTTCCCTGATGAACTGGGCAGCTGTGTTAAGTATTAATCTTGGAATCATGAACCTTTTGCCGCTTCCTGCGCTGGACGGGGGGAGACTGCTCTTCTTCCTATTTGAAGGATTGCGCGGCAAGCCTGTCGATAAACAGAAGGAAGGCATGGTCCACTTTGTAGGTATCATGTTATTGATGGTTCTAATGCTTGTCGTCACCTGGAACGACATCCAAAGATTTTTCTTCTAATACAACAGAATAATTCTAGAAATTCGAGGTGAAATCTTCATGAAACAATCACGGACATTCATCCCGACAATGCGTGAAATCCCGACCGATGCCGATATCATTTCCCATCAGCTTCTATTACGTGCCGGTTACATCCGGCAACATATGAGCGGTGTCTATTCCTACCTTCCTTTGGCGAAAAAAGTGCTAAGAAAAATTGAGGCAATCATCCGGGATGAAATGGAAGCGATCGACGCGGTCGAATTATTCATGCCGACACTCCAACAATCCGATTTATGGATAGAGACGGGTAGATGGGATACTTATGGTGATGAACTGTTTAGGCTTCAAGACCGTCATGAACGTCAAATGGCTTTAGGACCTACCCATGAAGAAGTCATCACATCACTCGTCCGGGATGAAGTAAAATCCTATAAGAAGCTGCCGTTAACGGTTTATCAGATCCAAACGAAGTTCAGGGATGAAAAACGACCGCGTTTCGGATTGCTTCGTGGCAGGGAATTTATCATGAAGGATGCCTATTCTTTCCACTCCACAGAAGATAGTCTTGAAGATAAGTATAATGAAATGATGCTGGCGTATTCGAATATCTTTACCCGGCTCGGTTTGAATTTCAGGGCTGTCATCGCAGATGGCGGAACGATCGGTGGCAACGGAACCCATGAATTCATGGCATTATCCGATATTGGAGAAGATACGATCGCTTACAGCGATTCATCTTCATATGCAGCCAATATTGAAATGGCTGAAGTCAATGTCGATTATGCAAAGTCAAAAGAAACATTGAAAGAGATTGTGAAAGTAGATACACCTGGCATAAGAACGATTGACGAAGTAGCGTCGTTTTTAAAGATCGAGCCATCGAAAGTGATCAAAACACTCATTTTCAAAGTGGATGGAACTTTAGCTGTCATCTTGTCCCGCGGTGATCACGACATCAATGAAATAAAATTGAAAAATGCATTGCAAGCGAAGGATATCAGTCTTGCAAGCGAACAGGAAATCGAAGAAATGCTTTCTTGTAAAGCGGGGTCTATCGGTCCTGTTAAACTGCCACTTGATTTGAAAGTATACGCAGACTACGCAGTCCAATCTGTTGTAAACGGCGTATGCGGAGCAAACGAAGAGGACCGCCACTTGATGAATGTGAATCCTGAACGTGATTTTGCAATTGAACGATATTTTGATTTGCGATTCATTCAAGAGGGTGACCCCTCTCCAGACGGAAATGGTACGATCCGTTTCGCCAAAGGGATCGAGCTAGGTCATATCTTCAAATTAGGAACAACATATAGCCAGCCGATGAAAGCGACATATTTAGATGATAACGGTAAATCCCAACCATTCATTATGGGTTGCTATGGAATTGGCGTCTCACGAATTCTCGCAGCTGTTGCGGAGCAGCATAATGATGAAAACGGATTAAAATGGCCAAAGCAGCTATCACCGTTCGATGTCCATCTTGTCACGATCAATATGAAAGATGAAGCGCAAAAAAATCTTTCGGATCAGCTTTATCACTTGTTAAAGTCCTATCGCTACGACATTTTGCATGATGATCGGGATGAGAGGGCAGGCGTTAAATTTACGGATGCCGATTTAATCGGAGTCCCTGTACGCCTGACGATCGGTAAGAAAGCGCAGGATGGGATCGTCGAAGTCCGATTCAGGGAGACTGGTGAATCAGTTGAATGGCAAAAGGAAGAAGTAACCGAAAAGCTACAAGCCTATTTCGGATAAAAATAAGTGGAGGAGAGGGAAGGCCAATATAAACTGGCACTTCCCTTCTTTTCACTGTAGAAACGGGGGTATACATATGGATGCGAAAGTGAAATTGTTGACGTTGCTACAGCAGATTGGAATGGCGGACGATCAAACAATCGCCCATTTCGAACATGGAACATTGGAACGTGTTGACATTCATCGTAAATCGAGAATTTGGCAATTTAACGTGGTGCTTGAAAAAACATTGCCTGTCCACATTTTTCAGTTATTCCAACAAAGGCTGAGAGAGGCCTTTACTTCCATAGCAGCAGTCCGTTTGAGATTAACTGTCAGATCGACCGAAGGAGATCCGGAATTGATTGTCGGCTATTGGCCATGTGTTTTGGAAGAAATGAGAGATATGTCTCCACCGATCCGTGAACGGCTTATCGGGCAAACACCGGTACTCGTTGGCGAAAAAATGACGTTGACGTGTGTGAACGATTTTGAACAGCAAACAATGAAAAATAAATATGGCCGTCTAATTGCTGAAGTATATGAATCATTCGGTTTTCCATCGATGGCGATCGAATTTACAATTACTGAAGATGCGGAAGATAATGAAGCTGAACGAATTGCGTTCCTCGCTCAAAAAGAAGCAGAAGAAAAAGAGTATGCAAAGAACGCCCTGGCTAATCTACAAAAAATGGAAGCGATGAAAAAGGAAAATGGAGATAATGGGAATGGGCCATTCGTTTTGGGAGTTCCAATTAAACCTGATGAACCAATTATCGACATCCAGACGATACAAGATGAAGAAAGACGCGTTACGATTGAAGGTTATGTATTTGATGCAGAAGTAAGGGAATTGAGAAGTGGCCGTTCATTGCTCACAATCAAAGTGACAGATTATACTGATTCGATACTTGTTAAAATGTTCTCGCGGGATAATGAAGACGCCGAACTTATGAAGACGTTGAAAAAAGGAGCATGGGTACGTGCAAGGGGCAGCATCCAGAACGATACATTCGTCCGAGATCTCATTATGATGGCTCAAGACATCATGGAAGTCGCTCCGGTTGTCCGAAAAGATACTGCCCCTGATGACCGCAAACGGATCGAATTGCACGCTCATACGACAATGAGTCAGATGGATGCAGTGACATCAGCATCCGCCTTAGTCGCTCAAGCTGCAAAATGGGGGCATCCAGCGGTTGCGATAACAGATCATGCGAACGTTCAAGCCTTTCCCGAAGCCTACTCCGCGGGTAAGAAGCACGGCATAAAAGTATTGTTCGGATTAGAGGCCAATTTGGTCGATGATGGAGTCCCGATTGTTTATGACGAGCAACATCGGTTACTTGAAAATGATACCTTTGTTGTTTTTGACGTAGAGACGACTGGACTTTCGGCAGTTTATGACACGATTATCGAGTTAGCGGCGGTTAAAGTAGTCAATGGGGAGTTGAAGGAAAGGTTTGAAAGGTTCGCCAATCCCCACCATCCGCTTTCTTCAACGACGACAGAGTTGACCGGCATAACGGATGATATGGTGAAAGATGCACCTGAAGTGTCGGAAGTCATACGAGATTTCAAGGAATTCATAGGAGATGCAATTCTTGTCGCCCATAATGCTTCGTTTGATATGGGATTCTTTTACGAGGCAAGCAAGAAGGCTGGTCTGCATGATCGAAACTATCCGGTCATCGACACACTAGAATTGGCACGTTTCCTCTATCCAGAATTGCGCAATCATAGACTGAATACATTGGCGAAAAAGTTTGATATTGAATTGACGCAGCATCACCGTGCAATTTATGACACGGAAGCGACTGCTTATTTATTTATCCGCCTTATGAAAGACGCGGCAACGGAAAAAGGAATCGAATACTTGGATGATTTCAATAAAAATATCGGTGAAGGCGATGCTTACAAACGATCGAGGCCATCCCATTGCACGTTGCTTGCAACAGATGATGAAGGGTTAAAAAATCTATTCAAGCTTGTATCCATTTCACACATGGATTACTTTTACAGGGTCCCGCGAATCCCTCGTTCTTTATTGATGAAATACCGCAATGGCCTTCTCGTCGGTTCGGGATGCGACAAAGGAGAAGTGTTTGAAGGCCTTATGCAGAAATCAATGGAAGAAGTCGAGGAAATTGCTCGATTCTATGACTATTTGGAACTGCATCCAAAGCCTGCCTATTCACATTTGATTGAATTGGAATTGATCAGGGATGAATGGAATCTTGAAGACATCATGAGGAAAATGATCAAGCTAGGGAAAAAGGTTGGACTGCCTGTCTGTGCTACAGGGAATGTCCATTATATTGACGAGACGGACGCCATGTATCGTCAAGTGCTCGTCCGCTCTCAAGGTGGAGCAAATCCGATGAACCGCCATTCCTTGCCTGAAGTCCATTTCCGGACGACCGATGAAATGCTCGACCATTTTTCGTTTTTAGGCAAGGAAACCGCGGAGCAGATCGTCATCGATAATCCGCAGTCAATTGCCAATCGTATAGGGGATGTGAAAGTCATCAAAGATGATTTGTACACTCCGACGATTGAGGGGGCAGATGAAGAAGTTAGGGAACTGACGTATTCAATGGCAAGGCATATTTACGGTGAACAATTGCCCGAAATAATCGAGGCAAGGATTGAAAAAGAATTAAAATCGATTATCGACAACGGCTTCGCGGTTATTTATCTCATTTCGCATAAGCTTGTAAAGAAATCATTGGATGACGGATATCTTGTTGGCTCCCGTGGATCGGTTGGCTCCTCCCTCGTCGCAACAATGATGGAAATCACGGAAGTGAATCCAATGCCTCCGCATTACGTTTGCCCTTCATGTAAGACAGCAGAGTTCTTTGATGACGGGTCAGTCGGCTCCGGTTTCGACTTGCCGGACAAAGCATGCCCGTCTTGCGGAACGATGTTTAAAAAAGATGGACAAGATATCCCGTTTGAAACGTTCTTAGGCTTCAATGGGGATAAAGTTCCCGATATCGACTTGAACTTCAGTGGAGAATATCAGGCGCATGCCCATAATTATACGAAAGAGCTTTTCGGTGAAGATTATGTGTATCGTGCTGGAACAATCGGTACGGTTGCAGAAAAGACTGCGTACGGCTACGTCCGTGGATATATGAACGACAACAATCTCCATTTGCGGGGGGCGGAAATTGACCGTCTCGTGCAAGGATGTACGGGCGTTAAAAGGAATACGGGACAGCATCCAGGTGGAATTATCGTCGTACCAGACAATATGGAAATATTCGACTTCACGCCGATCCAATTCCCTGCCGACGACACGACATCGAGTTGGCGTACGACGCATTTTGATTTCCATTCAATTGACAATAACCTACTGAAACTCGACATTCTAGGGCACGATGATCCAACGATGATTAAAATGCTAGAAGACCTTTCGGGTATCGATCCGAAAACGATTCCACCGGATGATGAAGGTGTCATGGCACTGTTCAGCGGTACATCGTCATTAGGGGTTACAGAAGAGCAGATCGATTGCAAGACAGGAACTTTGGGTGTACCTGAATTCGGTACAAGGTTCGTAAGACAGATGCTTGAGGAAACGAAACCGTCCACTTTTTCTGAGCTTATCCAAATTTCCGGGTTGTCCCACGGGACGGACGTGTGGCTTGGAAATGCTCAAGAGCTTATCCAAAACAAGATATGCCAATTGTCCGAAGTGATCGGCTGCCGTGATGATATTATGGTTTATTTGATTTACCAAGGATTAGAACCTTCTATGGCGTTCAAAATAATGGAATCGGTCCGGAAAGGGAAAGGGCTTACGCCTGAATTCGAAGCAGAGATGAAGGCGAACAAAGTGCCAGGCTGGTATATCGATTCATGTAAAAAGATAAAGTACATGTTCCCGAAAGCCCACGCAGCTGCTTATGTCCTTATGGCGTTACGAATTGCATATTTCAAGGTGCACCACCCGATCATGTATTATGCCGCCTATTTCACCGTCCGCGCGACTGATTACGATCTCGCGACGATGACGAAAGGTTCTGCTTCCATTCGTGCGAAAATCAAAGAGATTAACGACAAAGGATTAGAGGCATCACCAAAAGAGAAAAACTTGCTGACTGTTTTGGAGATTTCTTTAGAAATGTACGAGCGTGGATTCTCCTTCGCCAAACCAGATCTATATAAATCCGCAGCCTCGGAATTTATTATTGATGGCAACCAATTAATACCGCCATTCGACGCAATCCCTTCCTTAGGGACAAACGTTGCCAAAACAATTGTAGAAGCTCGCAAGGATGGCATCTTCCTATCGAAGGAAGACTTGCAGCAACGGGGGAGAGTTTCGAAAACGGTTATTGAATATATGGATTCATTAGGCTGCCTGGAAGGCATGCCCGATTCAAACCAGCTATCCCTTTTTTAAGCAACTCATCGTTTGGCAACAGCAAGCATTTGGCATCGTCTAGACTTCGGGCGCCAGGGGCTTGGGTCATCATTGCTCCCAACGCTTCGCTTTTGCTCGCAAAAGCCGTTCTACGTGACGGCTTTGCCTGTCGCCTCTAGGCAGGCGCCCTCCGCTTTTGTTATCTTCTACAATCCACCACCCTCCGCATTTGGCAGATTGTTTGCATTGATGCCCAGTAGATGGTATGATTGGAGCAACTTTTGCTATAAGTCTTGCGAAAAAAGAGTGGGATTTCCCGCTCTTTTCTGTTGTTCAATTCGAAAAGACATAGTTTGAATCAAATTTCGGGAGGGTTATGATGAGTAAAATTACAGAAGAAGTTGAAAAGCTCGTCAGTCCGATAGTGAACGACCTCGAGTTGGAATTGGTTGACATTGAATTTGTAAAAGAAGGAAGAGATTGGTTTTTACGGGTTTATGTGGATACGCCTGAAGGGAATATCGATATCGAACAGTGCGCACTCGTAAGCGAAAGACTTAGTGAAGAGCTCGACCGCACTGATCCAATTCCACAGAATTACTTTCTTGAGGTTTCCTCGCCTGGCGCCGAACGTCCTTTGAAAAAAGAAGAGGACTTCCAAAAGGCTGTCGGTCAATATGTATTCATTAAAACGTACGAACCGATCAATGGCATGAAAGAGTTTGAAGGCTACTTGCTTTCCTATGGTCCCGATGCTGCAGAAGTTGAAATCCGCATCAAGACCCGGAAATTGCAAGTAGTCATCGACAAGGAAAAAATTGCTTTTGCACGACTAGCAATCGATTTTTCCGCATAATTGAATATAGGAGTGATTAAATATGAGTAGTGATCTACTCGATGCACTGACAGCCCTTGAAAAGCAAAAAGGAATTTCTAGGGATGTAATTGTAGAAGCGATTGAAGCGGCACTTGTTACCGCATATAAGAGAAACTTCAACCAAGCGCAAAACGTCCGAGTCGATTTGAATTTGGAGCGAGGGACGATCAAAGTCTATTCCCGTAAAGATGTCGTGGAAGAAGTGGAAGATGAGAGACTTCAACTTGCACTTGAAGACGCTTTAGCGATCAATCCTGCATATGAGCTTGGAGATATCGTTGAAGAAGAGGTGACTCCACGCGATTTCGGAAGGATTGCAGCGCAAACCGCGAAGCAAGTCGTTACACAGCGTGTACGCGAAGCTGAACGGGGATTGATCTACGATGAATATGTAGACCGTGAAGATGACATTGTCAATGGGATTGTCGAGCGTTTGGACGCAAGGAATCTATACGTTGGTCTTGGCAAAGTGGAGGCGGTGCTTCCTGCGAGCGAACAGATCACTACTGAATCCTATCAGCCCCATGATCGCATCAAGGTATATATTACAAAAGTTGAGCGCACGTCAAGAGGACCTCAGGTATTCGTGTCCCGTACGCATCCTGGCCTTTTACGTAGACTGTTTGAAATGGAAGTCCCGGAAATCTACGATGGCACAGTTGAAATCAAGTCGATTGCACGTGAGGCGGGAGACCGGTCGAAAATCTCAGTCTATACAAATAATGAAGAAGTAGATCCAGTCGGGTCTTGTGTCGGTTCTCGCGGAGCACGAGTTCAATCCATCTCAAATGAATTGAACGGAGAGAAAATCGATATTGTTGAATGGTCGGAAGATCCGGTCGTCTTCGTTGCGAATGCGTTAAGTCCTTCAAAAGTATTGGACGTGCAAGTGAACGAAGAGGACAGATCGACAACTGTTGTTGTTCCGGATTACCAGTTGTCATTGGCAATTGGAAAGCGTGGACAGAACGCACGACTAGCCGCTAAATTGACTGGTTGGAAAATCGATATTAAAAGTGAAACGGATGCTCGTGAATTAGGCATCTATCCTCCTACTTTCAATCATACAGGTGAAGAGGGACTATTTGACGATGATGTATATGCCGTTACCGAAAATGGAAACGATGAATATGATGAGGATCCATATTTCGATAATGAACAAGAAGAGGAATCAGAATTAGAAACGATCGATTTATATTCGGATACAGACGAAGACAACTGATTTGAGAGGATGATTGCCCATGACAAGCAAAAAGAAAATACCTTTGCGTAAATGTGCAGCGACGGGTGAGATGTTGCCAAAGAAGGAAATGATCCGCATTGTCCGCACAAAGGAAGGTGAAGTTTCAGTCGATTTGACAGGAAAGAAATCAGGACGTGGTACATATGTATCGAAAACTGAGCAGGCTGTTGAAACAGCTAAACGCAATCGATCGATTGAAACTCAGCTTGGAACATCGGTGCCTGAGGAAGTTTATGATGATCTTCTGCATGCAATCCGTCGTGAGGCATTGAAATGAATTATCCTTCAGCAATCTTCCAACTGTTAGGGATGGCCGCGAGGGCCCGAAAATTGATTACCGGCGAAGAACTTGTTATCAAAGAAGTTCGTTCGGGGAATGCGCGTTTAGTCATCGTTTCTGAAGATGCTTCAAAAAATACGCAAAAAAAAGTAAATGATAAATGTAATTTTTACAACGTTGAGAAGCATGTGTTCGGGAGCCGTGAAACTCTCGGCCATGCAATCGGAAAAGAGTCGCGGGTCGTACTCGCGTTAACGGATGCCGGCTTCGCCGGAAAACTATCCGGGCTCCTCAACGAATATAACCGGGGGTGGGCTAATGACGAAGATACGTGTACACGAATACGCGAAACGAGTGAATCGGACGAGTAAAGAAGTCATTGAAGAGCTTGGAAAATTAAATGTGAATGTAACAAACCATATGTCGATGCTTGATAATGAGGCGACAGCAAAGTTGGATCAACGTTTTGGAAAAGGTGGTTCTACTCCATCCGATAAGACTAACAGCGGTCAAAATGGCAAGAAACCAGCTTCGAATGCATCAAGATCTACAGGCAATTCACGTCCGCAACATGAAAATCAACAAAAAGGCAATCGTCCAGCGCAAGGACAAAAACGCGATAGCCAAAATGCTCAAGGCGGCAATCGTCAGGCACAAGGCGGTAATCGCACTAACCAAGGTGCTCAAAGTGGAAACCGTCCAACACAAGGCGGCAATCGAGGTAGCCAAGGTGCTCAAGGCGGAAATCGTCCGGCGCAAGGCGGTAACCGCACTAGCCAAGGTGCACAAGGTGGGAACCGCCCAGCACAAGGCAGCAATCGTCAAGGACAAGGTACACAAGGCGGGAACCGTCCGGCACAAGGTACACAAGGCGGGAACCGTCCGGCACAAGGTGGCAATCGTGCGAGCCAAGGAGCACAAGGCGGCAATCGTCAACAAGGCAGTAATCGTCAAGGAGCACAAGGTGCTCAAGGCGGCAATCGCCCAGCAGGACGTGGCGGAAGACCGCCAGCACGTGGCATTAACCAAGGGCGCAGAAGACATCGTCCAGCACCGATGCCTAAAGTGGAAAAACCGCTACCGGAAAAAATCACTTTCTATGAATCGTTGACAGTTGGAGAACTCGCAAACAAACTTGGCAGAGAACCGTCTGAAATTATTAAAAAACTATTCATGCTCGGTGTTATGGCAACGATTAACCAAGAACTTGATAAAGACGCAATTGAATTGATTTGTGCAGAATATGACGTTGAAGTGGAAGAGGAAATCCGCATTGATGTAACGGATTTGGAAATTTATTTCGAAGAATCTGAAGAGCCGGAAGGGGAACTAACAGAACGTCCTCCGGTTGTTACAATCATGGGACACGTTGACCACGGTAAAACAACATTGCTCGATTCCATTCGTGATACGAAAGTGACTCAAGGAGAAGCCGGCGGTATTACGCAGCATATCGGTGCTTATCAGATTGAAGCAGAAGGAAAGAAAATAACGTTCTTAGACACTCCTGGTCACGCAGCATTTACAACAATGCGGGCTCGTGGAGCGAAAGTGACGGACATTACGATTCTTGTTGTCGCTGCGGATGATGGTGTCATGCCACAAACAATCGAAGCGATCAACCATGCAAAAGCAGCTGAAGTACCAATCATCGTCGCTGTAAATAAAATGGATAAACCGACCGCGAACCCTGACCGTGTTATGCAAGAATTGACAGAACATGGACTTTTAGCCGAAGCTTGGGGCGGAGATACAATCTTCGTACCGATCTCAGCTTTAAAAGGTGAAGGGATCGATCAGCTGCTAGAAATGGTTCTGTTAGTGGCGGAAGTTGCAGAATTAAAGGCTAGCAAGAATATCCGTGCAAAAGGGACTGTTATTGAAGCTCAATTAGACCGAGGCAAAGGATCAGTCGCAACCCTTCTCGTACAAGATGGAACTTTACGTGTAGGAGACCCAATCGTCGTCGGAAACACTTTCGGTAAAGTACGTGCCATGATCAATGACCTAGGCCGTCGAGTGAAGGAAGCAGGTCCATCCACTCCTGTTGAAATCACAGGACTAAACGATGTACCGCAAGCAGGTGACCGTTTTGTTGTCTTCGAAGACGAGAAAACAGCCCGTCAAATCGCTGAATCGAGAGCTGGCGATGCTTTGCAGGAGCAACGTAGTGAGAAAACGCGTGTAACGCTCGATAACCTATTCGATCAGATGAAGCAAGGGGATATGAAGGAATTAAATCTTATCGTCAAAGCAGACGTTCAAGGAACTGTCGAAGCGATGGCGGCATCCCTCATGAAAATCGAAGTCGAAGGGGTAAACGTTAAAATCATCCATACAGGAGCAGGCGCCATTAACGAATCAGATATTTCGTTGGCGGCAGCATCTAATGCAATTGTCATCGGTTTCAACGTCCGTCCGGATGTCAATGCTAAACGTGCAGCTGAAGAAGAAGGGGTCGATATTCGATTGCACCGTGTTATCTATAAGGTGATTGAAGAAATCGAATCGGCGATGAAAGGTTTATTGGACCCAGAGTACGAAGAAAAAGTAATTGGGCAAGCTGAAGTTCGCGAAACGTTCAAAGTTTCTAAAATCGGAACAATTGCTGGAAGCTATGTGACCGAGGGTAAGATTACTCGTGACGCGGGTGTCCGTGTTCTTCGGGATAATATCGTTATCTTCGAAGGTGAACTCGATACATTGAAAAGGTTCAAGGACGACGTAAAAGAAGTTGCTAGAGGCTATGAGTGCGGAATTACCGTTAAAAACTTCAATGACATTAAGGAAGGCGATATCTTTGAAGCCTTTGTCATGGAGGAAATTAAGCGGGCATGATCGTCTATGCAGAATGTACATTCTTTATACCTGATGTCCATTCGTTAAAAGGAAAAAGATCCGTGTTGAAACGAATGATGGATCGAGTGAAAAATGAATTCAACGTTTCCATCGCGGAAATCGATTATCAAGATTTGTGGCAAAGGACTACAATCGCTCTCGTGTCGGTAGCTTCGTCTAAAGAAGCGGCCGAAGGGGAGACGAGAAGAGCCATCCGTTTTTTGGAATCGAATCCGGAATGGGAAATGACAGAAATGATACTTGACTACTATTGATACGGAATCGGGGTGACATCCATGTCTATGCGGGCGAATCGTGTTGCTGAACAGATGAAAAAGGAATTGGGCGGAATTATCGGCCAAAAATTGAAGGATCCTCGCATCGGCTTCGTTACAGTGACAGATGTCGAAGTGACGGGCGATCTTCAACAAGCCACGATTTTCATTTCGGTATTAGGAAATGATTCGGAAAAAGAGGCGACTCTTGCCGGCTTGACGAAGGCGAAAGGGTTTATCCGCACGGAAATTGGGCAGCGGATCAGACTGAGGAAGACACCGGAAATCGAATTTGCATTTGATGATTCCGTTGAGTACGGAAATCGTATCGAATCCTTGCTTCGTCAAGTGAACAGTGAAGAAGAATGAACTAATGGAGGAAGTCGGTGTCCAAATGGACTTTCCGGCTTCCTCCATTTTTAGTAACAAGAAAGGAGGATGTGTATGGACGGAATTCTTCCGTTATGGAAACAAAAAGGGATGACTTCCCATGATTGCGTATTCAAGCTTAGAAAAATTTTTGGAATGAAAAAAGTGGGGCATACCGGAACGCTTGATCCGAATGTGGAAGGTGTTCTACCAATATGCCTAGGACAGGCGACAAAGGTCGCGGAATACATTACGGACGCGGGCAAGGAGTATATCGCAACTGTTTCGATAGGTACCTCTACCGAAACGGAGGACGGGGAAGGCGCAATTGTCTTGTCAGATAACTCCTATAAAAAAATTACCCGTAAGGAAATTCTTCAAGCTCTTGAGCAACTCACCGGTAAAATTGTTCAAATTCCTCCGATGTACTCGGCTGTAAAGGTGAAAGGCAAGAGATTGTATGAATACGCTAGAAAAGGCATCGAAGTTGAAAGACCCAAGAGACTCGTACATATCTATGAAATAGAATTACTCGATGACCAGGAATTGTTCGAAGGGGAACAGGTCAATTTCAAGATTCGGATTGCTTGTGGAAAAGGGACTTATATCCGAACGTTATCAGTTCAAATCGGTGAACAGCTTGGTTTTCCTGCCCATATGGCAAGTTTGGTTCGTACTGTTTCCGGAAACTTCCGTCAGCAAGATTGTTTGACGCTGGAAGAAGTGGAAAAGCAGAAAAAGGAAGGCACACTCGAACAATATATCCGTCCACTTGAGGAAGCACTTGCCGAATTTGAATTTGTAGAAACCGATGACGAGTTGTATGGTAAGATTATGAATGGACAAGTGTTACAACAGCATCCTTCACTCATGGAGCGGGATGAAATCGTTTTTACGAAATCAGAAAAAGTGATTGCAATTTATCGTAACCACCCGACAAAAAAAGGGTTGATGAAACCTGAAAAGATGTTTCCATTCAACAGGTAGGAGAGATTTCATGGAAATTTATCATTTACAATATCCATCTCATACAACAAACGATGAGAAAGGCCCTTTTTCGTTAGCAATCGGTTTTTTCGATGGGCTTCATAAGGGGCATCAAACCGTCATCAACGGAGCAAAGGCTAAAGCGGCAGAACTCGGAATCCGCTCCGCTGTCATGACATTCGATCCGCATCCTTCTCATTTATTTGGCAAGGGTGTAAATAAAGTCGGCTACATTACAAAATATCCTGAAAAATCAAGACTGTTGGAAGAAATGGGCATTGACGCACTATTCATAGTGACATTCGATTGGAACCTTGCATCCCTTTCGCCTAAACAATTTGTGGAGATTTTCATCAAAGGCTTAGGAGTCAAACATGTCACTGCCGGTTTTGATTTCACGTTCGGTTCAAAAGGTGCGGGGACGATGGAGCTAATGGCATCATTATCTGAAGGTGCGTATGGTACGACAATCATCGAAAAAGTGACAGATTCCGATGAGAAAATATCATCAACACGTATACGAAACCTTCTTTCGGAAGGAGATGTAGAAAAGACCGCTTCATTGCTCGGGAGACCGTTCAGAACGATCGGTACTGTCGTTGATGGCGAGAAAAGAGGCAGGCTGCTCGGATTCCCTACGGCGAACGTATCCGTTGACGAAGAGACAATTTTGCCTGCAAACGGTGTTTACGCTGTCATATTTTCTGTTGAGGGTCAATCGTATAAAGGTGTTTGCAATGTAGGGGTGAAGCCGACGTTCCATGATCCGAATACGATGAAACCAAGCGTGGAAGTCCATGTGCTCGATTACAATTCCGACCTGTATGGAAAAGAGGCCGCGGTCGATTGGATCGCTCGAATCCGGGCTGAGCAAAAGTTTGGTTCCGTTGATGAACTAATTCTTCAAATCGGCAAAGACAAAGAAACAGCCAAGAAATTATTGAACAAGATGAACTAATAATTTGTTATTTGTGATTCTAGCTACTTGGAGTGAAAGGCGGCGACTCCTGCGGGAATAGCATGAGCTGAAGACCCCGCAACGTAGCGTAGCGAAGTGAGGAGGCTGAAGCCATGCCCGCGGAAAGCGTCCGCCTGAAACGGAAAGTAGCGGTGTAATTTGGGACATCATTGTTGCATCTACGTTTCCCGCGTGTTATGATAAATCAGTGCAAGAGCACAAACCTTTCCTCGGCAAATCGAATCACCAACGATTGCTCGGGATTTGGGGATATTCAATTATTAGGAGGTGAAAAGGATGGCTATTACACAAGAGCGTAAACATGAATTGATCAACGAATTCAAAACTCATGAAAACGATACTGGATCTGCAGAAGTACAGATCGCTATCCTTACTGAAGAGATCAACAACTTGAACAACCATTTACGTACTCACAAGAAGGATCACCATTCACGTCGTGGTCTTTATAAAATGGTCGGTACACGCCGTAGATTGCTTAAATATCTACGCGAAACTGATGTTCAACGTTACCGTGATCTTATTGCCAAACTCGGCCTTCGCCGTTAATAAGATGTATACGAAAAGCGGGCCTTGCCCGCTTTTTTTTATTGAGTCATTAATTTAATGATATTTTTCGCATATGTCCTTCTTTTTTGATACACTACTACTTAATACATACTACTTCGTATGATGTCCATGTTTGAAATTAGAGAGGGGTACCATAATGACAGAACAAAAAAAGGTTTATTCATTTGATTGGGCTGGGAGGCCGTTAACAATCGAAACGGGCCAGCTTGCAAAACAAGCAAACGGCGCTGTTCTTGTACGGTACGGAGACACGACCGTGCTCTCAACAGCAACTGCTTCGAAAAATCCGAAAGCGCTTGATTTCTTCCCGTTGACCGTCAACTATGAGGAAAGACTATATGCTGTCGGGAAAATTCCAGGCGGGTTCATTAAACGTGAAGGACGTCCTTCAGAGAAGGCTGTTTTGACGAGCCGTCTGATTGACCGTCCGATTCGACCGTTGTTTGCAGATGGATTCCGTAACGATGTACAAGTTATCTCACTTGTCATGTCAGTCGATCAGAACTGTTCATCTGAAATGGCAGCGATGCTTGGTTCGTCGCTTGCTTTGTCCATATCCGATATCCCATTCGAAGGACCGATCGCAGGTGTTCAAATCGGTCGAATTGATGGTGAGTTCATCGTCAACCCGACTCCGGAACAATTGGAAGCGAGCGAACTTGACCTCGTTGTCGCAGGAACAAAAGATGCCATTAATATGGTTGAAGCAGGAGCGAAAGAAGTTGCGGAAGATGTCATTTTAGAAGCGATCATGTTTGGCCATGAACAGATTATCCAACTGATCGAATTCCAGGAGAAAATTATTGCGGAAGTCGGCAAGGAGAAAATGGAAGTCACATTATTCGAACTTGACGAAGAGCTGCTTTCAGAAGTGAAAAACAAATGTGAATCCGATTTGATTAGCGCCATTCAAACGGAAGAGAAGCATGCACGCGAAGAAGCGATCAATGCTGTTAAAGACAATGTGATGGAACAATATACTACCGAAGAAGCGGACGAGGAAACGCTCAAACAAGTGAAGAGCATATTGGATCATCTTGTGAAAGAGGAAGTTCGCAGGCTCATCACTGATGAGAAAGTTCGCCCTGATGGCCGTGGATTGGATGAAATCCGTCCTCTCTCAACGGAAGTCGGTATTTTACAGCGGACGCATGGTTCTGGCTTATTCACACGTGGACAAACTCAGGCGCTCAGCGTATGTACATTAGGGGCTTTAGGTGAAGTGCAGATTATTGATGGCCTTGGACTCGAAGAATCGAAGCGGTTCATGCATCATTACAACTTCCCTAATTTCAGCGTAGGGGAAACAGGACCTATTCGCGGACCGGGCCGTCGTGAAATCGGTCACGGTGCTCTTGGTGAACGTGCACTTGAACCGATCATTCCAGATGAAAAAGACTTCCCGTACACAATCCGTCTCGTTGCGGAAGTGCTGGAGTCGAATGGTTCATCCTCACAAGCGTCGATTTGTGCGTCTACAATGGCTATGATGGATGCCGGAATTCCGATTAAAGCTCCTGTCGCAGGAATTGCAATGGGACTCGTGAAAAAAGGGGACAACTATTCTGTCCTATCTGATATTCAAGGGATGGAAGACCATCTTGGAGATATGGACTTCAAAGTAGCTGGAACAGAAAAAGGAATTACAGCACTCCAAATGGACATTAAAATTGAAGGATTATCCCGTCAAATTTTAGAAGAATCTTTAGCTCAAGCGAAAATTGGCCGGATGCATATTCTCAATCATATGATGGCGACCATTTCCGCACCTCGTGAAGAACTTTCGGAATATGCTCCGAAAATCATCATGATCAAAATCAATCCGGATAAGATCCGTGATGTTATTGGACCTGGGGGTAAAGTGATCAATAAAATCATCGAAGAAACTAATGTGAAAATCGATACAGAACAAGATGGAACAATCTATATTTCATCTCCTAATTCGGAAATGAATGAAAAAGCGAAAACGATAATTGAAAATATCGTCCGCGAAGCGAAAGTCGGAGAATATTATTTAGGAAAAGTGAAACGGATTGAGAAATTCGGAGCGTTTCTTGAAATCTTCCCTGGCAAAGACGGACTTCTTCATATTTCTGAAATTCAGGAAGAACGTACGAAGGCTGTTGAGGATGTGTTGAAGATGGGCGATGAACTTTTCGTAAAGGTTATCGAAATCGACAATCAAGGCCGTGTGAACCTTTCCCGCAAAGCTGTTTTGAAAGAAGAGAAAGAAGCAGCTGAAAAAGGGAAAAACGAATAAGCGATTAGCATATTATAATGGAAAGCCCCACTTTACGATGGTGTGAAGATGGTGGCTTTTTCTTCTTTATTCTGCGGGGGGATATGAATTGATACAAAAACAACTATGCCAAAATGGCGTCAGAATCATTCATGAAAAGATGCCATATGTTCGTTCCTTGGCAATTGGTCTTTTCGTGAAAGCAGGTTCCGTCCATGAAACAGAACAGGAATGGGGGCTGTCCCACTTCATTGAACATATGCTTTTCAAAGGGACCTCTACTCGAACCGCAAAAATGATTGCCGAACAGTTCGATCGGATGGGCGGCGATATGAACGCTTACACTTCAAAAGAGATGACTTGCTATTATGCAACGGTTCTAGATCATCATGCGGAAGAGGCATTGACGATATTAGCGGATATGTTGTTCCATTCCCGTTTTGACGAGATGGATATACGAAAAGAGAAATCTGTCATTTTGGATGAAATTGCCTCCGTTGAAGACACACCTGATGATGACGTAGATGAACGGCTTTGGTCTGTCATGTATCCGAATCAGCCAATTGGAAGATCAATTGGTGGAATTGAAAAAACGATTGAATCATTTGATAAGGAAATGATTGAACGGTATTTATCAAAGTACTACACTCCTGAAAATGTCATCATTTCAATTGCAGGAAATTATGATGATTCATTGATAGGCTTTATTGAAGATCTATTCAATTCGTTCGAATCTCCGAGCCGCTCAACGAATGCAAGTGAAGGACCGGTACCTGTCTTCCATAGCGGTAGGACGTCAAAAACTAAAGATATTGAACAGGCACATATATGCATCGGCTATCCGGGCTTAAAACTCACGGATGAAAGGCTACATGACTTGATTCTATTAGACAGCATTGTTGGCGGTACGATGTCTTCTCGCATGTTCCAAAAGATCCGTGAAGAAAAGGGCCTTGCCTATTCTGTCTTTTCCTATTACTCATCGTATTTGACAACAGGAGCCTTCGTCATTTACGGCGGTACTGGACCTGAACATTTAGAGGAAATGGCCTCTACGATGGATCAACTTATCGATGAAATCGTCTCAGTGGGCGTTACAGAGATGGAATTGCACAATGCGAAGGAACAATTAAAAGGCAGCTTTTTGCTAGGTTTGGAAAGTTCGGAATCCAGAATGCATCGGAACGGAAAGAACGAGTTAATCCTTTCTGAACATAAAACATTGGACGAAGTCGTTGAGTTAATCGAGAAAGTGCAATTGGAAAACGTCAATGCAATTGCACGAGAAACGTTTGCTCATCGACGTGCAATATCATTCATCGGTCCGAAAAAAACGGTTAATAGAATCCGATTTTAGAAATATGCAGCTTTGCCTTCTTTAAATCATATGATAAGTCAGGACATGATGAAGGAGGATGGATATGCTGCTATCCGAAATGGCACAAAAAGAGCTTATTCAAGTGGAGGAAGGAATCCGCTATGGTTTCCTTGCAGATACAGACTTGATTTTCAATCGAAAAACAGGGGCGATCATCGGCTTTGAAGTGAAAAAGAAATTTGGGCGGTTTCCATTCCGCAATAGGGAGCAGGAGACAACGGAATTCATACCGTGGAGTGAAATTGTATTGATTGGGGAGCATCGGATTCTTTTTGGAAAAACGCATAGCTTGGGGGAATTTGATATTGACGACAATTGAAGGCAAATGGTTATTCATTGGAACGGACAAGAGATTGGCAGAATGCAGTCGAATTATGAAGGAACACGGTTTCGATGCGTTTCGTTATAATGGAAACGCATATTCGGACCAGTTGGCGCGCATGCTTGATGAAATAGCCCCCGATTATATCGTTTTTCCTATTTTGCAAATGGATGGCACCATTCCAATTGAAAAAATTAAACAATCAGCTGTTCTTTATCCCGGCGTTGCAACGACAGATTGGTTGGCGCCTTTCATTCAAGCTGATTTTACTGTCCGTCCGTATTTGAAGGAAGTTGAATTTGTTTGGGAAAATGCGTTATTAACTGCAGAAGGATTCCTCATTGAATATTATGACATAGCAAAACGTCGAATTTTAGGCGAACATTTCTATATTGCAGGCTTTGGAAAAGTAGGCAAAATGACCGCCGCCGTCCTGTCATCCCTTGGTGCATATGTAACCATTTTGGCACGTTCTGCTGATCAGCTAGGAGAAGCTGCATCAATTGGTTATGAGACAATGGTATTGCCAAACGATACAGTAGACTTAAAAGGAATCCTCGTCAACACGATTCCTGCAAAATGGCTCCAAGTAGGAAACAACTCTACTTTACGCATTTATGATTTGGCATCAGCGCCAGGTTGCCTAAGGGACAATTCCCCTGATGAATACTATACAATACACCTCGGATTGCCGGGAAAACATTTTCCGGTAGATGCTGCTAACGCTTTGTTTAAAGCGTTGCTGAGGATGAATAGTAAATGAAAGGGGAAAAAGATGCTACAAGGGAAAAGAATTGGCCTTGGTATTACGGCATCGCATTGTACGTATGACCAAATATTACCCGTCATTAGCGATTTGCGGGATAATGGTGCAACTGTTGTACCCATCATTACGCATTCGGTCTTAACAGCTGCGACGCGGTTCGGTACAGGCGAAGAATGGATCAGAAGAATTGAAGAAGCAACAGGTGAAAAAGTCGTTTCGACAATCGTAGAGGCTGAGCCATTCGGTCCAAGCAATCCTCTTGATTGCATGATCATTGCTCCCATGACCGGCAATTCAATTAGCAAATTCGCCAATGCTGCTACAGATTCACCAGTGTTAATGGCGGCAAAAGCAACGTTGCGGAACAATAGACCGGTGTTGCTTGGGATTTCAACGAATGATGCGCTAGGATTAAACGGTCCGAACATAATGAAGCTATTAAACATGAAAAATGTATTTTTCATCCCGTTCGGTCAGGATGATCCTTACAAGAAACCGAACTCGATGATCTCCGATTTCACATTGATGGTGCCAGCCGCAGCGGCAGCCCTTGAATACCGACAACTTCAACCACTCTTAATTATTCATAAATAAAAACAAAAATACAAAGCGCAATATCTCTAGGTATGATATAATTCCTCCAATGAACTCTTATAGGACATAGGTTGAAGTTTATTCTTATGGGAAAATTCATTTTCACACCATTGTATGAATAGACGTTCGGCTGTATATTTATCCAAAAGTCCTTAGAAATGTTGAAAGGGAGATAGAGATGAAAAATGAAAATTTGAATGTAGCAATTGTTGGAGCAACCGGAGCTGTAGGTACGCAAATACTTGCAAAACTTGTGGAACGTAATTTTCCTGCAA
The DNA here is from genome assembly GCF_022346605.1 of Sporosarcina sp. ACRSL. Classification (GTDB taxonomy): domain Bacteria; phylum Bacillota; class Bacilli; order Bacillales_A; family Planococcaceae; genus Sporosarcina. Next base: position 399,762 of record NZ_JAKRNT010000001.1, read on the forward strand.
AATCCATTAAGTTGCTAGCTTCGAAAAGATCCGCGGGAGTTGAAATTACTGCTGGCGGTCAAACATATATTGTCGAAGAAACGGTTCCCGAATCTTTTGAGGGAGTCGACATCGCATTCTTTAGCGCAGGAGGTTCAATCTCTCAAAAGTTTGCGCATGAAGCGGTAAAACGCGGTGCAGTTGTGATTGACAATACAAGCGCATTTAGGATGGATGAAGGCACTCCCCTTGTAGTTCCTGAAGTCAATCCGAACGCATTACAGGAGCATTCTGGAATTATTGCGAACCCGAACTGTTCAACAATCCAAATGGTTGCTGCGCTTCAACCAATCAAGGAAAAGTTCGGCATTAAACGGATCATTGTTTCGACATATCAAGCAGTATCCGGTGCAGGCGCAGAAGCGATTGACGAACTTGAACAACAAAGTAAACAATTCGCAGAGCGTGCTCATATTAAAGCTGAATTGCTTCCAAGTGCTTCTGCGGAACGTCATTATCCGATCGCTTTTAACGCAATCCCTCAAATCGATGTTTTCGATGAATCGGGGTACACTTTGGAAGAACTGAAAATGATGAACGAAACGAAGAAGATATTCGGGGATCAGCAAATGGCCGTTACAGCCACTTGTGTTCGTCTTCCTGTCGTGACAGGTCACTCAGAATCAGTGTACATCGAAACAGATGATGAAACAGCAACTGTTGCCCAAGTCCGAGCTGCATTGGCTAGTGCGCCAGGTGTTGTCGTCTTGGATGATCCGTCAGAACAATTATATCCGATGCCGCTATTCGCGGAAGGAAAAGATGAAGTTTTTGTTGGCCGCATTCGGAAAGATCCGAAAGATCCGGCTGGCTTCCATATGTGGATTGTGTCAGATAACTTGCTGAAAGGAGCAGCGCTGAACTCAGTCCAAATTGCAGAGGAATTAATTAAATAAAGTTATTGAAACGATTGTTCCGTGTCGATAAGCTATGAAAACCGAAGCAATCGCTTCAACATCAAAGCTGAAAAGGAATGGTCAGATTGGAACTTGGACGAATTGGTACAGCGATGGTCACTCCTTTTTCGCATACTGGAGACATCGATTTTGACTTGACGGAGCAACTGATTGAGCATTTGATTTCGACAGGGACGGATTCCTTAATCGTCTGTGGAACTACAGGGGAATCCCCAACGTTAAATCATCAAGAAAAATTCGACTTATTCAGGTACGCGATTGAAATCGTCAGAAAGAGGATTCCAGTCATCGCAGGTACAGGAACCTTTAATACGGCGGAAACAGTCAAACTGACAAAGCAGGCGGAAGAGCTAGGTGCTGACGGGATCATGCTAGTGACCCCTTACTACAATAAACCAGACCAAAAAGGGATTATTACGCATTTCACCCATATTGCAAGTGCTACAGCCCTTCCGATACTACTCTATAACATTCCAGGAAGAGCCGCGGTCAATATGGAAGCGGCAACCGTCATCGAATTATCAAAAATTAAAAACATTCGAGGTGTCAAAGAAGCGAGCGGAAGCCTCGATCAAATGTCGGCCATCATCTCAGGAACGGACAATAGCTTCAAAGTGTATAGTGGAGATGATGCGTTAACATTGCCACTCTTAGCAATTGGTGGAGACGGCGTCATTTCAGTCGCCTCCCATATAGTAGGCACTGAAATGCAGCAAATGATTAAAGCCTTCAACTCTGGGGATACGCTGAGCGCTGCGAAGATGCATAGAACGTTGCTTCCTTTATTCCACGCTGTTTTTTCTGCTCCGAATCCTGTTCCGGTTAAGTACGCCCTTAACAAGATGGGAATCGAGACAGGAGGCGTCAGGATGCCTTTAACGAGTTACGGAGAAGGCTCCGCCTCCTTCGACGACGTATGGAATGAATTCAAGAAAAATGAGCACGTTTTTCGATAAAAGAAAGCCGGAAGCAACAACCGGCTTTTTTTGTTTGTGTAGTTAGGGTATTCTCACGTATAATGAACTTTAGTCGTTGTGGACGGGTATTCAACTTTATCCAGCAAAATTCACCTCTTTCCATAAGTCCCGGGATAAATGTAGAAGTATCAACATACAGTTGGGATTCAATACCTGCCGGATTAAGTTGAAGCCTCCGGCGGATGTTACGGATTTTTAGGGGGATTTATCGAGCTAGCTCGATAAAAATCCGAACGCAATTACGCCGAGGCGTAATTGATTCAACAAACAACAACAACATAATCATTTGAAAATGGACAGTTGGGATTAACATAAGCAAGTATAAAAAGCATACATAGACGGTTCAAGTTTTAACAACGGTCTTTTTCAAACAAAGTATAGGAGGAAACAATGTGGCAAAAACAAAAAATGAAGTAATAAAAGTAATTCCGCTAGGAGGGGTCGGGGAAATCGGTAAGGCGATGTACGTAATTGAAATCGACGATGAACTTTTCATCGTAGATGCGGGTCTTATGTTCCCTGAAGGTGAAATGCTCGGAATTGACATCGTCATTCCAGACCTCACATACATCGAAGAGAATAAAGAGCGAGTGAAAGGGATCTTCTTAACGCATGGGCATGAAGATGCAATCGGATCCATCGCTTATCTGCTGCAAAAAGTGCAGGCTCCCGTATACGGTTCAAAACTGACACTTGCTCTCGCTAAGGAGCATCTGAAAGAAATGCCGGCACCTGCAGGCGTGAAATTCTTTGAAGTGACGAATAAGAGCCGAATGAACTTCAAACAGACGTATGTGACATTCTTCCATACGACGCACAGCATCCCTGACTCCCTCGGCATCGTCTTCCATACGAGCGAAGGAGCGATTGTCCATACCGGAGAATTCAAATTCGACCAATCAGCAAAAGGAAAATATCGACCAGATATCGCTAAGATGGCCGCGTTAGGGGAAGAAGGCGTTTTCATCTTGATGTCAGATTCAAATGAAGCGGAACGCCCAGGCTATACAACTTCCGAATCTGTCATAGAAGACCGTCTGTCCAATACTTTCCATAGCGTGGAAGGGCGCATTCTTGTAGCCTTGTATGCTTCCAATTTCATCCGAATTCAGCAAGTTTTTGATATAGCACTTGAAACGGGCAAAAAAGTTGCGGTCGTTGGAAAGAGCCTCGAAAGTTATTTTGAAGTTGGCAAGAGGTTGGGTTATTTGCAAATTGACGAAGATACCGTTATCTCCGTAAAAGACATCGGGAAGTATTCTGATGACCAAATCGTCATTATCGTTACGGGTAATCAAGGCGAGCCGCTTGAGGCACTTGAAAAAATCGTCCGTAAATTCCATAAGGACATAAAAATCAAAGAGACGGATACAGTCCTTATTACATTCACGCCATCCCCGAGCATGGAAGTGTCCATGTACCAAATGGCGAATGAATTAGCAAAAGCCGGTGCAAACGTTATCACCGCTTCGAAAAATGTTCACGTATCCGGTCATGGAAGCCAAGAAGACTTGAAGCTGATGTTGAATTTAATGCAACCGAAATATTTTATTCCCATCCAAGGGGAATATAAAATGCTCATTGCCCATTCAAAACTCGCGCAGCAAGTCGGATTGCAAAAATCACAAATTTTCATTGCGGATAAAGGCGACATTGTCGAATATAAAAATGATAAAATGAGGATGAGCGGACGCGTGCAAGCAGGCAATATCCTGATTGACGGAATCGGTGTCGGAGATGTCGGCAATATTGTGTTGCGAGACAGGAAACTATTGTCGCAAGATGGCATTTTTACAGTCGTCATTACATTAAGCCGCAAACAGAAAAAAATCGCTGCTGGCCCTGAAATCGTTTCACGTGGATTCGTATATGTAAGAGAGTCGGAGGAATTGCTCGATGAGTCGAGAAACCTCGTTCGGAAAATCGTGGAAAAGTATGTGAATAAAGATACGTTCGAATGGACAAACATAAAGCAAGAGATCCGCGATACATTAAGCTCATTTTTATTCCAGCAAACGAAGAGAAGACCGATGATCATCCCGATTATTATGGAGTACTAAATTCGACACAACAAAAGAACTTGCAAAAGGATTTCCATGCCGACCTGACGGCGGGAAATCCTTTTTTACAAAGGAGAAGTGACATGTCTAAAAAAGCGAAGAAAAAGAAAAAGAAAACGGCTGCTTCATCGAAAAAGAAAAGTGATGGCCTCCATCCGCTCATTTACGAAGTGGGCGGTTTGACGATGATCGGCTTCGCTATCATTATCATTTTTGAGTTCGGGATGGTTGGAAGAGGGTTATCATCTTTTGCAAGGCTATTATTTGGAAATTGGCATGGGGCTGTTCCTTTATTATTAATCGTCCAAGCGCTGCTATTCATGGTCAAACGAACAACGGTAGGATGGAATAACCGTATCGTAGGCGGCAGCTTATTTATACTTGCAAGCCTACTTTTATTCAGCCATATTCACTTGTTCAAGGAATTGTATGAGAGTAAAGTGCTCATGTCCAATTCAGCTTTTAAAGAAACGTGGAAAGTTCTGATCACGAATGAAGGGATCACATCCCGAAGCGGCGCCCTCGGTGGTGGAATGGCGGGGGCTATGCTTTTTGCCGTCTTCCATTCGTTATTCGATTCTGCGGGAGCGACAGTAGCTGGCGTCCTCCTGTTATTGATTGGCATTATTTTACTGACCGGAAAAGCGCTCGTCCCGTATATTGCAGAACATTATCCGAAACTGCTATCGTCAATTAAAACTAAATTGGAACGGAAAGAAAAAAACACGTCTAGAAAAAGTGGTCAATCGAATCTGCCTAGAACGACTCGATCCAAAAAGACAATGGTCGAGGAGGACAAGTCGGATTACTCGACTGCTTCTGCAATCGATGAGCAAGAAGAGATTATCTCCAAGCCGATTATTTCAGCATTTAATGACCGTATCGAGCCGAAATCTTCTATTGATGAGCAAGCGGCTGTCGTTGAGAAAGCAGTAGAGAATGATCAAACAGAGAATCCGGAAGTCGAGGAAGTGCCCACTTATTCGGGTGTATCGGGCGAAGAGGAAAATGTATCATACATTTTGCCGCCTCCATCATTACTTCGACAAACGCCATCGAATGATCAGTCTGCGGAATATGAGTCTATCCATGCGAACGCCCAAAAACTTGAAAGGACTTTTTTAAGCTTTGGTGTTAAAGCAAAAGTCACTCAAGTCCACTTAGGACCAGCCGTCACAAAATATGAAGTACTGCCTGATACTGGAGTCAAAGTGAGTAGAATCGTCAGCTTAGCCGATGATATTGCCCTTGCCCTTGCAGCGAGTGATATTAGAATCGAAGCCCCTATTCCGGGTAAATCTGCTGTCGGTATTGAAGTGCCAAACAATGCAGTTGCAATTGTCAGTTTGCGGGAAGTGATCGAATCGAAGGAAAACAACCGTCCCGATTCGAAGCTTAGTATCGTTCTCGGTAGAGATGTGACTGGACAAGCGATGATGGCTGAATTGAATAAGATGCCGCATGTTCTCGTTGCTGGGTCGACGGGAAGCGGAAAAAGTGTATGTATCAATGGGATCATTATCAGTATATTAATGCGCGCAAAGCCGCATGAAGTGAAGATGATGATGATCGATCCGAAAATGGTCGAGTTGAATGTCTACAATGGCGTTCCGCATCTATTGGCACCTGTCGTGACGGATCCACGAAAAGCGTCTCAAGCATTGAAAAAAGTTGTTTCCGAGATGGAAAGAAGATACGAACTGTTTTCCCATACAGGAACACGCAATATTGAAGGATATAATGATCATATTGAACAGTGGAATGAAGAGAATGATGAAAAGCATCCACGAATGCCGTATATCGTTGTAATTGTGGACGAACTTGCAGACTTAATGATGGTTGCTTCAAGCGATGTAGAAGACTCTATTACACGGCTTGCTCAAATGGCCCGTGCAGCTGGAATCCATTTGATTATCGCAACGCAGCGGCCGAGCGTGGACGTCATTACAGGAATTATTAAAGCAAATATCCCGTCGAGGATCGCTTTTGCCGTTTCTTCCGCAGTTGATTCGAGGACAATATTAGACGGAGCCGGAGCTGAAAAGCTATTAGGACGTGGGGATATGCTATTTCTGCCTGCAGGCGCGTCCAAGCCGGTGAGAGTCCAAGGGGCATTCGTTTCCGATCAGGAAGTTGAAGCTGTCGTAGATTTCGTCATCCAGCAACAAAAAGCCCAATATCAGGAAGAGATGATTCCGACGGAAGTCGAAGAAATTCAGCCGCATGAAGAGACAGATGAGTTGTACGATGAGGCGGTCCAACTCGTTTTAGAAATGCAGACTGCATCCGTATCTATGCTGCAAAGACGTTTTCGTATAGGTTATTCAAGAGCTGCCAGGATTGTAGACCAAATGGAAATGAGAGGGGTCGTAGGACCTCCGGAGGGCAGTAAACCGAGACAAGTCCTGATATCAGCTACTGAGGTCGATTATCATTCATGAAAAGCGTGACAAAAGAAGTACATTTTTTATGGATTTTTCAAGGTTTCATTGTTTTTTGAAAAACAGATGTTTATTTTGTAGTATGAAAATGATATAGTATGGATGATTAACAAATAGGGTAACACATCAGAGGTCTAACATCATCGAGATGGGGGATTAAAATGGTTGTGAAAACAGATCAAAGGCATTTATACGTGCAAGTGATCGAGCGATTGAAAGAAGATATCGACGCTGGAATCTTTAAGGAAAATGAAAGATTCCCATCAGAGTTTGAGCTTGCTAGAACTCTTGGTGTCAGTAGGGCAACGCTTCGGGAAGCTTTACGAGTCCTTGAAGAGGAAAAAATTATTGTCCGTAAACACGGCGTCGGCACTTTCGTAAATCCACGACCATTATTTTCTTCTGGCATTGAACAGCTATCGAGTATTTCGTCCATGATACGAGATGCAGGAATGGTTCCTGGAACCATATTCATGGATGTACAGGAGAACCTTCCAAATGATGAGATGATAGAGAAATTTGATTGTGAGCCGGATGATAGTCTCGTAACAATTAAAAGAGTGAGGACAGCAGACGGGGAACCCGTCGTTTACTGTGTTGACCAAGTACTCTCCAAAAATCTTGAAGCAGGTTCGGACGTCCTGTTGAACGACTCTATCTTTGACTTGATTGAAAAATCTGAGGAGATCAGAATTGTACAGGCGGTGGCGAATATTGAACCTGTCGGGTACGACGATGAAGCGTCATCGATATTAAGATGCGGAGTCGACATTCCACTTCTCGTATTGCTGCAGCATCATTATAGTGAGGAAGGCGAAATGGTCCTTTACTCCAAAAACTATTTCAGGGCTGATAAATTCAGCTTCCATGTAGTCCGAAAAAGGGTATAAGGCATATTTTAAAAAGCAACAGGCTAGCAATCTTCCATTTGACGGGCAGAAAATGCATTTGCAATGACCGCCTGTCTTTTGGACTGCCAATAAACGGCTTTTCAAATGTGCATTAAAGACGTTCTTACGTCATATTGAATACCAAAAATAAAACAAGGGAGGTCCAAAATCAATGAGCAAACGTAAATACGGACTTGCATTATCATTGGTACTCGCAGCAGGCACGCTACTTGGCGCATGCGGCACGGACAAAGACACAGAAAAAGACAATTCATCTTCTACAGGTGGAAACGAATCAGATTTTTCTCTAGCGATGGTTACGGATGTCGGCGGTGTTGACGACAAATCATTCAACCAATCTGCTTGGGAAGGAATCCAACAATTTGGTAAAGACAATGGATTGAGTGAAGGGGACGGCGGTTACGCATACCTTCAATCAAAAGGGGAAGCGGACTATACTTCCAATCTGAATGCGCTTACTCGTCGTAATTTTGACTTAGTTTTCGGAGTCGGTTTCTTGATGGAAGAAGCGATCAATACAATCGCTGAACAGCAACCAGATACAAACTATGCGATCATCGATGGAGAAGTCGATCAGCCAAACGTTGCTAGCGTCATGTTCAAAGAGCAGGAAGGTGCGTTCCTAGCTGGAGTAGCAGCGGCCTTAATGACAAAAACTGATAAAATCGGTTTTGTCGGCGGTATGGAAATTCCGGTTATCGAACGTTTTGAAGCTGGATTTGTAGCAGGTGTTGCAGCAGTAAATCCAGACATCAAAGTAGATGTTAAGTATACTGGAGCATTTGACAAAGCTGAGCTCGGTAAAGCGGAAGCTGGACGTATGTATTCTTCAGGCATTGACATCATTTTCCACGCAGCAGGCGGAACAGGTAACGGGGTATTTGCTGAAGCGAAAGAACGTAAACAAGCAGATAAAGATGCGAACGTATGGGTTATCGGTGTTGACTCCGATCAGTACGATGAAGGTCAAGTCGGCGATGATAACATCACATTGACATCAATGCTTAAACGTGTGGATGTAGCGGTTCAAGATATTGCAGGACTTGCTATGGAAGGTAAATTTCCTGGCGGTGAAACGAAAGTTTATGGAATTGAAGACGATGGTGTCGGATTAGCAGATTCTCGTGGTGCGATTCCTCAAGACGTATTGGATCAAATAGAAGAGTTTAAACAAAAGATTGCAAACGGTGAAATCGAAGTACCAGAATTCGCTGAATAATAATTATTAAAACGAGGGCCGGTTTAGTCCGGCCTTTGTTATGTAGATAATGAATCTGGGAATAAAAGGATAGACTAAAAGGTTTTTAATTAAAAATCTTTTATTGTATTCATTTTATTTTCCAATATAAAGAGAAACTATTATACAAGGAAGTGAATCCATTGGAATATGTCATTGAGATGTTGAACATTACGAAGCAATTCGGTAATTTCCGTGCGAATGACAATATCACTTTGCAATTGAAAAAAGGAGAAATCCATGCATTGCTTGGTGAAAATGGTGCCGGCAAATCAACATTGATGAATGTGCTGTTCGGACTTTACCAGCCTGAAGAAGGCGAAATCCGCGTAAACGGGAAAAAGGTCAATGTGACAAGTCCAAATGTTGCAAACGATCTCGGAATAGGAATGGTTCACCAACATTTCATGCTCGTCGAAAACTTAACTGTTACCGAAAATATTATTTTAGGCAGTGAGCCGAAGAAGATGGGTGTCGTCAACAGTAAAGATGCGGCAAAGAAAGTGGCCGAACTATCAAAACTTTACGGATTAAATGTCGACCCTTATGCGAAAATCGAAGACATTTCAGTTGGCATGCAACAACGTGTTGAAATCCTAAAATCACTCTATCGTGGAGCAAATATACTGATTTTCGACGAGCCGACAGCTTCCTTGACACCTCAGGAAATACAAGAATTGATTGGAATCATGAAAAAGCTTATTACGGAAGGCAAATCGATCATTCTCATCACTCATAAGCTACAAGAGATCATGGATGTTTCCGATCGAGTCACCGTCATCCGGAAGGGGCAAGGAATCGGTACGGTCGTGACTTCCGAAACAAACCCTGAAGAACTTGCAACGTTGATGGTTGGAAGACAGGTTACATTCAAGACGGAAAAAGGTCCTTCCCATCCTCAAGAAGAAGTGTTGAAGATTGAGAATCTTGTTGTCTTGGATTATCGGGGGATTGAAAAAGTAAGAGGGTTGAATCTATCTGTTCGCAAAGGCGAGATTGTCGGCCTTGCGGGAATTGACGGAAACGGGCAATCCGAATTGATAGAAGCGATTACAGGCTTACGGAAAGTGAAGAGCGGCAAAATCACGATTAATTCAAAAGACGTGACAGGTTTGAAACCAAGAAAAATTACGGAAGCAGGCATGGGTCACATTCCGCAAGACCGTCACAAACACGGACTTGTCCTTGACTTCTCTGTTGGTTATAACGCTGCCTTACAAGAGTATTATCAATTGCCATATTCCAAAAACGGAATTATGAATTATGATGCCATCACTGAAAAAGCGAATCAAATTATAGAAGAATTTGATGTCCGGACGCAAGGAGAGCACGAGTTAGCCCGTGCCTTATCCGGAGGAAACCAGCAAAAACTCATTATTGGACGTGAGGTTTCTCGGGATCCCGACCTGCTCATCGCGGCATTGCCGACAAGGGGACTCGATGTCGGAGCAATCGAATTCATTCATAAAAGGCTCATTGAGCAACGGGACAAAGGGAAGGCCGTATTTCTCATCTCCTTTGAACTTGATGAAGTCATGAATGTTTCCGACCGGATTGCAGTTATTCACGATGGCCAGATCGTCGATACGGTCATCCCATCGGAAACAAACGAACAGGAACTCGGTCTTTTAATGGCCGGTCATTCAAAGGAAGAGAAGGAGCAACATGCAATGAAAGAAGGTGCGGATCGAGATGTCTAATAGAGTTATCAACATTTTAGTGCCAGCCATTTCGATCATCCTCGGTTTACTCGTCGGTGCTGCCGTTATGCTCTTCAGTGGCTATGACCCAGTGGCTGGTTATATTGCATTATGGAATGGTATATTCGGAGATAGCTATGCAATCGGTGAAACGATTCGACAAATTAGTCCCTATATCCTTGCAGGTCTGGCAGTAGCTTTTGCTTTCCGAACAGGACTTTTCAATATCGGTGTTGAGGGCCAACTCATGGTCGGATGGTTTGCTGCCGTTTATGTGGGATCAACGTTTGAATTGCCGATGTACATTCATTTGCCTTTCTCTTTGCTAGCCGCAGCAGTGGCAGGAGCACTATGGGGATTAGTGCCAGGCATTTTGAAAGCGGCGCTACGTGTCCACGAAGTTATTGTCACGATTATGATGAACTATATTGCTCTCCACGTCGTAAATGCATTGATTAAAACAGTATCTGGTGGGAGCTATAAAACGGATAGGATACAGCCGACTGCATCTTTACGCTCGGACTTCCTATCGAATTTGACTGATTACTCCACACTCCATTACGGTATTTTTGTGGCGCTTATTATGGCTGTTGTCATGTGGTTCATTCTCGAAAAGACGAAAACAGGTTTCGAATTGAAGTCGGTTGGATTCAATGAGAATGCATCCCAATATGCCGGTATGAACGTAAATAAAAATATTATTCTATCGATGGTCATCTCGGGTGCTTTTGCAGGTCTCGGAGGAGCGATGGAAGGACTTGGTACTTTCGGAAGCATGACGAACCAAGCAGGATTTACTGGAATCGGATTTGACGGAATTGCCGTTGCATTGCTTGGGGCGAACTCTCCACTCGGTGTCATTTTCGGAGCTTCATTATTCGGCTCTCTGAAATACGGAGCGAATAATATGCCGAATGCCGCTAATATTCCACTAGAAATCGTTTCAATCGTCATTGCACTCATTATCTTCTTTGTTGCGTGCGGATATATCATCCGGGTAGGACTGCAACGATTGAATAAGAAAAAGGAGGCGAAATGACATGAGCTTTTTAGAAGTGCTTTATTTTATGGTACCAACTTCAATTGCTTATGCCGCTCCTCTCATTCTCACTGCTATCGGTGGCGTGTTCTCTGAACGCTCCGGCGTAGTTAATATTGGACTTGAAGGACTTATGGTCATGGGTGCCTTTATAGGAATTGTCTTTAACTTGGCATATGCAGACGTATTCGGTGGCTGGACGCCATGGATTGCATTACTAGTAGCGATGCTCGTTTCTGCAATCTTTTCAATTATGCATGCTGTAGCATCTGTCTCTTTCCGTGCGGACCAAGTTGTTTCCGGGGTAGCGATCAATATGCTCGGTATTGCGATTGCCTTGTTCTCTGTAAAAATGATATTCGGGAAAGGGCAAACGGATTTCATCCAACATAAAATCCCGCGTGTCAATATTCCGATTTTGCAGGACATCCCTTTTATCGGACCGATGTTGTTCAAATCAGTTTATGGAACCTCTGTTATGGCAATCCTAATTGCGGTCATTGCATGGTTCGTCATTTATAAGACGCCTTTTGGTCTTCGCCTTCGTTCAGTAGGTGAGCATCCGATGGCAGCTGACACAATGGGAATCAATGTGGCGAAAATCCGTTATACAGCCGTCATCCTTTCCGGAGGTCTTGCTGGAATTGGCGGAGCAATCTATTCACAAACAATGACAGGCGATTTCGGTCATGCAACGATCAATGGTCAAGGATTTATGGCATTGGCTGCAATGATTTTCGGGAAATGGCATCCAATTGGTGCAATGGGAGCCGCCCTATTTTTCGGATTTGCACAAGCACTTGCAATTAGTGCGGGGTCAATCGACATCGACTTCATCCAAAAAATCCCGTCTGTCTACTTCCACATCCTTCCGTATGTGTTAACAATTCTTGCTCTAGCTGGTTTCATTGGGAAGGCGAACGCTCCGAAAGCGAGCGGTGTTCCTTACATTAAAGGTAGTAGATAATCGAGTAAGACCGCCTGGATTCCCAATTGTTGGGACCAGGCGGTTTTGGTATTATCTGATTCTCTAAAAGGTAAACTGGAAAGACGTTTATTTTGCCATGCATATGCGATGAAATGTATATTGTATGGAGGTATTCGTATAATAAAGAAAAAAACGAGGTGTCCGTATGTTTAAAAAGGTCGAGCTTCAAAAGGGAGTCAATTTATACATTCGCAGGACCGAGCAATTTAAAACGATTACAATGTCTATTAAATGGTTGACAGAATTGGATGAAAAACAGGCTGCATCGCGCGCGGTATTGTCAAACGTTCTTCAGGATTCGAACGCCGACTACCCAAAACAAAGTGATCTGCGAAGAGCATTGGACGAATTGTATGGCACCGTATTCTACATGGATGCAACAAAACGTGGTAGTTCACATATCATTACGTTAAATATGGAATGTGTAAACGATGAATACCTTTCTACGTCCGGGGTATTCGATGAAGCTTTAAAATTAGTCCGTTCCGTCATCTTCAATCCAAATTTAAAAGATGGAACTTTTGACGAATCAATCGTCGGTCGGGAAAAACGTACAGTCATTGAACGGATTCGTTCCATTTATGACGATAAAGGAAGATATGCACATAAACGGATGCTTGAACTAATGCGACCAAATGACCCTGCCTCCATGTCGGCAAGCGGTACAGAAGAAAATGTTGAATCCATTACGACTGCTTCTCTCCTAGATACATACAAGAGAATGTTGGATAAGGACGAAATCGATATTTACGTCGTCGGAGATATCCAGGAAGATGAGCTAACTGAAAAAATAAAAACGATGTTTAATTTTACTGCTAGGGAAGCTACGAGGAAACAATATGAACAGCAAGACAACGAAGTGAAAGAAGTCCGCCAGATCTTTGAGAGGCAGGATATGAAGCAAGGGAAACTACAAGTTGGATATAGTACACCCATTTCCTTCTTTCATCCAGACTATCCTAAAATGCAAGTTACGAATGGTGTTTTAGGGGGATTCGCTCATAGTAAATTATTTATGAATGTCCGTGAAAAAGAAAGTATGGCGTACACTGTGAACAGCGCTTATGCCGCTTACTACGGCATCGTTTATGTCATGGCTGGCATCGATGCCGACCTTGAGGAAAAAGCCGTCAAATTGATTGGTGAACAGATTGACGCCATGCAGAACGGAAATGTCACGGACAAGGAGCTAAGTCAGACTGTTGCCTTATTGACGAACAGCATCCGGAGCGCATTCGATTCTGCAAGAGGCCAAATTGAAGTATATGACCAATACAAACAATTGGATGAAGATTTCACAGCCGACAAATGGATTGAGGGATGGAATTCGGTCACAATTGAAGATGTGACAGAGATGGCTTCTCAAATCCACTTGGAACTCATCTATTTGTTATCGGGAAGAGAGGCGTAATTATGGAGAAACTTACATTTGAAAACTTACAGGAAACTTTATTCCATGAAAGGCTCGACAATGGTTTGAACGTCTATATTTTGCCAAAACGAGGATTTTCGAAAACGTATGTGACGTTTACGACGAAATATGGTTCGATTGACAGGACATTCATTCCGAGGGGCAAAGAAGAATTCGTGACGGTTCCAGATGGGATTGCACATTTCTTGGAACATAAAATGTTTGACAAGAAAGAAGGGGACGTTTTCCAGAAGTTTGGTGTTCTTGGGGCATCTGCGAATGCATTCACTTCATTCACACGCACCTCATACTTATTCTCCACGACGGATAATTTGTATGAAAGCACGAAAGTGTTATTGGATTTCGTGCAAGAACCTTATTTCACTGAAGAAAAGGTTGAAAAGGAGAAGGGGATCATCGCGCAGGAAATTACGATGTACGATGATAATCCGGACTGGCAAAATTATTTCGGGACAATCCAAAGCCTATACAAAGAGTATCCGGTTAATATCGATATCGCGGGAACAATTGAAACGATCCAAGAGATTACCGCTGAGCATCTTTACGAATGTTATGAAACTTTTTACCACCCGTCGAATATGGCGGTATTTGTCATTGGTGCAGTTGATCCCGAAGAGATGATGAACTTTATTCGTGAAGACCAGAACAGCAAGGAGTTTTCGGAGCCAATTGAAATCAAGCGGAAATATCCCGAAGAGCCGTTAGAAGCGAATAAAAAGAAAACTGTGCTTGAAATGGATGTATTACGTCCGAAATTCAATTACGGCATGAAGTGCAGCCGAACAATCATGGAAGGCAGCGAAATGCTCCGTCAAGATTTGGCTGTCAATCTTGTCCTCGATATCTTGTTCGGCAAAACCTCTGAATTTTACACGAAAGCATATAGTGATCATTTGATCGATGAGACATACCATTACGATTTCATTTTTGAGAAAGGATACGGCTTCGCGATGGTTGAATCAGATACTGAACATCCTTCCGAGCTCGAAGCTGCAGTCCGGAATACATTGAAATCGCAAGTGGATAATTGGTCGATTTCCGAAGAAGATCTCAATCGAGCAAAAAAACGGAGAATCGGTCAATTCATGCGTTCTTTGAACTCCATCGAATTTATTTCTAATCAATTTACACAATATAATTTCAACGAAATGAATTTATTCGATGTTGTTCCGACGCTCGAGAACATTCAAATCGAGCATTTGCAAGATGCGTTCTCGACGATTTCCAACGTAGATAGCCATACTGTCATGACGATTGTCCCCGGCTCAAAAGAAGGCTGACAATGAAGCGTCATGCAGTAATCCTCGGTTCATCCGGCGGCATCGGGGAAGCAGTTAGCCGTAAACTCGCCGCCGATGGATGGTCGTTGTATCTACATTACAATCGAAACGCGGAAGGTGCTTTAGAGCTGAGGAAGGAATTGATGAAGAACTACCCTAACGGGGACTTCCACGTCGTCCAGTCAGATTTTACACAACAAGACGGTGCACGGAAGCTTGCGGGCCAAGTAGGTCATGTCCAAGCAGTTGTCGTCGCGCTCGGTCAATCGATGCTGAAACTATTGACCGATACGACAATTAGCGACATGGAGGCGCTATGGCGTGTACATATGCAAAACCCTGCAATGTTCATTAGTCTCGTATCTCCTCAACTGCGGAGCTATCCAGTGTCGTATGTCGTTTTTATCGGTTCCATTTGGGGACATACCGGTGCTGCGGGTGAAGTTATGTATTCTGCTGTAAAAGGGGCACAGCATGCATTCGTCAAAGCTTATGCGAAAGAGGCGGCTTATACTGGCACACGGGTAAACGCTATTGCACCAGGATGGATTGAAACGGAAATGAATGAAGAACTGTCCGAAGAAGATAAACAGCTCGTCATCGACCAAATTCCTTTGCAGTCAACTGGTCAGCCTGAGCAGGTAGCGGATCTCACAAGTTTTCTAATTAGTGGGAAGGCGGATTATATGACAGGTGAAATCTTGAAATTGAACGGTGGATGGTATATTTAATCGTTTGTCCAAATAAAAAAGGGGATACATTTTTTCCCCTTTTTCTTTTTTCCTTTTCATCGACTGTCGAATCCGCTATTATAGAACTAAGTTGTGTCTCGTGCGTCCTACAAATTGAAGCGTTTAAAAATGTGCTCGGATGGCTTGCTTTTCATTGAAGCTCAAAAATATGTCGAAAGGGTGGGTCGAATGGGTGAATGGTATGTCGAATATGAGATACAGGTGAATCGGCCGGGTTTGCTAGGAGACATTGCTTCCTTATTGGGGATGTTGCGCGTCAACATCGTGACGATCAATGGTGTCGATGGTGGACACCGCGGTATGCTCGTCCGGACGGAGAATGACGATCAGATCAAGCGTTTTGAATTGATTGCATCCACGATGGAAACCATTCAAGTAAAAAAAATCCGTGAACCGAAACTGCGTGACATTTTGGCGGTCAGACATGGGCGCTATATCAAGCAGGATATCGACGATCGGAAGACATTCAGATTCATTCGTAGCGAACTGGGCGTCCTCGTTGATTTCATGGCGGAGCTGTTTAAACAGGATGGCCACAAACTGATTGGAATTCGGGGAATGCCTAGGGTCGGTAAAACTGAATCAGTCGTCGCTGCAAGTGTTTGTGCAAATAAAAAATGGATTTTCCTTTCTTCCACGATGATCAAGCAGACCGTACGAAACACTCTGGCGGGTGATGAATTCTCGAAAGATAATATATTCATTCTCGACGGTATCGTCACGAGAAAATCCGGAGATGAAAGACATATGCAACTCGTGCGTGAAATGATGAGCATGCCTTCCATCAAAGTAGTCGAGCACCCGGACATGTTCGTTCAGCATTCTGAATACGACATGGAAGATTTCGATTATATTATTGAATTACGGACAGATCCTGACCAAGAAATTACATATGAAATGATGGAGAAAAACCATATGATGTCCGATGTAGGTCCAATGGGTGGATTTGGTACGTTTAACTTTTAAACAGGCAGGTGTTAAAATTGACCGGATTAGGTGAACGTCTTAAAGAGGCGAGAACAGCTAAGGGATATTCACTGGATGATTTGCAATCGATAACAAAAATTCAAAAACGGTACCTTTCCGGTATTGAAAATGAAGATTACAGCATGATGCCCGGCGCATTTTATGTACGAGCGTTCATTAAACAATATTCGGAAGCTGTCGGTTTGGATTCCGATGAAATGCTGTCGTTATATAAAGAATCTGCAATTCATGAAAATTTTGAAGAAGAGGCTTCACAAATCACTCCTCAAATGAAGAGAACACGAGGTCTCAAAGGCAACAGCCGTCTAAATGAATTGATACCGAAATTTATTGTGGCATTATTCATTGTCGTCATTATCGTAGTTGTATGGGTACTATGGCAGAAAACTGCATCTAATAATGCAGGGCTCACAGATGTTGAACCGGAACAAGAGATAACGATGGATAGCAAACAACCGCCAGCAGGCAGTGTTAACGAAGGAACCGTAGACGACGGAACTGACGAAGAAACGACAGAGCCGGATCCTGAGCCGGAGGAAGAAGTTGTGGAGCAGTCGATCACATACGTCAGCACAAGAGGGGAAGACTCCACATATACGCTGACGGATGCAGAAGGGTTCACGCTTCAGATCGATACATCTGGAGATTCGTGGATAGGCGTCCAAGACGAGAAGCGAGTTGAACGAACACCGCTTGCACGTGTTATGAAAGCCGGAGAAACGATTGAATTGGATGTTTCTGATGTTGAATTCGTTCGGATCCGAGTGGGCAGAACACAAAACACTTCTATTTTTGTCAATGGTGAAAAGTTGGAATACGCTTCTGACGCCATTACTCAAAATATCATTATAGAATACGAGAAATGAAAATAGTCATCTATAAAGATGACTTTTTTCATTCCGAAAGGATAAGTGAGACAATTGAATTTACCAAACAAAATTACAGTATCACGCATATTGCTCATCCCGATATTCATCGTTTTCATGTTAGTCGATTTTGGGTTTGGATCATTTGCAGTCGGAGGCACTATTCTATCCGTTGAGCAACTGATTGGTGCGATGCTGTTCATCATCGCTGCTGCGACAGACTGGTTTGATGGACATTTAGCTAGAAAACATAATCTTGTCACGAACATGGGGAAATTTTTAGATCCACTCGCCGATAAACTTCTTGTGTCCGCAGCGCTGATCATCCTCGTGGAACTTGGATCCGCCGCTTCATGGATTGTCATCATCATCATTAGCAGAGAGTTTGCCGTTACCGGATTACGACTTGTACTTGCTGGTGGTGGCGAAGTTGTAGCAGCAAATCAATTAGGAAAGATCAAAACAGCGACCCAATTAGTTGCAATCGCCTTCCTTTTATTGAATAACATTTTCTTCGAAGCGATCAACTTCCCGTTCGGCACAATTATGCTTTATATCGCCCTGTTCTTTACAATTTGGTCAGGAGCAGATTATTTTTATAAAAACCGGAGGGTCTTACTCGACTCCATGTAAGGAGATGTTCGTATGAAAGCTGAAATCATCGCTGTAGGATCGGAGCTCTTGTTAGGGCAAATTAGTAATACGAATGCCGCATATATTTCTGCTCGTCTCGCTGAAGTCGGCATCGATGTATATTATCATACGGTCGTCGGAGACAATCCGAACCGACTCGCGGAAGCGATAAAACATGCACAAAACCGTGCGGATCTTATCATTTTTTCCGGAGGGCTTGGTCCGACAAAGGATGACCTGACGAAAGAAACAATCGCCAACATACTAGGCGTTGAACTTGAAAGCGATTATGCCGCGTTAGTCTCAATTGAAGCTTATTTCAAACGGACAGGTAGGACGATGACCGAAAATAATAAAAAACAGGCACTCGTTCTGGCTGGTTCGACAGTTTTGACGAATCATAACGGTATGGCGCCAGGCATGGCAATAGAGAAGGACGGGATAAGGTATATCTTATTACCCGGTCCACCTCATGAATTGGAGCCGATGTTTGAAAAAGAAGCTATCCCGTACCTATTAGGGACTTCCACGAAGCGTGAGGTTATCGTTTCACGTGTGCTGAAATTTTATGGAATAGGAGAAGCTGAGCTCGAGTATCGTGTTCAATCGATTTTAGAGAAACAGTCAAATCCGACTGTCGCTCCTCTAGCATCTCCTGATTCCGTCACCCTCCGATTAACCGCAAAAGCAGAATCGCATGAGGCTGCCCAAAAGTTGATTGCACCAGTGGAGTTGGAAATCCGTTCAGTCGTTGGTCAATTTATCTATGGTACTGATGAGGATACGTTGTCGTCAAAAGCGGTCGAACTGCTGAAAAGTAATGGGCTGACAATTGCCGCTGCTGAAAGTTTGACAGCGGGTCAATTCATGTCGGAATTGGCAGACGAACCGGGCATCAGCTCTTCCTTTAAAGGCGGAGTCGTCGTCTATGATGAGACCGCGAAAAAGGAGCAGCTTACTATTTCGGATGCATTGCTAGATGCGTACGGTGTTGTCAGTTCGGAATGTGCAGCTGCGTTAGCCCAAAATGTGAAGCGGAAGTTCAATTCGGACATCGGAGTCGGATTGACAGGTGTTGCTGGCCCTGACCCGCATGACGGAAAACCGGTCGGAACCGTTTGGATTGGAATCGCATTTCCTGATGATGTGAAAACATTTAAACTAGAATTATCAGGTTCCCGAAATACGAATCGGAAACGTGCTGCCCGATTCGCCTTCTACTATTTAATACAAGAGATGAAGAAACGGTACCCCGAAAATTAAATTTTGCCCCTTATTCTCATTTAAAATCCACTTTTCACCCTTATTCTCATTTAAAATTGGATTTTGATAAAATAAATCGAATAAGCGTTCGTTTTTTGTTTGAGTATTTCTCATAAAAGGAGTATAGTAGAGACAGGAAGAAAAAGAATAACGCCTTTTAAGGGAGGAATCGTTTTTGAGCGATCGTAAAGCAGCTTTGGACCAAGCTTTGAAACAAATTGAGAAACAATTCGGGAAAGGGTCCGTTATGAAATTAGGGGAAAAGACCGATAGGGAGATTGCTACATCTTCCACCGGCTCTCTTGCACTCGACGCTGCATTAGGGGTTGGCGGATATCCTAGAGGACGGGTCATCGAAATCTATGGACCGGAGAGTTCCGGTAAGACAACAGTGGCATTGCATGCAATTGCGGAAGTGCAAGCTTCGGGCGGACAAGCCGCTTTCATTGATGCAGAGCATGCATTGGATCCTGTTTACGCGCAGAAGCTTGGCGTCAATATTGACGAATTGCTTTTGTCACAGCCGGATACCGGCGAGCAAGCGCTAGAAATCGCCGAAGCTCTCGTTCGGAGTGGAGCAATCGACATTGTTGTCATTGACTCCGTTGCGGCATTAGTACCGAAAGCAGAAATCGAAGGGGAAATGGGCGACTCGCATGTGGGCTTACAAGCACGTCTCATGTCCCAAGCGCTACGTAAACTGTCTGGTGCTATTAACAAATCGAAGACGATCGCTGTCTTCATTAACCAAATTCGTGAAAAAGTCGGTGTCATGTTCGGAAACCCTGAAGTAACACCTGGCGGCCGCGCATTGAAATTCTATTCCTCTGTACGTTTGGAAGTGAGAAGAGGCGAAGCCATCAAGCAAGGCACAGACATCATGGGGAATAAAACCCGTATTCGTGTCGTGAAAAACAAAGTCGCTCCTCCGTTCCGTACTGCGGAAGTGGACATTATGTATGGGGAAGGGATTTCTAGAGAAGGAGAAATCGTCGACCTCGGAGCTGAACTCGAAGTTGTCCAAAAAAGTGGAGCATGGTATTCCTATGAAGGCGAAAGGCTTGGCCAGGGTCGTGAAAACGCCAAGCAATTCCTGAAAGAAAATCCGGATATTCGTTCTGAAATTGCAAACAAAATCCGTGATTCTTACGGAATGGCTGCTCAAAACTACGTCATCGCAAGCCATGACGAAGAGGAAGAAGACGAACTTGAACTATTCCTTGAAGAGGAAGAATAATTGATTGACGAACCGGACTGCCTTTTAACGAGGCGGTCCGGTTTTTTATCGATTCATCCAATGATACATACGTTCCGAAAAAAGCGTAATAAAGGTGCATAACGCTTTACATTCCTTGACATGTCAATTTTTCATCGATACAATTAGAATTGTATAATTTCACATCAATGAAATCATTATGGCAGTATGTTGATTGTTAATATACGAGCCGACTGAAAACGAAAAGAATAGCAGGAGGAGGTGACCTGGATGCCAGATGGAATCATCGGAAACATCATCTCCGCTTTGCTCGGTCTGTTCGTCGGTGCAGTTGTTATCTATTTAGTTATCAAAAAGGTGAATGATTCAAGAGTGACGGGTGCCAAGAACTCTGCTGAACAAATCGTCGAAGACGCGAAACGTGAAGCGGAGGCTTTGAAAAAAGAGGCACTGTTGGAAGCGAAAGATGAAAATCACAAACTGAGAATTGAAGCGGAATCAGAAATCCGTGAGAGAAGAGCGGAACTGCAAAAGCAGGAAAACCGCCTTTTGCAACGGGAAGAAAATCTTGACCGCAAGGATGATGCTCTCAATAAAAGAGAAGCAGGACTGGAGCGCAAAGATGATGCGCTTTCCAGTAGACAACAGCATATTGAACAAATGGAACGCAAGGCGGAAGATCTTGTTGCCATGCAACAGACGGAACTTGAAAGAATCTCGGCCCTTACAAGGGATGAAGCAAAACGTATCATCCTGGACGACGTTGAGAAGGAACTTTCCACAGATATCGCCGTCATGACGAAAGAATCGGAGCAACGTGCAAAAGAGGAATCTGAAAAGAAAGCTCGCGAAATCCTCTCCCTCGCATTGCAACGTTTCGCAGCAGACCATGTTGCCGAAACAACCGTTTCTGTCGTCAACTTACCAAACGATGAAATGAAAGGCCGTATCATCGGAAGGGAAGGTCGAAATATCAGGACATTGGAAACTTTGACTGGTATTGATTTGATCATCGACGATACACCTGAAGCAGTAATACTTTCAGGCTTCGATCCCGTCCGTCGTGAAACCGCGCGTCTCGCACTTGAAAAGCTCGTGCAAGACGGCAGGATCCACCCTGCACGGATTGAAGAGATGGTCGATAAGGCGCGCAGGGAAGTGGATGAATTGATCCGTGAAAAAGGTGAACAGACTACATTTGATGTAGGAGTTCATAATCTACATCCGGATCTAATCAAAATCCTTGGAAGATTGCATTTCCGCACAAGCTACGGCCAAAATGTCCTAAAACATTCCGTAGAAGTCGCTTATCTTTCAGGACTGTTGGCGGCTGAAGTCGGAGAGGATGTCACACTCGCAAGACGAGCAGGACTTCTCCATGATATCGGCAAGGCCATCGACCATGAAGTCGAAGGTAGCCACGTCCAAATCGGCGTTGAACTTGCGACGAAGTACAAGGAGCATCCTGTTGTCATCAACAGCATCGCCTCCCATCATGGGGATGAGGAAGCGACGTCGGTCATCGCAGTATTGGTAGCGGCAGCAGATGCGTTATCGGCAGCGAGACCAGGTGCAAGAAGTGAAACTCTTGAAAATTACATTCGCAGACTACAAAAACTCGAAGAAATTTCAGAGTCGTACGAAGGTGTGGAAAAATCATTCGCCATCCAAGCGGGCCGCGAAGTTCGAATTATTGTCCGACCTGACCAAATTGATGATATCACAGCACATCGTTTGGCCAGGGATATAAGGAAACGGATCGAGGAAGAACTCGATTATCCGGGTCACATTAAAGTGACAGTCATTCGTGAAACGCGTGCAGTCGAATATGCAAAATAATGTAGATGACTCCTGTCCAACCATGGTTCAGGAGTCATTTTATTATCTTAATAAAAGATTGGATGAAAAGGATTGTATTAAGTAGAAAGAGGTTGCAAATATGAAAGTACTATTTATAGGCGATATCGTCGGGTCAATCGGTAGAGAAATGGTGTTTGATCATATCGCTCGATTGAAGAGGAAATACAAGGCTGATGTAGTCATTGCCAATGGTGAAAATGCTGCTTCCGGCAGAGGGATTACAAAAGCGATATTTGACGATCTTCTCCGTTCAGGAGTCGATGTCGTAACGATGGGCAACCATACGTGGGATCAAAAGGAAATTTATGATTTTATCGATGAAACGGATTACTTGATTCGCCCAGCGAATTTTTCAGACGAAGCTCCAGGAAAAGGAATGACGATAATTACAAAAAACGGTATAACATTGTCAGTCATCAATTTGCACGGCCGAACTTTCCTTCCACCTCATAGCGATCCATTTGAGAAGGCAGAGGGATTGATTGAAGAAGCTCGCAAAATATCGCCGCTTATCTTCGTCGACTTTCATGCGGAAGCAACGAGTGAAAAAATAGCGATGGGATGGCATCTTGATGGAAAGGCATCCGTCGTAGTTGGGACACATACACATGTTCAAACAGCAGATGATCGAATTTTGCCAGGTGGAACGGCTTATTTGACAGATGCAGGAATGACAGGCCCGTATGACGAAATATTAGGTATGAAAAAAGAGGATGTCATTTATCGATTCCGTACAAATTTACCTGTCCGTTTCGAAGTGCCGAAAAGAGGGCGAGGCCAATTAAATGGGCTCTTCGTCGAGTTGAATGATCAAACGGGAAAAGCGGTAGCGATCGAGCGTATAATGATTAATGAGGATCATCGATTCGAAGCATGAAGTGAGTCTAATCATCACCTTCTTTTCATAAGATGACGTATGGATAAATACATTCCATAGACATCGTGAAAACAAGGAGGAAACATGGTGAGTCCATTGAAGGTATCATCCCGCTCTAATCCGAATTCCGTCGCAGGAGCACTCGTAGCGGTAATAAGGGATCAAGGGTATGCAGAAATGCAGGCGGTCGGGGCCGGCGCATTAAACCAGGCCATCAAAGCAGTCGCAATCGCACGTGGCTTCGTCGCCCCAAGCGGCAGCGACCTCGTATGTGCCCCAGCATTTACTGATATTGAAATTAACGGTGAGGGAAGAACCGCCTTGAAGCTGTTAGTTGAAAAAAGAAAGAGAAGTTAAAAGAGAAACGCTAAAAGGTTCAAGATGTGGATAATCGAAAGACCGAAAATCGCCAGAACGGCTCGCTTTCCGCGGGCGTTGCCTTAGCCAATCGAACAGCGGAGGGTTCGATTTGCCGTATTTCTGCGATCTCAGAAATTTAGGCATCCTAAAAGGTGCTCGTAACGCTACGCTTTACTCGCAAAAGCCATTCTTCGTAACGGCTAGTGCAGAGAGATGTGCTCGCAACGCTTCGCTTTTGCTCGCAAAAGCCGTTCTTCGTAACGGCTAGTGCAGAGAGATGTGCTCGCAACGCTTCGCTTTTGCTCGCAAAAGCCGTTCTTCGTAACGGCTATTGCAAAGATGTGCTCGCAACGCTTCGCTTTTGCTCGCAAAAGCCGTTCTTCGTAACGGCTTTCGCATGAGTCTCGCCTTTTCTGGCGATTTTCTAGAAACTGCTAATAATCAAAATAACAGCAAACAAGTGAAGGGGCAAACAGCTTTCTTCACTTGTTTTGTTATTAGCCATGTAAAAAGATGTAGTGATTGGTTTTGTATTCTAGTTGATTGGAGCGGAGGGCGGCGACTCCAGCGGGACAAGCGAGACAGCTGAGACCCCGCAAGGAACGAAGTGACTGAGGAGGCTCAGCCTCGCCCGCGGAAAGCGTCCACCTGAAGCGGAAATCAAAGTTAATAGTGAATTCTTAGTCTAAACTGTCACACAGTTGACTCAAACACATGTTATTTCATGAATCATGAAATAACGCCACTTCAAAGTGGTAGAAAGTTCATGTATAATGAAAACGAATCTGTTCAATTCCCACAAGGTTTGAAGAAAGGGGAAGTTTTTGCATGAATGAAGAACAACGCCTGGAAGCCGGGCTTGTCAAACCGGATACAGTGAAAACTGCATCTGCACCGGAAAAGGATTATAGTAAATATTTTGAAACTGTCTACACACCACCTTCCTTGAAGGAAGCAAAGAAGCGCGGAAAAGAGGAAATTGCTTATCACGACGATTTCAAAATCGAAGAGCGTTTTCTTGGCATGGGTGCTGGACGTAAATTTTATATCCGTACATACGGCTGTCAAATGAACGAACATGACACCGAGGTCATGGCGGGCATTTTTACCGGTTTAGGATACGAAGCGACGAACACCGTGGAAGATGCGGACGTCATCCTTCTGAATACATGTGCCATCCGGGAAAATGCGGAAAACAAAGTGTTCGGTGAATTAGGGCATTTGAAGCCGCTGAAGTTGGAAAGACCGGACCTGCTCATTGGCGTTTGTGGTTGTATGTCACAGGAAGAGTCAGTCGTCAATAAAATCCTAAAAACGTACGATCAGGTAGACATGATTTTTGGCACGCATAATATTCATAGATTGCCGAATATTTTGCACGAAGCCTATATGTCCAAAGAAATGGTCGTTGAAGTCTGGTCGAAGGAAGGAGATATCATTGAAAACCTTCCAAAAGTTCGCCACGGTAATATAAAAGCTTGGGTCAACATTATGTATGGATGCGATAAGTTCTGCACATATTGCATCGTTCCTTACACAAGAGGGAAAGAGCGTAGTAGACGCCCGCAAGACATCATCCAAGAAGTGAGACAACTGGCCGCACATGGTTATAAGGAAATCATGCTTCTCGGCCAAAATGTCAATGCGTACGGAAAAGACTTCGACGATATCGATTACCGTCTTGGAGATTTGATGGATGATCTTCGTAAGATTGACATTCCACGCATCCGCTTTACGACAAGTCATCCAAGGGATTTTGATGATCACCTTATTGAAGTTCTTGCAAAGGGCGGAAATTTGCTTGATCATATCCATTTACCAGTTCAATCGGGTTCAAGCGATATCTTGAAAATCATGGCACGGAAATATACAAGGGAACAGTTTTTAGAACTAGTCGGTAAAATAAAGGCTGCCATCCCGAATGTCACGTTGACAACGGATATTATTGTCGGCTTCCCGAATGAAACGGATGAGCAATTTGAAGAAACACTTTCTTTGTATAAGGAAGTCGGATTTGAAATGGCGTATACGTATATTTATTCTCCACGCGAAGGGACGCCTGCCGCTAAGATGGTGGACAATATTCCGATGGAAGTGAAAAAGGAACGTCTCCAACGTCTAAATAAGCTTGTCAATGAGATGTCGGCAGAAGCGATGAAGCCTTACAAAGGAAAAGTTGTAAAAGTGCTCGTTGAAGGCGAAAGTAAGAGAAACCCAGATGTGCTTGCCGGTTATACAGAGAAGAATAAACTTGTTAATTTTAAAGCACCGCGTTCGGTGATCGGTGAAATTGTCAATGTTAAAATTACAGAGGCTAAAACATGGTCGCTCGACGGCGAATTTATCGGCGTCGTAAATGAGGAAAAGGTGATGTCATAATGGAAAAATTTTACACTAAAGAAGAGATAATCGAAAAAGCACGGGAAATTGCACATATGATCGCGAATACGGAGCAAGTAGAATTTTTCAAGCGCGCGGAAGAACAAATAAATGAAAACAAAAAAATTCGTGAAAAGATTAATAGCTTGAAGTCATTACAAACACAAGCTGTTAATTTCCAAATGTACGAAAAAGAAAGAGCTCTTGCCATCATCGAAGAAAAAATCGAGAAAATCCAGGCAGAAATTGATGAAGTTCCGATTGTGCAAGAATTCAAGCAATCCCAACTTGATGTGAACGAACTACTCCAATTAGTCTCCAACACAATCGCAAACAGTGTGACAGATGAAATCATCGAATCTACAGGCGGAGATGTCCGACGCGGGGAAACGGGTTCATATGTCAAAAGTACGCAACATAAACCATTATCATAATTTAGGGAACACGATTATTAGGGTTCTCCTCAGCCTGATTGAAAATGTCAACAGGCTGAAAACCGATGAGGATAAATTCCTCGTCGGTTTTTTTCACTTTCTGGGCTTCTGGTGCATAGGATAAATAGACGTAAACGAAGGAGGAAACGAACTGAAGAATTTACGGCAAATTGTAACGAAGGCAGTCATTGCAAAAGGAAAGTTAAGGACGGAGTCGGATGTTACGCTCAAGCCGCCGAATAAACCATCGAGCATCTTGGGGTGTTGGGTAATTAACCATAGCCATCAAGCGAAAAAAGTGGGACGTTACATCGAAGTGACAGGTAAATTCGATGTTAACGTCTGGTATTCGCATCATGACCACTCCAAGACTTCAGTCTATTCGGAATCAGTACCGTACAAAGATAGGATCAGACTCCACTATCGAGATGAGCCGGTGTCCGGTCAAGAGGAGATTATCGTCAACGTTCTGCAGCACCCGAATTGTACGGAGGCACTCATCTCTGAATGCGGTGAAAAATTCGTCATAAAAGTGGAGAGAGAACTAGTCGCAGAAGTTGTCGGGGAGACAAAAGTGTGCATCACTGTCCATCCACATCAGTTTGAAGAGGAATGGTCATTTAAAGATGAATCCTCTTCCCATCACGGCCACGATCAAAATCATCAAAAAGTAGAAGAAGAGAAGCGTCACGAGGACAGAGGAAGGGATTCACGTCCATTTTAAGCCGGAAGGATCATCCGGCTTTTTTTTCTTTTGTTCTCAAATCGATGACCGACAATGCTACTGTGGAGCTGGATGTTTTGCTATAATATAAGAAAACGTAAGTTTAGTGAGGTTCTGGAATGACTACATATACACCGATGATTCAACAATATTTACAAGTAAAATCCGAATATGAGGACGCGTTCCTATTTTTCCGATTAGGAGACTTCTATGAAATGTTTTTCAACGATGCCATCGAAGCATCCAATATCCTTGAAATTACATTGACTAGCAGGGACGGGGGAAGTGCGGACAAGATCCCGATGTGCGGAGTGCCTTTCCATTCGGCTGAAGGCTATATTGAAACATTAGTTTCGAAAGGACATAAAGTCGCAATCTGTGAACAGACAGAGGATCCTAGAGCGGCGAAAGGGATTGTAAAGCGGGAAGTCGTTAAAGTCGTCACTCCGGGAACAATCACCGAAGGAAAATCACTCGATACGAATGCAAATCATTTCATCGGAGCCGCCGACCAATTGGACGAAAGACGGTATGCGTTAGCCTATGTCGATCTTGCGACGGGGGAAGGAAAAGCGGAAATCATAGTAGGCGATGAACGGACATTGATCGGTGAAATTGAAGCACTCGGAATGAAGGAGATCGTCGTTCGGGAACAATTACATATTGCTTTGAACGAATGGATGGCAAAAAGGGATATCGTTCTATCGATGGAAAATGTCGATGGCGATGGCAGTTCTCTTTCGCTTGGCGCTACTATGCCAAGCGAATTGAACGAAGCGTGTGAAATTCTTGTTTCCTACTTGAAACGTACCCAAAAAACCTCTTTGGAGCATTTACGTCCTTTTGAATACATTCAGAAATCAGAAAAGCTGTCCATTGATGCCAATTCAATGCGTAATTTGGAGCTTGTCCAATCGATTCGGAACGGAAGCAAAGAGGGGACTCTTTTCTGGCTTTTGGATGAAACATCAACTGCGATGGGTGCAAGGAAATTGAGGATATGGATCCACCAGCCATTGGCAGACAGAGTTGCAATAGAAGATAGATTGAATATCGTGTCCGACTTGATTGAAGATTACTTTCTTCGAGATGAATTGAAAGCATCTTTGAAAGAAGTTTATGACCTCGAACGATTGTCCGGAAGGATTTCTATGGGGAATGCGAGTGGAAGGGATCTTGCGCAGCTAAGGAATTCGTTACGAAAGGTGCCTCATTTGAAACAAGCACTCCAGCAATCCGGCCGTGAACGTTTGCAGCGGTTCTCTGAACAGATTGATCCATGTAACGAGGCTCTCGACTTATTGGAGGCATCGATTGCTGAAAATCCTCCGCTTTCGGTCAAAGAAGGCGGCATTATCAAAGACGGCTATCATGCAAAGCTTGACCAGTACAGGGACGCATCAAGAAACGGGAAGGAATGGCTTGCGGGACTTGAACGCGAAGAACGGGAACGTACGGGAATTAAGTCATTGAAAATCGGCTATAATCGCATTTTTGGCTATTTTATCGAGATTACTAAATCCAATCTCCATCTAGCCGATTTATCCCGTTATGAACGCAAGCAGACTCTTGCCAACGCAGAGCGCTTTATTACCGCCGAGCTAAAGGAAAAGGAAGATTTGATCTTAAACGCTGAGGCGGAAGGCCAGGACCTTGAATATACGCTATTCTGCAATGTCCGTGATGAGATGAAAAATCATATCCGTAGAGTGCAGCAATTGGCAGGCGTTCTATCCGAGCTCGATGTACTGCTTTCATTTGCAGAGGTGTCGGAAAAGCAACGGTTTGTCAGACCGCAATTCCATGATGGACGGGCATTGGAAATCAAGAACGGACGCCATCCCGTTGTAGAGAAAATGATGGATCATTCATTATACGTGCCGAATAGCTGCAACCTGACCGAAGATGCAAATATGCTGCTCATTACTGGTCCGAATATGTCTGGTAAAAGTACATACATGCGTCAAATCGCTTTGACAGTCATTATGGCGCAAATTGGCTGTTATGTGCCTTGCGAATCCGCAATTCTTCCAGTGACAGATCAAATTTTCACGCGAATCGGGGCAGCGGACGATCTAGCATCCGGCCAAAGTACGTTTATGATGGAAATGATGGAATCCCAACATGCGATAGCTAATGCAACCCGAAACAGCTTGCTACTATTCGATGAAATTGGTAGAGGAACGTCAACGTACGACGGAATGTCACTTGCCCAGGCAATGATGGAATTCATTCATAATGAAATCGGAGCAAACACATTGTTCTCGACTCACTATCATGAGCTGACTAAGCTCGACGAAGAATTGGATAGGCTCGTCAATGTCCATGTGGCTGCAATGGAGCAAGAAGGAAGAGTCGTATTCCTCCATAAAGTGATGGCAGGACCTGCTGATAAAAGCTACGGAATACATGTAGCACAGCTCGCGGGCCTACCGGAAACGATTGTAGTTCGAGCTAAAGAGTTACTTGACGTTTTTGAGAGCGGTGAACAGGCTGCTGCGGCGACTTCAGCATCCGAGCAATTGACATTCTTTGATTTGAACGAGGAATCAGATCCGATGGCAGAATTGGACAAGTCTGTTCTCAATCAAGTGAAACAGACAGACATATTGAATATGACACCGATGCAGGCGATGGGCTTAATACACGATTGGCAAAAACAATTACGTTCTGCCGAGAAAGCAGACTGATTCTGTCTTGCTCGTTAGAAGTTTCACTATTTTTTGATCAAAGAAGGAGGGGTCCTATGGATATCATTTCGGTTATGGATGATTCACTATCCAATAAAATTGCTGCTGGGGAAGTCGTCGAGCGCCCGGCTTCAATCGTCAAGGAATTGGTAGAGAATTCAATAGACGCGGACAGCACATCGATTGAGATTGCACTGGAAGAAGCTGGCCTCACCTCCATTCGGGTGACCGATAACGGCAAAGGCATGTCACGTCGTGATGCTGCTCTTGCTTTTGAACGTCACGCAACGAGCAAAATATCGAATGAACGGGATCTATTCAGAATTAGGACTCTCGGATTTAGGGGAGAGGCACTGGCCAGTATCGCTTCCGTGTCCAAAGTGAGCCTGTTCACTTCAGACGGGGAGACGGAAGGGACGGAAGTGCAGCTCGACGGCGGTAACATCATCAAACAGTCAAATGCTGCATTCAGAAGAGGGACCGATATGACAGTTTCGCAACTTTTCTATAATACCCCAGCTCGGCTGAAATATATGAAAACGATCCAAACAGAACTTGGGCATACGATAGATCTTGTCAACCGGCTTGCCCTTAGCCATCCACATATTGCTTTTAAACTGTCACATCATAGCCAGACCATTTTGCATACGTCAGGCAGTGGAGATCGCCGTAAAGTGCTTACTGATATATACGGCATGGCGGTTGCGCGAAAAATGGTGCCATTTGCCGGGGAGAATGCAGATTTCAAAGTGGATGGATATGTCACTTTACCTGAAATGACGAGGGCATCGAAAAACTATATGACACTTATTGTGAACGGAAGATGGGTAAAGAGCTACACTGCAAATCAGGCCGTGCTCGATGGCTTGCACACCTATTTGCCAATTGGACGTTTTCCGATTGCAGTCATTAACGTCGAAACAGACCCGTTTTTGACGGATGTCAACGTTCACCCATCCAAACAGCATATACGGCTTAGTAAAGAGGCTGAGCTATTTGACCTAATAAAATCTTCTGTCCGTGAAGCGGTGAAACGGTCAATTATCGTACCGGATGCAGTAAAAAGGGAGCCAGTGAAGAAAGTGCATTCCGAGCAAGTGACGATCTGGAATGAATTCCAACCGGCAAACAGTTGGAAGAACAAAGAAGTTGAGAAGTTGACAACTGTGAAGGAAGAGCCTGATAGCGTTCAGGAAGATTTGAAGAGTGAATCGAATCAAATCGAAAAGAAACCGCTCCAAACTGTTTACGAACCCGCTATAAATAAATATGAGCAAGCAGTTCAACCAGAGCAAACAGTTCAACGGGACCAAGCAGTTCAACCTGAAAAGGTGATGGAAGTTCAAGAAATTCCCGCTCCTGAAAAAAACGAAGTAAAGGAAAAAAGATTCCCGTCACTCGTTCCAGTCGGCCAAGTACATGGAACGTATATCATCGCCCAAAATGAGGATGGTTTTTACATGATCGATCAGCATGCGGCGCAAGAGCGGATCAAATATGAATTCTTCAGAGAGAAATTGAGTAAAGTGGAAGAGGATGAAAGGCAAATGCTGTTAATGCCCCTCATCTTCCATTATTCCGGCGATGAGATGGTGAAAATAGAGGAAAATCGGGAAGCGCTGAATGATGTAGGTGTTTTTCTAGAGGAATTTGGTCCTTCTTCCTACACCGTGAAAGAATATCCAGCGTGGTTTCCTGCAGGAGAAGCATCGACGCTTATCGAAGAATTGATAGAGCAAGTGTTGACGACTAGGAAAACGGATATCGGAAAGCTTCGGGAAGAGACGGCAATAATGATGAGCTGCAAACGATCGATTAAAGCAAACCATCATTTATCGATTGCGGATATGGAAAGGCTACTTTCCGATTTATCGCATGCAGAGAATCCATACACATGCCCTCATGGAAGACCAGTCCTCATCCATTTTTCCACTTATGAAATTGAAAAGATGTTTAAGAGGGTAATGTAAAGGAATCGGGAAGTGCTAGCTTTGTAAGTGTATGCATATTTAGCAAGAATTCTAAAGTTGAACAAGGGGGAGAACAGGGAATGGGTGAGTTCATATTAACGATTGACCAAGGCACGACAAGCACTCGGGCAATTCTATTTAATCGCAAAGGCGAGATGGTCCATACAGCGCAACAAGAATTTAAGCAAATATTCCCGAAACCTGGCTGGGTGGAGCACAATGCTAATGAAATATGGGGTTCAGTCTTGTCCGTTATCGCTAAAGTTCTTACCGAAAGTGGTCATCAACCGGAAGATATTGACGGAATCGGCATTACAAATCAGCGAGAAACGACTGTCATATGGGACAAGAGAACAGGCCAACCGGTTTACAACGCAATCGTTTGGCAATCAAGACAAACGCAATCAATTATCGAAGAGTTACGGAATGACGGCTTGGGGGAAATCATCCGTAAAAAAACCGGATTGCAACTCGACCCTTATTTTTCCGGTTCAAAAGTAAAATGGATCCTCGACGAGGTGGAAGGCGTGCGGGAGCGGGCGGAAAAAGGGGACTTGCTCTTTGGCACAATTGATTCATACCTTATTTGGAAGTTGTCGAATGGTGCAGTTCATGTTACAGATTACTCGAACGCTTCACGTACGATGCTTTTCAATATCCATGAGCTGCAGTGGGATAAAGAACTTTGTGACATGCTTGATATTCCGATGGGCATGCTGCCTGACGTGAGAATGTCTTCAGAAATCTACGCGCACACTGACCCATCCGTCTTTTTCGGAGCTTCCATTCCAATAGCCGGCGCAGCGGGTGATCAACAATGTGCCTTGTTCGGTCAAGCCTGTTTTCACGAAGGAATGGCAAAAAACACGTACGGAACGGGTTGCTTCATGTTGATGAATACAGGCGAACAACCGGTCACGTCTGAAAACGGACTTCTCACAACGATTGCTTGGGGGTTGGATGGCAAAATTACATATGCACTCGAAGGCAGTGTGTTCGTTGCAGGCTCCGCAATCCAGTGGCTCAGAGATGGGATGCGCATGCTCCAAAAAGCAGCTGATTCAGAAATGTATTCGACACGAATTGCCTCGACGGATGGTGTGTATGTCGTACCAGCGTTCGTTGGCCTAGGAACACCGTATTGGGATTCGGATACAAGAGGAGCCGTATTCGGTTTGACTCGAGGAACGGAAAAAGAGCATTTTATCCGCGCTACAGTTGAATCATTAGCTTATCAGACGAAAGATGTATTATTGACGATGGAAAAAGATGCAGATATGGAGATTAATATTCTTCGTGTAGACGGAGGCGCTGTCGCGAATACATTCCTCATGCAATTCCAAAGTGATTTGCTGCAGATTGAAGTAGAGCAATCGGCTTATTTGGAGACGACCGCACTTGGTGCTGCTTATCTTGCAGGACTTGCAACTGGATTTTTCGAGTCCCGCGAGGCTGTTGAAGCACTCTGGTCGAATGCAAAGACGTATTTGCCGAAGATGAAAGTGGAAGAGCGCGATGCGCTATATAGCGGTTGGAAAAAGGCTGTAGAGGCAGCACGGATATTCAAAATTTGACTGGAGGGAAGCGAAGGATGTTATCATCGATCACAAGACCGAAAGTGAAACAATTCATGCGCGACTATCAGTTTGACCTGCTCGTCATTGGAGGTGGGATTACCGGTGCCGGTATTGCCCTAGATGCAGTGACAAGGGGATTATCTGTCGCTCTCGTTGATATGCAGGATTTTGCGGCAGGCACTTCCAGCCGCTCGACGAAGCTCATCCATGGCGGATTGCGTTATTTAAAACAGATGGAGTTGAAAATCGTTTCGGAAACCGGTAGGGAAAGGGATATCGTCTATCGAAATGCACTCCATGTGACAGAGCCCGAGCGGATGCTTCTCCCTTTCCATAAAGGCGGCTCATTTGGCAAGCTGACAACTTCAGCAGGATTATTCGTCTATGATAAATTGGCAGGCGTGAAAAAAGAGGAACGTCGTGAAATGCTGACTGCTGAAGAGACGCTTGAAATGGAACCTTTACTCCGGGAGGAAGGCTTACTTGGCGGCGGACATTATGTAGAATATAGGACAGACGATGCCAGACTGACGATAGAGGTATTGAAAAAGGCGGCTCAGAAAGGTGCACTTTGCCTAAATTATATGAAAGTGGAGCAGTTTCGATATATGGAAGGGAAAGTTGCCGGGGTCAATGTACGGGACATGCTCACAGGCGACGAAATGGACATCAGCGCCTCCGTAGTCGTCAACGCAACTGGACCTTGGGTGGATGAAATACGCGCAAAAGATGAATTGTCAAACGACAAACGTTTACGGTTGACGAAAGGTACCCATATTGTAATCGACCAGGCAATTTTCCCTTTACGCCAAGCTGTTTATTTTGATTCACCGGACGGCAGAATGATTTTCGCAATTCCAAGGGGCAATAAAGCCTATATTGGAACGACTGATACATTTTACGATGGCGATCTGACGAACCCGATTGCGACTGAGGCGGATATTTCTTATCTCCTAGAAGCCCTTCACTATATGTTCCCTTCTGTAAAAGCCGGACGCAATGATATCGAATCAACTTGGGCAGGCGTCCGTCCGCTAATTTACGAAGAAGGAAAAGACGCTTCCGAAATTTCACGTAAGGATGAAATTTGGGGATCTGGCACAGGATTGATTACAATTGCGGGCGGTAAATTGACCGGCTATCGAAAAATGGCGGAAACGGTTGTAGATCAAGTCGTTCAACGATTTCCAACTACATCATTCGGCCCGTGCATAACAGAGCATCTTCCATTGTCGGGCGGAGACTTTGAAAGCGAAGAACAGTTTGCTGCTTTCCTTAACAGCAAATCGAACGAAGCCGAATTATACGGACTGACAAAGGAAGAGGGACTGAAGCTTGCTTCCTTGTACGGGACGAATGTCGATCACGTCTTTACCTATGTGAGTGCTGTTTCAACAGATACTACAGAGCTGCCAGCTGTTTGGAAAGCGGAAGTACTCTATGCGATTCATCACGAAATGGCAATGACACCATCGGACTTCTTCATTCGCAGGAAAGGTGATCTCTTTTTCAATATGATCTATGCAAAACTTTACAAAGAGGCAGTGACGGATTATATTGGCGCGATTCTTTCCTATTCAGCGAAGATGAAAGAGCGTTATCTTTCCCAATTGGAGCAACAGATAAAAGAAGCTGAAGGAAAGGTTGGTGAGCGTGTTTGAATGAAAAGACGATAAAGATGTCCGACGGTTTTTCCATCCATACTGTTTTTACAAGGCCTTCTGATCGACCGCTAGCACATATCCATCTGCTGCATGGCATGGCAGAGCACATTGGACGGTATAAAGAGTTTATGGCATATCTCGCAGATGAAGGCTTTGCCGTTTCCGCACATGATCATCGCGGCCACGGTCAGACCGCAACATTGAATGGAAAATTGGGTCATTTCGGCGATTCGACAGGCTTCGATCGTATCGTTGAAGACGCCCATGAAATCATCGGCTTTTATCGGAATGAATTTCAAACACCAAAATTGATCCTTTTCGGACATAGCATGGGGTCATTTGTTGCGAGGAGATACGCGCAAAGATACGGAAATGATCTTTACAAACTGATTTGTTCGGGCACTGCCGGCGACCCTGGACTCAGCCGGGTCGGCGGACAAGCAATAGCTTACCTGAAAGGCAAGGCAACAAAATTTGATGAACCCGATTATTTTATAAATAAATTGGTGTTCGGTGCATTCAATAAAACAGTAAGCGAACCGAGAACCCCTTTCGACTGGCTGACGAAAGACAAAGAGACGGTAGAGAGATATATAAATGACCCATTATGTGGTTTCGTTCCGACAACCCGTTTTTTCATCGATCTGTTTGACGGGTTAGCAAAAATCAATGACCGTGAAAAAATACGGGAAATTCCAAGCGGATTGCCAATCCTACTCCTATCTGGATTGGATGACCCTGTTGGTCTGAAAGGAAAAGGGGTTTGGCAGGCTGCTGAGCAATTTACCGATGTCGGAATAACAAATATAACGGTGATGCTCTATGAAGGCGGTCGCCATGAAATGTTGAACGAAGTGAATCGGAAACAAGTATTTAATTTCATTACAGATTGGATAATAGAAGAATGAAACAAACAAATAAAGTCATCGCAATTGTCGGACCGACTGCATCCGGCAAAACGTCGCTTAGCATCGAACTCGCCAAAAGGCTCGATGGAGAAATTATCAATGGGGACGCGATGCAAGTATATAAAGAATTAAATATCGGCACTGCAAAAATTACAGACGATGAAAAAGAAGGGATTCCCCATCATCTATTTGACATAAAGGAACCTACTGAATCTTTTTCGGTAGCAGAATACCAGTCGGCTGTAAGAAGCTGTATAGAAGATATACGGAGTCGGGACAAGCAACCGATTATCGTTGGCGGCACTGGATTGTATATCCAGTCAGTCCTCTTCGATTTCAGGTTTACAGAAGAGGCGGGGGATGAAAAGATCAGAGCCGAATTGGAAAAAGAACTGGAATTGGAAGGCGGCGCAGAGCGTCTATACAATCGTTTGCAAAAGATAGATCCTGTAAGTGCTGAAAAAATCCATCCGAATAACCATCGTCGGCTAGTACGTGCGCTTGAAATCATCGAAGTGACAGGTAAAACGAAAAACGAGCATGAGCAAGGAGCGGGTGAAGAACCTTTATATGATCATCTAATTGTTGGCCTGACCTTGGATCGGGAACTGCTCTATGAGCGAATCAATCAACGGGTGGATCAAATGATGAATGATGGTTTATTGGAGGAAGCGAGAGGATTATGGAACAAGGGCGTCCGCAATGTCCAATCGGTCCAAGCTATCGGTTATAAGGAGCTCTATGAGCATTTTGAAGGTCTCATCACGTTAGACGAAGCAGTCGACTTGATCAAAAAAAACACACGGCATTACGCAAAACGTCAAATGACATACTTCCGGAACAAAGTTAACATCTCTTGGTTTGATGCGCTTTTAAATAAAGAAAAGATTGTGGATGGAATTTTATCGATTTTGAAGGGTTTTGAAGAAGCGAAATCGAATAAGTAATTAGCAAGAGAAATATAGAAGCAATTGGAGGCTGGGGTGTATGGCGCAAGGTAATATGCAAGAAACTTTTTTGAACTCATTACGGAAAAATAATACGTTCGTCACTGTTTTCCTATTGAATGGGTTTCAACTGAAAGGTCTTATCAAATCATACGATAATTACACCGTTCTATTAGAATCGGACGGCAAGCAACAACTGATTTATAAACACGCAATTTCGACGTATGTGCCAGCGAAACCGGTAGTGTTAAAGGAAGAGGAATAACAATCATATGTACCAACAGAGGAACAGGCTCATCATGCCTGTTCCTTTTTTTAAGTCATCGTGACCATTTATCATTGCGAGGAAGTGCCCATCGATAATGATAAGAAAGAATACGAAGGCTTGCGACTATTACGAGCAAACCATATAACATCCAATCATAGGCGTGAAAACCGTTACCGACAAAAAATCCAGCGCCAGCCGCCCAAATGGCATAAATATCTTCTTTGAATATAAGGGGGCGTCTGCCAGCGAGTATATCCCTGATAACCCCACCGCCTGCACCTGTCAATACTGCTGCAACCATTACTGTAAAAAGTGACATATTCATATCGACTGCAAGCATTGCCCCTTGAATGGCAAACGCAGCCAAACCAATTGCATCGAAATAGGTCCCCCACCGATTCCAATGGGAAATGATCGATTTAGAAAAAAAGAAAACGAATGTAATTAAGATCGAAGCGACGATGAAAAGGAAATGCTGATTCCACAATACGGAAGCCGGAATTCCAAGAAGAATATTCCGAACTGCCCCTCCACCGAATGCCGTGACCATACCTAATATATACACACCGAAAATATCATATTCTTCATCCTGCGCAACGAGAGCTCCCGAAATGGCAAAAGCCGCAGTACCGATAAAACTGAAAACATCCCAAGCCAATTAAGATCCTCCTCGTTAAAATATGTAATTTCCACTTCATTGCACAGAAATGGTTAAGATATCATATTGCATATTGTATATGAAAACAGTATCTTCGCCAATGCAGACCATTTTTCATTGACCTATTTCATCAGACTGATAAGATATACTAGTGACTATTTGTAGGAATGAGGAAATGGAAATGAAGATAAATGAATTTGCTTCCGAAATCGAAAGAAATGCGGAGGCAACTGAACAAAAACTGATCCCTTATTTTAAAGAAGTGGAAAAGACGGCTTTTTTTAATCAAAGAAAAGTGCTCGCTGCCTTCCGTAAAAACATGGTGAGCGATTTTCATCTGACCGGATCAACTGGATATGGTTATGATGACAGTGGTAGGGATGTACTCGAACAAGTATACGCGGACACTTTTGGAGCGGAAGCCTGTCTCGTTCGAAATCAGATCATTTCTGGCACACATGCTATTTCACTAAGTTTGTTCGGCGTACTAAGACCGGGGGATGAACTTCTTTATATAACGGGTAAACCTTACGATACACTCGAATTGATTGTTTCCGGAAACGGTGAGGATACTGGGTCACTCATTGATTATGGAATCACATATAAACATGTCGATCTAAAGGAAGACGGTTCTGTTCATTTCGATGAAGTAAACAGAAATATCCATAGCAAGACGAAAATGGTCGGCATCCAGAGATCGAAAGGTTATTCGGATCGTCCATCCTTCCATATTAAAGAGATCGAAGAGATGGTCCGATTTGTCAAATCGATTAACCCCGACATTATCGTTTTCGTCGATAATTGCTATGGCGAATTCGTTGAAACACAAGAGCCGGTTGAAGTCGGAGCAGATCTGATGGCAGGATCCCTTATCAAGAATCCGGGTGGGGGACTTGCAAGAACTGGCGGGTATATCGCGGGTCGTGCAGATCTTGTGAAAAAATGTGCATACCGGATGACTTCACCAGGAATTGGTGCGGAAGCAGGTGCATCTCTTGATACACTTTTAGAAATGTACCAAGGATTCTTTATTGCCCCGCATGTCGTCAGTCAAGCGGTAAAAGGCGCTTTATTTACGGCTGGTTTCCTTGACAGCTTCGGATTCGATACGACTCCGCATTATTCGGCTTCGCGTACAGATTTGATACAGTCTGTCAATTTCACCAATGCTGATCAAATGATCGCTTTTTGCAAAACAATCCAGGAAAATTCCCCGATCAATGCGCACTATGCACCTGAACCATCGTATATGCCAGGTTATTCTGACGATGTCATCATGGCAGCAGGTACATTCATACAAGGCTCTAGCATTGAACTTACAGCCGATGGACCCATCCGCCCGCCGTATACGGCTTATGTTCAAGGGGGCTTGACATACGAACACGTCAAGTCAGCTGTTATGTCATCGATGGACAAGCTATTGAAACAAGACATGATGAATAAATGAAATGAAAAGAGGATGGGGCTGTCCAGAAAGATTAGTTTTCACTCACTTTCTGGACAGCCTCGATCCATTAGTTAGTATGAGTAATCATAAAACCCGATAAGTGATCATAAAAGCCGATAAGTGATCATAAAAGCCGACATGTGATCATAAATCCCGCTAAGTGATCATAAAACTAGGCAAGTGATCATAAATCGCGCTAAGTGATCATAAATCCCGCCAAGTGATCATAAAACCCCGCAAGTGCTAATAAACCTCCACATGTGATCAAAAAATACCACCCTATAATAAAAAGACTGCCAGGAAAGTCGATTCATCGACTTTCCAGACAGTCCCATTCTCTTTGATCATTAATGAATTTGACGATAGACGCCGACGACTTTTCCAAGGATGGAAACTGAATTAACGATGATCGGTTCCATCGATTCATTTTCAGGCTGCAAACGGAAATAATCTTTTTCTTTGAAGAAGCGTTTCACCGTCGCCTCGTCCTCTTCCGTCATAGCAACTACAATTTCTCCATTATTCGCTGTATGCTGCTGTTTGACAACGACATAATCTCCATTTAGAATCCCAGCCTCTATCATACTATCTCCAACAATTTCAAGCATGAATAGTTTATCGTCCGTTGTACCATACGTATCTGGCAACGGAAAGTATTCTTCAATGTTCTCAATTGCAGTGATCGGCAAGCCGGCGGTAACCTTCCCAACAAGCGGAACATGGACCACTCCCGATTTAAGGGCCGTTAGACCTTCTGGATCCAATACCTCAATCGCTCTCGGTTTTGTCGGGTCTCTGCGGATATATCCTTTACTTTCCAGTCTGGCTAGGTGACCATGCACCGTTGAGCTTGATGCAAGTCCGACAGCTTCCCCGATTTCACGAACGGAAGGCGGATACCCTTTTAGTTTTACTTCATCTTTAATGAACGTAAGAATATCCTGCTGTCTCTTTGAGATTTTTTTCATCTTTCCACCCCTCCAATTAATAGGTTCATTGATTTGCAATTTACGAACGCATGTCCACAACCTCAATTATTACTTACCAAGAGTATAACAGGTGTTCGGGCAATTGGCAAACAAAGGTTCGAGAATTTGTTGACTTCTCAAAATACCTATCCTATAATGGGAACAAGTATTCCGAACAAACATTCTAGGAGGGGTTTTATTATGACTTTCATTCAAAAATACGGCTATATCCTATTAATAGTATTCCTTTGTACCGCTTTTACGATTGCAGGTGTCATGAAAGAAGCGAAGTCAACATCGAATTCATTCGTAGAAATTACAATATCGGAAGGTGATACGCTTTGGGGATTAGCACAATACCATTCCAATGATGAAGATCCAAAAAGATGGATAGCGAATGTCATGGAGCTAAATGACTTGCAAACCACATTAATAAAATCAGGAGAAACATTGAAATTGCCATCGAATAATCCTATATTTCCAGATACGATGATGGTCGAATTGGCAGGAGAAGAATAATGACAAATAAAAAAAAGACATGCGCCATCTATTGCCGTGTGAGTACTGAAAAAGAGGAGCAAGAAACATCCTTATCAAGGCAAGAAGAGGAATTAAAAAAGCTTGCAGATGACCTTGGGTTAGTACCCGTACATATTTTCAAAGAAAAACATAGCGGTTACGACATGGAACGTGAAGGATTGCTCGACTTATTAGACTGCATTCGTGATGAAGAAATCGATGCAGTGCTCATACAAGACGAAACAAGACTCGGTAGAGGAAACGCAAGAGTTGCCATTTTGCATTTGCTTGCAAAGACGAATACAACAGTTATTACGAATACCGATAGCGGAGCATTGAAATTGAATGAGATGGATACGATGCTGTTAGAAATACTAGCAATTGTGGAAGAATATCAACGTAAACTGCACAATGCCAAAATCAGAAGGGGTATGAAGCGTGCTGTTCGCGAAGGATACAGACCAGAACGGAATCTTAAAAACAAAGGAAATCTCGAAGGACGCGAACGAATCGAAGTGCCACTAAGTGAAATCGTTTCATTGCGACAAAAAGGTCTAACATTTGAAGAAATTGCGACAGTCTTGAAAGGCCTCGGCCATAACGTTAGCAAAGCGACCGTCCATCGCAGATATAAAGAATACGAAGTAGAGCAGGAAGGCTGATTGGTTGCACTTCCTGCTCTTTTTGTATACCTTCAAAGTATGCTTTTTAATGAAATCCACTATATGTTTTTATGTGGAGAATACAACTGGAGGAATTCGATGTTATCAAAAGATAAAATTAAACGAATCAACGAACTGTCGAAAAAATCAAAAACGATCGGCTTGTCAATTGAAGAAGCAAAAGAACAGACAAAGCTGCGTAAAGAATACTTGGAATCATTCCGGTCATCCATGCGCGACACAATCGAAAATGTCAAAGTCATCGACCCACAAGGCAACGACGTCACCCCAGAAAAAGTAAAAGACGCGCGTAATAAAAAGTTCCTGAATTGACCAACCGAACATAGGATGGATTGTATTTCATCTATAGATTGACTACACTATAGATGGTATAACAATTGCAACTATAAGATAAGCATGGGAAAGGATGTTCTGAATGACCGAAAAGATTGACCAATTAGCAATAAACACAATTAGGACGTTATCCATCGACGCGATTGAGAAAGCGAATTCCGGCCACCCGGGATTACCGATGGGAGCTGCTCCGATGGCTTATACTCTCTGGACGAAGCATATGCATCACAACCCTTCGAATCCAAATTGGTTTAACCGCGACCGTTTTGTTTTATCAGCAGGTCACGGTTCCATGCTGTTATATAGCCTGCTTCACTTGAGCGGATATGGACTCCCGATGGAGGAGTTGAAAAACTTCAGACAATGGGGGTCGAAAACTCCTGGTCATCCGGAATATGGACATACCGTAGGGGTTGAAGCAACAACTGGTCCACTTGGACAGGGAATCGGTATGGCGGTAGGAATGGCTATGGCCGAAAAGCATTTGGCTGCAATTTATAACCGTCCAGGTTTCGATATTGTAGATCACTATACGTACGCACTCTGCGGAGACGGCGACCTTATGGAAGGTGTGGCAGCAGAAGCGATTTCCCTTGCAGGCCATCTGCAATTGGACAAATTGATTGTCCTATATGATAGTAATGACATTTCATTGGACGGAGAATTAGATATGTCATTTACGGAAAACATCCGTAAACGATTCGAATCATACGGCTGGAACTATATCCGTGTTGAAGACGGCAATAATGTCGAACTAATTTCTAAAGCGATTGAAGAGGCGAAAGGCAATTCAGGCGGTCCTACTATGATCGAAGTGAAGACTGTTATCGGATATGGCTCACCGAATAAATCCGGTAAAGCAGACGTCCATGGTGCGCCTCTTGGCGAAGATGAAATGAAGCTTACGAAAGAATACTACAAGTGGACGTATGAAGAAGATTTCTGCGTTCCTGAAGGCGTCTATGAGACATTCAAAGAGGCTACCGATGAATTGGGTGTTCAGAAGGAACAACAGTGGAATGAACTGTTCGCTCAATACGAAAGTGAGCATGCCGATTTAGCTACTCAATTGAAAGCAGCTATTAAAGGTGACATGCCTGAAGGGCTTCTAGAAGCACTTCCAACGTATGAAGCAGGCTCCTCCCATGCAACACGTTCCGCATCAGGAGAAGCAATCAATGCCATTGCAAAAGTGTTACCTTCTTTCTTTGGAGGAAGCGCAGACCTTGCAGGTTCTAATAAGACAACAATCAAAGGTGCAGGTGATTTCCTACCAGGCGATTACAAAGGTCGTAATATTTGGTTTGGTGTACGTGAATTTGCGATGGGGGCAGCCTTGAACGGAATGGCGCTCCACGGTGGACTGCATGTATTCGGCGGAACATTCTTCGTGTTCAGCGATTATGTGAGACCAGCAATCC
Organism: Sporosarcina sp. ACRSL; assembly: GCF_022346605.1. Lineage (GTDB taxonomy): Bacteria > Bacillota > Bacilli > Bacillales_A > Planococcaceae > Sporosarcina. Next base: position 443,187 of record NZ_JAKRNT010000001.1, read on the forward strand.
GATTGTCTGCACTTATGGGTATGCCTGTCACGTACGTATTTACACATGACAGTGTAGCGGTCGGTGAAGACGGCCCAACACATGAACCGGTTGAACATTTATCATCTCTTCGTTCAATGCCTGGATTGACTGTCATCCGTCCAGCAGATGGCAACGAAACATCAGCTGCTTGGAATATCGCGGTCTCCTCGAAGAATCGACCGACAGTGCTAGTGCTTTCCCGTCAAAATTTACAAGTGTTGCCGAAATCCGGTGAACTTGCGATGGATGGCGTAAAACGCGGTGCCTATGTAATTTCTCCAGCAAACAAGGATGTGGCTGACGGAATTCTTATTGCGACAGGTTCCGAAGTAAATCTTGCAGTTGCAGCGCAAGCGAAACTCCAAGAACAAGGAATTGATGTGTCCGTCGTGTCCATGCCTTCATGGGACTTGTTCGAGCAACAAGATGAGCAATATAAAGAAAGTATACTGCCAAAAGCAGTTAAAAAACGCCTATCTATTGAAATGGGCGCATCCCTCGGCTGGCATAAATATGTCGGAGACGAAGGCGGCGTCATGTCAATTGACACGTTCGGTGCAAGTGCACCAGGCGAAAGAGTCATTGCAGAATATGGCTTCACAGAAGAAAATGTAGTTCGAGAAATGAAAACGATCCTCGGTCGTAACTAATGGATGCCGCTTCGGAATAGGTAATGCACTTTTTCCGAAGCGGCATTTTTCAACGACTATTTAACTTACTATTGGAAAACTTTCGACAACAATAGTGTCTTTCTTTACCGTGTTTTGACAAACTTTTTACTTTGGTTAGGTTAGACTATGTAAAAGGAGGGATGGTCATGAGAACTTATGATATTTATAAAGTAAAAGAAAGATACCAATCATTTATTCTAGGCAGGGAAGGACTTCTTTATGAATTGCTAAAAGATCATGCACAGGAGAATCCCTTGCAGGAAGTTCAGTATTTATGCGATGAAATCGAGGAATCCGCGATTGACCAAGCAATCCTTAGTCATTTGGGAAAAAGTTTTACGACGGTCGAAAGTGATGATGGTGAATATAAATTGTCGCATCCGATGAAAGGTTCCATTCATATTTCGCTAACACCTTATTCCCTGCAAGCGTACTGCGATGGCTCACGCATGTTGGACCTAGATCTGTTTGTCGCTTTGTCCGGGTCTGATGATCGTTTCTTTGCAGTGATGGACAAGCATGGGGAGTGGGGCTGGTTGAAACCCGTAAAGCAGGAGAACCAACTCGGGAAAGATAGGACAATCTTATTTTAAAAATTGTCTATACGGATTCTTCTCGAATTATTTACTGCCAGTCATTGCTATCCGCCATCCCTTTGTTGTATAATCCATCATGGTAGAGTATTCTCGAATTACGGTAGTGAAGGAGGTATAGCGGATGGGAACGACTTGGTGGATCCTCATAGTCATCGTCGCGCTAATCGCAGGTGTGGCCCTCGGATTTTTCATCGCACGTCAATATATGATGAAATATTTGAAGGAAAACCCGCCAATCAATGAACAAATGTTACGTATGATGATGATGCAAATGGGACAAAAACCTTCACAAAAGAAGATTAATCAAATGATGGCACAAATGAACAAGTTAAATGACAATGCAGGTAAGAAAAAATAAGTTAGCTTATTCTTCATAGGACAAGCTTCCTTCTGCATTCGATTTTTTGTTTATAAACTATCTAGTAAGTGATTCAATCGACAAAAAACCACTTTTGACTGATGTAATTAATCAGGAAAGTGGTTTTTTATTTGAAGACAGCAATAGCCATTTTGACATTTCTTATGAACTCATGGAGTGCATCAACTGCTAAAGCAACTAAATGATTCTCCTTTGTAACAAGATGACTTGAATTCAAGATGTGTTTATTGTGTTTTGAGAGATTGGTTGGTAAAGTAGAAATGATAATATCAAAGGTTAAAAGGCCCATACAGCATCATCCGAATAGTAAATTAGTTCAAGTAAATACATATACAAAGTAATAAACTGAACAAAGCATATTATTGTACGGGCCAATTTTAAAAGCACAGGGAAAGGAGTTAGCAGATGGGAAACTGGATTGTGGACCACGCGCATTCCGTAGTTGGATTTGAAGTGAAACATATGATGGTATCTAAGGTAAGAGGTCAATTCGACTCCTTTACAGCCAACATAGAAGCTGATGATATAGATGATTTAACAACTGCAAACATCGTATTCCAATTTAACGGAAACAGTATAAACACTAAGCATCAAGAGCGAGATGCACATTTAAGGTCAGCAGACTTTTTCGATGTTGACAATTACCCTGTGATCGACTTCAAATCTACGAGTATTCTGAAGAACGTCGATGGATATCAAGTAACGGGCGATTTGACGATTAAAGGTGTTACGAAACCAATTACATTTGACGTAAAGTTTGGTGGTAAAGCTATAAACCCACAGGGAATCTTAGTTTACGGCTATGAAGCAGAAGCGACGATTAATCGTGAAGAATTTAACCTAATGTGGAATGCAGTACTGGAGACCGGTGGGGTACTAGTTGGTAAGGAGGTCAAAATTAAAGTTGAGTTGGAATTAAACGAGCAAAATGGCGGTTTTTCAAATACAGCCAAAGTAGAACATTCAACTTCAATCGAAGACAATCAATTGGATCATCATACAATTAGCAATCAAATCCATCAGGTGATTGCCGAAAACCTGACTGACTTTGTTGCGATCATTGATCGAAATGGTGAAATTCATTACGCATCTCCATCATTTGAAAATGAATTGCAATATAAAATTTCTTTACTTCAAAACAGCAATTTCTTTGAGAAAATCCATCAAGATGACGAACACGGAATCCGAAATGACATAAAAACCTATTTTGGTAGAACGATAAAGAAGACTTTGAAATGCGAATTCCGATTTCGTCGTGAAAATGGAAATTATATGGATGTAGAAGCTAATATCATTACGATCGACGAACATTTTCTTTCGGAGGAAGACGAATTACTCTTAATCGTCATGCGTGATATTAGTGAGCGGAAAGATGCGGAAAAAGCTGTTTATCAATTGGCTTTTCATGATTCTTTGACAAAACTTCCGAATCGGCGTTCGTTAATGAATGAGTTACGAAATGAGATCGTCAATAGGAAATTATCAAAATCTCCGTTTTACGTACTTTTTCTTGATCTGGATAATTTCAAGCAAATCAATGATCATTGGGGACATGAAGCAGGTGATATTGTTCTTAAAGCGGCAGCAAAACGGATATGTTCTGTTATTCGATCAACAGACATCGCAGCCCGATTTGGCGGAGATGAATTTGTTATCATATTGAAAGATGTGCAGGATGAAAAAGATGTCATCACAATTGTCGAGGCGATAGTAGATCAGATTCAAAATCCTATAAACGAAATTGGCCAAGATGTTAAACTTACTTGCAGTATTGGCGTGGCACACTATCCAACACACGGGCAATCTTCAGAAGAACTGATCAAAAATGCGGACACTGCACTTTATTATGTAAAAGAACGAGGTAAAAATGATTATATGTTCTTTACTCAACAAATGGAACATCAATCTTTGGAACGTCGAATACTAGAAAATGCATTGAGACAGGCGATCAAAGAGCAACAATTCTACTTGGAATATCAACCGAAAATTAATATGTCCACGAATGAGTTGATTGGCATGGAAGCATTAGTCAGATGGGAACATCCGGATTTGGGGATCATTCCACCTGGTAAATTCATCCCCTTAGCGGAAGAAACGGGGTTGATTGTTCCGTTGGGAGAATGGATTCTTAAGGAAAGTTGTATTCAAGCACATGCGTGGCAAAACAAGAATACTCCACAACTAGTATTATCCGTCAATATATCGGTCCGTCAGTTGGAGGAATCAGATTTTATTACTAAAGTCACATCGATTTTACACGAAACAGGACTGGATCCAAGCAGGCTTGAATTGGAGATAACCGAAAGTGTCTTGGCCAATGTTAAGAGTATTGCGCCTGTTTTAAAGGAAATTCAAAAACTAGGAATTCGTATTTCAATAGATGATTTCGGAACGGGGTATAGTTCCTTAACTTATATAAAAGAACTTCCAATTGATACATTGAAAATTGACCAATCGTTTGTGAAGGACATTCATACAAATAGAGAAAGCAAGGAAATTGCGAAAGCAATCATAAACTTAGCAAACTCTATTGGGTTAAGTGTCATTGCAGAAGGGGTCGAAATAAAGGAACATGTTGATGAACTTTGTGAAGACGGTACTATCTTTGGACAAGGATACTATTACAGTAGACCATTGAAGGCGGAGGCATTCAAGGATTATATGAAGACTGCCTATGAAGCATCAGTGAGCTTGAACTAACAAATTGTTTTTTGTTTAATACAGGATTAATAGCAGAATGATAGATACACCTTCCTAAGTTTTTAGGAAGGTGTATTATTTTCCACTTAAATGAATTATTCGATAATAAGAGCTTCATATATGGTATAATAGCCTGCAATGGAATATGTAATAAATAACAAAATATATACGGAAAAGGGGAATTGAAATGGACGTAAAATATCCAATTGGCAAATTGCAAGTTCCTGACAACGTAACCTTAGAAAATGTTCAAGAATGGCTAAAAGAAATCGAAACGTACACGATTCGATTAAGAGAAGTTGTTGACCCGTTAAATGATGAGGAATTGAGCAAGACATATCGTGAAGGTGCGTGGACAGTTCGTCAACTTGTTCATCATATTGCGGATTCCCAGTTGAACATGTATCAACGTTTAAAGCTAGCCCTAACGGATAAAAATCCAACAGTACCAGCCTTTGATGAAGAACAGTGGGCTATTCAACCCGATACACAGCTCCCCGTGGAAAGTTCCATTAAAATGTTGGAAGGAATCAATGAGCGCATCGTATTTTTAGGAAACAATATAGCTGAAGAGCAATTGGATCGGACTTTTATACACTCGAAAAACGGAGAAATAACAGTTGCGACTAAACTTGCAAAATTAGCTTGGCACGAAAATCATCACTTGGCCCATATAAAACTTGCATTATCAAAATAATTTTTATAGGTTTCTATTTAAACGCCTTCCTTACAGAGAGGGCGTTCATTTTGTCTGTATATGTGTTTTTCAGCTCTAGTTAATGAAAGGGTGGATTCTGGGATGAAACTAAGTTTACATAAAGATGTTTTTAATGAAATTACCACATATACCGAAAACGTGAGAAAAGATATGCACGCCTCAGGCTCTGCGTTGGTTATTATAAAAGATAACAAAATAGTACACGAGTCGTATTCGGGATATCACCATTTTGAAGAAGGGGCAAAAAAAATAAATCAAGAATCCTGGTTCAATGTGTATTCGGTTAGAGTCACTTACGTTGGATTGGCAATTGCTTTGGCGATCTATGAGGGTTTTTTAGATTTGGATAGTAAATTAAGTGACTATTTAAATGAATATAATGAAGATATTCTAGGAGAAACAACGATTAGACATTTAGTCACAAGGTGTACGGGTCTGAAATTTGAAAATGGAGGCGTCTACCGTTCCTTTGACGAAGGCACTGGTATTGAGGGGAAAAGACCAGAAATCTTAGCGAAAATCCTATATAAAGCTACTGGGAAAACAGTAAATGAGATCATCACGAATAGGGTGTTTGCCCCTTTAAACTGGACTAACAGCAGATGGGTAACTGAAGGGAATAACAATTTAGTATGTGATATAGATACGTCTAAAAATTATCCTACATTGAGAATTGGTTCAAATATAGGTGATGAAAGAAATTTATATGTAAGTGCAAGGGATTTGGCGTTTTGGGGAAATTTACATTTACAAAAAGGTAAAGTTGAAGGTAAACAGATAATTCCGCAGGAGGTTTTTAATCTCACTACTTCGATTCAAAGCCCTAATACCTTACCTGAACATCTTCCAAAGTTCGGTTTTTTATGGTGGGTTAAAGATGGAGAAGTATCTGTTGATTACAACGAATTAGGTTCAGAGTTACCAGACGGTTCATATCAAATACTAGGGGCGTCAGAGTGTTCCTGCACTGTCATTCCCGAATATAACGCAGTTGCCGTTAGAATGTTCAACAGTCTACATGCACACGACAACTTAGGATTTGATTATATAAAAGACATTCAAATGTTTGGCAACCAGGTAATCTCAAGTTTAAAGAACCTATAATTGCTGATTTATTGTTTAATTCAATCAGGCGCGTATCGTTGAAAAAAGTTATAGGAAGACACTTAGTTGATTGGAGTGGAAGGCGGCGACTCCTAGGGGATAAGCGAACACCGTTACGAAGAACGGTGTTTGCGAGCAATGTTTTTTGCGACCCAAAGCGAGCTGGATATGGAGGCTGCCTTAATTTCTGCAAAAGGCGCAGAGATACGGCCAATCGAACCGTTCGCTGTTCGATTGGCTGAAGCGACGCCCGTGGAAAGCGTCCGCCTGGAGCGCAAATCAACGTTTACAGAGCCACAATTTAAAAGACCTTCCTTTCTGAAATTCAGAAGCAGAAGGTCTTTTTATTTTTCAATAAGTCGCAAAGCCGAAATTATGTAGGAAGCGCAAAACTTCCTTTTCATATTCCTCCGGGTTCTCATTAAATGATTTTGCATGAGCCCCTTTATCGAACAGCCTCAACATCTTCTTGTCTTCCTTCAATTCATACAACTCTTTCGTCATCTCCGGCAAAATAAAATCATCCTCCATACTATGGATGAACAACATCGGTTTTTTAATATTTCCGATGACTTCTCTCGGTGAAACAAGATTCGTCGTGTAACCGTCCCTAATTTTCAAAAATAGATTGGCGACACGTAATGTCATTGATGAGCGAAGAGGCGTAGTCGTGCGTAAAATATGAAGAATCTGTTCGGTGAAATCGGAGAAAGCACAATCGACAATATAAAAGTCGACTTCATCTTCAAATTCTCCAGCGTACAAGATCGTTGTCGCTGCTCCCATCGATTCACCGTGGATCCCGAGTAATGCTCGTTTGCCGATGCGGTCGCGTACAGCAGATACTAACGCATTCAAATCAATTTTTTCATAAAAGCCGAAGCTTGTCGTCTTTCCTCCAGAATCACCATGTCTCCGATGATCATAAATGACAGAATTAAATCCTAATCGTTCAAACAATCTTGCGTATTTAATCGAGTTAATTTTATTTTCCGTTACGCCATGACATATAATCATCGTTCTTGTCGTCTCAAGCGGCTGTAAAAAAACCGCACGCAATGGATAACCATTTGGAGAATCGACCCAAAAGTCTACTTTGCGTACGGTTTCATACCAATGCTCATCAAAACGCTTTGCAAGGATTTCACGTTTGACGATTAAATCATGGTCTTTCAACTTCATAAACATTAACCGATTTGCCGCATAAAAACCAAGAACTGTCAGTATGGCGGTATATATGCTTCCAATAATGCCTGTTATATAAAGGAAGCGCCGTTTCAATCAACCTCAACTCCTTCAACTACTGCGATTTTTGTACAATTTGTACATTCCTGTTTCGATAGGATGCGAAACATGAGGAGCTATCATTCCAACTGCCTCACAAATCTTTTCTACATCAATTCCTGTTTCAATGCCTAACGAATGAAGCATATGAACGACATCCTCTGTCGCTACATTCCCTGTTGCGCCAGGAGCAAAAGGACATCCTCCGAGGCCTCCTGCTGAAGTATCAAAACGATTGACGCCTGCTTGCATTGCCGCAAAAATATTAGCAATTGCCATTTTACGCGTATCGTGGAAATGAGCCGTCAAAAGGACATCAGGGAAAAGATCTTTTAGTCGATTGAACAATTCATAGCTTTCCATCGGATTTGCCATCCCAATTGTATCCGCAACACTTAACTCATCCACCCCCATGGAAATGAATCGGCTGCAAAGCTTGCTAACTTCTTCAATCTCTATCTTCCCTTCATACGGACAATAAAACGCAGTAGAAATGCATGCTCTTACGAAGATGCCATCACTTTTCAATTTTGCGATGACAAGTTCAAGTGAATTCATGCTTTCAATAGTCGTACGATTAATGTTTTTCTTATTAAACGTATTGCTGACCCCTACAAAGACGGCAATATTTTCGGCACCTGCTTCGATTGCTAAATCCGCCCCTTTTTCATTCGGCGCCAGTACAAATTGTCGTCCTATCTTTTTTGCTTTTTCTACGATGTTTTTCGCATCCGCCATTTGGGGCACCCATTTCGGTGAGACAAAGGAAGTAAGTTCCATTTCCTTGATTCCTGCAGATTGTAGTAAATGGATGAATTCCAATTTTTCTTCTTCACCGACATGATTTTTTTCGTTTTGAAGACCATCTCTAGGTCCAACCTCGATAATTGTAACGTTCTTTGGTAAAATGAACATATCATCCCTCCTGTATATATTGTACTGAAGGGGTGCAAAAAAGGGCAATGCGGAATAAAGAAATCTACGTAATTATGAACATGAAAAAAGATAGGGGGATTCGTAATGTCAAACGAAGTAGTTATTGTAAGCGCTGTACGTACAGCGATTGGATCTTTTTTAGGATCATTGAAAGATGTATCTGCAAGTGAGCTAGGCGGGATTGTAATTAAGGAGGCACTTTCGCGATCTGGCGTAAAGGCGGAAGATGTGGATGAAGTGATTATGGGGAATGTGTTGCAGGCAGGACTTGGACAAAACCCTGCGAGACAAGCGGCTATCAAAGCCGGTTTGCCTGAAACCGTTCCTGCTATGACAATCAATAAAGTATGTGGTTCCGGTTTGAAAGCAGTCCACTTGGCGAGACAAGCAATACTTGCAGGCGATGCCGATATCGTTGTTGCAGGTGGTATGGAAAATATGAGTCAAGCACCGCATTTACTGAAGAATGCTAGAGATGGGTTTAAGATGGGTGACCAGAAGCTCGTTGACAGTATGATTTCAGATGGACTATGGTGCGCTTTCAACGATTATCATATGGGAATTACGGCGGAAAATCTATGCGATCGTTATTCAATTACGAGGGAAGAACAGGACGCGTTTTCGGCTGCATCCCAGGAAAAAGCTGCCGCTGCGATAGAAAACGGAAAGTTCAAGGAAGAAATTGTTCCTGTAGAAATTCCTCAACGTAAAGGCGAACCAATTGTGTTCGACACAGACGAGTACGTAAAACTGGGAACGACAACTGACAAATTAGGAAAATTGAGACCTGCATTCAAGAAAGACGGCAGTGTAACTGCGGGCAATGCATCCGGAATAAACGACGGTGCTGCCGCTTTTGTTGTCATGTCAAAGGCAAAAGCGGATGAATTAGGGATCACACCGTTAGCGATCTTGACTGCAAACGCAAACGCTGGTGTCGATCCTGCTGTAATGGGTATCGGACCTGTTCAAGCAGTGAAAAACGTACTTGAGAAATCAGGCATGGATCTTGCGGATATAGATCTCATCGAAGCTAATGAAGCTTTCGCTGCACAATCACTCGCAGTCGATCGTGAATTGAATTTCGATAAAAATAAATTGAATGTGAATGGCGGAGCAATCGCCCTAGGCCATCCAATCGGGGCAAGTGGTGCTAGAATCCTTGTTACATTAATTCATGAAATGAGACGGCGCGATGCTAAAACAGGTCTTGCTACATTATGTATCGGTGGCGGACAAGGCGTCGCAACAATCGTCCAACTTCCTTAAAACGAAAGTGGGTGGGACAACTATATGGCAAAGAAGAAATCAAAGACAATAGTAGCTGTTAAGCAGGAAAACGAAAAAATGACGCTTTCTGATGCACTTGATAGTGACGTTTTACTGAAATTGAAAGATGCCAAAAAAGAAATGACGGCAAAAATCGAAGCCGAAGAAGCGGAGCGTCAAGAACAGCTAAGACGGGAACGAAAAGAACGTGAAAAGAACAAAAGCTTTGCGGAATTACTGGAAGAATACGGTGACAGCGGCTCAAAATATTAATGATTTAAACGGGTGGAATTGCCATCCGTTTTTTCTTTGCTTAAAAAGCGAAAAAACCCGAATAGAAGAAGAAAAGTTACACATTCTATCGATGATTATATGACAAGGAGTGACGAGAATAATGAAAAAATTAGCGGTTTTTCCGATTTCGTTGGTGCTTATGCTTTCTCTCATAGGGTGTGCAGCCAATAGGGATACGACACATACGCAAGGAAGCGGGACGAACAGCCAAAGCAACACGGACAACAACGGTACCGGTGAATCGGCTGCAGGAACTAATAATACGAACAACAATAACGCAGAAAATGGTAGGAACGAGTCTAAAGTGGAAGTCGCTGATGATGCGGCCGATAAAATTGCTGCAATGAATGAAGTGGATAGTGCGAACGTTCTCGTAACGGATCGAAATGCATATGTCGGTGTCGTATTGAAGAATGGCACTACAGAAAACGAAGAATTGAAAAGGAAAATTGCGGATGAGGTTCGAAGTGTCCGTACAGATTTCAACAATGTATACGTATCATTCAATCCAGACGTTGCCAACCGGTTGACCGAATATGGAAATCAAATCCGTTCTGGTGAACCAGTAGAAGGTTTTTTTGATGAGTTTACGACAGGACTAAATCGGATGTTTCCAGAGGCAAAATAGTAATTTGATGTTTATCGAAAAAGGGGAAGGGGTATATATACGTACCTCTTCCTTTCATTTGTGACGAATTTATGACAAATGTTTTATTTTATGAATTCCTCACATAATTCGACATAATTTTCAACTGGTCTACATTATGATAGGCAAGGGTAAAAAAATTGACGGAGGAAATGAGATGCGATTGATTGGCAAACAGCTTTTATCTTTTAAAATCTACATGAAAAGATCGAAGATGGTCAAAATAGCGAAGGATCGGGGATATACTCATCCAGCAGTGGTAGCAGTCAGCCAAGAATTGGATTCCTTATTGAATCGTTATCAAAATATAGCTTAAAAAAGACATACCATAAAATGGTATGTCTTTTTTATTAGGCCAATTTCGCCAGTTCACTTTTTAATTCAACGACCCAGTCGAAAGGATCATTTTCTTTACCTGTTTGGATGTTGGAAAGGGTGTCGAATAATTGCTTCGCCAATGGTCCTGTTTCACTATTGTTAACGACCATTTTATAGCCATCCCAATTCAGCTCCCCGACAGGCGATATGACAGCTGCTGTTCCTGTGCCAAACACCTCTTCCAGTTTCCCTTGATCATAGGCAGCTCGTATCTCATCCATCGAAATTTTTCGTTCTACAACTGGAATCTCCCAGTGGCGAAGAAGCTGAAGAATCGATTTACGGGTAATCCCTTCTAGAATGCTTCCGTTGATGGCAGGTGTAATGACTTCACCGTCAATTTTGAAGAAAATATTCATGCTACCTACTTCTTCAACATATTTCCTTTCGACGCCGTCCAACCAAAGTACTTGGGAGTATCCTTTCTGATCAGCGACTTCTTGAGCTTTCAGTCCTGCTGCATAATTTCCTGCAGTTTTGGCACCACCCGTTCCGCCTTTCACAGCTCTGACAAATTCATTTTCCACAAGAATTTTAACAGGGTGAATCCCTTCTTTATAATAAGAGCCTACGGGGGAGAGAATGATGAAAAATTGATATTTCTTTGCTGGTGCAACACCTAGGAAAGCTTCATTTGCAATGACAAAAGGCCGTATATAGAGAGAAGTTCCTTCCGCAGTCGGAATCCAATCTTTTTCAATATGGAGTAGCTCTTTCAATGCATGCAATGCAGATTCTTCGTCAATTCTGGGCATGCATAGGCGGTCCAAGGATAAGTTCATCCGTTTCATGTTTTCTTCAGGGCGGAAAAGTCGGACAGTTCCGTCTACTGCTGAACGATATGCTTTCATTCCTTCGAAAACAGTTTGCCCATAATGGAAAACAATCGACGCAGGATCCAGTGTGACAGGGGCGTACGGGACGACACGGTGGCTATGCCAGCCTTTTCCTTCATCATAATCAGCAACAAACATATGATCCGTAAAGCTTCTGCCAAAAACGAGATGATCCGAATTCGGTTTCTCTTTTTTAGTATCACTTAGTTTAATCTGGATGGGTACTCTTGTCATTCAAATCAAATCTCCTTCTATTTAATCAAATAAATTATGTAATAGGGAATAGAATAATTATACTGCTTTTTTCGAAAAAAGAAAGGGTTAAATTATTATATAATTATTGCGATTTTGAAAACGCTTGCAATAAGCTATGTTTGTATGTATGATTTTCCGCTTGTACAATATACGTAAAGTGAAACTTTACTCAGTCGGGAATCTCTTATCCCCACTGAGTGTTAGTTGAAGCAATCGGGCATTTACTGGCAGTCGATCTCCCACTTTAGTTGGAGTTTTACTGCCAGTTGATGCGAGATAAAACGAAGAAAAGGTGTTTGACATGGAACAGATCATTATTATTGGCGGCGGAATTCTCGGTGCATCAACCGCTTATCATTTAGCAAAAGGCGGAGCGAAAGTAATGCTGGTCGATCGAAAGGACGCGGGTCAAGCGACAGATGCTGCAGCCGGCATCATATGCCCTTGGTTATCCCAGCGGAGAAATAAAGCATGGTATGCTTTGGCAAAAGAAGGAGCATCCTATTATCCTGAGTTGATTAAACAATTAGAGAATGACGGTGAATCTCAAACAGGTTATCGGAAAGTCGGTGCGATTAGCTTACATACAGAATTGGACAAGCTTGAAAAGATGCAAGCCCGCGCATTGGAGAGAAAGAAGGAAGCACCTGAAATAGGGCAAGTGAAGTTGATAGATGAAATTGGGACTGCAGATCTGTTTCCACCATTATCAGAAGGCTTCTCATCTGTCCATGTAGAAGGTGGCGCACGGGTGGATGGTAGAGCTTTAAGAGAAGCTCTATTAAGCGCTTCAAAAAAGCTTGGTGCAATTATAAGACAAGGCTCTGCAAAGCTTAGTATAGAAGAAGGTAAAGTCAATGGTGTTTATATTGGTGAGGAATATATAAAAGCATCCAAACTGATCGTAACTGCAGGAGCATGGGCAGGGGAGTTATTGAGGCCACTTAATTTGAATATCGAAGTAACTGGGCAAAAGGCACAAATCGTCCACCTTCACTTAAACGGACAACACGATACTTCAGAATGGCCGGTCATCATGCCTCCGACAGACCAATATATTTTGCCAGCTACTGATGGAAAGATTATTATCGGAGCCACACATGAGGATGACGCAGGCTTCAAAATGGAACCAACAGCAGGCGGAATCTATGAGGTTTTGGACAAAGCATTAACAATTGCACCAGGATTGGCTGAAGCATCATTTGAAGAAGTGAGAGTCGGCTTCCGACCGTTCACACCCGGTTTTCTTCCAGTGATTGGAGAAGTACCGGGTCATCCCGAGCTGCTCTTTGCAAACGGTTTAGGAGCTTCCGGATTAACAGTTGGCCCCTATCTAGGCAAACAACTGGCGAACATCGCGCTTGGGAATACCGTCGATATAGACCTAACCTTGTATGAGGTAGACAAAGCGATAGGAAATGCGAAACATGACGGATGAGGCATTGAAAATATTATTTCTTGCAATCAACGAAACAAAAGTTTACAATATAAACAAATGTTTAAAGGGTGATGGACTTGAATGAAAAGGAAAGGGCAGTTCTGGACGTAATCCGAGCCAATCCTTATTTATCACAGCAGGAAATGGCGGATGCCCTCCAAATTTCTAGACCTTCCTTGGCGAATATCATTTCCGGTTTGATTAAACAGGGAAAAATATTAGGCCGTGCGTATATCCTGCCGGAGGATACGGAAATTATTTGCATCGGTGGAGCGAACATAGACCGTAAATTCCATCTGAATGGTAGGACGCAACTCGGAACTTCGAATCCGGCATCTATGGGTGTTTCTGTCGGTGGCGTTGCCCGAAATATTGCTGAAAACTTAGGCCGTCTCGATCATCATGTTAGGCTACTTACAGTTGCGGGCAATGACAGTGATTGGGATTTGATTGTCGGGGAATCCTCTTCATATATGGATCTTTCAGATGTCGGGCAATTGATCGGGAAATCGACGGGCTCCTACTCAGCTGTATTGGATCCCGAAGGTGAACTAGTCATAGCGATGGCGAATATGGAAGTCTACGACTCGCTAACTCCTGCCTACTTGGAGGAAAAGTCGAGAATCATCTCAAACGCATCGTTGATTGTTATTGATTTGAATTGCCCGAAGGAATCTGTCGATTATATTAAAAACCTAGCCAATCAAAACGGCAATTCTCTCGTCATTATTCCGGTATCTTCGCCAAAAATGAACAGGATGCCGAGTGATTTGAAAGGTGTCACGTGGTTCATTTGCAATCGTGATGAAGCAGAGACGTATACAGGTTTGACGATCGGTAATGAAGCGGACTGGAAGAAAGCAGTCCACGAATTGCTTGCATTCGGTGCGGAAAATGTCGTTGTCACTGCAGGCGCCAGAGGAATTATGGCCGCGACTGCAGGCGGAGAGCCCATTCATTTTCCCGCAGTGGAAGATGTGCACGTAGAAGATGTAACAGGAGCAGGAGATGCGTTTGTATCCGGATTGCTTCATGGACATTTGGTTGAAGGGACATTAGAGGAAAGTGTCCGCATGGGATTGTTGAATGCGGCCAAAACTTTGGAAAGTTCCTTTACGGTAAGACCGGAATTAACAATAGATCTTCTTAATAAAGAATTGGAGGAATTACGATGAAACAATATTTAACGTATTCAAAAGAAGTACAAGAAGCGTTTGCCTCAGGTAAACCAGTAGTCGCTTTAGAATCAACAATCATTTCTCACGGTATGCCATACCCACAAAACGTGCAAACTGCGCGTGAAGTAGAACAGATTATCCGCGATAACGGTGCTGTTCCTGCAACAATCGCCATCATTGATGGAAAGATTAAAATCGGCCTTTCAGACGACGAGCTTGAAATGTTCGGCAATAGCCAAGGAGTTGCAAAAGCATCAAGACGTGACCTAGCGTATTTGGTAGCAACGAAACAACTAGGGGCTACAACAGTTGCCACGACGATGATTGCTGCATCACTCGCGGGCATTAAAATCTTCGTGACTGGCGGAATCGGCGGTGTCCACCGTGGTGCAGAAACGACAATGGATATTTCTGCAGACTTGGAAGAGCTTGCGCAAACTGATGTTGCTGTCATTTGTGCTGGTGCGAAATCTATCCTTGACCTCGGATTGACGCTTGAATATTTGGAAACGAACGGTGTGCCTGTCGTCGGTTACGGCACGGATGTCCTTCCAGCATTCTTTACGCGTGAAAGTGATTTCAAACTTAATATCCGAGCGGACAATCCGGAGACAGTCGCTGACATTCTTCGTGTGAAATGGGACCTTGGCTTAAAAGGTGGCGCGGTCATCGCTAACCCGATCCCGGAAGCTGACGCAATGGACAAGTCTTTCATCGATGGCATCATCGAAGATGCGCTGAAAGAAGCGGAAGAGCAAAATATCTCAGGAAAAGACGTTACACCATTCATGCTAGGTAAAGTGAAAGACCTTACAGAAGGCCGGAGCCTAGATGCAAATATCGCTTTAGTTAAAAATAATGCGGTAGTCGGAGCGAAAATCGCAGTTGCATTGAACGCAAAATAATAGAACATTCATAGGGGCTGTCCAGGAAATCGTCTGGACAGTCTCTTTTTGTATAAAATGGACCACGTCTAAAGCAGCCTTGCGCCCAAAGCATCCTTTTAGGACTCACCTTTTTCTAGTACAATGAAAAGGTAGAGTGTATAGAAGGAGTTTTTTAGCATGAAATTGATTTCTTGGAATGTCAATGGGTTAAGAGCGTGTGTCCGAAAAGGGTTTCTCGACTATTTTAAAGAGCAGGATGCCGATATTTTCTGTATACAGGAAACAAAGCTCCAAAGCGGGCAAATTGAGCTTGAGCTAGAAGGTTACCATCAATATTGGAACTATGCGTTGAAGAAAGGCTACTCGGGTACTGCTGTTTTCACGAAAGAAGAACCGATTGCCGTGAAATATGGAATCGGCGAATCGGAAACTGAAGACGAAGGTCGGATTTTAACATTAGAATTTCCGGAATTTTATCTGGTAAATGTATATGCACCGAATGCGCAACGAGATTTGGCTCGCCTTCCTTTTCGCCTCGACTGGGAAATAAAAATGAGAAACTACCTAAGCCAATTAAAAAGTTCTAAATCTGTAATCTTCTGTGGGGATTTAAATGTTGCCCATCAAAATATTGATATCCGTAACTATAAAACAAATGTTGGAAATTCAGGATTTACGGTCGAGGAAAGAGGCGAATTTTCGGCATTATTAGATAAAGGTTTCATAGATACATACCGTCATTTACATCCTGATGTAGAAGGGGCGTACACATGGTGGTCCTATATGCGTGACGTCAGGGCGAGGAATATTGGGTGGCGGATCGATTATTTCCTCATTTCGAATTGTCTGCTCCCTAATTTGAAAACAGCAGACATTCATGCTGAAATCATGGGAAGCGACCATTGTCCAATCATGTTGGAGATGGAACTTAGCAAGCAATGACATCATGCGGCAACCAAAAAAACAGCTGGAAGTGGTTGATGAAAAACCGTTTCCAGCTGTTTTGTTCATATCACTACTTAACGTCTAATTTTTCGATTACTCATCGACGGCTGTTGTTGTTGTTATTGTTTTGTTGAGCGCGAGCTTCTCCGCCTTTACGGCCGATTTCCTCGTAGAAATCCCTGTCGTGGTTTTTCGCAGTAGCTTCTCCGCCTTTACGCCCAATTTCTTCATAAAAATCCCTGTCATGATTTTGTGCAGTAGCTTCTCCGCCTTTGCGGCCGATTTCTTCGTAGAAATCTCTGTCATGATTTCTTGCAGTAGCTTCTCCGCCTTTACGGCCTGCTTCTTCCAAGGACATTTTCCCGCGGTTGTTTTGATTGTTGTTGTTGTTTCTAGCCATAAAAATATCTCTCCTCTTCGTTGATATATTTGTAGTGGCCTACAATCCATCTATTGCCGCAGGTCTTGAATGATAAACTGAATCATGTGTGAATTAATCCAAGTGAAATATTATTAATTTATCTGACATGTTCGTTATAAATAAGTAATGGCAATCATTTTCAATATTGCGTAACTTTACAAATAAATCATTATATAGGAAAGAATTTAAAATTATCGTCAACTACCTTACTGTTCATAGAATCAACATACTTTGTTGTGAAAAACTTATTGAAAAAGGTCATATGCGTGATATAATGATGACCTAACTAAAACATCCACTCATATAATCGCAGGGATATGGCCTGCAAGTTTCTACCGGTCCACCGTAAAGGGATCGACTATGAGAAGCAAAGAAGAAAAAGTATCATGCAGTTAGAATGCATGCGCTTTTTTCATTCGGCGATTTTATTACCCCGAATGACCTTGCTCCACTCATGTATTGAATGGATGCACGGTCATTCGGGGTTTTTACATTCTCCCTTGATCGTGAACAACAAAGGAGGAACAATCAGTTGAAGCAGTTACAAGAGAAAATTATGCACGATGGTAAAGTGCTTTCTGATCAAGTATTAAAAGTGGATTCGTTTTTGAATCATCAAATCGATCCGCCACTAATGAAAGCGATTGGTGAGGAATTTGCAGAGCGGTTCAAAGAGGGCGGCATTACAAAAGTACTTTCCATCGAATCATCTGGAATTGCACCAGCAATGATGACCGGCTTAGTACTAGGCGTACCTGCAATCTTTGCCCGAAAGCGCAAATCATTGACGATGAGCGATCATTTATTTACGGCTGACATTCATTCCTTCACGAAAAATGAAACGAATGAAATCTCCGTTTCAAAGGATTTCTTGAAAAAAGGGGATAAAGTGTTAGTCATCGATGATTTTCTTGCAAATGGACAAGCCGTCCTCGGGCTTCTCGATATTGTTGAACAGGCGGAGGCGGAGCTTGTCGGAGTTGGCATCGTCATCGAAAAAGGATTCCAACCTGGGGGAGAAATGATCCGGGAAAAAGGGATCCGGGTTGAATCATTGGCAATAATCAAATCGCTTGAACATGGAAAAGTCGAATTTAAGGAAGAAGGTACTTTAGCATGAAATCGGTCGTGTTAGGTGTTCAACATTTACTTGCCATGTATGCCGGCGCAATTCTCGTTCCGCTAATTGTGGGGCAGGCAATCGGTTTGACTTCCACTCAGTTGACGTACCTTGTATCAATTGACATAATGATGTGCGGAATTGCAACTTTGCTGCAAATCATGAGCGGCCGATTTTTCGGAATCGGATTGCCGGTCGTTCTAGGTTGTACATTCACGGCTGTCGGTCCGATGATTTCAATCGCTGATAATTACGGAATCTCTGCCATCTATGGATCGGTTATCGCATCTGGATTAATTATTGTCCTCATTAGTACGTTCTTCGGAAAGTTGATCAAATTTTTCCCGCCGGTCGTTACAGGTTCTGTAGTGACAATCATTGGGATCACTTTGATACCTGTAGCTTTGAATAATATGGGAGGGGGATTAGGCTCACCGGATTTCGGATCGAGTGCCAATATCCTTCTTTCCTTTGGAACACTTCTATGTATCATCCTTTTATATAGATTTACAACCGGTTTTCTTAGATCGATTTCGATTTTGATAGGAATCGTACTTGGTACAGTAGCAGCCATGATGATGGGAATCGTGGACTTTAGCGCGGTGAAAGAAGCTTCTGCATTCCATATAGTAACTCCGTTTTATCTAGGTACACCAACGTTCCATCTGTATCCGATTTTAACGATGACGTTAGTCGCGATGGTGTCTTTGGTCGAGTCTACTGGTGTATACTTTGCATTGGGAGATATTACAGAGCAAGACATTAAGGATAAAGATTTGGCAAAAGGCTATCGTTCTGAAGGGCTTTCCTCATTGATCGGGGGAATTTTCAACGCTTTTCCATATACAGCATTTTCCCAAAACGTCGGTTTAGTGCAGATGACCGGTGTCAAATCCCGTAAAGTCATTTTAATTACAGCGCTCATGCTCGTTTCATTGGGCTTCATGCCGAAAATTGCCGCTCTGGCAACAGTGATTCCGACGTCTGTATTAGGCGGGGCAATGGTTGCGATGTTCGGGATGGTTATTGCGCAAGGGATAAAAATGTTGAGTAGAGTAATAGGGGATTCGCAAGAAAATGCGATGATCGTTGCTTGTTCAGTAGGCCTTGGGCTTGGCGTATCAGTCGTACCTGACCTCTTCGCCAACCTTCATGAAAACTTCCAAATGTTCACGAGCAATGGAATCGTAGCAGGCAGCTTGACAGCAATCGCGTTAAATATCATTTTCAATATGCTGCCTTCCAAGAAGCGTAAGGACGCAGTACAGTTAACTGAGCAAGAAGTTTAATTATTTATAAACCATTCAAAAACGAGACTCCTGCAAAGAGTCTCGTTTTTAATGAAGCTTATTGGCTATCGTCAGAATCCGTGTCAGTGTCAGAGTCATTGTCGAAATCAGTACCAGTGTCAGTATCCGTACCATCGTCTAGATCAAGATCGACATCTGTATCAGTACCATCATTGACACCGTCATTTACATCTGCAGGTGGGTTATTGACATCTACATCCGTGTCTTCTTCACCATCTGCACATGCCGCGAGTAGTCCTACGGAAAGGAACGTCGCTGCTCCAAGTTTCAACCATTTTTTGTTTTCAGTTAGTAATTTCATCAAAATCTCCTCCAAGGTGTAATCATAATACTTGCCTACTAGTTTGATACCCTTCAAAGAGTTTGCTAATCATTACAATTATGTTACAGGTATGTTACAAAATTATATCCGATGCTCTTCATATTGATGTTCTTTTGTTAATTGAGAAGCGGTTGTTAGTTCGGATTGATCGATTTCCTTTTCATAAGCGACAATTGAATCAAGGAGCTGTTCCTTTGAACTGGCGCCGATCAATGCAGAAGCGACTACATCTTGTTTCAAGTTGAATGCTAGGGCAAGCGCATGCAGATCGTTGACTGTTTCATGCAACTCTCCGACTGTCTTCTTTAAGTCTTCCGAATCATACACAACAAAGCCATCCATCTTCTTAACCCGCGTAAGGCCGTCATCCGTTAATAAACCTTTTGCCAATGTCCCGCGGGTGATGACGGATGCACCTGCTTCATTGATCATAGGGAACCATTCTTCTGGCCGCCGATCTAGCAGGCTGTACTGCATCATAACAGAAATGGCAGAGCTGTTTGTTAAAAAGCGTTCGATGACATTCGGTCGGATGGACGAAATGCCATACTGCCGGATGACCCCTTCTTTTTTCAAAGCTTCGAAAGCCTCAATCGTTTCCGTCGCATCATCTTCCATAGTTCCTCCATGCAATTGATAAAGGTCGATATAGTCGGTGCCAAGACGCTTTATGCTGTCCTTTACAGCTTCCATTATATATGCTTTCGAAGCATCCCAGCGCCAGCCGTCCTCCCCTGGACTACGCCTATTGCCGACCTTCGTTGCAAGAATGACTTGATCACGCCGACCTTTTAACGCTTCGCCGACGAGAGATTCATTCCTTCCAGCTGCATATAAATCTGCTGTGTCAAAGAAATTGATGCCGGCTTCTAATGCCACATCGATAATATTTTTCACTTCTTCCAAGTCGTCTGGGAATGACATACACCCGAGTCCAAGTTCGGATACAAAAATGCCGCTCTTTCCAATCTCCCTCTTATTCATAGGAGCACCTCCAATATTGTTTTCATCTACTCTAAATAAACTGTACAATGTAGAAGTTGATAGGGGAAGCTTGTTGCTTGAGTTACTGAAAAGGAGCGTGTCAAAATGAATCGTTTTGAGGAAAAGACTGTTACGTCTGAACGTATATTTCAAGGGAAGATAATCTCTCTTCGTGTCGAAGAAGTTGAATTACCCGACGGCAACCGGGCGAAAAGGGAACTCGTCGATCACCCGGGCGCTGTTGCCGTCATTGCAATTACCGACAATAGGAAACTAGTTCTTGTTGAACAGTATAGGAAGGCACTGGACCGCTCTATCATCGAAATCCCGGCAGGCAAGATCGAGCCTGGCGAAGATATTGAGGTAACAGCACTGCGTGAATTGGAGGAAGAGACGGGCTACGGGGCTACTCAATTTGAATATTTACAGTCTTTCGCTACATCGCCTGGATTTGCAAATGAAATCATTCATATTTTTGTTGCACAAGGACTATATAAAATAGATAAGCCTGCTCAAGGGGATGAAGACGAGTTCATCCAACTGTTCGAGTGCACGATCGAAGAAGCCGAAGAGATGGTGCTGGAACAACGGATTTACGATGCAAAAACGGCATTTGCGATTCTTTACGCAAAAAAACTTCTAAAAAAATGAGCTATTTTGGAGCGGACAAGCATACGTTATAGAAACGATGCGGAGGTGAAGCCTATGGTCCGTTCCTTATCATTTATCCATCTATTTGTCATTCTATCCGTCGGGTATATCGGTGGGGCATTGTTATTCCGTGAAGTTCCGATTGCTGCATCCGAAAAATGGATCGGCTTTTTCGATATGAGAGTCATTTCACAAACTGATGGATCTATTGTAAGACCATTTCTAATGATGCTGCTGTTTTTTGCAGTTACCTTCTTACTTTCGCTAAATAGCAAAACACGGCATGGAATATTGTTCTTCGGGGCAATTAAATGTGTCATATTTGGTTTGTCATCCTCTTATCTCCTTTATTCCGGAATGAAAATATGGCAATATGCAATTTGGTGGTTTCCATTTCAGTTTCTTGCGTGTCTGCTATTCCTTATCTATTGCGTTGTATTAAGTCCACCTTATTTCAACAACACATCGAGGAAGGCAAGGAATGTACAAGCAGTTCCGGTGTTGGCAGGAATATCTTTATTTATATTCTTATTGGAAATTACTTTATTTTATTTTCTCATACGGTAATTGGATTGGGAGTCTACTATTTCCTTTCTGTTGTCACAAAGAACGCCTCTTTGGTATAATGGTATCAGGTTGAGGGGGGCGTCATATGGAAAGCCGGATTGAACGGATTAAAAAGCAATTGCACGGGGCCAGCTATAAGTTGACGCCTCAGCGGGAAGCTACGGTCTTGGTCCTTCTTGAAAACGAAGAAGATCATTTAAGTGCTGAAGATGTTTTTTTACTTGTGAAAGAGAAGGCGCCGGAGATCGGCCTTGCTACTGTCTACCGGACATTGGAACTGCTGACAGAGCTGAAGATCGTCGACAAGATCAATTTTGGTGACGGTGTGTCTCGATATGACTTACGTCAAGAAGGGGCATCGCGTTTTCATCATCATCTTATTTGCATTGAATGTGGAAAAGTGGCTGAAATACAGGAAGATCTTTTAGGCGATGTCGAAAAAATTGTCGAAAGCCGATATGGATTCAATGTAAAGGATCATTGGTTGACCTTCCACGGAGTTTGCGAAAGTTGCACAGCTACGGGAAATGACAGTAAAAAGTGAAATGGGGATGGCGCGATGCTGTCCCTTTTTGTCATTTGAGGGGTGAAATGTGTGAAAGATAGTAATTTTGCATTGGAAGATTATATCCACTTTCTAAAAGTGGAACGGCAGTTATCGCAGAACACGGTTGCTTCTTACAAGAGAGACCTTTCGGATTATCTTCGCCAGCTGGAAAAGGCGGGGATCAAGTCGATAGACAGTATTGATCGTTCCGCGATTCTGCAATATTTGCATAGATTACAGGATCAAGGGAAATCATCTAGGACAATTGCAAGGCATATTTCTTCAATACGATCGTTTCACCAGTTCCTTTTACGGGAAAAAGTGACGACGCAAGATCCGACCGTCCACTTGGAAATGCCGAAGCTCGAACAAAAATTGCCGTCTGTCCTTTCCGTTAATGAAATCGACAAATTGATTTCCATGCCGAATTCGAGTAAGCCGCAAGGGAAACGGGATATTGCATTGCTTGAATTGTTATATGGGACCGGAATGCGTGTGAGTGAACTAATCAGTTTGAACGTGGACGATATCCATATTTCCATGGGGTTTGTCCGTGTTTTCGGTAAAGGGGGCAAGGAAAGAATCATACCGCTTGGCGGTGGTGCTATGAAAGCATGCGCTTCGTACATACGAGAAGCTCGTCCGACGTTCGTTGCAAAAACGAAAGGGACAGATGCCCTATTCGTCAATATGAGAGGGAGTCGTTTGACTCGGCAAGGTTGTTGGAAAATAATAAAAGGGTATGCAATGGAAGCGGGAATACAAAAAGAATTGACCCCTCATATTTTACGTCATTCTTTTGCTACCCACCTCATTGAGAATGGGGCGGATATACGTGCGGTCCAGGAAATGCTTGGGCATGCGGACATTTCGACGACTCAGATTTATACGCATGTAAGTAAATCGAGATTGAAAGATGTCTATGTGAAATTCCATCCACGTGCTTAACAACATGAGGTTATTTTGGAAAGTTTAAATACTGGAGGTATAGACATGCAAGAAACGAAATTTAAGCGCATACATTTGATCGTCCTAGACTCGGTAGGAATCGGGGAATCGCCGGACGCGCATTTATTTGGAGATCAAGGTGCCGATACGCTCGGCCACATAGCTGAACGGATGGGCGGCTTGAAGATGCCGAATATGGGCCGGTTAGGTTTATCGAACATTAAGGAAATTAAAGGGGTTCCAGTTGAACCCGAGCCAATAGGTGTTTATGGAAAGATGCAGGAAGCTTCCGTAGGCAAAGATACAATGACAGGTCATTGGGAATTAATGGGCTTGAATATCGATAAACCATTTAAAGTATATCCGAACGGGTTCCCTCAAGAACTTGTCGATGAATTGGAGAAGCGAACAGGAAGAAAAGTGATTGGGAATAAACCTGCAAGCGGCACAGGAATCATTGATGAGCTTGGCAAGGAGCATATGGAAACCGGCGCGATCATCGTCTATACTTCTGCGGATCCCGTTCTTCAAATTGCTGCACATGAAGGGATAATTCCGATTGAGGAGCAATATCGCATTTGTGAAATTGCCCGTGAACTTACGTTGAAACCTGAATTTCTCGTCGGCCGTGTCATTGCAAGACCGTTTGTTGGGGAACCAGGCAACTTCACCCGTACGACTAACCGTCACGATTATGCATTGAAGCCTTTCAGCAGAACAGTTATGAATGAACTAAAAGATGCCGGTGAGTCTGTTATTGCAGTCGGCAAAATATCGGATATATTCAATGGTGAAGGTGTCACGGAAGCGGTACGGACTGTAAGCAATATGGACGGCGTCGATAAATTGATTGAAGTTATGAATTCTGATTTCACAGGATTGAGCTTCACAAATCTTGTCGATTTCGATGCATTATTTGGCCACCGAAGAGATCCTATCGGCTATGGGAACGCATTGCAGGATTTTGATTCACGTCTACCGGAAATCATCGATGCATTACATCAGGACGACCTGCTCATCATTACGGCAGACCACGGAAATGACCCTATCCATAGCGGTACAGACCATACAAGAGAATATGTACCTTTGCTTATTTACTCTCAGGCTTTCACAAGCGGAGGCGAATTACCATTACGAAAAACATTTTCGGATGTCGGGGCGACGATTGCCGATAACTTTAATGTGAAATCTCCTGAGTTTGGAGAAAGCTTTTTGCGTTCATTAATTGAAAAGGTGTGATGATTGTGTTCAGGATGGTTGATATCATCGAGAAGAAAAGAGACGGGGAAGCTCTATCGAAAGAGGAAATATCATTTTTCATCAATGGCTATACTGATGGGTCTATTCCTGACTATCAGGCGAGCGCTCTTTTAATGGCGATTTACTTTCAAGGAATGACGCCTGAGGAACAAGGCCATTTGACAATGGCCATGGTTGAATCTGGCGACCAAATCGATTTATCAGCAATCGAGGGTCTAAAGGTCGACAAGCATTCAACGGGGGGCGTTGGTGATACAACGACGTTAATTTTAGCTCCCCTCGTCGCAGCATGTGGCGTCCCGGTAGCTAAAATGAGTGGTCGCGGCCTAGGTCATACAGGTGGAACGCTTGATAAGCTCGAAGCGATCGAAGGATTCCATATCGAGCTTTCAGAAGAGCAGTTCGTGAAGCAAGTAAATGATTTGAAAGTTGCTGTCATCGGTCAAAGCGGCAACTTGACGCCTGCAGACAAAAATCTGTATTCCTTACGGGATGTCACGGCAACTGTGAGCAGCATTCCGCTCATTGCTAGTTCAATCATGAGCAAGAAAATTGCTGCAGGCGCAGATGCAATCGTCCTGGACGTGAAAACAGGCGATGGCGCATTTATGAAGACATTGGAAGATGCCGAAGCGTTGGCACATGCGATGGTGGCGATTGGCCGCCAAGTAGGAAGGAACACGATGGCAGTCATCTCTGACATGAGCCAGCCACTCGGTTATGCGATTGGGAACGCACTTGAAGTGAAAGAAGCGATTGACACACTAAAAGGCGATGGTCCTGAAGACTTGACGGAACTCTGCCTCGTTCTTGGAAGCAAAATGATCGTTGCCGGTGGAAAAGCCGAAACCGTTGAAGAAGCGCGTACTATGCTTGAAGCAGTCATCAAAGACGGTTCAGCATTAAATCTATTCGGCAAATTGATCGAAGCACAAGGCGGAGACGCTCGGATTGTCCACGAACCATCGCTACTTCCAACAGCAAACTTCCAAATCGAAGTTCCAGCTTTGACTTCCGGAACAATCTCCAGAATGGAAGCGGAAGACATTGGAGTCGCGGCAATGTTATTAGGAGCGGGAAGAGCAACAAAAGACGACGAAATCGACCTGTCCGTCGGCATCGTCTTAAAGAAAAAAATTGGCGATACAGTAACTGTCGGAGAACCACTCGCCATCATCCACTCCAACCGAGAAGATGTTGCAAAATCTGTTGAACTAATCCAAAAGCACATCCACATATCAGACCAAGCACAAGAAAATCCAGCCTTGATTCATGAAATGATAACAGGTTAACAGCATTTAACAAAACCATTTTGAGTCCTTGAATAAGAGGATTTTAAATGGTTTTTTTCTTTAGAGATTTATGATTAGTTTCTTCTCTGTTAATAGGAAGCACCGTTGATTGAAGCGTAGAGCGGCGACTCCAGTGGGAACAGCACGAGCTGAAGACCCTGGACCGAGCGAAGCGAGGGAAGCGGCTGAAGCCGTGCCCACGGAAAGCGTCCGCTCGGAGCGTAAATCAACAGTATAAAAAAACTCTATTTATTCCTAACATGTGTAAACTGTCCTAAAAATGGATAGGCTTTTACAGGTAGAATGCTTTGTCGAAAGATAGGAAGTTTGCAAAGTAATTGACTAGTTATGTCAGGTGAAAGGATTTTCCTTGCCCAGTGTTGAATGTTCCGCAAGAAGGAGGGATTCAGCATGGCTGAAATTAATCAAATTGAAGGAATTATAGTCGTAACATTGGCAGGGGAGTTGGACAATCTTGAAGCAAACAGGATACGTTCCGCAATCTCTTCATCCATCTTCACAGGAAAAGTGAGAGGAATCGTCTGGGATTTAAGCCGCCTTGGTTTCATGGATAGTGCAGGGATTGGGCTTATTCTTGGCAGGATGCGTGACTTGGCGCCATTTAACGGCGAAACACTCATCTTGAATCCATCTCCGACAATGGAGAAAATCTTCAATTTTTCCGGCTTAGGTTCCAACATCAGACACGGCTCGGTCGACAGTGTAATTGGCGAAATCGGAGGGGTCTTATATGAGAAATGAAATGACATTATCATTCGTTGCAATCGAAGAGAACGAAGCGCTGGCTAGGATGGCGATGACTTGTTTTATCACGCCGCTGGATCCAACTCTTGAAGAGATTTCAGAATTCAAGACAATTGTATCGGAAGCCGTCACGAATGCCATTATTCATGGCTATGAAAGTGATGGGACAAGCATGGTCACCATTCATGCAGTAATTGATGAAAATAAGGTGACAATGACAGTGGAAGACAAAGGCGGAGGGATTTTTGACGTACAGCAGGCAATGGAGCCGATGTTTACGACAAAACCGCTTATGGAACGGTCGGGCATGGGATTCACAATTATGGAAAGCTTTTCGGACAATCTGTCGGTGGAATCATCCATCGGAAATGGAACAATAGTGCGGTTCGAAAAAACGTTTTCTCCGGTCACGGAAGCAAGCAGAATGAGGTGACCGATGGATACATCTGTTGAGCGGCAAGATGCCCTATTGTCACAGGATAAAATGAGAGTGCTTATCCAGCAATCCCAAGAAGGAGACAAGGATGCTAGGAGGATGATGGTAGAGGGCAATACTAGACTTGTCTGGTCCATCGTTCAACGATTTGCATCACGGGGAGCGGATCTAGAGGATCTGTTTCAAATTGGTTGCATCGGTCTTATGAAATCAATCGATAAATTCGATTTGTCGTATGATGTGAAGTTTTCAACATACGCGGTACCGATGATTGTTGGAGAAATTCAACGTTTCCTCCGAGATGACGGAATGGTGAAAGTGAGCAGGTCGATTCGTGAACTTAGTTTCAAAATTCGTCACGCGACCGATGATTACATTAAAAACCATGGTAGATCACCGTCCGTATCGGAGATTGCTGAAGTATTGGATGTCTCAATCGATGAGGTCATTCTCGCTTCTGATGCTTTGCGTGATCCAGCATCTTTACACGAGCAGCTGTACGAAAATGAAGGGGACAGTTTGACGTTGATGGACCAGTTGAGGGATGACCGTTCAGAAAGGTTTTTCGATCATATCCCTTTGCGGGACGTTGTTTCCAAGCTGAATAAACGTGACCAAACAATCATTTACATGCGTTATTATTTGGACTATACACAAAGTGACATCGCTGAACGTATCGGCATTTCGCAAGTGCAAGTGTCCCGTCTAGAAAAAAAGATATTGGCCCAGTTGAAGACATGGATGAGTGCGCAACCAGAGGAAAGTGACTCTAAAGTGAGGACGGATTAATAGATGGCTAAATTGTTCACATCTTTGAAAGACGGAGAAGAATGGTTCCAAAGCAAATTTGGTATAGGTGAAACGTTTGATGCAACCGCAAAAACCGTCCATTTATGGGGAATGCCGGTCCTTATGTTTTATATTAACGGCCTTATCGATGGGCAGACGTTAACAACTTTATTGGCCGAGATGCAAGAGGGGTTTGAAAAGCATGATGAACATAAAGATGATCCCGACTGGTTTCTTAATTATTTCCCTTATTATGCTTTGGAAGATGTAGATGAAAAAGACAAATTGCTTACGATGATCCTAAGTGGTCTTGTTGGATTTGTTTTGCCGAATGGATTCGTTTTTGTAGCGGATTTGCGAAGCTCCCCGGGAAGACAACCCGAGGAACCAGACACAGAAAAGGTTATTCGAGGGTCAAGAGATGGATTTACAGAAAATATCATTATCAATACAGCCTTAGTTAGAAGGAGATTGAAGACTGAAGACCTTCGCTTTGAAATGCACCAGACGACAGTGAATGGAAAAACTGATGTCGCCATCGCGTATATGAAAGGGGCTGCTAGCGAAGAGCACCTTTCCTATATTCGAAAAAGGCTTGACGACATAAAACATGATGGTCTAACGATGACAGATAAGTCGTTGGAGGAATTTTTATTCAAACAAAGGTTTCATCCAATGCCTTTTGTCCGATACACGGAAAGGCCAGACATTTGTGCCGCATCTCTTTTGGAGGGACGTATTGCAATTATTGTCGATACATCCCCCTCTGTTATTTTAGTCCCTGTCACGATTTTCGATCACTTACAGCATGCAGAGGAATATCGCCAAGCACCATTCATCGGAACGTTTGTCCGTTGGATTCGTCTGATGGGGGCTGCGTTTAGCCTTTTCATACTCCCATTTTGGTACTTGCTTGCGACGTACCAGCAATATTTACCGATTTCACTTAGTTATATAGGACCGAATGATCCGGGGTCCGTACCGCTCCTCGTCCAGTTATTAATTGCGGACATCGGGATAGAAATATTACGTATGGCCGCCATTCATACCCCTTCCCCGTTGACGACAGCGATGGGGCTCGTTGCGGCGATCGTCATTGGTCAAGTAGCGATAGAGGTTGGCCTTTTTACCGGAGAGGTCATTTTGTATGTTGCAGTAAGTGCAATCTTCACGTTTGCAATTCCTTCCTATGAGTTGAGTATTACAACAAAAATATTTAGGATTTTCATTCTGATTTTAACAGGGATTTTGGGACCTGCAGGATTCTTTTTAGGAGTCGTTTTATTATTCTACTATTTAGCATCCCTAAGGCCGATGGGCACTCCTTATTTATGGCCTACTGTACCATTTTTCCCTGAGGCAATGAAACGGGTATTGATCCGTTATCCGATGACGATGGATGCACCAAGACCTTTCATTACGGACTCTCCTAAGCGGGATAGGCTATCGTAGAGGATTGATTCTAGCCTTCCAGTTGTGATAAAGTTTTAACAACATGACTTGGAGGAATGAATATGCATCTATATGGAACTCAATCTGTGAATAACCTTGGCCACTTAACGATAGGTGGAGTAGATACAGTAGATCTCGCACATATGTACGGCACACCATTACTTGTCTATGACATCGCTCTTTTTAGGGAACGCGCTGTTGCCTTTAAGGAAACTTTTGCGAAGGCTGGGATCAAAGCACAAGTCGCATATGCAAGTAAAGCTTTTTCTTCCATTGCCATTTATGAGATTGCAAAGCAAATGGACCTTTCATTGGACGTCGTTTCGGGTGGAGAGCTCTATACAGCAGCTGCAGCAGATTTTCCGCGAGAGAAAATCCATTTTCACGGAAATAATAAAAGTTATACGGAATTGCAGTTTGCTTTCGATGAGAAGATTGGCTGCATCGTAGTTGATAATTTCCTCGAAATTGAGATGCTCAAAGAAATCTCAGAGTCGCGTAAGGAAAAGATGAATGTCCTATTACGTGTTACCCCAGGCGTTGAAGCTTCGACGCATAACTATATCACGACCGGGCAAGAGGATTCTAAGTTCGGTTTCGATCTAAAGAACGGCCAGGCGGATGATGCTTTTCTGAAGCTTTACAATCATCCATACATTACAGTGCTCGGGATGCATTGTCATATCGGTTCTCAAATCTTTGAGACGGATGCCTTCCGGTTTGCAGCAGAAGCACTCATGGAGAAGATGATTGAATGGCGAGAGAAATTCAAATTCGTCTGCACTGTCCTTAATTTAGGCGGAGGTTTCGGTATACGCTATACAGAAGAAGATAAACCACTCCATCCTTCCGCTTACGTGGAAGAAATGGAGGATGTCGTGCTTTCGATGACACGAAAAGCAAATTACCCTTTGCCTGAGATTTGGATTGAGCCTGGCAGATCGCTTGTAGGGGATGCAGGTACGACACTTTACACGGTCGGGAGCACAAAAGAAGTTCCTGATGTCAGGACATATGTAGCAGTTGATGGTGGTATGTCCGATAATATTCGCCCTGCACTTTACGAAGCGAAATATACAGCAGCGACAGCAAATAGGATGTTGGACCCTCATTCGGATAAAGTGACGATAGCTGGTAAATGTTGTGAATCGGGAGATAAATTGATTGAAGACGCGTATATTGCTGAACCGGAAGACGGAGATATCATCGCTGTTTTCTGTACAGGGGCTTATACGTACTCGATGGCGAGCAATTATAACCGGTTGCCTAAACCTGCCATCGTGTTTTGTGAAAATGGCAAGCACCAATTGGTCGTTCGTAGGGAAACGTATGAAGACGTCATTCGGCTAGACATTCCATTACAGAAAACTGAACAGGAAATATCATCATGAGGAAACGCAATATAATCCTCTTTCTATTCATTATTATCGCTGCCCTCATATGGGGAGCGGTGTACTGGTACTTTATTGCCCCATTTGTCGGTCCGAATAAATGACCATTCCCGATCATTGAAAACAAGCTGGTTATCATGTACGATAAACATATTCCGGCGGAGGTCCCATTTACAAGCGGGATGACAGCCTCATTGCCAATACCTAAGGATTTTAAAAAGAAGGGATTTCAATGATGCTATTACGATACAAGAAGGCGTATGAGAAAATCGCCATGGGCTTGCTATCTTATATGCCCGGAGAAAAATCGGTGAAGAAATTACAGGAAACCATTCACCAATATGAAAACGATGAAAACTGGCAGTTATATTTATTGAAACAAGATGAAGATTTCATCGGACTTGTTGGAATTATCTTAGATGTAGATTCCTACACAGTTAAGCACCTTTCTGTCAATCCGTCGTTCCGTGGCGAAGGGATTGGCAGTCAAATAATTGCAAAGCTAAAAGATCTTTTTCCTGACTTGGAATGCAAGAGTACGGAAGAGACAGCTTTGTTCATTAAAAAATGTCGTCAAAAAGAAGAACAACAACATTCGGAATGAGTAAAAGGCGCAGATCAATGTCTGCGCTTTTTCTTTTCTCGTTCTGCAAGAATATCGGAACGATCCCGTAGCATATGTTTATGAATGACAGCATCACTGCCGACCGGAAGAAGATTCATTGAGGAAGCGAGCTCTTCAACGGAACGTTGAAGGGAAACGGAAGTCAAAGCAATCGGGAACGGAGAAAACGGTTCGCTGTTTTTCACTAGTCTTACCGACTGTTCCGTATCATGTACAAGCTTTTTGAAATCAATTGCCACTGTATAACGGACGTCTAATTTACGAATCTCACGCATTCTTTTTTCGGCTTTTACGAGTGTGCGATATGCACCATCCATATTGCCCCTCCTCCAATGATAAAGACCTGTCGATAAGAGAATGAAGGCAGTAAGTGGATGGTCTTTTGTATAGTTGGGAATAGATTTCCAGTATTCTTCTAGTACTTCATGGCATTCGAAGTAGTCTTGATTCTTGTTGAAATACACAATAAAATTTAAGAACAGCGGATGTTCATATGGGTGCATTGAATCATTCCTTTCGTAAAATGATGCAGTAATGCGTAATGGAGGAGTCATCTTGACTTACAAAGTAAAATTGGAGGCGTTTGAAGGGCCTCTTGATCTATTATTACATTTAATCAACCGACTTGAAATCGATATCTATGATATCCCGATGGCGGAACTCACAAACCAATACATAGAGCATATACATACAATGCGAGTTTTAGAGCTTGACGAATTAAGTGAGTATTTAGTGTTAGCTGCTACATTGATCGAAATTAAAAGCAAGATGCTTTTGCCGGTTCATGAAGACGAAGTATTGGATGAAGACTCAGAATTTCATCTTGAGGAAGATCCACGGGATGAATTGGTTGCCCGGTTGATCGAATATAAAAAGTATAAGGAAGCTGCAAATTCGTTAAAAGAATCCGCTGAGGATCGAGCAGAGCATTTCACAAAGCTGCCTGGTGACTTATCGGAATTTGGTGAAGTGGCCGTGCCAATGGCGGAAGAAAAGATGAACGTTTTTGACCTGATTGGCGCTTTTCAGAAAATGCTTGAACGAAAGAAATTGCGCGCTCCTTTGACTGCTAAAATTGCCAAATCAGAGCTATCTGTCAGTGAGAAGATGGATGAAATAATGACGTCCCTCGAAAGGCGAGGCGGCAGTTGCGATTTTGAATCGCTATTTGCAAAAGATGATGTGGAAGATTTAGTTGTAACATTCTTATCATTATTGGAACTAATGAAACGACTTGACATTATCGTACGACAAGAAAATAATTTCGGTAAAATGACTGTCATGGTTGGAGGGGAGGAGAACAATGGAAACAATTGATGAACGGCTTACAGCGATGTTGGAAAGCTTTTTATTCATAGCAGGCGATGAAGGGTTAACATTAAGTCAAATTGCCTCATTGCTTCAAGTTGAGACAGATGTGGCAACGCATATCACAGAAGGGCTGCGTGTGAATTATGAAGAAAGATCGGATTCGGGAATAACGCTCAGGCTATATGGTGGCCATTACAGACTCGTGACAAAAGCAGAATTCGCCGACGATATTCTCCGGATGCTTGAAAATCCATCGCGCAGTTCAATTACACAAGCGTCCATGGAAGTCTTGGCCATTATCGCGTATAAGCAGCCTGTCACGAGAGTGGAAATTGATGATTTGCGAGGCGTGAAGTCGGACGGGCCAATCCAGACACTTGTGGCGAAAGGTTTTATCATGGAAAAAGGACGTATGGAAGCGAGCGGCAGGCCGATACTATATGGGACGACAGACTTGTTTTTGGACAGATTCGGTTTGGAATCAATCGATATGCTGCCACCATTAGCTGAAGGGGATGAAGAAACGTTTGGGGATACCGATTTATTTATGACAAAATTTCAAGAAGCATTTGAAATAAGTGAAGAAGGAGGAAGCAGTGATTGAGGCAGGCGATAGCCATTGTTCTGTTCCTATCAGTATTATTGACTGCAGTTCCAAAAGAAGCTGCATCCGGAAGCGCTTGGGCAGTGATCGACGCAGAGACCGGTCGTCTCTTGGACGGGTCCAATGAAAATTTACAATTACCAATAGCGAGTCTGACAAAAATTTGGACGGCATTGACGTTTATTGAAAGTGGAACGTCAATGGGGGAAATTAGCATCTCACCGGAGGCTGCTTCTGCTGAAGGTTCGTCGATTTACTTAGAACAAGGGATGAAAATGGATGCTGATGCATTGCTGTATGGCCTTATGCTCAGGTCGGGCAATGATGCTGCTTATGCGCTTGCTGAGCATGCAGGCGGATCCGTTGACGGTTTTGTCGATTTGATGAATAAGAAAGCCGAATTGTATGGTTTGGAGCGAACAACATTTCGAAACCCTTCAGGACTTCATGACGACCAGCATCTTTCAACTGCTTATGAGACTGCTCTAATGTTGTATTTTGCGATGAAAAACGAGAAATTCAAAAAAATTGCATCTGCCGAAAACTTCGTCTATCGTAAAGGGGATGTAGTAAGAAGCTGGCGAAACAAGCATCGTCTGATTCATACAAATGAAAATGTTTTGGCGGGAAAGACAGGCTTTACAAAGGCTGCTGGCAGAACACTTGCAACCTACTTTGAAAAAGATGGAAAGAAATTGATCATCGTCACATTAAACAATGGAAATGATTGGAATGACCATGAGCATTTGGCCGATCAAACGTTTCGAAATTATGAAAATGTCACGGTAGCGAAGAAGGGCAAATACCGCATCTTTCCTGGAGTCGAAGGAAACTTGAAAAGACCTATCATTTTGTTGTTGAATGAAGAAGAGGTGGAGCGGGTATCCCATGTCGTCTATATCCCGAGGAAAAATGACAGGAATGTCAAAGGAACATGGACCGTATCGCTTGATAATGAAGTACTCGTCACTGCAGAAATAGAGATCCGAAAATGAAACACTTCGATCAAAAATAAGAAAGAATTAGGGAAGACTGACTACATACAGGTCGGTCTTCTTTTAATTTGCAACGAAATATGACATAATTTTTTGAGGTAGAAGGAAGGTGACGAGTTGGAAAGATTACAAAAAGTATTGGCACAAGCAGGTGTAGCCTCTCGTAGAAAAGCGGAGACGCTCATCGTTGAAGGAAAAGTCAAAGTGAACGGCAAAGTTGTAACAGAGTTAGGGACAAAGGTATCCCGCGCAGACAGAGTGGAAGTCGAAGGGGTGGAGCTCGTTAAAGAGCAATTTGTCTATTATTTGTTATACAAACCAAGAGGCTATATTTCGACTGTCAGCGACGAAAAAGGGAGAAAGACAGTCCTCGATTTGATGCCGATGGTGGAGGAAAGGATATTCCCAGTAGGACGACTTGATTATGATACGTCAGGGATCATCATTATGACGAATGATGGGGATTTTTCCTATTTAATGACCCATCCAAAGTTTGGCATACAGAAAAGGTATGTAGCTAAAGTAAAAGGGATACCTGATCGTGATGCATTGAAAAAATTGGAACGCGGCATTGAACTGGAGGATGGCAAGACGGCTCCTGCTCGTGTGAAAATGCAATCAATGGATAAAAAGACAAACAGCGCCATCATTGAAATTACAATTCACGAAGGACGGAACCGTCAAGTACGTAGAATGTTCGATGCGATTGGCTGTCCAGTCCAAAAATTAAGACGAGAGTCGTTCGGGATGTTGACGACCCAAGGCTTGAACGCTGGTGAAGCACGCGAGTTGACGACGCATGAAGTGAAACAGCTAAGAGTTCTTGCGGAAACGGGGAAGATCGGCTAGATGTAAGCAGGCACCCTCCGCTTTTGTTTCGTCGTGGCAAAGAACGCCGATTTTAATGTTGTGCTCGCAACGCTACGCTTTTGCTCGCAAAAGCCGTTCTTTGTAACGGCTTTCGCTTTTGAATTGTTCACAAACCTATCACGACTTCACCTTAAATACGTTTTTTGATTTGGTATAATTGAAGTTGGAATATTATTTTCGTTAAGGGGGCTATTTAAATTGTCCAAAGCAAATAAAAAGCGGACACGCCTCATTTTCCGAGGTATCGTTTTACTTTTATTAGCTTCAGCCATTCTATTTT
This sequence comes from Sporosarcina sp. ACRSL, assembly GCF_022346605.1. Classification (GTDB taxonomy): domain Bacteria; phylum Bacillota; class Bacilli; order Bacillales_A; family Planococcaceae; genus Sporosarcina. The sequence continues at coordinate 478,662 of NZ_JAKRNT010000001.1, forward strand.
CGATTTTCTCAAAAGAAAAAGTCAAAGTTCTAGCTGTTAATGATAAGGCTCCGGATTTTGAACTTGTCGATCTTGAAGGGAATAAACACCGCTTATCCGACTATAAGGGACAAGGTGTTTTTCTGAACTTCTGGGGAACGTGGTGCCCTCCTTGTAAACGGGAAATGCCATACATCGAAGATCAATACCAAGCCTTCAAGGAAAAAGGCGTCCATGTATTGTCTGTGAATATCGGTGAGTCCAATTTAAAAGTGGATACATTCCGTGATCAATATGATCTTACTTTTCCAATCGTCATAGATAAGACGAAGGATGTTAGGGATCTATATAATATCGTTCCGCTTCCGACGACATTTTTAATCGATAAGGACGGAAAGATTAAAAAGATCATCACGACAGAAATGACAGAGGAAGAAATCATTTCTTATATGGAGAGCATCCAACCTTGATAAGGAGTTTTACACATGAGTAAAATCAAATGCCAATGTGGTCATGACAACCCATTCGGAACGGTGCTTTGTGAACGATGCGGCCGACCGTTGACCGAGGAAGCAAAAAAAAGTGAAGTTGTCGACATGCGTTATGAGGGGTCTGCGCGCAGATCCCAGACCTATAAAAGGTCGATCATCGATAAAGTATGGAATTTCTTTTCCAGTGTTAAAGTCGGTGTGGGTATTATTCTCGCTGTACTTGTTACATCGGCAATTGGTACACTTTTCCCTCAAAAGTTTTATGTGCCGGTGAACCAGAATTCTGGCGCAGAACTATTAGCCTATTATGAACGGCTTTATGGATTTGTAGGAACCCTCTATTACAAATTAGGTTTCTATGATATGTATAATAGCTGGTGGTTCAAAACACTGATCGGGATGCTCGGTACTTCCATCATTATCGCAAGTGTCGACAGAGTTATCCCGCTCTATAAATCGTTGAAGAAACAACGAACGAAACGCCATAGTTCCTTCATGAGACGGCAACGAATTTACGGCGAAGGTCAATCCGTAGATGCAGACACTTCTCTCGCAAAAGCCGAAGAGAAATTAAAGAGTATGAAATACAACATTAAAACCGAAGACGGGGCAATCTTAGCCGAAAAATACCGTTTTTCACGGTGGGGTCCTTATGTAAATCATACAGGACTGATTATCTTTTTGTTCGGTGTGTTGTTACGCGGTATTCCAGGATTTTATGTCGATGAGACAATGTGGATCCGTGAAGGGGAATTGCGTGCGATTCCAGGCGCTCCCAACTATTATTTGGAGAGTAAGGATTTTATCATTGAGACGTATTCAAAGGAAGAGGCTGATGAGGTTTTCGGACAGGCGATTGATCGTGTAGGAACTATCGTAAAGACTTATCAGACAGATGTCTCTTTATACAAAAAGAAAGAAGACAGTCTGCCAGGTTCGACCGATCTTGAGCATATAAAAGATTATCCAATTATCGTCAATAAACCTTTAAAATTCGACGGATATAATATCTTCCAGATGGATTACCGACTCAATGAGCTGAAATCGATGACTATGCAGCTCATTGAAAAGGAAACAGGCAAATCCTTTGGACAATTTACGATAAATCTTGACGAACCTGAAGGAGTGTACGAACTGAATGACGGAGCCCGCGTTGATCTGATCGGTTATTATGCTGATTACGATGGGGTTGAAGATGGCGAACCTGTTTCCAAATCGCCAATTCCAAACAATCCGGCATTTATTTTTAATATGATCACTCCTGAAAAACCACAAGGTGAAAAGAGCTTCGTTGCAATTAGGCAAACACTTGAAACCGAGGAAAATGCGTACCAAGTGAAGTTTGTCAGTGCGGAAACAAGAGATATTTCCGGGTTGACGATACGGAAAGATAAGACATTGTACATTCTTCTTTTGGGCGGGATCATCTTTATGATCGGTGTCATCCAAGGATCTTATTGGAATCATAGACGTATTTGGATCCAGAAAGGGGAAGGCAATCAATTGTTACTTGCCGCCCATACGAATAAAAACTGGTTCTCCTTGAAAAAGGAATTGGATGCGGTCAAAGATTTCGCAAACTTACCAAGCTATGAAGACAGGCAAGATAATGAGTCTTCGACTGAGGAAGAGGAAGGAGAAAAATAGTAATGGGATTAGCAGCTTTAAGCGCGAATCTGCTTTTAGTCGCTTTTATTGCCTATTTAGTCGCTACTTTGTTTTTCGGCGGGGCAGTGAAAGGTGCTAAATCAGAAGCATCCTATAGAAATCATAGATGGGGCAATGTAGGTATCACGATTACGATCATCGGCTTCGTCACTCATCTTGGATATTTTATTACGAGATGGATGGCATCAGGTCACGCTCCTGTCAGCAATATGTTTGAATTCACGACTGCTTTCGGAATGATGCTCGTAGGGGCATTCATCCTGCTGTTTTTCATGTATCGGACACCGTCTCTCGGATTGTTTGCATTGCCGATTGCGGTTATCATTATCGGATACGCGAGCATGTTCCCTCGGGAAATCACACCGCTTATCCCAGCTCTCCAAAGCTATTGGCTGACAATTCACGTCATTACAGCGGCGCTAGGTGAAGCGATTCTAGCAATCAGTGCGGTGGCAGGACTCATTTATTTATTGAAGCACGTCGATTTGACGAAGAAGTCAAAAGAGCGCTTTTGGCTGGAAGCTGTCATGTTTACGGTCGTCCTTGTCCTTGGTTTTGTCGTTTCATCGACAACGTTTAAAATGACAGGGTATGAAGCTCATTTTACGTATATCGATAAAAACGAGATGCCGGCAAAAATCGAGTACAATTATCCACCATTGTTCGGTATGAACGGATACGAAATTCAATCACCTGAAGCGATGGAACCGTTGGTAGAGATGCCTGCCGTTATTAATGCAAAAACGTTGACGACTTTTGTCTGGTCGGTTTTAACAGGTATCGTCCTTTATTTAATTTTGCGGCTTATTTTCCGTAGACCGCTCGCTGCTTTATTCCAACCTTTCGCGAAAAAAGCGAATTCGCAGCTCATGGATGAAATTGGGTACCGATCAGTTCTGATCGGCTTCCCGGTCTTCACACTCGGCGCTTTAATCTTTGCTATGATATGGGCACATGAAGCTTGGTCAAGGTTTTGGGGCTGGGATCCGAAAGAGGTTTGGGCACTTATTACATGGTTGTTTTATGCGGCTTTCCTCCATCTCCGACTTTCCAAAGGATGGGAAGGAAAAAAATCTGCATGGCTTGCGGTTATCGGATTTGTCATCATCATGTTCAATCTGATTGCCGTAAACCTGATCATCGCCGGTTTGCATTCATATGCGTAAACCGATAAGACTGCACAGAGCCGCTAGGAGCTGTGCAGTTTCTTTTTTTATGCTCTGCTTGTACAATAAGAATAGAAGTGTAGTGAAAGGGGAAATCGATGATGGAAGAGACTGTTAGGTTATTAGTGGTGGATGATGAGGATCGAATCCGCCGCCTTCTCAATATGTATCTATCCCGTGAAGGATTTGAAATAGACGAGGCGGTAGATGGGGCCGAAGCGATTGAAAAGGCTCTTGCGAATCATTATGACTGCATTTTACTTGATTTGATGATGCCTGAAAAAGATGGTCTAGAAGTATTGCAGGAGCTTCGGGATGAAAAGAAGATGACTCCGGTCATCCTGTTAACGGCGAAAGGTGAAGAATCAGACCGCGTGGCAGGGTTTGAAACCGGTGCAGACGATTATATAGTTAAGCCGTTCAGTCCGCGAGAAGTTGTACTCCGTGTGAAGGCGATTCTGAGAAGATCTGTTACTTTCCCGGACTCTACAGCGAATAGTTCGAAGGATCTCGTCGTCTTCCCACAATTGACGATAGATCATGATGCACACAGAGTGACTGCAGAAGGGAAAGAAGTGAACCTGACACCTAAAGAATACGAGCTTCTTTACTTCCTTGCAAAGTCTCCGGACAAAGTGTTCGACCGCGAACAATTGTTGAAAGAAGTATGGCATTACGAATTTTTTGGTGATTTACGGACAGTCGATACACATGTAAAAAGACTGCGTGAGAAACTTAGCCGCGTGTCGGAAAGTGCTGCTAAAATGATTGTTACAGTTTGGGGCGTCGGCTATAAATTCGAGGTTCCGAATGAATAGAATATGGCATTCAATCGTCGGGAAGCTATGGGCAACCATATTGCTTCTCGTTTCCTTTGTCCTTTTTATCGTCACTGTCCTACTTCTCGAATTCCTTGATAATTTTCATACCAATCAAGCCGAAGATTCACTTCGTAGGGAAGCAACGACAATCGGTAAAATCGTCCTTGATCACGAAAGTGAAACTGCCATGCATCTCATCATTCAAGATATTTTGGATAACGAGACGAATGCGATGATCATCGATTCGGAAAAAGAAGTTTTTTACTCATTTCACAAAGGGTTGAATAAGGAAGAAATAGAGCAAAAAATCCTTTCAGAACCTAAATTCTTTTCAAATGTCCAAATTAATGAAAAGATCGTAAAAGAGATGATTTTGCCTTCCCTTACAGAAGAAAATGTCATGGAGAAATATCTAGTACTCGTATACCCGTACGATAATGTAAATGGAACAATTCATTCCATTGTCATGTATCAAAGTCTTGAAGCTGTTCATCGTACGACGAAAAATACGACGCATATCGTATTCTTATCTGCTTTCATCGCATTTCTTTTAACGACCTTTTTCGCTTTCTTCCTTTCCACGAAAATCACATCTCCTTTACGGGGTATGAAACAAGCAGCCTTTGAATTATCGAAAGGGAATTTTGAAACGCGTCTTCCAGTCATGCAAAATGATGAAATTGGTCAGTTGGCAACGGCATTCAATCAAATGGGTAAACAATTAAAATTCCAGATGGAATTGATCAAGCAAGATAAGGAACAGTTATCAAGCATTCTTACATCAATGTCGGATGCGGTTATTACATTCAACCGCGACTATTCAATCCTCTTAAGTAATCCGCAAGCCGAACGCCTATTACAGAAGTGGTATTTTGCGAATGGTGCTGATGATAAAGTGCTTCCGAAAGAAATTTTTCATATGCTTGAACACGCCATTACTTTCGCTGAGGAAGTCGAGGATGAACTCGAAATCGGAGGACAGTTTTACGGCATTTCAATAAGTCCATTATATAGCGAAAATAGCATCCGTGGAGCTGTTGCCGTATTGCGTGATATGACGGACCAGCATAAGCTAGATAAGCTCCGATCTGATTTCATAGCGAATGTATCCCACGAATTGAGGACGCCGATTTCTTTATTGCAAGGCTATAGTGAAGCGATTATCGATGATGTCATGACGAGTGAAGAAGAGCGTAATGAAATGGTTCAGATCATTCACGATGAATCAAAACGGATGAGCCGTCTCGTCACAGATCTGCTTGACCTCGCGAGAATGGAATCGGGACATATGAGGTTGTACAAATTGAACTTCCCCCTTATTCCTTTTTTGGATAGGGTACAGAATAAGTTCATGCAAATTGCTCGTGATTCAAATGTAATGCTTTCATTGAATGTTGACGAGAATGATCAAGAGATAATCCTCTTCGCAGATGACGATCGTCTTGAGCAAGTATTCACAAACTTAATTGATAATGCGATTCGCCATACACCAGATGGAGGAAAAGTGACAGTTGGTGTCGAAAGAAAAGGGGATATGGTTGAAATTTCAGTCGCTGATACGGGAAGTGGCATACCGAAAGAGGATCTTCCATTCATTTTCGAACGTTTTTACAAAGCTGACAAAGCAAGAACAAGAGGGAAAGGCGGCACAGGATTAGGGCTAGCAATTGCAAAGAACATCATAAACTCCCATGACGGCCAGATTACCGCAGAACTTGGTGAAACGTCGGGAACGATTTTTAAATGTGTATTGCCGATCGGACCTGATGAATCCCATGAGGAATAAGAATGACAACCTTGATCTAAATTGATGGGCAAATGATTTGAATAATAGTACGTTGGGATGAAACTTTTCATTTTGAATTACGACTAATGTATTGAACGGGGGGATTTCGTGGATGACTCCGTTTTCCACAGGCTATACGAGAATTATCATCAAGACGTCTTCAATTTTCTGATCTATTTGACAGGGGATCGACATTCGTCTGAGGATTTGATGCATGAAGTGTATGTGAGGGTATTGAAAGCTTATGCGGGATTTGAAGGGAAGAGCTCTGAAAAGACATGGCTCTTTTCCATAGCCAAAAATGTCGCCATTGACCATTTCAGAAAAAAGAACGTTCGTCAAAAGCATCAATTTGATAAATTTGACTGGGAACAGAGCGAATTGCCCTCAACTGGCAGCTCGCCCGAGGAGATTGCATCACTGAATGAAGAGATGAAACAATTGCTGCGGGTTTTGGATACGTGCACAGGAGATCAAAAGATGGTGATTATTCTACGATATTTCCAAGAACTGTCTATTGCGGAAACGGCCGAAACCCTCGGTTGGACCGAGGGGAAAGTGAAAACGACTCAACACCGGGCAATTAAATCATTGCAAAAGAAATTAAATGCACTTTCGGCAGAGGAGGGAAGATGAATGACAAACAATCAATGGGATGACGACAAATTGGAAAAAATTCTTCATTCCATGCCGAAAATAGAAGATAAGCGTTCGAAGGAACTGGTTTTAGAGCGCCTTCAACAAGATCAGCGTCTTAAAAATCCTCGTCGAGTGAATCCGAAGAGATGGATGCCCGCCATCGTTGCGTTAGCAGCACTTCTTCTTATTAGTTTACTCATTCCTTCGATGCTGAACAATAATGATCGGGCTATGCAAGAATCAGGTTCACCTATTTCGCTAAAAGCCGAGCGGTCGATTGACCGTGAAGCTGAAAATGAAGCGATGGAGGAAGCTGAGACTTTTGATACGTCCGCAGCTAAGGAATCGGCAGCTATGACTGTTTCAACTGCAGAAAGTTATGTATTGCTTTCTGATGAATTGAATGGTGCTCAACCCTTACAATTAGGATTAATGGAATCGGCAAATGTCATTCCGGTTACATTTCTAATTCCTGAATCAAAGATCCTTGCCGATTTTCCAGAGGGCAATCCGACTACCCTTGAGCTATACAATAAATATGCCGCGGAAATTCCAGAAGAAGAGCTTGGTTTTGATGAATACCATCCTTATAACGGAACTTTATATGAAGAAGACGGCGTAATCTATCATCAAATCCCAGCTAAACATAATTATGATTTATCTTCATCTACGGTGAATAATTATTACAATTCGATGTATGATACTTTTTCTGAATATGATAAATTACAGCTCGTCGATGCCAATAACAATCCAGCTGTATTTGAAAGTGTCGGAAAGTCTGATGAAGAGTTTAAAAAACAATTCCCGTATTATAAATACGTAATGCCTTCCGGTAAGGTCTATTTAATCCCTTATGAGTCAGCAGTGGATACAGAAACAGTAGTAGAGGGGCTCACTGCGATGAAAGAGACGAATGGGAATATAGTTGAAACGCTCATTCCAGAAAATGTGGATTATCATGTTCGGGTCGATGAACAAATTGCTGTCATTACTTTCTCGGAGCAATTGGATATCACCGCCTTTGATCAAAATGAATTGAATCGAATGGTTGAAGGCTTCATGCTCACAGCAAAAGGTTATAACATGCAAGTGAAGCTCGAAAATGTTGTCCAAAATAGCATTGGCAAATACGATCTTTCTTCTGCATTACCAATGCCGATTGGAAGCAACCCAACAGCTTTTACACAATGAAATTTCGAAAAAAGCGTTTTGTAAGCAGTAGAGTTTACAGAACGCTTTTTTTTAGATACAATAGATTCGTAACATAACATAATATAATATTGATTCATCTTCGGGGCAGGGTGTAATTCCCGACCGGCGGAAATGGAAGGTCAACTTCCTAGCCCGCGAGCGTAACAGCTGATTCCGGTGAGATTCCGGAGCCGACAGTATAGTCTGGATGGGAGAAGGTGAAGGTGCAGCCGTCTTTTTGTATTGTCTACAAAAGTGGTGCTTATTTAAGGTGGGTAAATGTAAGAAATTTCTTTACTGTAACCTTTATTTAAGAATGCCTTTTAAACTCTCCCTAAAGCTTATTTGCTTTAGGGATTTTTATTTTTATTGGACAATACAAGATTCGGTCAGACCTTTCCTCTTTTTGAAGTGAATCGCAAAAGGAGAGAGAATGTAACATGAACAACAAGAAATTACGAAGGATGATTCTCATTGCAATACTGGGAAGCATCTCAACAGTACTCATGCAGTTGAATTTCCCATTACCTGCATTGCCAGCGTTCCTGAAAATCGACTTCAGTGAAATTCCAGCAGTACTCGCAATTATGACAATGGGACCGGTCGCAGGAATCGCAGTAGAACTGCTTAAAAATGTACTACATTGGTTTTTATCAGGAAGCCCAACAGGAGTACCGGTAGGAGAGATTGCAAACTTTGCAACAGGCGTGCTCTTCATTATGCCGATCTACTGGATCTTTAAGAAAGTTCAAAACACAAAAGGCCTGACAGCTGGTTTGATTGCCGGAACTGTATCCATGGCTGTCGGAATGAGCGCATTGAACTACTTTGTGTTCCTGCCAATGTACACATACTTCCTGAACATGCCTGCCTATACGGGAGAAGCGATGTTCAATGTGATCGTACTAGGGATCCTTCCTTTCAATTTGATAAAAGGCATCATGCTGATGGTCATTTCCTTGCTGTTGTATAAGAGCATGAGCAAATGGATCGACAAACAAAACCGTCAGTTGACGATGTAATAAATATAAACAAAACGAGTATGAGAACAGCAAATTTGTTCCCATACTCGTTTTTTCTTTGCAAACCGTGAATTTCCGTTTCAGGCGGACGCGTTCCGGGGGGCGGGCGTTGAGCCTCCTCGGTCGCTAGCGCTCCACTGCGGGGTCTCACCTGTCCCGCTTATCCCCCAGGAGTCGCCGCCTTCCACTCCAATTCACAAGCATTCTATAATTCAATGAATACTACCTTATTGTTGATTCTCCTAATTATACTTTTTGCCCTACCATTTCAAATATGACCTTCTACACACACCCAGAAGACTTTGTAATCCGTTCGTTGGAGGGGTTAAAAAAGGAAACAACACAACAAATATCTAATAACTCAAGTATTAGCACATTTCATCGTAATAGTTGAGGATTTTATTCAAATGGGCTTATAAAGTGTAAAAGAAGTCTAAAACTCGATTAACAACAAATAACACTTTGAATGTTTGATTCGAAATTTCTGATATAATTAAGAAGTTCTTATTACTCTATATTATTTGCAGTAATAGGAGTCGTTTTAACATTTATTTTAATGGTTTCATTGTCCGATAAGTTCAAATCAAAAACCTAATACTTTGTTACACTGCAATAATTTGGATTTTCAAGGACGAAAAGAAATCTTAAGCAATCGAGAGCCATTGCATAATAAAGAAGACCTATTAGATTGATAGCAGGATAGAGAGTAATTAAGAGCAAAGGATGATATATATATTGACTACTATAGGGCTAATTAGACATGGGATTACTGAGTGGAATGAACTTGGAAAAGCGCAGGGCATATCAAACATTCCGTTAAACAAATTGGGTAGAGAGCAAGCTATTAATATTGGTAATAGGCTCCTAGATGAAGGTAAATGGGATTTGATAATTTCAAGTGACTTATCAAGAGCTATTGAAACTGCTCAAATCATCGGCAGTAAAATAAACTTGTCAATTAGTCATTATGATAAAAGAATAAGAGAAATAGATTGTGGAGAAATTGAAGGTACTACAGAAGAGATTCGACGGGCAAAGTGGGGAAGCAATTGGCGTGAAATTGACCTTGGGATGGAAAGTTTTGAAGAGGTAGGGAAGAGAGGAATAGAGTTCCTTGAAGAAATAGTTCATACATATAACGGCAAGCGAATATTGATAGTAAGTCATGGGGCATTAATCGGTTTGACCTTACAACAATTACTCCCTACAATGTTCCAATCGACATACATAGATAATTCCTCCTTAACTATCTTGCATAATACCAATGGAAAATGGGATTGTAGACTATATAATTGTACAAAACATTTGGTAAAGAGTGATTTGTCACATTATTAAAGGGGGCGATTGTGGTATATACTTAGTTGATTGAAGTGGAAGGCGGCGACTCCTCCGAAAGCCGTCACGAAGAACGGCTTTTGCGACCAAAAGCAAAGCGTTGGGGGCAGGAATGGTAAAACGGATGCCTTAATTTCTGCAAAGATCGCAGAAATACTGCAAATCGAACCCTTCGCTGTTCGATTGGCTGAGGCGACGCCTGCGGAAAGGGAGCCGTTCTGGCGATTTTCGGCTATTAAGACAACTCCAGATCTAAAAACATTGTAAAAAAATTGACTAGGAAAGAAAACCTCCACCTGTAGAGGAGATCCGTTATAAAAAACAAAGAGGCTGTCCGGATTGTTACCGGGCAGCCTCTTTAATTGTTTGACTCAGTCCTCATATTTTAAAGGATCGCCTTCAAACGGTGCGTCTGCGACTTTGATTGAATCAGTCGGGCAACCGTCAAAAGCATCTTCCATGTCTTCCAATAGTTCTTCTGGAACTTCTGTATTACCCATGTTATCATCAAGGATAACGTAAGCTATTCCCTCATCGTCGTAATCGTAGATGTCAGGTGCAGCAGCGCCGCAAGCTCCACATGCAATACATGTGTCTTGGTCAACGATGGTGTATTTTTTTGACATTGACGTTCTCTCCTCTTTTCTCCGCACTAACTATTTAGTTCCCTTACCATTCTAAAGCTGTTTTCATTAGTTTTCAACAATAAAACATTTAATTTAAGGGGAAACCATAATGAATTTGACAACTATTCTACTATTTATCATAAGTAAGTTAAATGGAGAGCGAACAGTAAACGCTCCACTCCATCTACTGCGAGGGAAAAAATCCGGGCAAACATTGCAGGATGTAGACTATTTCAACGTCAAACCTTTTTTTGGTATCTTTCCAAAACTGGAAGAAAGTACATATGTGAAAGCAATCGATGAATTGTTGGACACTGGATTAATTGTCCAAAACGGTAAATTTGTCTACCTGACTGAGTTAGGAAAACAAAAGGTAAAAGAGCTACCCGCATTCCATTTCAAAGGTTGGGACTATCGAGGACGTGAAATGATCTTTTTTGGCAGAATTGCGTTGCTCGTCCAAACACTATCTTACATGCGCTTCGGGGAGACATCCTTCATGCCTATTCAACGAGACCGAGATATCCAGCTGTTCGTAAAAAGACTCGTAGAAGGACAACCCATCACTGATCCCATATTTGCAAAAAGCATTGGAGACGAGTTGAAAAAGGCTCTTCCGTTAAGTGGAATGAGTGATGTGCAAAAATACATATTCGCATACCGATTAACCGGAAAAAATGAAACCGCTAAAACGTGGGATCAACTGGCTGTTGAATTGAAAAGTTCTACCGAAGCGCTCCGTCTCTTATTCATCGAAAGCCTTCATAGACTATTACCTGTCATCGAAAAATCTAGTCATTTGCCATACCTTAAAAAGATGGCAATTGATATAAAAGTGCACTCCTATTTGACAGACTCGGCAAAGCAGACGAAAAGGCTTTTCGACGAAGGATATTCAATGGAGAGCATCGCAGCGATACGAAAATTGAAGCTAAGCACGATTGAAGACCATTTTATTGAAATGGCAATGAGTGATAAGAGCTTCCCCCTTACTCATTTCGTTTCGCAAGAATCTATAGACGCTGTCCTAACAAAATCGAGAGAAATGGGAACCAAACGGCTAAAGTTGTTAAAAAATGAATTTGAAGCACTTTCCTATTTCGAGCTTAGGCTCATCTTAACTACTTATAAGGAAGTGGATACGTAATGGATTTGAAAGAAATCTTATTGGACCGATTTGGCTATGACAATTTTCGTCCAGGACAAGAAGAAGTGATTCGACAAGTTTTGAGTGGCCGAGATACAATTGCCATCTTGCCGACAGGGATGGGGAAGTCACTTTGCTATCAGTTGCCTGGCTCTATCATGGAAGGCTCTGTCCTCATAGTTTCTCCCCTTGTTTCATTGATGGAAGATCAAGCGATGCGCATGCGCAAAAATGGTGAGAAGCGAGTAGTCGCATTGAATTCATTTTTGCCTTACACGGAACGGCAAAGAATCCTTGGGCAGCTCCACACCTTTAAATTCATTTTCATCTCTCCGGAAATGCTCTCTCAAAATTCTTTTGCCTATCATTTGAATAGGCTTTCTCTCTCGTTAGTCGTCGTGGATGAAGCCCACTGCATTTCCCAATGGGGATTTGATTTTCGACCGGATTATTTACGGATTGGTGATTTTCTAAAACAGATGAACTGTCCACCGATTTTGGCATTGACCGCAACAGCTGATGATAAGGTGCTAAAAGATATTCAACAATACTTGCGGATGGACAAGCCAGTCGTGTTTCGGCATTCGTTGGATCGGCCGAATATTTCCTATTCAATTCTAGAAGTGAACTCAGCTTTTGAAAAAACGGCGTGGATCATAGAACGGGTTACACATACGGTCGGTCCCGGGATCATCTATGCTTCATCAAGAAAACGGGCTGACGAATTGGCCATTGCTCTTCAAATGGAAGGAGTGGCTGTTCAATCCTATCATGCTGGGAAGGAGCAGGATGACAGGGCAATTATTCAAGAACAGTTCCTAAACGGTGAGCTAGACTGGATTTGTGCAACGAATGCTTTCGGAATGGGTGTCCATAAAGATGACATCCGTCAAGTGATCCATGAACATATTCCTGCAACTGTTGCAGCATATGTCCAGGAAGTAGGAAGGGCAGGCAGGGATGGATTACCGGCTGCCGCCACGCTTCTTTATATGCCTGCTGACGAGCAAACGACAAGTTTCATCATCCAATCGGATACACCAGGTGAGGCTGAAATCCGCCATTATAGTAAATTGATAGCTGAAGGCCTTCCTCCTGGCGAAGCTGCAGAGCTTGCTCGTTTGACGGAAACGGGTAAGCGTGTAATCGATTACTACAAAGAACATTATTCTTTGGATAAAATCGTGCACCATCTAAAAGGACTTTCGTATGAAAAGCAGAAACTGCTCCAACAAATGACTCACCTCGTGAAAGGTGGGGAATGTATACGTCAAACTGCTCTCTCTTATTTTGGCGAAGTCTGTCGAAGCAAGCCTGCACAATGTTGCTCGAATTGCGGTCTTTCAATTGAATGGCTTACGGAAGCACCTACGAGGAAGATTACTAATGAAAAAGTCAGCTGGGATGAAAGAATTACCAACCTTCTAGGATAACAGTTCCGATGTCCGTTTACTTTTACGACAATATTCGTCATAATATATAGAAGAGCACCATTGAATAGGAGAATATGTCGATGAAAAATAATGATTACAAAGTTGAATTTGAAGAGCATCGAAAAGAGATCGGGCTAAATAGCAGTGAAGAATCGGTTTTGCCGTCTCGGGCAGAGCGCCATGGTAGACGTCGTAAGCGGAAGAAAACTTCCAGCCATACGACGATCAACGTAATCTTAGGCGTATTTACATTCATTCCGATCTTTATATTTGTCTATGTCATTTATAATTTCTACTTTGGATCTGATAGCAGCTCAGCGAAGGTCGATAATCCAGAAATTGGTGTAGAGATCGGAACAAATGCATCACCTAGTAAAAGTGAAACGCCAGCCTCCATTGTCCTAGACTCTGATAAAGAGGATGAGGAGGAACCTATTGGGGATGCTAATAAAGAAACTGCCGATGAGGAAGGTACCTCATCAAAAACTCCTGTGAATGCAACTCAGCAAGCTGAGGAACAGAAGAATGTTGCAAAAGAGACAGTAAAACCGAAAGTTGAAGAAAAACCAAAAAACGAAAACAAAACTGACAACACATCGGCTAGAACACATATTGTGGCAGCCAACGAAACGCTCTATCGGATTTCCATGAATTATTACGGTACAGATGCCGGAATCGAAAAAATTAAAAAAGCAAACGGTTTGTCCTCGAATGATATAATGGCAGGGCAAAAATTGATTATTCCTTAATGAAATCCAAAGAATGGTAGAAAAGGCAAAGTCGGTTCTTTGCCTTTTTCTTTTCCAACATGTATTGATTGAAGTTTCACTTATGGCAGGTGCAAAATGAAAATTGTTTTGACGAGTGTATCGTTCGTTTCAGGAATGTTCGTGAGTTTGTTTGCATATATGTTCTTTTATGCAAATCGAAAAAATATCGTCCATCATTCATTTTCCATTCGGAAAAATGAACAAGGAGACAAAGAGTTGTCCGTGTTTTTCATTTCAGACATTCATCGGCGCAAAATTGATGAGCATTTGTTACGAAAAGTACGATCTTATGGGCCGGTAGACATCGTTATCGTAGGCGGTGATCTCGCAGAATGCGGGGTTCCGCATTCCCGTATTGATCGGAATGTTCAACGGCTTTCAGAGATCGCCCCATTATATTTCATATGGGGAAATAATGATCGAGAAGTCGGTGAAGGAACAATCCGAAGTATTATTGAAAAACATGGCGGAGTCATATTGGAGAATACGAATGTACAGATTGAAAGTCATCCCCTCTGGGGGATTTGCGGTACTGATGATCCATCGAGCGGAAATGTTAATATCGAGAGGGCATTGAAAAATGCAGAACAATATTCTTATACGATTGTAGCGACACATACTCCCTCCTTATTCCGAAAAGTGGAGAAGTTGTGCACACCTGAGTTGATGGTTGCAGGACATATGCACGGAGGGCAAATCAGATTTGGCAAATTTGCATTGCATCCATTAGGAACATTCACAGAGATGAATGGAAAAGCAAGATTGATCAGCAATGGATATGGCACATCGATTGTTCCGCTCCGTTTCGGTGCAGCACCTGAATGCCATATCATTACGATAAAATATTAAACAGCAAAGAAAGTTGCGTGTGTTTGTAAGGAGATTGATGAAATTGTTATCTAAAGATGCAATTATTATTGGCGGTGGTCCTTGCGGTCTTTCCGCCGCGATTGAATTAAAAAGAATCGGATTGGATGTTCTCGTTATTGAAAAAGGAAATATTGTCAACTCGATTTACCGTTATCCAACACATCAAACTTTTTTCAGCTCAAGTATAAAGCTGTCCATCGGCGATATACCTTTCATTACTGCAAAGGAAAAGCCGAAAAGGAATGATGCGCTTGTCTATTATCGCCAAGTTGCCGAACTGAAGGAGCTTTCGATTAATAGCTACGAAACGGTCGAAAATGTAGAGAAACAAAATGGGGCTTTTATCGTGCAAACCGATAAAGCTTCGTATAAAGCGAAGTTTGTCGTCGTTGCAACAGGTTATTATGATAACCCGAATTCTTTAGGTGTCCCAGGAGAATCGTTACCAAATGTGTACCATTACTTTAAGGAAGCTCATCCGTATTTCGGTAGGAAGGTTGTTGTAATCGGAGGTAAGAACTCAGCTGTAGATGCTGCGATCGAATTGGCACGTGCTGGTGCATCTGTAACCGTTATCTATAGAGGATCGGAATATTCACCTAGTGTCAAGCCTTGGATTCTTCCGAGCTTTGACAGTTTGGTACGAAATGGTGAAATCGATTTGCATTTCAATGCAAATGTCGTTGAAATTACACCGAATTCTGTAACGTTCGAAAAAGATGGTGAACGGCAGACCATTGAAAACGATACTGTTTTTGCAATGATTGGATATCATCCGGATCATTCATTTCTGAAAAAGTTGGGCATTACGATCGATGATGAAAGCGGCAGGCCATTTTTCGATGAAACGTCGATGGAATCCAACGTGGAAGGGTTGTATATTGCTGGAGTCATCGCAGCAGGTAATAATGCAAATGAGATTTTTATAGAGAATGGACGTTGGCATGGATATTTAATTGCAAAACATATTGAAATGATCTCCCATACTCAAAAAAGATAGAACCTGTGTTGATCGGAAAGGGGGCGCGTAGGTTTGTTCATATTGCTTACAGTAGCGATAGCGCCAGGCTTGGCGCTATTCAGCTATTTCTATTTGCGGAAACAGATTGCAAAAGAGCCTTCGCACACTTTATTTCATACTTTTATATATGGAGCAATGATGACATTTCCGATCATGTTCATACAGCATGTTTTCGAAGAAGAAAACATTATTCCAAATGATTTTTTCCGAAATGTAATATTCACAAGTTGGATTGAAGAGTTTTTTAAATGGCTTATTCTTTTGATAGCGATTTTTAAACACGTAGAATTCGAAGACGCCTATGATGGCATCCTTTACGGCGCAAGTGTATCGTTAGGCTTTGCTACTGTTGAAAATATCCTTTATTTATTCATCTTCGGTCTTGACGCCGCTTTCCTTAGAGCTCTTCTTCCGGTATCTAGCCATGCGCTTTTCGGAGTTGTCATGGGGTACTATTTAGGAAGGGCGAAATTTACAACAGTTTCTAATCGGAAAGGCATGTTATTCTTCGCCTTCTTCGCACCATTCATCCTTCATTTTATCTATAATGGAATACTAAGTATAAGCAATCAATCATTATATCTGATTATTCCATTCATGCTCTATCTATGGTGGTTCGGATTAACACGTGTGAAACATGCCCATACTTTTGCTATGCAACAATTCAGGAGTAAAGCGCAAATGAAGTAAAATAAACAAGGATGTATCGATAATAATGTCTACTACTAATAGATGCTGATCTGGCGAAATAGCCGGATCTTTTTTTATGCCCACAAGATAATAAAAAGATTTTGTTTGGACAAACTGAGAGAAAGGAGGGCATAAAATTGAAGAAATATTTACTACGAATAATGGCTATTGCATTATTGCTTGGATCAGCTTATGCAACGTCCCCGATTACAAGCGATGCATTCAGCGCACGTGATCTTGCAAGAGGAGCAACAGGGGATGACGTAATTGAACTTCAAGCGAGGCTCCAATACATCAGTTTCTATAACGGTAAAATTGATGGGAAGTTCGGTTATGGAACCTATTGGGCATTACGCAACTTCCAAGAGAAATATGGTTTGCCAGTTGACGGCATTGCCGGATCGGACACGAAAAAGAAACTGACTTCCGTTACCTCATACGATGAAAAATTTGTAATGGATAACCTGAGGGCAGGAAATCAATTCACCCACTATGGAGGCACACCACTTGCAGCACAAGTGAAGAGAGGGGGAGGCGGAAGAGAAAACTATAATTTGCCTTCCAAATTCTCCGAGCAGGATTTGAGGCTGATGGCTAATGCTGTATATGGCGAAGCGAGGGGAGAGCCTTATGAGGGTCAAGTGGCAGTCGCTGCTGTTATTTTGAACCGGGTGGAACACCCCGATTTCCCTGATACGGTCAGTGGCGTCATCTTCCAACCTTTAGCTTTCACCGCGGTAGCTGACGGACAAATTTGGCTAGAGCCGAATGAACGGGCGAGGGAAGCAGTTCTTGATGCTTTAAATGGTTGGGATCCTTCTGAAAATGCCATTTATTACTTCAATCCGATTACTGCTACAAGTGAATGGATTTGGTCAAGACCACAAATAAAGAAGATTGGCTTGCATATTTTTTGCCATTAATGGCTAAGTGAAAGGAGGATTGAAAATGGCTCTAGTTAGAGCTATTTGCATTGATTATGAAAAGAATACTATTTGTCCTTTCCTATGCGTTGGTCGTCGTTTCCGTCTACGCATATACGAAACATAATGAAAGTGAAAAACTGGCGATTATGTTGAGCAACGAATATGCGGAACAAATGGCGGATGCCTCAGCAAAGCTTGAAGAACTTGATTCCGCAGTGAAACAAACGCTTCTGTTCAATCATTCCGATGGATCGAAAAAAGCGAGGGACGATATTTGGAGACTTTCCTCAGATATTAAAAAATCGGTCGCTTCACTGCCTCTGGATACAAGTTTTTCGACTTCGTGGATGAACTATCTTGGCAGAATCGGCAATTATGCAAAAGAAGCAGACCGATTGGAAAATCCAGATGAATATTACAAAGTGATGGCTCAAGCTTCAAAAAATTTAGGTGTGATGCGTGATGAATGGATGGTAGCGACAACCGGATTAATCGATCGGCAATATTCGATGGATGAATGGATGAAGAGATTGGATGCATCCAATCCAGATTTCGATTGGTCACATATGGGCTCCTCCATTAAGCAATTTACAGAAACAGATTTCCCACTCACCGCAAGTGAATCCGACGCAATGAAAAAGAGAGAATTGAGAGACATTGACGATGCAAAAGTGACTCAGGCAGAGGCAGTTGATCGTTTTAAAACATTG
This sequence comes from Sporosarcina sp. ACRSL, assembly GCF_022346605.1. Taxonomy (GTDB): domain Bacteria; phylum Bacillota; class Bacilli; order Bacillales_A; family Planococcaceae; genus Sporosarcina. Next base: position 496,953 of record NZ_JAKRNT010000001.1, read on the forward strand.
TTTCCTCAAGTTTCTAACGATGTGATCGGCGTCGAAATGAGTAAGCCTGGTTCACCATATCCGTTTTTCCATATTCGGTTCGCTGATGGGGAGTCCATTGGCTATATCGACATTACTGAAAAAGGTGGCCATGTCCTTTCCTATCTAGCCGAAAGACCGTTTGGAAAGACAGCATTGCCTTTTGATGATCTAAGAAGGACTGCGGAAGAATTCTTGAAAGCAGCTGGATACAAAGATGTCGTCTACGAGGAATCAAGAGAGAATAATACTTCTTGGCATATGGTATTTGTGAGGCAAGAGCCATTCTATGGTGCGAAAGTGTTTTCGGATGTCATCCATTTGAAAATTGCGAAGGATACAGGGGATATTATCGGACTGGATGCATCAGAATACATTCGGAAAGAAAAGCTGCATAGACAATCGATCAAGAAAACGGATTGGAAGGAATTCTTCCATAAAGATGTACAAGTTGTGCAAGAAGAACTTGCATATGTAGAGAACGAGAGGTTGGAGCAAAGACTTGCGCACTACTTGAAAGTAATACGCGATGAAAATGGACACACAGGGACGTATAACGTCATTGTCGATACCGAAACATTAGATGTCATTAAAACGGAAAAGCTTGATTAATAAAAAGGATAGGGCAAATGGTCTGAAATTCGATATTGGAATTTCGTCCTACCCATGACATAATAGATACATCTAGTAAAGGTAGGTGTATCACATTGCGTCTTACGATTGGCACGACTTTAACGATCGATAAAGATTTCACCGAAAGCGGGGATAAGTACAAAAGTAAAGTTGTCGATTATGGGGACAGCTATGTAATGATCGATTACCCCACACATATCGAAACAGGAAAATCCGCCTTTTTTATGGACGGAACGCAGTTGCTTATTTCCTTCGTAGAGAATAAAACGTCCTATGCCTTTCGAGCAGAAGTGACGGGTAGGATGAAAAAAGGAATTCCTATGTTGAAATTGGCTTATCCCGGTGATGATCAATTGATTAAAATACAAAGACGCGAATTTGTCCGGGTGGATACAACGATTGATGTCGCTGTGGACTTCGGTGGACTTTTCCAACAATTTGTTGCAGAAGATATTAGTGCAGGCGGTATAGCGATTAACATCGGTCAAGAGGATGCGTTCGAAGAGAACGAATATGTGGGACTTACAATTGCATTGCCTTTTATCAATGATGATATTAAATATGTTAAAACGACAGCGAAGACAGTGCGAATTTGGGAAAAGGATGAGCGTCGAATCGCCTCTATGCAATTTTCCTCGATCGAAACAACCGATAGGCAAAACATCATCCGGTTCTGCTTTGAGAGACAATTGCAGGCGAGGAATGAAAAGTAAGTGAGTACCGAGGGGAAAGACCTGTTCGTTCAGGACTTTTCCCTTTTCTATTAGAAAGCGGAAGGTGGCGTAGCATTGCTCGTAACGCTTCGCTTTTACTCGCAAAAGCCGTTCTTCGTTACGGCTTTAGCTGTGACAGGCATAAGGCGTTTAGTTGAAGGCAGTCTAAGTTCGCGACGTCCTGTCGCAACGACTGCACACCTGCATCCTTGCAGGCGCGGAGTGGCGTAGCATGCTCGTAACGCTTCGCTTTTACTCGCAAAAGCCGTTCTTCGTGACGGCTTTCGCAGCAACTTAGACTTATGACCCGAGCAGCTGCCACCTGAAGCTAGATTGTGATACAATGTTTTCGAATTGAATTCGGGGGTAGATGATATGTTAAAAGGAATTACTATTGCAATTGACGGGCCTGCAGCTGCAGGGAAGAGCACTATTGCAAAAAAGATCGCTCAAAAATTACAGTACACGTATATCGATACAGGCGCGATGTACCGTGCATTGACGTATAAAGCAATCCAGTCAGGCATAGATATGGATAGTGATGAGGCATTGGCGGATTTACTAGTAAACACTGAAATTCTATTGATTCCTGACAATGGAGGCCAAGCTGTACATGTAGATGGGGTTGATTGTTCAAACGAAATTAGATCCCAGGAAGTTACCGCTGCCGTTTCCAAAGTCGCTGCACATTCCACAGTCCGGAAAATGATGGTCGATAAACAGAGGAAGCTTGCATATGGCACGGGTGTCGTAATGGATGGGCGTGATATCGGTACGGAAGTTCTTCCGGATGCCGATTTGAAGATATTCATGACTGCTTCTGTAGATGAAAGGGCGGAAAGACGCTTTCAGGAAAATGAAAAACGAGGCATTCATTCTTCGCTGGATCGCTTGAAAGAGGAAATTGAAAAACGTGACCGAGCCGATAGTGAACGTGAGGTTTCCCCGCTTAAGAAAGCGGAAGATGCCATTCTCGTTGATACGACATCCATGTCGATCGACGAAGTGGTTGACAAAGTAATAAAGCTTGCGGAAGAGAGGATGGAACAATGAATCTATATCCTTTCGGTAAATCCCTTGTCAGTACAATTTTCTATCCTCTTTACAGGGTTAAAGTAATCGGCAAAGAGAACTTCCCCGCGGAAGGAGGAGTTCTTCTCTGCACGAATCATATCGATAATTTCGATCCGCCTGTAGTCGGCATTACTTGTCCTCGACCTGTCCATTTCATGGCAAAAGAGGAGCTTTTCAGAGTTCCCATCCTGAAAACGATTCTACCGAAAGTGAACGCTTTCCCTGTAAAGCGTGGGATGAGTGATCGAGAAGCTTTCAGGACCGCTTTAAAATTATTGCGCGGAGGCAACGTTGTTGGTATGTTTCCAGAAGGGACAAGAAGCAAGACCGGTGAACTTGGAAAAGGGCTTGCGGGTGCAGGCTTCTTTGCGTTAAAAGGAGACGCTGATGTAATGCCATGCGCAATTATCGGGCCCTATAAGCCATTTCGGAGATTAAAGGTTGTTTACGGCAAACCGATTAAAATGGCTTCCTATCGGGAAAACAAGGCGTCCGCCGAAGAAGTGACTGAAGTCATCATGAATGAAATCCGCAACCTTTTGGAGCAGCATAAATAAATTGATAAGGGTAATTTTTTGTTTTTATGCATCGATTCGAATAATATAGAGATAGGATTCATTATGGAGGAGGACTACATATGACTGAAGAAATGAATTTGGATGAAATGAACGGATATAAAGAAGGTGACCGTGTTACTGGAAAAGTAACGAAAATCGAATACAAATCCGTTTTGGTCGAAATTACTGGAGCACCATTTGATGGTGTCATCCCAATCAGTGAACTATCAAGTCTCCACATTGAAAAGGCATCAGATGCAGTACAAGTTGGAGATGAACTTGAATTGATCATCACAAAAGTAGAAGATGAGAATTATGTCCTTTCAAAAAGAAAAGTCGATGCAGAAAATGCTTGGGATTCTCTAGAAGAGAAATTCAATAACAAGGTAACAATCGAAACCGAAGTAAAGGATGTCGTAAAAGGGGGACTCGTCGTCGACCTTGGCGTCCGTGGTTTTATCCCTGCATCACTTGTCGAAGATCATTTCGTTGAATCATTCGAGGATTATAAAGGGCGTACAATGGAATTCAAAATTGTAGAGATGGACAAGGAGAAAAACCGCCTTATTCTTTCTCATCGCGCTGTTATTCAAGAAGAAAAAGCGAATAAGAAGGAAGAGGTACTTGAAGAGCTGAAAGAAGGGCAAGTGCTTGAAGGAACTGTCCAACGGATCGCTTCGTTTGGTGCTTTCATCGATATCGGTGGGGTCGATGGACTGGTCCATATTTCGCAGCTGTCTCACGAACATGTTGAAAAGGTATCTGACGTCTTAAAAGAAGGGGAAAAAGTGAAAGTGAAAGTCCTTTCGGTCGATCGAGATTCAGAACGGATTTCCCTATCCATTAAAGAGACATTGCCAGGGCCTTGGGAAAACATTGAAGAAAGAGCACCAAAAGGGTCAGTCTTAGAAGGTACAGTGAAACGTCTCGTCTCCTATGGTGCATTCGTTGAAGTATTCCCTGGAGTGGAAGGGCTTGTCCATATTTCAAGGATTTCTCATCAGCATATCGGTACGCCTCATGAGGTATTGGAAGAAGGACAGAAAGTTGACGTGAAAGTCGTTGATGTGAATGCGGAGGAGAAACGCTTGTCCCTAAGCATTAAAGACCTTCTTGAAAAGGAAGAAACCGAATCATATGGTGATTATGAAATGAAAGAAGAGACAGGCTTCTCGTTGAGTGATGTCATTGGAGATCAATTGAAAAAGTTCACTGAGTGAGATTTGTCAAATTATCGAACAAGTGAATGAAAAGCAACGATACGGGTGATGGTGCTTACATAGGCATCATCATCTTTTTTGTGTATAATACTTTAGAGATATACTGGAAGGGTGTTTTATTATGAGTAAACCAACTGTAGCGATCGTTGGAAGGCCGAACGTCGGGAAGTCGACAATCTTCAACCGAATCGTCGGAGAACGTATTTCGATAGTAGAGGATGTAGCTGGCGTAACGAGGGACCGTATTTATAGCTCGGCAGATTGGCTCTCGCATGATTTTAATTTGATTGATACTGGCGGCATTGATATCGGTGATGCGCCTTTCCTGGAACAGATTAGGCTTCAAGCGGAGATCGCAATCGATGAAGCTGATGTCATTATCTTTTTGACGAATGGACGAGAAGGTGTGACTGACGCAGATGAGCATGTCGCCAAAATACTTTATAAAACGAAGAAGCCCGTCGTTTTAGCGGTGAATAAAATCGATAATCCGGATATGCGAGATATGATCTATGATTTTTATTCACTCGGTTTTGGTGATCCGTACCCGATTTCAGGCTCACACGGAATCGGCCTTGGAGATTTGCTTGACGCTGTTGCGGCTAGTTTTCCTGAACCAGGCGAAGAAATTGAAGAGGATGATGTTATTCGTTTTTCTTTGATCGGGAGGCCGAATGTTGGTAAATCGTCGCTAGTGAACGCTTTGCTAGGAGAAGAACGGGTCATCGTCAGCGATGTCGCCGGAACGACGACGGATGCAATCGACACTTCCTACGAATTTGAAGGTCAGAAGTATAAAATAATCGATACGGCTGGAATGCGGAAAAAAGGCAAAGTGTATGAGAATATGGAAAAATACAGTGTTTTGCGGGCATTGAAAGCAATTGATCGGTCTGACGTAGTCTTAATCGTTCTCAATGGAGAAGAAGGAATCCGCGAACAAGATAAGCGGATTGCGGGCTATGCGGAAGAAGCCGGTAAAGGTATCATGTTTGTTGTGAATAAATGGGATGCTGTCGAGAAAGATGACAAAACGATGAACCGTTTCAATGAGGATATCCGGAAAAATTTCCTATTCCTTGATTACGCTCCAATTGCATATGTTTCAGCAAAAACGAAGCAACGTGTCACTACATTGTTTGATCAAATAAAAATGATTAGTGAAAATCATGCGATGCGTATCCAATCGAGCGTATTGAACGAAGTGATTGAAGATGCCGTTGCGCGTAATCCGGCTCCTTCCGACAAAGGGCGCAGGCTGCGCATTTATTATGCGACACAAGTGGCGGTCAAGCCGCCAGTCTTCGTTGTATTTGTCAATGAACCTGAATTGATGCATTTTTCCTATGAGCGATTTCTTCAGAATCGTCTACGGGAATCATTCGGGTTTGAAGGAACGCCAATCCGACTTATTACACGAGCTAGAAGTTGAATGAGGTGAAGACTTTGGAAAGAATTTCAGTGATCGGGGCGGGAAGCTGGGGGACTGCTATTGCATTTGTCCTTGCCGAGAATGGCCATGATTGCCTGCTTTGGGCGAGGAGAAATGAACAAGCTGCAGAGATTAATGAACAACATACGAATGCTAATTATTTGCCAGACGTGAGTTTGCCTGCCAATTTAAAAGCGACATCCGATTTAAAGGCTGCTGTTCAGCATGCCGATAATATCGTGATAGCGGTTCCGACGAAAGCTATTCGAGAACTTTGCGCTGAAATTAATGAGCTGGCTGGAAACGCTAAACTGTTCATCCATGTTTCAAAGGGGATTGAGCCGGATACATTGAAACGGATTTCCGAGATGATGGAAGAGGAAATCTCTTCGGTAAAACGGACAGCGATTGTAGCACTTTCAGGTCCAAGTCACGCAGAAGAAGTAGTCCATCGCCATCCTACAACGGTCACTGCAGCTTCTTTCAATAAAGAAGCTGCAGAGAATGTACAAGACCTCTTCATGAATCAATACTTCCGGGTATACACGAATGATGACTTGGTCGGTGTTGAATTGGGGGCAGCATTGAAAAATGTCATCGCCCTCGCAGCTGGTATTACAGATGGAATTGGTTATGGAGATAATGCAAAGGCTGCGCTCATTACACGGGGATTAGCGGAAATCACAAGGCTAGGTATGAAGATGGGAGCGAATCCACTAACATTCTCGGGATTGACAGGACTTGGAGATCTTATCGTAACTTGTACAAGTGTACATTCACGGAATTGGAAGGCAGGAAATTTATTAGGCCAAGGGAAGTCATTAGACGAAGTTATCTCCGGAATGGGGATGGTTATTGAAGGGGTGCGGACAACAAAGGCCGCTTACCAACTTTCTAAACGATACGACGTATCGATGCCTTTAACAGAAGCACTCTATTCCGTTCTTTTCGATAATGTGGCTCCCAAGGAAGCTGTCGATCAGCTCATGAGCAGGATGAAAAAACAAGAAATTGAAGATATATTTTTTAAATAAGTCGTTCTGAGACACGAAAGGATGATTCATTTGTCCGCATTGGATAAAATGTGGCTGTCGTTTTACGCAATGGGTTTCATGGCAATTTCCATGGGACTCATTTACTTGAGCAGACATAAACTATCAAATAGATTGTTAAAATTCATTTTTGCCCTTATCGCGTATGCCTTATTGATATTTTCATTTTTCGCGATGGTTTACATTGTCTTTAGTGGGCCGACAGGGGTGTCGAGATGAAGTTGAACAAAAAGAGTACATCTTTACTACTATTTGCAGCGTCCATTTTATTACTACTCTCCGGTTGCATGTACCCGGCTGATGAAAAAGCTGTAAGGGAAAATCCATACGAAGAACAACTTGAAACAATTCAAAAAGCTGTTTATACGTATAAGGAAAATAACGGTGGCCTCCTTCCAATAAAAACGAGGGACCAGGAAACAGATTTGTACATAAAATATCCGATTGAATTTTCGAAGATAGTACCGGCGTACACCGAAAAGATTCCGTCCAACGCTTATGAGACCGGTGGTATTTACCAATACGTCCTCATGGATGTAGAGGACAATCCAACTGTAAAGTTAGTCGATTTGAGAATTGCGGAGCGCATTCGTGAATTGAACTTAAGAAAGTTTATCAATGGTAAACTCCCATTCAAAGATCCAGTTGGAGAGAATGTATATGAAATCGATTTCGAAGCGATGGGATTCAAGGAGCCTTTGAAAGTAGAAAGCCCTTACTCAGATGCGCAGCTTCCAATTGTTGTCGGTGGAGATGGTAATTTTTATGTCGACTATTCCATAGACTTGAATAGAATTTTACAAGAGGAAAAGCCGGACGTGAAAGAAGGAGAAGATATTCGCTACATTCTATTTGAATCGAATCCTATTTTGCCAGCGTATTCCTTGCCTTATACAGTGAATGAAAAAAACGAACCTGTTTTCATGAAGAAAAAGTGATAGACATCATAGGGAAGTCAAAACGTTTCATGCATTTTTAGCATGAAACGTTTTTCGTTTACATAAACTAATATGCGCGAAAAAAGGAGGGCTAAGTATGAAAGAGGAGTTATATGAAAATCTGGCTAGGAGAACGGACGGGGATATTTATATAGGTGTGGTCGGCCCTGTTCGTGTAGGAAAATCGACTTTCGTCAAAAGGGTGATGGAGGAGGTCGTCATACCGAATATGACGGATGCAGGTGATAGGGCAAGGGCACAGGATGAATTGCCACAAAGTTCACCAGGTCCTATCATTATGACGTCTGAGCCGAAATTCGTTCCAGCACAAGGCACCCAAGTATCGATCGGGGAGGGGGAGCTATCCTTCCAAGTAAGACTAGCAGACTGCGTCGGTTATGTCATTGATGGTGTAAAAGGATATGAAGACGAGGACGGTCCAAAATATGTCCATACTCCATGGCATAATGAACCGATTCCATTCGAGGAAGCAGCACGCATCGGCACAGACAAAGTAATTCGAGACCATTCCACAATCGGCATCCTCGTGACGACAGACGGAACAGTGAACAATATTCCAAGGGCGGCTGCGGAAGTGGCTGAAGAGGAAATCGTTGGTAAGTTAAAGGAAATCGGTAAACCGTTTGTCATTGTGTTGAACTCCAAAATGCCTGCCCATGAAAAAACAGCTGCCTTGAGAGAGCAACTGCATGAAAAGCACGGTGTACCCGTCATCGCCATTAGTGCCGATCAATTGAACGCTCAAGAGATTCAACTCATCTTGAAGGAGGCATTATACGAATTCCCGATTACCGACATCGAACTACAAAAGCCTGACTGGATGGACGTGCTCGGGTCTGATCATGAACTGAATGCATCCATTGACAATGTTATTAATGAAGGATTTCTCGTTGCTTCGAAAATACGTAAAATACAAGAGCTCGCCGAGCGCTTAAAAGAGGAAAAGTACGTCAAGAATGCCGAGGTCGTCGATGTCGATGCCGGGAAAGGGAAAGCTACCGTTAACATTGAAATGGATGAGCAGGCATTCAGAGAAGTTTGTGAAGGCATTATGCAACAGGAAATGAAAACGAAAAAAGATTGGCTCCTATTCGTCAAAGATGCCGTCAAAGCGAAAAAGTCATATGATATGTACGCTGAAGCTATTGAAACCGCTAAGAAGAGCGGTTATGGTGTGGCATTGCCGACCATTGACGATTTCCAACCGTCACCGCCTGAACTCGTTAAGCAGGATAATTTCTTTGGCGTCCGGATGAAAGCATCGGCACCGTCACTTCATATTATCCGGATCGATATGGATGCAGAATTCTCGCCGTTAATCGGTTCTGAATTCCATAGCCAACACTTGTTGAAGGAACTGAAAAATGCCTACCTTCACGATCGAGAAGCTCTGTGGCAAACACAGCTCTTCGGTACTCCGTTACATGAAGTGATGAAAGAGAGCATCCGTTTCAAAACATCGTCCGTTCCGCCGAATGCACGCAAACGACTAAGGGAAACGATCGAGCAAATGGTCAATGACGGAAATAAAGGAATGATTACATTCATCGTGTAATTCTTAAAAGATCCGTATTTTACGGGTCTTTTTCTGTTTTTGGCCAAATAAGCCAAAAATGATGAGTATCACTGGATAATATTGTTGCACCGCGGTTTTAGGTGTGTTACTCTTTTAAAAGCGAAAGCAAAATAGATCCCCTTTGAGAGGAGGTGAATGGTGTGAATAAAACAGAATTGATCAACTCGGTAGCAGAAGCTGCTGGTCTGACAAAAAAAGACGCGACTAAAGCGGTGGAAGCTGTATTCGATACAATCCAATCGACACTTGCTAAAGGTGATAAAGTGCAATTGATCGGATTCGGTAACTTCGAGGTACGTGAGCGTGCTGCTCGTAAAGGGCGCAACCCACAATCCGGAGAAGAAATCGAAATCGCAGCAAGCAAAGTTCCTGCGTTCAAAGCAGGTAAAGCGCTTAAAGATGCTGTTAAGTAATCTTTAAGCTTACATAGGAGCCCTTCCGCAATGTCTTATCGACATTAACGTGGACGGGCTCCTTTTTACTGGATTATCGAAAAACCGGTAACTGTACGTATTACTTCGAGTATGCTACTATCTTTGAAGGAATAGTTAGGAATAGATTCCGTGAGGAGGAAGTCTGTATGAAAGAAGTGGATCTCGGTAAAATAGAAAAAGCAGTCTCGATGATCCTAGAAGCGATTGGTGAGGATACAGAGCGTGAAGGATTGCTTGATACTCCGAAACGAGTCGCGAAAATGTACGCGGAAGTTTTTGAAGGATTACATAAAGATCCAAAAGAATATTTTGAAACGGTGTTCCATGAAAACCATGACGAAGTGGTTCTTGTGAAAGATATTCCGTTCCATTCGATGTGTGAACATCACCTTGTCCCTTTCTTTGGACACGCTCATATTGCATACATACCGCGTAACGGAGTAGTAGCCGGACTTAGTAAATTGGCAAGGGCTGTTGAAACGACAGCGAAACGGCCTCAACTACAAGAAAGAATCACTTCTACTGTTGCGAACGCAATGATGGACATGCTAAATCCAATTGGTGTCTATGTCATAGTCGAAGCTGAGCATATGTGCATGACGATGAGAGGAATTAAAAAGCCAGGAGCTAAAACGGTCACAACTGTCGCACGCGGTATTTATGAGCACGACGATGTGAAAAGAGCAGAAATTCTGTCTCTTCTGAAGTGATCTGGTGCCTTTGCGGACTGATTCATTTATATGATATGATGTGATGTATATGGATGACAGGAGATGAAAACATGTCACAACCTGATTTTATCATGATAAAAGCGCAAGAAGACGGAGTGAATGTCATTGGGCTGACGAGAGGCAATGATACGAAATTTCATCACACCGAAAAATTGGATCGTGGGGAAGTCATGATCGCCCAATTTACTGAGCATACATCTGCCATGAAAATCCGTGGCAAAGCCGAGATCTACTCGGCGCACGGTATTGTCTACAGCGAAGGGAAAGAATAGACAGGACCGTTCTTTCATGGTCTTTGATTGGAGAACCAAAATGGACAGACAAACTATCGATCGATATATTCAAAATTACATAAGCGAAGTGGAACGTTCTATACAAGATCCAATCGTGAATAGGGATCTTGGAAAGATACCACTTGACGAAGTGAAAGCATTCTTTCTTCTTTTACCGATGTTAAATGACGAGGAATGGTCTTTTGAGCTGAATATATCTGCGATTGCAGCAGGTGCTATACATGCCGCCTTTGATATGCACGACAGAGTGGATATTTTAGACGCCACTTCAAAGGAACAGCAGCTGATGGTCTTGTCCGGAGATCATTTCAGTGGAATCCATTACCGATTATTATCGTCTCTTCCAGATTTTAAGCTCATCACTTCCATGTCGGAAATGATTGGACTTATTAACGAAACAAAGACGAACTTGTTAATGGAAGGCTCGAGTGGAACGGAAACAATTATAGACTCGATTATATGTATAGAATCAGGCTGTATCGTTGAATTCCATAAAAGATTTGGTTTTTCAACATACTCAAACATTGCAGAAACGGCATTGGGGCTCATCTGGTTTTCCAAGAAATTGACCAACGATCCGTCAATCGAGCTCATTTGGGCACGAAATCGGGTTAAAAGGATCGAAATCGAAAATGCCATTTCCGTATTAACTTCGAGGTTACAAGAACAGATTGCGGAAGCAAGCTTTTTAACCCCGTTTTTAAAACAGGAAATCCTTAGGTTTGCGACACCGCTATTAGGCAGACCTATTTAGAGAAAGAAGGGAAGACATATGGGGACGTCCAAAGAAGAGAAAGTCCATCACGTCTTTGAAAAGATTGCTGTTGATTATGATAAGATGAATTCCGTCATAAGCTTTAACCAACATAAGAAATGGCGAAATGATATAATGTTGCGAATGAATGTCCAAAAAGGATCGAGTGCTTTAGACGTGTGCTGCGGCACCGCGGATTGGACGATTGCACTCGCAGAAGCTGTCGGGCCGGAAGGAAGTGTAACCGGACTTGATTTCAGCGAAAAAATGCTTGAATCCGGGAGACAGAAAGTCGCAAATTATCCAATGGTCAATCTCTTACAAGGAAATGCAATGGAATTGCCATTTCCCGATAATAGCTTTGACTATGTAACAATCGGTTTCGGATTGCGCAATGTTCCCGATTACTTACAAGTGTTGAAAGAAATGAACCGAGTATTGAAACCAGGCGGCATGGTCGCCTGTTTAGAGACATCGCAAACCGAAATTCCGGTATACCGTCAGTTATTCCGTTTTTATTTCAAATATATTATGCCTTTATTCGGAAGAATTTTTGCGAAAAGCTACAAAGAATATTCTTGGCTTCAAGAATCGGCGGATGATTTTCCGGGGACGAAGCAACTTGCTCAAATGTTCGTGAATGCCGGTTTTCGGGAAGTATCTTATAAGAAGTATAGCGGTGGGGCTGCGGCAGGGCACATCGCATTCAAATAATTGCAAGTAGGGGAAGGTAATCGTCTTGGAGAAATTGAAGTTAATGTCGCTTTACGCAGATTTCCGAAAGGATCTTTCATTCATCGAAAAGGAACTTGAACAATCCGTCGACTCTTCTTCCCCAGTCATTCGGCAAGCTTCCCTGCTGCTTTTACGGGCGGGCGGAAAAAGGATTCGACCTATTTTTGTCATCCTTTCATCAAAGTTCGGTGAATATTCGATGGAAAATGTGGCAAAAGTGGCAGTATCGCTAGAATTAATCCATATGGCATCCCTTGTTCACGATGACGTCATTGATAATTCCGATGTTCGCAGAGGTTTTGAAACAGTGAAGGCAAGGTGGAATAACCGGATTGCTATGTACACTGGAGACTATATATTTTCACGTGCACTCGTGTCCATCGGTGAAATTGAAATTCCAGCGGTTCACCAGCTTCTAGCTGAAACAATGTTGGAAATTGTTAAAGGGGAAATCATTCAATTCGAATACCAGCAAAAGACGGATCAAACATTCCGTGACTATTTGCGCCGCATCAAAAGGAAGACGGCATTATTGCTCTCCTCCAGCTGTGAATTGGGTGCCCTCGTCACAAATGCAAGTCCGGATGTTGTGAAGAAGCTAAAAAGATTCGGCTATTTTGCAGGAATGGCGTTTCAAATCGTCGATGACATTTTGGATATCACTTCAACAGATGAAAGCCTTGGAAAGCCAGCGGGCAGCGACTTGTTAAACGGACATCTGACATTGCCGACATTATACATAAAAGATGAACCTGAGTTCCAACCTTTTTTAAACCGCTCTTTTGATGGTACATTGACAGAAGAGGAGCGCGGTCAAATGCTTTCCTACATCCGTACTTCCGGTGCAATTGAAAAATCGCAGCAAGTGAGTGATATGTATTTAAAAAAGGCCATCAAGGAAGTGGAATCTTTACCGGATAATGATGCGAAAAAAGTACTTCTGCAAATTGCTGACTTCCTCGGAAAAAGAAAGTTCTAAGAAATGGATACCAGTTGAAAGATTGGCTTCCGTTTGGTACGATCAGTAAGGATAAAATTCCATACATACGTGAAGGAGTGTTTCTAAATGGAAAAAACATTTTTAATGGTTAAACCTGATGGTGTTCAACGTAATTTGATCGGTGAAATTGTAAGCCGTTTTGAAAGTAAAGGGTTCACATTAGTTGGCGGTAAATTGATGCAAATTAGCCAAGAGCTTGCTGAACAGCATTACGGCGAACATAAGGAGCGCCCTTTCTTTGGGGAGCTTGTAGACTTCATCACTTCCGGGCCAGTTTTCGCAATGGTTTGGGAAGGTGAAAACGTTATTTCAACAGCACGTTTGATGATGGGTGCAACAAATCCAAAAGAATCCGCTCCTGGTACAATTCGCGGCGATTTTGCTGTAACTGTTGGCAAAAACATCATCCATGGCTCAGACTCACCTGAATCAGCAGTTCGTGAAATCAACCTGTTCTTCAAAGAAGAAGAGCTTGTCAGCTATGACAAATCAATCGTAAGCTGGATCAACTAATAACTATCCAAACAGCCCCGCAGTCAATTGCGGGGCTGTTTTTTTAAAATGAAAAACAGATAATAGCCTATAACTCGGCAGTTGTTTTCCGTTTCAGCACTCGCTTTCCGTGGGCGTCGCCTCAGCCTCCTCACTCCGCTTCGCTCCGTTGCGGGGTCTTCACCTGACGCTGTTCCCACTGGAGTCTCGCGCTTACACTCCAAACAACTGCAGCCAACTATATAGAAAGTAAAGCACAATAAATACCTGAAATATAAGCAACTATAAGCCTTACATTCACTGGTACGTTTTATTTTAATTAATCTAATTACGAATCGGCTAATAAGGATTGAAGCGTAAGGCGGCGACTCCTGCGGGAACAGCACGAGCAGAAGACCCTGGACTGAGCGTAGCGAGGGAAGCGGCTGAAGCCGTGCCCGCGGAAAGCGTCCGCCTGAAGCGGAAATCCTGTTATATAAGATATAGCATGCTTCATTCCAAAGTATCTTTGTCCAAAAGAAGACACATTTGGAAAGAGGCACATTTAACGCCTTCTTTCCGGTATAATAGATGAAAAAGATTACCAGGGGGATTGTTCATGTCAGACTACATCGATTTCATATCGAACATAAAGAAAAAGACTGGAATCGACTTATCGCTATACAAAGAAGCTCAAATGAAAAGAAGACTTACCTCCCTCTATGAAAAAAGAGGGTTCCGCAACTTCTCGGATTATTATGAAGCCATACATAATGACAAGCAACTCCTCGATGAATTCCTCGACCGGATGACAATAAACGTCTCCGAATTTTATCGGAACGCTCAACGATGGGAAGTGTTGGAAAAGAAAATCTTCCCTATACTTCTTGCGAAAAACAAAAAGCTAAAGATTTGGAGTGCCGCCTGTTCCACCGGGGAAGAACCGTATTCACTTGCTATGGTATTGGCATCACACGTCCCATTGAGGGATATATCAATTTTGGCCACTGATCTTGATTCGGGTGTATTGGAAAGAGCAAAGGTCGGTCTCTATCCCGAAAGATCCTTGAAAGAAGTCCCAAAACATATTTTGGACAAGTATTTTGTCAATGAAGGACAGCATTATCAAGTGAAAGATGAAATTAAAAAAACTGTTCAGTTTAAACGACAAAACCTATTAGGGGATTCATACGGTTCGGGTTTCGACCTCATCGTGTGCAGAAATGTTATGATTTACTTTACGGAAGAAGCTAAGGATCAGATTTACTCCGATTTTTCCAAAGCGCTTAGACCTGGCGGAATTCTCTTCGTTGGAAGCACTGAGCAAATTTTCAATCCTTCCAAATATGGCTTCGAATCAGTTGAGACATTCTTTTACAGGAAACTTTGAGAAAACGTTTTCATTTCACAAATCCGGAGAATTACCGGATTTTTTTATTAATACCTATAGTCAAAATTGTTTTAGTTTGATAAAGTGCTATGAAACGGATGTTTATCCATCCTTGAATAGAGAGAGATAAAGGAGGAAATAAAATGAGGTTTTTCACTGCTGGAGAGTCACATGGACCACAGTTGACAGCCATTATAGAAGGTTTGCCTGCTCAAATGCCATTGACAGCGGAAATGATCAACAATGAATTAAAAAGACGGCAAGGAGGCCACGGACGTGGTCGCAGAATGCAAATCGAAAAAGATCAGGTGCTTATTACCTCAGGTGTCAGGCATGGCAAGACACTCGGGTCACCTGTGACGTTAACGGTTGTTAATGATGATTGGAAGCATTGGACGAAAATTATGGGAGTCGAACCGTTGCCGGATGATGTCAACCCTGCGGATATTAAGAGACAAATCACAAGGCCGCGTCCGGGACATGCGGATCTCGTCGGTGGCATGAAATACGGACACCGCGATTTACGAAACGTACTGGAACGATCATCAGCGAGGGAAACAACAATGCGCGTTGCAATCGGCGCTGTAGCAAAACAGTTCCTTCGTCAATTAGGCATCAATACAGTAGCTCATGTGACGGAAATTGGTGGCATAACGACAAATCCTGAGGCTTATTCCGGCTTACAAATTGACGAACTACGAAAAATCATTGAAAACGATCCTGTTTATTGTGCTGATAAAGAAGCGTCTGCACGAATGGTTGCGGCTATCGATACTATTAAAGAGCGCGGAGATACACTGGGAGGGGTCGTAGAAGTTATCGTGGAAGGTTGCCCACCAGGAATCGGCAGCTATGTCCAGTTCGATCGCAAAATGGATGGCAAGCTCGCTGGGGCCATGATGAGCATTAATGCATTCAAAGGTGTTGAATTCGGATTAGGCTTTAAAATGGCTCAAAAACCTGGCAGCGAGGTCCATGATGAAATCGCTTGGTCAGAAGATCTTGGCTATTACCGAAAATCGAACCGTCTCGGAGGTCTTGAAGGTGGTATGACGACTGGCATGCCAATTGTCGTCCGAGGTGTGATGAAACCAATCCCGACGTTGTACAAGCCGCTTGAAAGCGTTGATATCGATACGAAGGAGCCTTTCGTAGCAACGATTGAAAGATCGGATCCTTGTGCGGTGCCAGCAGCATCCGTAGTAGCGGAGCATGTTATTGCAACGGAAATGGCAAAAGCGATTATGGAGGAATTCCGTTCTGATACGATGGATGGATTGAAGGAAGAAATTGAGCGGTACCGACAATATGTGAAGGAGTTCTAAAATGGGGAAACTGACCATCCAATTGCCTGATGTGCAATATGATGTGCATATCGGCGAACACGCATATGATTTATTTTCATCCGACTATAAGAGCTTATTGGACATCGCCGATCGGGTCGGCATCATCGCAGATAAACAAGCAGCCGACCTACACTTGAGCGTTCTGCTTGATGCACTGGAAAATGCCGGTGTCTCTCCGTCCATAAAGATTGTACCTTCTGGTGAAAAATGTAAAACAGCGCAAGTATTTTTCGAGTGTCAGTCCTATTTAGTAAAGGAGAATTTCACACGGAATTCCCTCCTTATAGCATTCGGAGGAGGTGCGTGCGGAGATTTAACAGGTTTTGTCGCAGCCACCTTCATGAGAGGCATAAAATTTGTTCAATGTCCTACGACAATACTTGCTCATGACAGTGCGGTCGGCGGCAAAACTGCCATTAATCTGCCGGAAGGGAAAAATATGGTCGGTTCCTTCCATCAACCGTCAGTAGTCCTATTCAATACAAAGCTGTTAACGACATTACCGACTCGCGAAATCCGTTCGGGCATGGCTGAATTAATAAAACATGCCTTCATTTCTGACGCAGTATGGGCTGAACAGTTACTGGAAGAAAAGGGATTTATCAATCCAACTGAACAATGGTTGTCAAGGGAGCTTTTAAAAGGGATCCAAGTAAAAGCAACTATTGTTGCGGAAGACGAATTTGAGCATTCCACGAGAAAGTTTTTGAATTTCGGCCATACGTTCGGGCATGCTGTAGAAGCGGTTTGCGGATTCGGAGGCCTGAGTCACGGGGAATCAATTATGATTGGCATGGCGTATAGCTTTATTTTGAGCGAACGTCATGGAAAAGTGGACGCCTCATTTACAGATCGATTTATTCGATTCGCTAGAAAGAATGGTTATTCATTTGCTCCCGTATTGGAGCATACCTTTGATAGTTTCCTTGAATTCATGGTAAAAGATAAAAAAGCTGCATTCGGCGAAATGAATTTCGTCATATTGGAAAGCTTGGGCAAGCCATTTGTGAAAAAAGTTACAGCAGAGGAATGTGAACAAGTCTTTCTTGATTTGCAGAAAAGAATAGAAATGGGGGAGTAGTCTTGACAGTAAGAGGAGTAAGGGGGGCAACTACTGTTGTTTCCGATCAACCAGAAATCGTACTTGAAGCGACAAAATCCTTAGTACTTGAAATGGCTAAGGAAAACAGCATAGCTCCTGACGAGATCGTATCAGTCATCGTATCAACTACACGGGATATCGAATCGACATTTCCTGCCAAGGCAGTCCGGACTTTGGACGGTTGGAAATACGTACCGGTAATGTGTACCCATGAAATGGACGTTCCAGGATCGATGCCACTTTGCATTAGAATTCTAATGCATGTCAATTCAGAAACGCATCAAAAGAACATTAAACATATATATCTTAATGAAGCAGTGAGGCTGAGACCTGATTTACAAAACTAAAATGAATAGCAGAGCGGAGGAATACATATGCAGTGGAAACAAGTTCTCTCGACTATGAAGCCGTATAAGCCAGGCAGATCAACAGATGAGGTGAAAAAGGCTTATGGATTGGAAAATGTCGTTAAATTGGCTTCGAATGAAAACCCATACGGTTGCGCTCCGTCAGTAACCGAGTTCTTACGTAATGCCTCGATGCCATTTGAAATCTATCCGGATGGCCATGGGACAACCCTCCGCACTAAATTGGCTAAGAAGCACCGCGTCGATGAAGCGTCAATTCTTTTCGGAAATGGCTCCGATGAAATTATTTCAATCATTTCACGCGCTTTGCTGGATGAGCACGTTCATACGATAATACCGACTCCGTCGTTCCCACAATATGCCCACAATGCTAAAATTGAAGGCGCCGATATTACGGAAATTCCTTTGCGAAACGGGTATCATGATTTGAATGATTTCTTAGATGCGATTAATGAACGGACAGCTATCATATGGGTGTGTAATCCGAATAATCCTACTGGGAGTCTTATACCGAGTAGTGAAATTGTACAGTTTTTAGAAAAGGTGCCTGAAAACATCCTTGTCGTTCTCGATGAGGCGTATTTTGAATACGTAACAGATCCGAACCATATTGATTCCATAACACTTTTGGAAAGATTTCCAAACATCCTAGTTTTACGAACGTTTTCTAAAGCTTATGGATTAGCATCTTTCCGAATTGGATATGCGGTTGGTTCACCTGCAATTATTACCGATTTAAATAAAGTACGTAACCCATTTAATAATAATACACTTGGAGTAACGGTTGCCAGTATCGCATTAGAAGATAATGCTTTCATCGAAAACTGTCAAAAGCTGAATGAAATACAAAGGGAGCGTTTTAAAGCATTCGCTTCTGAGAAAGGAATTCACATGTTCGATTCCGAAACAAACTTCGTTTTGGTGGAAGTGCCTGGTGATGCGGATGAGGCTTCAGAATTCCTTCTACAACAGGGCTATATCGTCAGAAGTGGAAATGCCCTCGGGACACCTGGATACGTCAGGGTGACAATAGGATCGGAAGAACAGACGACAGGGTTACTTCAAGCGTTTAATCTTTTATTAACAGAAAAAGGTAGATAATAATGACTGAAAATGTAGCAATTATAGGATTGGGACTTATAGGCGGCTCTTTAGCACTTGCATTGAAACGTGGGGAACGTCAAATTCATATAACGGGCTTTGACCGTTCCTATGCAACTGCTGACGAAGCTTACCGCCGCGGTATTATTGATACAATTGCACCGTCTGCGAAATCGGCATGTGAAAAAGCTGATTACATCATTTTTGCGACGCCTGTCAATACGACAATTGCATTGATGGAAGAGGCGATGGAATGGACATTGAAAGAAAATGTCATCCTATCGGATACGGGAAGTACAAAAAGTCCAATCATGCAGGCTGCGGAAAGACTTGAAAGCAAAGGTTTAACGTTCATTGGCGGACATCCAATGGCAGGGTCGCATAAAAGCGGCATCGCAGCAGCGAAAGCTCATCTGTTCGAAAACGCGTACTATGTTTTGACTCCGGGTGAGAGGGCGAGTGCTGAGCAAATTGAAAAACTGTCTACTCTTTTAAAGTCTTCCAAAGGTAAAATCGTTATTTTGGATGCGCAAGATCATGATCGGATGACTGCTATTGTTAGTCATTTTCCACATATTATCGCCTCCTCACTCGTCGGAATGTTGGCTGACCAAGAAAAGCAACAGCCATTTGTGAAAAAACTAGCTGCAGGCGGTTTCCGTGACCTGACCCGGATCGCTTCTGCAGATCCGACAATGTGGAGGGATATTACGATACAGAATCGGGAAGAGTTGCTTGGACAATTGGATAGTTGGCTGCAGGAAATGCATTCAATCCGTTCGATGATTGTTGAAAATGATCCCGAGCGTATCTATGATTTCTTTTCCGACGCAAAAGAATATCGTGACCGTTTGCCTTCCACTTCCGAAGGGGCTGCACAAGGTGCTCTATACATGACTTTCGATTTGCACATCGACATACCCGATACTCCAGGTATTATTTCTGAAATTACGAAAATACTTGCAGATGAACAAATTAGTATTACAAATATACGGATTGTCGAAACGCGGACAGATGTATATGGAATCCTCGTCATCAGTTTTCAAACTGCAGAGGATCGTAAAGCGGCAAGAGCGATTCTTGCAAAAAAAACGGATTACAGCATGCATATTCTCTAATGAGGGGGACTCGACATGGTTGAAACGAAAACAGTGAAATTCGACAAGCCGGTAGTAAATGGATCCGTCAAAGTGCCAGGGGACAAATCCATTTCCCATCGTGCTATTATGTTAGGGTCGATTGCGGAAGGCCGTACAGTTATAAAAGGATTCCTCGATGGAGAGGATTGTTTGCGAACAATCGAGATTTTTAAGCGTTTAGGCGTTTTCATTGACCGTATAGGTACAGATGTCGTCGTCGAAAGTCCTGGAATAAGGAACTGGAAGACACCAACTGAAGAGCTCTATGCGGGTAATTCGGGAACGACAGCAAGACTGATGTTAGGAATTTTGTCGAGTTCTACTGTCACTTCCACATTGACGGGTGATGAATCGTTATCAAAGCGGCCAATGAAAAGGGTGACGATCCCTTTGCAATCGATGGGAGCCTCGATTTCTGGAGGAGAGTATCTTCCGCTCACGATAAGCGGGTCAATGCTTAAAGGGATTGACTATACGATGCCTGTAGCAAGTGCACAAGTGAAATCTGCCATCCTGTTTGCAGGGCTTGGCGCAGATGGGAAGACCTCCGTTAGGGAAACTGCCGTTTCGAGGGATCATACTGAACGGATGCTTAAACAGTTTGGAGCAACGGTTGAGCAGGATAAAGGCACTGTCAGCATACAAGGCGGGCAAGTTCTTAAGGGAACAAACGTCACAGTTCCAGGTGACATTTCCTCTGCTGCATTTTTTATGGCAGCCGCTGCAATGATTGAAGGAAGCGAAGTCGAATTTGTAGATGTCGGTCTAAATCCAACGAGAACAGGAATTATTGAAGTACTGAGAAAAATGGGTGCTAAAGTGGAGATTGTTGAACAAAACGGTGAAATAGGCGAACCTTATGGCATCGTTAAAGTATCGCATGCACCGTTGAAGGGAATTGAGATTAGCGGGGATATCATCCCGACGCTTATCGATGAAATTCCAATCATCGCACTGCTAGCTACACAAGCGAAAGGAACGACAATAATTAAGGATGCTGAGGAACTTCGTGTCAAGGAAACCGACCGTATTGCGGCTGTCACGGAAGAATTGACGAAACTTGGAGCCGATGTGGAAGCAACGGAAGATGGAATGATTATTAAGGGACCTACGGTTTTATCAGGTGCAGAACTGAAATCGTATGGTGACCACAGAATAGGTATGATGGCTGCCATTGCAGCTTTGCTTACGGATGGTCCAGTCCAAGTTGAAGACACTTCATGCATCGCCATTTCCTATCCAAACTTTTTTGATCATTTGACAAAACTCGTTCTCAATGGCGATCAAGAATAATTTTCCTAGTGTATACAACATGAAGGATCAGGTGAAAATATGATGCAGTTACATGAATTTGAAAAAGCAGTACTCGATGGGGATATCGGCCAAGTGAACGATTTGATTGATCGAGCGGAAAAGGCCGGGGATTTCGATCTCTTATATGAAGCTGCAAGTTTTTTGGTCGATTTTGGGTATGTTGGTCAAGCAGATCATATTTACGAGACATTAATCTCCTATATGCCTGATGAGCCCCAATTAAAAATTGACCGTGCAAGTACATTAATGGAGCTAGGCGATGAGGACGATGCATTGCTGTTGCTCTCGGAAGTGACGCCCGACCAAGAGGAATATACCCAAGCACTTTTAGCCCTTGCCGATTATTATCAGATGATCGGCATGGCGGAGGCGGCTCTTGGAAAAGTGAAAGAAGCGCTTGCAAGATCGCCTCACGAGCCAGTCATCCGTTTTGCAAATGCCGAACTATTGTTGGATGCTGGAAGGTATCTCGAAGCCGCGAAGCATTATTCAGAGCTTTACGATGAAGGTTATCATGAAATTGCGGGAACGAGTATTCCTTTCCGTCTTGCAGAGACGTATAGCGCGGGTGCAGCTTTCGAAGATGCGCTCCCTTATTACGAAGAGCTATTGAAAGATGAGCAGCTTCCGGACACGATTTTCGGTGCAGCGTATGCTTATTATCAAAGCAATCAACCTGAAAGGTCGATACATTTACTTGAAGATTTGATTGCGATGGACCCTGATTATTTTTCCGCTTATATGCTCGTTGGTCAGGCTTATTCCCAACTGGGGAATGATGAAAAAGCATATGAACTATTCGAACAAGGCATTGCACGTGATGAATTTGACAAGGAACTTCGTCTGTCAGCGGGTAAATCAGCACTGAAGCTCGGACTGCCCCTAGAGGCAGAGGAACACTTGCAACAAGCGATTGCACTTGATCCCGAATATATAGATGCCATTATTACACTCGCATCTCTCTATAATGAAAGGAAAGAGGACGAGAAATTAATAAGGCTGCTCACAGATCTAGATGATGGAAATTTAGATATTCCGCTTTTGTCCGCATTTAAAGCATATGCTTTAGAAAGAGAGGAACAATATGCACATGCATACGTATCTTACAGTAAGGCATATGTTGGAATGAAGGATGATCCATCATTTTTGGATAAGTACGCAAGATTCCTTTTGGATGAAGGAAAACGGGATGAAGCTATCGAAGTAGTTAAGACATTGGTAAACCTTACACAACAAGAGGAATGGACCGCTTTTCTTGAAACGTTGAATGACGAGGAGGTGTGATATGACAGCCATGATTCCTGTCGCTGCCAAAAAAGACTTCGTACGGTGGTTTTTAAAGCGCTATAAATTAAAGCGCCGGGAATGTGTGTGGATTCTGAACTATCTGTTAAGCCATGAGCAACTTCTTCAAAACGTCCATTTTACGGATGAAGCACATTACTGTCCGAGGGCGATGGTGATTTCAACAATAAATTCGGAAAGTATCCCTTTCCGTTTTTACAAAGGCAATCTGATGACTGCTGATGCGGAAAAATCATTTCATGATCTACGTCTCCATCCGGAAGAAAAAATGTACATTCAACTAAACTTCCCGAACAGCCATGCATGCCCTCAATATGCGAGTGTACGCGAGGAAAATCCATTCCTTCCCGCAGAACTCCAAGTGAGTGCAAGAGATCGAAAGATTGCTGAGCAGCTGCTTGAGGAAAGTGTTGCTTCATTGTCTCTTGAACTTCTTATGAAGAGGGTTGATGAGGCACTAGATGCCAATGATCGGGAACGATTTCTCGTTTTGTCAGCAATGTTGAACGATATGAAAATCACAAAAGACTAATGACTCCGTCTTCCAGATGGAGTCATTTGCATGACTATTTTTAAGGGGCTGGTTTTAATGAATTGGACAGGCAAGGATATGGATACATATTTGCTTCAAAAAGAATATATCGATACACTAGTAGTACCGCTTGTAAAAATAGAAACGAAGATTGATAATATGAAGACTAGTGCATCATCAACAGAATTCATTATGCATCTAGCTTCTCTCATTGAGACACAGTTCAAAGGAAGGATGATGTTTGCGCCGCCATTTTCCTACACAACAACGACGGATTCATTACATATGGCACAAACGACCTTAAGGGAGTTTTCCGACACGAGTTTTAAACATGTTTTCTTCCTGACAACCGATCATGCTTGGACTTCAATTGAGTTGCCTGGACAAGTTATTTGGATGCCTTCGATTCCACTTGAAAACATGGAGGCCTCTTTACGGCAATCGATTCTGGAAGATCAACTTCGTCAAGTATTGCCAAAATTCACTGAGCAATGGTCAAAGCAATAAGTACACCAAAGAAAGTTGATTTTCACATATGCATTTAGTCAATGGTAGTGGATATGGTTGGAACATGTGTAAAATTCATGAATTGTTCACAATCTACAAGTACAGCAGAAAGCATGATTGAATTTACACTAATATTGATATATCATAGATATGTCCTAGTTTTACAATTAGCAATAGTATGTCCGTTGGACTGATTTCGGAGTAAGAGGAGGGAAACTGATGAGCAGCAAAGTGTCAAGACGCCAATTCCTAAGCTATACCTTGATGGGTGTCGGTGGATTCATGGCTTCAGCAATGTTGATGCCAATGGTTCGCTTTGCGGTCGATCCAGTATTGCAACCGAAAGGTGAAGGTGAGTTCGTTCCAACTCCACAAAAAGTGGACGAGTTGACTGAAGTGCCTGTACGCGTTGACTTTACTATTAAAGATCGTAAGGATGGATGGTACAAATCCGATGTATCGAATACCGCTTGGGTTTATAAAGAAGGCGATACGGTCATCGCACTTTCTCCTGTCTGTAAGCACCTTGGATGCACGGTGAACTGGGAAGGCGACGAGAAACATAAGAACGAATTCTTCTGCCCTTGCCATAATGGACGATACGAGAAAAACGGTAAAAACATACCAGGATCTCCACCACTCGGACCACTCGATGAGTATGTAGTCGAAATCGTGGATGGATATGTCCACCTTGGAAAAACGGTTCCAAACACATTAGTTTAAAATGTAAGGGGGTACGACCGAAGTGCTAAATAAAATTTATGATTGGGTTGACGAACGGTTGGATATCACCCCGATTTGGCGGGATATCGCTGACCACGAAGTACCTGAGCACGTAAACCCTGCACACCATTTTTCTGCATTCATTTATTGTTTCGGAGGTTTAACGTTTTTCGTAACGGTCATCCAGATTCTTTCAGGTATGTTCCTTACAATGTACTACACCCCGGATATTGAAAATGCATGGAAATCCGTTTACTATCTTCAAAATGAAGTAGCATTCGGTGAGATTGTGCGTGGAATGCACCACTGGGGAGCATCTCTAGTTATCGTAATGATGTTCCTGCATACATTGCGTGTATTCTTTACTGGCTCATATAAAAAACCTCGTGAATTGAACTGGATCGTCGGAGTATTGATTTTCATTACGATGCTAGGTCTTGGTTTCACAGGTTACTTATTGCCTTGGGATATGAAAGCGTTGTTCGCGACTAAAGTAGGTATTGAAATTGCAGCATCGGTTCCTTTCATCGGTGAGCAGATCAAAGTCCTTCTGGCGGGCGATTCCACAATCCTTGGTGCTCAAACATTAACAAGGTTCTTTGCGATTCATGTATTTTTCCTACCTGCTGCTTTGCTTGGGTTGCTTGCAGCGCACTTTATCATGATCAGAAGACAAGGTATTTCCGGACCGCTATAAGATCTATATCGATAGTGATTGTCTGAAATTAGAATAAGGAGGGGACATCATGCAACGCGGAAAAGGGATGAAATTTGTCGGAGATTCGCGCATTAAGGCAACGAATAAAATGCCGAACGTCCCGAAAGATTACTCAGAATACCCTGGTAAAACGGAAGCATTCTGGCCAAACTTCCTCTTGAAAGAGTGGATCATCGGCGCCGTCTTCCTTGTCGGGTATCTAATACTGACAGTTGCCCATCCGTCACCGCTTGAGCGTCAAGCAGATCCGACGGATACAACATACATACCGGTTCCAGACTGGTATTTCTTATCCATGTATCAATTGCTTAAATATGAATTCGCATCCGGACCATACAACGTCATCGGTGCGATCGTAATGCCTGGATTAGCTATCGGTGCTTTGCTGCTGATGCCTTTCTTGGATACATCGAAAGAGCGTCGTCCATCTAAACGCCCTCTTCCGACTGCTTTCATGCTTCTAGCGTTCGCAGCTCTTTTCTATCTAACATGGGAATCCGTTGTGAACCATGACTGGGAAAAAGCGAAAGCGCAAGGTGCGATTGTTGAAGAAGTTCAATTCGACCCTGAGTCGGAAGGATACCAGATTTACGCTGGATCATCATGTATCGGCTGTCACGGTGACGCATTCCAAGGCGGATTAGGACCAGCATTGAGCAACACTGGACTTACTGCTGATGAAATTGTAGACATCGCACATAACGGTATTGGAACAATGCCAGCAAACCAGTGGACAGGTTCCGAGGAAGATTTGCAAGTACTTGCAGAATTCCTTGAAAGCCTAGGAACAGAAAAGTAATACAACTCGAAAAAGAGTCAGGTGACTGACTCTTTTTTTTTACAAACTATTATACATATTTATTACTGACATACTTCTTTTTAGGGAGATGGTCGTGATTACTATTGTCAATCGTATTTGGTTTCTGCTGTCGCATAAGTCATTTTTGTGGATCTTGCTCTTCGTTAATTTACTCGGAACTGTATACGGCTATGATTGGTACATGTGGCAGTTGGAAATAACAGAACCGAAATTTTGGATTTTTGTACCCGACAGCCCGACGGCTAGCCTTTTCTTTACACTTGCGATCATCGGTTGGCTTCTCAATAGGAATTTCAAATTAATCGAGGCATTAGCGTTCATAACGCTTGTCAAATATGGATTATGGGCGGTCGTCATGAATTTGCTCACACTGCTTGAAACGGGTTCCATCGGATGGGTCGGATGGATGCTTGTCGGCTCTCATTTTGCAATGGCAGTGCAAGCGTTCCTCTATAGTCCATTGTACCGATTTGGCTTCGGACATATTGTCATCGCTGCCATTTGGACATTGCATAATGATGTGATTGATTACGTATTCGGCCAAATGCCGATTTACCACGATTTAATGAAACATATGCAACAAATTGGATATTTTACATTTTGGCTTTCCATTGGGTGTATACTTTTAGCATTTATCCTATGGAGAAAAAGGGAAAAACGGGCAACTGTTATAGCATAATAGCAAATAGTTGCGGATATAAAGTGTACGTTATAAAATAAAGAGAGATAGAAAAAGGGAGGGAAACACTTTGTTTTTGATCTATTTGGGGATTATCATATTGCTTCCATTGTATGCCCAATTCAAAGTTAAGAATACGTATACGAAGTACGCAAAAGTTCGTTCAACGTCAGGCATGACAGGAGCACAAGTGGCGAGGCTCATCCTTGATCGCAATGGTTTGCAAGATGTGAAAGTTGTTGAAAGCCAAGGAGTTTTGACTGATCATTATAATCCATTGACCAAAACAGTGGCATTGTCGACCCAAAACTATCATGAAGCGTCTGTTGCGGGCACTGCGGTTGCTGCACACGAAGTCGGACACGCCATCCAAGACGCGGAAGCCTATTCGTTCTTGCGTTTCCGCCATCGTTTAGCACCAGTAGCCAACATTACGTCAAATGCTTCATGGATTTTCATCATTATCGGTATACTTGCCTCAAGCATGAACTACATGCTCGGAATAGGGATTGCCTTGATGGCAGTAGGTGTCCTTTTCCAAATCGTGACATTGCCTGTGGAATTCAATGCATCTACTCGTGCAATGAATCAAATTGTTGAGCATGGAATTATCCGTAACGAAGAAGAACCGCATGCGAAGAAAGTATTGAGTGCTGCTGCGATGACATATGTCGCTGCCACAGCGGTTGCTGTTATGGAACTAGTTCGTCTTTTGTTGATTTTTACGAACAGAGAATAATTCAAAACCCGACCGCTTTAAAATGGTCGGGTTTTTATATGGTTTCGTTATTGTTAACGTTCCAAAGGGCGTTTCTGGTCATCGAGCGTGAAGCCTTCACCTAATACATCATGGACGTCAGTGACAGAGACGAACGCATGCGGATCGATAGAAGTGACAATGTTTTTCAAACGCATCATCTCATTTTTACCGACGACGCAATATAATATTTCACGGTCTGATTTCGTGAAGTGGCCGTATCCCTTGAAAACAGTGACACCCCGATCCATTTCCAATGAAATTTTGGAAGCGATCGTATCTTGAGCTTCCGAAATGATGAAAGCTCCCCGTGCTGCATAAGCACCTTCCTGAACAAAATCGATGACTCGTGCGCCTACGAAGAGGGCGACCAACGTATACATCATGGACCGATGATCCAAGTAGACTGCCCACGAAACCAAAATGACGAATGCGTCGAACAAAAACATTGTCTTTCCCATGCTCCAGCCTATGTACTTATGCGCCAAACGTGCGATAATATCTACACCGCCTGTTGTTCCACCATATCTGAAAATAATACCGAGCCCTATACCGATAAAAACACCTGCGAATAAGGCAACAAGGAACATGTCCCCTTCGAGGTGAATATTAAACTGATATTTCATGAACACTTTCAGGAAGACAGAAACAGCGACCGTACCGATAACCGTGTATATAAAAACCTTTCTTCCTAACAGCTTCCAACCGATGATGAACATCGGAATGTTCAGTACTAAGTTCATGATGGCGGGATCCCAGTTGAAGGCAAATAGGAGGATAAGCGTAATTCCTGTAAATCCGCCTTCGGCAAGTTCGTGTTGAATATTAAAATGCACAAGACCAAAACTGAATATCGCAGCACCCAGTATGATAAAGAATATATTTTTGAGTTTTATTCCACGAAACAATAGAAGACCACCTTTCTTGATGAAAACAACTGATTTTTGACATTAGTCCTATGAATGAATACGATATCAAATGAAGGGTAAGGAAGCAAATGGAACAAGCGAAAACAATGAAAAATTTACAAGAAGAAGTCCATGCATACATATCAGGTTTTGAAGAAGGATATTTTCCTCCGATGGAATTGATGGCCCGGCTTACAGAAGAGCTAGGCGAGTTATCGAGGGAAGTGCAACATGTTTATGGCATGAAAAAGAAAAAATCAAGTGAGGAAATCAAGTCTTTGGAAGAAGAGACAGGTGACTTGCTTTTTGTTCTCATCTGTTTCGCCAATGCACAAGGAATCAATTTAGAGGATGCGTTACTGAGGGTCATGAATAAATTCAAGGATCGTGACGCCGACCGTTGGAAAAAAAGGAGGAGCAATGATGAAAATTAAAGTAGCTATAGCAGGTGCCCGAGGAAGAATGGGAACGACTGCAATCGAAACGATCGAGGCAGCAAATGATGCAGAAGTTGTTGCAGCACTTGATTATAAATATGATGGTTTACATTTACATAACGGTTCCATAAATGATGGGAAACATGGAATACCTATCTATACATCGCTTTCTAAGTTATATGAGGAGCACACGCCTGCTGTTTTGTTGGATGTGACAGATCCAGATGCAGTGTTCAATAACGTGAAGGCCGCATTGTCAATTGGCGTTCACCCTGTAGTCGGTACGTCTGGATTGTCAAACGAGGAGTTGCAGGCAATTTCTGATTTAGTGGAGTCAACACAAGTTGGTGGAATCATCGCACCGAATTTTTCAATTGGAGCCGTACTTATGATGAAATTCGCCGCACAGGCAGCCCGCTATTTAGGAGATGTCGAGATTATTGAAATGCATCATGATCGTAAACTGGATGCTCCGTCTGGAACAGCTGTTAAAACAGCCGAAATGATTAAGGAAAACAGACCGTCACATATTCAAGGACATCCATTGGAGCAAGTCCATTTGGAAGGCGCTCGTGGAGCGGATGTAGAAGGAATGAAGATCCATAGTGTCCGGTTGCCTGGTCTGCTGGCGCACCAACAAGTCCTTCTTGGAGGAGAAGGCGAGCTATTAACTTTACGACATGATTCATTTGACAGAAAAAGCTTTATGCCAGGAATCATGATGGCGATCCGGGAAGTGATCGGCCGAAACGATTTAGTGTATGGGTTGGAAAATATTATCGATTAACGTTGGTCGGAAGAGGTGCGTTCTATGAGAAAATTGAAGGTCGGTGTAATTTGCTATCCCACATTAGGGGGCTCTGGAGTAGTTGCGACAGAACTCGGATTGAAAATGGCGGAGAAAGGACATGAAATGCATTTTATCACGTCGAGTCGCCCTTTCCGTTTTCCCGATATCCATCCTAATATATTATTCCATGAAGTGAAAATTGATGGTTATGCTGTTTTTAAATATCCGCCTTACGATATCGCATTGGCGAATCGAATTGCACAAGTGATTGAAGAAGAAGAGCTTGATCTGCTGCACGTGCATTATGCTGTCCCGCACGCTATTTCCGCAGCACTTGCAAAAGATATGGCGAAATCGGATATTGGTGTCATCACAACTTTACATGGAACCGATGTGACTGTTCTAGGGCATGATCCCGCTTTGAAAAACACTGTTCGTTACGGAGTAGACAAATCCGATTTAACGACCGCGGTTTCCGAATCGCTAAGGCAAGAAACACTATCGTTAATCGAGCCAGAAAAAGAAATATTGACAATTTATAATTTCATTGACGAGGAAAAGTACAAGCCAGTAGATCCGGGTACGTTAAAAACAGATTTGGGAATTCGGGAAGATGAAAAAGTCATCATTCATATTTCAAATTTCAGAAGCATTAAAAGGATTGGAGATATTATCGATAGCTTCAAACTTATTCGGGAGGAAATCGATTCCAAATTATTATTAGTCGGTACAGGACCGGAAAAAATAGAAATGAAGAAGAAGGCAAGCGAAGAAGGTTTGGAAGATGATATTATCTTTACGGGTAAGCGAGATGATCTTCCAGAATTATTGGCAATTAGTGATATTATGTTCTTATTATCGGAAAAGGAATCATTTGGTCTTGTCCTACTAGAAGGGTTTGCTTGTGGAGTGCCAGCAATTGCGACAAATATCGGTGGCATACCTGAAGTAATCGAGGACGGAAAGAACGGATTTCTCATCGAACTTGGGGATGTGGAATCAGCTGCCGAGAAGGCGAAACTGCTACTTTCAGATCCAATTTTGCATCAAAACTTCCGGGAAAGTGCAATAAGAACAGTCGTTGATAAATTCGATTCGGAATCGATCGTACAACAATACGAAGAGCTTTATTACGAGATCGCGAAAGTGGCTGACATCCGATGACTTCAGAATTTGGAACTGCGTCAAGCCGGAAAGTCGTCCGCCTATTGGAAGAAGCAGGGTATGAGGCGGTATTTGTAGGGGGAGCAGTTCGGGATCATTTACTAGGCAAGGAAGCATCAGATTTCGATATTGCAACGTCTGCCTTTCCAGGTGAAGTGAAGCAAGTATTCCCTCATACAATCGATGTTGGAATTGCACACGGAACTGTTATGGTCATCATGGATGATGAACCGATTGAAGTGACAACGTATCGAACAGAAAGTACATATACGGACCACCGGAGGCCCGATGAAGTGAATTTCGTCAGATCCTTGAAAGACGATCTGCAGCGCAGGGATTTTACGATAAATGCAATAGCATTAACGCTTACCGGTGAATTAATTGATCCATATGGAGGTATAGAGGATCTAAAAAACCGGAAAATCCGGGCGGTCGGCAATGCTAGCGATCGATTTCATGAGGATGCGTTACGTATGATTCGTGCAGTTCGATTTTCATCTGTTTTAGCATTTGAGATAGAAAGTAAAACCTTTCTGGCGATTGAAGAAAATGCTGAAAGTATTAAACATGTCTCAGTGGAACGTATTAAAGCAGAAATGGATAAGCTATGGAGAGGCGTCAATCCCGCCAAGGCGATAGCGGCGTTAAGGGAAACCGGGTTATCGGATCATTTGCCTCTTTTCCCTTCGTATGTCCAATTGTTAATGGACTGTGCTCCTTTTACGACTACTGACCAAGGCTGGTCCGCTTTAATGCTTACAGGGCATTATTCCGCATCTGATCTTGCAAAGGCTTATAAGCTTTCAAATCGAGAAAAAGCATTTCTATCGGACGTACTAAGCGCATTTGGCAGAAGACAAACGAGTCCATTTACAATTGATGATTATTATCGGTTCACGCTTGAAGTACTCGTTGCGACAGAAAAGGTTTGGCAAGCGATGCATCCTGAAGAAACCGGTATACCCGTACACGAAATGAAACGAATGCAAGAAAGTTTGCCGATTCGCTCCAAAGATGATTTGAAAGTGAATGGAAAAGACTTGCTCGCTTGGACTGGCCAAAGAGGCGGTAGATGGGTCGGCGAATGGATGGAAAGAATCGAATATGCGGTGCTGCATCGACATTGCCCGAATGATTTGGATAAAATAAAGGAATGGTTTTTCAATGAATGTAAAAAACGCAAGAGATGAATTGTTGAAAAAGCTTTTTGAAGCCCAAGGAAATCCGGTATCCGGACAAGAGTTTGCAGAAGAATACGGTCTTTCAAGAACTGCAATCTGGAAATATATTAAGGAATTTGAAGAGGATGGCTATGAAATCGCTTCAATCAAAAAAAAGGGATATGTACTGATCGACATTCCAGACATTGTGAACGCTGCTAATATCCGAAGATTTTTACAGACGAAAACTTATGGGACAACGATCGATTACTATAAAAGTTGTGATTCGACACAGAACCTCGCGCATGATTTTGCACAAGCTGGAGCACTGGACGGAACCCTTATCATTTCGGAGGAGCAGACAGCAGGGAAGGGAAGGCTGTCCCGTCCATGGAATTCGACAGCCCATAAAGGAATCTGGATGAGTTTGATCATTCGACCATCGTTAATGCCACAGCAGGCACCACAAATGACGCTCGTTGCAGCTGTTGCAATCGTTCGGGCGATTGAAAACGTCAGCGGAATTGAGGCTACGATCAAATGGCCGAATGATATTATGATCAACGGCAAAAAAATGACTGGTATTCTAACAGAGCTTCAATCTGAACCTGACCGCGTGAAGGCAATTATTCTTGGAATTGGCATGAATGTTAATCACGAAGAGGAAGATTTTCCAAAAGAACTAAGAGATATTGCAACTTCTCTAAAAATTGCATGCGGCAAAAAAATCGATCGGGCGAAATTGATTGCTGAAATTCTTGGTTTTCTTGAATTGTATACGAAGATGTATGAAAAGCATGGATTCGGTCCGATCAAACTGCTCTGGGAAAGTTATTCAAACACGGCAGGAAAACAGATCCGAGCAGTTATGTTGAATGAAACGATCGAAGGGACTGCTCTAGGTATTTCAGAAGACGGTCTATTAGAACTTAAACTTGATGATGGCACAGTAAGAGGCATCTACTCTGCGGATATTGTTATTAAAGATTGAATCTATACAAATATCAATAGATTTGCTATAGTATGGTCGAAGGGCAATATCGACAGGAATTGCACCTTTATCGGCTAGAAAATTGAAAATCGAAAAAACCTAATAAGTTCTGCCTTGATCTTGCATAAGACAGGGACGGAGGAAACCCAAAATAGTAAACCTACAATCCTTCTGCCCTTTTTTAGGCTGGAAGGATTTTTTGGTTTTCTCCACTTTGATAAAAAAGGGAGAGGATACGGATGAAAAGCACTACGGACTTCACGAAAATGAAACAGCTTGGTGAAAAAATTGTCATGTTGACTGCTTATGATCACCCATCTGCACAATTGGCTGAGGAGGCAGGAGTCGATGTACTTCTTGTAGGGGACTCTCTTGGCATGGTCGTCTTAGGATACGACTCGACAGCTGCTGTCACTGTCGATGATATGATCCATCACGGAAAAGCGGTCAGAAGAGGTGCGAAGGACACGTTTGTCGTCGTAGATATGCCTTTCGCTTCCTACCATGGTTCCGAAGATCGGACATTGGATTCTGCGGTACGCATCTATCAAGAGACGGGTGCAAACGCCCTAAAACTGGAAGGTGGAGGACGGGTGATCGATACAATCCGGCTATTGACGGAGACGGGAATTCCTGTAGTTGCTCATCTAGGACTACTCCCACAGTCAGCAGCTGTCGTAGGGGGTTACAAAGTACAAGGGAAGACTGCAGAAGCCGCAGAGCGACTAATCCAAGACGCTGTTGCTTGTGAAGCGGCAGGCGCCTGTATGATTGTTCTTGAATGCATTCCTTATCAGTTGGCGGAGCAAGTTTCGAAAGCAGTCACTGTTCCAACAATCGGAATAGGCGCAGGAGCAGAGACAGACGGTCAAGTGCTCGTTTTTCACGATACGGTCAAATACGGAAACCATCATATTCCTAAATTCGTAGAAGCGTTTGCAGATATTGGAACGGATATCCGTAACGGTTTAAAAGAGTATGCAGCAGCTGTCAAAAAGGGTGAATTTCCGGCTGAAGCACACCGTTTTACAATGAAGGAAGATGAATTAGTCGCGTTATATGGGGGATTGAAGGATGGTCATTGAAAGTACCAGCATCGAAGTTATTGAGACGATCGAGGAACTACAACAAAGGCTGAATCGAAATGAACGGAAAAATGCAACAGTCGGTTTTGTTCCTACAATGGGCTTTTTGCATGAAGGGCATTTATCACTTGTAAAGCATGCTAAAGAACAAAACGACATTGTTGTCATGAGTATTTTCGTCAATCCAGCACAGTTTGGTCCTGGAGAAGATTTCGAATCCTATCCGCGTGATCGTGAGAGGGACTTACGACTTGCAAGCTCTGCAGGTGTCGATATTGTATTTATTCCTTCAGTTGAGGAAATGTATCCGTCTGACGGTGGTATCCGAATCTTGCCGGGAGTGCAAGCAAATATGCTTTGCGGTGCTTCAAGGCCTGGACATTTTGATGGCGTACTCAAAGTGGTCTTGAAACTATTCAATATTGTTGATCCGGACCGTTCGTATTTCGGTTTGAAAGATGCCCAGCAATTGGCGATCATCGAGACGTTTGTTCGGGACTTCAATTTGAGGACAGCTATCGTGAGAGTTCCAATTGTCAGGGAAGAGGATGGCTTGGCAAAAAGTTCACGTAATGTGAATTTGACCGCTGCAGAGCGCTCTGAAGCTCCGGCAATCTATCGGGCATTGCAAATAGGATCCGATTTATTTGCCAGTGGTTTTGATCCAGAAACGATCGAACAGCGGGTCGGTGAATCAATAGTCTCCAATAGTTCAGGGACGATTGATTATGTTAAGATGCTATCGTATCCTGATTTGGGCCCAGTCACTCAGCATTCCTCCGAAGTGATTTTAGCATGTGCCGTAAAGTTTTCAACAACAAGGTTAATAGATAATATTATTATGTCAACAAAGGATGGTACTTATGTTCAGAATGATGATGAACAGTAAATTGCATCGCGCCACTGTAACGGAAGCGAATTTGAATTATGTAGGAAGCATTACGATCGACAGCGACTTGCTTGATGCGGCAGGCATGCTTCCTAACGAGAAAGTCCATATTGTCAATAATAATAATGGGGCAAGGTTTGAAACGTATATTATTGCAGGCGAGCGTGGCAGCGGAGTCATTTGTGTTAATGGTGCGGCGGCCAGATTGGTTCAACAAGGTGACATCGTCATTATCATTTCCTATGTGTATGTATCTGAAGAAGAGGCACGTAACCACCAACCTACAGTTCTCCTCGTGGATGAACAGAATCGTATTAAAGAAGTAATCAAAGAGGCACCAGGCATCATTGCCTGATAAAATAAGTAGCTGATGGAGGATAGATCTTCCTTCATCAGCATTTTTATTGTCATAACCATGTATGAGTAAAATGTTTGTGAGTAGATCAGAAAGTTTCTAGCATGCTACTTATAACATTATTTCCGTTCCGATCGGACGCTTTCCGCGGGCACGGCTTCAGCCTCCTCACTACGCTTTGCTTCGTTGCGGGGTCTTCAGCTCGTGCTGTTCCCGCAGGAGTCGCCGATCTCCACTTCAATCAATTGGAATATACATGGAATCGTACTGGTAACTGTAAAGGCATGAAAAAGGAGTCCACTTCTTGTATAGTAAAGTTGCAAGCTAAACACTACAATGTACGAATCCTTATTAAATTAGTTTCATTCAAAGAATTGAAACAGATTTATTCAGGAGACTTCAACAATCTTATACAGATGTGTTTCTACAGTTCCTGATCAATCTTGATAAGCAGCTTGCCGTATATCGTAATAAGGCGTAACAAGTTTAAAACAGCCAATGAAACCCTGTCTATAAAGGATTAAAAGGATTAAAAATTACGAAAATCATTCTAATAACGAATTACAATAATTTCGAATGTGCTTTACGTTGGAATTTAAATGTTTCCAAAGAGGACACATACTTAGAAGTTGTCTCTGTTGATTGGAGCGGAAGGCGCCGACTCCTGTGGGATCAGCTGGACAGGTAAGACCCCGCAGTGGAGTGAAGCGACCGAGGAGGCTCACCGCCAGCCCCACGGAAAGCGTGCGCCTGAAGTGGAAATCAACACGTCCAAATTTGAACTTTTATAAAAATAATGTTAGCACAAAAAAACTTTAACTATATAAGAAATGTAATACGGTCTTAAAACAGTACCCACAAAAACTTGACTCATACATAAACACCTAATAGCGCAATCGGCCCGCTGAATATGATACAATCTGCTGTAGTATTCAATACAGGAAGTTGATGATTGAATGGATAATCGTACATATGCAGTCGTTGACTTGGAGACGACTGGACATTCCCCGTCCAGGGGTGACCGGATCATACAAATCGCGATCGTTTTCATTGAAAACGGAATCATAACGAACAAGTATGCTCGTTTTGTCAATCCAGAACGTGAAATACCTGCGTTCATCCAACAACTGACAGCCATTACGGATGTAGAAGTAAATTCTGCTCCGACGTTCGATATGATTGCGCAAGAAGTCTCTGAATTGCTTCAAGGGACTGTCTTTGTCGCGCATAATACCGATTTTGACCTGTCATTTTTACAAAGCGAACTTAAGCGTTGCAAAGTGGCTGGATGGTCGGGAAAGAAAATTGATACCGTGGAGCTATCTAAAATTCTTTTCCCGTCTTCCTCAAGCTATCGTTTGCAAGACATTGCAGAGGAACTGAATATAGAACTTCCTGCTGCGCATCGGGCAGATGACGATGCGGAAGCAACGGCGAATTTATTTTTGACCGCAATAGCAAAGCTTAGGACTTTGCCGGAAGAGACATTGAACTTATTGCATAGACGTTCATTCTCTTTACGGTCTGATATTTCAACACTTATATACGAAGCGTTGAAGCATGTCCAAAAGACGGGTGGCAGTGGAAAGCTGCCTTTATTTAGAGGGATTCCTTATCGGGTTGGCGGGAAGTCATCTTCAGTGTTAGCAACCAGTTGTCCGTATCCGAAATTGGAAAAGGAGAAAATTGCTATTTTGAAGAAAGGCTATCCTTCTTTTGAATTCCGAAAATCCCAATTGACATTCATGGACACGGTGTGGGAAACAATTACATTACATTCCGAAATCGTGGCCGAAGTTCCTACGGGGGTAGGAAAAACAGTCGGCTATTTGCTCCCTGCAACGATCCATTCATTGCAGACAGGAAAGCCTGTCGTCATCAGTACGTTCACTAACCATCTTGTCGACCGGATCATAGAAGATGAAGTAGAGCGTATTCGAAAAATGTTAGGCATCGAATGCACTGCAACCGTCCTGAAAGGAAGGGAGCAGTATATTTCGCTTGGCAAATTCGAAGAATTATTACGAATTACCGATGAATCGTATGATGAGACATTTACAATTATGCAGATTCTCGTTTGGCTGACAGATACGGAAACGGGAGATGTCAATGAATTGAATGTATCCGGCGGCGGCCAATTATTTGTCGACAGAATCCGAAAACGGAGTAATCAATTGACAGAAGATGAAAAATCAGCTGATTACCATCAGAGGATGATGAACGAATGCAGCCGATCAAACCTCATTATCACGAACCATTCCATGTTGTTATCAGATTCCAACCGTGAACAAAGGATATTCCAAAATATTTCTGGCCTGATCATTGATGAAGCTCATCAGTTCGTTTACACAGCGGCTAATTCCAAAGAGACGGTCCTTTCCTATATGAATTGGAAATATGTTATGGGTCAGCTAAGTTCAGATGCCGATGGACAGCTACTCCAACAAATCATGAAACTTTATAGGAAATTCGGCAATTACGGAAATCAAGCATTTGAACAACTTACGGATTCCTTTGAACAATTCACAAATCTTTTTGACGACGTTGCAAACCTATTGTCGAATCATCGTCCGCAAGCAAAAGGTGGACAGCAGGGAAACCGAGTAATTTTCGCTTTAGATGAATTGGAGGATAATGGAGCTCTCTTTTCGCAAATGGCTGAAAAGATGAACAACTATGTTCAACATGTGCAAACAATAAGCTCTCGATTGGCTATTCACAAAGATAATATGTCGAAGAAAGAGCAGGCATTTTTATCCGAATGGGATTATTGGCTTAGAGAATTAAAAATAAA
Source organism: Sporosarcina sp. ACRSL (assembly GCF_022346605.1). GTDB lineage: Bacteria > Bacillota > Bacilli > Bacillales_A > Planococcaceae > Sporosarcina. The sequence goes on from NZ_JAKRNT010000001.1 coordinate 534,979, forward strand.
AGCAGGAGAATGGGTAGAAATCTTTTTGGACAACGAAACTGATCATTTCACAGTCTGGATCGAAAAGGATAAAAGAAGCTTGCCTGGCAGCCTGAACGTTGTGAAAAGTCCTGTAGACTCTGCATTGATTATGAAAGACTTTATTAGGGGTCTACAACAACAAATGATTGGAATCGTCTGGACATCAGCAACAATGACGATCGATCAAGATGAACGTTTTGTTGCAAGACAATTAGGCATAGCGGAAAATGTACGTGTTTTGACTTTTGATGCTCCGGCTCAATTCTATGATAATGCTGGGATATTCATCGTCGAAGACATGCCATCCATTCAACATGTATCACAAAGTGATTACATTGAAGCAGTCGCGGATGCCGTTGTCCAGACTGTCATTGCGACAGGGGGCAGGCTATTCGTCCTGTTTACTTCACAAGATATGCTCCGCAAAACATATGAATTAATTTTGGAAAGTGAATTATTGAGTGATTATGCCCTCATTGCACAAGGGGTAAGCTCAGGTAGTCGAATGAAATTATTGAAGTCGTTCCGACAGTTTGGTAAATCAGTTCTGTTCGGTACAAACAGTTTCTGGGAAGGCGTCGATGTTCCTGGAGAGGCTTTGTCTGCCGTCATCATTGTCCGGCTGCCGTTCTCATCGCCTGATGAAGTCGTTTTCAAAGCGAGAGCTGCTAAACTCCTCGCGAGCGGTTCAAATCCATTTACTCAATTGTCATTGCCAGAAGCAATATTGAGATTTAGACAAGGATTCGGACGACTGATCCGTTCATCTGGAGACAAAGGTTTTTTCATTATTTTGGATCGACGCGTTGAAACAAAATCATATGGGAGGCGTTTTTTAGATGCACTCCCTTCGGTTCCTATTCAGAAAGTGTCATTAGAACATATGGTGAATAAGCTCGAAGATTGTTATAATAAGTAGGAATCCAACAATAACGGAATGCAGAAAGCTTTCCAAATTGCAGTTTGAATAGAGGAAGTGAGACTAATGATGAATTGGGTCAAATTCATCGCAGCTTTCCTTTTGGCATTATCACTTATCATTACTGTCATTGTTTTTTATAATGCCAATGCACCCTTTTCGGCCGCACAGCAAAAGGCGGAAGCGGATGCATTGAAATCTGGTGCCTTGCAATCCGTAGAGCGAACCGAAATCTACAATGGTACCAATTCGATGGTGACTGTTATTGGCAAAGACGACGAAGGAAATGATAAAGCGGTTTTCATCGAAGAGAAAACAGGAGAAATTCTCGATGAAGTGGCAATGAAAGATGGAATTGGAGCTCAAACTGCAATTGATACGGTCAAAGCGGAGCTGTCTGTAACGAAAATCCTCCATGTTTCCCTCGGTTTGGAAGAAGGTCATCCCGTCTGGGAAGTCGCATTTAAAAGCGAAAATGGCAAATTGAATTATGTTTATGTCTTTTTCGAAAACGGCGAATGGTGGAAGAGGATTTTAAATCTATAATAAGACAGATGTAAGGCATTAAAGGGAGTGATTCAATTGACAAAGAAGTTAGCGGCTAGAGTAAGTACATTATCACCGTCTACAACCCTTGCCATAACGGCCAAAGCAAAAGAGATGAAAGAGTCAGGAATTGACGTTATCGGTCTAGGGGCAGGGGAGCCTGATTACAATACACCGGATAACATCTTGGATGCTGCTTATCAATCGATGAAAGAAGGCAAGACGAAGTATACCCCTTCTGGTGGACTTCCCGCACTGAAAGATGCGATCATCTCAAAATTGAAAAACGATCAGCAGCTCGATTATTCAAGACAGGAAATTATGATCGGGATAGGTGCGAAACATGTTCTTTATACGCTGTTTCAAGTCCTACTTGACCCGGGAGATGAAGTGATCATTCCGACTCCCTATTGGGTGAGCTATCCTGAGCAAGTGAAGCTTGCTGGCGGCGCTCCCGTTTTCATCGAAAGTACAGCGGATTCTAGTTTTAAAGTGACCGCACACCAAATTAAGGAAGCAATCACTTCAAAAACGAAAGCTGTTATTATTAACTCCCCGGGTAATCCGACAGGAATGATCTATTCACGCGATGAGCTCCAACAAATAGCGGAAGTTTGTCAAGAGAAGGATATTTGGATCATTTCAGACGAGATTTATGAAAAATTGATATACGGTGGAGAGAAGCATATTTCAATTGCACAGCTTTCGGATGATGCGAAAAGTCGGACGTTTATCATTAATGGAGTTTCCAAATCACATTCGATGACTGGCTGGAGAATCGGATACATCGCAGGTGACGCTCAGGTTGTCGGAGCAATGACGAATTTGGCAAGTCATTCGACATCAAATCCGACGACGACATCACAATATGCGGCAATTGAAGCTTATGTTGGCCCTCAAGACGCAGTTGAAATTATGCGTAAAGATTTCGAGTCGAGACTCGAGCGTATTTATCCTCAACTAGCGGCCATTCCGGGCTTTACGGTCGTTAAACCACAAGGTGCTTTCTATTTGCTGCCCGAAGTTTCGGAAGCAATGAAAAAGACTGGTTTTACGAATGTGGATGAATTTGCATCTGCCTTGTTAACAGAAGCAAAAGTTGCAGTTATACCTGGTTCCGGTTTCGGTTCACCCAATACGATCCGATTGTCTTATGCGACATCAATCGAACAGCTTGAAGAAGCAGTGAAACGAATCCATTCATATGTAGAAGCGAACTGGAAAGAATAATAGTCATACTCACGGAGGTACTTATGAAAACAATTATGATTCACGAAATGCCCGATCACGTAGGTGAAACTGTCAGGATCGGAGCTTGGCTAGCAAATAAAAGATCAAGCGGTAAAATCGCTTTCCTACAACTTCGCGATGGATCAGGTTTTGTCCAAGGCGTTGTCGTCAAGGAAGTTGTTGGGGAAGATGTATTCGCGAAAGCGAAATCAATCAATCAGGAATCGTCTCTTTACGTCACTGCAGAAGTGACAGAAGACGAACGTTCTTCATTCGGAGTCGAACTGCAAGTGAAAGATATTGAAATTATTCACGAGGCGGTTGATTACCCAATTACTCCAAAAGAGCATGGAACTGAATTCCTAATGGATAACCGTCATTTGTGGTTACGGTCCCGCAAACAGCATGCAGTCATGAAAATTCGGAATGAAATCATCCGCTCCACATATGAATTTTTCCATATGAATGGTTTTGTTAAAATAGATCCTCCAATATTGACGGGCTCTTCACCTGAAGGAACTACCGAACTATTCCACACGAAATACTTCGATGAAGACGCTTATTTATCCCAATCTGGGCAACTCTACATGGAAGCTGCAGCAATGGCTCTTGGGAAAGTGTTTTCCTTCGGACCGACATTCCGTGCAGAAAAGTCGAAAACACGCCGTCATTTAATTGAATTCTGGATGATTGAACCGGAAATGGCGTTCGTGCAACACGAGGAAAGCTTGGAAATCCAAGAGCAATATGTATCGCATATCGTGCAGTCTGTTTTGCAAAACTGCCCATTAGAGTTGGAGCGACTTGGCAGGGACGTTTCGAAACTAGAAAAAATCCAGGCTCCATTCCCACGAATCACTTATGATGATGCTATTAAATTCCTTCACGAGAAAGGCTTTGATGATATCGAGTGGGGAGATGATTTCGGTGCTCCGCACGAAACAGCGATTGCCGAAAGCTTTGATATGCCTGTATTCATTGTTAATTATCCTAAAGATATTAAATCATTCTATATGCAGCCACACCCAGATCGAGACGATGTCGTCCTATGCGCTGATTTGATTGCCCCTGAAGGATACGGGGAAATTATCGGCGGTTCAGAACGCATTTATGATTATGAATTGATGAAGCAACGGATCCAAGAGCATAATCTCGATGAATCTGCCTATGAATGGTATTTGGAGTTAAGTAAATATGGAGCTGTTCCACATTCAGGCTTTGGTCTTGGTTTGGAACGGACAGTGGCATGGATTTCCGGAGTTGAACACGTCCGGGAAACGATTCCATTCCCTCGTCTTTTGAATCGTCTATATCCTTAAAACACATGAATTCTTATAAATAGTGAGGTGTTCGGCATGCATGATGAAGAACGGCTCCAAATTTGGATTAAGCAGGGAAATGTCACCATTTCCCAGCTTTTTTTTCAGCACTATAAAGCTTTAGATATAAAAGATGTCGATGCAATGCTTCTACTCCATATGTTTGCATTCCAGACGGAAGGCTCACAATTTCCAACACCTTCTGATCTAGCAGCACGTATGCATCTATCTGAGAACCAAGTGTCAGAAATTCTCCAACGTCTCATGCAACGAGGCTTATTGGAGATCCAGCAGAGTCAGGATGAAAACGGGGTACTGTACGAACAATTTTCGATGCTGCCTTTATGGAATCGGCTTGTAAACATCGTTTTAGCTGAAAAGAACGTAAAGGAAGAGCAGAAGGAAAAAGATGAAGAAGGAGAAATCTTCACATTGTTTGAACAAGAGTTCGGCCGTCTATTATCTCCAATGGAATGTGAAACGATTACAATGTGGTTGGATGAAGATGGACATGCTGTCCAAATTATTAGGGCTGCATTGAAAGAGGCTGTTCTTGCGCAAAAACTAAGTTTACGCTATATTGACCGTATTTTGTTTGAATGGAAGAAAAAAAGAGTGAAAACGTTGAATGATGTTGAGAAGCAATCTAAATCATTTAGGACAGCAATAATGCGTCCAGCTCAAAATCAGGAATCCGTCGTTAAAAAGGTTCCTTTTTATAATTGGCTGGAAGAACGGGAATAGGTGATAGTCTATGTTGACGAAGAAACAATGGGAAATCTGTCTCGAAGAATTCGGCAGGATGTTTCCAGATGCTCATTGTGAATTGGTGCACGACAACGCTTTTGAGCTGCTTGTCGCCACATTACTCTCCGCTCAATGTACAGATGTACTTGTGAACCGAGTGACCGCGGATTTATTCAAAAAATATAAAAAACCCGAAGACTATTTGGCAGTAGATATCGAGGAGCTACAAAATGATATTCGTTCAATTGGCTTATATCGAAATAAGGCAAAAAACATTCAAGCATTGAGCGCTCTTCTAATTGAAAAATTTGACGGTGAGGTACCAGCCGACCGGGATACGCTCACTACTTTTCCTGGTGTCGGCAGGAAAACGGCAAATGTCGTCGTTTCCAACGCATTCGGTATCCCAGCAATGGCCGTTGACACGCATGTTGAGCGTGTTGCGAAACGGCTCGGCATGAATCGATGGAAAGACACACCTCTCATGGTCGAAGAAAAAATCATGAGATGGACGCCTATGGAAAAATGGACGGACACACACCATCAAATCATTTTCTTTGGACGATATCATTGCAAAGCCCAAAATCCTGCTTGCCCTGAATGTCCACTGCTACCGTTGTGCAGGGAAGGTAAGAAGCGGATGAAAGGCATTGCGTAATCCGAACATGGATAGAAAAGAAATGCTTTATTCTTTCTGGAACAACTGGTTAGACTTGAAAGAGGAGATTGAGGGAGCTTATAAGCGTAAAGACCCTGCCGTTTCGATCATGATGGAAACGGCTATAGAAAATTACTTGATGATGCTTGAATTATTTTTACTTGTCAATCCTTCCGATTCATCCAGTTCGAGATTTTCAATTGAACCTTTGAATGGAAAAGAGCGGCTTGAATTCATTCGCGGCAAGATAGCCGGGCATTATGCGTACGTTCAATTGGATGCTTTATATACGGAAGCAATGAAAAAAGCGGTGAGCCGATTGGCAATGAAAAAATAAAAAGCCTGAAGGGATTATTCCTATCCCTTCAGGCTTTTTTGATTAGCTATTGCTTCCGTCATCGGTACCGCTGTCAGCACCGTCATTTCCACCGGTACCAGGGTCGGTTGTTTCATCACCTGGATTGTCGGAACCGTCATCAGTAGATTCATCTCTTCCGTTGTTTCCACCATTATTCCCGTTGTTTCCATTATTACCGCTGTTTCCGTTGTTGCCGTTATTTCCATTGTTCCAGTTTCCATTGTTATTCCCGTTATTGTTTTGATCATCGCCGTCACTATTATTTTCACTTCCGTCATCCATCCAAGAGTCATCTTCATTCTGATCTTCAATGAGCAGGGAAGTGGAGGCAGGACTGCTTTGGATTTCTCCTGAAATCGCTGTAACATAGAAGACGTAAGTGCGACCGATTTCTACTCCGGAGAATGTAACAGCATGCTCGGAAGTCGTCGTCATGCTCTGTGGCTCGCTGCCGTCTACTGCGACGGAAACATTGAACTGTACTGGCTCAGGAAGAAGATACTCATCAGGATTGTCGTATGACCAATTCAATGAGACTGAGTTCGTCGCTTCGTCATATTGAGCAGATAATCCGCTTGGCGCTTCCAGTTCAGTAATATACTCTTCATCCATTTCTGTTGGCACAGTTCCTCTAACAAATAGTTCTGTGCTCTTCAGCGCATCAGGTGTTGAATTGCTCGCGAGAATCGGAGGGTTTGAGCCCTTCACGATGACCGCCTCTTCAACAGAGCTCGGTTGCTTAAACCGTGGAGTAGTCTTTCCTGCAACCAGATCGGTCATGACATTCCTGAAGAGGATTTGTGGCACATATCGGCCGCGATCATATGTTGTAATCGGGGTTTTAAAGTCTTTATAGCCGCCCCAAACGGAAATTGTATATTCTGTCGTATAACCGGTGAACCAGCTATCCGGTACATCGGTATTTTTCATTCCTCTTTCGTTCATCGTTTTTGCATCATAGTTTGTTGTACCTGTCTTACCGGCCATATCCAGTCCGGATACGCCCGCCGTTTTCCCGGTTCCATAAGAGATGACATCACGTAAAATATCAGTCACCATATAGGCGGTGGAATCCTTCATGACAGTTACAGGATCTGGTGCCAAGCTACGCTCGGTTTTTCCATCACGGAAAATGATTTTCTTGACGGCATGAGGTTTCGTATAAATGCCGCCATTGCCGAACGGAGCAAAGGCGCCTGCCATTTCAATTGTAGAGAATTGATATTCCCCTCCGCCGATAGCAAGCGTGGAAGTCATATCTCCATATTTCAGCCCAAGCTTTCCTGCAAATTCACGGGCCCGTTTCGTTCCAACCTCCTCGAATACTTTGATGGCTGGAATATTTCTCGAACGGTACAAAGCTTCCCTTGCCGTAATCGGTCCAAGGTATTTCCCGTCAACGTTACGAATCGAAATATCGGTGCCTTTGTACTTATAAGGTTCATCGACAACAACATGTGCAGTTGACCAGCTTTCATGTTCGATAATCGGACCGTATGACAAAATTGGTTTTATAACCGAACCTGGTTGTCTAGGGTTATCACCGGAAGCGAAGTTCAAATTACGCCCAGTGTAATTCCGTCCACCACCGATCGCAACGATTTCACCTGTTTTCGTATCAAGGACAGTCATACCAGCCTGCATTTCATCTGATTCATAAATCGGAGAATTAATCGCTTTTTCAACCGATTGCTGGGCTGCAGGGTCAAGTGCTGTTTGAATGGTCACTCCTTCTGAAAGGACGTCCATCATACCAGCCTCTTCCAATTCATCCAGCACGATATCGACATAAGCTTGATATTTTGTGTTCTTATTTTCTTGACGTCTTTCCTCAGGAAGTAATGTTTCTGTCACAGGAATGGCTTTGGCCTTTTCCATCTGTTCCTTAGTTATTTTATCATGTTTGTACATAAGACTAAGCACGGTATTCCGACGTTGTTCAGCCCGCTCAGGGTTTTTAAACGGATTGTATCTGTTCGGGGATTGGGGCATTCCAGCCAACAACGCCATTTCATGCAACTCGAGTTCATCGAGTTCTTTACCATAGAAATCTTTTGCAGCTGTTCCAATTCCATAAATGTTTCCTGACATGAGGATTTTATTGAAATACATCTCAAAAATCTCATCTTTTTCATATTCCTGTTCCAGCTTGAACGCAAGCCATGCTTCTTGAGCTTTTCTCTTCAACGTCTTTTCATTCGAAAGAAAGGAGTTCTTTATGACTTGCTGTGTGAGGGTGGAAGCTCCTTGTGAGCCGAATCCACTACGGAAGTTTGCTAAGACAGCACCGCCCAAACGCCAGAAATCCATACCGTGGTGTTTATAGAAACGGACGTCCTCGGTTGCAAGTACGGCGTCTTTCATTAGCTGTGGTATCTCCTCGTAAGGGACGAACTCTCGTTTTTCCGCACCAAATTTCATAAATACATTTCCATTACGATCGACAAAATTAGACGTAAGCGGATCTTTCAAAAGGCTTTCATCTAAATCGGGTGCACTACTTGCATAGAAAGCAAAAAGCCCAGCTCCGCCAATCAATACCGCAACGCCTAATGCAATGGTGGCAAGGATAATTTTTTTGATGATATTGCCACCAGTCTTCTTCTTTTTATTTTTTCCGCGCTTTCTCTCCGTCTCCATTTGTTGGCGACGTGCTGCACGGGATTTAGTTTGATCACTCATATGTTTACCTGCCTTTCAATCGTTAGTAAGGTTTCTTCCAATGTGAATCCAAAGCAGCTAAATAATCAAGCCGTGGATTGAAACCTGCATGAATTTCTATGGATATCTCTTCCATTTCAGAGAGTGTAATAGATTTCCTTCCGCCTGCTATCATTCTTTCCCACTTTTTTTCGAAATACTCATAGGGAACTATAAAATAGCGGTCAAGAACTGTGAATTTGACTAATAGAAAAGCAATCCCCGCTTGCTCAGTCACTCTTTTCATATGCTCGACCTGATGCTCATGGATGTTTTGTAACGGGAATGAGGTCGTATTCTTTGTTTCCTTCGCTTCAAAATCAATGTATCTTCCATTCCAGACTCCATTATAGTCGGTAGTGGAAGGTGATCTGAAGTATGCTTCGGTTATAACAGCTGCGCTTCTGGCAGGATATTTCACATGTACGATTTGGATAGGGACCGGCTTTTTATGGATGACTGCTTTATTGTTGGCCAAATAATATTCATTTGTTTCATTTAGTTCATCCTCTAATGTTTTCCCACGGTTGCTAAATGAAAGGTTTTTTTTATTCACTCGCGTTGAGCGTTGTGCCGGAACGTATTTTTTTCCGTTTGGGTATCGAATTGTCATGCCTACCACCTCGCAATTCCTATCATACCATAATGATTGGACGGATTATCGCTGTAAAAGTTCCATAAAAATTGATAGGTAACATGTGCCAAGGAATGCACGTTCGTTAGGACTTGGTGTCCACGTGCAGTATTTGATAGACTATAGGAAAGACTTCGGAGAGGAAGAGATCGCTTGTTAACCTTAATAGAGAAAACGGAACAGCTCCTTTCTGTATGTGAAGAGTGCTTGAATAGACTGCCAGCCATGCGTGAATTGGATCGGGAGCCCGATTTTTTTTCAGAAGTGAAACCATATGCAGATACAAACCATAGATTGCTTGACGACTGGACCGAGGAAATTAGAATGTGGATTCAGAATGAAAAGCCGAAGTATATCCATCTTCATCAAATTGAATTGTTAAACGATTCGATGAAACAATTCATTGTACAATCTTTTTACGCGAAGACAGGGAAGAAACGTTTTGTCCTTTCCATCAATTCCGCGACATACACATTGAGAACAGTTTTAGATGAATTGCGAAGTGAAGGAGGGGAGCATTGATGATAAAGACAAGCGTTCGGGAAACTGTTGATCGTATTTTATCCGACTCTGAACTATCTCCCAATATACGTCACTATGAAAAGATTGAAGGGAAATCTGCCGTATATGCCCCGTTTCCGGAACAACTTCATCCTTCCATTGTGAAGGCGTTAGCGGAAAAAGGTATTGAACGCTTATACAGTCATCAGCGAGAAGCATTCGATTTTGCGACAACAGGAAATTCAATAACAGCTGTAACGCCTACTGCTTCCGGGAAATCACTATGCTATCACTTGCCTGTCTTGCAAAGTATTTTAGAGGATGATTCATCACGTGCACTTTATCTGTTTCCAACGAAAGCACTCGCACAAGATCAGTTGGCAGATTTACATGAATTAATAGAAGCGAGCGGTGAAACAATTCTAAGCTACACATATGATGGTGATACAGCCCCTGGACTGCGTACGAAAGTGCGGAAATCAGGGCATATCGTTTTGACCAACCCCGATATGCTGCATTCCGGCATCTTGCCACATCATACGAAATGGGTATCCTTATTCGAAAATTTGAAGTATATCATCGTAGACGAATTGCATACGTATAAAGGAGTTTTCGGAAGCCATGTTGCACATGTTTTGAGAAGATTGAAGCGCATTTGCAATTATTATGGATGCGACCCGACTTTCATCTGTACATCCGCAACAATTGCAAATCCGAAAGAGCTTGCCGAGACGTTGACAAATACTCCAATGCGTCTCATCTCCAATAACGGTGCTCCTTCAGGAGTTAAGCATTTTATTTTCTATAATCCACCGGTCGTCCATAAGACGTTTGGCATCCGGCGCAGCGCAATTCTTGAAGTGCGGGATATCGCTTCATTCTTATACCGGGAGGGCATCCAAACGATCATCTTTGCAAAAAGCAGAGTGCGCGTCGAGATGCTAGTTACGTATATGAAGGAATTGACGAAGAAAAAACTGTTTGACGAGACGATCATGGGCTATCGTGGCGGCTATTTACCATCCGAAAGACGAAAAATCGAAAAAAGGTTGCGGGACGGTGAAATTAGAACGGTCGTCAGCACGAACGCACTAGAGCTAGGAATTGATATCGGCCAATTACAAGCTTGTATTATGACCGGTTACCCTGGAAATATCGCTAGCGCGTATCAACAGGCTGGCAGAGCAGGAAGAAGACAGGATGACGCTTTAATCATTTACGTTGCACAATCGATGGCGCTCGACCAATACATTATCGAACATCCTGAATACTTGTTGGGACAAACACCTGAAGAAGCTCGTATTCATCCAGATAATATGCTTATCCTGATGGATCATTTGAAATGTGCATCATTTGAATTGCCCTTTACGATGACGGAAACATATGGGGAGTTCGAAGTACAGGAACTGCTTGCCTTTTTGGAGAGCGAGGGCGTACTTGTCAAAACGTCCGATAAGTGGCATTGGATGACGGACAGATTCCCCGCAAGCGAAATCAGTTTACGCTCCGCTTCACAGGAAAATGTCGTCATTATCGACAAAACGATTCCGAAAGGGACAGTCGTAATCGGTGAGATGGATCGATATAGTGCCATGACGTTGTTGCACGAAGAGGCGATCTATATCCATCAAGGGAAGCAATATCAAGTCGAGATGCTAGATTGGGAAGAAAAAAAGGCGTACGTGACAGAAGTAGACGTAGATTATTATACCGATGCTAATTTAGCGGTTGAATTGAAAGTGATTAGTGAAGATGATTTCAAGCATGTAGGGGATGCTTCTGTCGCTTACGGAGATATTGCAGTGTTGGCGATTCCTACTATTTTCAAGAAGATCCGTTTCGATACGCACGACAATATCGGATCCGGTCCAATTTCGCTGCCCGCAGAGGAGCTGCATACTTCATCGACTTGGTATTCGTTCGACACACCGGTCGGGTGGAAGGAATCCGATTTGACGGATGCGCTGACAGGCGCTGCATATGCAATTCAATCATTCATTCCGTTATTTGTGCGATGTGATCGGTCGGATATCCATGTCGTCCCACAAGTGAAGGCGATTCATACAGGAAAACCAACACTGTTCATATATGACAGTTATCCTGGAGGCATTGGCTTAAGTGAGAAGATTTTTAGTCGTTGGGATGAATTACTACGAAAGGCTGCCGAACATGTACGCGGTTGCCATTGTGAAAACGGATGTCCCGTCTGTATAGGCGCGCAGGAAGAAGGAATCCGGATGAAACAGGATGTCATAACCCTTCTGCAAGCTCTTGTTGGGGGGAAAACCGATGTCATATGAAGCTAAAATGATGGCTATGAAGAAGCTATTGAAAAAGAAAGCTCCTGAAGCCGAAAAAAAAGCTAATGATTCACCGAAACGTCAAACGCCACCACCCCCGCCTTATGAAAAAAAATGGCTCGCTGCGGGATTAACAAAAGAGGAAAATGAATACGGCGTCGTCTATAAGCGGACAGTCGTCTATGAACCGCACCATCAACATGGGAAGTACACACTTTCCGGGTTATTGGATACAGTGGAAAGATGGCGCGAGTCTCAGGAAATACATCCCCTCGCCCCGGACTTTAAACAGCCACTCGTTTTTTTTGATACAGAGACAACTGGACTAAAAGGCACCGGCACACTCATCTTTCTTATGGGCTTTATTGAATATACGGAAGATGCATTTACATTGACGCAATATGTATTGCCTGGACCGGATCACGAAGCCGCATTCTTGTATGCTTCAAAACTATGGAAAACACCGATGTCGATTGTCATGTATAATGGAAAGAGTTTCGATATGCCACAAGTACAAACGAGATGGACTATGAACAAGGATTCCTTACCTAAGTTGCTGAAGCATACGGAAATCGATCTGCTACATGGATCGAAAAGAATTTGGAAAAATGAAATGGATACATTCAAATTGACTGCAGTCGAGGAAGAGCAGCTCGGTTTTTACCGTGAAGGTGATATTCCCGGCCACATGGCGCCAATTATTTATCAGGACGCTGTAAAAAACGGTCGAGCTGAATTGCTCATGAAAGTCCTACTTCATAATGAATGGGATATTCTTTCCCTTGTCACTCTTTATATTCGTTCAACGGACCTTCTATTGCAAGGTGATGCGTTTTCATCCGCGAATGCGCAAACGAATATTGGGAAATGGTATACGGATTTGAAATCTTTTAGCCGCAGTAAAGATGTCCTCATGGATGTCATTGCAGAATACGGGACTGAGGAGCCGAGGGCACATTTTCATATCGGATTCCTTTTGAAGAAGGAAGGACGGTATACAGAAGCAATTGAATCATTTACAATTGCCGCTGCCGGTTTGAAAGGAAGAGAAAGAATCATTGCCTTTGAGGAATTAGCGAAGCTGTTCGAACATAAAATGAAGGAGCCGAAAAAAGCTCTTCATTATACAAAAGAGGCGATTCGGTATTTGAAGCACGAAACAGATGTGACAAACCGTTTCAAAGCCCGAATGGGAAATGAATTCACTCATAGGGAAATAAGATTGCAAAAGAAGCTATTTCCCGGGGAAGCGCAGTAACCGACAAAATCCGGCTTTACCGGCAAAATAGTAAGACAAGGTTGTACAAAATATGCTATACTTGCGACATGTAAACATTGATGGAAGGGCGTCATTTTATGGAAATAAAACTTGATTCGAAAACAATTCTTGAAAAAGAGTTCAAAACAGGTTTACGCGGGTATAATCAAGAAGACGTAGATCTTTTTCTCGATCAGGTCATTCAGGATTACGAAGCGTTTAAGAAAATAATTTCTGAATTGCGAATGGAAAATGAAAAGCTGAAGGATGAACTCGCTTCTGCGGCCAAACGTCCAGTTACAACGAATGCAAATACAACAAACTTTGATTTGTTGAAACGGATTTCCAATTTGGAAAAGCACGTATTCGGCAGCAAACTGTACGATCACGAATAAGTGGGTCCGTTGATTACTTCAAAGAAATCATTGATTTTTGTCGAAAAATGAAGTATACTAATAAGACCATAGCGTGAATTCAGGTAATCGCTGCAACGTCAAGTTGTAGAGGAAAGTCCATGCTCGCACGGTTCTGAGATGACCGTAGTGTTCGTGCTCGGCGAAAAAATAAGCCGGGGCTTTGCGCAATGCGCATTGACGGCGGGGATAAATCCTAAGTGTGCGTCGCACATATGGATGAGGTCCCCTGAAAAGTGCCACAGTGACGTAGCTAATCCGGAAACGGATTAGATGGAACGCGGTAAACCCCACGAGCGAGAAACCCAAATTATGGTAGGGGCACTCTTCTGAAGGAATTGAACAGATGAAGGGACAGACAATGTCTGTAGATAGATGATTACCACCCTAAGTACGAGGCGCAAGCCGTTTGAGTACACGGGAACAAAACATGGCTTATCGAATTTACGATGGTTACAACACATAACAATCAATGCTCTCCTTCACGTTTGGAGAGCATTTCTTCATTGTTGGGGAAATTAATTGATAATAATCACACAGACTACATAAAAGTATGCAACTTGTAGGGGTTAAAGATTAAGGATTACGTCTAGGATTGAAGCGAAAGGCGGCGACTCCTGCGAACGCCGTCACGAAGAACGGCGTTTGCGAGTAAAAGCGTAGCGTTACGAGCACATCTTGAACTAGCCGTCACGCAGAACGGCGTTTGCGAGCAGGCTGCGAGCAGGCTGCCTTAATTTCTGCAAAGAGCGCAGAAATTAAGGCAAATCGAACCCTTCGCTGTTCGATTGGCTCAGCGCTCGCCCGCGGAAAGCGTCCGCCTGTAGCGGAAATCCGGGTATCCCATCCTAGAATTGGAGTTGAAACTACATGACGAACTATAAATTAGTCGCCACATCCGCCATGGGGCTCGAATCAATCGTTGCGGATGAAGTGAAAGAACTGGGCTTCGAGACGAAAACCGACAACGGAAAAATCTACTTTGAAGGCGACGAAACAGCAATTGCCAAAACAAATATGTGGCTACGGGTTGCGGATCGAGTCCGTATCATCGTCGGCGAATTCACGGCCACAACATTCGATGAACTTTTTGAACAGACGAAGTCCCTTCCGTGGGAACAATACTTGCCAGTCGATGCAAAATTCCCAGTCGCAGGAAAATCGGTAAAATCTACTTTATACAGCACTCCCGATTGCCAGGCCATTGTGAAAAAAGCAATCGTGGAACGACTAAAATCGGCTTATGGCCGTATCGGATTTTTAGACGAAACAGGACCTCTATTTAAACTAGAAGTATCCATATTAAAGGATAAAGTAACGTTGACGATCGATTCGAGCGGTGCGGGCTTGCATAAGCGTGGCTATCGAGTCGGACAGGGGGAAGCACCGCTCAAGGAGACAATGGCTGCTGCCCTCGTCAAATTGACACGTTGGAATCCTGATCGGCCGTTTGTCGATCCGTTTTGTGGGTCAGGTACAATCGCAATTGAAGCCGCAATGATCGGCCAGCAAATAGCGCCCGGCTATAACCGTGATTTCAGCAGCGAGCAATGGCCATGGTTGAAGCAGTCCATCTGGGACCGGATCAGGGAAGAGGCTGAAGACCTTGCAAATTATGATCAACCGCTTGACATTACAGGATTCGATGTAGACCCTCGGATGATCAAAGTTGCCCAGCAAAATGCGGTTGAAGCAGGCTTCATGGATTTGATCCATTTCGAGCAACGGGATGTTAGAAATTTGACCGTCGAAGGTTTGAACGGTGTTCTTGTCGGCAATCCTCCTTATGGAGAACGTCTAGGAGAAATCGAAGAAGCTGAGGAACTTGCCCGGGTCATCGGCCATATAATGGAAAGGTATCCTTCATGGTCCGTCTACATGCTCTCTTCATTGGAAAACTTTGAGACAATGTATGGAAGAAAAGCTACAAAAAAAAGAAAATTGTTTAACGGATTTATTCGAACGGACTTTTATCAATATTGGGGTCAACGTGTATAAGACCTAACTAGACGGAAGAGGTTCTACCTCTTCCGTTTCCATGTGCAAAAATGAAAGGGGAGCGCAAATGAAAAGAAAGATGCCATTTTCATTGACAAAAGAAAAATCATTTTATGAATCCTTAAATGACTGGATTGGCGATACATTATATGACGATTTAACAGAAAAGGGATTCGAATGCAGAGACGAACAAATCTATATGGCATTTCAAATTGAACAAGCGCTGAAAGAGAAGAAAGTCCTTCTCGCGGAAGCTGGTGTCGGGACAGGAAAGACGATCGCATATCTATTGCCCGCGATTGCCTATGCGAGATACACGGGAAAACCGGCCCTCATTTCTTGTGCGGATGAAACGTTAATTGATCAGCTTGTCAAAGAAGAAGGAGATATACGCAAAATAAGCGATGCCCTCCAAATTGATATTGACGTCCGACTCGCCAAAGCGAGGGATCAATATTTATGTCTGAAAAGGTTAGATGAAGCTGTAGATGCCTCGACAGAAGACTTTGCGGAAAATGTACAGAGAGGCTTGCCAGACTTTGTCCACGGCAATGCATCACTACAATCGATCTTCCCATATGGGGAACGTTCGGATTATCCTTATTTGAACGATGAGCAATGGAAAATGATGAATTTCCATCCTGTCCAACAATGTGCAGCTTGTGATATACGAAATCGATGTGGGCAGACGATTCACCGGAATCATTATCGCGAAGCGGCTGACTTGATCATTTGCTCACATGATTTCTATATGGAACATATTTGGACGAAAGAATCGCGGAAGCGTCAAGGTCAAATGCCACTTCTTCCTGAAGTATCAATGATCGTGTTTGATGAAGGGCATCTCCTTGAATATTCTGCCCAGCGTGCACTCACGTACGAAGTCCAAAATAATACGTTGCTGAATTTACTTGAAAGAATCATGGTAGACGGTGTCCGGGAAGAGACGTTGCAATTGATGGAGCGCTTAATAGATATCCATGAACATTTCTTCCGTCTTCTGCGTACAGCAACGAAAGATAATGAGGATGAGCGAAAAGCGATCCGCAAAAACGGGGAAATCCTTTCCGCTGGAAGAGAAGCAATATCCATCTCAACCTCTTTACTGGAAGAGTTCGTATTTGAAGGTGAATTGTATATCATTCCCGAATATGAGTTAAAAATGGTTGAGGAGTATTTGGAACAATATATTTATTCCATGGAACTATTTGTGTCTGAAAATGACGCAGTCGACTGGCTTGAAGATACCGAAGACGGCATGACGCTCATTATTATGCCTCGCCTCGTCACTGATATATTGAAAGAGAAGCTATTTTCTTCCAATATTCCAATCGTCTTTTCATCTGCAACTCTATCGGTCGCTCAAGATTTTTCGTATTTATTGGATAGTCTTGGCATCGAGGATTTTCTCTCGTTTTCAGTGGAATCGCCTTTCGATTATGAAGAAAAGATGGAAGTCATCGTGGCCGATTTGGATGAAGGAGGAAAACCGGGATTTGTTCTGGAACTGTTGGAGGATCCGCAACAAACATTGTTGCTGTTCAAATCGGAACAGTCGATGAAGAGATTTATGGCGGAATTAAACGAAGAGCAGAGAAAAGGAATCGCTTTTGAGGGAGAACGTGAACTGTCATCGATCATTCGAGATTTCCAGCAGAAAGAAATTCCAGTCCTTTGCTCGTATCATTTATGGGAAGGGCTTGATATTCCTCAAGACGCGCTAACTCGGGTCATCATTTACGATCTGCCATTCCCACCCCACGATCCGCTATTCGACGCGCGTAGGAAGCATGCAGAAAATCCGTTTGAGGAAGTGGAATTGCCGTTTATGCTCCTACGATTAAGGCAAGGTGCCGGGCGTCTCATCCGGACATCAGAAGATTCGGGGACTGTTCATATCCTTTTGGAAGGTTTCGAGCAGGAAATGAAGGATCTCATTTCAGGGGTTTTTCCTGTGGAAGTCCAGACATTCGTTAAAAAATAACTATGATAAGCTGTCTTTAAGTGGGGAAACTCGATTAAAGACAGCTTTTACTTTTTACCGGTACTATTTGGTTGACGTGTATTCTTAATGCATAAACTCCGAATTTTCAATATAAATCGTTTGATAAAAGAAGATGGTATAGTAGATACAGAATAAGAGGAAGGATCGAATGCAATGTTTGAAAATGATATTCTGAAACGCACTGCTATTTACGGTCATTTATTTCATAAAAATCACGATGAAGAACGTGTTAAGAAAGCGACGTCGTTAGCTCGAAAACTAATGGATGAAGAGTTTGTCATCGCTTTTGCCGGCCATTTCTCAGCTGGTAAATCTTCCATGATCAATGCATTGACGGGCGAGGACCTTTTGCCTTCCAGTCCAATTCCAACGAGCGCTAATATTGTAAAAGTGAAGAAAACTGATGAAGAATATGCAATTATCCACCGGACGGACGGTTCAGTCGTCAAGTTAAAAGGTAACCGTTTCTTTGATGCAATCAAGTCATTTAGTAAAGACGGCTCGGAAATTTCCCTTATCGAAATCGGTCATCCGGCATCAAGCTTACCGGAAGCGTTAACGGTTATGGATACGCCAGGAGTCGATTCAACGGATGATGCCCACCGATTATCGACTGAATCAGCCCTTCATCTAGCTGATTTCGTTTTCTATACGATGGACTATAATCACGTCCAATCGGAACTGAATTTCAAATTCACGAAAGAATTATTGCGTTATAATGCGAATGTTTATTTGATTATTAACCAAATTGACAAGCATCGGGAGAATGAGTTGCCTTTTGAGGAATTCCAGCGATCTGTTGAAGATTCTTTTAAATTATGGGGAGTAGAATCAAAAGGAATCTTTTATACGTCTTTAAAATCTAATGATCTTCCATTTAATGATTTTGAAAAGGTAAAAGGCATAGTTGAAGGTTCGATTGTGAATTGGAAAGATCACTTTTTGGAAAACGCTGAGCAATCGCTTCTGAAATTAAAGGAAGAACACTTGGCATTTCTGGAAAGCGAAAAAGCTGAATGCAAATCCGCATATGACGAAATCGTTTCGGAGGAAGAGTGGAACCAGTCTGAAGAACTTTCACTTGAATTGGAAGAGCTGAAAAAACGAGCTTCTCTTCTGTCGGGAGATGAGTTTTATGCGACTTTCGAACGGGAACGAAACGATTTATTGCGAAATGCTTCGATTAGCCCCTTTGAAACACGGGAGTTATTGAAGGACTATTTGGAGTCGAAATCACCGAGGTTCAAGGTTGGTTTATTATTTAGTGCAAAAAAGACAGCAGAGGAAAAAGACAAACGAAAGAATTCATTGGCTTCCAACTTGTCAAAACTCATACATACTCAGATTGAAGTCCATTTAAAGGCACTTATGAAAAAGACGCTTAAAGATGCGGGACTGATGACCGATGAGCGATCCATTGAAATTGACGGAATGGATATGTCGGTACCGTTTGAGGAAATTGACGAACATTTAAATGTTTCGGATGTCGTCACAGGAGATACCGTTTTAAATATGGCGGAACAGATGAAAACCGCTATCATCCAAGTCTTCCGCAGACGGACAGACGATTGGAAACGAGAAATGTCGACAATCGCTGCTTCTGCGGGCAATGAACAAACGGAGCTGCTCCTTCAGTCGATCAAAGATTTGGAGCAAAAGTTGGCAGCTATTGCACAAGTGAATAAGATCGATCGACAACGTACCGAATTTATTGAAAGCATCACCTCTCCTTCGGCATCGCTCAAATCGTCAAGCGAAACATTACTCGGGCAATGGGGAAAATCGTCAGAAATCGAAACTGTGGAACTTGACGGGTCGGAAACAATCGAAAACGAGACTGTATCGGAAGTTGTTGAGCAAGAACAGGCAAATGACGATGACGTGCAAGCAAATCATATCGATGCAGATAAAACAATCGAACAGGCGTTACATATTTCGCAAGCCATCATGAATATCCCAGGTTTTCTGGAGACGGCCAATTATTTGAAAAACAAAGCGGATCGTCTTACGGACCAAGAATTCACTGTCGCTTTATTTGGAGCGTTCAGCGCTGGGAAATCGTCTTTTTCCAACGCATTGATCGGCGACCGTGTATTGCCGGTTTCACCTAATCCGACAACCGCTGCCATCAACCGAATTAGACCGATTTCAGACGGCAAAAAGGATAGGACGGCGGATGTTCATTTGAAAACTGTTCGTCAGATGACCGAAGATGTCGCATTTTCATTCGAAGCGCTCGGAATGCCGATTTCCACATTGGAGGAGGCATTCGACAGAGTAAATGAAGTCATCAATAAAGAACTAGATGACGAAAGCCTGCATATCCATAAAACATTCATCCGTGCGTTTGAGGCGGGCTACCCGGTTTATAAAGAAAAATTAGGGTCTGTCATGAATGTCGATCAAACTGAATTTACCCGATTCGTGGCAGAGGAGGAGCGAAGCTGTTTCGTCGATTCCATCGATTTGTTTATTGACAGTCCGTTAACGAGGCAAGGCATTACTCTCGTAGATACGCCGGGAGCTGACTCCATTAATGCGCGGCATACAGACGTTGCTTTCGACTATATAAGGAATGCTGATGCAATTCTTTTCATCACATATTATAATCACGCCTTTGCCCGTGCTGATCGTGAATTCTTGATCCAACTCGGCCGCGTAAAAGACGCTTTCGAATTGGATAAAATGTTCTTTATCGTCAATGCAATCGATTTAGCCAATAATGCGGAAGAAGCAGACGCGGTTCTCTCATTCGTTGAGCAGGAACTGGCAACATTCGGTATTCGCCATCCACGAGTACATGGGATTTCAAGCTTGCAAGCGTTGGAAGCAAAACTTGATGGTCGTGAAGATGAATCAATGAAAGCATTTGAAAAGCATTTCAGCCATTTCTTAAGAGAAGATTTGAAAGGGCTTGCCGTTAAAGCCTTGGAGGAAGAGGCGGCTAAAACGGTTAATAGGCTTTCCATTTTGATTGAACGTGCGGAAGTGAATAGGTCACGCAAAGCGGAGCGAATGTTGGAGCTTGACCGTTTTGAACAGGAAGTTCGAGCTCGCTATGCAAACAGTTTTGCAGAAGTGATCCGCAAAGCTGCAAGCAATGAATTAAACGAATTAGTTTATTATATTTTACAACGGGTATTTCTCCGCTTTGGAGACTTCTTCAAGGAAGGTTATAGTCCGTCGACGTTTGCGAATCATTCCGCAGAAAGGGCATTGACGTTAGCGCTCACTGAAACAGTGCAGATGGTCGGCTTCGACTTGACACAAGAATTGAAAGTGACCAATTTACGAATGCTCAATTTCATGAAAAAACTATTGATAGAGCGGGAGCGTGCTGAAATGCGGTTCCTTTCTGAAAAGGACAGTTCCATCGCGCCATCGCCTTACGAAGCGGATGATGCCGAGATGCTTTCGTTCGTCGCACCTTTTGAGAATCCTTCTATTTATAAAGATGTGAATCGTTTATTCAAAAACCAGAAATCATTTTTCGAAAAAGGAGAACGTCTCGTTTTGAAAAACCGACTGGAAGAACGGTTGAAAGAGGATGCCTCGACTTATTTAGGCAAGGAAAAAGAACGTATTGAAATTTGGGCGGAGCAGTGGGTCGAAGCGGAAGCGGAAGGGCTGCGCCTCCATTTATTGAACCAAAGCATCAAACAGATTGAATCCGAGCGTTTTCTCTTGCATGATACGGAGCAATTAGAGGAATGGCGCAAGGTTCATGAGAAAATCCAACTGACAGGAGCTGGGTTGAAATGAGTGAAGTATTCAAGTCGATCAAAGATGTGAATGGGGACGATGTAAAATGGATCGACGCCCGTTTTTCGTTGCAGGACAACAAGGCAGGGAGAAAAAAGTTCGAAGAAGGGCATATTAAGGGTGCTTTGTACTGGGATCTCGAGGAAGATCTTTCCGATATGACAGTGAAATCGGGAAGGCATCCATTGCCCGACAAGGAGAAATTGACGGCGTTATTTCGGAAAAGCGGTCTAGAGCTCGATAATCGGATTCTCGTATATGATGACGGCGGCAGCCCTTTTGCGGCAAGAGCGTGGTGGATTTTACAATACGGAGGATTCAAAAATTCGTTCATCATCCAAGAAGGTTTCGAGGAGCTTCAAAATTTTGGAGTTGCTGTTTCCAAAAATGAATATATACCTGAACAATCCAATGTAAATCCTGTTTGGAATGAAACAATTTTCGCATCTCGTGACTTGGTTGAACAAACAGTCGAAGGGAATACAGGCAACGTACTGCTGGATGCTCGTTCAGCAGAGCGATATCGCGGCGAAGTTGAACCCATCGATCCAATTGCGGGGCGTATCCCGGGGGCGTTGAATTTTGATTGGGAACAATTGAAGAAAGATGGATCCTTCAATTTGAATGGAGACGTAAAAAATCAGCTGGCACAAGTTGTCAACGATGACGATGAAGTGATCGTGTATTGCGGGAGCGGTGTTACGGCCGCTCTGTTATTTGCAATGCTTAAGCAAAGCGGGTACGAACACGTCAAGCTCTATGTCGGCAGTTATAGCGACTGGATTTCAAGGGAAGTTGTTGAAGTGGAAAAAGGCTAATGTAATCGAGGTGCAATAAAAATGAGATATGCGATTATAGGAGATGTTCACTCCTCCAAAAAGGACTTGGAGGATGTCCTTGCTCATATTAACGAACAGGCACCTGATTCCATTTTAGTAGGAACCGGGGATTTGTACGAATGTATCATTAGCAAGCGCTATGTGAATGATCGCTCGTTTACAAGCCTTGAAGAAGTAATGCTTCTACCCGATGGTTTTGAAGAGCTGCTAACTTTCCCTTCCGTGATAGGGAACCAGGAAGAACGAATTTTGTTTATTACGAGAACGGATGATCCATTGCTCGAAAAACTATCTGCAATGCCCGAAACAATGGAACTAGGCGTTGCAGAAGTAATCCATGGCCATCAATGGAAATGGGGCGGAGAACCTTGGTCACTTATTGAAGCTGATACGTCAAAAAATTTGACGTTCTACGGCCATAGCCATCGTTCGGGGTTGATTCGCAACGATTGTGAGGAGAAGATCGCTTTCAATCAACCGTATGATGTGAAAGGGGACAAAACGCTTGTGAATGTGGGAGCTGTTGTCTCTGATAAGGAATGGGTGCTGTACGACGATGTACAACATACTGTTACCTTCAAGAAAGTGAAGTAAGATAGAAGCGTTTGCCAATCCGCGAACGCTTCTATCTTTTTCCTCCATCGTCCACATCTGCTTGTCGATGGATCGCTTCCCGGGCGAGAGCATCTGCGGCTCGATTTTCAGTGTCCGGAATCCATTTAATGAAGAAAAAATCAAACGTCTTTGCAATCGATAAGATTTTCTGTAAATACTCCTTATGTACATCGTTTTTCACGAACTCTTTTTCCACAGCCAAGACGACAGCCTTCGAATCAGAGCGGGCTGATACAATTCCGGTCGTCAATTTTGCGGCTTCTTCCATTCCGCGAAGAAGGGCAAGAAATTCTGCAGTGTGATTGTTCGTCGGTTCGATTGGTTCAGAGAGCTTGACGATTTGGCCTTCTCCTTTGATGAATATTCCGATGCCGCTTTTGCCCGGATTTCCAGCACTGGCGCCATCTACGTATAATTCGAGCATTTTCCATCTCTCCTTTGTTGCAACAGGCTGAAAAGCATATTAAAATGAATAAATGACTTGACTTGGAGGTTGCTATGGATAAATTGACAGTCATGAATGAAATAAATGAAGTGCTTGATACGTATTGTGAAGGATGTTTTGTCAAAAGGCAACAAGTGAAGGACAATGGGAAAACAGGGGCGCACCAGTTTTGCATTAAAACTTGCACAATCGGGGAGCAACTTCAATTTTTAGGAAATGAAATGAATAAATTAACAAAATAATATCCCGCCAGGATTTTCTCGGCGGGATATTGCATGTGTAGTCATTCATTATTCATGTTATAGTCAAGACATTTGCCGCTTGGGGTCCGCGGTTACCTTCTACGATTTCGAATGATACGGTCTGTCCTTCATCCAATGTCTTGAAGCCATCTGACATTATACCAGTATAGTGGACAAACACATCTTCACCGTTATCCGCTTCAATGAAACCATATCCTTTTTCATTGCTGAACCATTTTACTTTACCTTGGTACATGTTTATTCCTCCCTCGGCATTTCAATGTCTCCCCATTATTAAACATGGTTGCATTAACTATACATGAATCGACAATATACGTCAACGACATGCCTAAATTTTCAGTCGAATTGTTTTAAATAATCACATGAAAGAGGTTGAGAAGATGGAAACGATTGTAGCGAACGTAACAGAGAGAGTCATTGAAATTTATCGGCAGTTTGACGCAAGCCATGATTTTAATCATATTTTGCGTGTAATGAAAAACGCGGAGGATATTGCAAGGACATTGCCGGAAGCAAATCTTTCAATAATTAGGCTAGCCGTCCTCCTTCATGATATCGATGATCCGAAATATAATTCAGTTAGCAATGTATCGGCTCGTGAGCTGCTTCATACAGCCGGGGTTGAGGATGAGTTGGCAATTCAAGTTTTGGAAACGATCAACAGTGTTTCATTTAATGGCGGAAACGAAGAAGAGATTGTTTCAATTGAAGGTGCGATTGTCAGGGATGCAGATCGGCTCGACGCAATCGGTGCAATCGGCATCGCACGGACTTTCGCATTCGGAGGTGCGAGAGGGAGGAAATTATATGATACGGATGAAATTGCAAGAGGGAAAATGTCCGAGGAAGAATACCGATCCAAGGATACAGCCTCGGTTACCCATTTTTATGAGAAACTGCTTTTATTGAAAAATTTAATGGTGACTGAGGAAGGAAAACGCCTTGCTGAGGAGCGCCATGCCTTCATGATTTCTTTCTTGGAACAATTAAAGGCGGAAACCGGGTTTGATGCAAACGGCAAATAAGATAATAGTACAGAGGCAAACCCTTTGGAGATCCAAAGGGTTTGAGTTAGAAAACACTATGTTAAACTTGTTCGTCCGCTATAACCGTGTCTATGGGGATTAGCACCACTTACTGTAGTAAAACCACTAAACTCATGGTAATGACCGCCGTTAGGAAAGGTAATAGACGGACCAGTAACTCCATGAATCTCATGTCGATGTCGATCATCGATAGATGTAAATGTAAAGTATCTATGAGTGTGAGGTACTCCACTTGGGGCTGGTTCAGTAGTTCCGGCATATCTGTGCGAATGACCATCTTCAAAAGAAGTGACACCTCTAAATTCGTGTACATGAGCAGGCACGGGTCTTCCATCCCATTGAGTAATGAAAAGCTGATGCGAATGCATAGGATCAGAATCATCTGAATGATACATGAATCCGGAAACTGGTATTTCCAAAAATCTAACTCCTTTTTGCTTTTTCAATACTATATGTGTGAGAGTTGTAAAATATTTTGAACTTATGTCAATCAAGTAGATTATAGGGAACCTTATTTCATCTTGACAGAATGTCAATCTTGTTTCGGGTGTTCAGCTTTTAATAAATGGTATAAAACAAAAAAGAAGCCCGTTCGCTCTCCTTTCTGTTCATTCGATATTAAATCACTGAACAATTTCAAAAACAGTGCCTTTATTAAAATCGGTTACATTCATAGAGCCATAAACCCCTAAATAGAGTCTGGTTTGATCCAGATTCGTTCCTAAGCTAACATAATGAGCTGATTGTGACTCGAAATTATAATCGGTTTGAATAACACGATAATCATTTAACTGACCATCTATTCTTCCTCTAGTATAAGCTAACACCCCTCTCCCCGGAGTTGGAGATCCCTTATCCGCGATGTCCGTAAATACAACGCTTCCCATTAAATCGGGGATTCCATTCCCCATATAGGCTTGCACTCCTGTAAGTGCAGTTCCTCCAAACTTATCGAGGCGGGGATCTTGATGGAAATAACTAGTTAACGGCGGAAGACGTCTTGATGAAGTTTCTACTGCTTCATTGTAATAAGCAATTGTTTTCTTATCCAAAGCAGGATTTGCGGAGCAGCCCTCTATAAACGAAGTTGGAAAAGCACCTTCCCACCCCCGCCACCCAAAGTTAATAAGCCCTTTTTGGTCCCGTTCAGATTCCGACAAGAAAGCTTGAACAAGCTGAGTAACCGGTATAGGTTTATAATGAACGAATGAAAAAATCGACTCGACCAAATCCTGTCCGACATTGCCTACATATTTAATATACAGATTATAAAATCTTTGATATGAAATGCCTGGTATATTTCGGACACCCTTGGCAATTACTGTAAGTGTATCTTGAATAGGTACGGGGAGCTCGTTAAAACGTGTGACTACGGGTGGATTATTGATAAATGTGTTCTTACCTACATCAATTTCAATTATTTTACCGGCTATTTCCATATCATCCTGACTTAGATTAAATGGATCATAGGCCGATCCACCGTCTCCGGTTGTTAAAACAAGTTTTCCTGTTTCAGGTGAAAAGTTTAAGCTATTGACGCCATTATGATTTAAAAATGGCCTTCTAATATTAAGCAGTGTCCGTCGTTTTTGAGGTTGACTTTTTTGTTGGTAAACCCATTCTTCAACAGTATCAATATGGTCATATTGAGTTTCTCTATTATTCCATCTTAGGTTTAAAGTTCCAGAATCACATGGATTAGGTTTAAAACCTTCAGGAAGAGGACTTGGACTTTGACCTTGTGTTCCAGCTACTGAATAGTGAAGGTAAAATAAGCCGTTATAATAAAAATTGGGATGAAACGCTAGACCCAGCAATCCCCGTTCATCATATCCACCACTCGAACCACCTAGCTTTATGATTCGTGATCGAATATCTAAAAACATTCTTACTTCTCCGTCTCCTATGTAAAAAATCTCTCCTACCTGAGTGGCTATAAATAATCTTTCAATTGAGTCACCCGGAAGTATAGTTGTTTTCAATACAGTAGGTAAATTTACCTTGTTTAGAACAGGGCGCAAGTTAACCTTTACCTTTTTCAACTAACTTTACACTCCTTCAATTTGTTTTCTTTTTAAGACTATGATTCCATTTGTTTTGCTAGTACCTGTGCTGCTTATACCAACGTTTCACATCACTTTTTATCAAAAACAAAAACATCATCCAGAAAAAGATGATGTTAGGATTGTGTATGAAGTTTTTAAGTAACATAAAATTTTCTTCCGAATAAATATTCTTCATTCGACGAGGATACCCGCTTTTCTCAATGCGATTTCTGCATTGTCGATTTGATGTTGTTCGTCTGCAATGACGGTATGTAGATGGATGCCGCCTTCTGCAAGCTTTGATAAGTACACTGCATTGGCTTCATGGATACGCCGCATGAATTCCTTCACTTCCAAACGGTTTGAGACCATGATTGACGCACTTAAGTCACCATAGACAGGGTGCTCGATTTTGACATCCTTGACAGTCAATCCGTGATCAACCAGGATGTTTAGTTCTTCTTCCGTTTGTTCTGAAGTGTGGTGGCAGACGAGTACTTTCTCAATTTTTTCAGGCCCCGTGGATGCATGAACATATATATACCCTTGACTTGTTGCTAGAATGGGCTCTTTTTTTGCTTTTAACAAAGTGATATCTCCGACAATTACTTGGCGGCTGACATTTGTCAATTCACCAAGTTCTTTGCCTGTCAATGGGGAGTCGGCTTTCCGCAATGTTTCTAAAATCAATTGCCGGCGTTCATCTCCGAGCATTTTTTCAGTTCCAGTCAATGTCATCCCTCCATTGCTTCCATTTTACCATACTGTCTTGACCGTTTCGTGTATAATGAAAAAATACATAATACGAAGGGGGATTTACGATGTCGAACTTAGTAGTTAGTGTTGAAAAGACCTTACATCCGAAAACGAAGCCTGCGTTCGATCAGCTTTCATTCGGCACGGTTTTTACAGATCATATGTTTACGATGGAGTATACCGAAGAACAAGGCTGGCATAGCCCGAAAATTGTTCCTTATGAACCGATACTTCTTGATCCAGCGGCAATGGTATTCCACTACGGTCAAACAGTGTTCGAAGGATTGAAAGCTTATGTGACGGATGATGATGAAGTTCTTCTTTTTAGACCTGAGGAGAATATGAAAAGATTAAACCGTTCAAATGACAGGCTTTGCATCCCTGCATTTGACGAAGAGCTCGCTCTTACCGGTCTTCGGAAGCTAATTCAAGTCGATAAAGATTGGATTCCAAATATTGAAGGGACGTCCCTTTACATTCGACCATTCATTTTTGCAACGCAGCCATATTTAGGGGTGGCTCCTTCAAAAACGTACCGTTTCATGATCATTCTTTCACCGGTTGGTGCCTATTACAAGGAAGGCATCAACCCTGTCAAAATAGCCGTCGAATCTGAATTTGTCCGTGCAGTGACGGGTGGGACAGGCAGTGCGAAAACGGCAGGAAATTATGCAGGCGCGATGAAAGCCCAGGAAATGGCGGAAGCGAAAGGCTATTCACAAGTGCTATGGCTCGATGGAAAAGAGCATCGATACATTGAGGAAGTCGGTGCGATGAACGTCTTCTTCAAATTGAACGGAGAAGTTGTCACACCTGAGCTTAATGGAAGCATTTTAGAGGGGATCACACGAAAATCTGTTATTGAATTACTCCAGCATTGGGACATCCCGATTACCGAACGGAAGATTTCGATGGAGGAGCTTTACGAGGCTCATCAGTCCGGGATACTAGAAGAAGCGTTTGGGACGGGCACCGCAGCGGTCATTTCTCCTATTGGGGAACTATATTGGAATGAAAAGAATATCACTATCAACAATGGGGAAATCGGTGCTTTATCGCAAAGGATCTATGACACGATGACCGGCATCCAGACCGGTCGACTAGAAGATCCGTTCGGATGGCGGATGACAGTGGACATTTAACTTCATTTCAGTAGGAATCGGGGCATCCTGTCAGTGGCAGGGTGTCTCTTAGTCATTGAAGGAAGGTGAATGATTTTGCAAATTACAGAAGTGAAGATCCGAAAGATGAAAATGAGAATGAAGGAACCTTTTTCAACAAGTTTTGGGACAATGCAGGATAAGCATTTTATGCTGCTGGAAGTACATGATGAGATGGGAAACATAGGCTGGGGCGAATCGGTTGCTTTTGATGCCCCGTGGTATACGGAAGAAACTGTGGAAACGAGCTTGCATATGCTCCGTGATTTCCTCATCCCTTTGTTGCTCGGCGAAAAAATCGAACATCCCGATCAAGTAGGGAGCTTGTTTTCTCCCATCCGCGGCAATAATATGGCGAAAGCTGCCATTGAATGCGCCGTCTGGGATCTTTACGCGAAACGAAACAGGATTTCATTGGCCGAAGCGCTCGGCGGGCAACGTCAACGAATCGAAGTTGGCATTAGCATAGGGATACAAAAGGACTTCAATCAGCTGGTCGAAAAAATTCAACATTATTTGGATGAGGGCTACAAGCGGATCAAAGTGAAAGTTAAGCCTGGCGCTGATATTGACGTTCTTCGTAGGCTACGAGACGTTTTTCCCGAAGTCCCGCTTATGGCGGACGCGAATTCGGCATATTCATTGGCCGATATTGACTTGTTAAAGCAATTGGATGAGTTCAGCCTTCTCATGATCGAGCAGCCACTCGCGCATGATGACATTATCGACCACGCCATTTTGCAAAAACAGTTGAAAACGCCGATTTGCCTTGATGAAAGCATCCATTCATTGGAAGACGCACGCAAAGCGATCGAGCTTGGAAGCACGAAAGTCATCAACGTTAAAATAGGGAGGGTCGGAGGTTTATCTGAAGCGAAGCGGATCCATGATTATTGCATGGAGAAAGGTGTTCCTGTCTGGTGCGGCGGCATGCTGGAGGCGGGAATCGGGCGCGCCCATAATATTGCCTTGACATCCCTCCCAAACTTCATTTTTCCTGGCGATACGGCAGGCTCATCCCGATATTGGGAAAAGGATATCATCGAGCCCGAAGTAGTTGTAGAAGATGGATACATAACGGTACCAACCGCCCCGGGAATAGGATTTACGCCCGATCTCGATGCTATTGAGAAATTCACGACCGATCTATGGCCATTTCGGGAAGAGTGATTTTCATCGTTCGTCCTACATGCAACTTCTTTTAGGCAATATCCGTCTAATGGATTGATGAAGTGTGCAGTTTCCAGTAAAATGAACGTAGGTTTCGTAGAGAGGAAGTTTACATGTGAAAAAAATAATTAGTGCCCTTGCTGTCGGTGCGTTCGTTCTTCTATTAGCCGCTTGCAGCAGTTCGGAAGAGGCTCAAAAGAAAATGACTGCTGGAGATTTGTTGGACAAATCACAGGAAGCGATGGACAACTCATTGAAAGCTGTCCGCTCGCAAATTGTCTTTGATGATTATGCGGTGACAGTTTATGACGGCGATATTGAAAATCCGGAGAAAGCCGGCGTGAAATTCGATATGAAGGTCGAAGCCTTCCTTGACCCGAAAAAGATTCATATTCAATCGAATGTCATTCCGCGTGGCGTGAAAGCTTGGAATATGGATGTGTACCAGGTGGGAGATCAGGTGTTTACAAACGATGAACGTCAAAACGAATGGGAAGAATTGCAGTCCGGTTCGATTGAAGAACTATATGGTTCATTAGCATCTGTAGCATACCCGATTCTTGATTTGTCCAAGTTCAAAGAATTCGAGGACGAATTTATCCTGAAGCCGATCGAGTACGGATATGCATTGAACTTGACGTTGGACCGCGATGGGGTCAAGCGTTTTAAGGAGATTTTCCCGGACTTCGGACCGCGTGAAGACGGGTTCACCATCGTTGATAAAATGGATGTAGCAATTACGTTCAATAAAAGCACATCGTACGTGACGAGCTTCAAGTTGTCATCGGATATGAGAAATTACAGAGATGGGAACTCTTACCGATCCCGCCAAAAGTTGAACTCCACATACAGTTATTTCAACGACATCGAGGATTTCAACTTACCGAAGGAAGTTAGTAATATGGCAGTAGAATGAAATGAAGAGGCATCTATCCTTGAATGGGATGGATGCCTTTTTTGCTTTTTTACTGGCGCCCTCTGCTTTTAATTAGTAATAAGAACCATTTTTAATATGAATATTCCGTCGACGAAATCTTCATTGACTTAGGAGGGACGGAGCGGCTATGGGGCCCTCCACTTTCCGGAGTTTACACAGGTCTATCCAAACTTCGGGAAGATGGCGTTCGCTACACTCGAGAAAACACCATTGCCAATGTACATTGTAGGAAAACGGCTAAATTTAATTTTTGTTAAAAGGGCTCTTGACTTTGTATCTGACTTCCTTCATATTAAAAGAGACTGGATGGTATCTTTTGGAGGATGTAAATGAAAAAAGGAGAGTTAACTAGACGTAATATTATTCGAAAATCCGCTACGATATTTAACAGAAAAGGTTACATGACAACAACGATGAGTGAGATTATTCAGGAAACAAATATTCAAAAAGGGGGGATATATCGACACTTTAAGGATAAAGAGCAGTTGATGGTCGAGTCTTTTCATTTTTCTACTGAAATAATGCGAAATCATTTAGTGACGAGTGTTTCACAACACGAGCATGCAATGGATAAATTAATCGCATTTGTGGAGGCCTTTTTACAATTAAGTGAAGGGGAACCGATTGTAGGTGGGTGTCCTATTTTTAACGCAGCCATAGAAATGGATGATTTAGAAGGAAGTGCGTTACTGCCATCAATTAATGAAGCAATGGATATGTTGATAAAATGGATGGTGAAAATTATTGAGGATGGTATTAGGCATCAGGAGTTGAAGCAATCATTACAGCCATACGACACTGCGATATATATCGTTTCAACACTTGAGGGTGGACTCGTATTAGACAGATTAAAGAAAGATGGGCAATTAACTAAGATCATTATAAATAATTTGAGGCAATATATTTCAATGATTGCTACAGAGCGGCGATAAAGCCGTCTTTTTTTCAATTAAAAAGAGACCGTTCGGTATCTTCAGGAGGGTATTATGGAATATTTAATATTCATTGCTTTCATAGTAATTATCTTGTTTTTGAGGAGCTATATCATTCGTTTTATTTTCACACCGAAACTAAAAGAGGATAAAAAATACCCGAATTCGACTTATGAAAACATTGAAATTGAGCTTGGCATTGGGACAATTCGAGGATGGCTTATAAAAAGTGAGAAGGCAAGAGGTTGCTTTCTACTGGTGCACGGATGGAGCTCTACAAAATCAGACATGTTACGGTATGTTGATCCCCTTGTAGCTAGCGATTATGACGTAATAATTGTGGATGTTCTTGGTCATGGGCAAAGTGATTTAATACAAAAACAAGTGAGTATTGAAACGTTTGTCCAAAGTATAACAACAACGATTGATTATGTGGGGGAGAGGCCAGATATTAATAGTCGTGCAATCTATGTTTTAGGGCATTCAATGGGAGGAATAGCTGCAAGTATTGTGAACTCCACAGATTCGAGGTTACAAGCACTTATTACCGATTCAATGCCAACATCATTAAATAGTATTGGCAAATCGATGGCTGAAAATGTAAAACTGCCTTATATTCCTTTTGGTTGGCTATTTATCAGTTGGTTTTTATTACGAGGAGGTGTTTTTTTAAAAGCTAGAAGAGAATGGCATCTAGAAAAAATATTGAAAAACCAAAAGTCCCCAGCTCTTGCCATACACTCTATTCTGGATAAGAAAGTGCCGATTTCAAATGTGGATGTCCTATTAAGTGATAGTAACTTTAAACAAGTAATTAAAGTTGTAACAAAAGGTCACCATAATTGTGTGAAAGATAAATATTTTTGGAATAACGTTTTTCAATTTATAGCAAACAGTGAGGGGGATATAGGAAATGAAGTATATTGATACACTTGTGATTGGTGCAGGTCCAGGAGGATATGTGGCGGCAATTCGCGCTTCTCAAATGGGTCAAAATGTAACAATTGTAGAGAGGGAGTATTTAGGAGGAGTTTGCTCAAATGTGGGTTGTATCCCATCAAAAGTGCTGATCTCAGTGGGTCATCGTTTTGAGCAAGCAAAGCATTCAGATGATATGGGTGTTGTTGCACAAGAAGTAAAACTCGACTGGAGAAAAGTGCAAGAATTCAAAAACGGCGTAGTATCTAGATTAGTAGGCGGTGTTGGAAGTCTATTAAAAGGCAATAAAATAGACATCGTGAACGGTGAAGCATACTTCCTAGATGCAAACACTGTACGTGTAATCGCTGGAGATAGCGCACAAACCTACACATTCAAAAATGCAATACTTGCAACAGGTTCTCGTCCAGTTGAAATTCCAGCATTCAAATTCACTGAACGCGTAATCAACTCAACTGATGCACTTTCTTTACCAGAAGTACCAGAAAAGTTAGTTGTTATCGGTGGTGGTTACATCGGTACTGAGCTAGGTTCTGCTTATGCTAACTTAGGTTCTCACGTCACAATCATTGAAGGTGGCAAAGATATCTTAGCCGGTTTCGAAAAGCAAATGACACAAGTTGTGAAAAAAGGCTTAAAGAAAAAGGGTGTAGAGGTCATTGTTGGCGCAGCAGCTAAAGGTGTAAAAGAATTTGATAACAGCGTAGTATTAACGTATGAAACAGGCGGAGAAGAAAAAACAGTTGAAGCTAATTATGTATTAGTAACTGTAGGTCGTCTTCCAAATACAGATGAAATGGGTCTTGAAGCAGCAGGCATCGAATTCGCAGAACGCGGTTTATTAAAAGTAGACGTACAATGCCGTACTTCAGTACCAAACATTTATGCAATTGGTGATATCGTATCTGGTCCACAACTTGCGCATAAAGCTTCATATGAAGGTAAAGTAGCAGCAGAAGCAATCGCTGGTGAAAAATCAAGTGTAGATTACTTAGCAATCCCAGCTGTATGCTTCACAGATCCAGAACTTGCCACTGTTGGTTACAATGAAGAGCAAGCAAAAGCAGAAAGTATCGAAGTGAAAGCTACAAAATTTCCATTCGCGGCAAACGGTCGTGCATTAGCTTTAAACGCATCAGATGGTTTTGTGAAACTTGTTGCACGTAAAGAAGATGGCTTATTAATCGGTGCTCAAATCGTAGGATCTGGTGCATCTGAAATGATTGCTGAATTGGGTCTTGCAATCGAATCAGGTATGACTACAGAAGATATCGCATTAACAATCCACGCTCACCCAACTTTAGGTGAGATGACAATGGAAGCTGCTGAGGTAATCTTGGGGAGACCAATTCATGTTGCGAAAGCATAATGGATAAAAACGGAGATATAGACTTATGAAAAGTTTTTAGTCCATAACATTATAATAGACTTTTTTAGGAGGTATTCTGATTGACAACATTAAAAGAACAGATTGTTGGTGTTTGGTCACTGGTATCTTTTCAAGATCAAGATCAGAACGGAAACACTTTTAATAAATTAGGAGAAAATGCAACGGGGTTTATCATGTACCATCCGGAGGGTTATATGTCTGCCCAACTTATGCAACAGGGTCGTGCACCGTATCAATCTAGGGATATGCTTAAAGGGACGACCAAAGAAATGGCTGAAGCAGCGCTTGGTTATTTGGCTTATGCTGGAAAATTTGATGTTAATGAAGAAGAGCGTACGCTAATCCACCATATGGAGGTAAGTATGAATCCGACCTGGTTAGGCCAGCTACAACCACGACTAGCTTCAATTGAAGGAGATTTACTCACTATTCATAACGGCTTGAATCCAAATCAAAAGTTGATCTGGAAACGTGTTAAAGCGTACGAATTTTAATTTGGTAGATGTGGTGTGAGTAAAGAATAGGAACGTAATGTCATTTGAATAAATAATTTGAGGCAATATATTTCAATGATTGCTACAGAGCGGCGATAAAGCCGTCTTTTTTACAATTAAAAGAAACCGTTCGGTATCTTTTGGAGGGTATTATGAAATATTGTGAAACTTGTAGCAACTAAAGAAGATGGCTTATTAATTGTTCGATAACAAAAAATGGATTGGATATCCCGATATATTTCCATAACCCACACGATGATATACAGAGAAATCGGGTTTTCTTTCCTCTGTAGAAGCAATCATTTAGAATGAGATAATTAATCGATAGATAATAAAAAGAGAGGACGTTTTTATTATGAAAACAGTAATTGTAAGCGGAGTGAGGACAGCTTTTGGAAAATTTGGCGGTGGATTGAGCAGTATGACAGCATCAGATCTTGGAGCAGTTACCATTAAAGCTGCTTTGGTAAAAGCAGGAGTCACTGCAGAGCAGGTGGACGAAGTCATTATGGGATGCGTTCTTCAAGGGGGACAGGGACAAATTCCCTCCCGGCAAGCGGCTAGAAAAGCAGGTTTACCTTGGGATGTAAAGACAGAAACCATCAACAAAGTTTGTGCATCGGGCATGCGCAGCGTTTCATTAGCAGATCAAATCATTCGAGCCGGGGATGAAGAAATCATCGTAGCCGGTGGTATGGAATCCATGAGTAACGCACCATACTTAATTGAAAAATCAAGATGGGGCATGAAAATGGGTGATGGTGTGGTAAAGGATTTAATGATCCTCGATGGATTAAGCTGCAGCTTTACCGGTGTTCGAATGGGAGTATACGGAGACGAAACAGCAACGGAAATGAACATTAACCGCAAAAAGCAGGATGAATGGGCGTTAAGAAGTCACAAGCGGGCACTCGCAGCCATTGATACAGGAATTTTTGCAGAGGAAATTGCACTAGTAGAAATTCCACAAGGAAAAGGTAGGGTGGTGGTCATCGACAAAGATGAAGTACCAAGAAGAGATACGTCCTTGGAAAAACTTACTGCCTTAAAGCCGGTTTTTAACCAGAATGGAACGATTACTGCAGGGAATGCGCCAGGTGTCAACGACGGTGCAGTAGCCTTAGTACTAATGAGTGGAGAAAGAGCAGCAAAGGAGAGCATGAAGCCAGAAGCTGTTATCTTGGCTCATGCCGAAGTCGCGGTAGAAGGAAAGGATTTTCCGAAAACACCAGGTCTCGTGATCAATAAACTTTTGCAAAAAACAGGCAAGACCGTGGATGAGATTGATTTATTTGAAATTAATGAAGCCTTTGCTGCAGTGCCATTGGCAAGCGCAGAAATCGTTGGATTAGATTTGGAAAAGGTGAATGTGAATGGCGGCGCCGTTGCACTCGGTCATCCAATAGGTGCGAGTGGGGCACGGATTATCATTACGTTAATGCATGAATTAAAAAGAAGAGGTGGAGGCATTGGGGTTGCCGCTATCTGCAGCGGTGGTGGCCAAGGGGATGCGATTATGATTGAAGTTCCATAGTGAGTATATTTTACAAAGTTCCCATATGATAATAAGGAAGTTAGAGAGCAAGCACGTACAAGAGAAGCAGAACCATGAATGGCTCCTGAACAGTCATTGAGCGATTGAACCTATCAACAGCAACATCACGGCTATAGTTTACAGTGATAGATACGATTTTCCCTACAAACTTGTGTAATCGAACTTGTCGCATGGTCTCTTCGTAAAGTTCTAAAAGAATTGTCTTAGCTTCCACAATGGTATAATCCCTTATAAGCGTTTGAACGCGACCATAACCCTTTGTTTTGGATACTTTACCCACATTAGAGTCAACAGAGTTGTAAGGTATGAATAATCCATTAAAGATGCTAGTATCTATACCCCAAGAATGCAAAAACCACTCACGACCTAGGACGCCGAAGCGTTTCTCCAACTTTCCAACAGGGTAATGCATAAATGTTTAGGGCTAATTTAGCGATACGGCAATAGAGTGAAATGAAGAGGCATCTATCCAATAGGATGGATGCCTCAGCCTGTTGACAAACGCTCGCATCCGTTGTTGCTCGTGTCGCTCGTCCGCTCATGAACTTAAGTTCTATTCGCGTCTTCGCTCCACTTCGCGCGGGCTCGCAGGAGGCGAGTCATGCAACCGTTGCCACAGGACGTGGCGATCTTAGGTTGTCTTCCTTGACAAGCGTTTTCAATCAGGCTGAAGGAAATCTCGACTTATCAGTTTTTCCCTTTAATGAGTGTAGACAAAGTCAAAGACCTACTTTGTCTACACTCTGAGGCATCTATCCAATAGGACGGATGCTTTTTTGCGTTTGTACAGGCTATTTCGGCTACCCTCCGCTTTTTAATTAACAATAAGAACCATTGAATATGAACATTTGTTCCGGGTATACTATATAGAACAAGTGTTCTTTACAGGAGGGAATGCGTATGTACGAAAATTTACCGGATCGGAAAATCGTATGCCTCGATATGCGGAGTTTTTACGCTAGCTGCGCGGCCGCAATCGAAGGGCTCGATGTCATGGATACACCTATCGCCATTATCGGCAATAAAGAGCGAAAAGGAGGCATCGTCCTCGCCGCTTCTCCTGCCTTGAAAAAGGAATTCGGCGTGCAGACGGGAATGCGGCTATATGAAATTCCCGATGACCCATCCATACGGCTCATTGAACCGAAAATGCAGTTTTATATCGATGTTTCAATGGAAATCGCGCGCCATTTGAACCGCTATGTGCCGAAGGAGGCAATCCATGTCTATTCCGTCGATGAAAGCTTCATTGACTTAGGAGGGACGGAGCGATTATGGGGCAATCCCGAAGAGACAGTTAAACGGATACAGGATGAACTCGTCGACCAATTTCAACTAAGATCGGCATGTGGCATGGGTCCGAATATGCTGATGTCAAAACTCGCCCTCGACTTGGATGCAAAGAAGACCGGCTTCGCTCGCTGGACGTATGAAGACGTGCCAAAGAGGCTATGGCCGGTAGCGCCGCTCAGCCGCATGTGGGGCATCGGCAGCCGGCTTGAAAGGACGCTGAACAACATGGGGATCTTCTCAGTAGGCGATTTAGCCCGCACACCTCTCGAACGGCTTGAAACGAAATTCGGCGTCATGGGAAACCAATTGTACCATCATGCGCATGGCATCGACTTGTCCGACCTCGGAGCGCCTCTCGTCGAAGGCCAGATCAGCTACGGAAAAGGGCAAATCTTGTATCGCGATTACACGAAGCGGGAAGACATCCTTGCCGTCATCCTTGAAATGTGTGAAGACGTCGCCTTGCGGGCGAGGGAAGCGCGAAAGGCGGGACGGACAGTCCATCTGTCCATCGGGTATTCAAAAAACTCGCTCGGAGGAGGCTTCGGACGTTCACGTTCAATGCACGAAGCAACAAATGACACGATGACCATTTACAGGCTTTGCACAAAGCTTCTCGACGAATTCCACGACGGTCGCCCCGTACGCCGTATCGCCATCAGTCTCGCAAATTTAGAAAATGAATATGCGATGCAGCTCAGCCTTTTCGATCAGCACAAATGGCGCAACCGCCAGCTCGGGGAGGCGATGGATTCATTACGCAAAAAGTACGGCTCCACAGCTATACTACGCGCAGTCTCCTACACGGACGCCGGAACTGCCGTCCATCGGTCAAAGTTGATTGGGGGACATTACAAATAGATGTTATAGTAAGCTCCGTTGATTGGAGCGGAAGGCGGCGACTCCAGCGGGAAAGCGAGACAGGGGAGACCCCGGAGGGAGCGAAGCGACTGAGGAGGCTCACCGCTCGCCCGCGGAAAGCGTCCGCCTGGAGCGGAAATCAACAATTTCGTAAAGGGAGATGATCTGATGATTCGTGACCGAGGACGAATTAAATGGACGGCGATGATGTTGCCGGAGCATGTCGAACAACTGCGGGAATGGCAAAAGGAAGACGGACTGCAAATAAGACAACAGCCCGACGAACAGCAACTTGAACAATGGAACTATCAAATCCACGAAGCAGCGGAAAGGAAATTACAACTATCTGTACAGTACTGGAACGACGCAAAAGTAGCAGAAGGCAAAGGATACATCAAAAAAATTGATGCCTTGGAAGGGACCCTTCATCTCGTTTCCGAAAAAGGTGAAACACACCGTATCCCATTTGTCCACCTAAAAAGTATTTCAGAAACCGAATAATTTAAGTTTCGTACCTTTTCTATTGTTCAGACTTTTGGTAGACTATTCAAGGATAGAGAAAAGAGGGGGAATACTGTGAAAGTCTTACTGCAGCTTGGCTGGTTTTTCAAACAAAGGAAGAAACAATATGGACTCGGTATCGCAGCGCTTATGTTCGTTTCCATATTGCAATTGCTTCCTCCGAAAATCATCGGCTTGATCGTCGACGATATTACGGAAGCCACATTAACAGCTTCCGAACTGACAAAATGGCTCGTCATCTTGGCAGTTGCCGGAATTCTCATGTACGTGTCACGCTATTTTTGGCGCGTCATGATTTTCGGTTCCGCAGTTCTTTTATCACGGACAATGCGTGAAAAATTATTCAATCACTTTACAAGGATGTCACCTTCTTTTTATCAAAAAAGACGGGTCGGGGATTTGATGGCCCACGCGACAAATGACATTAATGCCGTGCAACAAACGGCAGGTATGGGAATTTTGACACTGGTTGACTCCATTTCCACGGGAGGCTTCGTCATTTTGACGATGGCGTTGACGATCAACTGGAAATTGACAATCATTGCGCTAATTCCGTTTCCATTCATGATTTTCCTGACGAGCTATTATGGGAGATTGCTGCGCCGCCGTTTCCGCTTTGCGCAAGAAGCGTTCTCCAATCTGAATGATAAGACACAGGAAAGCATTTCTGGAATCAAGGTAATTAAAACATTTGGACAGCAGAAAGAAGATATTGAAGATTTCACGGATTTATCGACGGATGTCGTCGCAAAAAATATGAGGGTTGCGAAAGTGGATGCTCTTTT
Organism: Sporosarcina sp. ACRSL; assembly: GCF_022346605.1. Classification (GTDB taxonomy): domain Bacteria; phylum Bacillota; class Bacilli; order Bacillales_A; family Planococcaceae; genus Sporosarcina. The sequence goes on from NZ_JAKRNT010000001.1 coordinate 574,395, forward strand.
TGATCCGACCATTACAGGTATCTTTGCGGTATCTTATATTCTATCTTTCTATTTCGGTACGAAATTCATCATTGCGGGGGATATGTCCATCGGAGACATGGTGGCGTTCAGTACATACCTAGGATTGCTTGTATGGCCAATGCTCGCTTTCGGGTTCCTGTTCAACATCGTGGAACGCGGAAATGCGTCGTACAGCCGGATTACAGAATTGTTGTCCATCACTCCTGATATTAAAGACGTTACAGGAGCAATTGATCGACGTCCGGAAGGCGATCTTCACTTCGATATCGATGAATTCAAATTCCCTGACGATGAAAGTCCGGCGCTTCATAACGTTCACTTCACATTGAAACGCGGGGAGACACTGGGAATTGTCGGAAAGACTGGCTCCGGAAAAACAGCTATCTTGAAATTGCTGTTGAGAGAATTTGAAGGATATAAAGGAAGCATCGTCTATGGCGGGCATCCGATCAAGCAATACAAGCAACAGCGTTTACGGGAGTCAATTGGCTACGTGCCGCAGGACCACTTCCTCTTCTCGACGACGATCGCGGAAAATATCGCGTTCACGAATCCGAAAATCGATCGGGAGAAAATTTACGAAGCAGCGCAGCTTGCCCATATCCACGATGACATTACAGGATTTGCGGAAGGTTATGAAACAGTTGTAGGGGAGCGTGGCGTTTCATTGTCCGGAGGCCAAAAGCAACGGGTATCGATTGCACGTGCTCTTATTATGCAACCTGAATTGCTCATTTTGGACGATTCGTTATCAGCAGTCGATGCCAAAACCGAAGAAGCGATTCTCGAATCGCTGAAACAGACCCGAACAGGGGAAACGACGATCATCACATCACACCGTCTAAGTGCGATTCAGCATGCCCATAAAATCATCGTTATGCATGAAGGGACAATTGTCGAAGCGGGTACACATGAAGAATTGCTCGCATTGGACGGAAGATATAAAGAAATGTACGACTTGCAGCAATTGGAAGTGCTCGTCGAGCAAGGAGGGGAAGAGTGATGCAGATGGAAAAACAACCCAAATTGACAGCGAAGGACCAATGGATCGTATTCAAGCGACTGATGCGTTATGCGCTCCCGCATAAAGTAAGCATTTCAATCGCATTGTTCTTCCTTGTCTTGACGATAACGGGAAGCATCGTCGGGCCGCTCATCATCCAATCGTTCATCGATAATTACTTGACGCCGCTTCACTTCCCGAGAAACGAAGTGATGACTCTTGCGCTCGTATACATCGGGCTCCAGATTTTCATTGTCGTTGTGTCATATTTTCAACTACTCCGTTTTCAGGACATTGCCTTGAAGGTTATTCAACAAATGAGGATTGATGTGTTCACAAAGGTCCAAGGACTCGGAATGCGCTATTTTGACAGGACACCGGCAGGAAGCATAGTGTCGCGTGTGACGAATGATACGGAATCGATAAAGGAAATGTTTGTCAGTGTCGTCGTTACTTTCTTGCAAGCGATTTTCGTCATTATCGGTGTCTATATTGCACTCTTTTCACTTGACGTAAAACTTTCGATTGTATCATTGGTACTCTTGCCGTTATTCTTGGCAATTATCATCGTCTACCGGAGATACAGTGCTGATTTCTATCAGGACATCCGGGAGCGGTTGAGCCAATTGAATGCCAAAATTGCCGAGTCGTTATCAGGTATGGGCATGATCCAAGCCTTCCGGCAAGAAGATAGATTGTCAAGTGAGTTCGATGATATTAATGAAGGACATTATCGCGCGGGAATGCGTAACATCAAATTCGATAGTGTGCTGTTAGGGCCATTCATCGACTTGCTGTATGCATTTGCCATCGTCTTAGTCCTTGGCTATTTCGGATTCATGTCATTGGATAGTGCAGTCGAAGTCGGGGTCATCTATGCATTCACGACGCTCATTGGCCGTCTGTTCCAACCTGTCCAGCAAGTAATGCAGCGGATGTCCATCTTCCAACAGGCGCTCGTTTCTGCATCGCGTGTGTTCAAATTGATGGACGATCCGGATATGGAGCCTGCGCAACAAGAAACGAAGCATAAGGAAATCCAGGAAGGCACAATCGAATTCCGTAATGTGACATTTTCCTACGATGGTAAAAATGATGTGTTAAAGAACATTTCATTCACAGCAAACGCCGGCGAAACTGTTGCATTAGTCGGTCATACAGGAAGCGGAAAAAGCTCCATCATCAACCTGCTCATGAGGTTCTATGAGTACGACCAAGGGGAAATCCTCATTGACGGAGTCTCGTTAAAAGACTTGCCAAAAGCAGAATTAAGGAAAAAAATTGGACTCGTTCTGCAAGATCCGTTCTTGTTCTATGGGGATATCGAGAGCAATATCCGTTTGCATAATAAAGAGATGTCCTCAGAAGAAGTTCGAGCTGCGGCGGAATTTGTGCAGGCGAATGAATTCATAGAGAAACTTCCAGATAAATATTCACAGAAAGTGACAGAACGGGGATCGACGTTCTCAAGTGGGCAGCGTCAGCTCGTCGCGTTCGCTCGGACAATCGCTACGAACCCGAAAATCCTCGTACTGGACGAAGCTACTGCGAACATCGATACAGAAACGGAAGTGGCCATCCAAGCGAGCTTGGAAAAAATGCGAAAGGGCCGTACGACAATTGCTATCGCCCACCGGTTGAGCACGATTCAGGATGCGGAGCTCATCCTCGTCCTTCACCAAGGAGAAATCGTCGAACGCGGAAACCATCAGCAACTTCTCGCACAAAAAGGGCTTTATTATATGATGTACCAACTACAAAACGGTCTCATGGAAGACGCCATGTAACCGATCGGTTCGCCATCAACGGCGAACCGTTTTTTCGTTTTAACTAGCTCCGAGTGGCTAATCGCACCCTCCTTTTCATTGTTCAAAAACTGTTCACAGTTAAAATAGGCGAATTTCGGCTTGGGATTTGATACGATGGGTGGAGAAGAGAGAAGGGGAGAGAATGATGGCAACTGATTTAAATATATTTCTAGCATTCGGCGCAGGGTTTCTCAGTTTCATTTCGCCTTGTGTCCTGCCATTGTATCCGGCATTTATATCATACATTACCGGCATGTCGATAGAAGACTTGAAATCGGATTCAAAACGGATGAACCGAAATGGCATGCTACATACGATATTCTTTTTACTCGGATTTTCGGTCGTATTCGTCTTTTTAGGCTTCAGTACATCATTTGTCGGCAACTTCTTCGTTCAGTACAAAGACTTGCTTAGACAAATCGGAGCTATTTTCATCGTATTATTCGGACTGATGGTCGTCGGGTTGTTTACACCGAAGTTTCTAATGAAAGACCATCGATTGCAATTCAAAAATCGTCCTTCCGGCTATTTAGGGACGGCTTTGATCGGCCTAGCGTTTTCTGCCGGATGGCAACCTTGTATGGGACCAATCATCGGGGCTATTATTGGCCTAGCAGCTGCAAACCCGAGTTCCAGTATGCTGTATATGATGTTGTATGTACTCGGCTTCGCAATCCCATTTTTCGTCTTGTCGTTTTTCATTACACGACTTGGATGGATCCGCAGAAACAGCAACCTGATCATGAAAATTGGAGGCTATATCATGATTGCATTCGGTATTTTGCTGTTCTTTGACGGTATCGTATTTTTAACAAGTTTGCTTAGCCCAATTTTCGGTGATTTCCAAGGGTTTTAATAATCATCAACACTAGAGCCTCTTAGCATTGCTAGGAGGCGTAATTTATTGTGAAGTGGAGGAACTGCCGATGAAAGAGATAGCATCCTTTGAACAATGGCTCAACATATTGGCGAGTGAGCCACGGCTATTATTGTTTGTGAAAACAGATCATTGCTCCGTCTGTGAAGGGCTTTATCCGCAAGTTGCGAGTCTTCAAGAGGACTATCCATTCCCTTTTTATAAGGTGAATGTGGCACAAATCCCTGAAATGGCGGGACAGCTTTCTTTATTCACCGCTCCTGTCGTACTTCTATTTCGACAAGGAAAGGAAACAGCAAGATTTGCCAGATTCGTTCAGATGGAACAGTTGAAATATCGGATGGATGAATTGGTGGAGTGGGGGGACGAGCATGTATAAACTTCAAGAAATCATTGATTTTATTTTTAATGAAATCCCCTCTATCTATTTAATCGTCGGCTCAACATTATTATTTCTATTTATGGGTACACTTGCATTCATCGTCCGCACAAAAGCTGCGAAAAGGCCGATATCACCGAAAAAAATCATATTGCCGCCGCTGTTCATGTCGACAGGGGCGCTTATGTTTTTATTTGAAGAGTTTCGAGTGCCATGGCCGCAAGTCATTGAATCGATTTTCGTCGGACTGCTTTTTTCGATTGTCTTAATTAAAACGACGAACTTTGAAGAAAAGGATGATAAACTCTACGTAAAAAAGTCGAAAGCATTCCTACTCATCCTTTTCGGGTTACTCATTGTACGTTTTGTTGCAAAATTGATATTAAGCAGCTCAATCAATGTCGGTGAGCTTGGCGGCATGTTCTGGATTCTCGCATTCGCCATGATTGTCCCATGGCGCATTGGGATGCTTGTAAAATACTTCAACCTAAAAAACGCCATTGAAAAAACCTCTGCACTGACATAAGAAAATGAGACAAATAAAAACACCTTACGTTGAAAAACGGGTATTGAACCTTAATACATCAACGTGGAGGTGTTTTTTCTGTGGGAACTAGAGTTAGTTATCCAGAAG